>JAYPPQ010000004.1:242500-1498705 GCA_038131545.1 Alphaproteobacteria bacterium
ACCAGTAAGTAGAGCATAGCAGACAGTCCATGGGTGCTAAGGTCCTTGGACGAGAGGGAAAGAGCCCAGACCACCAGCTAAGGTCCCTAAATTGTGGCTAAGTGGGAAAGGATGTGGAAAGACCAAGACAGCCAGGAGGTTGGCTTAGAAGCAGCCATCCTTTAAAGAAAGCGTAACAGCTCACTGGTCTAAATAAGCCGGTCTGCGCCGAAGATGTAACGGGGCTAAAGCCATATACCGAAGCTGTGGATGCCGTAAGGCATGGTAGCGGAGCGTTCTGTAAATCGTTGAAGGTAACACGTGAGTGTTGCTGGAGATATCAGAAGTGAGAATGCTGACATGAGTAGCGATAAAGAGTGTGAGAAACACTCTCGCCGGAAGCCTAAGGGTTCCTGCGCAAGGTTAATCCGCGCAGGGTTAGTCGGCCCCTAAGATGAGGGCGAAAGCCGTAGTCGATGGGAATACGGTAAATATTCCGTAACCTGATGGAAGTGACGAATAGTAAAGATTGTAAATTCTTATTGGATTGAGTTTGCAGTTAAGCTGTTCCAGGAAATAGCTCCATCACTAAGACCGTACCCGAAACCGACACAGGTAGGCAGGTAGAGAATACCAAGGCGCTTGAGAGAATGGTGTTGAAGGAACTCGGCAAAATGCCCCTGTAACTTAGGGAGAAGGGGGACCTATGCTGGGCAACCAGTGCTAGGTGGCACAAAATTGGGGGTAGCGACTGTTTATTAAAAACACAGGACTCTGCTAAGTGGTAACACGATGTATAGGGTCTGACGCCTGCCCGGTGCCGGAAGGTTAAGAGGAGGTGTGCAAGCGCCGAATTGAAGCCCCGGTAAACGGCGGCCGTAACTATAACGGTCCTAAGGTAGCGAAATTCCTTGTCGGGTAAGTTCCGACCTGCACGAATGGCGTAACGACTTCCCCGCTGTCTCCAACACCAACTCAGCGAAATTGAATTCCCCGTGAAGATGCGGGGTACCCGCGGTCAGACGGAAAGACCCCGTGCACCTTTACTATAGCTTTGCAGTGGCAATAGAGCTAGGATGTGCAGGATAGGTGGGAGACTTGGAACTTGTGGCGCCAGCCATGAGGGAGTCATCCTTGAGATACCACCCTTCCTCGCTTTGTTGTCTAACCGAGATTAGTTATCCTAATCCGGGACCCTGCATGGTGGGTAGTTTGACTGGGGCGGTCGCCTCCCAAATGGTAACGGAGGCGCGCGAAGGTAGGCTCAAGCTGGTCGGACATCAGCTGTGGAGTGTAATGGCATAAGCCTGCCTGACTGCGAGACTGACAAGTCGAGCAGAGACGAAAGTCGGTCATAGTGATCCGGTGGTTCTGCGTGGAAGGGCCATCGCTCAACGGATAAAAGGTACGCCGGGGATAACAGGCTGATACCCCCCAAGAGTTCACATCGACGGGGGTGTTTGGCACCTCGATGTCGGCTCATCACATCCTGGGGCTGGAGCAGGTCCCAAGGGTTTGGCTGTTCGCCAATTAAAGTGGTACGTGAGCTGGGTTTAGAACGTCGTGAGACAGTTCGGTCCCTATCTGCCGTGGGTGTTTGAATCTTGAGAGGAGCTGTCCCTAGTACGAGAGGACCGGGATGGACGCACCTCTGGTGTACCGGTTGTCACGCCAGTGGCACCGCCGGGTAGCTAAGTGCTGAAGGGATAACTGCTGAAAGCATCTAAGCGGGAAGCCCACCTCAAAACTAGGATTCATTGAGAACCGTGGGAGACGACCACGTTGATAGGCTAGGTGTGTAAGCACAGTAATGTGTTCAGCTAACTAGTACTAATAGTTCGAATCGCTTGATCAACCGTCATGAAAGCAGTTATCGGATAATTTAATATTTCATATGAGGTTAAATGACCTGGTGATTATGGCATAGGTGCCCCACCCGATCCCATTCCGAACTCGGAAGTGAAATCCTATAGCGCTGATGGTACTGCATCTTAAGGTGTGGAAGAGTAAGTCGTTGCCAGGTCTTTTAACCTCATATTTTTATTGACGCGGGGTGGAGCAGCCCGGTAGCTCGTCAGGCTCATAACCTGAAGGTCGCAGGTTCAAATCCTGCCCCCGCAACCAAAAAGTTTCATAAAATCAATTACTTACAAGAGAGCCTGCAGTCTTCGGATTGTGGGCTTTTTCCGTTTTTATGGGTATAGTGTTGTCACATTTATTGTCACTTGCCGTCAGGCTTATTCCATTTTATTTCAAATATTGTTATCTTTAATAAAAATAAAGTAGTTATTAAACATAAAAAGGGTCAGTAATGGAGTGGGAAGAATATGCATCTAGAAAAAGATTTAGAAGAGTAATTACTAATACTTTTTCATCAAATGAAGATTGTGAAATGTTTATTATGGTTTTAAAGCAACAATGGCCGAAACATATAAATAAATTACCAGATAGTGAATTAGAAATTACTAGATCGATAGAATCTCCAAATATTATGTCAGCAATCTGGACATTAAAAGATTACAAGCATTTTGATATTTTAGAGAAAATAGGTAATGAAATCATTTACCCATATAGAAATAAACTATCACCAAAATCAACTAGTATAAAAACAGAATCGCTTTGTAAGATTACAGGTAATTAATAAAACAAAATCTAGACATGAAACCTTTGTTAAATTTATACAGTTAAGGGCTCGGATATTTTTACATTTATTGTTAAATGCTGTCATGCTTAAGCTATTTTTTATGAGGGTCGTCTTTAGGTAAAATATTTTTGATATAATCTCTTTCTTTCCATTCAGGTGCTGGTGGAATACCTTGTCCCTTTCTTGGGACATAAACGGAAGGTTTCTTGGTATCTAAATCTGGAATATATCGAGGACAATTTGGATAAATTTCACATTTAATTCTAATGACAAACTTTGCACCAAAATGCTTATTTAAAGTCTTATTGTCATGATGTATAGTTGCATAACCATTGATCCTTATCCTACGACTCTTACCATCAAAGTTTATAAAGAGCAGCCCTACGTTTGGGTTTTTAAAAATATTTCCTGCAGTACGATACATTGAATTTCCATCATATTCTGGATATTCAATAGTTCCATTATCAATTATTTTTACGAATCCTGTATCACCTGACTTTATATTACAATCTATATAGCCATTCCAAGAACTTGCTATGAAGAAAAAATTTGAATTTTTAATGATTTCTTTTTCATCATCCCAAAATTCATAATGCTTTCTATTTTTCTCTATCGCTTCAGCTGTTCTTTTACCATCGAAAAGATCTTGAAAATGTCTCATACCTTCATGGAAAAATTCTCTTTCTTTGAAATAGTTCATTTTAGTTACTCTTTTCTTATTTTTTAATTATTTGAATGTATTTTCCTACGTATAAAATACTATTAATAATAATTTAATAATATCTATTTAAATAATTTTTTAACATAATTTTAATTTTATAAAATTTCAGTGATATGTTTTTATTTGTCAGGCTAAAGTATTATTTAAACATTTGAATAAATACTAAATATAGACTTTAATTTTTAATAAATACTAAATATAGAAAAAGTTTGATAATAAATATTATTTTGGTTATATTATTAATATGTTAAGTAAAGTTAGTAATAGTTTTCACGCGACAAAAAAAACTATCTGTTACAATAAAATTTTAATTCCTTATTCAATCATAGTAACAATCATATTAATTGCTGATATATTAATTTATCATTTATAAATAGTGTATTCATGTTATTGAATTAAGTTCACCTTAAGGAGTTATATTTCCAACAAAAGGTATACTTAACAACGCTAGAATATAAGAAATTATACCTGACCTAACTACAGCATCAGTAGTCACATTATATATAGAAGCAAAAACTAAGCCCATAGCACCTATTGGAGCAGCTGCGACCATCATTGTTGTTCTTGAAATATTAAGGTCGTAATCAATCAAATACAAAATGATAAAGAGTATTAATGGGAAAATTAATATTTTTAGTAAAGTTATTACTATAGACAGTTTGATTTGAGTTTTATCAGTTTGGTAAGATAGCAAAATACCCATAGCAATTAGGGCACATGGTGTTCCCGCATCACATATAAAATTAACTAATCTAATAACACTTAGAGGTAAATGTATTTGAAAAAAGAATATTGTTAAACCTAAGAACAAACCGATTAAGGCAGGATTTTTCAACTGACTTAAAAATATTTGACCAAAATTTATTTTCTTATGACTAGCTAATTCTAATGCACAAACACTTAATCCTACTGTAATAAAATCAACTGAAATTATAGTTTCTATTGGTACAATATCTTTTGGTCCAAACTCAAATAATGCTATTGGATAAACAAAAAACAAATGATTTGAGAAAGATGAGGTCATGCCAATAATGATGGATTCAGAAAACTGTCTTTTGAAAATTAATTTTGCTATTGAAAATCCCAAAAAATATATGATTGATTGAGTTAGAAAATAATAGAAATATAAATTCCAGTTAATGAACTCATATCTAAAGTTTCCAATAATTTTAATACCTAAAGCTGGCACAATTACTAGACCAACGAGCTTTAGAAAAACTTTAGAATCTGATTTATTTAATAAATCAAATTTGCCAGAGATAAAGCCAATTAGTACTAAGCCAAAAAGAGGAAGTGTCGAGAAAAATAAATTATAAAACATTGACTTTTTGACTCATTGGCATTTTGTCGATTATCTTAAAATAAATTCTCAGGGATAAGAGCCACACTTTTTAATTTTAAAGTTCCATCAAAACCAATTAAGTTAACACTAAACTTTAATCCTTTTTTTCTATTTGCTAAAAGTTTAACATTTCTAATTTTAAAATCGTTTATATGTTTATAATATAAATCTCTGCTTCTTATATATTCTTTATCTTGATAACAAGTGGTATTTAAGACAAGAATTCTGCTTTTCCATTTATATTTACTTAAATCCATTTTTAAAAATCACCTCAATGATTTTACTGTTTAATTTGAAAAAGCTGATGTAAGGACGCTTATAACAGTAAATGCAAAATTACCTTTTTGTTCAGCTTCTTGTAGTTGATCCTGCCACTTTCTTGTTAAATCTTGAGAAACACCTTTTTTAATTGCTGCATTAACCATTAAAATTTCATGAAATTTAGGAAACGAATTTTCATCTTTTTTAGTAATAAAAAAAGGAATCTCATGTGTTTTAATATTTGTATAACCTTGTTTCTCTAACTTTCCATTTAATTCTACAGGAAGCATTGGGTGTTTTTGACTTAGATAAATTTTATGCATCATATCATTTAATTCTTTTTCAGGCCCATGAAATCCAAAAAAATTCCAAAGAGTAGAAACATTAACAAAAATAGACTTAGGTTTTTGAAGCTTTTTAGCTTCAAAAAGAGTTTCATCAACATCATCTATATACTCAAGTGTTTGTGTAAAAGTAACAGCATCGCAGGAACTTTTATCAATATTTATATCGCTTGCGTTACTACATAAAAATTGAACATTAGGTAAGTTTTTACATCTTTCTTTAGCTGTTTTAATTTGAAACTCACTTGGATCAACTCCGATTGCTTTCCCTGAAGATCCAATACACATAGAAATTTCTTCTACGAGATGACCGCCACCACAACCAATATCAATAACTGTTTGACCTTTTTTTAGATTTAATTCTTTTATAATTGCTTGTCGGCGAAGAATACCAACATTAGTAGCTGTAAGTATTTGTTGAATAGAACCTATTTTATCATCAAATTTCAAAGTAAAATTCCTTCAATAAATTATTTAATAGCAAAGTACAGTATCACTCTCTGTTGACAGGTCTAAAAGTTTATCTGGCATTGCGAACTCAGCATTGAAACCGTTAAGCAAACTTTCATCATAACCTCTAGCTTTAGCGGACATTCCTGAAACATACAGTTTAATATTATTTTCTTTTAAATAATCTAAATGATTTTTTAAATCTCCTGTTCCCTGACCAACAACTTCACCTTCATTTTTTGTGTTTAACAAATGTGTTCCATCGGCAGCCAAAAAAATGTCAAGTTCATTACCTTTTTTGTGTGCTGTAATAGCCACCAACATTCCAAGAGTAGCTTTATTTTTTAATTCAGGGCCACTATGAATGTGAATTAAGAATTTTGACATTTAATAATCTCCTAATTTAAAATAATAGTTAGCAAAGTTTAAAATCCTAATGAAGTCAAACATATAAATTTAATTAAACTATTTATATTTAAATTTATCTACTTCTTAGGCAAATAATTCTTATAAGAATAAAAAAAATATGAAGTTTGCAAATAACTTAATTATGTAGGTAAGTTATTCTTCTAAATTTGGAGATTTATCAACTTTATTTTTATTTGACTTTTTACAAGCTTCTTTAAGTGCAAAACTTGCCATGACACCAATACCTAAACCTATTATTGTGCCTTTTAAAATTCCTAATCCAAACATTTTTACTCCTAATATTTAATCCATAAAATTAATTGATATAAGCCTAATACAACACCAGAAAACACATATAATCTAATCTGTGAATTCAAAAGCTGTTTAATGAGATATTTGACGAATACATTCACTTAATAATATGTAATTTTTATTTAAATTAATTCAATGCTTAAATGAGATGTTGTTAATTAAATTGAATAAAAGCGAGTCTGACTTATTTAATCAATTAATTTGATATTACCTGCTGAAATTCTATCTTTGTTTCTTGCTTCATCATAAGATACTTTTTGATTTTCTGATAAATTTTTTATACCGGATGTCTCAAGAGCTGAGATGTGTACAAATATATCTTTCCCACCACCATCGGGGGTTATAAAGCCATAACCTTTAGACGGATTAAACCATTTTACTGAACCAGTTTTCATAATAATTTCCTTTCTTAACTTTTTGAAAGTAAAAAAAGAATATTAATTACAAACTTAAAGCTATTGGATGTATAACATATATTTAATAAATTAATAGTTAATTAAATTTTAGCGCAAATCTTACGCAAATTTGTTGCTACTTAAAATAAAGTATCTTTAAAAATTGAAATACATTTATTAGCAATATACGCTTAGACAAATTAAACTAAATTAAATTGGAGATAAATTATGCTTTTTAAATTAGCATGGACACATACACCTGAGGCAAGAGATACAACAATTAAAAAATTTATGGAAACTGGTGGAATGCCACCTGAAGGTGTAGAACTAATTTCTAGATATCATAATGTAGATGGCACAGGAGGTTTTGCTATTCTTGAAAGTACAAATTCTGCTGCCTTAGCTGATTATGCTTTAGACTGGAATGGTTTAATCAAAATAGAAATTACTGCAATTATGGATGATGATACTATTACTTCTGTGCTTCCAAAGCATTTTAGTTAAGTGTAAAAATAGCTTACTTATTTTTTAAATAAGTAATTAAATCAATTCAAGACTGCACTTTTATTGAATAGTTTTGATATATTGTGTCATATTGACTTTACCAAACCAGTCTATTTCACTGCCATCATAAATTATTTTTGATTAATTAATTCCATAAACTGTGATTGTAAAATTTTATCTTCTTTGAATATTCCAATCATTTTTTTTGTAACAGTACTGGACTCAGGTTTGTGGACTCCTCTAGTTGTCATGCATTGGTGTGATGCGTCTATTAAGACAGCAACCCCTAATGGATCTAAAACACTTTGTAAAGTTTCGGCAATTTGTGATGTTAACGTTTCTTGTATTTGTAACCTTTTTGCAAAAACATCAACTAATCGTGCAATTTTACTAATTCCAACAACTCTTTTTTTAGGCATATAAGCAACGTGAGCTTTACCAAGAATAGGAACAATGTGATGTTCACAATGAGATTCAAGTCTAATATTTTTAATTAAAACCATTTCATCATATCCTTCAACTTCTTCAAAAGTTTTGGAGAGAATTTCTGTAGGGTCTATTTTATATCCCTCAAAAAATTCTTCATAAGCCTTTACAATTTAGGAGTTTTGGCCCTCTCTATCAGGATTATCTCCTGCCCATGCTATAAGGGTCTTAACAGCACGCATAGCTTCTTCTCTAGAGGGGTTAGGGTTAAATCTAATCACATTATCATTATTTTTTTTTGTCATATTTAGCTATTCATTTTTGTTATGTTATATTATAACAAGATGATATCAAAAATTTTTAAATTTAACTATTTTTTTTATTATTATGAATTTATTTCCTAAGAGTATTTCAATAACTGTCTTAACAGGTTTTTTAGGAAGTGGTAAAACAACTTTATTATCGGAATTTGTAAAGAACGAAAATGTAAACGACGTCGCATTTATAATTAATGAATTTGGTGAAGTAGGTCTTGATCATAATTTAATAGAAAGCTCTGATGAAACTGTTTTAGAACTGCAAAATGGTTGTATATGTTGCACCATTCAAGAAGACTTAAAATTAACTCTTTTAAATCTTTTAACAAAAATGCAGAAAGGTTTAATAAAAAAATTTAATAAAGTTATCATTGAAACAACAGGATTAGCTGATCCTGTCCCTATTATTCATACATTGATGACATCAATTGATCTAGTACGAGCCTATAAATTTGACGGTATTATAACTATGGTAGATGTTATAAATGGAGATAAAACGTTTAATAATCACTTAGAATCTATAAAACAAGTCGCTTTTGCTAATAAAGTAATTTTATAAAAAGTAGATCTTGGAGTTGCAAAAAAAATTGAAAATCTAATTAAAAGAATTAGCAAAATCAATTCGAAGGCTCCTATTATTAAAAGTAAAAAGGGTTTATTGCCAATTAAAGAATTTTATGGATTAAACGACTATCAACCTAATACAGAATCATGGGATGTTAGACAATGGCTAAGTGATGAAAAAAATAAAGTTATGCACTCACATGATCATAAGCACCATCATGACATAAATCGTCATGACGATGATATTAAATCTTTTTCTTTAGTAACAAATAAAGCTGTAAGTATGACTTCTTTAAATTTTTTTCTAGAATTATTATCCAACCAAATGGGTGAAAAAATGCTGAGAATAAAGGGTATAATAAATGTGGAAGGTGAAGATCGTCCTGCAATAATTCATGGAGTGCAACATATATTTCATCCATTAGAATGGTTGGATAAATGGCCAGATAATGATGTTTCAACAAGATTAGTTTTTATTACAAATAAAATTGAGAAATCAATTGTAGAACAATTTTTTAAAATAATAGAGTAAATATATAGGTTTTTAAAATGAAAAGTAAGAAAAGCCCATGTATAGATATTTGCAAATTTACTGGTAAAAATGGATGGTGTTCAGGTTGTGGTCGTACAAAAATTGAAGCTAGAAAATGGAAAAACTTAAAACCATATGATATTAAAACTTTAGAAAAGCAACTTCAAAAAAGATTATTAATTATTAAACAGGCTCAGTCATTTTGATTTGAGCAGATGTTGCTTCAGATTCATAATTATAAACAAACACGCCAGCATATTGATTTTCTTTAAATACAAACGTTTTTTTAGGTCTTCAATAAATTGATTGATTCATTTTCAAACTTTTTAATTTATCTATAGTATTAAATTTAATAAAAATTGAGAGATCACCCTCTTTTCCGATCATTATATTTAGGGATTGAAAATTGAATTTTGTAATTTGTTTTCCAAGATTATCAGAACAAAATGATGCAGCAACTTTAGCCTCAGTTATGGATGGAAATTTGTATTGAAATACTTTTGCGTACATATATTACCTATTAAAGCTCATCTAACATGCCTTCTATCAATTCATTAGCTTGTTTACCTTCAAGTTTAATATTATTCATTATTTTTGTATGTAGCCCCATGCTATCTTGAATTTTTTTACCTTTATTAGTAAGTTCTAATTTTGATTTTGAACCAATGGTACATAGATCATTCTCAATTAATGTTTTTTCAAAATCTTTAGATATGTCCATTCTATTGCATACATGAATAAAATTTTTAAAAACTATCATATCATTTATATTTGTTTCCTGATTAAAAATATCTAAAGCATTAATTAATCTATCTGAGGTTAACTGTTTTTGGTCACTCATGACATCTATTTGATGAGCTGCTTTTTTTATTAGCTTTTCAACTAAGTCAATTTTATCTTGTGATAATTCTTTTATTTTAGAAAATGTCATCATACAAACCATGCCAAGTGCATAATTGTTTTTGTCAATGATTGGAAATCCTATATAACTTTTTACACCCTTTTCGTTGCTGTGAGTTTTGGTAATTTCATGTTTAGTGACGTCAAAAGCAATTAATGGTTTAGTATCTAGCAAAACGTGAGCACAAACACTTCCATCTTTTGGTCTACGAGTATTTAAATTTTGTGTTTCATTAATTTCAGGTTGTATCTCCGCTAAGTAACAGCGTTCTTTACTATCGAACAATTGAAACAAAACAGCTTCATAGCCAGTAATATCTTTAGCTAATTCACAATAGATATTAAATAGACTTGCTTGATTAGAATCTATAAGGCCAGTTCTTTCAACTGCTTCAGCTCTTCTTTCTTCATTATCTGGCAATTGTGCAGAGACAAAATTCATAAAAAAAACTCATTTTAAACAAAATAAAAAGTATCAAGTTGAAAAAACAACTTGGTTGCGCGAATATCTACTTTAATATTAAAAGATAAATATCCAATAAAAACAAGTTTATTAATTAGATATAAATATTTTGCTTTATTTCGTGGCAATTAAAAAATTAAGTGAACTTCATGAACAATTAATGGTCTAGTTCAAATAATATTATAAAGTGATAGTTAAAAATGATTAAGAAAATTTACTCAAAAAAAAAAAAAAAAACACTGAATTAACAGTGTTTAAGTTTTAAAATATAACATAGAATTTTATTTTGACAAGGAATTTTTCATAAGACATTGTAATTACTGATTTATTTAAATTTTTCATAAATTATCAAATCTAAAGAAATAGCTTAATTTTACGAATCAATAAAAAATTATTGTCACATTTACAACCGTATAGGAAATTTTATTGTCACATTTATTGTCACATTATTTTGCATTTGGCGGAAACCTTAGGAATTTTGACCAAAATCGTCAGGCTCATAACCTGAAGGTCCAATTGTTGATACTTCCCAATAAGCGTGTAAATTGAAAGTAAAAAATCTCAATGTTTATTAAGTGTTTTAATTAAGTGAAATCTGTTATGAATCAATTTTATAAAAATTATGAAGTACAGTTTATTTACATTAGAATTATTTTTATGCGCATCTAAAAATAAAAGCTTAGCTAAAACAGCTATGGAAAAAAATTTAGTAGTTTCAGCTGTAAGCAAAAGAATTTCTGATTTAGAAAAAATATTAGGATTAAAATTGTTTTATAGAAAAAATTCAGGTGTTGAATTAACTAAAGCTGGTCAAGAAATGCTAAAACACTCAGCAAGCATATTAGAATCAATTAAAATAATGGATGAAAGTTTAAAAAAATTCTCTTTAGAAAGAAGTGGTGTAATTAATGTCGCTGCAAACTCATCATCAATTACACAATTTTTACCACATGATTTAGCTACTTTTACAAATCTATATCCTAAAATTGAAATAAAATTGAAAGAGAAAAATTCAAAAGAGGTAATTTCATGTGTAAAAGAATATTCAGCTGACATTGGTATTTTTTCTGAACATGTTGAAAATATAAATAAACTTAAAATAATTGATTATAAAAGAGACAAATTAGTATTAGTAGTTCCTCAGGATCATGATTTAGCAAATTATGAAAAAGTTAAGATTACAGATTTTATAAAATATGAAATGGTTGGACTAGAGAAGGGAAGTTCGTTGCAAGCTGAGCTTGAAAGGCAGGCTGAAAAAAAAAATATGAGAATTAAAATAAAAGTTAAAACTGTTAGTTTTGACGGCGTGCGAGGCATGGTAGAATCTGGGTTGGGTATAGCAGTCCTTCCAAGTGGTGCTGTTGAGCCATATATTAACTCTTCAAGTTTTAAAATGATAAGTATAGATGAAAAATGGGCATCAAGATCTATAAAAATCGCAGTACAAAATGATCAAGACATAAGCGAGGCTGGGCAATTATTACTCAACCATTTATTAGGATAAATTATTTTAAAAAATTCCTTTCCATCTCTTTTCTCAATTTGTATGCAATATTATTTGTATCTAATTTAATATCATCCCAAGTAATTATTTCTCCTTTATTTATTGGATTTAATAAAGAAACATTATGAGCAAGACCTAGAGGTACATAATTATTTTTGATAGATAAAGAGGCTGGTCTTATGCCTCCTGAGACAGTATAACCTCCTTCACCATCTAAAATTTCACCAACTTTTAGGTTCTTCTTTGCAATAGCAATACAATCTGCATTAAAACAAGTAGATGCTCCGGTAGCTTCTTTTCGAATTGATACAGAAGCTATGGAAATTGCTAATTCTAAACCTATCAAATGCCATCTTTTATATAGTGACATATATTTACCAGAGGGATCTGTTACTACCTTATATTCTTCAAAACAGTTTTTTAAATATTCTGTATCAGCTTCAAATACTACCCAAACACCTTTACGAATATCGTAAGGAATTTGTTTTCCATCAGGTGTCAAACAAGAAACGACATCAACCATACCTTTGCCTTCTAATACTCCACCTTCAGATATTGGTCTCATTAAAGTTGGTATATCATCTATTCCCCCAGAAGGAAAAATAAGACCATTTGATGGAGCCAACAAATTAGAAGTATTTGCAATAGCTGTACTTTCAATTGCTGGTTTTGATCCATCAAGAAATGCATTAAACATTTTGGGATTGAGCCGGCCTCTTTCAGCTTGTTCTTTTGTTAACCCCCAATATTCCCAAACTGTATCTGGAGTAGATTGTTGAAAATGTTTGAGCCATTTATGACCTCTACCTGCAGCTACAACATTAAATCCACATGTTCTAGCCCAATCAACTAATTCACACGCAAGAGCGGGTTGATCTCCATAAGCCATACTATAAATAACTCCAGCCTCTTTAGCTTTTTGTGATAAAGCAAATCCACAAAAAGCATCAGCCTCCACTGTTACATTAATTACATTCTTATTATTTTGAAAAGCAGTTAAACAATGTTCAACAGCTGAATTAGGGTTTCCAGTACATTCAATAATAATTTCAATTGAGTCATGAGATACTAGTGATTTCCAATCTTCAGAAATAAAAGTTTTGCCTGAAGAATAAGCATCCGATAGGCTTGTAGTATCAAAAGATGTTGTATTCCAACCAGCTATTTGTAAGTTTGATTTAGCGTTTTCAGGAACAATGTCTACTACACCCACAATATGAAAAGATGGAATTTTCAATGCTTGTGCAAAAAACATAGTTGCAAATTTACCAGCACCTATAATTCCTATTGGTATAGGTTTTTCTCTTCTATTTAATAAACTAAAAGATTCATATAAATTATTCCTTAAATTCTTTAATTAACATAATTAGTGTTTTTACAGACATGGCTATTTTTGAATACCCCATTGATAAATTTTCATAATAGGATTTTTAGATTTGGTATTTGAAAAAAATAATATTCTTGATAGGCATAATAAAATGCTTTTATATTTTAAAATTATAAAGCATATTCTTAATGGTAAATATGAAAATCAGTGAACAAGAAATTATTAAAGCTCAAGAATTATGGGCAGAAAATATTATTAAAATTGGAAAATTATATCTTGAAAGTGGTAACTACAAAGATTATGCACATAATTTTGTAAAAAATTTTTATGCATATGATTTTGATAAAGTTTTATTTAAACCTACGTTAGCGAGTAAAAATCAATTTAGAAATACTTTTGATGAAGCGCTATCTTATTTTATAAAAGGTTCAATTCAAGAAGACGAAGGCTTTGCATTAAAATGTTGGAATAGTATTCGTTTTGAAGATAGAAACATCATAATTTTAGACAATTATGCTATTGCAATGGGTAATTATTTCTTTAAAAGTTCAAATGATGATAACGAAATTAAAGTTGAGTATACTTTTGGTTATATAAAAAAAAATATGCAAAGTTTAGTAATCAATCTTCATCATTCTTCATTACCATATACAAATAATTAAGCTAAGATACTAAAAAGTTTTATTTTTGATTGATTGGTATTTTTAAATATCTTTGCTTGTTTTGTTCTTTTACTGGTAATTTACCAGCGTCAATATTCACTTGTAAACTTTGTAAAAGAAGACGAGGAGATTTTAAAGTTTTGTCTCTATTATCTCTATTTTTTATAAATTGTTTTTTTTGAGTTATAGAATTGATATGTGGATTAAGTTTTTTTTGAATACCAATAGTTGACTTATACTCCAATTTTCTACCATTAGGCATATAGTCATGGCCAACAAATACCTTTACATTATCTGGTAATGTGTACAATTTTCTTTTAATTGAATTATACATTTGTTCGGAGCTCCCTCCTGGAAAATCGCATCTTCCAGTTCCAAAATCATGCATAAGTAAAACATCACCTGTAAAAATTATTTTTTCATTTATAAGATATGATACGCAAGCAGGAGTATGCCCAGGTGTAAAAAGTGTTTTTATTTTAAATGAACCAACTGAACAAACTGAATTATCTTTTAACAATAAATCAAATTGCAAACCATTTTCATTAAAGTTTTTAAAATTGAATATATGTTTAAAAGTTTTTTGTACGGATTTTATATTTTCACCTATAGCAAGCTTTGATTTTGGAAATTTATCTTTCATGAATTGTGCACCTGACAAATGATCAGCATGTGCATGGGTTTCCAAAATCATATGAAGATTAAAATTATTTTTTTTAATGAATTTATAAACTTGATCTATTGATTGTGTCGAAAATGTAGATTCTTCAAGGTCAAAATTTAGAACTGGATCAATTACAAGACAGTCTTTTGTTATTTTGTTAAAAACAACATAAGTAAGTGTTGAAGTATCTTTATCAAAAAAACTTTTAACGTTCATAATTGTATCCAATTATAATTAATTATTTCAAAAATGGCAATTATACTCCTAAAGGTGTTGTAAGTGAAGTTGTGAGTATACTTGTAAAAAATAAAACAAAAAATGTTAGAGTTAACTCTATCTCAATAGATTTTTTTAATTGATTTTTTCCATTAATTTGATTGATTTTAATGAGTGGAACAATCTTAAACTTATTTATAGCACCTGCTAAAAGAATTATTGAAACAAATGATATCTTAATTAATAAAACATTTCCGTAAGCTGAAGTTATTAATGGTTGAATCCCTCCTAATAATATATATGAAAATATTAAACCAGTGATAATCAATAAACTTATATATACAACTGCATAAACACCAAAATTATGAGCTATAGTAAATAAATTTTTATAATTATTTATCTTACACATATGACGAAGTGGTAAAAAAGAACCAACCCAATAAGAAATGCAAAATACATGAACAATTATTAAGAATTGAGAAATAATTCCTGATGACAATGAATGACCAATAATAATAAATGAAATTAATAATATAATAGTACCCAATACATTTATTGTTTTTGAAAGATATTTTTGATTTAAAGTCGAAAAATATAGTAGAATAAAACCAACAAATAGTAATGAAGTAGACTTTGCTTGTAGGGTTTCAAATGATAATTTAATAAGACTTAATTCGAATAAGCTTTCTATATCACCACCAAGATTTCCAGCTATTGAAAAGAAAACAAATATACTTGCTAAAGCACCAAAAAAAGAATTGTTTTTTAAAACTTTGTTACAATAATTACAAATATTATCGTTAAAATATTTTTTGAAATGGAAACTAAATAAAACTGTACCTATAGAAATGAGTGCAGTTCCATAAATTATCAGTCTTAAAATTGGGTTTATTAATGTCCATAAGTCTAAAATCATTTTATTTTACTTCAAATTCAGACTTTCCTTTTATGATATGCCCATCTGGACTGAGAGCTCGCCAAAATATATTATATTTACCTGAAGTGATATTAGGCATCGGTAATATAAATTTTTTAGATCTTTCTTTATAAGAATTTAGATTTATTTTTATTTTTTTATTCTCTCCAGATTTTTGGTTTAGATCTATTTTAATAAGTTTAACTTTTGATCTAAATGTTAACTCTATTTTAGGTGGTGTTTTTGTATATATAATATTATTTTTTGGTAAAATATCTGTTAATTGTGAATGAGAATATGTTATATTTGAATTAAATATAAATAATAATGTTAGTATAATTTTAAACATTTTATCTCTCCTTTACTTAATGTTTTGATCTAGAATTAATTTTATTATGAATTTCTTTAATTTTGGTTGGCCACGTACTTTTTATGTAAGATAATACAGCAATAATTTCTTTATCACTTAATATATCTTTATAAGCAGGCATATTATTTGGGTATTTTTCTCCAATAAACTCTTCAATTCCATATTTGGTGACCATAAATAGATACCTGTCTGGATGATGCCATGTGTGACCTGTTTCGTCATGAGGAGGTGCTGGCATCAATCCATCAGGCAATCGGGACATCCAATTTTTTTGTCCTTCTAAGTTAACTCCATGGCATGAAGCACAATTTTTAGCATAAATCTGTTTTCCATTTTCTATGATTGAATTATCAGTTGTATTCAAGTTAATACTTGCATTTGATTTATTCGAGTATGTCATAAAAAAATATAATGCAGTTAGTATGATAAAGACTGAAAATATAAAGATTTTTTTATTTAAATACTTTAATGACATGCTTTTCCTAATGCTTTAAGTCTCCAATAATTATATGGAAGTGGAGTAATAAAACCAGCTATAAGCATTATAGGTATAACCCACCAAGTTAAGATAGCTCCGCCAGTAAAAACGACGTCTGTAACGTTCATTGCGACTTCCATTGAAATCATTGATACAAGAGACATCCCAATAGCTGTTTTAAAAGCTATGTTTAAAGACATTTGTCTAGAAAGGATAAATGTTTCTAATGCAATAGATGTCAAAATGCCATTTACAATAGCTAAAGACATAATTGCCAAAACTGGCCAAGCAATTTCTGTAAATTGAAAAAATGCAATTGTTCCAAAATCTCCAATACAACATCCTAACAAGCACCAGGAGGTATTTTTAGACGCTTGCAACCAAGTGTGATTACAAGACCAATTTATTGATAAGTTATTTCGTATTGACATTAATTGGCTCATAATTTAAATGTATAGACCTTCCTGTAAGGGGAGAGTAAAGGAAAAAAATATGAACATTGGAAAAGCAGCTAAATTATCAAATTTAACTGTTAAAGCTGTAAGGTATTATGCAAACATAGGTTTAGTAAAACCTCAACAAAATATTTTTTCAGGTTATAGACAGTATACTAATGAAGAAGTAGCTAAACTTAAATTTATTGGGAAGGCAAGAAAGTTTGATTTTAGCATAAATGAATGTAAAGAATTATTGTCTTTGTATGAGGACAAAAATAGAACTAGTAAAGAAGTAAAAAAAATTACCTTAGAAAAAATTTCACAAATTGATAGTAAATTAAAAGATCTTAATGACTTAAGAAACGAGCTTAGCTTTTTAGCTAGTAATTGTCATGGAGATGATAAACCTAATTGCCCAATTCTTGATGAACTCTCAAAAAATTGAATAAACAAATGATATCTGTTTATAAAAATTCATATTTATGTTAATAATAACATTAATTTTTTGATAATTTTGTATTCTATATAGATGTTTTCTTATTTATTATTATTTCTTCATCTCAGTAAGAAGATAAAAATTGTAGTAAATAAGCTAAAAAATAAGCAAAAATTTACTAATGATCAAATTTAAATCAAACAAACTTTTGTTATTAAAAATGTCTGCTAGAAATATAATATGAATCACAATAACATTTTATTATTTACAGATCTTGATGGTACTTTATTAAATAAAAAAACTTTTGAATTTAAAGCTGCATTAGATCTTGTTAAAAATTGTATTAAAAAAGGGATCAATATTATCCCAAATAGTAGTAAAACAGATTTAGAACTTAATGAAATATGTGAAGACTTAGGAATTCCAAAAGTTTATATTAGTGAGAATGGTTCATGTATACACGGCTTAAATTTCTTAAGTGAAAATTTACATAAGGAAATTTGTTTAAGCAGAAATAAACAAATAATTTATAAAAGCTTTTCCGATAATGTAGATGTTAATCTTCGTCAAAAATGCTTTATTTTAGAAAATGAAAGTTTAAAACATCAAATAGAAATTTTGGGTTTACCAGAAAATAAAATACATAAAGCTCTTAATAGAAAATTCTCATTTCCTTTTATTTTTGAAGGTAACAAAGATGAAGAAATTGAATTAAAAAAAATTGTAAAAAAAAATGGATTAAAAATTCAATTTGGTGGAAGAGTTTTAAATTTAGGAGATGAAGTTTCAAAAGGTAATGCAATGCAGAAGTTTGTATCACTTTTGTCAAAAGAAACAAAAAAGAATTATATATTAATTTGTGTAGGTGATAATGAAAATGACTTTGATATGTTAGATAAATGTGACTATCCATGTTTAGTAAAAAATGGTTCCCTAAAAAAGGTAAGCTTTAAAAATCAATGTATTTTTTCAACGCAAAGAAGCTCCTTATGGTTGGGTAGAGGTTGTAAATGAAACTTTAAATAAAATAGAAGAAATAAAAAACAAATGAGCGAATTTTCCCAAAATGGTGTAGTTGCAACGTTGCATGATTTTTCTAAAAGAGATGTTAATGAATTAGAACAAGATCTAAAAAAATTCTCTAAGGATAGAAAAATGGAACTTATTCTCCCTTGTTTGTTTTCAGAAATAGAAGGTAAAGCATTACCTAATATTATTAATGAAATTAGTAAGACTGACTATCTAAATCATATTATCATTGGACTTGATAAAGCTAATGAAGAGCAAGCAAAAAGGGCGTGGAAATTTTTTGATCAACTTGAATGTCCTTATACTATTTTATGGAATGATGGCCCTAATCTTTTAGAGCTAGATCAGGAGTTAAAAAATTATCAACTTGCTCCTCAAGAGTTAGGAAAGGGACGAAATGTATGGTATTGTTTGGGCATGGCTATTGCCAGGGGTGAAGCTAGATCTGTAGCATTACATGATTGTGATATTTTAACTTTTGATAGGAGATTATTAGCTAAGTTATTTTATCCAGTCGTAAATCCATTATTCAATTTTGAATTTTGTAAAGGTTATTATCCAAGAGTTTCTGAAGGTAAAATGAATGGAAGAGTTACAAGATTATTAGTAACTCCACTTCTTATGGCAATGGAGAAGACTGTTGGTCATAATGATTATTTAGATTTTATGAAAGCATTTAAATATCCTTTAGCCGGAGAATTTTCATTTAGACGAAATTTAATGTCTGATATGAGAATTCCATGTGATTGGGGCATTGAAATTGGAATTTTATCTGAGATGCAACGTAATCAAGCTTCTAACAGAATATGCCAAGTTGATTTAGCAGATACATATGATCATAAACATCAAGACTTATCTGCTGAAGATCAAACAAAAGGCTTATCAAAAATGTCTATTGATATTATTAAAACCTTAATAAAAAAATTAGCTACTCAAGGAAATTCATTTAGTCTAGAAACATTTCGTTCCATTAAAGCGACTTATTACAGAATAGCATTAGATATGATTGATATATACAGGAGTGATGCTTTAATGAATGGTCTTAAATATGATTCACATATAGAAGAAAAAGCAGTTGAGTTATTTGCTTATAATATAATGAAAGCTGGCGAGAGTTTTTTTGAAAACCCAATGGATACTCCATTTATACCAACTTGGAGCAGAGTCAATAGTGCAATTCCAGACTTTATGGAAAGATTAAAGCAAAAAGTTGAGTTAGATAATGAAAAATACAAAACCTAATTTTAACAAAATAGATCGTTTAATTAATGAAAAATTAAAATTTATTTATAGAGATGAGAAACTTAAATTTAATGTAAAACATTACTCCAATATAATTTTGGATTTAATAAAAAAATTTCAAAAAGATTACAAATTAAAATCAACATCCGTCTCTGAAAAAACTATATTATTAATTTCATACGGAGATAATTTAAAAGTTAAGAACAAAGTACCCTTAAAAGTTCTTAAAGATTTTTTTGAAGAAAATTTTCAAAACGTATTTGAAATATTGCATATTTTACCATTTTACCCAGCAAGCAGTGATGGAGGGTTTTCTGTAACAGATCATAAAAATGTAAATAAAGATTTAGGAACTTGGAATGATATAAGATTGTTATCAAATCATGTAAATATCATGGCAGATTTAATTTTGAATCATGCTTCAATTAAAAGTAAATGGTTTAAATTATTCATAAATCAACAGGAAAAATATAAGAGTTTTTTTTTTACAATTGATGAAGATTTTGATGTATCAAATGTAATAAGACCTAGAGATCATGATTTAATTCAAGCACATACTAATAAGAAAAATAAAAATAATTTATGGTGTACTTTTAGCCCTGATCAAATTGATCTTAATTTTAAAGATCCTATCGTTTTGATTCAATTTATTGAAATTATTTTTCTTCTATTAAGTAAGGGCATTACAATTTTTAGATTAGATGCAGTAGCATTTATTTGGAAAAAACATGCTACGACTTGTGTTAATTTATTAGAAACACATGAGATAGTTAAATTA
The DNA here is from genome assembly GCA_038131545.1 of Alphaproteobacteria bacterium. Lineage (GTDB taxonomy): Bacteria > Pseudomonadota > Alphaproteobacteria > Puniceispirillales > Marisalimonadaceae > TMED54. The sequence goes on from JAYPPQ010000004.1 coordinate 263,125, forward strand.
TTACGGTTAATTATAAATTATGTAAATCCTTCTGCATTAATAGTTACAGAAACAAATTTACCTAAAAAAGAAAATTTAAGTTATTTTGGAAATAAAGATGAAGCAAATTGGATTTATAATTTTCCATTGCCTCCACTAATTTTATATACATTTTTATTTGAAGATAGTTCTAAGATTTCAGGCTGGAGTAAAAGCATGCCGCCAGCACAAGTTGGTAATGCATATCTTAACTTTATTGCTTCACACGATGGGATTGGAATGAGGCCAGCAGAAGGCATTCTTGGAGAAAGTATTTTAGAAAAATTGTTTGCCAGAATGAAAAAAAATGGTGGAAAATTTTCATATAGAAAAGTCTTAACCAAAAATAAAGTATATGAAATTAATATTACTTTATTTGACGCATTAAAAAAAACTGATTTTGATAAAAAAGGTTTTTATGCCATTGAAAGGTATATAGCTGCTCATGCAATTTTACTTGCTTTAGAAGGAGTTCCAGCTATTTATTTTAACTCATTATTTGGTACTTCCAATGATAATGATGAATTTTTAAATACTGGCATTAAAAGAAATATAAATCGTCATAAATGGAATTTAAATGATTTAAATAAAAAAATTAAAAATAAGAATTCTATTGAATATCTTCTTTATTCAGAAATACTTCAAATGATCTCATTAAGGAAAAAATTAATAGCTTTTCATCCAAATGCAACCCAATACACATTAAGCCTTGGTAATAAATTATTTGGTATTTGGAGACAAAGTATTGATAGAAGCCAAAACATCTTTGCAATTACTAATATTTCATCAGTTACAACAGATTTAAAATTAAGTAAGATTAATTTATTTGAGAACCAATTATGGTTTGACCTTTTTGAACCAAATGTAATTTTAAATGATTTAAAGGTTTTAAAACTTAATCCATTTCAAACTGTTTGGATTTCAAATAAAATTAATTAAAATTTTTAATTGGTTTTAAATATGGAGATTGCACATGGCTAGAGTTAAAGATATTGAACTTAATGAAGCACCAAAAGAAATTAGTCTAATATATAAAAAATTTATAGAAAGTTATGGTCCATTTGCTAATCAAGCAAAAGTTTTTGCTCATAGACCAATAATATTTAAACATATGATGAGCATGTTAATGGAAATGGCTGACAACCCTATCATAGATAAAAGATATCTAGAAATTGCTATTGTTTCAGTATCTGCTGTGAATAGGTGTGATTATTGTGTTGCTCACCATGCACCAAATTTAATATCTGAAGGGTTATCAGAAATCACGATAGATAATATATTAGAGGATGACTGTCCAGGGTTAAAAACATTAGATCTTCTAGTACGTGATTATGCTGTTCAGATAACAAAAGATCATAACAGGGTTCAAGATAAGCAATTTGAAGAATTAAGAAAATATTTTTCTGAAGAACAAATGGTTGAATTAACTTTTAGAATAACTTTATGTACTTTTTTTAATAAGTTCAATGATGTTATGCAATTAGAAATGGAAGAAAGTAAATTATTGTATTTAAAATAATGATTTTAAGTGATAAATAAATTGTATTTATCATTTTAAAATTTAATTTGTTAAGTTTGAATAGGAGCAAAATTATGAAATTTCTTATATTTGTAACTGGATTAGTTTTTTTATTTGCATCTAGTTCATTTGCAGATCATGGTCCAAAAAAGATGTGGAAACGTCAAATTGTTCCTTATTTTGATGTACATAAAACAAAAATGTTTGGTCCATTTAAAATAAATATTCACAGTTATGGTGAAAAACTAAATAATGAACCGATAAATATTAAAAAGAACAACTATGATAATATATTTAAAGACAAATATAATTTAGCTGCTCTTATTAGAAAAAATAACGAATTTGTTTACACAAGATTCAATCAAAAAAGAAACATTGACAGCAACACAATTCTTCATGGAATGTCCATGTCTAAAACCGCTTTGGCTACATCTGTTGGTGTTTTATTGTGTAATGGTACGATTGAATTATTAGATGATGAGTTAGGAAAATATTCACCTTCACTCGCAAAAACACCATTTTCAAAAATTTCAATAAAAAACACATTGCAAATGAATAGTGGTGTTGAACCTATACAAACTGACTATAAGCTTAGAAGAAAAATGAATCAAATGGCAATGGGCATGAGAAAATACGAAGGGAAAGCTGATATGCTTAAAGCTATTTCTATTTTAAAAGGGAATGACAGAGAACAAGGTACGAAACATTTTTACAATTCCTCAGACCCTTTTGCTCTTTCCATAATGATTTCAGATTTAACAAATAAACCAGCTAGTGAAATATTTTATGAAAATGCATTTAAAAAATTTTCTACAAATAATTTTATGCATTGGGTATCAGATAAAAAAGGAATTACTGTGGCACAAGCAAGGTTAACAATGACTGCTGTAGATTGGGCTAATTTTGGTCAATTTGTTCATGACGAGATAATTAATAATACTTGTTTAGGTAAGTTTTATAGTGATGGTATTAAAAACGCAGTTGAAACAAAAAGAGATGGTGTTAAATATGGGTATCAGTTTTGGGTGTATGAGGTAAATGGTGCTCCAACTTTAACCATGACAGGTCATGGGGGATTTTTCAATGTGGTTAATACGTCTAACAACACAATATTAACTATGTTTTCTGTAGATGAAAATTATGAATATGGGAACCTTTTTTCTAAGGGAATAATTTCTAAAATTGCAAATGAAATTAAATAGGATTATAATAAAATTATGTGTATAAGTTCGACTAGTTTTTTGTCATCCTTTTTATTGGCTTTATTAGCTTGCATTAGCTATTTCAATTATAATAAGATAAAAAAATTTTTTAAAAACTTTATTTATTTCATTTCAAGAAAATCCGACGATGATGAAAAAAATTTCAGTTGAAAATTTTGTAAAAACATCTTGTGGCATAGATCAATATAATTCATTAAAAAAAAATAAATCAATATTTGGAAAATTGCGATTATCTTGGTTTTTATTTTTTGCAACAATTAGAGACTTATTTGTATCCAAAAAAAATTAATCTAACTTTTTGATCTTTGATCTTTTTTTCGTTCATGTTCTTTCAAATATCTTTTTCTAAGTCTAATTTCTTTGGGTGTAACCTCAATTAATTCATCTTCATTAATCATCTCAATTGCTTTTTCCAATGTAATCTTAGTTTCTGGTGTTAAAACTATTGCTTCATCAGCTCCACTTGAACGAAAATTAGTTAATTGTTTTGTTTTAAGTGGGTTAACAGTTAGATCATTTTCTCTTGAATTAAAACCAATTATCATACCTTCATATACTTCTATGTTACTAGGAATAATTAATTTTCCTCGTTCTTGTAAGTTGAACAAAGCGTATGGTACAGCTTTTCCCTGACTCATAGAAATAAGGGCTCCATTTTTTCTATTTCTATTGATGTTGATAACACAAGGTTTATATTCTTTAAAGGTATGATTAATTATTCCAGTTCCAGAAGTGAGGGTTAAAAATTCTGACCTAAAACCAATTAATCCACGAGTTGGAATTTCATAATTTAATCTTAACTTATTATTTTCAAAAGGAGTTAAGTTAATAAGTTGAGCTTTTCTTTCTCCAAGTTTTTCAATAACAACACCCTGGTGTTGTTCTTCAATATCCAAAATTAAGTCTTCAAAAGGCTCACATTTTTGCCCATCAATAGTTTTATAAATTACATCAGGTGAAGACACACCAATTTCAAAACCTTCTCTTCTCATGTTTTCAATTAAAATAGATAAATGTAACTCGCCTCTTCCTGAAACTTTAAACTTATCTGCGCTTTCTGTACTTTCTACTTTTAAGGCAACGTTAGTCTTTATTTCTTTATCTAATCTATCTTTGATGACCCTGCTTGTTACAAACTTTCCATCATTACCTGCGAATGGACTATCATTTACTTGAAATATCATTGAAAGAGTTGGTTCATCAATTTTTAAATTAGGCATTTTTTCTAAATGTTCTGGATCGCAAATGGTATCTGATATTTTTAAATCATCCAAACCACTTAATGCTACTATATCTCCACAGAAAGCTTCATCTACTTCTTTTTGATGTAAGCCCTGAAAAATCATTATTTTAGAGACTTTATCCTGTTTTACCTTTTCGTCCTTATCAATTATGCTGACTATTTGATTTTTTTTAATTAAACCTTTTTTTACTTTTCCTATACCAATAATGCCTAAAAAATTTGAATAATCTAGCGCGGTTATTTGCATTTGTAGAGGTTCATTTGATTTATCATCTGGAGATTCTACATTATCAATTATCATTGAAAATAGATCATTCAAGTTGTCTGTTTTTTTGTTATGTTCTTTCGTTGCCCAACCATTCAAAGCTGAAGCATAAATTATTGGAAAGTCTAATTGTTTCTCATTTGCATTTAACTCTACAAATAAATCAAATGTTTTATCTAATACCCAATCAGGTCTAGCACCATCTCTATCTATTTTATTTATGACTACTATTGGTTTTAAGGAGCTTTCAAGAGCTTTTTTTAAAACAAATGTTGTTTGTGGCATTGGACCTTCTACTGCATCAACAAGTAAAAGGACAGAATCTGCCATTGAAAGAATTCTTTCAACTTCCCCACCAAAGTCTGCATGACCAGGTGTATCGATAATATTTATTCTAAATTCATTCCAAATTATACCGGTATTTTTGGATAAAATTGTAATGCCTCTTTCTTTTTTCGAGATCATTAGAATCTAAAACTCTTTCTTTTAGTTCCTCATGTTCTTTAAAGGTACCAGATTGTTGAAGCATTTTATCAACTAAAGTTGTTTTGCCATGATCCACATGTGCAATAATGGCTATATTTTTTATTTTATTAGTTTCAAATTTCATATATTTTTATCTTATGTCTGGGTTATTAGGTATTTGGAATAATGCTAATCAAAAGTTTTTGCATGATTATGAAGATTGGTATAATAATGAGCACCTTTTTGAAAGATTAAGTGTTTCAAATATCAATGTTGCAAGAAGATTTCAAGGTTTAAAATCTAATTATAATTATTTTACAAGTTATGAGGCTAAAACATACAAAACTTTTTTTTCTGAGGAGTATTTAAAGAAGTTAAATAATCCAACAAAAAAGACAAAGTTTGTTATGGAATTTGTTTTTCAAGACATGTCTAGAACTGTTTTTAAGAAAACAATTCTCAAAGGGAGTATAAGGGGGGCATTTTGTTTAATCATTTCTATAAGGGATAAAATTGAAGTTGAAAATCTAATTAATTTTCAAAAAAACATTAAAAATATTAATCAAGTATATTCCGAAATTTGGGAGTCAAAAGAAATTAAAGATTATAAAATATCTAAAGAAGAAAGCTTAAGAGGTAAGGACAAAAAGTTTTCAAGTTGTTTATATTTAGAATTCACTAATGGAAATGATGCAGTATTTTTAATGGATGATGCAAAAAGTATTTTTAATGAAGCAGAAATAGGCGCTTATCAATTGATATCAACATTAACTTAACTTAATTATTAAAATCTTTAATTTTTTGAAGTCAAATAGATTAAATCCATATCATAATTTTACTTAACTGTTATAAGAATAAAATGAAAAATTATACCAATACTGGAATTTCACTTATGATATTGACTACTTTTTTGTTTTCTTGCATGGATGGGGTATCAAAATATTTAGCAGAAAATAATAACGTAATTTCTTTGGTTGCCTTTAGGTATTGGTTCATTTTAGTTTTTATATTTTCATATTGGATTTTTTCAAAAAAAAGATTTCACGAAATTGCTTATACAAAACAACCATTTTTACAATTTGCCCGTGGATTAATTTTATCACTTAACAATTGTATTGTTGTTTATACTTTTGCATTAATTGGTCTTGTCGAAACGCATGCAGTAATAGCATGTTATCCTCTTATAGTTGCTGGCCTCTCAGTACCTTTTTTAGGAGAGAGGTTTGGTTGGAGACGTTGGAGTGCAATAGCCTTTGGTTTCATTGGTGTGCTAATTATATTAAGACCTGGTTTTACCATTTTTTCAACAGGTTCAATTTTTGCGTTTATTGGCGCATCAATGTTTGCATTATATTTGATATTAACTAAGTATGCATCAAGGCAAGATAGCGCCATCACAAGTTTTTTTTGGACAGGTCTTGGTGGAAGTATAACTATGCTATTTATGATTACTTTTTTTGGAGATATTATTTCAAAAGAGTTCTATGTCTTAGTTTTTATTATGTGTACTTTAAGTGCAATATCTCACTTTTTAATGGTTAAAATATTAGAATTAGTTGAAGCATCTTTAATACAACCATACTCATATCTTCAATTAGTATTTTCTGCAATTATTGGAGTTTTTGTATTTTCTGAAAGATTAGATATCTTTATTTTACTTGGTGTTTTTATTGTTGTATCTTCAGGTTTATATACTTTTTGGAGAGAAAAAGTCGTTAAAAATTTCAATGAAAAATTTAATTTGAATTAATTGATATGGAAGAATATTTGAAATATTTGTATCTGATCATAGGGATTCTATGTATTTATCTATACAGAGTATTAAAGAGAAAATTTTATAAGAAATAGTAATAATTTTAATAAGAGTAAAACATGAAATATAATTTTTTAGGTAAAAGTGATTTAAAAGTTTCAAACTATTGCTTAGGAACAATGACATATGGAGAGCAAACTAGTGAGATGGATGCTCATTTACAAATGGATAAAGCTTTTGATTCAGGAATAAATTTTTTTGATACAGCAGAAATGTATTCAACCTGTCCACGCCTTGCAGAGACTGCAGGTAAAACTGAACAAATTATTGGGACTTGGATCAAAAAGAATCCAACTTTAAGAAACAAGTTAATATTAGCCACTAAAATCATTGGTAATGGAGATACATTCATTAGAGATGGAGGTCCAATAAATAGGAAAAGTTTAAAAATTGCATTAGAGACTAGTTTAAAAAGACTTCAGACCGATTATATTGATCTATATCAACTTCATTGGCCTAATCGAGGTTCTTATCACTTTCGCAAAAATTGGGATTATAATCCATCTGATGGTAATAAAGATGAAGTTGAAAATGATATCTTGGAGATAGTAGAAACACTTCATGATTTTAAATCAGAAGGTAAAATTAGAGCTTTTGGACTTTCAAATGAAACATGTTGGGGAGTGACTAAATATGTTGATGCAGTAAAAAAATTCAATAATTTCCCAGTTGCTTCTATTCAAAATGAATATAGTTTATTATGTAGGTTATACGACACAGATATGAATGAAATGTCTTATTATGAAAATATACCTTTGTTGGCCTATTCTCCGTTAGCTGGAGGTCTTCTTACTGGAAAGTATCTTAATGAAAACATGCCAAACGATTCAAGAATGACAAGAGTGTCAACAATTGGTGATAGAGTAAATATAAATGCAATGAAGGCTGTGCAAGAATATTTGAAAATTTCAAAAAAGTTTAATATTCATCCAGTACATTTGGCATTAGCTTTTTGTACAAAAAGACCATTTATGGGATCTGTTATATTTGGTGCAACAACTGATGAACAATTAGATGTTGTAATAAAAGGTTTGGATGTTGATTTAAATGATGAAGTTATGGAAGAAATAAGTTTAGTTTATAAAAACTATGCATTAACTTTTTAGCAAATTATTTTTTTGTTTTTATTGGTTTATTTCTTTTAGGATATAATGATTTGCATATATCACATTTAATGCCAAGGCATCCTCTGGCAGTACAATACTCTCTCCCATAAAAAATAATTTGAAGATGTAATTTATTCCAGGCCTCTTTTGGAAATATTTTTTTTAAATCTTTTTCTGTTTGTTAACACTTTTTCCATTAGTTAAGCCCCATCTTTGAGCTAATCTATGAATATGTGTATCAACTGGAAAAGCAGGAAAACCAAACCCTTGAGACATAACTACACTTGCTGTTTTATGACCTACTCCAGGTAACTTTTCAAGTTCTTCAAAAGAATTTGGAACCATTCCATTAAATTGTTTAACTAAAATTTTAGATAATTCTGAAATAGCTTTTGATTTTTGTGGCCCTAAACCACAAGGTTTAATTATAGAATAAATCCATTTTTTCTTTTGAAACTGATTTTTTACTCATTCTCAGTGCAGGATTATTTGCAACTTATTAAAAATAAGTTTTGGTGTGACTTTGTTCTTTTAAAATAAAATTAATTTTTCTTTCTTTCATCAGTACATTGTGCACTTAATAAAACTGCTATTGAAAAAATAATTCAAAATTATTTTTATGGTCTATGGATGGAATTGGTGTTTTAGGATATAAACGGTTAAGTTCATCTATAATAAATTTTACTTTTTCTTTCTTTAACCATATAAATTATTTTTGTCAGTAATTTTAAGTTTATCTTAAATTTGTTGGAAGCATTATTAGAACCAAAACCAAAATCAATATGGTAATTTGTTGTTTTAAATTCTTGGATTATATTGCAAAACCATCATTTGAATTTGCTGTTTTATAATGTTGTTCACTTTAACATATTTGACGCTGTTTTATAAGTTACCTTAATATTATTAAACCCACCTTTATTTAAAATGTTTTGAAAGTTTTTTGCTCCAGCTTGAGCTCCTAATGCTAAACCAACTTTTTGCGATTTTGATGCAGGAACACAGGCAATAGTTGAAAATGAATAATACATTTGACCAACTAAATTAAAATTATTTGAAACTTCATCATCTGCAAAGGTTCTATTAACATTAAAGTTCCATTAGTATTAAGCTTTGACTTTGCATATTTTACAGCACTAATGGGTCACCCATATCATGTAAACAATCAAAAAAAGAAATTATATCAAATTTACCATTATAATTTTCTGCTGAAGCAATTTGATAGTCTAAATTTTTAAAACCCTTAGATACAGAGCTTGTTTTTGCTTCTTGAATAGATGGCGCGTGTGGATCTATACCTACTACTTTTGATTTTGGAAACTCTTTTGCAATCATTTCAGTTGAATGTCCGTAACCACAACCAATATCTGCAAAACTTCCACCATTATTTAAAATTTTTACTGCATTATCAATACTTGGCAACCATTTTTTATTAAAAAAATTGAATAAGCTGGTTTAAAAATCTTGCAGAACCAGATAAACAACATGGGTGGAGTGATCCCCATTCAGTTCCTTTTCCATTTTTAAAATTTTCTTTTAATGATTTTATAATTATGAACAGCTCCAACTAAATTTTCAAATCCACCAATCATTAAAGATGAACTTTTTCATCAGCTAAAACTGCAAATTGTTCTTAGTCAAATTAAACTTTTTGTTCTTTTGAATTGTAGTCAATATAATTAGCGGCACTTATAGCTAATAACCATTCTAAAATATATCTATGATCCATTTTAATTTTTTTTGAAAAATCTTCAGAGTTATTGGTCCAAGTTTATATAATTTTTCAAATAGATTTAATTCATCCCCAATCATCATCATTGGTATTAATGCACCTGCAGCTATATCTTTCATTACTTTGCCTTGAAGTTCTCTTATTTTTTGCAAATCAGTCATAATAACCTCTATTTTTTAAAATGTGATATTACAGAAGCAATTTGTTTTTCTTGATGATATCCCATCAGATGAATTCCATGAATACCATCAATTTCTTTATATTTCTCTATTAACTCTATACAAATTTTAATTCCTTCTTGGCTTTCATTTTTAGAATTTTCTAATCTTTGAATTATTTTGTCTGGAATGTTAATACCAAAAAGATTTTTATTCATCCATTTAGCACTTTTAGCAGATTTGATAACTCCTAAACCAACAAGGTAATAGGATTTTTAGTAATATTAAATTTTTTCAGTCTATCCATATATTTTTTTAGAATTTGAGCATCAAAAGCATACTGAGTTTGAAAAAAATTAACTCCTTGTTCAATTTTTTTAATTAAATTTGCACAATCAAATTTGTCATCTATTTCAAATGGAGTATCTGCACCACCAATAAAAAACTCTGGCGCTGAATTTATAGATCTGCCAGATGGAAATTGTTTTTCTTTTTTGAAATGATTTGCAGTATTTATTATTCCTAAGGTATCTAAGTCTCGAACTTCTTTTGTTTCTGGTTGATCACCTGTTTCTACTTGATCTCCATAAATACATAAAATATTTTGTATATTTAATGTCCAGGCTCCTAGTAAATCTGATTGAATAGCTATTCTGTTTCTGTCTCGTGTTGTTAATTGAAGTATTGGCTCAATCCCCAAATCTTTAATTATTGAAGAAACTACAAGCGCAGAAAGGTGTGATTTTGCACTTGCTCCATCTGTCACATTTATTGCATCTGCTAGATCCTTTAGACATAGAACTCTATCAGTTATTTCAGATCTAACTGTTGAATCAGGAGGAGAAGTTTCAGCTGTAAATACAAATTCTTTATTTTTTAACTTATTTTCAAAATTATTGTTGATCAAATCGTATACCTTTTATATTTTTTTTATATGGATTATAAATTAACTCAATCCAGTAGAATCGATTCTACACCATTCACATCAAGAAATGATAATGCTGGGGTATCATCATATACAATATATAACAAGACACTTTTGCCTACAATATTTAATAGTTATGAAGAAGATTATCATCATCTTATCAATCATGTTCAAATTTGGGATGTATCTTGTCAAAAAATAATAGAGATTAAAGGACCTGATGCATTAAATTTTCTTCGTTATGTTTCTTGTCGAAACTTTGAAACAATTGATAAATTCAAATGCTATTATACACCTATGACAGACTTTAATGGAGGTTTGTTAAATGATACTTTAGTATACTTTATAGATAAAGAAACTTTTTGGGTGTCAATTTCAGATTCTGATATGTATATGTGGTTTAGTGGTTTGTTAGTTAATACAAATCATAATGTTGAAATAAAAAAAAGAGATATATATACAATTGCTTTACAAGGGCCCAAGGCTATTAAATTAACTGAGAAATTAATTGATAAGAAAATCCTTTCTTTATCTTTTTTTAGTTTTGATTATTTTGATTTTAAGAATACTCGAGTTCTAGTTTCTAAAACGGGATACAGTAAACAAGGAGGATTTGAATTTCTTTTTGAAGATGCAAAAATTGCTTGTCAATTTTGGGACTTTTTAATTAAAGAAGGCAAACCATTTAATATAAAAGTTGGATGTCCAAATATGATTGAAAGAGTTGAAAACTCTCTTTTGAGTTATGGTAATGATATGACATCAAAAGATACTCCTTATGATTGTTCCTTAGGAAAATACTGCTCAATTGATATGTCATATGATTTTGTCGGTAAAAATAGTTTGATTAGATATATTAAAAATAATGAAAAAAAAAATATCTTTCATGTTTTTTTTGGAGAAAATGACTTAAAAATTAAATCAAAACTTAAATGTTTTTTTGAGCAAAAAGAAATAGGGGAAATTACTTCTATAATTTTTTCTCCCAAATACAAAAAAAATATGGGGTTTATGATTGCTTATGAAAAGGATATTTCAACTGATAAATCAAATAAGTATTTTGTAAACACAGAACAAGGTTTAATTCAAGCCACAATTCTAATCTTAGTTAACCTTCATAAGCATTAGTTTTAAAAAAACTAATGCTAATTTTGGGAGGATTTATGAATAAAACATATTTAATATTTGATTATGACGGAATTTAGAAATGAATATGGCAAATTTATGATTTATATATAATCTTTTAGTAGTTCAAACATTCCCCAGATTATTAAACTAAAACAAACTAATAAAATTATAATTGTCTGAAAAAAATCTTTGATTAAAGCTGAGATAAATAATTTAGTTTTAATAGGACCAATTACTATAATCAATATTATTAATGATAAAGGGAAAAATGAAAAAAATAGTAAACTTAGAACCCAAAATTTAATAAAGCCCATTTTGGAAAATGGATCTTCTTTATGTACATCATTATTTTTATAATTATTCATTTTTATAACGATAGATTTGAAGATGCATAATCCACACCTTTTTTAATATGATCTCTAAGAGTATTTTGAGCTTTTTGAATATTACTTATTAAAGAGTAATCTAAGAGATCTTTATGCTCTTTAATTGAATCCTTACCTCTATATTTTAAAATTAAAAGTTGATATCTAAGATATTTATCAAATATTACTTCATGAATTCTAATCAAATTAAGAGAGTTACATTTTTTGATCAGCATTTGATGAAACTCTGCATCATATTTAGTCCAAAGTGATTTTGCATTTAAATTATTTTTTTCTAATTCATTTTCAGCATGATTTAATTTATGATATGCACCTAATAATTCTGCTTCCCATTCATAATCTTTATTTTTAATTGAAATTTCAAGAGCATGTGTTTCTAATATAATTCTTAAATCTGCAATTTCATAAAGATCTTTTTTTGATATAGGTGAAACAAAAAATCCTTTTTGAACTTTATATATAATGAAACCATCACCGCATAATCGATTTAGTACTTCTCTCAAAATTGAGATTGATACATTATATTCTTTTTGTAATAAATTTAATTTAAGTTTTTGATCGGGCTCTAAATTCCCAAAAACAATATCATATTTAATTTTTTTAAAAATATTTTCGGTTACAGATAATTGGATATTTTCCATATAATTAAAGATTCGATTATTTTTATAATATATGTTATATCATATATTAATAAAAATAACATATATTTATGAATAATAAAAAAATTAAATTAGCAGTAGTTGGTATAGGTGTTATGGGTTTAAAGCATATAGATGCTATAAACAAAGTTGGTAATGCTGAGCTTACCGCAGTTGTTGATTTTGAAGAAAGTGCAACAATAAGAAAAATAAACTGTAGCTATTTTCCTACAATTAAACAGATGTTTAAATCTAAGGCTGTAGATGGTGTCATAATAGCGACACCTAATTCATCACACTTTAAAGATGGTATTGAAGTTATAAAAAATGAATGTGCCGTTTTGATTGAGAAACCAATTACAATAAGATCTAAGGATACTGAAAAACTAATATTGGAAGCAAAAAAAAAGAAAGTTCAAATATTAGTAGGGCATCATAGAAGGCATAACCCTATTATGCATAAAGCTAAAGAAATAATAGATAGCAATATTTTAGGGAAAATAAGAACTATTAACATAAACTGTCAAATGTTTAAACCTGACACTTATTTTAAACAAGCACATTGGAAGAAAAATGATGGTGCTGGCCCTGTCTTTGTTAATTTAATTCATGATCTTGATTTGATGAATTTTTTGTTTGGAAAAATTGTAAAAGTGTTTTCTATATCAAAAAACTCTATAAGAGGTTTTGAAAATGAAGATGTTTCTGGAGCTGTTCTAGAATTTCAAAAGGGAATAATAGCAACTTTTCTAACTTCTGACAGTGTTGCTTCACCGTGGAGTTGGGAATTAACTGCTAGAGAAAATGAAATTTACCCATCAACAGAAGAGTCAAGTTATTTGATTGGGGGTACAAAAGCCTCACTTTCTTTACCAAATCTAAAATTATGGCAACATACAAAAAATGGACATTGGTTTACACCTATCTCTAGCACCAAATATCCTTACAAATTTTCTGACCCACTAGTGAATCAAATTGAACATTTTTGTGATGTAATACAAAAAAAGAAAAAACCAATAATCACTGCCTCAATCGCGAATGAAACAATAAAGGTTATTGAAGCTATTAAACTTTCTTCAAAAACAAAAAAACTTGTGGAGTTGACTTATTAAAACATCTATAGCAACAGTTTCCATAAATGGGTCTTTAGAAGAAAAATTGAAATCTATTTCAAAAATGGGTTTTAAAGGTGTTGAAATCTTTGAAAATGACTTTTTAGTTCATGATTTAAAGCCAAAAGAAATTAAAAAAATTGTAAGTGACTATGGGCTGGAAATATCTTTGTTTCAACCATTCAGAGATTTTGAGGGCATGCCTGAGCCATATAGATCTAGAGCGTTTGATAGAGCAAAAAAGAAATTTGATATTATGAATGAGCTAGGAGCGAAAACTATTTTAGTATGTTCAAATACATCTAATTTGGCTGTAGGTGGAATTGACAGAGCCGCTGATGATTTTAATGAGTTAGGTGAAATAGCAAAAAATCGAAATATTTTTATAGGCTATGAAGCTTTAGCATGGGGCAAATATATATCAGACCATAGAGACGCTTGGGAAATTGTAAGAAGAGCAAATCATAATAATGTTGGTATAATTTTAGATTCTTTTCATACTTTATCTAGAGATATAAATCTTGATTCAATAGCTTCAATTCCAAAGGAAAAAATATTTATAGTCCAAATTGCTGATGCACCGAAATACAACATGGATTTACTATTTTGGAGTAGACATTTCCGAAACATGCCGGGGCAAGGGGATCTCAATGTTTTGGGTTTTATGCAAAATCTTTATAATACAGGATATGATAATTGGATTTCATTAGAAATTTTTAATGATCAATTTAGAAAAGATAATAGAGATGTAATAGCAAAGGATGGCTATAGATCACTTATTAATTTGTCAAAAAAAAGTGAAATTGTTGAAAGAACTAAAATTGAAAAAATAGAATTTTTAGAGTTTTCTGTTAAAAAAGAAGATCTCAGATATCATTCAAGCATTATTTAATAGTTTAGGTTTTGTTAAAGTAGGACATCACAAAACAAAGAATATTATTTTATATGTATTTGGAAATGTAAAATTTATAATTAATGCAGAAATAGCTTCAAACGAAAAAAATGGAGAATTCAACCCTTATGCTTTTGGTCTTGTAGTAGACAATGTTCAATCGACTCTCAAAAGGTGTGAGGCATTGAAAGTAAAGAATGTCAAAAATTATTATCTTAATAATGAATTCAAAATGAACTTAATTGAAGATAATGGGCAATACATTTTTTTAATTGATAATAATAATAATAAAAATTGGCAGAATGATTTTAATTTTATTGATCAAAAAAATCAAAATTCAAATTTAGAGTTTGATCATATAGCTATATCAGTTGAACATTCTACTTTGTTATCATCTGTATTATTTTATAAATCTTTGTTTGAATGTAAAAAAACTTCTAATACAGATATTATTGATCCAAGTGGGATTACAAAAAGTCATGTAATTGAAAATAAATCAAAGACGTTTAAGATAGTTATTAACTCGGCTGAAAATGAGGAAACTTTGACTGGTCAGCTCAGGCCAAAAAAATATACATCAAACATTCAACACATAGCTTTAAGAACAGATGATATATTTAAATTATCAAAACAAATTCAGGATTTAGGTCTAGAGACTTTAAAAATATCTGATAATTATTATGATGACATCGATGCAAAGTTTGGTTTAGAGACAAGTATATTAGAAAAAATAAAAAAAAATAATATACTCTACGACGAGGATAATGAGGGTTGTTTTTTTCAAATATACACAACATTAATAAATAACTCATTCTTTTTTGAATTTGTTCAGAGAAATCAAGGTTATGAAGGATATGGTGCAAATAATGCAATTTTTAGAATATCAGCTCAAAAGAAACTAATTCATGGAAGTCATACTTGATAATTATACCATTACCATTTCGATAGTTATTGTCAGTTTTTTTACTGCCATGATTACATCCATTGCAGGCGCTGGTGGGGGAACAATTTTATTAGCTTATATGCTTCAGTTTATTAATCCATTAGTGGCAATACCAATTCATGGTACGGTTCAATTAACATCAAATATTACAAGAGCATTTTTATTTAGAAAATATTTGGTTTGGAAGCTTATATTACCTTTTTGTATTTTTTTACCATTAGGTGTTTTTGTTGGGTTAATAATTTTCAAAAATTTAGATGCACAAAAAATAAAATTTTTGATTGGGATTTTTATAATTTTGACTATGCTAATTCAGTATATAAAAAAAAATAAAAAAATTAATATTCCAAAAAACTTTTATTATTTTTTAGGTTTTTTTACCGGTATAATGAATATGTTGGTTGGTGTAATAGCTCCAATTTTAGCTGTCATAATTAAAAATAATTTAACAAAAAAAGAAGAAATAGTCGGTACTCTAGGTTTTTTTGGTTTAATAGGAAACTTAATTAAAATAATTGGATTTATGTTAATTGGGTTTAACTTTTTTGAATATTTAATAATAATTTTATTAATGATACCTAGTACAATATTAGGTAGTAAGACAGGTCAGGTATTATTGTTTAAGATGAACGAAAAAACATTTAAAATTATTTTTGATATTGTTTTATTTTCACTTGCAATAAGACTGTTATTTTAAAGTTATGAAAAATATAATAATTATAGGAAGTGGCATTGCAGGATTAGCTGCAGCAAATTATTTGAGTTCTAAAAATTTTAACGTAACTGTGTTAGATAAGGGTAAATATCCTGGTGGAAGAATTAGCACAAGAAGAGGTGAAGATTTTATATTTAATCATGGGGCACAATTTTTTACTGCAAAATCTAATGAGTTTAAAAAAATTTGCAATCGTGCAGTAAATGATAATGTATTAGTTAATTGGGTAGACTCAAAAACAAATAGATTTATTGGTAATCCTGACATGAGAGAATTTTCACTTTGGCTTTCACAAAATCTTACAATATTTCAAGAAAATGTTGTTGAAAGATTAGATTATAATGATCAGTTCATTGTTTATACTAACAAAAAAAAATTTACTTGTGATGGTTTAATTATAACTGCACCTTCTTCTCAAACTGCTTCATTAATAAAAAACTTAGACGAGACTTTTCAAATTAATTGAGAAAGTTGAATATTTTCCATGTTGGTGTGTCATGTTATCTTTAAGAGATATGAGTTTAAAAAATTTTAATATAGATGAAAAAAGTATTTTTAATTGGATTGTTTCTGAGAATAATAAAATTAAAAATCAATTAAATCACAATTGTTTAACCATTCATACTAATGAGAGATTTTCGGTTGAAAATTTGGACAAAACAAAAGAAGTTACCTTAGATAAAATAGTCCAAGAATTTACTAAAATTTATCAAGTTAAGACGCAAGATATAATTTATAAAAATATTCATAGATGGAGATATGCTAAAGTTAAAAAACCTTTCCCACAAGAGGAGAGTAAAATATCAAAAAAAATACCATTTGGAATTGCTGGTGATTGGTGTCCTCCTTCTCAAGATAAACACTATAATGGTAATGGCCAAAGAGTCGAAGATGCATATTTGTCAGGTATAGAGTGTTCAAAATCTTTGATTAAACAATATTTTAATTAAATTCTAAAACAACTATTTCATTGTCAGAACCTAATCTCATTCTTGGCCCCCAACAACCTGAACCTGATGAAACATATAAATCTGTATTTGTTTTTTTAAATAAACCATAAATATGTTGAAACTTTATTTTAACGATAAAATTAAATGGAAATATTTGGCCATTATGTGTATGTCCAGATAACATTAATCCAGGGAAATCGAGTATTTTAAATAATGAAGGTTTATGGGTTAAGAAAATGTTAAATTTATCTTTATTAAAATACTTTTTTACAATCTTTTTCTGTTCATAGATATTTTGATTATCATTTATTCCAATAATATTAAAATGTTTAATGAATTTTGAGCAATTATTTAAATAATTTATATTATAGTTTGATAACTGATCTAACTTTTCTTTTGATCCTTTAATATAATAATCATGATTTCCCGTACAAAAAAATATTGGTTTTTTAAAATTTTTGAAAATTTCTAGATCAGATATTTTAAATTCACTTGAGTCAATCAAGTCACCTCCAATAAGTAAAAAGTCATAGTTAACTTTAGTAATGAGATTAAAAATTTTATTTAAATGTTGAATAGAATTTGTTCCAAGGTGTAAATCACTTATGAAGATAACCTTGGATTTTGTTTTAAATAAATTTGAATTTAAACTTATAAACTTTAATTTTACTTTTCTACCATTTAAATAAGAATAAATAGTAATAAGAATAATCAAAAAAATAGAAACAAACCCAATTTGAGAATGATGATGCGTTATTAAAAAAGAAAAAATAAGTGATAAAGTAGTTATAATAAAACTTATAAACCCAATACCAATTCCTTCATTAACAAATAATTTTAACAGTTTGCTTGTATAAAATGTTTTAAAATAAACTAAAATAATTAAATTTATAAAAAAGGTTATTATCAGAGATTTAAAATTAAAAATTTCACTATTCAATATTAAATATTCAATAACTTCAGATGGAAAAACAAATAGCAAATAAGTAATAACAAATAGCAATAAATAGTAAAATATTTTGTAAAAGAGTGAACTCATGAAGGATATTAATTTTTGTTGAAAAACTCTAAAATATATTTAGCAGCTAACTCTGGCTCTTCCTCGGCAACCCAATGACCACCACTAGAGATTTCATAACCTTCAAAATTATTGGTTATTCTTTTTAAAGAATTTAGAATGATTTCAATTCCTCTTCCGTAACCATCTTTTCCTGCAATTCCAAGAAAAGGCGTATGTAATTTACCTTTTTTCAAAAATTCAATATTATCATCAATATCTTGAGGTAAAGCTCTATAATATTCAAATCCTGATTTCATTATTTCTTCATTTGCGTAAGCTTTTAGGTACTTATCTTGAGCATCTTTTTCCATAGTGAATTCTTTACCACTCCAATTTTCATAAAAATATTTCAAATA
Source organism: Alphaproteobacteria bacterium (assembly GCA_038131545.1). Classification (GTDB taxonomy): domain Bacteria; phylum Pseudomonadota; class Alphaproteobacteria; order Puniceispirillales; family Marisalimonadaceae; genus TMED54. The sequence goes on from JAYPPQ010000004.1 coordinate 281,769, forward strand.
GAGTTTTTCTCTTCCTTTAATAAGTTCTTCAGGAAAAGTTTTAATTTTATGAAATTGATGATGCCATCTATTTGAAGAAAAATCAGAAGTTCCATCACCTGGTACTAACACATCTATTAATACTATTTTTTTTACTTTATTATGACTAGTACGTGCATAAGAGTATGCGATCGGCCCACCCCAGTCATGACCAACAATATATATTTGGTCAAAATTCAGGTGGTCATGAACAAGTCTTTGTAAATAAGAGGCTATTGTTTTTTTGTCATATGAAATTGGGTAAAAAGAATTTCCCAGTCCAGGAACATCAGGCATAATTACACAAAAATTATTTTTTACTAAATATGGGTAAAGATGTCTCCACATATACGATGTTTGGGGCCATCCATGTAATAGTAAAACTGGATAGCCTTTCCCTGCAATAGTGTAATTTAGTTTATTTTGATCAATTTCAAAAAAACTAGAATTTACATCCATTAATTTAAACGCCTTCAAACAATCTGAAATCTCTATCAGCTCCACCATCAAGAGCTTTTAATGCTTTTTGGTAATCGTCACTTTCATAAGCAGCTACAGCTTTGGCAAAACTTTCAAACTCTACAAGGACTGTTTGTTCTTCTCTGCCATTTTCAAACGCTTTAACATTTTTTGTGCTTGCTAATACTTTTCCACCAGCTTTTTCTATTGCTGGTCCAGCTAATTTTAAATAAGCTTCTCTTTTCTCAGGATCTGCTGGACTTCTATGTGCGCTTAATAAATAACCTTTTGGCATATTTTCTCCTTTTTAAAAATTCATCATTGTTCCATCATAATTAAAAAATTTTCCAGTATTTTCAAATGTTAAATTTTCAAAGTTTTTAATTAATGAAGAAGCACTTTCTTTGGTTGATAGTGTGGCGTTAGGGCCTCCCATATCTGTTCTAACCCAACCTGGATGAAAAGATGCCACAGTTATTTTTTTTGATTTAAATTCTTCTGAGATTGATATCATAATGTTGTTAACCGCTGCTTTTGATGCTCTGTAGATTGTAGCACTGGATCCACTATGATTTTGAACTCCCATGATTGATGAAATTAAAATTATTTTTGCATCTTTGTTTAAAATTTTACTAAAATGTTTAACTGTCAAAATAGAACCAATTACATTTACGTTTAACACTTCTAACATTTTTTCATGAGTATGGTCTTGGTCAAAAATACTTCCATAACCATTATTGATACCCGCATTACATATTAAATAATCAATAGGGTTATGAATATTTTTAGAAACGTCTAAAACAGATTTTTCATCAACAACATCCATCTCAAAAAGTTTTATATTATTTGAGCTTAATTGAAATAGTTCTTGAGAATTTTCTTTATTTCTAAAAGTTCCAATAACAGAAAAATTTTTAGATAAGCTTTCTTTAACTAATTCTAGTCCAATACCCCTATTAGAACCAGTTATTAAAATAGTTTTAAGATTTGTCATACTTTAATATATAAATTATTTGTAAGAAAATTTAAACTAATCTTTATTATAAATGGAAACAAAATTAGAACATTTTAAATCTGGTATTATTCAAGAATTACCTTTACAAATAGGTGTATTTCCATTTGGGCTTATTTATGGCATTTTAGCTGTCGAGAGTGGTTTATCAGTATTACAATCTTTTTTTATGTCTTCAATTATTTTTGCTGGTGCTAGTCAAATTGTTTTTGCTCAGTTTTATTTATTAGTCTCTCCTATGTCACTAATTACTTCTATAGTTTCAATAAATTTGAGACACTTACTTTACGGTATATCAATTAATGAGTATTTAAAAAATCTCTCTTTAAAATGGAGAATAATTTTATCTTATCTTTTGACAGATGAAGCCTACGCAATATCAATTAAATACTTTGCTACAAAAAAAAATAAAAAGTTTATGCATTATCATCTTCTTGGATCTGGTTTAACATTATTTTTAACATGGCAAATTTCAACATTTTTTGGGATATTTTTTGGACAGTTTATTCCAGAAAATATTAATTTATCCTTTATTATTCCATTAAGCTTTATTGCAATCATTACACCTATGATTAAAAAAAAGTATGAGATAATTGCATGTTTATTTTCAGGTTTTTTTGCTATTATATTTTATAAATTTAATTTTGAATTATGGATCATTTTGTCTGCATTATTAAGCATATCCATTTCTATTCCATTCATTAAAAAGGACATTAAAAAATGAATGTTTGGTATTTAATATTTTTATGTGGATTTCTTACTTTTTTAATAAGATTTATCCCAATGTCAGGGTTGATAAATTTTCAAGGCTCAACATTATATACAAAAGTGATAAATTTAATACCAATAGTCGTATTAACTCCAATCATTTTTCAAGCTTTGATGTTTGATAAAAGTGGTGAAATAATTAATTCAATTAGTTTTGAAATTGCTTGTGGTGTTTTAGCAGTTTTAATATCTATTTTATTTAAAAATGTAATGATAACAATTGTACTTACAATGATGTTTTTTTTAATTTTGACTAATATTCCCTTTTTTAATGGTTAGTTTAAATAAAAAATCATTGGCCTTTATTTTGTATGATTGGGCTACATCACCAATTACAACTATTCATACCACTTTTATTTTTTCAGTTTATTTTGTTGAAAAAATTGCTGTTAAAAATGGATCCTTTTTATGGGGAGTTATAATTGCAATTGCAGCAATAATGACAGCATTTATGGGACCAATTTTAGGAAGTTATGCTGACAAGAAAAGAAAAAGAAAATTAATTTTATTCTTTCTTACAATGCTAGGAGGGTTTTCAACCATGCTATTATGGTTTGCAAAACCTGGTATAGAATATTTAGTATTTGCAAGTATATTTTCTTGTATAAGTATTTTTACAATGGAAGTTGTATTTGTTTTATATAATTCACTTCTATCAAGCTCAACAAATAAAAAAAATTATGGTATTTTATCTGGTTTATCTTGGGGAGCTGGATATATAGCTGGAATTATATCTTTATTATTATGTTTAATTTTATTCATTTTTCCTGAAAAATTGATGCTTGGTTTAACAAAAGAAAATGGTGAAAATATACGAGCATGTATGTTATTTATTTCAATATGGATGATGGTTTTTGTAATACCACTATTTATTTTTACTTCTGAACCTGAAAAAAATAAAACAAACAAAAGTACATTTCAGTATATAAAACAAGGTTGCATATTTATATTTAATGAGAAATTGATTTTTAGGTTCTTTTTATCAAGACTATTTTATTTTGATGCTCTGGCTACATTATTTGCATTTGGGGGTATTTATGCATCAAATGTTTTTGATTTCTCTACAAAAGAAATTTTATATTTTGCAATTTTAATAAACTTATCTGCTGCTCTAGGTGCCATTATTGGTGGTTTTTATGATAGGATTATTTCTTCGTTTAGAGTAATACAATGTTGTATAATATCTTTGATTGTTTTTGGTATATTTTTAATTTTAATTAAAAATGAAATATATTTTTGGATAGTAAGTTTTTTTTTAGGTCTCTTTATTGGTCCACTTCAATCTTCAAGTAGAGTATTAATAAGTGATCTAGTTCCTTCAAAAAAAGGTGGCCAATTTTTTGGCTTTGCTATTTTTTCTGGAAAGATAACAAGTTTTTTAGGTCCTTTAGTTTATGGTTTTTTAATACTAATTTTTGATGATCATAGGATTGGTATGTGTTTTGTAATTATTTTATTAATCTTTTCTTTTTTAATACTTGGACAAAAAAATCCATTACTAAAAAATTATAGGTCTTTTAATTAAACATTTAATAATTACGTATAATATCATAAACGGAAGGTAGATCTATGTTCAGAAAATTAATTTTAATAATATTTATATTATTCTATTCATCAATGAGTTATGGAAAAACTATTGAAATAGATATGTTGAATAAACTTGGCAAAGAGAAAATGGTTTATTCTATAAAAGTAGCTAAGATTGATTTAAATGATAAAATTATTTGGAAACATATTTCTAAAGGTCACAATGTTGAATTCATTGGAATGCCAAAAGGTGTAAAGAAGTTTAAAACTAAAATAAATAAAAAAGCAGAATATGAATTTAAAAAACCTGGCATATATCTTTACCAGTGTACTCCACATAAGGCTATGGGCATGATAGGAATTGTAGTTGTTGGTGGAGATAAAAGTAATCTTGAAAAAATAAAAAAAGTTAAACTTTATGGAAAATCAAAAAAAATATTTAAGAAATTATTAAAAGAACTATAATAGTATATATAAAATAAATGGAGTTATATTATGGCTAATACTTTTCATTTGGCAGTACCTGCAGGAGACATCCCGACAGCTTTAAAATTTTATAAGGACATTTTAGGATGTAAAACGGGAAATCAAGAAGAAGGTCATTGGATCGACGTTGATTTTTGGGGAAATGAACTAACTCTTCATCAAACGGAAACTAGACAGAATAGAGAAAGACATCATGTTGATATGGGAGAAGTTTGTGTTCCACATTTTGGAGTACATCTTGATGAAGACGTATTTCAAAATGTTAAAAAAAGAATTGAAGCTAGTGACATTGATTATCTTGATAAACCATATAGAAGATTTAAAGGTACTGAATTCGAACAGGAAACATTTTTTGTTGAAGATCCAAATGGTAATGTTTTAGAAATTAAAACTATGACAAACCCAGAAGTGCTATTCAAAGTCACTAATTAAAAACTACTTTTTTAAATCCTAACTTTACCTTGAGTGTTAGAGTAATACTCAAGGTAATAAAACTAACATTTCATAAGAAATCCAATTTTTTAAAGCATACTTAATTCTCTCAAATAAATATTTAATTATTTTTTTTATTAAATTATTATAGTTTATGTCTATAAAAAAAATAATACGTTATCCAATAAAAGGATTTAATGGGGAGTTGTTAGAAAGTGTTCTGCTTTTGCCAAACTCTACACTACCTGGTGACAGAAAATATGCTTTTGCAAAACATGACAATACTATTAAGGAAGACAGTCCCAGTTATATGAAAAAAACTAATTTTCTTGCTTTAGTTAAAGAAGAAAAATTATCCTTACTCAATTCGGAATTAAATTTAGAAAATAAAATATTAAAATTAAAACATAAAAAAGAAATTATTTTTGTGGGCTCATTAGAAAAAGAAGAAGATTTGATTAAATTATCAACTTCAATATCTAAATTTCTAGGATTTGATTTGGAAAAAAAACCTAGACTTGTAACAGACAAGTCTGAGTATAAAGATCATTCTTTTTCTGATATTCCAGATAAAGCTGTTTCATTTATAAATTTAAACACAGTAAAAGATTTTGAAAAAAAAATAAATCAACAAATAGATTATAAAAGATTCAGAGGAAATATTATTTTTGATGGAATTAAAGCCTGGGAAGAATTTAATTGGATAGAAAAAAAAATTAAAATTGGTGAAGTTGAATTTCAAATTTTTAGAAAAACCAAAAGATGTGCGGCCACAGAAGTAAATCCTCAAAATGGTAAAAGAGATATAAATGTACCTAATCAACTTTATAAGATTTATGGGCATTCAGATTTAGGAGTTTATGGATTAGTATTAAATAAAGGTTCAATAAAAACAGGTGATGAAATAAAAATTTAGATAGTAATTTATAAGAGGTATTTATGTATGCAGTAAATGTAACGATAAAAGTTCAAAATGAATTAGCAAAAAAAGCAATTATTTTAGCTTTAAAAGATTGGAGTAATGATTTATTTCAAAATAATGGATTAATGTTGAGATGTTTTGTTGATAGAACAGAAAATCAAGTAGAAATATTTCATGTATTTAGAACAAAGCAAGAAATGGAGGAAGTTAGAACAACTAAATCAAATAAATTTTGGGATCAAATAAAAGAAATGGGTGGACAAGTTACTAGATTTGAAGGAGAGTGTGAGCTTGAAGTTTCAAGAGGATTACAGGATTTAGATTTAAAATTTAAATAAATGATAAAATTAATTTTTTTCTTTTTTTCTTTTTATAGCTTTAATTCTTATGGATACGAAAAAATTCATATTGCTGTTGCATCAAATTTTATAGAACCACTAAATTTAATAAAAAAAGAATTTTTAAAAAACAATAAAATATCTTTTAATATATCTACGGGATCAACAGCTAAACTTTTCGCTCAAATTTTAAATAAAGCACCGATTGATATATTTCTATCTGCAGATCAATTAACGATTAAAAAAATACCTGATAATAAAAAAATTAAAGTTTCTAAATTTACTTATGCTATTGGAAGTCTTGTTATCTTTTCCAAAACAAGATTTGATAATGAAGATAAATTTGAAAATATACTTCTTAAAAGATTTTCAAATAAAATAGTCATAGCTAATCCTAAATTTTCGCCATATGGTCGTGCTTCTAAGCAGGTTTTAGAAAGTTTAGGTATGTTGTCTCTATTTGAAAATAAGATAATTCTTGCTTCAAATATTAACCAAGTTTCATCATTTATTTATTCAGGTAATGTTGATTTAGGTATCATTTCTAATTCTGATAAGTTAAAACTTAAAAAATATGAATTGGGATATTTTAAAGAAATACCACAAAATCTTTATACTCAGATAAAGCAAGATGCAATTCTTTTAAAAAATTCAAAAAAAAATCAAAAAGCAAAGTTATTTTTCAATTTTCTAAAATCTAATGATGCTAAAAAAATTATCCAATCATTTGGATATAGAATTACAAATTAAGAAGTTTTTGTAGTTTTAATTTGATGGATTTATCACTTTCTCCCCAAGCTATTGTTCCAGCAAAATTTCCTTTTTTATTAATCATAAATACTGTGGCTGTATGATTAATTGTATAACTATCTCCTTCAGAAACTTTTTCCCAATAAATATTCCAATTTTTAGCAAATTTATTTATTTCATCTATTTCACCAGTTAAGCCAATCACAGATGAATTAAAGTTTTGTAGATAATCATTTAAATTATTTATAGTGTCTCTTTCCGGGTCTAAAGTTACAAATAAAACTCTATAATTTTTTTTATTTTTCTCTAGCAATTCAATATTATTTAACAAATTTGAAAGAGTTGTAGGGCAAACTTCAGGACAATGAGTAAATCCAAAAAAAAGCAAAGTAGGTGTATCTTTAAAATCTTTAATATTAACTATTTTTCCATGATGTGAAAAGAGATTCACTTCGGTTAAAGTAGATTTTAATGATAAAGATGAAGCTGACTTAAAATAACTTACCACAAATGAATAAATAGGTATTAAAATTAATAGACCAATTAAAGTATATGGAATTATTAGTTGTTTTTTTATGTTCATTTTTAAATCACTATTTAAATTTTTTATTAAAATAATGAGATGCTAAGTTAAGTCAATTCATTAATTGAAACATAATTATTAGATTGAAAAAGACGAATTTTCAAAAGCCACAGAAAGATAAAACATTTTGAAGTAGTTGGTTATTTTTGGCAACAATAGGTAGCGATATAATTATTGATATTATTAGGAAAATAAAAAAAGAAAATTTTAATTTATTTATTATTGTAATAAACATGATATATTATAACACTTTATCTCAATTTATAAAATTATAAAGTAAATGATATTATTAGTGAAAAAATATGAAATATGATTCGAAAATTAGATTTGAGGATAATTTTGAAGGAAACTACTTTGGATCAGGTGATTTAACTTTAAGTGGAACTTATAAAGGAACAATAAAAATTGATAAACTTATTGTCAGTGAAAATGCATCCTTTATTGGGAATATTACGGCTCAAGAAATTATCGTAGAAGGACAAATTAAAGCTGATATATCTGCTGAAAAATTACATGTTATGTCGACTGGGAAAGTTGAAGGTGACTTGCTTTATAGAACATTAAAGATAGATGAAGGTGGGTATTTAAATTCATCAAAAGTTATAAAGATGTCTGATCAAAAGACTTTAAAAAGTAAAGTTTTAAAAAGTTAAATGGAAATTAATTTTGAAAATTTCATTAAATTTAATATTCAAGTAGGAACAATCGTTGATGTTAAAGAAAACAAAAAAGCTAGAAAGCCAGCTTATGTAATAGATATAGATTTTGGAGAAAAAGATGGAATAAAAAAATCATCTGCTCAAATTACAAACTATTCAAAAAATGAATTATTAAATAGAAAAATTATAGCTGTAACTAATTTTCCACAAAAAAATATTGCTGGCGTTTTATCTGAAGTCTTAATTTTAGGGGCAATTACAGATAAAGAAGTGAAGTTGCTTAAAGTCAATCCAAATGTTGAAAATGGTACAAAAATAGGATGAATGCCAAACTCTCTCCTATTAATGAGTTAAATGGAATTATACCTAGTTTACATACACCATTTAAAAATAATAAATCTATAGATTATAAAAGTCTTGAAAAGTTAGTCTTGCATACGATAGACACGAATTGTGCTGGTATGCTTTTGTCAGCTGTTGCAGGTGAAACTCAAAATTTAACATTTAATGAAAAAGCAGAAATGATGGAATTTGTATTAGATATTAGCAGAAATATAATTCCAATTATTTTTGGATGTAGTTCACAAAAAATAGAAGAAATTTATTCTTTAGTTGATCTTGCGAGACAAAAAAAAATTAAATGGGTTTTAATTCAAGCTCCACTCAATTTAGATGAAGGTGATTTGATAGCCTTTTACAAAAAAATAAATGAAATTGGACCATCTCATTTGATGATACAAGATTTGTCTTGGGATGGATATGGTCTTTCAGATGCAATAATTCAAAATCTTATCAATGAGGTTTCAAATTTTAAATCCTTAAAAGTAGAAGTTGTAAACTCAGGAAAAAAATATTCAAATATTATAAATTTAACAAAAAATAAATTACATCTTACTGGAGGATGGGCTGCAACTGGTTTTATAGAGGCTATGAGAAGAGGCGTTCATGGATTTATACCGTCCACCATGGAAACAATTTATAATTCTGTTTATAATTTGATGATAAATAACGAAGAAAAAGAGGCAAGAAAACTTTTTTATAGAATTTTACCAGCTATTTCTTTTGCTCATCAGCATATAGATATATCAATTAAGTTTTATAAAATGTTAAGGGTTGCTGAAGAAATATTTTCTACAGATGTATGTAGAGGTGATATTCAAGAATTTGATGAAGCTCAAAGATATGAAGCAGAATTTCATATTGATAATATTTTAAATTTACAAAAAGAGTTATTAAACAAAAATAATAAATAGTCGTAATTTAAAATATAACGATATCCTCCAAAAAAAAATTATAGTGGACACTTAATGTGTCCACTTGTTTTATAAAAAACTTTTTAAGTTTTTAAAACTCATATAATATTTAGATAATATGGATGATATAAAAATTTCAAAAAAATATTCATTACCAAAAGAAATGAAAGCTTGGGTTTTAAAAAGTCCAAATGAGTTGGAATTAAAAACAAAAGCAATACCCACTCCTGGGTACTCAGAAGTTTTGGTAAAAATAGATGCAGTTGCTATATGTGCTACAGATTTGGATGTTATAAGTTATGGTCCTCCAGCATTGATCGAAGGAGAGAAGCCCTTTAATAAAGAGTTTACTCCAGGTCATGAATATATGGGTACAGTTGTTGCACTTGGTCCTTCAGTTGACGAGTTTCAAATAGGAGATAGGGTTACAGTAGAAATACATTCAGGATGTGGACAATGTAAAAGATGTAGAATGGGGATGTATACATCATGTCATAATTATGGACTTAATTATGGAAAAAAGAATAAAGGTCATAGAGCAAATGGTTTCACTTCTGATGGTGGATTTAAACAATATGCAATTAATCATATCAATACGCTAATCAAAGTACCTGATGATATGACGGATGAAGAAGCAACACTCGTTGTAACTGCAGGTACGACGATGTATGGTTTAACTGAATTAGGTGGTTTAGTAGCAGGTGAAAGTCTAGTTGTAATTGGTCCTGGTCCTATTGGTTTGTTAGGAGTGGCGGTAGCAAAAGCTCTTGGTGCAGATCCAGTTATATTAATTGGAACAAGAAACGATAGACTTGAAATAGGAAAAAAACTTGGAGCTGATTTTGTTTTAAATGTAAAAGAAGAAAATGACATTGTTAATTCGGTTAAATCTTTAGTTGGAGATTTAGGTGTAGATTATGTTGTTGAATGTGCTGGAACAGAAAAAGCTTTAGATGATGCAATAATGATGACTAATAGAGGTGGAAAAATTTGTTTGGCAGCTTTCCCCCATGATCCAATAAAAGTTAATATTCCACACATGGTAATAAATAATATTTATATGTATGGCATAAGAGGTGAAGGTAAAAGTGCAACGCATAGAGCAATGGCTTTTATGAAACAAAAAAGATTTAATGCTAAACTTGTTCACACGCACACATTTAAAATGAATGAATTACCAACTGCTTTAAAATATGCAAAGGAAAGAATTGATGGTGCAATTAAAGTAGTTATAAAACCATGGGAATAAGATGTCTATAACTACGAATTTTTTCCTTGCCTACATTACAACTAAGAATGAAGAGGAAGCTCTTACTCTAGCAAATTTTGCAGTAGAAAAAAATCTTGCAGCTTGTGGTAATATTTTCCCCAAAATGAAATCTGTTTATAAATGGAACAAAAAACTTCAAAATGATGATGAAACTCTTTTAATTTTAAAAACTAATTCAAGTAAATATCCTTTACTTAAGAAACTAATAATAGAAAAACATTCTTATGAAGTTCCATGTATTTTAAAAATACCCATTGATGATGGAAATAAAGAATACTTGAAATGGATTGACGATAGCTTGATTTAATTTGGCTGAATAACTTTACCTATGTAAGGTAAATTTCTATTATTTTGTGCATAATCAATTCCATAGCCAACCACAAACTCATCAGGTATGTCAAAACCTACCCAGTTGACATTTATATCTGTTTCTCGTCTTGATGATTTATTTAAAAGGCAACAAACTTCTAAGGATTTTGGCTCTCTTTCATTAAGCATTTTAATTACTTGGTTAAGAGTATGGCCAGTGTCTATAATATCTTCTACAAGAAGGACATCAGTATTTTTTATGTCTGTATTTAAATCACTCAATATGCGAACATTATGAGAGCTTACCATAGAGTTTCCATAGCTAGAAACTGTCATAAAGTCTATTTCTACTGGTACTTTAATTTCTCTTGCTAAATCAGCTATAAAGACAAAAGACCCTCTTAACAGACCAACCACTAAAAGTTTGTTTGTATTTGTATAAAATTGATTTATTTCGTTACTTAAGTCTTTTATTCTATTTTTAATTTTTAATTCATCGATTAAAACTTGGACATCATAATTTTTAGTCATAATATTAGATATTAAATAATAATATGTTCAATATTTAAAGTATTTTTTGGAGACAAATTTGATTATATTAATTCTTGGAATGATTTTAGGTTTTATGGTTTTTTTTCCTATAGTTGTTGCTCCAAGCATTTTTAAAAATTTAAATGAAAAAGAATCTAGCTTATTTTTAAGGTCTTTTTTCCCTAAATATTATTTGTTTGGCATAATTATTAGTTTAATCGGTTTAATAGTTTCATATCTAGAAAATGATTTAATTATTATTTCAAGTTTTGTTTTTATTTTTGTTGGGTTTCTTTTTTCAAGACAATATCTCACTCCATTAATTAATAAAGCTAAAGACGAAATAAATAAAAGTGATAATTTGTCTAAAGTTAAATTTGAAAAACTTCATCGGTTTTCAGTATTAATCAATATTTTACAAATAGTGATTTGTATTATAATTTTATGTTACATAATAATGTTTTAATATAAATATGATAAAAAAACATCAACCTCTTAGAAGATTTCCTGACTATAAATCAAGTATAGTTAGATCACCTGAAAATGAACCTTTATTAATAAATTTTTCAAATTCTGAAATAACTGGGCCATTGTTTAACAAAAATATTTTAAATGAAAATGACAATAATTTAATTTTAAACTTTTCTAAAAATGGTGAAAAAGCACTAGGACAAGAAATCTTTGTTCATGGTTTTGTTAAAGATGAAAATGGAAATCCCTTGAAAGATGTTTTAATTGAAGTTTGGCAAGCTAATGCAGGAGGGAAATATAGACATCAAAATGATCCTAGCAATATTAAGTTAGATGAAAATTTTGGAGGCTGTGGAAGGTTTATAACCTCTTCCGATGGTTATTATATATTTAAAACTATTGAACCTGGGGCCTATCCATATCCAAATAGAGGTATTGAATGGAGACCAAAACATATTCATTTCTCTTTGTTTGGTTCAATGTTCCTTCAAAGATTAATTACTCAGATGTATTTTGAGGGTGATCCATTAATAAAATCTTGTCCAATGGTAAATTCTATACCTGATATAAATGCTAGAAAATTACTTGTTGGGAAATTAGATCTTTCAAAAACAGATAAGGAAAAAATTCTTGGTTATAGATTTGATATAATTTTAAGAGGCAAACAGCAAACATATTTTGAGAATAAAATAGAAGGTTCATAATTTCATGGTTAAGATTAAAAATTTTATAGACACACCATCTCAAACAGCTGGCCCTTTTTACATATAGGTTGTACACCAAGTATTACAGGAATTAACATTTTTAAAGATGAATTAGGATCAACACCTTTTAAAAATATATCTTTAAATGAAGAAATAAATATAAAAGGTAAAATATATGACGGAAACAATAATCCAATAACTGATGCGATGATAGAAACATGGCAATGCGATGAAAATGGAAAATATTCTAATTACCAAGGATTTTCTAGGAGAGTTACTGATTTTAAAACTGGAGAATATCAAATCAAAACAATTAGACCAGGTAATCAAATAAATGAAGATGGCACCATTTCTCCATCATATATTTTATTTTGGATTGTAGCTAGGGGTATGAATAGGCCATTAATTACTAGAATGTATTTTGATGAAAATGAGATTAAAAGTGATGTAATGTTTAAAAATTTAAATATTCAAGATAGATTAAAAACTTTAATTCCTTACACAGAGGATAAAAAAAATTTTGTTTTTGATATTCATCTTCAAGGGAAAAAAGAGACGATTTTTTTTGAATTTTAAGTTATAATTTTGTTATGCCTAGATCAAATTTGATTATTCGACATTATCAATCCTATATAAAGGAAACTTTAGAAGAAAACGAGAGAACGAAAAATAATAAGCCAATGGGCCTTTTCGCGTATTTTCTTTTTTTCTGTTATATTGTTTTTTGGGGGTATGTTTTTTGGATGCCTCCATTAGGATAGTTAAAAAAATTTATGCAACGAAATAACAATTCAATTATCTGGAACCCTGGTGAACTAATTTATGAAATTGGTAGCATCCCAGAAGAAGCTTATTTGATTTTAGAGGGATATGTAAACATAGAAACGCAAGACCAGTTTAAACTAAATACATTAGGAAAGGGGGAAGTTTTTGGAGAAAGTTCTTTGCTTTTAGGTACTAAAAGAACAGTTACAGCAAGAGCAGATACTCAAAAAGTTGTAGCTAATATTATCCCAAAAGATTATTTTGTGAAGTTAAAGAATAATGATGTAGTTTTAAATGCATTGATTAGGAAGACTCAAGTTCGGTTAATGGATGCTAATAAAAAAATCAATCAACTTGCAAATGAAGTATCTGAATTATTATCATCTTTAAAAGGGGACTCAAAGGTTGATGGTGAGTTGTCAAATAGAATATCAAACCTAAGAAAAAAAATTTCTGAAATCAATAATATAGCAAATGATTAGATTAACTAAAAGCAAAGCCCTCGTAATTATTGTTTTTTACAGTTTCACAAATTTTTGTATAAGTAGGTAGTCCACCAGCATAAGGCATAAACACTCGAGGCTTATTTGGAATATTAGCTCCTAAATACCATGAATGTTTAACTGTAGGAAGTAATGTTTTATCTGCAGCTTCTTTTACTTGCTTTCCCCATTCAAGTGAATTTTTTTCAGAAGTAGATACTTTATTGAAATTATTTTCAATCATGTATGATATACAATCTGTTACCCATTCAACATGTTGTTCAATTGCAGTTGGCATATTTGTTAATACCGAAGGACTTCCTGGTCCAGTAATCGTAAACATATTTGGAAAGCCTGGTATCTGTAATCCAAGGTAAGTTTTTGGACCTTCATTCCAATAATCTTTTAAATTTAAATTATTTTCGCCAGTTATATTTAAATTTATAAGTGTACCTGTCATTGCATCATAACCAGTTGCAAAAACAATTGTATCTAATTTAAAATAATTATTTTTTGTTTTAATGCCTTTTTCATCTATTTCAATTATAGGATCATTTTTAATGTCAACTAGATGAACATTATCTTTATTATAGGTTTCAAAATAGTTAGTATCTATTGGAGGTCTTTTGCATCCATATGGGTGATCAAAGTTTGTTAATATTTTTGCAAACTCTTTATTTTTTACAACTTGGCTAATTTTTTTCTTTAAAAAAAATGATGCAGAATCATTTGCTTTTTTGTCTGTAATTATATCTTTAAAAACGCCTCTAAATTGAAGTCCACCTTTTTCCCAGTATTCTTCGTATTTTTTTTCTCTTTCTTTTTGGTCAACATCAAAAGTAAGTTTTTCACTAATCCGAAAAGCATGTCCATTAGGTGTTTCTTTTACAATTGATTTTAGTTCATCATAATTATTTTTAACATACTCTTTGAATTCTTTTGAAAGAGGTTTATTTCTTGCTGGCACACTAAAGTTAGGAGTTCTTTGAAAAACTGTCAGGTGTTTTGCTTTTTCAGAAATTACAGGTGCAGCTTGAATACCAGTTGACCCAGTTCCGATTTGTCCAACTCGTTTGCCAGAAAAATCTACATCGTTTTTAGGCCAATTGCCAGTATGGTAATAATCTCCATTAAACTTTTTTAAACCTTTTATATTTGGTATATTTGTTGTTGAAATACATCCAACTGCCGTTATTAAAAATTTACATTTAAATATTTCATCATTCTTTGTTTTTAAAATCCATGAATTGTTTTCTTCATCAAATGTAGCTGAATTAACCTCAGTGTTAAGCTGAATATCTTCATTTAAAGAGTATTTATTAGAGACATAATTTAAATATTTTCTAATTTCTGCATGTCCTGGATAGCGTTCGCTCCATTCCCATTCCTTAAAAATTTCTTCAGAAAAAAAATAGGTATAAGCATGGCTTTCTGTATCACATCTAGCACCAGGGTATCTATTCCAGTACCATGTTCCACCTATTCCAGAACCTTTCTCTAATACTCTACAGTTTAGTTTCAATTTATCTCTTAACTTATAAAGTTGATATAAACCTGAAAAGCCAGCTCCAATTATAATTGCATCATAAGAAATTTTAGACATATTACTACTGTACCTTTATATAAGGTAGTGTATAAGAATAGATATCGTCAATAATTTAATAACAAAAATATAATTGTATGGATCCAATATCTCAAGGAACTTTTGGTGGAGTTTTCTCACAGTTTTTTTCATCTAAAAAAAAACTAACTGTTGCGACAACCATTGGAATTATAAGTGGGTTAGCTCCAGATCTTGATGTGTTTATTAAATCGTCTTATGACCCATTGCTGAGTCTAGAATATCACAGGCAATTTACACATTCTCTTATATTTATTCCCATTGGAGCACTCTTTGTTACTTTATTAACTTATTTTTTTGCAAGAAAATATATTACATTTTTGGAAAATTATATTTTTGCTTTTGTTGGGTATTCTACTCATGCTTTACTGGACGCATGCACGAGTTACGGAACTCAGTTATTTTGGCCATTTTCAAACTATCGATTTGCTTGGAATAGTATTTCAATTATAGATCCTCTTTTGACTATCCCAATATTAATTCTTATGGTATTGGCTGTAATTTTCAAAAATAAATTTTTAAACATACTTAGTTTAGTTTGGATATTTTTATATTTAGGGTTTGGTTTTTTTCAAAGTTCAGTAGCTTTAAAAGAAGCTAAAAATCTTGCTAAATATAGAAATCACGACTTTAAAAAAATTACTGTTAAACCCAGTTTGGGAAACCTTTTTTTGTGGAAAATAGTATATCTATACGAGGGTAAATATTATGTAGATTCTGTAAATCTGATTGGAAAAACAAAGTTTTGCTTTGGAGAAACTATTGATAAATTGGATACTAATATTCATTATAAAAATTTAGATAAAGATAGTAAGCAATTTAATGATATTTTAAGGTTTAGTTGGTTTTCACAAGATTACCTTGCGTATGATAAAGACAAAGATTTAATAATTGATGTAAGATATTCTGCAATTCCTAATGAGGCTGAAGGCTTATGGGGAATAAAAATTAATTCAGATCCAAATTATAAACACCATGTAAAATGGGTAGTAAATAGAGGAAACTTTTTTGAGAGAGGACCAAAATTCAAAGCAATGTTATTTGGCGATCTTTGTAATAAAGATATTTAGTATAATAAAGAAAAATCTGGTTTTTCAAATAGAGTGTCATAAAACTTTTTTATATTATCAATTTCTCTCAATGAAAGATTACCAAATTTTAAATTATCAAAAAATTTTTCTTCAACCTCACTTTGATCTAAAGGAAATAACTTTCCTCCCCTTAAACTAGATTGAGTTTCTCTAATTATCTCTAAATTATTAAGTGTAATTTCAATTTCGCCACTATAATTTTTTGGATATTCGTTTAAAGGATCAATTTCATAAGAAATTTTTGAACAAAGATTTAAAATTTCTTGGTCATTTATCTGCTGTTCTGTAAACTGTGCAAGGCCTGCTTTACCGTAAATAATTCCAACAGCAATACAAAAGGGTACAGAAAACTTAGCACTATAAGGCGTTGTAGGGTTTCTTTTTTCTGATAAAGGTTCCCATAATCTATGTACAGTTCCTTCTCCTACTTTACAGACTATTGATTTAATTTCATTTAAATGATTAATTTTTTTTCTAGCTTTAATAGCACAATCAATAAATGGTTGTGTCATTGTCCCACAAGCAAAAGGCTTAATTGCAAGATCATTTGTATGCCAATACGATCCTAATTCATGAGTTAATTTAGTATAATCAGGTATTATATTTGTATCGGCAAAGGAATTAAAAATTCCATGTGTACCGTCAAAAACAGTTCTAGGACCTTTAAAATTGTTTCTTCCTAGATGAGCAGCTTTCCAGCCTGACGCTCCTGCCCAACCAGGATGTAATCTTTTAGTCCATGTTCCTTCAGCAAGATATTCAATAATACCAGAAGCCATACTTCCTGATATTCCAAGAGCTGAAGTCGTTTGTTCTATGTCACTATCTAAAATTTTAGATATGCCAAGAGACGCTCCAAAACAACCGAGAATAGCAGTAGGGTGAAAACCTTGTCTATGAATAGCAGTAGGGGAAACCAATGCAAGTCTACATATAAGTTCTGATCCAGCTACTAATCCTAAAATAATTTTTTCTGAGTTCAGATTATAATATTCTGATGCTGTAATTATTGAGGATACCATAACTGATCCGATATGAACTGGAGTACCTTCGAAGGTATCATCAAAATCTTCACCATGAATTGCAGTTCCATTTAATGTAATTGCATCAAAAGGGTTTAACTTTTCATGATGTCCTGGAATTGTGCTTTTCCCTAGCTCAGTAAAAGATTTTTTAAGAGCTATAATGTACTCTTCATTTCTTGATGCATAGATAAGACCTAAACTATCTAGAAAAATTAATTTAATTTTATTAATTACTTCTTGAGGAATATCATCAATTTTTAATTTACATGACCATTGGGCAATTTGTTCTGATGAAGAAGAGACTTTAGAATGATTTAACGGCATTAAGCTTTTTTAAATAATTTTGTCCAAAAAGGTGACGATAAACTTAAGAAAGTTAAAACAAAAAATAAAACAACTACTGGACTTTCAAAAAGCGCTCAAACGTTATTATCATGAATGATCATTGATTGAGAGAAACTTTCTTCTACTAATTTTCCTAAAATTAATCCCATAACTAATGGTGCCGCTGAAAACCCATGTCTGTTCATAAAATACCCTATAACTCCAGCTCCTAGCATGACCCATACATCAAACATAGATGAACTAAAAGAATAAGAGCCAATCATTGAAAATGTAAACACAGCTGGCCACAATAACTTTCTAGGAATAAAGGCAACAAGAGAGAAAAAAATTTTGCACCACCTAATCCAATAATTAAAAAACCAATATTTGCAATTAACATTGCACCAAAGATAGCGTAAACAAATTCTGGTGTTTCATTAATAAGATATGGACCAGGTCTAAACCCATGCATAATTAAAGCTGCTAATATAAGAGCAGTTGAACCACTTCCAGGTATTCCTAAAGCAAGTGTAGGTACCATTGCACCACCTGCGGCTGCATTGTTAGCAGCTTCAGGTCCTGCTATTCCTTCAGGTGCACCTTTTCCAAACTGATCTTTATTTTTTGACCATCTTCTTGCTTCATTATATCCTATAATTGCTGCAACAGTAGATCCTTCAGCTGGAAGTATTCCGATAAAAGTTCCAATTCCAGATGATCTTAAAATTGTATATTTTAATTTTTTTAACTCTAGCATAGAAGGAAGTCTTAATGCTTTTGCCTGAATTCTTTCTACAACGGCATTTAATTTTTCAGATTGTTTAAACAGTTCACTTACGGCAAACAAACCAATTAAAACTGGTACAAAATGTATACCTTCTTCTAATTCAGGAACATCAAAAGTAAATCGTTCAACACCTGTTGTTAAGTGAATTCCAATAGTTCCTAAAAGAACTCCGATACAGCCTGAAATTAAATTTCTTAATGAAGATTTTCCACTCATAGAAGCAAGCATTGAAAGAGCAAAAACCGCGAGACCAAAATATTCAGCTGGCCCAAATTCTAATGCTAATTTTGCTAAAAGTGGGGCGGCAAAGATAAAAACAATGAGACTAAAAATTCCCCCAAGTACACTTGAAACAGCAGCTAAACCTAAAGCTCTTCCTGGCTCACCATTTTTGGCCATAGGATAACCATCTAGAGCTGTCGCAACTGCTGGTGGTGCGCCAGGTGCATTAATTAGAATGGCTGTGATCGAACCACCAAAAGTTCCAGCACAATAAAGAGCTGCCATCATTGCAATTGCAGCTACAGGGTCAAGTTGAATAGTAAATGGTATTAATAATGCAATTGCCATTGGAGAACTTAATCCTGGTAAAGCACCAACTAAGACACCAAACAGAACTCCTCCTAAAATTAAAAGAATATTTTGAGTTTGGAAAATAAGAGATAATCCAGTTGTTATATCTTCCATTAATACATCCTTTCAATTAAAGGGCCCAAAATTCCTGGCTCGAAATATAGCCCAAGTGCTACATTAAAAAGTAAAATAATTGCAATTGGAAATAGAACAACGTATGGAATTAGTAATTTCAAATTTCTTTCACCCCAGAATAATGGTAAAATTAAACATGATAAGAAAATTGTAATGTGAGCACCTAAAAACTCAGAAAAACTTATTATAGCTATTAACATAGCCATTGAACCATATGTGATAGGCTTTATTTTTTTCTTTCTGTCAGCATCAATATCTTTTCCTGATTTTGATAAAAACAAATGTTCAAATGGTATTATACAAACCATTAAACCGATAATTATTAGTAAAATTTGTGGAAACATTTGAGGCGGAATATTTTGAGCAAATAAGTCAGACACCTCTTCAAACTTTTCAGTTTCCAGCCACAAAAAAACTAACATAGCAACTAATAATGTTGCTATGATAGTATCTGTTATATTGAATAAATTTCCTTTTGATTTATTCATAGAAGTTTTATTTTGCTAAACCTAATTCTTTTAAAGCCGATTCAGCAACTTTATATTCTTCTTTTAAATGTTTGTCCCAAATTTTTGTGCCAGCAACGCTACCATCAACGGTTAGTCCTGCACCTTTGAGATAATTTGCAAAAACTTCATGCTTCATTGCTTTAACAAAGGCTTTAGATAATTTGTCTATCACTGGTTTAGGTGTAGATGCTAAAACAGCGTAACCTCTTGTAGTAGAGCATTTTGCTTTAATACCTAATTCAAAAGAACTTGGAACATTTGGATAATCCTTTAGTCTTTTTTCAGCTAAAACAACTAAAGCTCTAAAGCTTCCATCAGCAACTTGATTAGCTGCCTCACTAACATTAGGGAGTGTTGCATCTATTTTTCCTGCCATAAGAGCTTGGACCATTTGTGCGCCAGAGCCAAACGGAACAACTTTGAACTTTATTCCCGCTTCTTTTGCAAATTGTGCAAGGCCAATATGTTCAGTGCCACCAATTTGAGCCACCCCCCAATTCAAAGGTGCTTTTTTTGAAGCACTAATAATGTCATCTAATGACTTGTATTTACTTTTACTTGAAACAGTAATAAATGTTGGGTCATCCATTGCTCTTGCAATACCTACAAGATCATTAATTTTCATGTTAGATTTGCCACGTGCCATCGTATATAAATGTGATTGTGTTAAAGCCATCACAGTATATCCGTTTGCAGGTTTAGTAAGAACATAATTTTGAGCTTTTGCTCCAGATCCACCTCTTTTTGATACTATGCTAATATCAGTGCCAAGGTTTCTTCTTGCTCTAATAGATACCATTCTTGCAGTTGTATCAGTTCCTCCACCATATTTGGCATGTATAACCAACTCAATTGGTTTGCTTGGAAATTCATCAGCAGCTGCTGAAAAATTTATCATTGAGCTAAACATAAAAGTTGCAGATAATGATGAAAGGCCTAATACAAAAGATCTTCTCATAATTTTGTTAAAAATCTTCAATTTATCCTCCTCTTAACTTATTTATTAATAATAAGACTAATAGAAATAGCATTAAGTTTAAATGATAAATTTGAATATTCTAAATCACATAATTTGATTTGTTTCTAAACTACTGATTTTTAAAGCAATAAGCAGTTAAAAAAATGTCTTTAATGGAATTAGTTTAAAGTCTTATCACCTTTGATTTGTGTTCGGTGCATTATTCTTCTGGTTCTTGGATCAAAAGCATCTCTTTTATGAAGAACATATAAATTTTTCCAAATTAGCACGTCTCCAACTGACCAATTTTGTGTCCAAGTTACTTCTTCAATTGTTGCGTATGACCAAATTTCATTTAATAAATTTTCACTATCACTAATTGACATCCCCAGAATATAAGAATGTGGTCTTCTTCCTAAAAACAAACGTTTAGAATTGTTTGTTGGATTAGTTATAACTGCTGGGTGTCTTGCTCCAGGAGTTTGGTCTGGGCTGCTAACTTCCTTGTAACCTTTTCTTAGCATGCCTGCACTGTTATGTGAGCTATCATGAATAATAATTTTATCTTCAATTTTTTCTTTTAATTTTGTTGGGAGTCTTTCATATGCTTTATACATATTTGCAAAATGAGTATTACCTTGATTTTTAGGTACTTCTAATGCGTAAAGAATTCCATATTTTGGAGGTTCTTCAAGATATGTCATGTCTGCGTGCCAAGTTGCTTCGCCATCTCCAAGGTTTCCGATTGGAGTACCTTGAGAATCTTTTACATTTGAAATGACATTAATTTCAGGATGTTCGGGCAAAAAATTTACACCATAAGGGTTTGGAGCTGGTGGGTCTAATTCTCCAAATAATTTACTAAAATCTTTAAGCTTATAGTCATCAATTTTTTGGTTTTTTATTAGTACTACTAAATTATCATCAACAAATTTTTTTAATATTATTTTTCTTCTAACGATATAATATTGTTTAAGTCTATTCCTTTTATTTCTCCTGACAAAGGAGCGTCATATTTGATAAATTCCATAAAAAATTCCTTCAATATTTTAAATTAAAAAAATAATACTTCGTCATGATCTCAAAATTGCCTTACCCCACAAATTTAAGGTTTTTTCAGATTGAGGCCATTCTTTATATTTTCTATCATGAATTACTTCTAACTCAGCAGAAAATTCCAACCAATTTTTATCTAGATCTTCAATAAATATAAATAAATTATTACCGGGGCCATGCCTTCCTGGACCCCAAATTATTTTTACATTTTTTTTTGAAAAATAATCACACAATATTTTGATATTTTCCCATTTACCAACTTCATAGGAATGATGATCAATTCCTACTTTGTCTGATTTGAAACAAGCAATTGTGTGATGTTCATGGTTTGAAGTTAAAAAACAAGTAGCTAAGGATCCATTCTTATGTACAACTTTGTCTGTTATTTTGAAACCTAACAAATCACAATAAAAACTTTGAAATTTTTCTACATTTTTACTTGATAAAGTTAAATGTTGTAAGGGCATGCATAGGTTATATTTATAAAGGTTCTTATTTTTTTTTCTAATTCCAAAAGATATTATATTTTTATCTGGGTCAATTATTGAAAATGAACCTTTCTTAAAATGATTATTTTCAAATTCTGATAGTTTTACGTTATTGGAGAGGATAAAATTTTTAAATTGATCTAGATTTTTTTTACTTCTACAAGAAAAACCTGCATATGAAAGGGTATTTTTTTTTCCTTTTTTTAAAATAATTTTGCGATTTTTTCCTTCACAAATAAATTCATTTTTATTTTTCTTAACAAATTCCATCATAATTATTTCTTTATAAAATTTAGCTAGATTATTGGGGTATGGACTTTCTAAAACAATATGATCTAAATTAAATCCGGCTTGTAATGCGTTTAACTTCATGATGATTTAACTGAATTGTAACATTGATTTATTTACAAATTTATTGATATCGGAATTTTTTTGTAATGAACTTAAAATAAATCTGTCAGGTCTTAAAATTAAAGCTTTTATATTTAGATTATTAAAAATTTTAATTAGCTCTTTATACTTGTTTATATTGATATGTTTAATATTGGGATGATTAAATTCTTGTGTTGAAAGTAAAACTAATTCTTTGTCAAATTGTTCATCAAAATATTTAATATTTGATTTATTCAAATTTACAAAAGGGAATATTTGACCTCTTAATTTATCACTTTTACTTCCTAACCCCGGACCTAATGGAGGTTTTATTGAAGTCATGACTTTAGATCCATCTTGATCTTCTTTCACAGTTTTTGAAACATTTGTATCACCGATAGAGTTTAACAACTTTCCCATATTAATTGTAGTAATTATATACTCTTTTACATTTTTTAACCTTTCACTTTCATAAGATGCTAGTAATTTTTCTTTATGACCAAAGTGGCAGCAGTAAGCAAGTTTCCAAAAAAGATTTGACACATCTCTAAGCCCTGAGCACATACCTTGACCCATAAATGGAGGTGATAAATGAGCTGCATCTCCTGCTATGAATACTCTTCCCTCTTGCCATTTTTTTGCTATTAAAGATTTGAAAGTATAGATAGTTTTTCTTTCTATTACAGCAGCATCTTGAGTAATCCATTTAGATAAGAATTTCCAAATTTTATTTTCATCGAAAATATCTTTTTCAGTAAAATTTTTATTTAATGATATTTCCCATCTTCTTCTTCTTCCAACGTTTCTACAATAAGTCGCAGGTGTATTTTGACTACAATACTGTATTGTTCTATCAGGTAAGTTCTTGTTATGTTTTTTTAGAATTAAGTCAAGAACTGCCCATCTTTCTTCAAACCCATAATCAATTGTTTCTGGTCCAATGAATTTTTTAACAAAAGAATTAGCACCGTCACACCCAACAACGTAATCTGCATTAATAATGTGAGACGTGTTGGTTAATTTATTAATATATTTAGCTTTTACAAATTTACCTTTGTTTTTTAACTCTGTTAGTTCAGCATTGTAATAAATTTTAATATTATCATTTAAAGCTAAATTCTTTCTTAAAATTTTTTCTAGATCAGGTTGATGAAATCTGTAACTTGGATAAAAACCATTATCAGTGATTTGTCTCGGTCTAGGCCAGTCTAAAATAAGATTATCATCTTCATCAACAAACTTTGTTCCTTTGTTAATTATAGTTTTTTTTACTAATTTATCAAAAATGCCAATGCTTTTAAAAATTCTCATGATTTCATCATCAAAATGAACAGCTCTAGGTAAGTTATAAATTTGGCTTTCTTTTTCTAAAACCTGAATAGAAAGATCATATTTTGATAATAGATTTGCTAGAACTGCACCAGTTGGTCCAAAACCAACAATTAAAACGTTACAGTTTTTATTTTGCATGTTTATTTAATTGATTTTGATATAACCAAGGACAATCTATTACCAAAGGAGCTTGAATCCCTTTAGCTGCTATCTCCATTCTTTTATTTCTAAATTTAAGTCTTTCATCTTCTGGAAGATGAAGTCTTTCATGCCCCCAAAAGCTTGGGCCAATATCAGTTAATTCTGGTGTCCATGTTTTTGGATTTATAAGTCTACCACCCCAACCATTTTCAACAAAAAAACCTGAAGGTGAGTAAGAATAAAATGATGTCATGTAATCATTTGTATGTCTGCCGATAGTATATGCAATTTTATTTTTTTCAAATTGCAATAAATCATAGCCTTGTCCAACATCATCTAAATTTTTATATTCTACCATAAAATGATGGAAACCGACTTTTCCAGTTTCTACAAGAGCAAAGCTATGATGTCTTTCATTGACATGAAAAAAATGAAGCCTTATTGGCTCAAAACTATAATCACTTACTTTGAATTCTAAAATATCTCTATAAAATGTTACTAGCGGTTCTATATTGTTAGTATGTAAAACAGCATGACCTAAGCCACAGATACCAGTTTTAAAGCCAGATATAGCTCTTCCAGGTTTAAATTCCTCATCAGTTTTAAATGGATTAAATATTAATTCAATTTGATTTCCGGCAGGATCTTTAAAATAAATTAATTCTTCAACATATCTTTTGTCACAAAGATACTTTTGTCCTCTAAATACTTTTACATCATTATTATCTAATTTTGATGCAAAACTATCCAAATCACTTTTATTATCTACTTCCCACCCTAAAAATGATAAGCCTTCACCACCATCATTCGAAATAGAAAACCTTTGTTTTTGGTCATCCATTCTTAGCATTAAAGAGTTTTTAGTCTTATCAATTTCTTGCATTCCAAGATTTTTTGTTGCGTAATTTGACCAATCTTGAATTTTTTCTGATGTAACACCTAAATATGAAAGAGCTTTTATTGCCATATGAATTACCTAGATAAATTTTATCAATCGATTTCTTAAAATCAATTTTTTAAATTTATATTAGTAACTTATTTTTTTTTGTGATTTAATTTTTGTAATTGAGGAGGAAATAATGAAAATGTTTATAAAAATGATTATTTTATCATTAACCTTTTTTTCATTTTCTGCACTAGCTGATAAGGTAACTTTGAAATTTCACACATTTGTTCCTGCACCAGCTAATTCAAATGCAAAATTTGTTTTGCCATGGGCAGAAAAAGTTAAAAAAGAATCAAATGGTGAAATTGTAACTGAGATGTATTATTCAATGCAGCTTGGCGGAAAGCCACCCCAACTAGTTGATCAAGTTAGAGAAGGGGTAGTGGATATAGTTTGGACAGTTGCAGGTTATACACCAGGAAGATTTCCAAGACTTGAAGCTTTTGAATTACCATTTTTGCCAACAAAATCAGTAATTACATCACAAGCTGTTCAAGAATATGTAGAAACTATTGGAGCAGAAGATCTAAAAGATTATAAAATCTTAACAGTGCATGTGCATGCTCCAGGTATGATACATACAAAAAATAAGCTGATTAAGTCTATAAGTGATTTTCAAGGTATGAAAATGCGAGGGCCTACAAGAGTAATTACAACTATGCTTAAAAGTATGGGTGCTACTCCAGTTGGGATGCCGGTTCCAAAAGTTGCTCCTTCGTTGTCAAAAGGTGTGATTGATGGAATGGTTGTGCCTTGGGAAATAATGCCTTCATTTAAATTACAAGAATTAACAAAAGCACACACTAATGTTGCAGGTAATAGAGGTTTATATACAACGCCTTTTTTATTTATAATGAATAAAGCAAAGTATGAGAGTTTATCACCATCACAAAAAAAGGTTATTGATAACAACTCAGGTTTATCCTTAGCAAAAGAGGCAGGTAAGCTATGGGATGGTTTTGAAGTTCCTGCAAGAAAATTAGCTGTAGACGCTGGCGGACAATTTTTTACTTTACAAGGTGAAGAATTATCTAAAATGAAAGCTGCCGGTAAAAAAGTAACCGAGGATTGGATTAAAAGTACCAATAAAAAAGGTCTAGATGCTCAAAAGCTTTTAGATACAGCAAAAAGCTTAATTTCAAAATATGAAAAAACATTATAAATAAATGAGTTTGTCAACAAATCCTATTGATGAACTTACAGAACGACCAAATGATAAATTTGGTCGTTTTTTATATGATACAGCTTATATCTTAGCTATTTTGGGAGGTTTAATTCTTGTCATTGTTATATTAATTAACTTTGTTTCAATATTAAGTAGAATTATATTCTTAAATCCATTAGTGGGTGATTTTGAGTTAGTTGAGATTGGGAGTGCAATTGCAATATCTTCTTTCTTACCTTTGTGTCATTTAAAAAAAGGTAATGTAATCGTAGATTTCATAACTGCAAAATTAAATTTTAAAAAAGTTGCTTTTTTAGATTGTATCAGTTCAATTATGTACGGACTTTTAGCATTGTTTTTTACTTGGAGAATGTTTTTTGGAGCAAGAGACATGTTTAATTATCAAGAAGAAACTATGTTATTACAATTTCCAATTTGGATACCTTTTTTGCCAGTCACATTTTCATTTGGACTACTTTCTATATGTTGTTTGTACACATTTTATCGTGAATTAATTTTATCTAGAAGTTAATCATGGAAAAATATATTCTAGGCATTCTGGCTTTCCCAATTCTTTTTTCACTTTTAGCATTCAGAGTTCCTATTGGTTTAGCAATGTTATTAGTTGGTTGTGCAGGTACTATTTTAATTACAGGATGGCTTCCTGTAATGTCTCTTGCAAAAACAAGTGCATGGCACTTATTTTCAAATTACTCTCTTTCAGTTATTCCACTTTTTTTACTCATGGGGAACTTTGCATCTAAAGCTGGTATGAGCGAAGCTTTGTTTAAATTTGCTGGTGCATGTTTGGGTCATAGAAAAGGAGGAGTTGCTATGGCGGCAGTAGGAGCATGTGCCGGGTTTGGTGCAATTTGTGGGTCATCATTGGCAACTGCAGCAACTATGGGGAAAGTGGCATTGCCTGAATTAAGAAGGTTAGGGTATTCTGGGGCATTAAGTACTGGAGCATTAGCTGCAGGAGGAACTCTAGGTATCTTAATTCCTCCTTCAGTTATATTAATAATTTATTCTATTCTTACTGAACAAAATATAGCTAAAATGTTTTTATGTGCGTTCATACCTGGGTTGCTTGCTGCTTTAGGTTACATAATTGCGATTAGTATATATGTTAGGTTAAATCAAGATTCTGGACCAATAAAAGAAAGAGTTCCTTGGTTAGTACGCATATCTCTTTTTAAAAATATTTGGCATATAATCTTGATCTTTGTTGTGATGATTGGTGGAATTTATCTTGGTTTTTTTACACCAACTGAAGGTGCTGCAATTGGTGCTGCAGGAACAGGTATTATAGCAATTACAAATAAATCATTTAATATAAGGTCATTTGTTGAGGTTATTGAAAGTACAGCAGTTACAACTGGAATGATTTTTTTTGTTTTATTAGGTGCAGAATTTTTTAATTCTTTTATTGCTCTAACTCAACTTCCAAATTTATTAACTGAATTCTCTAAAGAAAATAATTTAGAACCTTTAATTGTAGTTGCATGTATTATGATTTTATATCTATTGTTAGGTTGTTTAATGGACAGTTTAGCAATGATATTGTTAACAATTCCAGTTTTTTTTCCTTTAGTAATGTCGCTTGATTTTGGATTATCTCCAGAAGAAACAGCAATTTGGTTTGGAATCTTAACTTTAGTTGTTGTTGAAGTTGGTTTAATTACTCCACCAGTTGGACTAAATGTATTTATAATTAATAAAATGGCAAAAGATGTACCCATAATTGAAACTTTTAAAGGAGTCATACCCTTTTTGTTAAGTGATATAATCAGAATAACGCTTTTATTCTTGTTCCCAAGTATTACTTTAATGATGTTGTGGATCTTTTATTAAAAAATATTGAACAAAAATCTAAAAATAATTTTTTGATTAAATTTGATTTTTAATAAAACAATCACTTATTATTATTTTATAAATATGATTATATTTTTAAAAATTAAAATTCACGGTAAATTTTTATGAGAACGCAGGTTCTTATCATTGGCGGAGGGCCATCAGGATTACTTTTATCTCAACTTTTAAGTAATATTAATATTGATTGTTTAGTTTTAGAAAAACACACCAAAGAACATGTTTTGTCAAGAATAAGAGCAGGTGTTTTAGAAGAGGGTACTATAAAATTACTTAAAAAAGCAGGTATATATAAAAGGATAAAAGATGAGGGTTACTCTCACGATGGTATTTTTCTCTCTTTAAAAAACCGAGGATTTAGGATGGATTTTAAAAACTTGATTAATCAAAAAGTTACTGTTTACGGACAAACAGAAGTTACTAAAGATCTTTATGATGTAAGAGAAAAAAATAATGGTAAAGTTTTTAATTCTGTAAAGGATGTAAATATTCATGAAATTGAAACAAATAGTCCATATGTAACATGTCAAATAAAGGGTAAAGAAACCAAAATTAATGCTGATTTTATAATAGGTTGTGATGGATTTCATGGAGTTTCAAGAAAGACAATTCCTAAAGAAAAAATTAAAATTTTTGAGAGAGTTTATCCTTTTGCATGGTTAGGAATCTTATCCGAAACACCTCCAGTTAGTGAAGAATTAATTTATGCAAATCATAAAACAGGGTTCGCTTTAGCTTCTATGAGAAATGAAAATTTAAGTAGATATTATATTCAAACATCAATTGATGAAAAAACAAATGAATGGAGTGATGATCGTTTTTGGAGAGAATTAAAAAAAAGATTACCAGAAGAATCTTTAGAAAATTTAGTAACTGGTCCATCTATAGAGAAGTCACTAGCTCCTTTAAGATCATTTGTTGTTGAACCAATGAGTTTTGGGAATTTATTTTTAGTTGGTGATGCTGCTCATATAGTTCCACCTACTGGTGCAAAGGGATTGAATTTAGCTTTTTCAGATGTACACTATTTAGTAGAAACTCTAGACGAGTATTATAAAGAAAAAAATAGAATGGTATTAAAAAGTTATTCAAAACGGGCATTAAATAGAGTTTGGAAAGCCATTAGATTTAGTTGGTGGATGACAGTGACTTTTCACAAATTTCCTAATCAGTCTGATTTTGATCAAAAAATGCAAGAAACAGAAATTGAGTATTTAGAAAATTCAGAAATCGCTCAAAAGTCATTTGCAGAAAATTATGTTGGATTGCCTTTTTAACTAATTTTAATAATTATTAAAAAAATTTACATTTAAATTTATATAAAAATCAATTCAATTATGAGTAAAATATTTTCTTTCCTTGACAATAATTATTCTTATTGATGGAATTAATTAATGGGTTCATAACTAGTGTTAAAAAAATTTATCAAGGAGTGAAAATGCCAATTTATAATTTAGGAGACAAAAAGCCTCAATTACCATCTGAAGGTTCATATTGGGTAGCGCCAGATGCTCATGTCATAGGCAATGTTATTTTAGGACAAGATGTTGGAATTTGGTTCGGTTCAGTTTTGAGAGGTGATAATGATATTATAAAAATAGGTAACGAAACAAATATTCAAGAAAATACAATTATTCATGTTGATCCAAATACTCCTGTCACAATTGGTGATAATTGTACTATTGGCCATAATGCAATAATACATGGTTGCACTATTGGAAATAATTCTTTGGTAGGAATGGGCGCTACAATTTTAAATAACGCAAAAATTGGAAATAATTGTCTTGTTGGTGCAGGGGCTTTAGTGACTGAAAATAAGGAATTTCCTGATGGCATGTTAATTATAGGATCTCCGGCTAAAGCGGTAAGAGAGTTAAGCCCAGAAATGATAAAAGATATGACACGATCATCTAAGCACTATGTAGCTAATTTTAAAAAGTTTATTAAAGAGCTTGAAGAAACTAAATAATATTTTCTTTTGTTAAATTTTCAATTTCATCAGTTGAGTACCCTAACTTTTTAAGAATTTCTGAGTTGTGTTCACCAAGTTTAGGGGCTCTTTTAATATTTGCTGGAGTTTTAGAAAACTTCCATGGAGTTCCATGTACTTTTAAATTTTTATTTAATTCAGGATACCAAACCTCCGTCACATAATTATTGTTTACTATGTTTGGATCAGATGAAGCTTCCAACATTGTATTCACATGGGTTGAAATTTTATCCGCTTTTCTCAATATTGAAATCCAGTGATCTCTTTCATTAGTTGAAAAGAGTTCAGCTAGTTTATTTAAAATTTCTGCTTTCTTATTCTCTGATTCAAATGCCAAGCCTAAGTCTAACAGTCCTTCTGCTTCTAAGGTGTCTTTAAAGCCCAAGACTTTCATAGCATCTAACCAGCTATTAGGTTCTAGCTGAAGAGCAAAAGGTTTTCCATTTTTGTCATTAAAGCAAGCAGCAATACCAGGACGTTCTCTTGTTCCGTTTATCCTTGCACCAGTAATTGGAGGTTTATTACTCCACATGGCAGTTGTCATAGTCCAACCAAGTAACCTGAATGCACTACCAACTAGTGAAGTTTCTAGTTTTTGTCCTTTACCTGTTTTTTGTGCATTAATATATGCAGCGAGTATTCCTCCAAAAGTTAAAATAGCACAAGTCTCATCAGCTACGGATGCAACTCCAGTCCTTAAATTATTTCCTGGTATAGAATAAGCTTCAGCAATTCCACTTAGTGCTTGACCAACAGCATCAGTGCCTGGCAAATGACCATCTGGTGCGTCAGGTCCGTAGGCTGAAACAGACGCATAAATGATTTTGGGGTTAATTTTTTCTAAAGTTTCATAATCAAAATTAAGTTTTTCAGCAACACCTGGTCTAAAATTTTGTCCAAAGATATCGGCTTCTTTAACAAGTTCGTGTAAAATTTTTTGACCTTTTTCAGATTTCAGATTTAAAGTTAAACTCTTAACTCCACGATTATTAGTTTCAAAAAAAGAACCAGTTTCTCCAAATAGATAACCAGATTTTCGATTATTGTCACCTTTACCAGGTGTTTCAATTTTTATTACATCTGCACCTAAATCTGCCATGAGCATATAAGGCACCGTTCCAGCTTGGGCTGTAGAACAAGCCACTATTTTTAATCCTGACAAAGCCCCTTTAATTTCATTCATCTTATAACCTTTTCTACTCTTCTTCTAACTTTGGCATATTATATCTATCATCTGGGTTTAACCATCCTTTATAATTTGGTTCTCTTTTTTCAGCAAAAGCTCTTCTGCTTTCCATACGATCTTCGGTATCGCCATGAAGATGAAGTTTTTCTGCTAAATTTGTTATGTTTGATGGTAATTTAGGTGCCATATGCTTCATCATGTATAAAGTATTAACCCTTGATGCTGGGGGAAGTGAAAGTAAATGTTTCGCCATTGAGTGAGCTTCTTCCATCAAATTTTCTTGTTCAACAAGTCTGTTAACAAAACCTACTTGATACATTCTCTCTGCATTTATTCTATAACCAAAAGCCATTTCTGTAGCTACGGGGTGTGGTAAGTTACCATAGTGACCATGATTATATCCCCCCAGAAGCCACCTCTTAGCTTCAGACATTTCAAAAATAGCTTCTTTCACAGCAATTCTTAAGTCGCATCTTTCAACAAGCATGAACCCTCCCCCCATTGCAAAACCATTTACTGCGGCTATTACAGGTTTTTGTAAAATCCCATCTTGAAAAGGGTTGGTTAAATCTTTTTTAACCATTTCCTTTGGAGATCCAGCTATTCCTCTATCTAGGGATTCTTTCATGTCTTCGCCTGCGCAAAAACCTCTTCCAGTGCCAGTTAAAATAGCGACTTCTAAATTATTATCATTATGAAACTTAGTAAAAGCTTCAGCCATTCCTTCTCTAATAACAGTGCTAAGTGCATTTAATCTTTCAGGTCTATTTAATCTGATTGTAAAAATCTGACCATTTGTTTCTGTTTCCACAAAACTCATCTAAATCTCCAACATTTAATTTAATAAAACGTAACAGAATTTTTGTTTTTTAAAAAGATTTTTTGGGAGGAATAGAATAGGTCAATGATGCATGAGCTACAGGATCTTTTAAATCAACGGAATATATTAAAACATCTCCTACACATAAGGATTTGCCAATTTTTAAAATTCTATTTTCACTATATAAATTTTTTTCAGATGGTTTTCTTAAAAAATCAATAGAACAATTAGTTGTAACTGCTAAGCTCTCAGGGCCTATTTTAGATAAAATTGATAAATAAAAACTTACATCTGCCAAGAGAAACATTGTAGGTCCAGATATAGTATTACCTGGTCTTAAATGTTCATGGTTGATACTCATTTCTAAGGAAACATTTCCTGGAGTTAAATTTCTAATTTCAAAAAGATTTGAAACTTGAGGAAAAGCCTCACTTAAAAAGTTATAAAAATCATTTTTGTTTAAAGAGTTTTTCATTTGATATTTTTTAAAAGTTCCTCTGCCATTCTTGGTGCGGCACCTAGATAATTTTTAGGATTTAAACAAAATTCTATTTCTTCTTTTCTGAAATTTTTAGATATATTTTTATCCATCATTAGTGCTTCAAGTAAACTTATTTTATCAGTTATTGATTTTCTACAGCAATCATATACGAGATCATGAGCTATTTGTCTTCCAAGTTTTGGAGCAATTGTCATCATTACAGATTCGGCTAAAATTAATCCGTTAGTTTGATTTAAATTATTTATCATCTTATTTTGATCAACTTGAATTCCTTCTAGTAATTCTCTTGAGCATCGAAATGAAGAAGAAGCAATTATAAACATTTTAGGTAATGTGTACCACTCCAAATGCCATTGACCAGTTGCTCTTTCGTGATCTAATACCATACTATCAAGCATAGCAGAGTGATGTTCTCTTAAAAGTTTAGAACAAGCTAGAATCACTTCAGATGAAATTGGATTTCTTTTTTGTGGCATAGTAGAAGATGAACCCCTACCGTGAATAAAAGGCTCATTAACCTCTTGTACTTCGGTTTGCATCATTAGCATAACATCATAAGCAATTTTACCTAATGATGCGCCAACTAGAGAAATCCAAGATGATAACTCACAAAAATTATCTCTAATCGAATGCCAACTCACATCTGGAGATTTTAATTTTAATTCTTTAGCAAGTCCGTTTTTTGTCCTTAGCCCATTTTTCTCTCCTAAAGAGGCAAGAGTTCCTGCAGCTCCAAAAAAAGAAACGTAAAATAATCTCTCTTTTATTTCTTTAATTCTATCAATATGCCTTTCAATACCAGATAACCATGTGCTACATTTATAGCCAAAAGAAGTAGGTAAAGCATGCTGTAAATGAGTTCTTCCAGACATTGGTGTGTTGATGTACTTTTTTACAAGTTTTTTTAAAGCTTTTTTAATTCCAACTAAATCAGATAATAAGATTGATAAAGCATCTCTAATTTGTAAAACATCAGCTGTGTCCATTATGTCTTGTGTTGTTGCTCCCCAATGACAGTACTGCCCAAGGTTCTTTTTCACTTTTAAGCTTAATTGTTCAACTAATGGTAAAATTGGATAACCTACAATGGATGTTCTTTTTTCTAATAATTTCCAGTCAATCCAATCTGTTTTGGCAACCTTTGAAATTTCTAAACCACAAGTTTTAGGAATTATTCCTAATCTTGATTGAACTCGAGCGAGTGCAGCTTCAACTTCGAGGTAATATTGTATAGTTTTTTTATCTGAAAAAATGTCTGACATTTCTCTAGTACCAAACATTTCGCCCCAGATTTTTGAATTTATAACTAATGAAGACATATCAATTATCCTTTATTTTTGGGTACCAAGAAGGAGATCTTTTTTCAGAAAAACTATTTAGACCTTCAAAAGCCTCATCGCTCATTCTTTTTAGTGAATGTTCTTCCACTAATTCATTAAATTCCTTATCATTCAAAATTAAATTTGCATCTTTTAAGGCTCTCATTTTCGTTTGGTAAATTGCCTCAGGGCCACATAGTAAAATGTGATCTAAAATAGATTCTAACTTCTCATCAATAAATTGTTGATCTAAAACTTCATGAACTAAACCAATTCTTTTGGCTTCATCTGCATTAAATCTCTCAGAAGAAATTGCATATCTTCTAACATTTCTGACTCCAATGGATTTATTTAGTTGAGGTATTATTATGCCTGCCATCACACCCCAACGAGTTTCCGATATTGAAAAAATTGATTTTGTCTCTGCTATTACAATATCCGACGCGGCTACAATTCCTGTTCCACCACCAAAGCAACCACCATGAACTATTGAAATTACAGGTCTAGGAAACTCTGTTAGACCTTTTATCGCCAAAGCTGTTTTTTTAGAGACTATAAAATTTTCATCTTTTGTTAATTTTCCTATTTCCTTTAACCATTCTAAATCTGCTCCAGCTTGAAAATGTTTTCCATTACCTCTTATTACTACAGCTTTTAGAGTTTTGTCAGAACTTAGTCCCTCAAAAACTTCTAGTAATTTCTCAATCATTTCCCCATTGTAAGCATTATTTTTATG
Organism: Alphaproteobacteria bacterium; assembly: GCA_038131545.1. GTDB lineage: Bacteria > Pseudomonadota > Alphaproteobacteria > Puniceispirillales > Marisalimonadaceae > TMED54. Next base: position 316,456 of record JAYPPQ010000004.1, read on the forward strand.
AGGTCTGTTTAAATGAACATTTGCAATTCCTCTATTATCTGTTTCGCAAAGTACAATGTTTTTATCCGTCATCATCTTCCCCTAATTTAATCTGTGCAGCATTAATTAATTCATCTTTGATTGAAAAAGATCTTAACCTAATATTTGTTGAAAAACTTTTTGATAATTTTTTACCAATTTTGTTTAAAAAATTATTTTTAATTAAGTTTGTACGGTTCTCATTTTTTCGTAAAAGTAATTCACCATAAATCTTGTACTCAGATTTGAATATTTCTGTTGTTATCCAAATTATTTGACAATTTTCAAACTTAGCGTTTAATTCTGTATTCATTATTTTGATAAGATAATCCTCAATTAAAACTAGATCTTTCTCACAATCTATATTTTTATCTTTATATAATTTTAAAACAGGCATTTTTTTAAATTTATGAATTCGTTCATATTAATAATTTATCTACTAGATTAAAACCTCAATTAAAAATGGACCATTTTCTTTTATTCCGTGTTTAAAATATTTAACCAAATCTTCTATATTATCTACTTTAACTGCATCTACACCCATTCCTTTTGATATAGAAACCCAATCTAATTCTGGATTTCTAAGTGACAACATTTCAATCGCAGATTTTCCTGGATTTGTTACACCAACATTCTTTAATTCTCCTTGCAAAATTTTGTAACTTTGGTTGGCAAAAATTAAAATAACAATATCTAAATTCTCTCTTGCCATTGTCCATAAAGATTGGACGGTATACATAGCACTACCATCACCTTCAAGAGAAATGACTTTCTGATTTGGACAAGCTATTGCCGCGCCAATTGCTACAGGCATACCAAATCCAATAGATCCTCCACAATTATTTAACCATGTGTGAGGATGAGATCCTGAAGTTTGATAAAAAAACTCTCTGCCAGTTGTTACTGACTCATCAACGATAATTGCGTTCTCTGGTATTAAAGCTCCAAGGGCCATGCCGAGAGAAGTTGTGTTAATAGGTCCTTTAGGTATTTCGGGAGGATTAAATTCTGATATTGTTTTAGGATTTTTAGAAGTAACATTTACAAGATCTGAAAATTCATTGATTAAAGATGTTATGTCATCAGATAATTCAGCTAATTCTAAAAATTTTGTTTTGTCTTGGGTCAAAATTCCAGGCTTATTAGGATAAGCAAAAAAAGCAACAGGTTGTCTGGCACCAATAGTAATAATAGTGTCAAAATCTTTTAAGGCATCAACTGCTTTGTCAACAACATAGGGGATTCTTATTGAATTTATCCTTCCTGCTCCTTTGTCTAGTCGTGCGTTAAACCAATCTGTTTTTAATTCACATCCAAGCTTTTCTGCTATTAGAGCTATTTTAATGAGATTGTTTTCTTCTAATGCAGATCCTCCAACAAGAAGTAATGGGTTATTGGCTTTTTGTATTTCTGCTATTGCTTTTTTAATTAAATCTATTGGAACTTTTTTAGAATTATTTTGTAATATAACTTCTTCAATTTTAGAGCCCTCATTCCAAGCAGTGTCACCAGGTAATATCAGTGTTGCAATTTCTCCAGGGTTTTTATTGGCTACTTTTATAGCTTCTGCTGCATCCAATCCTATTTCTTTTGATGATTTGCTAGTTTTAACCCAACTCGAAACAGGTCTTGCTATACCTTCTATGTCAGAAGTTAAAGGAGCATTTAACTTTATATGATCAAGAGCATGTTCACCTACAATATTAACAATTCCAGAATTAGCTTTTTTTGCATTGTGTAAATTTGATAATCCATTTGCTAATCCTGGCCCTAAATGTAATAAAGTTGAAGCTGGTGTTCTTTTCATTCTAAAATAACCATCAGCAGCACCAGTTGCACAACCTTCAAACAAACATAAAATACTTCTCATTTTTTTGTAATCATCTAATGCTGCGACAAAGTGCATTTCAGATGTTCCTGGGTTTGTAAAACAAACATTAACATTACCTTTTAATAATGTTCCAACAAGTGTTTCTGCGCCGTTCAAAAAAATCTCCTTAAGATATTATTTATGGTAAAATTCAATTTTTTTATCAATCTTCTATTAAATAATACTTTTTTAAATAGTAAAATTAAAATCTTGTTATTTTTTACATTTTTAACTTTATCTAATTTAAAATCTGGGATTTAATTAATAATAAGAATCATTCTAATTCACTAATAAAAATTATAGGGCCTAATTATTATGTCTACAAAAGTTGATATTGATCATTTAAGAAAATGGATAGGGAAAATAGATAATGTTACTGATTATGTGACACCCATAGTTGAACAAAGATATAGAGCAACGCTTAATATGGATATAGGAAATCCTAAACATGGGGAGCCAGTCACTTCTGGATTACATTGGATGTTAGGATGGAATTTAGTTAAAAATGATGAACTTGGCGTAGATTCACACCCAGCATTAGGAGAATTTTTACCTCCAGTCCCATTGCCAAGAAGAATGTGGGCAGGAAGTGAAATCAAAGTATTAAAACCAATTAGAGTGGGGGACAAAGTTGTTAAACAATCAACTGTAGCTGACATTCAAGTTAAAGAAGGGCGAACTGGTCTTTTGTGTTTTGTAACAGCAGAATACAACTTCTTAGTCAATGATGAAGTAACCATTAATGAAAAACATAATATTGTTTATAGAGATATTTCAAAGTCTGGAGGTGGATCAGGTTATTCGAAAGAAATACCTGAGAGAGCAGATTTAAGTGAAAAAATCTTTATGCATCCAACTATATTATTTAGATATTCTGCAATTGGATTTGTAGGGCATAGAATTCATTATGATCATCCTTACACAGTTAATGAAGAGAATTATCCTGGCTTGATTGTACATGGTCCACTTCAGGCGACTTATCTATTAAGAGCTGCTGAAAAGTTGATGGGTAAGCAAGTAAAGTCATTCACTCATAAAGTCATGGCACCTGTTTTTGCAAATAGTGAGTATATGGTTGGTGTAGATAAAATGGATGATGGTTCAGTGAGCTGTTGGGGTGCAACAAAAGAATTTGGTGTAACTATGAGAGCGGAAGCAAAGTTTTAAAGGAGTGAATGATGACAGATCTGACAAAAATTTTTAGTAATTTTGTATCACAGGCTACTTTACAAAATTTTAACGATGAAATGATATTTTTTTCAAAAATGTCAATGATTGACTGGTGTGGTGTTGCTTATGCAGCGAAAGAAGAGCCAGTATCAAAAATTGTAACTAAATTAATTGAAGAAGAACAAACTAAAGGTCATTCAAAATTAATTTCGAATGGTCAAGAGGTATCTGCTAAATCAGCAGCTTTTGTAAATGGAACTATTGGTCATGCTTTGGATTATGATGACACCCATTTTTTATTTACTGGTCATCCAACTGCTAGTGCTTTTCCTACTGCTTTAGCACTTGGTGAAGAGTTAGGTTCATCAATTGATGAAATAATGTTGGCATATATGTGCGGTGTAGAAATTTCAACTAGGTTAGGGCATATCCTCGGTTACTCACATTATAATAAAGGGTTTCATCAAACCGCTACCAGTGGTGCTTTTGGAGCAACTTTAGTTGCATCAAAATTATTGAAACTAAATGCTCAACAAATCGAAAATGCACTTGGTATAGTTTCAACAAGAGCATCAGGTCTAAAATCACAATTTGGTACAATGGGTAAACCATTTCATGCAGGTATTGCTGCATCGAATGGAATTGAGGCTGCTAAATTATCGAAATTAGGATTTGTTAGTTGTGAAAACGGGATTGAATGTAATCAAGGTTTTTTGAAAACACACGCATGGGACGGAACTATACCTGAGGCAGCAATAAATGGTTTAGGAAAAGATTTTTTGTTTCCTGAAATTAAATATAAATTTCATGCTTGTTGTCATGGATTGCATGCTTTTCTTGAGGCATTAGACGAATTGAAAACAAAAAATAATTTTAATCCAGATTCAATTGAAAAAATTTCAATTCAAACACAACCTTCTTGGTTACAAGTTTGTAATATTGATAGCCCAAAAACAGGATTAGAGGCAAAGTTTTCATATAGGTTAACCGCCGCAATGTCTCTTCACGGGGTGGATACTGGAAGGCTAGATAGCTATAATGATGAAATTTGCTTTGACGAAAAAATTGTGAAAACTCGAAATAAAGTTGAAGTTATTCCAAATGATCAAATGACTAATACTGAAGCATTAATTGAATTAAAAGATGGTTCTGAAATATATAAAAACAGTCATGACTTGAATAATAAAATTGAAAATGAATTATTAGAGAAAAAGATTTTAACTAAATCTTCTTCTCTTTTGTCAGATAAATTATCTAATGAAATTTTTAATGTATTAAATAGCCCTGAAAAATATCAAGCTAAAGATATTACGAATCTTTTAAAGTAAATGAATTAGAAAGTAGTTAGTTATGAGAAGTATTTTATTTTTACCATTGGATAAAATTGAAAGAGTTCCAAAAGCTCTAGGATCAAATGCTGATAAAGTCATTTTTGATTTAGAAGATGGACTTGCTAAAGATAAGAAAGATTTTGGGCGTGAAAATTTTATCGAGTTTTCAAAAACCAATTTTGATAATCAACCTGAAAAATTTTTACTTAGGATAAATGGTTTAGATTCTAATGATTATCATGATGATATTAAAATGTTGAAGAGTTGTCCAAATCTTCCTTATTCTATTGCTATACCAAAAATTGAAGATGCTAAAGAGTGTAAATCCTTTTTAAATGATTTAGGAAAAGACATATTAGTTCTTCCACAAATTGAGACACCTAAAGGAATTGCTAATATCGAATTTTGGAATGTTGAAGGTATAAACTTTTCAGGAATAGGTTTTGGTTCTGCTGACTTTACAGCTATGACAGGCGGAGATATGGGTATAGATTCTCTAGCTTATTCTAGAGGAAAGATAGTTAACGCTTCAGCTCTCTACAATACTATTGCTTTGGATGGTGTTTGGTTAGATTTTCGTGATGCGGAAGGATGTTTTAGTGAAACTAAGCTAATTAAATCAATGGGTTTTAAAGGAAAATTTGCTATTCACCCAGATCAAATTGAACCTATTCATCGGGCATATAATCCAACTGAGGAAGAATTGATTTGGGCAAAAGGAGTTTTAAAAGCATCTGAAACTGCAGGTACTGGCGCTTTTAATTTTGAAGGTAAAATGGTTGATGCTCCTGTTTTGGCAAGGGCTAAGTCCATTATTGAAAGAGAGGTTTAAATGAGTGAGTTATTTGGAATAAAAAAGGTTGGGCCAAATAGATATAGAGAAGATCCAGGTAGATATTTTGAAGATTTCAATGTAGGGGACATTTATGAACATTGGCCTGGTCGAACTATTACAGAAACAGATAATATTTGGTTCACAAACTTAACAATGAATACACATCCTGTACATTTTGATGCTAATTATGCGTCTAAAACAGAATTTAAACGTTATCTTGTAAATTCTGCATTTACCTTATCATTGGTTACCGGCATGTGCGTGAGTGGTACTAGTCAGAAAGCAATTGCAAATTTAGGTTGGGAAGAAATAAAATTACCTGCACCAGTATTTGTTGGAGATACTCTATATTCTGAAACAGAGGTACTTGATAAAAGAGAATCTAAATCAAGACCGACCCAAGGTATAGTAAGAGTAAGGCATATTGGAAAAAATCAAGATAATGTGATTGTAATGGATATGGTTAGATCTTTTTTAGTTGCTAAAAGAGGTCATAGTGTTGTTGATGAAATTATTTCAAAAACAAAGTAACTAAGAGTTTTAAAAATGAGCCTACCTTTAGCAGGATTAAAAGTTTTAGCATTTGAACAATATGGAGCGGGTCCATTTGGTTCCCAATATTTATCAGATTTAGGAGCTGAGGTAATAAAAATTGAACCTGCAGGAACTGATGGTGACTACTTAAGAGCGCTTGGCCCCTATTTTATCGATGAAGAGAAAAATTCAGCGTCGAGTATTTTCTTTCAAGCATTAAACAGAAACAAAAAAAGTATAACTCTTAATATTTTATCTGATGAAGGAAAAGAAATTTTAGGTAAATTAGTAAAAGAAAGCGATGCAGTCTGCAATAATCTTAGAGGTGATGTTCCTGAAAAGTTAGGAATCACTTTTGAACAATTGAAGCAATATAATAAGAAAATTGTTGCTGCTCATTGTTCTGCATATGGTAGAGAAGGATCAAGAAAGAATTGGCCAGGTTATGATTATTTAATGCAAGCTGAAGCAGGGTATTTTTCTTTAACAGGTGAACCTGATGCACCTCCTGCTCGATTTGGTCTATCTATTGTTGATTATATGGCTGGATTGACTATGGCATTTAGTTTGGTAAGTGGTGTTTTGTCTGCAAGAAGCTCAGGTATTGGAAGAGATATTGATGTTAGTCTTTTTGATACGGCTATGTTTAATCAAAGTTATGTAGCTGCTTGGGCATTAAACTCAGATTACAAACCGGAAAGATTAGATAGATCTGCTCATCCAGTTTTGGTTCCTTGTCAGTTATATAAAACTGCTGATGGTTGGATATATTTGATGTGTAATAAAGAGAGTTTTTGGCCTACGTTATGTAAATATATAGAAAGAGAAGAACTTGGAAAAGATGAACGATTTTTAAATTTCAAATTAAGACAAGAAAATAGAGATTTAATTACTGAAATTCTTGATAAAGAATTAAGTAAAAAAAAGACAAGTGAATGGTTAGAAATTTTTGCTGGAAATGTACCAGCAGCACCTATATTAGATGTCAAATCATCACTTGAAAACAGGTTCGTTAAAGAAAGAAATAATGTTCAAACTATTAAAACTAAAAATAATAAAGAAATAAGCTTATTGAAAACACCCATTAGATTCGACACAGAAGATCATGTTGACAAAACAGCACCCGAATTAGGAGAGCATAATGACGAGATTTTTGGTGGTTTAGGTTACTCAGAAAAAGACATTAAACTATTGAAAAATAAAGGTATTATTTAATCATTTCTCCTAGATAATCAATATATTTAATATGTGAAATAAAAAACTTTGATTAAGCTTTGATTTAGAACTCATTATATGTTTAGTATCATTGTAATTAATTTAATTTAAGCTTCGGAGGAAAATTAATGAGATTAGATAAGAAATTAATGACAGCAGTTGCTACAGTAGCAGCTGTATTTTCATTAGGTTCAACAAGCTCTATCGCTGATGGACACGGAAAAGTTGAGCCAATTAAAATGAGATGGGCATCTGACCATTCAGGCCCACCACACCCAGCAGCTATTGCTGAGGTCTTTTTTGCAGAGCAAGTTGAAAAGAAAATCCCAGGAAGTAAGGTTCAAATTTACTGGGCTAAGTCTCTTTACAATGTTCCAAAAGGAACTCAAGCTTTGACAAAAGGTAACTTAGAAATGATGACTGGACAGTTTGGTAAAACTTCTTCAGTTGAGCCTTTAGCAAATACAATTGTTGGTGCAGGTAAACTTACTACACCTGGTGCTATTAATGGTTTAGATGGCACAAAAACATATGCACAACTTAAAAAAGTGTTTAATGACAAGCATGGCATTACTCTTTTTGGTTCAGGCCACTTAAGTATGTATATGGGAGCAGGAGCAGTTAAAAGCAGAATGTTAGTACCAGCTGACTTCAAAGGAAAAAAAGTTAGAAGTATGGGACCAGCAGAAAATGCATTACTTGGTTCATTAGGTGCAAACCCAACAACTATGGCTTTTGGTGACGTTCCACCAGCACTTCAAACAGGAGTAATTGATGGTTTGTTGACAAGCTTAGGTGGTTTTAATGCAACTAAGGAACAAGCTCCATATTTTACAGTAGCAGGTATCAACGGTATTGTTGGTGATTATTATTGGATAGGTGCTTCAAATAAATGGTGGAGTAAGTTATCAAAAGGTCAGCAAAAAGCTTTAGCTGATATTATTGTTAATGACTTTATTCCATACCAAAAAGCTATCAATTTCTGTAATGATAAAAGACTTGTTGATAAGTTTAAAGTTACAGATAAATCAAAGCCTGGTATTTATGTAATGAACCCAACTGAGGCTGCAGTACTTCAAAAAGCTGAAGGTGGTGCAACAAACAATTGGATTAAGACTAAAGTTGATGCAACTGGAGATAAGATGGTTGATCAATTTACTGCAGAAGCAAAAGCTCTTGTTGCAGCTAATCCTTTAGGTTCTGACCCATTAGAGAAGACTGATTGTTCAGCGTTTGCTGCTGATTTTGCAAAATATGCAAAGGGTAGTGCACTTTACAAGAAGAAAGCTCGTAAATAATAAAATTAAAAAGGCCTGTTAATCAGGCCTTTTTTTTCAAGAATTTCTAATGAAAAAGTTTTACAAAATTTCTAACAAAATCCAGTCTACAATAGAAATGGTTTTGGGCAATCTTTCTGCTGTAATTATGATAGGAGTTACTTTATTTGCCTTAGCTGAAATTTTTAGAAGGTATATTTTAGGTGTTGTTTTTCAATGGGGACAAGACGCGGTAATTTACGCAATGATGTGTTCTGTTGCTTTTTATATCTGTGTTACTCAGGTTAAAAGAGGTCATTTGGTTATGAGTGCCTTTCTACAATTAATTAGTGCTTATGGATTTCATAGAACTATAGGCGTTTGTAAAATTTTAGTTTCATTTATTACATGTATATTTTGTGGTTCTTTAACCTATACAGCAATTTCCACTATTGAATATTCAATTCAAATTGGAGAAAGAACAGAGAGTTTATTTTTCTTTATGTGGCCTTTTCACGTTGCTTTAGCAATTGGATTAGGTTTGTCATCTTTAGTAGCATTTCTTCAAGCAATTGAAGATATTCATAAATATATTAAAGGTGATCATTTTAGAGAAACTGTAGAAGCGGCAACAGATGTATAATTTTAAGGATATTATAAAATGTGGAGTTTAGGTAGCACATTATTCATGCTATTGTTTGCAGGAATTCCCATTGGAATTTCGTTAGCAGGCGCTACTGCCATTGGTGTTTTGTTTGATGACTTTTTAACTTATAGTACTCTTTTTGAAGCATTTTTTAGTTTTTTAACTAAATATACATTGGTTGCTATTCCTTTTTTCATATTTGCAGGTTTTTTAATGGAAAGAACTGGTTTAGTTGCAGGTCTTTTTAGATTAGCTGATTCTCTTGTTGGATGGGTTCCAGGTGGTTTTGCTTATGCAACTTTATTGGCGGCAGTTTTATTTGGTGCTATTTCAGGTTCATCAACTGCAATGGCAGCAGCAATGAGTGTTATAGCATATCCAGAATTAGTTAAACGTGGGTATCCTAAATGGATGGCTGCAGGTGTTATAGCTTCTGCAGGTGGAATAGCTTTATTAATACCACCAAGCATTACTCTTATTCTTTTTGGGGTAATAACTGAAATATCAATTATCGATTTATTTTTTGCAGGAATTGTTCCAGGAATTATGCTGGCAATAAGTGACGCAGTAATTATTGTTAGTGTATCTTTATTTATAAAACTTCCTAGTGGTAAGTTTGACCTTTGTGAGGTTTGGAGATCTTTTAAAGAAGCTTGGCCAGCTTTATTAATGCCAGTTATTATTTTAGGGGGTTTATATGGAGGAATATTTACTCCAACGGAAGCAGGAGCCGCTGCTGCAAGTTATGCACTCTTTTATGGACTTATTTTTAAGAGAAAGACTTTCTTGAAAGAGCTTATGCCAACTACTGCAAGAACAATGAACTTAACAGCGGTAGTGTTTTTTCTCTTAGGGTGTGTAGGTATTTTTCAATTTTATCTTGCTAATATGGGATGGCCACAACAAATTGCAGAGTGGGCTGGAACTCTTGGTTTATCAAGATTGGGATTTTTATTTGCTTTGATGGGCTCATTGTTATTTTTATCAATGTTTTTAACTGGGGTTGCAATCTTAGTATTAACTGTACCAATTTATTTTCCAGTAGCATTAGCTCTAGGTGTAGATCCTGTTCATCTTGGTATTCTAACAGCTCTATGTATTGAAATAGGAAGTGTAATTCCTCCTGTAGGTTTAAATTTATTTGCTGTAAGTGGAGTTACAAAACTACCGGTTACAACTGTTATAAAAGGATCTTTTCCATTCTGTATTTCAGATACATGTGTTTTGATTATTGTGTTACTTTTCCCAGCACTAGCACTAACATTACCAAGCTTATTAGTGACATCTTATTTTTAAAAAAAATCTTTAAGTATTTTTTTGGATATACTCAATAAAAGATCATCTTTAGTTTTCTTAGTAACGAACTGACACCCAATAGGCATATTATTTTTTCCAGTGAATAAAGGTAAAGTGATTGCAGGATAGCCAAGTAATGTCCAAGTAGTATTTAATTGAGCTGAACCTGTGAACTCTAGTCCTTTTAAAGCTTCACCTAAAGCGCTTGGAGTTATAATACAATCAAACTTAGATAATTTATTTTCAAAAGTTAATTTAAATTTATTTAATTCATTTATTAACTGATGATAATCTTTTAGTGTCATATTATCACCATCACTAAGTCTGCCGTTTCTTAAAATTTCGCTTAATTCACTAAAATGATGAAATCTTTCTGCTGAAATTGATCTTTTAAATTCGTAGCCACTTAGTCTTGTATGTATTTCACTAGATTGTGTTATGAGTTCATTTAAATCAATTTCAGTAATATTTATTTTATTATTTTTTAATGATCTGAAAAAGTTTTCTAAAAGTTCTTTACTATCTTCTTCCATATTTTTCCCAATATGGAGACTTTAAGAATAAAAATTTAATATTTGTTAAATTACATTTTTCATCTAAATCCACTGGCTCTTCAATTAATATTGACCTCATCAGGCTTATATCATCAATAGATCTAGCCATTAATCCTAGGGTGTCATTGGATGGTGAATTCGGTAATATTCCAGATTTATCAAAATCACCATATGTTGGCTTATAACCTATGACACCACAATAAGCGGCAGGTCGAATCACTGAACCAGTTGTTTGCGTCCCAAATGCAATTGGTACCATTAAATCTGCAACTGCTGCAGCTGATCCTGAACTTGATCCTCCTGGTGTGTGTTCAAAGTTGTTAGGGTTTACTGTAGGTCCAGGATGTCTATGACCAAGTTCAGTTGTTACTGTTTTACCAATTGGAATACATCCGTAATGCTTTGCAATGGCAATACTGCCAGCATCTCTTTTTGGAATATTGTCTTTATAAAATGTTGTTCCCATTTGAGTAGGCATCCCTTCTATGTCAATAATATCTTTTGCAGCGAAAGGTATTCCTGAGTTTTTTTTATTTGTTAAATCAAATTTTTTTGCCCTCTCGATTGAATTTTCGAAGTCAATAAAGGAAAAAGCTTTAATTTTATTCTCTCTTTCTTTGATTCTTTTTAAACAGCTTTCAATCCACTCTTGACGAGAAAGCTTTTTTGTATTGATCAGTTCCAAAGCTTTGGTCGCTGTTAATTCAAATGGTTCAGTCATAAAAAATAATTAAAAAAATTGAAAAAATTTAAATAGATAATAACATTATTATCATTAAAAAATAAATAAAAGTTGAGAGATATGGAAAAACTTACAGAAAAATTAGCTGAATTTTGTGAAAACATTAAATTTGAAAAATTACCTAAAGATGTTGTGGAAAGAACTAAACTACTGATTTTAGATACAGTTGGAATAATTATAAGGGCTAGGCATGACGCTGAATCTACAGAAAGTTTGATTAAAGCAGTTCAAACATTAGATTTAGATAATGGTAACTGTAAGGTTTTTTCTGATAAAAATAATTATGCACCTTCTGCGGCAGCTCTAATTAACGGTACTTTGGCCCACTCTTTAGATTTTGATGATACTCATGCAGAAGCCTCTCTTCATTCAAGTGCTCCAATTCTTTCTGCTGCTCTTTCAGCGGCACAAATGAAAAATTGTTCAGGACAACAATTAATCACAGCTTGCGTTATAGGTTATGAAATTCAAATAAGACTTGGGTTAGCTGGTGGTGCATCCAAGCATTACAACAGAGGATTTCATCCAACAGCTACCTGTGGTATTTTTGGAGCTGTTGCTGCAACAGGTCATATTTTAGGATTAAATAAAGATCAATTTATTTCTGCATTTGGTATAGCTCTAAGTCAGTCATCTGGTTCAATGGAATTTTTAAATGATGGTTCATGGACTAAAAGATCTCATGTTGGTCAAGCAGCACAAAATGGTTTGAAATGCGCTGTTTTGGCATTAGAAGGTTTTAAAGGACCAAAAGAAGCTTTTGAAGGTAAATGGGGATATTTGAATTCTTTTGTTTCTGGTGGAGATTCAAAGAAAGCTTTAAATGCTCTCGGAGACAGCTTTGAAACTTTGAACTTAGGTGTGAAGCCCTATCCATCATGTCGATATAGTCATGCAGCAATAGATGGGTTATTAGAACTAAAATCAGAAATTGGATTTCAATTTGATGAGTTGGAAGATATTGAAATTGGATTATCAAATACCGCATTGAATATTATAGGAGTGCCATTAGAAGAAAAAAGAAATCCTAAGAATATAGTTGATGGACAATTTTCAATGCCTTTTTGCGCTGCTATAGCTGCCAAAAATGGAAGTTTCGTATGGGATGATTATAAAAATAGTTTAACGGATAAAGATACTTTATCTTTATGTAAAAGAATAAAAACTACTCATGATAAAAAGGCTGAAGAATGTTCTCCTGAGTATATGAGTGCAAATGTAAAGATCAAAGTTAATGGAAAAGATCATGAAAGATTCATTAAAATCCCAAAAGGTGATCCAGAAAACTTTATGACTCAAGATGAATTTATTGAAAAATTTGATGGTCTTGTAGAACCTTACTTGACTCCAAAAAAATCTGATGAACTAAAAAACTTTATGCTTAAACTTGATAATGCAAATAGTATTGGTTCGTTGTTTGAGTTAAGTAATTAATAAATTAGTAAGTAAGAGAGTAATTAAATGGATGATCAGAAAACAGGAAAAATTAGTCTAGACACTTCAGAAAATGACAAACTTATTCTCGATACTATAGATAAGTTTTTAGAAAAAGATGTAAAGCCATATGTTAAAGAGTTTGAATCTGAAGATAAGTATCCTCAAGATATAGCTGATAAAATGGCTGAACTAGGTCTTTTTGGAGCAACAATATCAGAAGATTATGGTGGATTAGGTTTGTCTGCTGTTACATATTCAAAAATTGTAGAAAATGTTTCATCTGTTTGGATGTCAGTTTCTGGTATTTTTAATTCCCATTTGATTATGTGTGCTGCTGTTGAAAAATTTGGAACAGATGAAATGAAAAATTTCTATCTACCAAAATTTGCAAGTGGAGAATTAAGAGGGGGTATAGCTTTAACAGAACCAGATTGTGGAACTGACTTACAATCAATTAAAACCAAAGCAACAAAAGATAATACTAATTATAAAATAAATGGAACAAAAACTTGGATAACAAATTCTGTTCAAGGTGATGTTTTAGCAGTTTTAGTTAAAACAAATAGTGAAATTTCTCCACCCCATAAAGGAATGAGTTTACTATTAGTTCATAAGGATCAAGGCTATGTTCCAAGAAAATTAAAGAAATTAGGTTATAGAGGTATTGATACAGGAGAAGTTCAATTTAAAGATGTTGAAATACCCCTTGAAAATTTAATTGGTACTGAAGAAGGAAGAGGTCTTCAGCAAATTTTATCAGGATTAGAATTAGGAAGAATTAATGTTGCTGCGAGAGGAGTAGGCCTTGCGAAGGCAGCACTAGATGATTCAATAGAATATTCTAAAACAAGAAAAACTTTTGGAAAACCAATATCTAACCATCAATCAATTCAAATTAAGTTAGCAGAAATGGCAACTAGATTAGAGGCCTCAAGATTACTTACTGAGCAGGCAGCTATAGCGTATGACAGTGGTCGAAGATCTGATTTGCAAGCAGGAATGGCAAAATTATATGCAACAGAAACAGCTTTATTTAATTCAACTGAGGCTATGAGGATTCATGGTGGTTTTGGATATTCTCCAGAATATAATATTGAAAGATATTATAGAGATGCGCCTTTATTAGCTATAGGTGAAGGTACAAATGAATTACAAAAAATTATTATTGCAAAGCAACTTGTTGAATAAATTAAATCAGATAATTTCTAAATATTATAAAAATAGAAAAACTACTTATACCTGCTAAAAGTCCAAGATTTGTATTTTTAGAGAAAAATAAAAATACACTAATTCCTATAAAAAATGGAATAATTCTATCCATTGTTTGGAATTAAGTTCAGAGCATTTTCTGGAAAAAAAACTATTTTACATACTATTGCAGTTGTCATTCCATAAGCTATAGAATTTATTGTTTTTGCAACTAAAGATTCATTTTCAATTTTTTTGGAGTATAAGACACCTAAATATCTCCAAATAAAAACTCCTAAAAAGGCAACAAATAATAACACTAAAGTATTTTGGTCAAATAAATTAATTGTCATGTTTTAAATATTTTCCTGATAAATAGCCTGGTATAGATGAAATGAGACCAGCTAATAAAATACTCCAGTTATCTAATATTGGATAAAAAATTATTAATAATACACCACTAGAAACAATTGTAACAATATACATTTTCTCTTTTGCATTGAGCATTAAAATCATTAAATATAGAGGAATAAAAAAAATTGGTATTGAAATTAGTTGTTTAGAAAAATTACCAAAAATAAAATATCCTATAGACATTCCAATAGTACACATAACTAGCAAGCCAATTGCTAAACCTTTGAAATATGAAAATATCTCATTCTTGTCAACTTTGTCAGGATTAGTTGTTATTATAGTCCAAGCCAGTAGGACTTACCCATTGTGCCCAAAATAATTTTCTTAAAAATGTTATTTTTTCTGTATTTACCTTCATTGTTAAAAAAGCCGATAATACCATAAAAAGAGTTCTTACGTTTGCAAGAAAAATGCTTGTAAACATTAAGATTAATGAAGCACCAGATGAAATTAATGTTACAAATAAGATCATTCCAGGCATGCTCCATAAAAATAACATTGATGCAATTGCAACTAAAAAATCTAAATTTGATTCAAATGCTAATGCACCAAAACCAATCATTGCAGATCCCATTGCAAACCCAGGTAGACCCAATCCTTTTTTTAATCCATTTTTAAAAGCAATTTGCATTATTTGTTTTTAATCGTTATGTTTTTGCTATCAAATCAATTTCTATTGATGCACCAACTGCTAAACCTGTAACACCGATACATGTTCTTGCGGGTAATTTTTCTTCAGAAAAATATGTTTCATATATTTTGTTGACGATATCAAAATCTTGAAAGTTAACCAAATAAATTCTTACAAATACAATATTTTCCCAAGGAACATTTGATTTCTTTAGTACGGTGGATAAATTTTTAAGAACTTGATGAGTTTGGTCTTTTATATCGTTAGATATTAATTTGCTTGGATCATCTTTTAAAGTAGGCATTTGTCCAGTTACAAACAAATAATTATCTGATTTTACAGCATGACTAAATGGCCCAACTCTTTTGGGTCCATCTGAAAATGTTAAATGCTCAATCATAAATAACTCCTATAGTTTTTTTTAAAATTAATTGTAAACTATTATAAATAGTGAGGATTAGCATATGAGATTTAAAGATAAAATTGTATTAATTACTGGTTCTGCAGGAGGAATAGGTTTTAAAACTGCATTAGATTTTGGCAATGAGGGCGCAATTGTTGCAGTAACTGATATTGACTTTGAGATGGCAAAAAAATTATCTAATCAAATTATTAGTAATGGAGGTGTTGCAGAACCTTTCCAATTAGATGTAACAGATTTAGAACAAACAAAAAATGTATTTGAAACTTTAAACGAAAAACATGGAGTTTGTGACATTGTTTTTTGTAATGCTGGAATTAGAGAAATAACTCCAATGTTAGATTTAGAATTTGAAGAGTGGAAAAAAGTTATTGATGTAAATGTAAATGGGGTATTTTTATCTGCTCAAACGTTTGCAAAAAATTGCGTTAAACATAATAAAAAAGGAAATATTGTTATCACTGCTTCCACCTTGGGCATTGTTGCAGCGAATTCGAGATGCGCTTATACAACTTCAAAACATGCTACAGTTGGGTTGACTAAGCAATTGGCTATGGATTTAGCAGAATATAAAATTAGAGTTAACGCTGTTGCCCCTGGTGTTATTAGAACTCCTTTGACAGAAAGATATTTTCAAGACAAAGAAGTGGCTAAAAAAATTAATGGAATTCATGCAATGAACAGAGTGGGTGAACCTGAAGAAGTATCAAATGCAGTTAGATTTTTAGCAAGTGATGAATCAACTTTTTGTACAGGATCAATTCTAACAGTTGATGGTGGGTGGACAGCAGGAAAATTTATGTAATATTTTGGTAATAAATTTAAACTATATAGAATTAAATTAAATTCGTGAATTATGGATGAAATTAAGTTAAATAATTCATTGGATTTAATTTTTTTTTATGGAGACAAAACTGATAAATAATTTATCAACACAAAAATTAGATTATTTAGGTAAAAAAGAAATCTTTTTTGATAGAGAATTAAGTTGGTTATCTTTTAACGAAAGAGTTTTAAAAACTGGTTTTGATAATACTATTCCAATTGGAGAAAGACTAAGATTTTTAACAATTAGTGCAACTAATTTAGATGAATTTTTTATGGTAAGAGTTGCTGGCCTTTACCAATTAATGACAAGAAAATATGAAATCATTCCATTTACTGGAAAGCGCATTGATACTTTGATGACCGAAATACTAAGTACGATTAGAAAACTGAAGTCTACTCAAAATATACTTTTAGAAAAATTAATTGATGAACTAAAAAATATCAAAATTAAATTTTATAAAATAGAAAACTTATCACAAAAAGAAAATGAGTGGGTTGAAAAATATTATGAAGAAAACATTTTACCACTCATAGCTCCCACAACACTTGATCCTGCTCATCCTTTTCCTTTTATACAAAATCAAGGTAAGGGATTATTTATAGAAATGTCATATGGGAAAAATAAAGAGATAAATTCCGTGATATTACTTCCAAAAAACCTTAATAGATTTATCAGGCTCCCAGGCGAGGAACATAAATATATTTTTCTTGAAGATTTAATTACAAGATTTATTGATAAAATTTACCCAAATCATAAATTAAAAAACTTTGGAATGTTTAGAGTTTTAAGAGACTCAGAAATAGAAATCGATGATGAAGCAGATGATTTAATTGATGAATTTGAAGCAGCATTAAAAGCACGACGAAGAGGTGATGTTGTATCCTTAGAAGTTTCAAGTAACCTTTCTTCTACTACTCAGAAATTTTTAGAAAGAGAATTTAACATAAATAAATCTAGAATTTATGTTACTGATCAATTTATAGACTTGGACAATTATAAAGAATTATTTAATTATTTTGATAGCTCTTTTTTTTATAAAGCCTATAAGCCTAGATTTCCTCAAAGGATTTATGATTTTAAGGGAGATTGTTTTTTGGCTATAAGAAACAAAGATATAATCATCCATCATCCCTTTGAAACTTTTGATGTAGTTGTCAATTTTTTAAATCAAGCGGCTGAAGATAAAAATGTTCTTACAATTAGGCAAACATTATATAGGACAACCCCTTCATCTCCAATTGTTGAAGCATTGGTAAAAGCTGCAGAAAAAGGTAAAACTGTTATAGCAATTATAGAATTAAAGGCACGTTTTGATGAAGAAAATAATGTTCAGCTCGCCAGAGTATTAGAAAAAGCTGGCGTTCAAGTTGCCTATGGACTAGTTGATCTTAAAGTCCATTCAAAACTTTCTTTAATCACAAGAAAAGAAAATAATAAACTTGTATCTTATGCACATTGTGGTACCGGCAATTATCATCCATCAACTGCAAAAATATATACGGATTTTTCTTTTTTCACGACAGACAAAAATATTTGTAATGACGCAATGATGGTATTTAATTTTTTAACAAGTCATATTCAGCCAAAAGTTATGAAAGATTTGATAATTTCACCTAATTCCTCATTCAATTGGTTGATTGAAAAAATAGAAAATGAAATTAATTTCGCAAAGAAAAATTTACCCTCAGGTATTTGGATTAAATGTAATGCGATTGTAGACACTAAGTTAATTGAAAAACTTTATGAAGCTTCAAAAGCTGGAGTGAAGATAAATTTATTTGTACGAGGTATTTGTTGTCTAAAACCAAATGTAAAAGGACTATCTGAAAATATAACAGTTAAATCAATAATTGGAAGATTTCTAGAGCATGGAAGAATTTATGTTTTTGCAAACGGTGGAGAGTTTCAATCTAATAAAAATGATGTATATATATCATCTGCAGATATGATGCCTCGTAATTTATATACAAGAGTAGAAGCTTTTGTACCTTTAAAAAATGAAACTGTTCGGAGCCAGATTCTAACTCAAGTACTTCCTGCACTAATAAATGATGTAAGAAATTCATGGTTGCTTGAACAGAGTGGAGAATATGTTAAATTAAACAATAAACTAAATTTTTGTTCACATTCTTATTTTATGGAAAATCCAAGTTTATCTGGTCAAGGATCTTTATCCAAAGTTAAAATCTCTTAATGTCCTTCAAAAAAACATCTCAAATTCTTAAAATAAAATTAAAAAAGTCAAAGATCGCTATCATTGATATTGGTTCTAATTCAGTAAGGCTCGTAATATATCCTGATTCTGGAAAATATCCGTATCCACTCTTCAATGAAAGAATAAATTGCAGATTAGGTGAAAAAATTCATAAAACAAATAATTTATCAGTTAACTCAATTTCTAGAGCTTTGAAAGCATTACAAAGATTTTCAATAATCATTAAAAATATGGAAGTGAAACATGTGATTCCAGTTGCAACTGCAGCTGTAAGAAATGCAAAAAATAATAAGGAATTTATTTTACCTGCAGAAAAAATTCTTTCATCTAAAATAAGAATATTAACAAAAAATCAAGAAGCTGAATTAGCTGCACTTGGATTATTAAGTAATTTTCCTGTTAAGAATGGAATAATTGCTGACTTAGGTGGAGGTAGTTTAGAATTAATTTTAATAAGTAAAGGCAAAATAAAAAAACTAGTGAGTTTAGATATTGGACACTTAGTGCCTGTGGATCAAAAAGAAGTTCTTCAACTTTTAGAATCAGTAAAATGGTTAGAGAAATCAAAAAATCTTAAATTATATGGGACAGGTGGAAGTTTTAGAAGTTTAGGTTCTGCATTTATTAAAAATACAAGTTACCCTCTTTTTCTAATTCATGGTTTATCTATAAACACTGAAACTTCAGTAATGCTTTTAGACAAAATGATAGAAGCAAAAAATAAATTTCCAGGCATTCCTCAAAATCGTATGCCAACAATTAAAAATGCAGCAAATATAATGCAAAATTTAATTTTATCATGTGATCCAAAAAAAGTTATAATTTGTGGAACAAGTATTAGAGATGGGATTGTGTCTGAAATAAATCCATCTAAAATAATAAATCCAGATAAATCATCAAATATAAAATATTTTACTAAAAATCAAAGATTTAGTGGAATGCAAAATACCATAAAAAAGATTCTTGATCCATTAGTAGAAAATTTAATAGATCGAAAATTCAAAAGATTAATAAAGTTAGCTTGCCAATTATCTGATATTTCTTGGAACGAGTTATCAGATTTAAGAGGAATAATTGCCGCAGATAGAATATTATCCTTACCATTGAAAAATCTACTTCATAATGAACGTATTTGGTTAGCGCAGACTATTTTTCATAGATATGTTGGATTGAAAGATAAAAAATTAATGTCAAAAAAGCTTTTGAATTTGTTATCTGAAGATGAAAAAGAAACTGCTTTTGCCGTTGGGATAGGGCTTAGATTTTTATACACATTTAGTGCAGGAAATCCAAAGAATTTAGATGGAATGCATTTAAATTTAAAAAATAAAACTCTTATATGTGAGTTAAACTCAAAGGCAAAAATTCTTTTTGATTCAAATGCTGAACGAAGATTAGAAGCTTTCGCAAATGCTTTTAATTTAAAATATGAAGTTTTTTTTGATGAACAATGTTATTAATTTTATAAAAAATTTGAGGTAGATTTGGAAAGTATCAATTATCAAGAATTATTATATATTATGTCTGCTACTTATTTTTTTGCAGGTATAATAAAAGGAATAATAGGAATTGGTTTACCAACTACTGGAATGGCAATTTTATGTTTTTTTGTAAATCCAATAACTGCTCTTGGCCTTAATCTTATTCCAATGTTAATTTCAAATCTTTGGCAATTCTATAGAGCGGATAATCATTTAAAAATTATTAAAGAATATAAGTATTTTGTAATCTCAATAATTGTTTTTTTACTTTTTTCATCTTTTTTTGCAGTAGAGATTGGAAATCAAGCAGTAAGCATTTTATTTGGTTCTATGGTGTTATTATTTGTTATAACGAATTCTTTTTCTTTTAGTTTTAAAAATATCACCATGGGTGATAAGAAGCTTCAGATAGTATTTGGAGGTTTGTCTGGTTTAATAGGGGGAGTAACTTCATTATGGGCTTTGCCTATAACAATTTACTTGTTTATTAAGGACGTATCTCCAAAGCAATTTGTAGATGCAAGCGGTTTTTTTATTTTAATGGGATGTTTTCCTGTATTTTTAGGATACTTTTCAACTGATGTTATAACAATCGATATGTTCAAATTTGGAATAGCAGGTGCTATTTTTGCATTACTTGGATTTTACATTGGTGAAAAAATTCGTGGAAAAATTCAAAAAGAATTATTCAAAAAATTGTTACTTGGCTTCTTTACTTTTGTTGCTTTAAAAATGATTTCAGATTCGATTATCTAAATTATTTTTACTTCTACTTGAGATAAACTATCAATTTTATAAATTATATGATCACCTTTTTTGGGTGCTCTAGTTTTAATTACACTACCTGTTATAATTTTACTTCCACTCGGTATGTTTATATTTTGTGAGAGTCTTACATTAATAACCCAGGCTAATGTTCTAAATGGGGTAGCATCTTTTATAAAAGCTTTTTGAGGTGCTTCATCATTCCATAATAAGGTTGATTGTAATGTATTGAAATCTAAATTTTCCCAATTATTAATTTTATTCCCTAAAACTACACCCCCACACCATACATTATCTGCTGTCATTGTGAGTGCATTAATTTTGCTATAATCTGCATTTCTATCAATGATTAATTCAAAAGCTGTATAAATATTCGAAATATAATTTTTAACGTTATTTTCATTTAATTTTCCAATGCTTTCATCTAAGTCGCTGGAAATTTCCATCGCTAATTCAAATTCTAAACCAAGTCCATGGTAATTTTGAATTTCAATATTATGTGGTGAATTAAAAATTTCATTTTTGAATATTCCTCCTGCAATAGGATGATCTATTCCACATAATTCTTGTTGTACTTTTGATGCAAGAGCAATTTTATGTCCACCAAGTTCACCTCTTCCAGATTGTTCGTGAAATGATTGTTGAGCTAAATACGCTTCATCCATATTTAATGGCAAAAGATCCGTTGGTAATGTTTTAAAATTAATTTTATTTCTATGTTCCTTAACAAGGTGATTCGCAATCCTTAGTGAGTTATTCATATTGAAAGCCCTTTTAATTATTGAAATAGAATATAGTTTATCTTAACTTATATTTTATAAGAGGCAATTGAATGTTAGATTTTAATAATATCGATATTGAAAATATAGCTCGTAATTGGTTTACAGATTTTAATGATTTAATTTCAAGCAACCAATCACTAGAACATGCTCTTAATATTTTTCATGAAGACTCACTGGAGGGATCTAGTTTCATTAACTGGAGATATTATTACTTTTTCAGAGATTAAAAGTTTTTATAATGATCTAATAAAATTTTCTCATATTAGTCAGGCTAAAGATTTTAAAATAGATCAAAACAGAACTCCTCCAAGAGAAGTTATGAGGGCAGGTGAAAATGTAATTGAAATTATTTTTTCTTTTAAAGTTTCTAAAGGTTTAGGTGAAGGAGTTCTGAGACTTAAGCCCTCATCAGAAGAACCAAAGAAATTTAAATGTTGGTCTATTTCAACTTCTTTAAGAGATATTGAAATTAAAAATACAAAAGAGAAGATATCATCAGTTAGAGATTTCAAAGCTCCTAATTGGCTTGATATAAGAAATTTTGAAAGCTCATATTCTGACAGAGATCCAACAGTATTAGTTGTTGGTTGTGGTCAAGCTGGATTGTCAATCGCATCAAGGTTGAAACAATTGAATATTGATACTCTTGTTATAGATAAGCATGAGAGAATTGGAGATAATTGGAGAAAAAGATATCATTCATTAACATTACATAATCAAACACAAGTTAATCATTTGCCTTATATGCCATTTCCTAAAACCTGGCCAACTTATATCCCAAAAGATAAATTGGCTGGTTGGTTTGAATATTATGTTGAAAGTTTAGAATTAAATGTTTGGAAAAATACAGAATTTGTATCAGCAGATTTTCTAAATGATGAAGAAAATTGGAATGTAAAAGTAAAAAAATCAAATGGAGATATAAAGTATTTAAAGCCAAAACACATAATAATGGCAATAGGAGTTAGCTCTATCCCACAAATGCCAAAAATAGATGGTATTGAAAATTTTCATGGTGAAAAAGTTCATTCAGGTTTTTTTAAAAGTGGGAAACTTTATGAAAATAAAAATGTTTTAGTCTTCGGAACAGGGACTAGTGCGCATGATGTTTCACAAGATTTATATTCTAATGGCGCTAATGTAACCATGGTTCAAAGATCTCCAACAATGATTGTTAATTTAGAACCAAGTGCACAACTTCCTTATGAGTTATATCAAGAGGGACCATCAACTGAGGATTGTGATTTAATAGCAATTTCAAGTCCATTGAGTATTTTAAAAAAAACACATAAGTTGTTAACTCAAAAATCAAAAAAAATTGATTATGAATTGTTAAAAAAATTAGAAGAGATAGGTCTTAGATTAGATTATGGAGAAGATGGAACAGGCTGGCAGTTTAAATATTTAACTAGAGGGGGTGGCTATTATTTTAACGTTGGTGCATCCAATCTAATGGCAGATAAAAAAATTAAGTTAATACAATTTTCTGATATTGAAAAATTTAATAATGATGGCATTCAACTAAATTCAGAAAATTATACTTTTGATTCATTTGTATTTGCAACTGGCTATAAAGGCCAAGAATTTATGGTAGAAAAATTATTTGGTAAAAAAGTTGCAAGTAAAGTAGGTAAGATTTGGGATTTTGATAATAAAAAGCAAGAACTAAATAATATGTTTGTCAAAACAAATCAGAAAGGATTATGGTTCATTGCTGGTAGTCTTGCTCAATGTAGGATTTTTTCAAAATATTTAAGTTATCAAATACTTGATGAACTTAAAAATTAAAATTCAATAATTGACTTAATTGTTAGGCCTTAGTCTAATATTATTCTTTTCTTCAAATGTAAGTGCAACATTGCTCATGTCAGCTTCAAGACCAAATTTTTTAATTGTTTCTTGAAGTATTTTTTTTGATAATTTCCCAAGTGGCAAATCAGTTTTTAATAGTTCTCCATTATTCAAGGCAATAGTAGCATCTTTATTCATTAAACCCGTAGTGAACCCCTGAAACATTTTTCCAGATAAAATATTATCAGGTAAAGTTATCTCAGTTGCATAATTTCTGCCTGAACTTTTTTGAATAACTTCAACTGCTGTATTTGGATCTATTCCATCTTTTACTAGTAAGGAAACAACTTCAAAAGTTGCAATTCTACAAATGAGATTTAATAAATTATTTCCTGCTTTTAGACTGTGGCCACTTCCAACATCTCCTGTATGAAAAACATTTTCGCTGATAACATTCAGTAAAGGTTTTATTTTTTCATAATGATCTTCTTTACATCCTGCCATTATTGCTATTGTGCCATTTAAAGCTCCTTTGGGCCCGCCACTTACTGGAGCGTCAACAAAGTTAATACCTTTTTTTGACAAAATATTTTCAATTTTACGAGTTATTTTTGGTTCACCTGTAGTCATATCAATAATAGATGTACCTTTTTTCAAATGTTTAGCTAACCCTTTATCTCCTAAAATTAAACTTTCAACAATATCGCTTGTAGGAAGACATAAAAAAATAAAATCATTATTAGCAATAGTTTGGAGATCTTTTACAATTCTACCGCCTAAAGTTTCCAATGGTTTTCAAATTAGATTTATTTATATCAAAAATGTCTACATTGTATTTAAGTAATAATCTCTGACAAAGAGGAGACCCCATGTTACCAAGTCCAATAAAAGCAATCTTTTTCATACAAAATCCCAACTTTAGTTAAATCAAATAATTTAAATTAATCTTTTTGAATATTTAAATTTATTTTTTAATATAAAGGAAGCTTAAAATTAAAAGGATAAAGAAGACATGGGATATTTTAATAATGGAACATATGTTGGAAGAATTTGGTCAAAAAAAAAATAATGGACCTTCAGTTGTTAAAATTATTGATAATGAGATCTATGATATAACTTCAAAAGAAATACCAACAGTTAGTAGTCTTTTAGAACTTGAAAATCCAATTGATTATATAAAACAGAACTATGGCAATAAAGTTACTTCTATTGATGAAATCAATAGTAATATAGAAAAAAAAATTTTTGATCCAGAAATAAGATTATTAGCTCCATGCGATTTACAAGTAGTAAAAGCTTGTGGAGTAACATTCGCAAAATCAATGGTAGAGAGGGTGATTGAAGAAAGAGCATCTGGAGATTTAAAAAAGGCAAAAGAGTTAAGAGCATCAATTGGCGATTTAATAGGTAGTAATTTAAAGAATATTGTTCCAGGTTCTCAAAAAGCTCAAGACGTTAAAGAAGTTTTAATTAAAGAAGGCTTATGGTCACAATATCTTGAGGTTGGTATTGGTAAAGATGCTGAAGTTTTTACAAAAGCACAAGTTCTTTCATCTGTAGGGCACGGTGCAGAAGTTGGACTTCATCCAATTTCAAATTGGAATAACCCAGAGCCCGAAATAGTTTTAGCAGTTAATAGTAAATCCAAAATCATTGGGGCAACTTTAGGTAATGATGTAAATTTAAGAGATGTTGAAGGAAGATCAGCACTACTTTTGGGAAAAGCTAAAGATAACAATGCATCTTGTTCAATAGGCCCATTTATAAGACTATTTGATGAAACATATAATCTTAATGACGTTAGACAAGCTGAAATTAACATGACTGTTGAGGGTGAAGATAACTTTAAGCTAATTGGTTCAAGTTTAATGTCAGAAATTAGCAGAGATCCCGAAGATTTAGTTAATCAAACCTGCTCAAGACATCATCAATATCCTGATGGATTTATGTTGTTTTTAGGAACTTTGTTTGCACCAACTGAAGATAGAGATAAAAAAGGTGAGGGCTTTACACATAAAGTTGGTGATAAGGTTATAATCTCTGAAAAGAATTTAGGGAACTTAGTTAATTACGTTAATTTGAGTACTGAATGTCCTGAATGGACATTTGGTATTTCTGATTTATATAAAAATTTCTCTAAAAGAAATTTGATCAGTTAAATAATCTTTTTGTTTGATAAATCAACTTTAAACAAACATACTAGAAATTAGTATTTTAAAAAATAAAGATATAAAGGTTCAATCTATGAAAAAAATAAATGATTTAGAATCTTATTGGATGCCATTTACAGCTAATAGAGATTTTAAAAAAGATCCTAGGATTGTGTGCTCTGCTGAAGGAATGTATTATAAAAGTCAAGAAGGTAACGATATCTTAGATGCAACTGCAGGTTTGTGGTGTGTCAATGCTGGCCATAACAGAAGAAAGATTAATGAGGCTATAACAGAACAGCTTTCAGTTTTGGACTACGCTCCTTGCTTTCAATTTGGTCATCCAAAAGCATTTGAATTGGCTAATAGAATTTCAGAAATTTTTCCAGATGGAATGAATCATGTCTTCTTTACAAATTCTGGTTCAGAAGCTGTAGATACAACTTTAAAGATCGCATTGGCTTATCATCGTGCAAGAGGAAAGGGTACTAAAACAAGGCTAATTGGTAGAGAAAGAGGCTATCATGGCGTTGGTTTTGGAGGGATATCTGTTGGTGGTATGCCAAGAAATAGACAATATTTTGGTGCTTTATTATCAGGTGTAGACCACCTTCCTCATACTTTTGACCATGAAAGGAATGCATTCTCTAGAGGAGAACCAATGTATGGTGAAGAATTTGCAGATAAGTTAGAAGACATTATTGCACTTCATGACGCATCTACTATTGCAGCAGTTATAGTTGAACCAATGGCAGGTTCTACTGGTGTTTTGCCTCCCCCAAAAGGGTATTTAAAGAAGTTAAGATCTATTTGTACTAAACATGATATTTTACTTATTTTTGATGAAGTTATTACAGGTTTTGGAAGATTAGGAACAGCAACAGCTTCAGACTACTTTGGAGTAGTCCCAGATATAATTTCTTGTGCAAAAGGCATAACAAATGGCGTAATCCCAATGGGAGGTGCAGTAGTTAAAGATGAGATATATGAAACTATGTTAGATGAAGCAGATAATCCAATAGAATTATTTCATGGTTATACATATTCAGGACACCCTATTGCAGCTGCAGCAGGACTAGCTACACTTGAAATATATAAAGAAGAAAACTTATTTGAGAGAGCATCTGAACTTTCACCTTACATGGAAGAAGTGGCACATTCTTTAAAAGGTGAAAATCATATAATTGATATTAGAAATATTGGCTTGGTTGCTTCAGTTGAATTAATGCCAAGAGAAGGTGCTGTCGGTTCTCGTGGATATGAATTAATGAAAAGAATGTGGGATAAAGGTGTTATGGTAAGATTTACACAAGATACCATGGCAGTAACTCCACCTTTAATTGCGGAACGAAAACACATTGATGAAATGTTTGATAAAACTCGTGAAGCTCTAAAAGAGATAAATTAAACTATATCTGGAATAGCTCTTTTTGTTTCCTCATGATTTGATAAAGCATTCTCTATTGCCAGAGCTATTTCGCTTAATTTAGCATCATTACCTGCGGGAGCAATTAATTGAATTCCAAATGGTAAGTTTTTATGATCCAACCCACAAGGTAATGCCCAAGCGCAAGGAATAGCCATTGTAGGAGCATAGCTAAGAGCAAGCCATCTCATATAAGTGGGAAGTTTTTCATTATTTATTTCTTCCACAAAAAGCTGTTCATGTGGAAAAGGAGATACTGAAGCAGCAGGACAAATTAAAACATCATAATTTTCAAAAAACTTTCTAAAATTATTGTAAATTTTTGTTTGTTCTTGGTGTGCCCAAGTTACATCTTCCATAGAATATTTTAGACCTCTTTCCACATTATCAATAACGTTTGGTCCTAGAAGTTCTTTATTATTTTTAACTTTTTCAAGGTGTGATGCCACATAGTTAAAACCTCTTATAACCTCAAAACAATCATGTATATTTAAAAAGTTTGGGTGATCATTATTAGTGTAGTTAAAACAACTTTTAATAACTTCAATTTTTTTTAGGAAAACTTTTTTGATTTCATTATCTACAGGTGCACAACCAAGGTCAGTGGAAAAGGCCATTTTGATAGATGACAAATCTGAAGGCATGAGGTCTGCTGGAAGAGAAAATGAATTTAAAGATGAAAAAATATCACTATTATTTATATCAACGATACCCTGTAATAATAAATAAGCATCAGTTACATCTCTTCCCATTGGCCCAGCAACAGAAAAGGGATTTAATATTATACCTTCAGTTGAGGGAACCATTCCTGGAGAAGGTCTAAAACCAGTCACACCACAAAAACTTGCAGGCGTCCTTAAACTACCTCCGTAATCAGTACCTGTTGCAAGAGATAACATATTTAGAGATAATGCAGCTGCACTCCCTCCAGATGAACCAGCAGATGTTAAATCAAATTGAAATGGATTTCCTGTTGCTCCATAAACTCTATTTTTTGTATTTGCACCAGCACCAAATTCAGGAGTATTTGTTTTACAGAAAACAATTCCTCCCTCTTCTCGAATATTCTTAATAATATTATCATCATGTTTTGGAATATTATCTTTAAATAATAATGAGCCGTAGGTTGACCGAAGGTTTTTTACCATTTGTAAATCTTTTATTCCGACTGGTAAGCCGTGAAGTAATCCTAAAGTATCTCCCTTAGAAACTTTTTCATCACACTTTTTAGCTTGATCAAGCACATCTTTTTGATCAAATGCTACAATAGCATTTACATTTGAATTATGCTTTTCATATTGCTCTATACAACTTTTAACAAGTTCGGTTGATGAGATTTTTTTTTGTCCAATTAAATTTCTAGCTTTATGTGCAGGTAGGTTTGATATTTTATTCATTTGTTTTTCCTCATAATTCAACTTTATTACACAATAAAATTATAGCAATTATTTATTCAAATACTTGACAAAGAATGGATAAGCATAATTATAATTGAATATGGATATCTTAAAAAAGTTAAGAGATGTTAAATTAAGGCCAACTAAGCAAAGAATTCTTTTGGCTAATTTAATTTTGGATGGAAAAAACAAACATTTCACTGCCGAAACAATTCAAAAAGAAGTATCAACAAAAGGGCATAATATTTCTTTAGCAACAATATATAATTGTTTAAATAAATTTGTGAATGTTGGTCTCTTAAAACAAATTGATCAACAAGGTGAAGTTACAATTTTTGATACTAATGTGTCACACCATCATCATTTTCTTAATCAAAATACTGGTGAATTAACAGATATTGAGCCAGATGAAATAACCTTCTCAAAGTTTCCTAAAATTCCAAGAGGTTTTCAAAATGATGGGGTTGAAGTTCTAATAAAAATTAGGGATTAAAAATCTAGTTTAGAATAATTCTAACCTGTTGACATTAATATATCCAATTAATATATTTTAAGTAGTGAAATATTCTGAGAAAGGTTTTTATAAATGGATGATCAAAGTATAAGTAAATGCCCAGTGATGCATGGGTCTGCAACACAAAATAGTGGTATAAGTACAACAAATCGTGATTGGTGGCCAAACCAATTAAATGTCAATATTCTTCATCAAAATGACAAAAGATCAAATCCTATGAGCACAGATTTTGATTATAGAGAAGAATTTAAGAAACTAGATTATTTTGCTTTGAAAAAAGATTTAACAGATTTAATGACTGACTCAAAAGATTGGTGGCCTGCTGATTATGGTCATTATGGCCCTTTTTTTATTAGAATGACATGGCACGCTGCTGGCACATATAGAACTGCCGATGGAAGAGGTGGTGGAGGAACTGGAGATCAAAGGTTTGCTCCTTTAAATAGTTGGCCAGATAATGGAAATTTAGATAAAGCTAGAAGACTTCTATGGCCTATTAAGCAAAAATATGGAAATAAAATTAGTTGGGCTGATTTATTTATTCTAACCGGTAATGTTGCTATAGAATCAATGGGTGGTAAAACATTTGGCTTTAGCGGTGGAAGACCTGATATTTGGTCAGCTCCTGAAGATATTTATTGGGGAAGAGAAGAAGAGTGGCTTCAAAATAAGAGATATACCGGCGAAAGAGATTTAGAAGTTCCTTTAGGTGCTGTTCAGATGGGTTTGATTTATGTTAATCCGCAGGGACCTGACGGCAATCCTGACCCTTTAGCTAGCGCTAAAGATATAAGGGAGACATTCGCTCGAATGGCGATGAACGATGAAGAAACGGTTGCTCTTACAGCAGGCGGACACACTTTTGGTAAATCTCATGGCGCTGCAGATCCAGATACGTATGTTGGTCCTGAGCCTGAAGGTGCTCCAATGGAAGAAATGGGCTTAGGTTGGAAAAACTCTTATGAGACTGGAAAAGGTGGTCATACGATAACAAGTGGGATTGAGGGAGCATGGACTGCAAACCCAACTCAATGGGACAATGGTTATTTTGATATTCTTTTCGGTTATGAGTGGGAATTAGTTAAAAGTCCTGCTGGAGCATATCAATGGCATCCTATTAATCCGAAAGACGAAGATATGGCTCCTGACGCTCATGATAGCTCAAAAAAGGTTACTACAATGATGACCACTGCTGACATGGCTATGAGAGAAGATCCTGAATATAGAAAGGTTTCTAAAAGATTTCATGAAAACCCCGATCAATTTGCTGATGCTTTTGCAAGAGCCTGGTTTAAATTACTTCATAGAGATATGGGTCCTAAATCGCGTTACTTAGGTCCTGAAGTTCCAGAAGAAGATTTAATTTGGCAAGACCCTATTCCTGAAGGTAATAAATCTTTTGATATTGATGCTGCAAAAGAGAAAATTGTTAATTCCGGATTATCTGTCTCAGAAATGGTTGAAACAGCATGGGCAAGTGCATCTACTTTTAGAGGGACTGATATGAGGGGTGGAGCTAACGGCGCTAGAATTAGATTAGCACCTCAAAAAGATTGGGTTGCTAATAAGCCTGATCAACTTTCAAAAGTGTTATCTAAATATCAGGAAATTGCTAATGAAACTAATGCATCAATTGCTGACATTATAGTTTTAGGTGGAAATGTAGGAATTGAAAAAGCTACTGGTAAAAAAGTTTCTTTTACTCCTGGAAGAGGAGACGCAACAGAGGCCCAAACTGATGTTGAATCATTTTCAGTTCTTGAGCCATTATCAGACGGTTTTAGAAACTTTTTAAAAGAAGATTATGGTGTTAGTCCTGAAGAAATGTTGTTAGACAAATCACATTTGCTTGGATTAACCGCACCTGAAATGACTGTTTTGGTTGGTGGTTTAAGATCATTGGGAATAACAACTGATAATAAAGGCGTATTCAGTAATAATTTAGAAAAATTAGACAATGAATTCTTTACAACCTTACTTGATATGTCAATAAAATGGGAACCTACAGATCACAATACATTTAAGGGCAATGATAAGGATGGTAATGTCTATTTGGCATCACGTTATGATCTTGCATTTGGATCTAATTCACAATTAAGAGCATTGTCTGAAGTTTATGCTTCTAGTGATGGTTCTGAAAAAATGGTAAATGATTTTATTATTGCTTGGAATAAAGTGATGAACAACGATAGGTTTGATAATTAATTAAATTTTGGGCGGCAAGTTTTTATTCGTCGCCCAATTAATTAAGATCTTGGATGAATTTCTTTATGGGTTTGAATTAACTCGGACTCATTGATATCCGTATATCTTTGAGTAGTTGATAAACTTACATGACCTAAAAGTTGTTGGATAGCCCTTAAATCAGCGCCTCCAGAAAGTAAATGAGTGGCAAACGAATGTCTCAAAGAGTGAGGTGTTGCAAAATCTGGTAAGCCTAATTCATAACGAATTTTTTCTAATCTTCTTTGAATAATTCTTGGTGATAGAGCCTTTCCTCTTTTACCCAAAAAAATTAAATCTTGAGGAGATTGTTTGAAAGGACAATGGTCAATATATTCTTTTAAAATAGTAGTTATTTCAGGAAGAATAGGAACATCTCTGTATTTATTACCTTTACCCATAACACGTAGCCAATCATCTGTAGGAAGATCTTTAATTTTTAATGATAATGCCTCATTTATTCTCAAGCCAGCACCATACATTAGTAATATCACTGCTTTATCTCGTAAATTAATCCAAAATTCATTATCGTTTTTCATAATTGATTCAATTGCATCAGCAACTAGTTTAGGATCTATAGATTTTGGAAGAGGTTTATTAACACGGGGGCTTTTAAAAATTGAAAAGTCTACTTCTTGGACTTTTTTTCATCAGATAGATATTTAAAAAAATTTTTAATACTTGAAATTTTCCTAGCAATAGAGCTTTTAGATAATTTTTTAATATTTAGTTCAAAAAGAAATCCTCTAATTGAATCTTGTGTTGGGCTCATAAAATCAAGTTGATTTATTTTACAATATTTTAGATATTCCTTAAGATCTCTACCGTAAGATTGGAATGTATGTTCACTATAATTTTTATTAATTTCTAGATGATGTAACCATTCATTTAAATGATCATTTGTCATGATTTTTTTCTTTATAAAATTGATTGGCCTGTTTTTTCCCAATCTTTTAAAAAAGCATTTAATCCTTTATCTGTTAAAGGATGATCATACATTGATTGAAGAATTTTTGGAGGAATTGTAGCAACGTGAGCACCTAATTTTGCTGAATCAACTATATCTTGTACACTTCGAATGGAAGCCGCTAAAACTTCAGTTTTAAAGTCATGTAAATCATAAATATCCACAATTTCAGAGATCAGATTGATACCATCTGCCCCTATATCATCCAATCGACCTATAAATGGCGATATATATGTTGCACCTGCTTTTGCAGCTAATATTGCTTGAGCAGCACTAAAGCAAAGAGTGACATTAACTTTAATATTTTCATTTGAAAAATTTTTACATGCTTTTAAGCCATCCACTGTTAGTGGAACTTTTATTACAACATTTGATGCAATTTTGGATAATTTTTTTCCTTCTAATATCATTGTATCAGCGTCCGTAGCAGTAACTTCTGCGCTTACTGGTCCATCAACAATTTTACAAATTTGTTCAATTGCATCTATAAAATTTAATCCTGATTTTGCTATCAAAGAGGGATTAGTTGTAACTCCATCAATTAAACCAGTATCATTGAGAGATTTAATTTCATTTATGTCGGCTGAATCAATAAATATTTTCATTTTATATCCTAATATTTGTATGTAATTAATTTCATTATATTATGTTATATCATAATTGTTAATGAGAATTTAAAATTACTTATGCAAGATAATAAAAAATTTAAACTTGTTTCAGTATTATTGTCTGGACCTTTCGATAAGGTGTTTAGCTATAAAATTAATATCTCTTCATACGAAGTAGGGAAGATCATAATTGCTCCGTTTAGAAATCAAAAATTGTTAGGAATTATTTTAGATGAAGATCCAGACTTAATAGATGATGAAAAAGTTAAAGAAGTTGACTGTTCAATTAAACTGCCTCCTCTTTCAAAAATTTATATTGAATTTATAAATTTTTTTGGGAAATGGAATTGTATTAAAAGAGGTTTGGTATTAAAGCAAATTTTTAATCCACATGATAAAAATTCAATAAAAAAAGTAGAAGATTTAAAAATCTACGATTTTTATAAAATGCCAGAAATTAAAACCTATTCACAAATTAGTCTTAATGATAATCAAAAAACTGTTTCAAAAAAATTATAAAAATTTTACACAAAAAAATCCAGGACATTTTTGTTACACGGCATTGCTGGCTCTGGAAAAACAGAAACTTATTTTGAAGCAATTAACTTTTGTATAAAAAATAAAAAACAAGTTCTTATTCTATTGCCTGAAATTGGATTAACTTCTGAATGGGAAAATAGATTTGAAAAAAGATTTGGAATAGTCCCAGACAAATGGCATTCAGGTATAAAAAAGAGTGTAAAAAAAAGAATATGGGCAAGGACGATCTTGAAAAAAGATCTAATAATTGTCGGTGCAAGGTCCGCATTGTTTTTGCCGTTGTCTAATTTAGGGTTAATAATAATTGATGAAGAACATGATAGTTCTTTTAAGCAAGAAGAAGGTCAAAGATATCATGCAAGAGATATGTCCATATATCTATCTTCAAAAGCAGGTGTTCCAGCAATTTTAGCTTCAGCAACACCGTCGATTGAAAGTTTACATAATGTGTTTAATAAAAAATATATTCATCTAAACCTACCATCAAGGGCCACTGGAGCTCAAATGCCTGATGTTCAAATAATTGATATGAAAGACAATCAACCACTTTCTGGAAATTGGATTTCTGAACCGATGGTTAACGAATTAAAAAGAAGGTATGAAAACAAAGAACAAGCTATGATATTTTTGAATAGGAGAGGATATTCGAACTTAACTATATGTAGGACTTGTGGGCACAGAATGAGTTGCAAAAATTGTAATTCATGGTTGATTGAACACAGAAAAACTAATAAGTACCTATGTCACCATTGTGGCTATAAAAAACCATTGTCAGATAAATGTGAAAATTGTAGTTCTCATGATTTGGTATCATGTGGGCCTGGAATCGAAAAGATTAGCGATGAAATAAAAAATATATTTCCAAATTCAATTATAGAGAATTTATCGAGTGATACGTTTTCAAATCTTGAGAATTTCAATTCAATTATAAAAAATATTGTAGATGGAAAAGTAAATTTTATTATAGGAACACAAATTTTAGCAAAAGGATATGATTTTCCAAAATTGAATTATGTTGGAATTATTGATGGAGATGTTGGTGTATATGGAGGTGACTTAAGGGCATCCGAAAAGTGTTTTCAACTTTTGAAACAAGTTTCTGGAAGAGCTGGAAGACATTTAAAAAATAAAAGAGGTCTGGTACAAATTCAAACTTATAACCCTCAAAATCCAATATTAAAAACTATTAAAGATATGGATGAAAATAAATTTTATTTAGAAGAAATAAGTTATAGAAAAGATGCTGCTATGCCTCCTTTTTCTCGTTTAATATCAATTATAATTTCATCAAAATCTGAAAACATACTTCATGATGTTTGTTATAATTTATTAGAAAAATTTCCTAGATATAAGGATATTAAAATACTTGGTCCTGCTCCAGCACCTTTAAGTTTTTTACGTGGTAGATATAGAAATAGATTCTTAATCAAATCACCAAAAAATACCTTCTCACAAGATATTGTTAAAAATTGGATAGAAAATACTAAAATCCCCAAGCAAATAAGAATAAGTATTGATGTAGATCCATATACTTTCTCATGATGTAAATTTAAAAGAATTTATTGTCTCAAGATGGATGGTTATGCTTGCAATAATATGAATGCTGTGATAGCAATCCTTATATATATTTGGTTGTTTAATGGAAAATGTAGATAAGAAAAATATTGGGTTACCTAGTAGGTATATAAATGCTTTATACGAACTTTGTGATGAAGCTAAAAACTTAAAAAAAATAACTCAGGACTTCGAAAAATTCATTAAATTAGTAGAAGATAATAAAAATCTTAATAATCTTTTATTCTCACCGACAGTAGGAAAAACGAATCAAGGTAAAATATTAAATGATATTCTAAAAAAAGGTAAAGCTGATAAATTAACTATAAATTTTTGTGGTGTTTTATGCAGAAATGGTCGAGTTAATTTAATCACAAAAATAATGAGAGAGTTTTTAAATGAAGTTGCAAGAAGAAGGGGTGAAATCGTAGTTGAGGTTTTTTCACCTTACAAACTTGATAAAAAAGAAGAAGATGATTTAAAAAAAATAATACTTAATAAAACAAATGGAAAGAATATTTCACTTTTAACACATATTGATAGTAGTTTACTTGGTGGTTTAATAGTTAAATATGGCTCCAAGATGATTGATACTTCGATTAGAACTAAATTGAATAATCTTGAATTAGCAATGAAAGGTGCAAATTAGATGGATATTAAAGCAGCAGAGATTTCTTCGATATTAAAAGATCAAATTAAAAATTTTGGTACAGATGCTGAAGTTACAGAAATAGGTAAGGTTTTATCGGTAGGTGATGGTATTGCCAGGGTTCATGGATTAGATGAAATCAAAGCAGGAGAGATGGTTGAGTTTGATGGTGGCATTGCTGGAATGGCTTTAAACCTAGAAAAAGATAATGTAGGTATTGTTATTTTTGGAAGCGACAAAGACATAAAAGAAGGGGATACTGTAAAAAGAACTGGTTCTATTGTAGATGTGCCTGCTGGAAAAGGGTTACTTGGAAGAGTTGTTGACGCTTTAGGAAACCCGATAGACGGTAAAGGCGCGTTAAAGAATGTCAAAAGAGCAAGAGTTGAAACAAAAGCTCCTGGCATTATGCCTAGACAATCAGTTCACGAACCAATGCAAACTGGTTTAAAAGCAATTGATTCCTTGATCCCAATTGGAAGAGGTCAAAGAGAATTAATCATTGGCGATAGACAAACTGGTAAAACAGCAATTGCAATTGATACTTTTTTAAATCAAAAGGCCGTAAATGATGCTGCAGGAAAAGACGATAGTAAAAAGCTTTTTTGTATATATGTTGCAGTAGGTCAAAAAAGATCTACGGTAGCACAGATTGTAAAAACTCTTGAAGAAAATGGTGCTCTTGATTACACAATAGTAGTCGCTGCAACCGCATCTGATCCAGCTCCGATGCAATTTTTGGCTCCTTATTCGGCTGCCACGATGGGAGAATATTTCCGTGATAATGGTATGCATGCTGTTATAGTATATGATGACCTATCTAAACAAGCTGTGGCTTACAGACAAATGTCATTATTATTGAGAAGACCTCCTGGAAGAGAAGCATATCCTGGTGATGTTTTTTATCTTCATTCAAGATTATTAGAACGAGCAGCTAAGCTAAATTCAGATAATGGATCTGGTTCATTGACAGCTTTGCCTGTAATTGAAACACAAGGTGGAGACGTATCTGCTTTTATTCCAACAAATGTTATATCAATAACTGATGGACAGATTTTCTTAGAGACTGAATTGTTTTACAAAGGTATTAGACCAGCTGTTAATGTAGGATTATCTGTTTCAAGGGTTGGATCTTCAGCTCAGATTAAAGCAATGAAACAAGTTGCAGGAACCATCAAACTTGATCTTGCTCAATATAGAGAGATGGCTGCATTTGCTCAATTTGCATCTGATTTAGATGCTTCTACAAGACAATTACTTGCAAGAGGCGAGAGACTTACTGAGTTATTAAAACAACCACAATACTCACCACTATCTGTAGAAGAACAAGTGTGTGTTATATATTCAGGTGTTAAAGGTTATTTAGATAAGATAAGTATAAATCAAATTGGAGATTTTGAAAAAGCTCTCTTGCAAACACTTAATTCAAAAGGGTCTTCAATAATTACTTCAATTACTAAAGATAAAGCGCTTACTGAGAAATCTGAAAAAGACCTTCAAAAGATTATTGAAGATCTATTAAGTAGTTTTGAGTAAAGGATTTTAGATGCCTTCCCTAAAAGATCTTAAAAATAGAATTGGATCTGTAAAATCTACGCAGAAGATAACATCTGCAATGAAAATGGTTGCGGCTGCAAAGCTTAGAAAAGCCCAAGAACAAGCGATTGCATCAAGACCTTACTGCTCAAGTATGGAAAAAATTGTTAGTAGTTTAGCGAGCAAATTAATTGATAATGCACCAGAATTGTTAAAGGGAAAAAAAGATATAAAAAAACAACTACTTGTTGTTTTTTCCGCTGATCGAGGATTATGTGGAGGGTTTAATGGCTCAATATCCAGAGCAGTAAAATTAGAAGTTAAAAAATCTAAAGATCTTGGAATTGAAACTAAATTATTATTTGTAGGCAGAAAATCTGCAGATACGCTTAAAAAAGATTTTCAACAACACATTGTTGAGATAGTGACAGGAAATTCTACAAATCCTATTTATAGTGATGCATTATCAATCTCTTCAAAAATTGTAGATCTATATCAAAAGGATGAATTTGGTTCATGTAAAATAATATTTAATAAATTTGTGTCAGCTATTACTCAAGAGGTTACGCTGAAAAGCTTAATTCCTATTGAAACAAATAATGAAGATGTTTCTAATAACAACCAAGTAAGTTCAGTATATGAATATGAACCTTCAGAGGAAGTTATACTGGAAGAATTGTTAAATAAGAATATAGCAACACAATTATTTAGTGCTCAGATGGAAAGCACAGCAAGTGAACTTGCGGCTAGAATGACTGCTATGGATAATGCTACAAGAAATGCAGGTGACCTTATAGATAGGTTAACATTACAATACAACAGAACAAGACAAGCTTTTATCACAAAAGAGTTGATCGAAATAATATCTGGAGCAGAAGCTCTTTAAATTTAAACTGGAGAAAATAATGGCAAAAAAAACACCAAATATTACAGGAAAAATAAGTCAAGTTATTGGCGCCGTAGTTGATGTTGAATTCAATGGTGATCTTCCACCAATATTAAACGCTTTAGAAATTGATAATGAAGGTAACAAATTAATTTTAGAAGTTGCTCAACATTTAGGTGAAAATGAAGTAAGAACAATCGCTATGGATACAACTGATGGTTTAGTTAGGGGTATGGAGGTTAAAGACACCGGAGCTCCAATTACTGTACCAGTTGGTCCTGAAACACTTGGAAGAATTCTCAATGTAATTGGAGAGCCTGTTGATGATGGTAAACCAGTTAAATCTAAACAAACATTACCTATTCATAGAGATGCGCCTGAATATATAGATCAATCTACTGAAGCAGAAATTTTAGAAACTGGAATTAAAGTTGTTGATCTTTTAGCGCCTTATGCAAAAGGTGGTAAAATTGGTTTATTTGGTGGTGCAGGTGTAGGTAAAACTGTTTTGATTATGGAATTAATTAATAACGTGGCGAAAGCCCATGGAGGTTACTCTGTTTTTGCTGGTGTTGGAGAGAGAACAAGAGAAGGTAATGATTTATATCATGAAATGGTAGAATCCGGTGTTATTACTCCAAATAAAGAAGGATCTAAGGCAGCCTTAGTCTATGGTCAGATGAATGAGCCTCCTGGAGCTAGAGCTAGAGTTGCTCTAACAGGTTTAACACTTGCAGAGTATTTTAGAGATCAAGAAGGTCAAGACGTGCTCTTCTTTGTAGATAATATCTTTAGATTTACTCAAGCTGGTTCTGAAGTGTCAGCTTTGCTAGGAAGAATTCCATCAGCTGTTGGTTATCAGCCAACCTTAGCGACAGATATGGGTGCTTTGCAAGAAAGAATTACTACGACCAACAAAGGTTCAATTACATCAGTTCAAGCCATATACGTGCCAGCAGATGATTTGACTGACCCAGCACCTGCTACTTCTTTTGCTCACTTAGACGCTACTACTGTATTATCAAGACAGATTGCAGAATTGGGTATCTATCCTGCTGTTGATCCTTTGGATTCAACTTCAAGAATGCTTGACCCAAGAATAGTTGGAGAAAATCACTATAATGTTGCAAGAAGGGTGCAAGAAGTACTTCAACAGTATAAGTCCTTACAAGATATTATTGCTATTCTTGGAATGGATGAATTATCCGAAGAAGATAAATTAGTTGTTGCTAGAGCTAGAAAGATTCAAAGATTTTTATCACAACCTTTTCATGTTGCTGAAGTATTCACAGGTTCACCAGGAAAATTAGTTAGTCTTGAAGATACTATCAAAGGTTTTCAAGGTATTGTTGAAGGTAAGTATGACGATTTACCTGAAGCAGCTTTTTATTTAGTTGGAACTATTGAAGAAGCCGTTGAAAAAGCAAAAAAACTTGCTAAGGATGCAGCTTAAAAAAAAATATTTGATATGAACGAACTAATAAAAATTGAAATAGTCACCCCACTCGAGCTTCTTAAATCTAAAGAAACTAAAATGTCTGTTCTACCTGGTTCAGAGGGTGAACTTGGTATCATGAGTAGGCATACACCACTTATGACTCTATTAAATAGAGGTATAATAAAATTATTTGATGAAAATAACTCAGTAACTGACCAAATTGCTGTTGATGGTGGAGTTGCAGATGTTTCAGAAGAAGGAATAACTGTCTTAAGTGAAAGAGCAGAAGTTTTAGGTTCAAATGCTTCGAATAAACAAATCATTAATGAAAAAATTAATGCTCTAAACATTAAACTTAAGAAACCTGAATTTCAAGAAGATGAAGCATTGAAGAATGAAATAGATTTTTTAAATTTTGTTCTTGAGAAATCTAATTAATAAAATCACTTATAATAGGTAAAAAAACGTGATTAATTTTTTCATAAACATCTTTTTTAAAATAGATTGCCTTATTTGTAAGTTCTAGGGGGTTTGTCCATTGCCATTCAACAAATTCTGGATGCGATGTGTGAATATTAATTTCTTTATCTTGGCCATTAAAATTAAATAAAATCCACTTTTGACTTTGCCCTCTGAATTGACCTTGCCAAAGCTTATCTGCTAAGTTATGAGGTACGTCGTAATTTATCCAATCTGGATATTCTGCTATATAATCTACAGAAGTTATGCTTGTTTCTTCCATTAATTCTCTATAACCAGCTTCGACTACAGTTTCTCCTTCATCAATTCCTCCTTGAGGTAATTGCCAGGCATTATTAGGGTTATCTATTCTTTTTCCAGAAAAAACTAGACCATTATTATTGAACACCATTATTCCTACACATGGTCGATAAGGTCTTTCGTCATATGGTTTAAAATTAGCCATAGATAATTTATCCAATTTTATTTTTATGAGGATTTTGATTAACTAATTTTTTTTTATTTAAGGAATTTTTTTTTCCGTATAATTTAATTCCTCTAATTAAATCATAGGCTCTAGAAATTTGATTATCCTCTAACAGCTTTTCAATTTTGGTTAAACTCTCAGAATTATCATTATTAGAATTATCTTTTTCTTTTTTATCCAAAGCTCCTCTTAAATTTTCTTCTCTAACGGATGATTTTTCTTTTTTCTTTTTGGTAATTCCCGCTTCTACAACAATATCTGGCTCAATACCTTTTGCTTGAATAGAAATTCCGCTTGGAGTGTAGTATCTAGAGGTTGTAAGTCTTATTGCGCCACTATTTGAAATAGGGATAATAGATTGAACAGAGCCCTTACCAAAACTTCTTGTTCCTAAAATAATTGCTCTTCCATGATCTTTCAATGCTCCTGCAACTATTTCACTAGCCGAAGCTGACCCATTATTGATCAAAATTACTAAGGGATAGTTTTCAAGAATATCTCCAGGTTTAGCAAAAGTTCTTTCAATATCGCTTTTACCTCTTCCTTTTGTAGAAACTATCTCACCATTATTCAAAAAAGCATCAGTTACTGAGATAGATTGATTTAACAAACCACCTGGGTTATTTCTTAAATCTAAAATTAAGCCTTCAAGTTTATCGCCTAATTTATCCTTAATTGTCTTAATGTTAGAAACCATGCTTGATGTAGTTGTTTGAGAAAAAGTCGTTAATCTCACGTAACCAACATTGTTAATAATCTCATATCTAACTGATCTAATTTTTATTTTATCTCTTATTATTTCTAAATCAAAAGGATCTTCATCTTTTCTAAGAACTGTTATTTTAACTTTAGTTCCTATAGGACCTCTTAATTTTTCTACGGCTTCGTTTAGTGGTAACCCACGAATAGACTCTCCCTCTACACCAATAATCAGGTCGCCTGGTTTCATCCCTGCTTTAAATGCAGGGGTATCATCAATTGGTGAAACAACTTTTACAACACCATTTTCAAGTGTTATTTCTATACCTAAGCCACCAAATGAACCCTTGGTTTTAACCTGCATTTCTGAGTAATCATCTGCTGAAAGGTAAGCAGAATGTGGATCTAAAGACTGAAGCATTCCTGAAATAGCAGCCTCGATTAATTCTTTATCAGAGATTTCTTCGACATATTGTTCTTTAACTCTTTCAAAAATATCACCAAATAAACTTAATTGTTTATAAGTTTCTTGCCTGTTATTCTGTGCATTTAAGAAGTGATTTGGAGTAAAGCTTAAAATTAAAACTGTAAATAAAAATATTCCAAAAATAAAATATCCATTTTTAAGTATATTTTTGAAAATTATATTCATGTTAAATTCCTACAACTAATAATATACCAATTTACCATATTCGCAATTTTTAGTTTTTTCTAATTAACGATTTTCCTGTGATTAATTTTGATTTTTTTATACCTAGTAAATCAATAATTGTTGGAGCAATATCAGCTAGCTTGCCATCATTTAATTTTATATCTTTTTGTTCATTATTTACAAAAATGAATGGTACTAAATTTGTAGTATGAGCTGTATGAACTGATTTACTATTAGAATCCCACATATGTTCACAATTACCGTGATCTGCTGTAATTAAAATAGTTCCATTTAATTCTTCTATTTGTTGAGTTAATTCCCCAATACAATTATCAACTGTCTCAACTGCTTTTATTGTAGCCTTGAGATTACCTGTATGACCTACCATGTCTGGGTTTGCAAAGTTGACTACAACAAAATCATGTTTTTTATTTTTTAAATTAATCATTAATTCATCTTTAATTTTAATGGCAGACATTTCAGGCTTGAGGTCATAAGTAGAGACTTTTGGAGAAGGAATAAGAATTCTTTCTTCATTTTTATATTTTCTTTCATTTCCTCCATTAAAAAAGAAAGTTACGTGGGGATATTTTTCTGTTTCTGCAATTCTTAATTGAGTTAATCCGGCTTTAGATATTATTTCACCTAATGTTTCTTGATGAAGTTCATTTTTAAAAATACTAGGAATATATCTATTTAATTCCTCTGAATATTCCATCATCCCTAAGGCATTTTTAAAAGGTGCTTGATTATTTTTTCTACTAAAGTGAATAAATTCATCTTTTAAAAAACTTGCTAAAATCTCTCTAACTCTATCTGATCTAAAATTAACAATTAGCAAACTATCTTCATCTTCAATCCCTTTATAATTGCCAATAATAGTTGGAGATACAAATTCGTCAGTCTCATTTCTTTTATATGCATCCTTAATAGCTAGTTCTAAACTATCGTATTGGTAGTCACCTTTTCCGTTTACTATTAGATTATAAGCTTTTTCAACCCTATCCCATCTATTATCTCTATCCATTGCGTAGTACCTACCAATTAATGTTGAAATTTTAACAGCACTTGGAATATTAGATGTTAATTCATCTACAATGCTTCCAAATTCATTTGGTAAAGTATCTCTACCGTCAGAAAATAAATGAAGCTTAATATTATTACATTTTTTTGAAACGAGTTTACATATATTGATTATATGATTTGCATGAGAATGTACACCTCCATTACTATATAAACCAATTATGTGAACAGATTTATGATCATTATGTTTTTTAAAAAATGATTTAAATTCATCAATTTGAGAAACCTTATTATCAGTAAATGCTTTATCAATTCTAGGTAATGACTGCAATATAACTCTGCCTGAACCAATATTCATATGCCCAACTTCAGAATTACCTATTTGGTTTGAAGGTAGTCCAACATATTCCCCTGAAGCTTCTAACTTACATGATGGATAAGTTTTTAGTAATTTATCAAAATTAGGAGTTTTAGCTAAATGTACAGAGTTATATTTTGTTTCATTACTTAATCCCCATCCATCCATAATACATAGAACTAAAGGTGAATTATTTTTTTTATTCATGTTAATCTCATTTATGATAGGGATGATTATTAAATATGCTTTCAATCCTGTATATTTGTTCAACTAGCATTAATCTAGCAATAATATGTGACCAAGTCATTTTACCAAAGGAAATAATTTTATCTGATTTTTGTTTGATAAATTGACCATGACCATATGGTCCACCAATTGCAAAATTTAAAATTTTGATATTATTCATTTCATAAGATTTTATCAGTTCAAAAAGCTTGTCAGTTGATAAATTTTCACCTTCTTTATCTAGTAGAATTAAAATTGAATTTTTCGGGGAGTATTCTAATAATTTTGAGCCTTCTTTTTTTACATCTGATTGAGGAAATTCAATTATTTGTATTTTATTTCTTACTCTTTTAATATATTTTTGGATTATTTTATTTTCTTCAATGTTTGATAATTTACCAATACATGAAATTTGATATCTCATATTAGAATTTTTTTATTAGGTTTTTATTTCAGAATTTGTTGACTTAGGTATTTCCCACATTTTTTCTAATGCATAAAATTCCCTAACTTCAGGTCTAAATAAATGAATTATTATGTCATAGGCATCAATTAAAACCCAATCAGAATTTGTAATTCCTTCAGGTTTTCTTGTTGAAACTCCTTTAATTTTAAATTTTTTTATTAAATTATTTGCCATACTTGAAACTTGCCTTGATGAATTTCCACTAGCTATGACCATGAAGTCAGCAATGCTACTTCTATCTTTTAAATCTATTGTTTTAATATCAATTGCTTTATCATCTTCAAGAGAATCACAGGTCAAAGACAAAAGTTTTTTTATTGTGATAGGGGTTTTATTTTTTTTCATGAATGAGTTTGATTTAGATTTTTTCTAATTTTAGAGGAAGATAAGTTATTTAATTTATCTTTTATATATGACCAACAAGGTGTCTTTTGTTTAGTTAGTCTTCTTTTGCTCATAAGGCGATTGCCCAATATTTTTGCTCCAAATGAATTAAATATATTTTGAGAATAACTTGGTCTTTCAATAACTGCAATAGGAAATATTTTAACAATATCATTAGGTCTAATCCATTTTGGAAAATTTTTTATATTATCGCTTCCCATGATCCATACAAATTTTGTGGTTCTTGATCTATTTTTTAAAAAAAAGAGAGACTTGTAAGAATAATTAAGATCAAACTGATATTCGTAATCTAAGACTTTAATGAACGTATATTTTGAGACAAGTTTCTTTGTTTCTTTTAATCTTTGGAAATAAGTATCAGAAATTTTATCTTTTTTTAATCTATTTTGTGGGGTAACTAACCACCAAATTTCATCCAAATTTAAGTGTTTTTTTGCTATAAAACTAATATGTAAATGCCCTTCATGAGCAGGGTTGAATGATCCACCTAATATTCCAACTTTTATTCTTCTATTAAAATGAAAATGAATAGGTTGATTATGTCTGTATGCTTTAAATTTAAAATTCATAAATTCAATTAGGTCTTATCTGGCCATCACCATTTACAATA
Organism: Alphaproteobacteria bacterium; assembly: GCA_038131545.1. Lineage (GTDB taxonomy): Bacteria > Pseudomonadota > Alphaproteobacteria > Puniceispirillales > Marisalimonadaceae > TMED54. The sequence goes on from JAYPPQ010000004.1 coordinate 361,149, forward strand.
TATTTAAAGCTAGTTAATTGATTTGCCCCTACAGGGCCTCTAGCATGTAATCTTCCAGTAGATATGCCGATTTCTGCTCCCATACCGAACTCTCCACCATCTGCAAATTGTGTTGATGCGTTTTTCATAACAATAGCGCTATCAACATTTGTTAGAAAATAGTTAGCAGTTTCTTCATTTTCTGTAATTATTGTTTCAGTGTGTTGAGAAGAATATTTATTAATATGACTTACAGCTTGTTCAACGCCATTAACTAATTTTACTGAGATTATTGCATCAAGATATTCTGTAGACCAATCTTCTTCATTAGCTAAAGTTATATCAGGAACAATATCTTTTAAAGATTTGTCGCCTCTAATTTCACAGTTAACTTCTTGTAGCTGTGAAATAATTTTAAGTATACTTTCTTTTTCTAAATTTTTATCAATTAGTAAAGTTTCTGCTGCGCCACATATTCCTGTTCTTCGCATCTTTGAATTGATTATTATTTTAATGCTTTTATCTAAATTAATCTCATTATCTACGTAAACATGACATATACCTTCAAGATGTGCAAAAACAGGAACTTTTGCTTCTTTTTGAATTTTAGCTACAAGAGATTTGCCTCCTCTTGGAACAATTATGTCAATATATTTTGATGCTTTAAGAATTTCAGTGACCATTTTCCTATCAGTTGTATCAATTATTTGAACACATGTTTCAGGTAAGCCAGCTATTTTTAAACCTTGTTGTAAAAATTTTGTAAGTAAGGTTGATGTATGAAAGGAATCTGAACCACCTCTTAAAATACAAGTATTACCTGATTTAATGCAAAGCGCACCAGCATCTATTGTTACATTTGGTCTTGATTCATAGATAATTCCAATGACACCTAATGGAACTGAAATTTTTGAAATATTTAAACCATTTGGTCTATCCCATGTACTAAGGACCTTATTAAGAGGGTCTTCTAATTTTGAAATATCAATAAGACCATCTATAATTGAATAAATTCTTTTTTTATCTAATGATAGCCTATCAATAAATGAGTTTGACATAGATTTTTTTTGGCTATTTTCAATATCAATTTTATTTGCTTCTAAGATTTGATCTATATTTGCTTTTAAAAGTTTTGCTGTTTCTTTTAAAGCATGATTTCTTTGTTTGTTATCACTTAATGATAAACTTCTAAATGCTTCTTTGGCATTAATTCCATAATGATCAATATTTTTTTTTTTCATAATTAATTTTCTAGAACGAAATCATCTATATGTATAATTTCATCTTTCCCTCTATATCCTAAAACTTTTTCAATCTTATCACTTCTCATTTTTTTTATTAAATTAACTTCATTATTATTATAATGTGAAAGTCCTTTTCCAATAATCTTGTTTTTACTATCAACTATATAAATTAAATCACCTTTATTATAAGATCCTTCAGTTTTTAAAATGCCTGCTGGTAAAATGGATTTACCCGATTTTACGGCTTTTTCTGCACCCTCATCAATAAAAATTTTTCCCTTAACTTGAAGAGCAGATGAAATCCACATTTTTCTAGCATTTTGTGATTTTTTATTTGCTTTAAATAAAGTTCCATACTGTACATTATTTATTAATTGGCTTATTGGATCGTCACACTTTCCATTTGTAATTATAACATTACATCCAGCATTTGTCGCAATTTTAGAAGCTTGGATTTTAGTAACCATGCCACCATTTGAAAATGAAGTTTTGGATGGTCCTGCCATCATTTCAATGTCATGTGTTATATTAGTAACTTCTTTTATTAATTCACTATTTTTGTTTTTATTTGGATCTTCAGAAAAAAGGCCATTGACATCAGAAAATAAAATTAAAAGATCAACTTCACACATTTGAGCTACTCGAGCTGCTAGTCTATCATTGTCACCAAATTTTATTTCATCTGTAGAAACAGTATCATTTTCATTAATGACCGGTATGACATTTAATTGTAAAAGTTTTAATAATGTTGCTCTAGCGTTAAGGTGTTTTCTTCTAGTTTCAGTATCATCGGGCGCAAGTAAAATTTGAGCAGATTCTAGATTAAATGATTTTAAAACTTCTTTCCATGCATGAGACAAGTGAATTTGACCAACAGCGGCTGCTGCTTGTTTTTCATCTAATGAGAGATTTTTAACTAAATTTAACTGTTTTCTTCCTAATGCAACAGACCCTGAGGAAACTATCATAATCTGTTTTTTTTTATCAGTTAAACTTTGAATTTCTTTCGAAAAATTTTTTAACCAATGATAATTTATATCATTGTTATTTTCATTAATTAGTAATGAAGATCCAACCTTTAAAATTATTCGACTAGATGTATCAATTAATTGTTTTAATTGATTGTTTTCCATTTTTATGGTTCCCAAGTTGAAGACTTTTGATCAAAATTATCATCATCTTTTTCTTTGTCATTATTTATCATCTCATTAACTTTTCTACATAAACTGTCAATATTAAATCCAGTAACAGATGATATAAAAAAAGCATTTTCTACATTTATACCATTAATATTTTTTTTTATATCATTTAATTTTTTTTCATTAAAAGCATCACATTTTGTAAAAACAAGAATTTGATCTTTGTTATAAACTTTTTCATTATATGCTTTGAGTTCATTTTCAATAACTTGAAAACTTTCCATAATATTTTCATTTGTAATGTCTATTAAATGAAGTAAAACTTTACACCTTTCAATGTGACCTAAGAACTTATGACCTAGGCCTTTTCCAATGTGAGCATCTTCAATTAAACCTGGTATATCTGCTACAACAAATTCTTTGTCATCTGTTCTGTTTACACCTAAGTTTGGATATAAAGTAGTAAATGGGTAATCAGCTATCTTAGGTCTAGATGAAGAGATTTTTGAGAGGAAGGTACTTTTACCAGCATTTGGGAGCCCAACAAGGCCAACATCAGCAATTAATTTTAATCTTAACCAAATTGTTTTTTCTTCACCTTTTTCTCCAGGTTGGGCATGTCTTGGTGATTGATTTGTAGAGCTTTTAAAAAAAGCATTACCTTTCCCTCCAATCCCACCTTTCGCTAAAATAATATTGTCATCTTTATCAACTAAATCAGCTAATTTAACGTTTTTATCTTCGTTTAAAATTTCAGTTCCAAATGGTACTTTTAGTATAATATCATCGGCATTATGGCCATTTCGATTTTTCCCCATGCCATGTTGGCCAGATTTTGCCTTAAAATGCTGTTTGTATCTATAGTCAATTAAAGTATTAAGATTATCGACTGTTTTAATGATGACGTTGCCTCCATCACCACCATTTCCTCCATCAGGTCCACCTTTAGGAACATTGGCTTCTCTTCGAAATGATATACAGCCAGGTCCACCGTTTCCACTTGAAATATAGATTTTTACTTCGTCAAGGAACTTCATATACTATTAGATAGTACAATGAAAACATGAATAAATTAAGAGGATATTATTCAGCGGCTACTTTATTAGGCTCAACAGAAACAAAAGTTTTGTTATCTTTTTTTCTTGTAAAAACCACTTTTCCATCAACTAACGAAAATAAAGTATGATCTTTACCCATGCCTACATTTGAACCTGGATGAAATTTTGTACCTCTTTGTCTTACAATTATATTACCAGGAACAACGATCTCACTGCCAAATTTTTTAACGCCTAAACGTCTTCCAGCAGAATCTCTTCCATTTCTTGAACTACCACCTGCTTTTTTATGTGCCATATTAAAACCTTTATATAATTATGATTTTTGAGTTTTAGTTTTTTTTGTCTCTGTTTTCTTAGAGGTTGTTTCTGTTTTTTTACTTGAAACAGTTTTAGTGGTGCTAGTTTTTGGTTTAGCTTTAGCTGTTTCTTTTTTTTCAGTAGTTTGTTTTGTCTTTGTCTCTTTTTTAACTTCTTTGATTTCTGCTTTTTTAGCAACTATTTTTGAGCCACCACTTGCAGCAATATTTTTAATTTTAACGAGTGTTAGATCTTGTTTATGACCTTGCTTTCTTCTACTATTTTTTCTTCTTCTTTTATAAATAATAGTTATTTTGGGCCCGCGTGTTTGTTTAATAACTTCTGCTACAACTGCGGCATCTTTTACTAATGGAGATCCAATTTCAGTTTTACCATTATCATTAATCATTATAATGTCGTTAAAAACAACTTCATCACCAATATTCCCGTCAATCTTTTCAATTAACAGTTTTTCTTCCTTAGCGACTTTATATTGTTTTCCGCCAGTTTTAAGTATCGCAAACATAAAATTCTCTATCTCTTAAAGTAAATAATTACTTATAATTTTTATTGCTATAATGTCAAGTTTTAAGACATTGTTTATTATTTATTTTTAATAAACATCAAAGGGTCTAATCTTTGATCAAACCAATTAATTCTCCAATCTAAATGAGGGCCTGTAGATCTTCCAGTTGAGCCAATCAACCCAATGACATCGCCTTTTTGAATTTTATCATTCTTTTTTACTAAAACTTTACTCAAATGTGAGTAAACAGAGGTAATGCCATGGCCATGATCTAGCATTATAGTTCCACCTGTAAAGTATAAATCTTTTTCAGAGAGTCTTACAATTGCATCAGTTGGTGAAATCACTTTAGAGCCTTTTTTAGCTGCAATGTCAATTCCATAATGAGGCCTTCTAGGCTTACCATTTAAAATTCTTTGACTACCAAAAACACCAGTTATAATTCCATTAGCGGGTAAAAGAAAATCTTGAAAAGTATAATCTATTTTTGAATTTAATGTTCTTACTTTAGCTATTAATTTATTTTCTCTTATTATTCTTTCATAAATTTCCTTAGGAGGAGAAACAAATTTTTTTGGAAGACCATCAATTTTTTGTATTTTATATTTATTTTTTTTAATTTTTAATGTTTTGTTTATCCATTTATTATCTATGTTGAATTTTAAATTAGCTACTTCAGAATAATCTCTTCCAAAACCTAATATAAATTTATTCTTTTTACCTAAGTAGACATCTCTATTTTCAAATTTGATTTTTATTTTTGATGACGTTTTGCCTTTAACATATCCTCCTTGAATAAAATAACCTTCAAGGTCAATTTTATTTTCACCTATAAAAAATTTTAGTTCTTCTTTTGCAAAACAATTGTTTGAAAATAAAATCAATAAAGAAATAATTATAACTAATTTATTCATAATCTTTTTTCTTCTTCAATTATACCTTTTGGAAAAAATCTTAGAGCTAGTATTAAAACTAAACCCATTAACAGTAGTCTCATATATGCGGCATGATTTAAAAGATATAATTTTATTTCATTCTGATCACTTAAAAAAATTGTAATTAGTTCAATAAGAAATATACCTATTGGTTCTGCTTGTATCCAAAAAAACCAAATTGCAAACCCTCCAATAATTGCTCCATGATTATTTCCAGAGCCTCCGATAATAACCATAATCCATATTAAAAAAGTATATCTTAAAGGTTGGTATGACGAAGGCGTGAATTGTCCATCAAGAGTAGTAAGCATAGCTCCAGATATACCAATAATTGCCGAACCGATAATAAAAACTTGCAAATGTCTTTTTTTAACATTAATACCCATAGCCTCAGCGGATGTTTCATTATCTCTTACAGCTCTCATCATTCTACCCCAAGGGGACTTAATAGCTTTTTGTAAAAGGAAAAAGATTATTAACAAAACTAATATAAAAAGTATTGAATATAAACCTTTTACTATCAAAGAAGATAATTCTATCACTGATAAATTTAGGGTGTTACTTAATGTTTGAATAAATTCATTTTTTTGTAAATCTATTTCATAAGGCACTGGTCTAGGAAGTCCATTAACATTTTTTACACCCCTAGCTAACCACTCTTCATTTTTGATAATGTAAATTATTATTTCTGAAATTCCTAATGTAGCAATTGCTAAATAATCTGATCTTAAACCTAAAGCAATTTTGCCTATCAAAAAAGCTATTACTCCACAAAATAAACCAGCTATAGGCCATGATAAAATTATAGGTAAATTTAAACCACCAATATAACCTGTTTTAGCTGAATTTGTGTTTTCTATAAAATTAATTGATGGGATAAAAATAGATTTTATTAAATACAAGCTAAAAAGGATAATTATTATTGAAAGTAATATTTTTAAATATTTATTATAAATAAATTTTTTCAAAAACTTTTTAACTAATATTCCTGAGATTAAAAATGAAAAAAGAATAATTAGTATTACTGCAGTTCCATCTTTCCAAACTTCTAACGTTGGTGGCATGGAAATTAACACGCCACATAATCCTCCTATTGCAGCAAAACCCATAACTCCAAAATTTACTATTCCACTATTCCCCCATTGAATATTAATACCAATCGACATAATTGCAGAAATAAGACAAAGATTTAAAATAGAAAAGGCTACATTCCAACTTTGAAAAAGTCCAACAAGTAAAAATAAAAAAGCACAAACTAAATATGCATTAATATATTTTTTTTCACTAAAGAAATCAGTTTTCATAATAATTTACCTTTGTAAATTCCAGTTGGTTTTAGAATTAAAACTAAAACTAAAATTATAAATGAAATGGCTATTTTATAATCAGTACTTAATAGTTGAAGACTGCCTTCAGGTAAAAAATTTATGGGTATTAAATAAGATAAAAACTTATTGTATGAAAACGTGATTAATAATTCTGAAAAAGATATTACAAAACCTCCAATTATAGCGCCTATTGGGTTCCCAATGCCACCAACAATTGCCGCTGCAAATATTGGTAAAACAAGTTGTAAATATGTGAAAGGTTTATAACTTTTGTCTAATCCATATAATGTGCCTGCAATACAGGCCAAAGTTCCAGTTATTAACCATGTGTAAAATATTACATTTTCTGTTTTAATTCCTGATAGTAATGCAAGATCTTTATTATCTGAATAAGCTCTCATTGACTTACCAGTTTTAGTTTTATTTAAAAACCAAAAAAGAAGAACAACGGCAATAATACTTACAATTATTGTTATACCTTGAGATAATTTTAAAGATATACCTTCTGTTAATCCTGTTATTTCTTTAAATTTTCTTGCACTTATTATAAATCTTTCCCCATCATTAATTGTTCTATCATTTGGACCAATTAATACTCTAATTAAACCACTAGTAAAAAACATTACACCTATCGATACGATCAAACTGATAACATTCTTTGAGTTTTTTTCTCGATGATATTTGAAGCAATATTTATCAATTAGGAGACAATATGAAATTGTAATTAAAATCGATATGGGAAGTGCCAATATTACTGTAGGTAGTGGATAGATGCTTAGGTCAAAATAACTTATAATCCATGTGATTAAAATACTTGTCATTGCACCAAATGACATTAATTCTCCGTGAGCAAAATTTGAAAATCTTAAAACTGTATATATTATTGTGACTCCTAGTGCACCAAGTGCCAATTGACATCCATATGTCAGGCCAGGGATAATTATATAATTAATAATTAAAGCAAATGCGTTAATAATTTCCAAAAACTTAACCTCCTAAAAAAGAAACTCTAACTTCTGGGTTTTGTAATAAAGCTTTACCAGTATCGCTATATTTGTTTTTTCCATTTTGAAGTACAAATCCTAAATTAGAGATTTCAAGTGCTTGTTTTGCATTTTGTTCTACTACTAAAATAGAAGTACCCATTTTGGAAATTGCTTTAAGTTTTGTAAAAAGATCTTTCATTACAATTGGTGATACACCAGCAGATGGTTCATCTAACATTAATAAAACTGGGTTTGTCATTAATGCTCTGCCTACGGCTAGTTGTTGTCTTTGTCCACCAGATAATTCTCCAGCAATTTGAGATTTTTTTTCATTTAGAATTGGAAATAAATTATATACATTTTTTAAATTTTCATTCATTGAAGATTGATGAATAAAAGCTCCCATTTCTAAATTTTCTTCAACAGACATTTCTTGAAAAATATTATTATTTTGTGGAACAAAACTCATACCTTTCATAACTCTTTCTTGAGGGTTTAAAGAAGTTATATCTTCATTATTAAAAATAACTTGACCACTCTTAATAGGAATTAAACCAAAAATAGCTTTCATAGCAGTTGATTTACCAGCTCCATTAGGACCAACAATACAAGCTATATCACCTTTTTTAACTGAAAAATTACAACCATCAACTATAATAGTATTTTCATATCCACAAATTATTTCTCTAACATCAAGCAGCATTTTTAACTTTTTCCAAGATATATATCTATAACTTTTTGATTACTTTTAATTTGTTGAATGTTGCCTTGAGTAAGAAACTGACCTTCAGCCATAACGATAATAGTATCACAAAGTTTTGAAATAAAATCTAGATCATGTTCAATCATTATAAAGGTGTACTTTTTTTCTTTATTTAATTTTTTTATTATATTGGAGATTTTTTTAAGAAGTGTTTTATTAACACCTGCGCCCACCTCATCAAGAAGAATGATTTCTGGTTCAACCATCATTACTCTACCTAATTCCAAAAGTTTTTTCTGACCACCTGATAAGTTTCCAGCATATTCTTTTTCTAAGTGACTTAAACCTAGAATATCAAGTATATCTTTTGCTTTCTTTACATTAATTTCTTCTATTTTTTTTATTTTCTTTTCAAAAAACCATTGGCCAAAAAATGTTTCTCCAATCTTATTTGGTGGAACAACTAAAAGATTATCTAAAACTGTTAAAGAAAAAAATTCATGTGGAATCTGAAAAGTTCTTAAAACACCAATTTCGAATAATTCATGTGGTTGGAGGCCAATTAATTCGTAATTATTTAATTGAACACTTCCACTATCTGGTTTTATAGATCCATTGATAACATTAAAAAGCGTAGTTTTACCTGCTCCATTTGGTCCTATTAACCCACTTATACTTCCTTTTTCTATCTTTAATGAAAGATTATTAAGTACCTTTAACCCACCAAAACTTTTATTAATTTTTGAGATTTGAAGCATAAAGATGAATAAGCCCTAATCTTTAAAAGATTAGAGCTTATTAGTTTTACTTATAGCCTACTGTGGTGACTTTTTGATTATCAATCAAAATTTCTGCAAAATTACCAGCAGATTCACCTCCGCCTATTAACTCAACAGCTGAAGCTCCAACGTAGTCAATTTCTTTACCTTCACTAAGAAGTTTAAGACCTTTAGCAAGTTCACCAGGAAAAATTTTCTCTCCAGGGGCATTTGCAACATCCATTACTTTAGATTTGAAGTCATTACTATTTGTTGAATTCGCAGCTTGCATTGCTAACATAATTAAGGCCGCAGAATCGTACGATTCTTTTGTATAAGGTCCAGCTTTAAAATTATTTGATTTTGCTATTTCATTAAACTTAGTTGCACCAGGACTGTCCGTTCCAGGAACAGTACCTATAGAACCATTTAAATCATCCCCTATAGCTGTTGGCAATGAATCACCTATCATTCCATCAGGTAAAAAGAAGGTTTTAAAAGAGCCAGCATCTAAAGATGCTTGAATAACACCTTTACCACCTTTGTCTAGATATCCTGCAACAATTAATATATCTCCACCAGCTTGTGCTAATGCACCTGCTTCAGCTCCATAATCTCCTTTGCCATCTTCATGAGAAGCTGAAATAGTTATTTTTCCACCTCTGCTTTCATAATTTTTTTGGATACTATCTGCTAATCCCTTTCCGTAATCGTTATTAGTATAAGTCATTGCAGCTGTTTTAAATCCTTTTTGAAGAAGTAACTCTGCAATAATTACACCCTGGCGAGCGTCTGACGGAGCAGTTCTAAAAAATAAGTCATTATCAGGTAAGTCAGACAATGCAGGAGAAGTTGCTGAAGGTGATATCATTACAACTCCATTAGCCATAGCAACGTTTTGTAAAATTGCTGTAGTAACTCCAGAACAATCTGCCCCAACAATTGCTTTAATCTTGTCAGAAGTAATTAATCTTTCAGCTGCAGAAGTTGCTGCGGCTGCATCAACGCATGTTGAGTCCGCTCGTACACCTTCGACCTTTTTTGCAATAAAGTTTCCAGAGTTATTGACTTCTGTAATTGCTAATTCGGCAGCTTTTGCCATGTCAGGTGTAAGAGATTCGATAGGCCCTGTGTAGCCATATATAATTCCTAATTTTATGGTTTCATCTTTTGATGCTGTATCTATTTTGTCTTTTGTAAAATAGTATACTACACCAGCAACAATAATTAGAATTATTGCTAATATTGATTTGTTAGACATTAATAACCTCCAAATGAATTTTTTGATAAATTATCATGTTTAAAATTGAAATAGAAGTAAATTAAAATCTGGTGAACGTGTTAATAAATTGATTGCAGATGAATTAACAATGGTTAAGATATTTGTTATTACTAGTATGAAAAAATTTTTATTAAAATTTGAGCAAATAAAGTTAATTATATTGAATTTATGAAGGAAAATAAATGAAACTTATAACATATGTAAGAATGGGAAAAATCGGATTTGGTATCATAAAAAATGGAGGTATTATTGAATTAAACGATAGAATTGGAAACGATGTTACTTCAATAAAATCTCTTTTAAAAAAGAACGAACAAAAAAAGGCTCAAGAAATTTATGAAGAAATGACACCAGACATTTCTTTAAGTGAAATAACTTATTTGCCTGTTATTCCTGATCCAGAAAAAATCTTTTGTATTGGCTTAAATTATCAAGAGCATAAAAAGGAAACAGGAAGGCCAGATGTAGATAACCCAACTATTTTCACTCGTTTTGCAAATACTCAAACTGGTCACTTGCAACCATTGCTCAAACCAAAATTTTCAGAAAGATTTGATTACGAAGGTGAATTAGCAATTGTTATTGGAAAGGGTGGAAGAGATATATCTGAAGAAAAAGCTCTAGATCATGTTGCAGGATACTCATGTTATAATGATGGAAGTATCCGTGATTGGCAAAGACATACCTCTCAGTTCACACCAGGAAAGAACTTTCCATTAACTGGACCATTTGGTCCATATTTAGTTACATCTGATGAAGTGGGTGACTATACAGAACTTCCAATTGAAACTAGATTAAATGGAGAAGTAATGCAAAAAGCAAAATTGTCAGACCTAATTTTTCCAATCCCTAAGTTAATAAATTATATTTCTACTTTCACACCATTAACTGTTGGAGATGTAATTGTGACTGGCACTCCCGGAGGAGTAGGTGATAGGAGAGACCCTCCAGTTTATATGAAGCCAGGAGATGTTGTTGAAGTTGACATTGGCAAAGTTGGAATTCTTATGAATTTTATCACAGAGTAAAGAGGTTCATAACATTGAATAAATCTTTGGTTACAAATTTAATCTCTATTTTATTCATTCTAGTAGGTTATATTTTTCAAAATCAATATTCTAATATTTTTTATTCAATCGGTTTTTTTGCTTTGTCTGGTAGTGTGACAAACTGGCTTGCAGTCCAGATGCTTTTTGAAAAAGTACCTTTTTTATATGGTTCAGGGGTTATTCTTGATAGATTTTTAGATATCAAAGAAGGGATTAAAAATTTAGTTTTAGAAGAATTATTTTCAGATGATAAAATAAATCAATTTTTTGAAAACAAACAAATTGATACAGGGAAAATTTACGAAAAGATTGATTTCAATAAAGTTTTTGATGGGTTGTTAGAAGCTATCGAAACATCAAAGTTAGGCCCAATGTTATCAATAATTGGTGGCAGAGATGCCTTAATGCCCATTAAAGATCCTGTTATAAATAAATTAAAAGAAATCATTAAAGATAAATTAGATGGAACATTTAATAATGATGAGAATTCAATTGCTAAAGATGTAAAAATTGGAATTGAAAAAGCCTTAAATAGTAAGTTAGACGAATTAGATCCCCAAGGTATAAAAATTATTATTGAAAATATGATTAGAAAACATCTTGGTTGGCTTATTGTTTGGGGAGGAGTTTTTGGTGGATTGTTTGGATTATTGTTTTCTTTAATTCAAAATGTAATTTAAGGAGAAAATTAGATGTTAGATTTTAATGAAAAAACAGCAACAGAAGGTGTGTTAAAAAGTTTTTCATCAATTAAGAATGAAAGATTAAAAGAATTAATGTCTTCTATAGTTACACATTTACATGAAGTAGTAAAAGAAACAGAGCCAACATTTGAAGAGTGGTTAACTGCAATAGAGTTTTTAACAAGAACTGGACATAAATGTGATGATAGAAGACAAGAGTTTATTCTTTTATCGGATGTACTAGGCGTTTCTATGCTTATTGATACTATAAATAACAGAAAGTCCAAAAACGAAACAGAATCAACTGTCTTGGGTCCTTTTCATGCTGAAGCTCCAGATATATCTTTAGGTGATAATATTGCAAATCATGTTGAAGGTGAAAGATGTATAGTTAAAGGGAAAGTAACAGATTCAAATGGTAATCCAATTTCAAATGCGTCTGTCGATGTTTGGCAATCAGGTCCAGATGGTTTATATGATGTCCAAAAAGAAAATCATATAGTTGATTTAAGAGGCAAGATGACAACTGACAATGATGGTACTTATTTGTTTAGAACAGTTAAGCCACAATATTATCCAGTTCCAACAGATGGTCCCGTTGGTGAAATTTTAAATTCATTAGGCAGGCATCCATTTAGACCTGCTCATATTCACTTTATGGTAAAGGCAGAAGGTTTCGTTGACTTAACAACACATGCATTTATAGATGGAGATCCTTATTTGGAAACTGACACAGTTTTTGCAGTAAAAGAAAGTTTAATTAGAAAGCTTGAAAATTCTACTGACCCAAAAGATGGGACAAGTTGTAAGACTTTAGAATTTAATATTGTTATGCAAAATAATTAAAATTATTATCTGAAATTAGTTGGGAGTAATTTGGGTAGATGTATTTTCTGTTTCATAAGCAAATATATTAACACCTGAAAAGTTAGTTTGAACAAAATCAAAAGATCCCTGCACATCAGAAAAGATTGATTTTGACTTTGATTCAAATGTTTTTAAATCTGAACTATTATCAAATTTAGCTGTTATGGACATATTTCCACAAGGTCCCATTGATATATTTATTGATTGCATGTTGCATGTTCTAATAAACTTGGATAAATTCTCCACGAAATAAGAAGAAGCTACTTTTGCGTCAGTGGGTTTAACAAATCTTAAATTGTAGACTTTTGAATACATCTATTGGAGCTCATCAAACATTTTATCAATAACATCAGAAGCTTCATTTCCAGTAATTTTTATTCTTTTCATAGGTTTAGGTGTAAGGCCCATTTCTTGGATAAGTATTCGACCTTTTGATGTTAAATTAACATTAGAATTTTGATCTACATTACATAATTGATGATTGATTAAGTTCTTAAGCTTACTTTCTTCGACTTTTACCCCAGCTTCAATAAGTAATAATGAGTTAAAATCTGACAACGAAGCGTCTTTAAATTCATTAGACATTACATCAGAAGCTTTAATTATTTTATCAGCAGTCAAACTTCTCTGTTCTACTTGTAAATCCAGTAAATGAGCAATGTTTCTAGTAATTTTTTTAATTAATTCAATTTGGCTATCTGGTAGCTTTTTTCTCTCTGTATTAAATAGACATAAAGTACCTAATGCATAATTATCCTTATTAATAACTGGAAATCCAGCATATGAATGTGGTGCATCACCAGATTTAATATAAGGATGCTCTGCCCAATCTTTATCTAAATAAAAATCTTCAACAATTATTGGCTCAGTATCTAAAAGAACATAAGAACAAACATTCCACTTTGATCGTTCAGTTTTTGCTCCAACTTCATAACTGTCATCTACACCTGCAGCTCCCATTGAGCACTGAGATTCTCCATCAAAAAGACTAAATTTTGCTTGCTCATATCCTGTTAGATCTTTAGCAAGATCACAATAAATTTGAAACAAGTCAGAATTAGGAGCATCAATTAATCCTGTTTTAACAACAGCTTGAGCTCTTCTTTCTTCATTATTTGGTCTAGTTGCCAAATCAGTTGATGATGGACTAGGTATCATGAATTTACAGTAACATATATTATTTAAGTAATAAAATATTTAAAGAAATTTAATTAATTTAAATTAAAGCAAACAAATTTTTAACAATTAAACAAGTAAAAAAATTGTAATCATTTCAATTAATGTTTATCCAAAGTTAATCAATTAATTAAAAAAAATGGTCTGTATTTAATTTTAAAATTTGACTTATGAAATTAGCCAACCACCATCAATATCTATAGTAGTTCCTGTTATGAATTCATTTTCTATAGCAAATATAATACCTTGGGCAACTTCTTCTGAAGTTCCAGCCCTTGGAATTAAATTATTTTGAGTTGCATTTTTGTAAAACTCATCTCGTTCATTACCCTGAAGTGGGCTCATTGGAGTGTCGATAATACCTGGTGATACAATATTAATTCTTTTAGGTGCAATCTCAGGAGCTATCCCTCTTGCAAAAGCTTCAACAGCACCACCGACTGATGAAATTGCTATTTGGCCTGGTCTACACTTTCTCGCAGGCGATCCACTGACTAAAACAATATTACCATTATCTGCAAGATATTCTGTTCCATATCTGACTACATTTGTATATCCCCATAGTTTTGCAAATGAACCTCTGTATCCTTCTAAGTCCATCTTCAAAAAAGGTCCAACCGCTCTTGCCCCACCTGTAGCACAATTTATTAAAACATCAAATTTTCCTTGGTTTTTAAAAAAGGATTTCAAAGCTTCTTCATCCAGTACATCAATTTTTTCAAGAGTTACATTTTTGGGAACATTTGTCATTTTATCTGGATTTCTACTAATTGCTATTATCTCTGCAGCACCTTTATCAGACATGATCTTAGTTGCTGCTTCTCCTATGCCTGAGGTGCCACCAAAAATAATTATTTTCTTTCCTGAAATATTCATAAAAATCCTTCTATATTAAATAACATTTGAAAATTGTTTTTATTAATAACATTATTATTTCAAAAATTAAATACAATTTAAGGTGAATAATGACTATAGAACTATTCAGAAATGACTCATATTTAAAATCTTGTAATTCTAAAATAATAAAAATTGATGATAATGGAATTAAATTAGATCAAACGATTTTTTATCCGGAGGCTGGAGGACAGCCTGGAGATAAAGGAAAAATTATAATAGGAAATGAAGAAATTGATGTGATTGATACTAGGTACGTAAATAATGAGATAATACACGTAGTTGAAAACATTTCTAATTTAAACCTAGATGATGAAATTGAATGTAAGATTGATTGGGAAAGAAGGTTTAATATTATGCAGGTTCATACATCGTTACACCTTTTATGTTCATTAATTTCTGCACCTGTGACTGGAGGTCAAATTAATGAAAACAAAGGTCGACTTGATTTTGATTTAGAATCAAAACCGAACAAAGAAGAGATACTGGAAAGGTTAAATAACTTAATTAAACAAAATCATGAAGTTAGCATTTCTAGTATTTCTGAAACTGAACTCGATGAGAAACCTGATTTAGTAAGAACAATGGCTGTTAAACCTCCTAGAGGTAAAGGAGAAATTAGAATGATTAATATTGGAAAAGGAATTGATTATCAACCTTGTGGAGGTACACATGTTAATAATACAAGTGAAATACGAGAGGTAAAAAGAATCAAAGTTGAAAATAAGGGTAGAATGAATAAAAGAGTTATAGTCGACTTTTTAAATTAAGAATTAATTGATTCAACTTTTTGCTGAAAATTTTGTTTTTGAATATTCATACATGAAATAAACTCTTTTGAACCTTCAATATGTTTGTAGACTTTTGAACAACTTTCATACCAACTCTTTTCAAGTTCGTTCAAGTTTTTACTACAACTATTAATATTAATATAGAGAAAAAAATAACAAAAATATTTCTTGTTTTCATCAATTACCATTCATTATAAAATCAGCACATCTTTCTCCAATCATCATGCACGGACCATTGGTATTACCAGAAATTAAAGTAGGCATAATGGACGCATCAGCAACTCTTAAATTTTTTAAACCTCTAACTTTTAATTTTTCATCTACTACAGCAGATTTATCTTGACCCATTTTACAGGTTCCTGATGGGTGATAAAGAGTTTCAGCTTTATCACGAATAAATTGAAGAATGTCTTTATCTGAAGAAAAATTATCGCCAGGTTGTAACTCTTCTCCACAATAATTTTGAACTTCATTAGAGCCCATGATTTTGCGAATAAGTTTTACTCCATCAACTAAAGTGTCTCTATCAAGAGGGTTATCAAGAAAATTACAGCTTATTTCAGGATGCTCTTGAGGATTATTAGATTTAATATGAATGTATCCTCTGCTCTCAGGTCTATTTTGGTTCACTGTACAAGTAATTCCAGGATCTTTTCCTAATGTTCTTTTTCCATTATCTAGTACTACTCTATATGGAATAAAATGAACTTGGATGTCAGGTGATGCTAATTCAGGTCTTGTCTTGAAAAAACCTAAAACTGGAGCAGATGGTAAATTTAAAAAACCATCTTGATTAAAAGCATAATTTAAAGCTTGTTTTATTAAACCAAATCCTCTTGCTTTTTCATTATACGAAAGACCAGGTTTTTTAATTTTATAAACTAATCTTGGTCCAAGATGATCCATTAAATTTTCGCCAACACCCTCTAATTCATGAATAACTTCAATATTATTTTTCTTTAAAATTTCTGGCCTTCCAACTCCAGAAAGTTCTAAAATTTGAGGTGAATTTATTGCACCACCAGATAAAATAATTTCATTATTACAAAAATATTTTTCAATTTTACCTTTTCTAAGTATCTCGATACCAATAGCTTTTTTTTGTTCAAATATTATTTTTGTAGCAAGGCTCTCAGTTAAAATTTTTAAATTACTTCTATTTTTTATTGGATCAATGTATGCAACTTTTGCACTCATTCTTTTACCTTTAAATATAGTAGTTTGTGTGTATGCAAATCCTTCTTGATCACCTGAATTATAATCTTCATTGAAAGGGATTTTTAATTTATCGCCAGCTTTAAACATAGCTTCATAAATTGGGTTTCGGTCTGTGACCTGAGAAATATTTACTAAGCCTTTTTTCCTCTTAAATCTTCGCAAGGGTTTACGTAATTTTCTAATTTTTTAAAAAAAGGAAACACCTCTTCTGAGGACCAACCCTTATTTCCCATTTGAGCCCATATATCATAATCTAAACTTTGACCACGCACATAAACTAAACCATTGATAGCACTAGATCCACCAACTAATTTTCCTCTAGGGATTGGTATATTTCTGTTTGATGTTTTTTCATCTGGATGAGATCTATATCTCCAATTTGCAGTAGGATGATCAATCAATAAAGCAAAACTAACTGGGATTCTAGCTAAAGGATGATTAGATTTTCCAGCCTCTAACAAAAGTACAGTCTTATTTTTATCAGATGATAATCTATTAGCTAGTGCACATCCTGCAGATCCAGCGCCTACAACAATATAGTCAAATCGATCAGACATAAATTCTCCAAATATATAATTTTAATTTAATTAACACGTTAATTAAATTTAGTAAATTCATTTTTGCACTCTACCATTGTTAAACACTTTGTAAAAATATAATTAAAATATAAATACTAGGATTGAAAAAAGTTTAAATTGCTATAACGTCAGCTTCATAATGGATTTTATTTTAGACGTTTTTCAAATTGTTTTGGCTGATATAGTTCTATCTGGTGATAATGCTTTAATTATAGGCATGGCTGCAGCTTCATTTGCAGAAAAAGATAGAAGAAAAATTATTTTCTTTGGGTTACTTGCTGCGGCTATACTCCGTATTTTATTTGCATTAATAGCATCTTATTTGATAACAGTGCCAGGTCTACTTCTTGTAGGAGCGTTATTATTGTATTGGGTTTGTTTTAAATTTTACCAAGACATAAAAGAATTTTCAAAAAATGATGAAACCAATAAAGAGGACGTTACTGAAAAGGTTAAAGGTAAGAGCATGAAAAATGCTTTAATCACAATTACAATTGCTGATATATCAATGTCCTTAGATAATGTTATTGCAGTCACAGCAATTGCTAGAGATCAAACTTATTTGCTAATGTTTGGAATTGGGTTTTCAATTTTATTAATTGCAATTTTTGCATCTGCAATTGTTAGGTTATTAACAAAATTTAAATGGTTATCATATGTTGGATTAGTATTCTTGATATATCTATCTACTGAAATGGCAATTGATGGTTATTTTCAAATAAAGCCTTATATCAGTTTCTAATTAATTTATTGATAATCTTTTAAAATTTCATCTGAAATTTTAAGGAGTAAATTGTCATTTTGCCACGAAGTTATAACCTGGACACCTATTGGAAGAGAGTTTTCCCCTGTTAATAAAGGTAAACTGATTGCAGGAACACCCATCATAGTCCAATATCCATTAAACATAGCATTCCCAGTTGTTGATAGGTCTCTAGGTGCTTCACCAGGAGCAGCTGGAGTAATAATTGCATCAAACTTTTCAAAAATTGTACTTAAATCAAACTTCATTTTTTTTGCATTTTCAATGGCGTCAACATAATCTGAAGCATTGAGATTAAGTCCATTTTCAATTCTATTAATTGTGTAAGGGTGAAGGTTTTCTTTATCTTCCTTATAAACTTTTTTTAGTGATGAATATATTCCACCATTCATTATTATCTCATGATTCTGAAGAGCATTATCAAAAGATTCAGGTAAAGTTATTTCAGTAATATTCAATTTGCTGTTGTTTATAAATTCTTCAAATTTTTCCTTCATATCTTCATCACCTTTAGGCCATGCAGGTCCTTTTACAAAAGCAAATTTATAATCAGATTTTTCAACAATATTTTCTTTTAAAGACAAATTTTTTATCATGTCATAATCATTTTCATCATATGAAATGATTAAATTAGAAATAATTCTAATGTCCTCGATACATCTTGCATAAACACCTGGATGATCTAATCGATAAGAAATTGGAGAAATACCTGATCTAGAAATAGATCCAAAAGTTGGCTTAAAACCGATTATTCCATTATATGAAGCAGGCCTTAAAACTGACCCACCAGTTTGAGTTCCAATTGATGTGGGTATCATTTTGTCGGCTACAGCAGCAGCTGATCCAGACGAAGAACCACCAGGTGTACACTCAAGGTCGTTTGGATTTTTTGTTTTTCCAGGAGCTGATAGAGCAAATTCAGTTGTTACACATTTACCAAATATAATGATATCATTTTCTCGTAATAATTTTACAAGGTGAGCATCTTCTTTGGGCTTTCTACCTACACAAGTTTTTGAACCATTTTCTGTTGGAAAGTCTTTAGTATCAATAATGTCTTTTATTCCTATAGGAATACCAGCAAAAGGTTTTTGTAAATTCTTTGATCTTTTTTCATCAATTTTTTTTGCTTGAGATTTAACTAAATCTTCATTTAAAAAAGCCCATGCTTCAACATTTGGCTCTCTTAATTTTATGTGGCTAATTAATTCAGAAACATATTCAACTGCACTGATTTTATTGGAGTTAAATAACTTTAAAATTTCAAACGCATTTAAATTTATCAAGCTCATTTAAGTTTTATTGCCTCAGCCTCAATTTCAACTTTCATTCTAGGATCTACTAAGGCACTTACTTCTAGTAATGTAGATGCAGGTTTGTGCTTCCCAAAATATTCAATTCTTTTTGGATTAATAATTTTTCTATCATCTATGTTAGTTAAAAAAACTCTGACCTTTGTAACAGATGAAAAATCTCCACCAGCAGCTTTTAAACAAGTATCAAAATCTCTCATTGCAATATCAAATTGATCTTTTGTATTTTCAGGAATTGAATTATCATAATTCATTCCAACTAAACCTGATATCCAAATTATGTTATTTGCTTCTACGACATGACAATAGTGACTAACCGGTTGTAAAATATCAGGTATCTGAATTCTTTTAATCATAAATCATAAAACCTAAAAAAAATATTGATTATTAACTCTATATTATAAAGACTAACTTAAACAATAAATTTCTTAAGAAAATAAATACAGATAAATAAAATGCCAAAAATTGTATATTTAGATAATTTACCTGCTCAAGAAGGTGTATCAATTTTAGAAAATCAAAATAAGATAGAAGTTGTAAAAATTGAAAGTAATAATCTTGAACAATCTTTCAAAGAATTGGAAACAGCTCATGCTTTTCAAGTTTCAGCTGCTCGTGATGAAGTGCCAAAAATTTTTCACGTTAATGAAGAATTTTTATCAAAAACACCAAATTTAATTTTAGTCTCATCGGGGGGTGCTGGATATGACACTATAGATGTAGAAGCATGTACTAAAAGAGGTATTCTAGTAGTTAATCAAACTGGTGGGAATGCCGAGGCGGTTGCTGAACACGCTGTAGCACTAATGCTTGATTTGTTAAAAAGGGTAACTGAAACTGATCTCTTGTTAAGAAAAGGGTGGAGTGGAGCAAGAGAAGATTTTATCGGTAGGAATTTATTTAAAAAAACAGTTGGACTAATAGGTCTTGGGAATACGGGAGGTAGGGTAGCAGAAATTTGTCAAAATGGATTTAGTTGCGATATACTTGCTTATGATCCTTATATTTCTAATGAAAGATTCTCCAAATTCAATGCAAAAAAAACAAACTTAGATGAATTGCTTTTCGAAAGTGACATAGTATCAGTTCATATTCCATTAACAAAAGAAACTCATAATTTTATTGATAAAAATTTTTATTCAAAAATGAAAAAGGGCAGTCTTTTTATTACAACTTCAAGAGGTTCTATTCATAATGAGAACGATTTAGAAACTTTTTTAAAAAATGGCCATCTATCTGGAGCAGGTTTAGACGTTTGGGAAAAGGAGCCACCTAATTCTGATCATAAGCTATTAAAAATGCAAAATGTTGTTGCTACACCTCATATGGCTGGGGTGACTACAGACAGTAGAAAAAAAATGTCAGAATTTGTAGCTAATCAGTTATTAAATATTTTGAGTGGGGGTATTCCTGAAAGACCTGTGAACGAAGAAATACTATCATTATTTAAGTCAAAATTATCAAAAATAATTTAGAAAAAATTAAGGAGAATACATGAAAAATTTATTAATTACCGGAGGAAGTCAAGGTATAGGGAAAGCTACAGCTCTTGAAGCTGCAAAAAAAGGTATGTTTATTGGTATAAATTATAATTCTAACGACAAAGCTGCAGAAGAAACATTATCTGAAGTAAAAGAGTTAGGTGGTGAAGGAGTAATATTAAAATGTGATGTATCCAAAAATAGCGCAGTAAAAGATATGTTTGAAAATTTTCTTGATAATGCAGGATCTTTAGACGGTGTTTTTAATAATGCAGGTACAACTGGTCCAGTCTCTAAAATTCATGAATTAGATCCAAAGGATTTTAAATCGTTAATAGATACAAATGTTATTGGTGCATTTAATGTTGCTCAAGAAAGTTCTAAAATTATGATTAAGCAAAAAATGGGAAATATTGTAAATATGACTTCTATTGCTGCAGACATTGGTGGAGCTGGAGAATTGGTCCATTATGCAATGTCAAAAGGTGCTATTGATTCGTTGACTTATGGTATGGCAAAAGAATTAGGTGTTTATGGAATAAGAGTTAATGCTGTTGCACCCGGTTTAATTGCAACTGATATTCATGAAAAAGCGGGAGATGCATCAAGAGTTGAAAGACTAATGCCAAGTGTTCCTCTTGGACGTGTTGGATTAGCAAAAGAAGTTGCAGATACTGTGATGTGGTTGTTAAGTGAAAAATCAAGTTATGTATGCGGCACAATTATAAGAATTTCTGGAGGTAGATGATCTTTTACAAGTTTGGGTTTAATTGGTTTGTAAGAGGTTGTTTTGATTTTTTTAACTGTCTGTAAGCTATATATGAAGTTGATAAAATTATTATTGCTGAACCAATCCAAATTGTAATTAAAGGTACTTCATTGAAAAATATAAACCCTAAAGATACTGACCAAATTAATCTTAAATAATCTAGAGGTAATAAAGAAGAAATATCGGCTTTTGCTAGAGCGGCATTTAGACAATAATGTGTCATCGTGCCTGTTATTGCTACTAATAGATATAAAAATAATTGTTCTAAATTAGGTGTAGACCAAAATGGTATAGCTACTATGAAAGTAGCTGGGATTAAACCAGCTGCCTGCCAAAAAGTCATGCTTGCATTGCTTTCAGTGGTAGTTAATTTCTTTGCTATTAATAATGACATTGACCATATAAAAGAACCGCATAAGATTAACAAAGGACCAAGACCTAATTGTATATCTGGTCGAATTACAATTATAGCACCTATAAATCCTACGACCATAGCAGTCCATCTTCTTATGCCAACTTGTTCCTTAAGGAATAAAATTGCAAGAATTGTTGAGAAAATTGGCACAGTAAACATGAGTGCTGTAGCTTTTGAAAGTTCTGTAATAGATATGCCATAAAACATACAACACATTGCACCACTTCCAACAATAGCTCTTAGAAATTGAAGCTTTTTATCTACAACTTTAAGTGATATTAAACCATCTTTCATAACGACTGGAAGAAATATAATTAGTACAAATAATGTTCTAAAAAATGCTATTTGAAATGGATGGCTTTCAAGTGCAGCTACTCTAATGAGGCAATGCATGGATGCCGCAAACATTCCAGATACAATCATAAATAAAATTGCAATCACAGAAAGTGGTAAATTATTAATTGATTTTAGAATTATATTTATCATTATGGATATTTAATTATCATTAATTTACTTAACATGATAAGGAAGTTAAGTAAATTTTTCTTTGGTAGGCGATTATGATAAAAGCTCTTTTATTTGATGTTTTTGGTACAGTAGTAGATTGGAGATCTGGTATATCACAAGATTTTGAATTAATCTCAAAAAAGTATGGAATTAATAAAAATTCAAAACAGTTTGCAGATGATTGGAGAGCAGAATATCAACCATCTATGGAAAAAGTAAGATCAGGCAGCAGAGAGTTTGTTAAATTAGATATACTGCATGATGAGAATTTAAAAAACATTTCAAAAAATTATGGTTTAGATACTCTTTCTAAGGAAGATTGGGATTGGTTAGTTAAGTCGTGGCATAGATTGCCAGGATGGAAAGATAGTTCAAAAGGTCTTTTAAGATTAAAAAGTAAATTTATAATTGCATCACAATCAAATGGAAATATTGAGCTTATATTAAATATGTCTAAAAATTCAAAACTTTATTGGGACATGATTTTAGGCTCTGAAGTTGTGGGGTATTACAAACCACAACCTGAAGCATATTTGGTTGCATGTGAAAAAGTAGGATTAAATCCAAATGAATGTATGATGGTAGCTGCGCATAATAGTGACCTTTCATCAGCTCGTAAGGTTGGATTGAACACCGCTTTTATTTTACGTTCTAACGAACACGGTATTAATCAAAAATCAGACTTGAAGCCACTAGAGAGTTGGGATTACGTTGCAAATGATTTTTTTGATCTTGCTGATCAACTTGGTTGTGAAAAAGAGGTAGTATTAAATGGGATCTAAACCAATTGTTGGAATAATAACAAATGAAATTATAAATTTTAATGGAAGACAAATATCACACTCAACAGGAAAGAGGTATGTTAAATCTGTAATGGAATTTGCAGATGTTGTTCCTGTGTTAATACCTTCAAGTATTCCATCAAATGATTTAGATGAAATTTTGGAAAATATTCATGGTGTTTTGTTAACTGGTGGAAGAGCTAATGTTGAACCACATCATTATGGTGGAGCTGAATTTCCTGCTGACGAGCCAATTGATCCAGATAGAGATCGAACGGTTTTAAATATTATACCTAAATGTGTGTCAAAAAAAATGCCTATATTTGGTATTTGCAGAGGAATTCAAGAGATAAACGTTTCATTTGGAGGAACTTTGTTTTATAGGGTACATCAACAAGATGGAAAATTTGATCATCGTATGCCTAGAAATGAAGATGCAACTTTAGAAGAAATATTTAAATTAAAACATCGTATTGATTTTACAGATAAAAGTTACTTAAAAGAATTAATTAATAAAAATAACTTTGTGGTTAATTCATTGCATGGTCAAGGAATAGATAAATTAGGAAATGACCTTATAGTTGAAGCTAATTCGGAAGATGGTTTAATAGAAGCAATCAGTATTAAAAATTATCCAAGCTTTAGCATAGCAGTTCAATGGCATGCAGAGTATCATCCTGAAAGAAAAGAAAATTTTTTAAATAAAAAACTTTTTGAGAGTTTTGGAAAAGCTTGTTTAAAGTATAAATCTTAAGAAATAATAGGACCTATAGGAATGATCCTTGTTGGATTAATGCTTTCATGAGAAAAAAAGTAATGTCTTTTAATGTGATCATCAAAGGTTGTTTTTTTTATACAATCTAAATTTCTAAATTGATTTAAATATTTAGATAAGTTTTTATAATCAGCAATTCTTTTTAAATTACATTTAAAATGGTAATGGTAAACATTATCAAACCTTAATAATGTTGTTACAAGTCTAATATCAGCCTCAGTCAATTGATTGCCAACTAAATAATTATTATTATTGAGTTTTTCTTCTATCTTATCTAAGGAATTAAAAAGGTTTTTGACAGCCTCATCGTATGCAGATTGCGTTTTTGCAAAGCCAGTTTTGTAAACACCATTATTAATATTAATATAAATCTCATCATTAATTTCATCTATCTCATCTTGTAAATCAGAAGGGTAAAAGTCGATATCATTTTGGGTTATATGATTAAATGATGAATTAAAAATTCTTAATATTTCGGAAGATTCATTATTTACAATTTGTTGAGTATTTTTATCCCATAGAATTGGGACTGTTACTTTTGTACTTACTTTATCAGAACATAATTGATAAATTTCGTATAAATATTTTTTTTTATATAAAGTATCACCTGTAGCATTCTCAAAATTTGAATCAAATGACCATCCATTTTCCATCATATCAGGATGCACTACATCCACAGAAATATGCTTATTAAGTTCTTTAAGCTCTCTCATGATTAAAACTCTATGAGCCCATGGACATGCATAACTTACGTAGAGATGATAACGGCTACTTTCAGGTTTGAAATTTTCCGTTTGCGAAATCCAATGTCTAAAGTGACTCTCTTTTCTTACAAAAGCTCCACTTTTATCACTAGTAATTACTGAAGATTTCGTCCATTGACCGTTTATTAGCTGTCCCATGATAATCCAAAAAAAATTTCTATAATATAATAGAATAGTTCTATATATATTTAGAAAAAGAAATTTGCAAAATAAAATATCTAGAAAGGGTTTAAATGGAAAAGATAGGAATAGTTGGTGCAGGATTAATTGGTTCAAGTTGGTCTGCTATTTTCTCTTCGAAGGGTTTTAATGTTGTTATTTATGATAGTAATAAAAACGTTGAGAATGATTTTAAAAAAAGAGTTACAACATTCTTAGAAGAATTAAAATTTATAGATAATAAAATTAATATCGAAAACTCTATACAAAACATTGAGTTTGTAAACGATATCAATTATTTAAGTAATAATTGTACATTTATACAAGACTGCTCTCCTGAAATAGTTGAAATAAAGCAGGAACTATTTTCAAAGTTAGATAATTCATGTCCAGAAAATGTCATTTTATCATCTTCATCTTCAGGCATGCCAATTTCGTTAATCACTCAAAATTTAAAAGGTAAAAATAGATGTATCATTTCTCATCCAGTTAACCCACCTCATTTAATACCATGTGTAGAAATATCTCCTAGTTCAAAAACATCTGAAGAAGTTATTCATAAAACCAAAGATATTTTTGAAAAAATAGGATTTTCTATTGTTTATGTAAAAAAAGAAATCGATGGTTTTATCTTAAATAGATTGCAAGGAGCCCTATTAAACGAAGCTGTTAAATTGTACAGTGAAGGATACGCAAGTGCTGACCATATAGATTCAACTGTTAGAAATGGTCTAGGTTTAAGGTGGGCTTTTATGGGACCTTTTGAAACAATAGATCTTAATGCTCCTGGTGGTATTAAAGATTACATGCAAAGATATGGAAATATGTATTTAAACATGGAAAAAAATAATAAAATTTTGCCAGATTGGTCTGAAACAAATGCTATAAAACTTGAAAAAGAAAGACGTGAAATTTTGTCTACTGACCAATTACTAAAGCGTGCACAAAAAAGAAATGATATGCTCAAATCTCTTAGAAGACTAAAAAAAGATTTGAATGAGGAGGTATTCGAGTAATGTCATCTTCTCTCGAAGGAGTAAGAGTTCTTGATCTTTCTAGATTAGCAGCAGGGAATATGATTTCACATATGCTGGCAGATCATGGTGCAGATGTGATTAAAGTGGAAAGACCTGAGAAGGGTGATGATTTACGTACATGGAAAGTAAATAATATTTCACATTGGTGGCATGTTTATTCAAGAAATAAAAGAAGTTTATCATTAAATATAAAAACTAAACAAGGTACTGAAATTTTAAAAAAACTTATTTCAACTGCAGATGTTTTTATTGAAAATTTTGTTCCTGGTACTTTAGAAAAATGGGGTTATACAAAAGAAGTCTTTGATTCATTAAATCCTAATTTAATTATTGTTAGAATTTCTGGATGGGGTCAAACAGGATTATATAAAAATTTTCCTGGCTATGGATCCTTAGTTGAAGGGATGAGCGGATTTGCATCGATGACAGGAGAAGAAAATCAAGGCCCACTTTTGCCCCCAACTGCACTTGCAGACATGATATCGGGATTATCTGGTGTTTCTGCAATTATGTTTGCATTATTTGCACAAAAAAATCAAAAAGCTAAAGGTCAAACTATCGATCTTTCTCTATTTGAGCCATTGTTTTCAATTATTGGTCCTTGGGCTGCTCATTATAAAATAACAGGAGAACTTCCAAAAAAAATGGGAAATAAAAGCCCTGTTGCATCACCTAGAAATATTTATAAAACGAAAGATAATAAGTATGTATCTCTCTCAGCATCAATGCAAACAATGTGGGAAAAACTTGCTAAGGTAATAAAAAGAGAAGATCTTATAGCCAATGAACTTTTTTTGGATAATGAGAAAAGGGTTAAAAATCAAAACATTTTAGATCCAATTATTGAAGAGTTCATGTCGAAATATAATCAAAAAGAATTGTTAGAAATTTTTGAACAAAATGGTGTTACTGTCGGACCTGTTTTAGATATTAGTGATTTAGTAGAACATCCATATATTAAAGATAGAGAAATTCTAATTAATTTAAATACTAAAGATGATGGTGAAATACCAATGCATAATGTATTTCCAAGATTGAGTGAAACTAGCGGAAAAATAAATAGAGAAGCACCTCAACTTGGACAAGATAATAAGGATATTTTATCAGAAATAGGATACTCAAAAGATGAAATATCAACATTAGAAAAAAATAAAATTATTTAGTTTTATATTGACTGATTTTTAAATTACTTATTTAATTTATATATGGACGGTTCAAACAGAGAAATAATTGAATTTGATTTGTTAATTAAAAATGGACAAATTATAGATGGAACGGGAAAGCCATCCTTTTTATCTGATATTGGCATTAAAGATGGTATCATTAAAAAAATTGGCAAAATTAATGAATCTGCAAAAAAAATTATTGATGCAAAAAATCTTGTAGTTTCTCCTGGGTTTGTTGATATTCATACACATTATGATGGACAAGCTATTTGGGATAGTCAATTAGCTCCTTCGTCTCTTCATGGAGTATCAACTGTTGTAATGGGAAATTGTGGAGTTGGTTTTGCTCCTTGTAAACCTCAAGATCGTGAAAAACTTGTTGAACTTATGGAAGGAGTTGAAGATATACCTGCTCCAGTTATGCATGAAGGTTTAAAGTGGGAATGGGAAAGTTTTAAAGAATATTTAGATGCTCTAGAAAAACGAGATAGAGATATAGATATATGTACTTTGTTACCTCATGCAGCATTACGTGTTTATGTTATGGGTGAACGTGCAATTAAACATGAAAGAGCTAATAAAGAAGATTTAAAAAAAATGCGTCTTATAACAAAAGAGGCAATATTGGCTGGGGCTTTTGGATTTTCTACATCAAGAACTATAAGTCATAAAAGTTTAAAAGGTGAATATACTCCTACGTTAAGAGCGCATGAAGATGAGCTTACAGAAATAGCCTTAGGAATGAAAGATGCCGGTGCAGGGTTTATGGAAATTGTATCAGATTGGAATGAACCTGATCCAGAAACAGAATTTAACGTTCTGAAAAGAATATCAAAAAAATCTGGGCGTCCAATTGTATTTAGTTTAACTCAGAGACATGACAGACCAGATTTTTGGAAAGATTTGATGAAGATGTCTCTAGAAGCTAAGGAAGAAGGATTGTCAATCAGACCTGTGGTTGCGCCAAGGCCAATAGGATTATTATTCGGACTTAAGGGAAGTCAAAATCCTTTTTCTGGTACTGATACTTTTAAAAAACTAAAAAATTTATCTCATGATGAAAGAGTGTTGGAATTATCAAAAGATCATATAAAAAAACAGATACTTTCTGAAGATAGATTAAAAAATAGTACCTTTCCACTCATTCATAGAATTAGTTTTAAGCATATGTACAGATTTGGGTCTCCACCAAATTATGATCCTAATATAGAGGATAGTATTGAGTTTATGGCTAAAAAAAATAAAATATCTCCAGAGGAGCTGGCATATGAAATAATGCTAGAAAATAATGGTGAAAATTTTATTTATGCTCCACTTGTTAATTTTGTAGATAATAACTTTGATGTTTGTCATCAAATGTTAGAGGATCCAAATTCAATAATGGGATTAGGTGATGGAGGAGCACATGTTGGATTTATATTAGATGCAGGATATCCAACTTGGCTTTTATCTTATTGGACACGTGATAAAAAATTATTTTCATTAGAAGATAGTATAAGAAGACTAACGTCAGACACAGCTGCAGCCATAGGTTTATATGATAGAGGGATTTTAAAAGAGGGCCTTAAAGCAGATATTAATATATTAGATATTGAAAAGCTTGGATCGTCAGATCCATTTATGTTACAAGATTTGCCGGCTGGTGGTAGTAGACTAATGCAAAAGACAAGTGGTTATGTGATGAATATTGTTTCAGGAAAAATTACTTATGAAAATGGTAAAAAAGAAACTAATCTTCCAGGAAAGCTTGTTAAGTTAATAAATGTTCAAGAACAATTTAAAGAAAAAGATTTAGTCTAATATTTTAAGAGGGATAAATTACGCCCTTCCCATCCGATTGTTTATCAAATAATTCATAAGCTTCTTTTGCTTGTTCAAGTTTCCATTCATGAGTAAATAATTCATCAACTTTTAATTTCTTTTCAGCGATGTATTCTGAGCAGGCATATTGTCCATGTTTAGAAAATGTCCAACTTCCTATCAAGGTGATTTGTCTTCTTAATAAATCATTGCTAACATCAATATCAACATTTCCGCCTTCACCAACAAAACATGCTTTGCCCCAAGTTCTAAGACATTTTATACTTTGAGATCTTGCTTCGGATGAAGAAGATGCATCAATCGAAGAATGTGCACCTAATCCATTAGTTAAATCTTTAATCGCATCAACGACATTATCTATCTTCATTGGATTTAAAATATTTTCTGCTCCAAAGGATTTTGCTCTGTCTAATCTTTGTTGATTAGTATCTAGTGCTATTACGTTTACTCCCATGCTAGAAGCAATCATGACTGCAGATAACCCTACTGGCCCTAAACCAAAAACTGCTAATGTTTCATGAGATCTTAAACATAATCTGTCTATCGCTCCCCAAGCAGTTCCAGTACCACATGAAATTGCTGCACCACTTTTAAATGAAATATCTTCGCGTAATTTCACCAGGGTATCAGCAGGACATTTCATATACTTGGCATGAGCTCCATGACCAGTTACGCCGTAAACTTCTTTAACACCATCAACGCATAATTGTTGCCATCCTGTTGAACAATGCACACACGTTCCACATCCTTTATAATGATGTTGCATCACATTCATATCTTTTTTGAAATTGTTTTTATTAACGTTTTTTCCTAATTCAACTATTGTTCCACAGGGTTCATGACCAGCAATAACTTGCTTATCTTCACCACCTAATCCTAAAGAAGATGGACCATCTACAGCTCTGTAAACTTTTAAGTCACTCCCACACATCCCAGATGCTTTGATTTCAAGAATAACTTCGTCTGGCCCTGGTGTTGGGTCTTCGAACTCTTGAATTTCAAGTTTATGTTGTCCTAAAAATACTATGCCTTTCATAAAGCCTCAAATAATTAATTTCTAAATTGTTTATGACAACCTTTACAAGAAGCTGCAACTTCTCTGAATGAAGAAACGGTATCATCAATATTTTTATTTTGTGATATTTTGATTAATTTTGCGCTAGTAATTTCAAATTTCTTAACTGCTTTTTTAAATCCTTCTGGATCAGACCATATATTATCACTAGCTTGACTTTTGTTAGAGCTGTTAGCTTCACTACCCTTTGGAAAATATTTATGCATTTCAATAGCCCATTTATTTAACTTTTCTGCAGATTGCCTAATGATATCAAAGTTATTATCACTTAAACTTTTATTTATAGTTCTCATAAGATTTTTACTTTCTTGAAACTTATCCATTCTTTCTTTAACGATGCCAGTAGCTCCTTCATTTGAGTATGAAAAAAATGGAAAAGAAATTAAAAATAAAATTAAAACAAATTTACATTTATACATTTTTATCTCCTTGATAGTATCATTATAATGGTTAAAGAAAAAAAATTAAATCAACAAATAGATAAAGTAACTTATTTCACTATTTTTTTTGAATTTTTAAAATTGGGCTGTACATCGTTTGGAGGTCCAATTGCTCATATTGGCTTTTTCAGAGAACACTTTGTAAATAAAATAAAATGGATAGATGATAAGAATTTTTTAGATATTGTTTCTTTTTCAAATTTCTTGCCAGGACCATCTTCTAGTCAAGTTGGTATGTGTATAGGTTATCTTCAAAAAGGATCTCTAGGAGCCTTTTTTGCATGGCTAGGTTTTACCTTGCCATCTGGAATAATTATGATTGCATCTGCATATGGTTTATTATTTTATAGTGATTTTTTTACAGAAGGTCTTTTGAGTGGAATAAAGGCATGTGTAGTTGTAATAGTCTTTCAAGCAATTTTGGGTATGTCTAAACAATATTTAAATGATTATAAAAAAATTTTAATAACTTTAATTACTTCATCAATTTTAATATTTTTTACAAATAATACTTATCAAATAATTTTAATTATAATTTCGGGAGTTCTAGGAAATTTTTTATTTCGTGAAAAAACAAAGGCTAAACAAATATCCTTATCTATAGATTATAAGCCATTATTTTATTTATTGTTATTTGTATGTATATTACTCATTTTTCCAATCTTAAATGAAATTTATAACTCTGACATTATTTTAATTTCTGACAAATTTTTTAGAGTAGGATCTTTAGTTTTTGGAGGAGGGCATGTTGTGTTACCGCTCTTACAAAACGAAATAGTTAATTTTAATTTAATTGATAAAGATACTTTTTTATTTGGTTATGGGTTAGCTCAAATAATTCCAGGCCCTTTATTTACGTTTTCTGGGTTTTTAGGAACATCAATGGATTTATCACAACATAAAATTCTTATAGGTATAATTTCATTAATTATGATTTTTATTCCTTCGTTTTTATTAGTTTTTGGCGCTATGCCTTATTGGTCAGTTTTACGAAATATTCCAAAAGTAAAAGCTTTTTTGATTGGTGTTAATGCATGTGTGGTAGGTTTACTCATTTCTGCATTCTATAATCCTGTGATTACCTCTTCTTTAAATGACTATAAAAGTTTAATCCTACTCGGTATATCAATTGTTATAATTTTCTTAGTAAAAACTCCTCAATGGGCAAGCGTTATTATTGTCGCTATAATTGGTAAAATGATGGATTTAGATATATTAAATTTTTCTTTTGACTTTTTAATTTAAAGGATTAAATAACAATCCTAATAATTATATTGGAGGGTTTGATGGCCACTAAGAAAGTTGAAGTAATTGCAAATGAAAAAATAGAAGAAATTTCTAATGGAGGAATGACCAAGGCTGGTAGGTTAGCTATGGAACTTGCTAACGAGAAAAAAAGACTTAATCAAGAACTTAAAGAGCTTCAAGCAGAATATGATGAAGTCAAACCAACAACTCCAACTGGAACCAGAGATTGGTATGTCAAATGGTTATCAATGATACTTGCAGTTTTAGGAGTATTTTTAATTAGCGCTTCATACACTTTTTATGGTCAAATAACTTATTTTTTAAGTGCTATAGGTTGGATATATGTAGGCATGCAATGGGGTGATAGAGCTATCATGATAGGCAGTGCTGTTACTGGTACGGCTGTTGCTATGAGCTTGATTGAAAATTTACCTAAATATTTAAGTAATATTTAAGTTGATTTTCTACATTTAAATACATCAGCTGTAATTTTTGCAACTTTCTGATTTTCTTTAACCAAAACATATTCTGTTTTTGGTTTGAATTTATTTTTAGTTTCAACTTTATAACCCTGTTGATTTACAAAAACTCGTCTTTTTTCTCTGTAATCATATACTCCTATCGCGTTACCACCAATATCGTAAGCACGTTTCTTTAGCGTGTTAATTAATTGGTAATAATCAATACTTCCAGAAACAGATAGTCTTATAATACCTATACAATCTTTATTACTTCTTAAATAACTTGTTGAGGTGAATTGAATTTTATTTAATTCTTTTTCTAACTTTCTCAGACATATAAAAGTTTTCAAAAGCACTTTCATTTATAACTTTTGGTTTAACTGTTACAACTGAACTAGTTTCAATTTCATTACCAGCATATTTAGTGTTTGTATAACTACAATTAGTAAAAAAATAAAAAGATAATAAAACAAAAAATAATTTCATACTTATTTAACGACATTTTTATAATTGGTTTAATTATTATTTATTTTTTATTCAAATGATTTGTATTTATACATACTTCGTTCTCTCCACTGCAACAATCATCAACTACTCTTTTGCAGTTTAAACACTGATAATGTGATTGAACGTAAATATATCCTTTTAGACTTGAACAATATGGACATGGGATTTTTGTATTCATAAAAATTAACTAAATATTGACTTGATGAGTTCTGTCGGTCTGCAAATTATAGATTGAATTATTTTTTTATTTCTTTCAATTGATACAATAGGTCTTTGTAATAAAATTGGATATTTCATTACTAAATTGATTATATTTTCAAAGGTATGTGTCTTTTCATTATCATTTAAATTTTTATAAATTTTTTCATTTACTCTTATTATTTCTTGAAAATTATTTTCAAGTTTTGAAAGTACACTTTGTAAAAAACTTTCTTCAGGTAAAATATTTAAATAATCTATAACTTCATAAATTATATTATTGTCATCAAGATATTTTTTAACTTCCCTTGATTTTGAACATCTATTATTATGAAAGAGATATATTTTGTCCGAATTTATAAAATTATTTTCTTTCATTTTTTTATTATATTAAAGCTTAAAATAACGTAAATGTATTTTTTAAAAATAACCCAAAATATGGTAATGTAAAATATGGAAAGTGAAAATTTAAAATTAAAAAAATTAAAAAATGAACAAAAGTTAAAATCTAGCAAAGATAAATTATTAAACTCTTATATAGATAGTTCTAAAAATATGGATGATAAAATTGCAGTTTTAAAAATGAAAAAGTCTGTTGATAAATCTTCATTCATATCAAGTCTTAGAAAAATGATGAAAGACAAATAACTTTAAGATATAAGAGATTTATTATGTTTTTGTCCAAATGGACACAAGTTTCTCTTCAACTTTGTTTATATCTTGCATTTTTAATAATTCATTTGAAAAAGGTTTATTAGCTAAATCCCGTAATTCAATAAATTGATCTTGAGTTTTTAAATTCCATGCTTTGTCATAAAGCACATTTTTTTTCTTTGCCCAAGTCTTTGAAAATCTATAAAAATTATTTGCAGTATCCTCTGCCTCTGGGTATCTTGGATATTCTGAAAATCTAATATCACTAACAAAACTGTCAAAATTTCTTTTTAAAGCGACATTAACATAATTAAACTTAAAATATAAATAGTCAGATAACACATGCTCTGAGTTTTGATTAATATTAAGTTCACTACATATTCGTAAAAACTCTAATGCAACATTATCGACTTTAGGCAAATCTATGTCCTCATAAATTTCTTTTAACCCATTATCATACTTGTGCGATATAATGAGCAAGCCGGCGCCGAGCATCTAAAGTGACATAATCATAGCAAGCTTGTGCAACAACAGTCATGTATACCCATCGTGGGCAATGTTTACTCATTTGCACCTCAAATTAAATTTTTGATTAGTATACATTTAATAGACAATTTTAAAATTATTTTTTGACTAATATTTTCAGTCAATATTAGAAGCTTGTTCTTTTAACCAGCTAACATTTTTATAAGCGCTAGTTAAAGCTTCTTGTTCAGATAAGTAGACATTGTGTCCATATGAATGAACTTTATACCAGCCTTCATGAGTTTCTTTATCTCTTCTATATTCTTCAAATCCATAAGTGTTATCTTTTCTTTTAAATATATCAATACATAAACTTTGATCACTATTATTAATTGAACGAACTACAAATTGTTTTTTCATTATGAAACTATTTTAATTTTATTTTTAATTATCCTGAAGCATTAATCTGTAAAGATATCTCTTTTCTGACATATCATAATCACCATTTGCTTTATGCATTAAAGTTCTATTATCCCAAATAACAAAATCTCCAACTTCCCATTTATGTTTGTATTCAAATTTTAATGAATTAACATGCTCCATTAATTCATCAATCAAATCTAGAGTTTTTTCATCAGAGTAATTTGAAATTTGTTCTATCCTGATCGGATTTATATATAATGATTTCAAACCAGTTTCTGGATGAATTTTCACTAAAGGGTGAAAAACTTCATTATTTTTGTGATCCTGGTTTTTAATGCTCATTAATTTTCTTTTACTAAATTTACTTTGATAAACATGTTTTGCTTTTAGATTTTTAATTTTGTTTTTCATTTCATTAGAGAGATTTTCATAAAGTAAATTCATATTGATAAATTGAGTATCTCCACCATATGAAGGTATTTCTTTTGATAACAAAATAGTAGCCTTCGGTGGCTTTTTATCATTGCTATGATCAGTATGAAAACCTTCGCCTGGAATATATACTTTACCATCAGGAAATTTATCTTCATTGGAAATATAATGAACTAAAGGGTTTTCTTTGAGAGAAAATTTTGAATTGTGCTGTCTGAAAATTTTTCCAAAGATCTCTGCTGCTTTCTGAAATTCATTTGCATTCAAAAATTGTTTTCTTATAACCAAGACTTTATTTTCAATAAAAAGATCGTTCAATTTTATTTTTAATTTTTTATCAATTACTTTTTTCAAATCTAAATTTAAAATTTCTAAACCTAGAATATTTGATAATTTATTTAATTTAAGATCCATGTTCTTATTTTTTCTAAAAATAAAATCAAGATTATATTAACTAAAAAAATTTAAAAATAAAAATAATTCCAGATATCATTCATGATATAATTTATATTAATAAAATTAAGACTTGGATAATTTAAAAGGTGGAGATAATGAAAAAATCTAAATTAATAAATTACACTACTCAAGATTTTGTTTCAGAAAAAGAATTAGAACTTAAATTATTTAGATGGAATAATGTAAAAGACAAATATTTGCCAAAGTTAAAAGCAAATGGAATTTTAAGAATGGTTACTACAAAGGTTTGGAATAAAGAAGGTATTAGCAGATTAGGGCATTTATTTGAATATGAAGATGATAAAGCATATCAAAAGTGTCAACCAATTTTTCAAGAGATTGAAAGAAATGAAAAAGAAGACCAATTGATAAAAGTTTTTGGGAATAGAGGTGTGGTTCTAGAGGAATATGATTTTAGAAATGATTAAAAAACTACTTAACATTGAGTAGGGTATAGCTATCTTTAAAAAAGAATCAGTTTTTTTTATTATGCTTACTTTAATTTAGATTATTTAAATAGATTGTTAGAGTGGTCCAAATTTTCAATTAAAGCTAAAAATGTAGGTGTTTAAAACTTTTGTGTTTGTTAAGAAATTGGTGCGCTCGAGAGGATTCGAACCCCTGACCCCTAGATTCGTAGTCTAGTGCTCTATCCAGCTGAGCTACGAGCGCATTGTTATTATTGATTTTTCATCTTAAGTTTTGGATATACTTTTTATAAAATTTAAGTTAATGAAAAATCATAACAATTTATTTAGATAACATGAAACACTTGATTAAAACAATGATCAAGTTTCTTCAATTAAGTATTTAAATCTTTAAAAAAGTCAAATTATTACAAAATATATTTCGTGTAAACTTAATCATACAGATGTTATTTGAAAGAATTATTCTTAAATATTAAAGATTTTTTTTTGGTGGAATATAATTCTTTGTTTGTTTATCTAATTTTGGCAATACCCATCTGTGAGATCTTGTTGACCAATAACTCATGCCACCTTCAGATTCTGGTTTAATTTCAATTTTAGAGTTTTTAAGTTGTCCAGGTCTATGTTTCTTTTTTGTTAACAAATAGATTTCATTAATGTCTTTATTTTCTAAGTCAGGGAATTCAACGTCAATATCTTGTACAAATTTTTTAAGGGAGGCTAGAGCCAATCTTGCTCTTCCTAACTCAACATTTTTTATAGTTCTAACAATTGATCCAACCCACCAAAAATGGACATCTAAATAATGTTCTGATGTTTTGAATGTGAAAGTTAGAAATTTAGGATGCTTTTTAATAAATTTTTTTTCTCTTCTTCCTTTTGGAAGTTCTAATTGATCTAAAAATTCAATGGAATAATCTAACTCTAGTAATGTCTTATCTTTATCTTTTTTTAAATCATTAAATTTTTTGTAAATGTCTACACCTCTTACTCCTGCAAAAGGATCTAATTCTACAAAATCATCTGTAATTTCGTTTTCAGTATTTGGAGTAAGTTCTGGTAAATCAGGATAATTTTGTTGACTTAATTTATAAAATTCTAATACATCTGGATGATCTATATTTGGTTTTTTTACATTAATTTGATTATAAAATGCTTTTAAACCATTTAAAGCAACTTTAATTGATTTAAAAGGCACACCATAAATTGATCTTATATTTTTATTAGACCACCTTAAATTTACCTGTGCATACTCATCATCAGTACCCTTCATTAGATTCCAGAATAAAGCTCTTTCGTCAGCTTCTTTTATTCCAAGATTTTTTTGTCTTAATTTTTCTAAAAATGTTTTTTTAACAATTTTTTTTTCATCAAGTAAATCTATTGAATATTGAAGCTCGCGAAGAACTTCTTCTTTGTCAATTGCAAAACCTGACAATGATTCAATTTCTCTACCTTTAATTCCACCAAAAGGATCTTGCATTTAAATATCTTTTCAAAAATTTTTATAAAGTGTATCATAATGGTTAATTTTTGTACAAAAATTAGATAAAAATGTTTAGCAAATTATTACAATTAATTAATAAAATTATAGAATTTACTCTAGTACCATTTCTATTTTTTTTACCATTTCTATTTTGGAATGATTTTAGAAATGAATTAATTAATGTGGATTATATTGGACAATTAATTATCTCTGGTGAAGAAGATAAATTTGTTGGTTTTTATTTAATTTTTTTGTATTTACTCACATTTTTTGGAGTATGGTTGCCATTTATAACTCAAAATAAAAAAGTACTAAATTTTACAACTTATCTTCCATCATTATTACCAGCTTTAGGTTTAGTGGGAACATTCCTTGGGATTTTTAAAGGCCTTGGTGAATTTGATCCAGGAAATATTGATTTAAGCTTACCAATTTTACTTGATGGATTAAAATTAGCTTTTTCTACAAGTATAGTTGGTATGGTTGGAAGTGCTATTGTTAAACTCATTAGTTTTGTTCAACCAGAAATAGTTCAAGAAGATACTATATCTGAAGAAGATTTTTATGCTCAATTTAAAAACCAAAATGAAAACCTTTTAAAAATTGAAAAAGGCATTAGAGATATGGAAATTAAATTAACAGAATTTACATCATCACTTGGTGAAAGTACTGTTGAACAACTTGTTAAAGCTATAGAAAGTGTCATTAAAGATTTTAATTCAAAAATAGAAGAACAATTTGGCGAAAATTTTAAAAAATTCAACTCAGGACTTGAAAAACTTTTAGAATGGCAATCAACATATTTAACTGAATTAGATCAGACAAAAAAAGCAATAGATTTAGCTAATAGTTTAATCGTTCAACATGAAAAAACTGTCGAAACAATTCACACAAAATTAGATGATGTTCCAAAAATGTTAACTCCTGTTGGTAATGTTATTCAAACAATTAATAAAGAAAGAGAACAGACTGAAAAAACACTAGACGTATTATCTAAACTTAGGGAAGATGCTGAAAATGCTATTCCTACATTACAAACCAGTCTAAAACAATTAACTAATACATTATCAAAAGATATTGCAGATGTTTCAGGAAAACTTCAAAAATTAGATAATGAAATGACTAATGAGTTAGAAAAGGCCATTGAAGTAATGGGAGCACACTTGGGATCTTTATCTGAACAGTTGGTTAAGGATTATCAACCACTTGTAACAAGTTTGAGAAGTTTAATAGAATTAGCAAATAGAAGTAAAACAAGTAGATGAAATTTTTAGGTTCTAAAAAAGGTGATATTGATAATTCTGTTTGGTTATCAAATTCAGACTTAATGGCTGGATTGATGATAATTTTTTTATTTATTTCAATTGGTTTTATCAGAGAGAAAGCTCCTGAAGTAGTTGGTACACAAGACTATGTTTTAAATTATTTATCTTATACAGATAATTTAGAAAATGATATTGACGAAAAATTAAAAGATGAATTTACTGATCAAGAAAAAAAGGAATGGCAACTTGAAATAATACCGGAGGAAAATTTAATAAGGTTTAATGCTCCTGATGTAATGTTTTCAAAAAGTAATTTTGAATTAAGCGATAGATTTAAAACTATTATTAATGCATTTTTTCCTAGATACATAAAGGTGTTATCTAAATTTGGTTCACTTGTATCTGAAATTAGGATAGAGGGGCATACATCAAGTGAGTGGAAAGATGAAACTAATCAAATAGCTTACATAAAAAATATGGTTTTATCTCAAGAAAGAACAATTTCTGTTTTGAATGAATCATTAAATTCTTTAACAAAATTTAATTTATCCGAAAAAGAAATTAACTGGGCTTTTGATAAAGTAAGTGCATCTGGGCTTTCATCTAGATCACTTATTAAAAATATAGATGGTTCTGAGAATTCTATAAAATCAAGAAGAGTTGAATTTAGATATGTTTTAAATGAAACAGAAAAAGTTAATTTTATAAAAAGCGAATTAAAAAAAAATGGTAAAAATTAATGCTAATTTTAGTAAATTAAATGCTGCTTTGAAACAAGTTGGAGCTGAACTAAACTTTAGATATCATTTTGTAAATAATAAATCTAAGATTGCCTCAACAAGAAAAAAATTTAAAACAGATGGCACGTTAGATTCAATAGAAAATCTTCAAATTGATTTTTTTGCTGGTTTAACATTTTATCAAAATAATTTTGTTGCTATTTATTTTAAAAATTTAGATCAAAATGATGAGATCACATTTCACTTTTCAAACTGCCCAGAGTTTATAGAGCATTTAAATAATCATGAAGCAAGTGCTACTTTAATTTTACCTGAATCTGAAAAATTAGATATTAAGAAAAAAAGTGCAAATAATAATTTTATACCGTGTCGCTTATGTCTTGAAAAAACAAACTGGAATAATTTTGCAAAGGCGGCTGATTGGTCTAGGAGAATAATAATAGATCAATTTAATGTTTTAGAGTTTCATAAACAAATGTTCTCTATAGAAAGAGAATTATTTAGTGATTTTACAACATCGCAATTTTTAAAAACTTTACCTAATGATTTTCCTAGAATACTTGAAGCGGCAAAATCTAATAAAAAATGGACATGTCAAAAATGTAAAATCAATGTATCAGGTATGAAACAATTATATCATGCTATTTTAATCGATGACACTATAAAAAGATATTCTCCAAATGATTTTATAGGTGTTTGTACAGGATGTCTTAAAGTTCAATATCATGACATGTATATTACATCAGAAGAATTGGATTTTATTAACAAGTTTAAACCAAAAAAATAATTTACAATTTTTGAGCTTTAAATTTTAGCAGGATAATCTTTACTATTAAATTTTAAATTTATATCTATGAATTTGATTTATGTATTCATTTTGTTTAAGATTTTAAAATTAATTTAGACGAGATTAGCATGAATAGTTATGAAAAATCATTCCCTGTATCTTGGGAAGAAATACACAGAAATAGTAAAGCTTTAGCATGGAGATTGCACGATATATCTTCATTTAAAGGTATTATCGCTGTAACTAGAGGTGGACTAGTTCCGGCAGCTATTGTGGCAAGAGAATTAGATATGAGATTAATCGATACAGTATGTGTCAGTTCCTATAAAGAGAAATCAAGAAGTGATGTTGAATTTTTGAAAAATAAAACAATGGCTGAAGATGGTGATAATTGGTTAATAGTTGATGATTTAGTTGATACAGGTGAAACAATAAAAGCTTTAAGGCCAATTCTTCCTAAAGCCCACTATGCTACAGTATATGCAAAACCTGCTGGAAGAGCTCAAGTAGATACCTTTATTACTGAAGTATCTCAAGACACGTGGATCTATTTTCCATGGGACTTAGAGATGAAACCTGCACCAACTATAAGTGAGCAAATAAATAAATAATAAAGTTGACTATTTAAATTAATTTTATTAAGAACTCTCAAAGAGGTTATTATGAAAAGAACATTTCAACCAAGCAATTTAGTTAGAAAAAGAAGACACGGTTTTAGAGCAAGAATGGCAACTGTTGGTGGCAGAAATGTTATTAGAAGACGTCGTGCAAAAGGAAGAAAAAGACTATCAGCTTAAATCAAAGCTTTCATGACTTTAATAACTATAAAAAAAAGATCTGAATTTATAAGATCTAATAAATTTTCAAAAAAAATTTATACTCCAAACTTTATTATTCAAAAACTTGAATCAAACAAAAATGATAATATACCTCATTTTGGTTTTACTATTACAAAAAAAATTGGCTCAGCTATTGTAAGAAATAAAATTAAAAGAAGACTTAAATCAATCATAAGAGAATTATTAAAATATAGAGATAAATATTTTGATTTAAGCTTTAATTATATATTGATTTGTAAAAAAGAAATTGTAAAAGTTTCTTATGATGACTTAGAAAATGAATTAATGGATAAATTTAAATCTAATAGAGCTAGTTAATCTTGAAATGATAAATATATTTGAAAAATCAATTAAAATTTTAATTTTAATTCTCTTAAAAGCTTACAAGTTTTTAATATCACCTTTTCTTGGAACCAACTGCCGCTTTTTACCATCATGTTCAGATTATGCATATGAAGCAATTACTACTAAGGGAGTGATAAAAGGTGGAGCTTTAGCTATTAAAAGATTAACAAAATGTCATCCTTGGGGTAAAAGTGGTTATGATCCTGTTAACAAACAAAAAAAAGAAAATATTTTATGAATCCAGATACTAGAAATCTAATTGCAGCTATTTGTCTTTCAATGTCAGTTTTGATTGGATACCAAATTTTATTTGGTGAACCAACTCAGCAAAATGTAAAAAAAGAACAACAGTTAGTTGATAAAAATAATGAACCTTCAATTGAACTGCCTAAAGACAATAATACATCTTTGACAGAAGTTACAAAGAAGACAAGAAATATAGATAGAATTAATATTGTTAATGATGAGCTTGAAGGATCAATTTCACTTCTTGGAGCAAGAATAGATGATTTAGTTTTAAAAAAATATAGAAAAACTCTTGATCCAGAAAGTGATCAGATAAGGTTCTTAAAAAAAATTGATGAAAGAGAACCATTTTTCATTCAATTTGGCTGGAGTTCACCAAATAAAAATAAAGTTCCTAATGGAAATACAGTGTGGAAGGGTTCTAAATCTTCTTTAGACCCAAATAATCCCGTGACATTGTCATGGAATAATGGAGAAGGATTAAAATTTTCTCAAATAATATCTATAGATGATAATTACATGATTAAGGTTATCCAAAAGGTAAAAAATGAAACTAACAATTCAGTAAACTTATATCCTTATGGTCTTATCAGAAGATCTGGTGAACCTAAAACCACTGATTTTTTTGTTTTACATGAGGGGCCATTGGGTGTTTTTGATGGGTCATTAAAAGAACATAGTTATTCAGATTTAAAAGAAACTGGCCAAAAAGGAATGTCTATAAAGACTGAAGAAAATGGTGGTTGGATTGGTATAACAGATAAATATTGGATGGCAGCTTTAATACCAGATCAAAATACTAACTCTAATTTTACTTTCAGATATGTTAATAATTCTGCATCATATCAAACTGACTTTTTAGGTGAGCTTTCAAAAATTCCAGCAAATGGAGAAATTGAAATTGTATCAAGAGTATTTTCTGGAGCAAAAAAATTAAACTTGCTTGATAAATATGAAGAGGATTTAAAAATCAAAAATTTTGACTTAGCTATAGACTTTGGCTGGTTCTACTTTCTTACAAAACCATTTTTCTATGCCTTATCATGGGCAAATAATATATTGGGTAATTTTGGGTTGGCAATTCTTGCTATTACAGTTGTTGTAAAAATTATATTTTTCCCATTAGCAAATAAATCATACAAAAGTATGGCTAGGATGAGAGTTTTAACACCTCAGCTTCAACAATTGCGTGAGAGATTTGGTAACGATAGACAGAAAATGAATATGGAGATGATGGCTCTATATAAAAGGGAAAAAGTAAACCCTGCGGCTGGATGTTTGCCAATACTTGTTCAAATTCCAGTGTTTTTTGCTTTATATAAGGTTTTATTTGTATCTATTGAAATGAGACAAGCACCATTTTTTGGATGGATAAAAGACTTGTCTGCATTAGACCCAACAAGTATATTTAACCTTTTTGGTTTATTACCCTATAGTACAGATTTTTTACCAGATTTTCTAAATTTAGGAATTTGGCCTTTGTTGATGGGTGCTACTATGGTTCTCCAACAAAGATTAAATCCAAAACCACCAGATCCTGTTCAAGCTCAGATTTTTGCTTGGATGCCAGTTGTTTTTACTTTTTTACTTGCAACATTTCCTGCAGGTTTAGTGATTTACTGGACATGGAATAATCTTTTATCAATTGCTCAGCAATGGATAATTACTAGAAAAATTAATAAAGAAAAAAGTTGAATATTGGAATTTTCAGATGAAGATAAAGAAATTGGCAGAAAACTTTTTTTAGGAGATTGTCAATTTATCAAATCATGTGTGTCCCTTGATACATTGCCTTCACAAAACAATAGTGAAGTTGCATTTTTTGGAAGATCTAATGTAGGTAAAAGTTCTTTAATCAATTCTTTAACTAATAAAAAAAAACTAGCTAAATTTAGTAAGACACCTGGAAGAACTAGGCAATTAAATTTTTTTAAAATTGAAAATAAATTACATAGTTTAAATTTTGTTGATTTACCAGGATATGGATTTGCAAAAGCATCAAAAACAGAGCAAAGAGAATGGAGAAATCTAATTTTTGACTATATTTCTTCAAGACAAAATTTAAGAACAATACTTTTATTGATAGATGCAAGAAGAGAATTAACTAAAGAGGATAATAAGATGATAGATTTTTTTGAAAGCCAAGGCTTAGGATGGACATGTGTCATAACAAAAGCCGATAAAATAAAAAAATCAGAAGTTTCTTCAAAAATGATTAATTTAAAAAATGCATTAAAAAATAAGATTACCCTATACCCACATCTCTTTTGTACATCTAGCGAAAAGAAAATAGGGCTAGAAGAATTGAGAGCATACATAGCAATGTTTGCAAAAAATTAGATTTATTTATAATGTAGGATAAAATAACTGAATATAGTAATGATATGCAAAATAATTTGAACGATAAAGCTGAAATCCTAATGGAAACACTTCCTTTTATGAGGAGGTATTCAAACAAAGTTATAGTTATAAAATTTGGTGGGCATGCTATGGGGAAAAAAGAATACGTAAAGACTTTTGCTCAAGATGTATCGCTACTACAACAGGTAGGAATACTTCCAATAGTAGTCCATGGTGGTGGCCCCCAAATTGGAGAAATGCTTAAAAAATT
This sequence comes from Alphaproteobacteria bacterium, assembly GCA_038131545.1. GTDB lineage: Bacteria > Pseudomonadota > Alphaproteobacteria > Puniceispirillales > Marisalimonadaceae > TMED54. Next base: position 405,498 of record JAYPPQ010000004.1, read on the forward strand.
AAAAATTGAAAGTAATTTTATAGATGGTTTAAGAGTTACTGATGCAGCAACTATTGATGTTGTTGAAATGGTTTTATGTGGCATCATTAATAAAAGTATTGTCTCAGCAATATCAAATGAGGGTGCTAATGCAGTTGGGATATCTGGTAAAGATGGGAATTTAATTTCTGCAAAGAGATTGTCAGTAATAGATAAAAACTCTGATTCCAATCTTGAGAATGTTGTGGATTTAGGTTTTGTTGGAGAACCTAATAAAATTAATACAGATGTAATTCAAGCTTTGATAAATCAAAAAATGATTCCAGTTATTGCACCAGTTGGCATTGGTGAAAATGGTCTATCATATAATATTAATGCGGATACAGCAGCAGGTGCAATTGCTTCGGCAATGAAAGCCACACGAATGATGATGTTAACTGACGTAGAAGGTGTATTAGATAGTAATGGTCAAATTATTACAGAGTTATCTGTAAGAAAATGTAAGGAATTGATCAAAGAAAATGTTGTTCATGGAGGAATGATACCTAAAATTAATACTTGTATTAAAACAGTTCAAGACGGAGCTGAAGCAGCTGTTATAATGGATGGTAGAAAAAAACATTCTCTTTTGGTTGAACTATTTACTGAAGACGGTGTTGGAACTTTAATTAAAGATTAGTTTAATCAATGGTTGAATATAAATGATTTATCAAAATAGTTTTCAAAATTGGATCTTTGATTTAGATAACACCATGTATGATATTAATTTAGGTCTATTTAAAAAAATTTCTAATAGAATAACTGATTTTATAATGTCTAAATATTCTTTAGATATTGATCAGGCTAAAAAAATTCAAAAAGAATATTATTTGAAATATGGGTTAACTTTAAGAGGTTTAATTGTCGAAAAAAAATTAGAACCAGAAGAATTTCTTGATTATGTTCATGACGTTGAACATCCGGAATTAAAAAAAAATGATCAATTAATATCAAAGATAAGACTATTGGAAGGAAAGAAAATAATCTTTACTAATGCTACGTCGAACCATGCAAAAAAAATTTTAAAAATATTAGAATTAGAACATGATTTTGATCAAATTATTGATATTAAAGATTTAGAATATATTCCCAAACCAGACAAAAGATCGTATAAAAAGTTATTAGAATGTTTAAATCTTAATAAAGAAAATTTAGATAAAACAATTTTTTTGAGGATACAGTAAAAAATTTGATACCAGCTAAAGAACTTGGAATTACGACTGTGTGGATGAAAAATTCAATAAATGAAAAAGATTTTATGAAAAATTGTAATTTCATAGACTATAGTTTTAATAATTTGAATGAGTTTTTAGATACAATAAAAATGAGAGGATAATATGGATCAAGATAATTTAAAAAATGTTATAGATAAGGCCTTTGATAATATTTCAGATGTAGGTATAAATACAAAAGGGGAGATAAGAGACGCTGTTGATGAAACATTAAATTTACTTGATTCAGGAAAGCTTAGAGTAGCTGAACCTCTTGGCTCTAGTAAGTGGCGTGTAAATCAGTGGTCTAAAAAAGCTGTCTTACTTTCATTTAGACTAAACGATATGGGAATAATTCAAGGTGGGCCTGAAAGTTGGGATTGTGGTCCTTCTGTTTGGTGGGATAAGGTTAAATCAAAATTTTCAAACTGGTCATCTGATGATTTTAAAAAGGCAGGATTTAGAGCAGTTCCAGGTTCAATAGTAAGACATTCAGCTTTCATTAACAAAAATGTTGTTTTAATGCCTTCTTTTGTCAATTTGGGTGCTTTTGTAGATGAGGGTGCAATGATTGATACGTGGGCAACTGTTGGATCTTGTGCACAAATCGGTAAAAATGTTCATTTGTCTGGAGGTGCAGGTATCGGTGGTGTACTAGAACCTTTACAAGCTGATCCAGTAATTATAGAGGACAATTGTTTTATTGGTGCACGTTCTGAAGTTGCAGAGGGTGTTATTATAGAAGAAGGCTCTGTGTTGTCGATGGGAGTTTATATAGGCGCTTCAACAAAAGTTGTTGATAGATCGACTGGCGAAATTTATATGGGAAGAGTCCCATCATATTCAGTAGTTGTCCCAGGCTCTATGGCTGGAAGTAAAAATAATGAAACATCCAATTCACCTAATTTATATTGTGCGGTAATAGTAAAAAGAGTTGATGCTAAAACTAGATCAAAAACATCAGTCAATGATTTGTTAAGAGACTAATTTAATGAGTTTAGATCCTGTCAAACTGGCGTCAGATTTAATAAAAATAAAAAGTATAACTCCTCATGGGCAAGAGGCTATAAATCTTATCAAGTTAATTTTAGAAAATCATGGTTTTGATTGTAAAATACTAACTTTTGGAGAGGGAGAAGATGAGGTCATAAATTTATACGCAAGATATGGAAAAAAATCTCCAAATTTATGTTTTGCAGGACATGTTGATGTAGTACCTGAAGGAAGTTCTGAGGACTGGTCTTTTGGGCCATTTTCAGGTGAAATAATTAACGATCAACTTTGTGGTAGAGGTGCAGTAGATATGAAATCATCAATTGCAACTTTTATTTCATCAGCAATAGAGTTCTTAGAAGAAAATAATAAATTTGAAAGTTTAGGTAGTATCTCATTTATTATTACTTCGGATGAAGAAGGTAAGGCAATTAATGGGACTAAAAAAGTCGTTGAATGGTTAAAAAGTAATAAAGAAAACATAGATGATTGTATTGTAGGTGAACCTACTAACCCTAATAAGTTAGGTGATATGATTAAGATTGGAAGAAGAGGTAGTTATTCAGGAAATTTAATTGTCAATGGTATACAAGGACACGTTGGATATCCTCATCTAGCTAAAAATCCAATTAACTCAATGTTAAAATTAATACAGCCACTTTCTGAAGTAGAGTTAGATGAAGGAAATGAAAATTTTGAACCCTCTACTATTATGATTACAAGTATAGATGTTGGAAATCCCTCATATAATATTATTCCTGCAAAAGTGAACGTTAAGTTTAATATTAGATTTAATAATCTTCATAGTTCAAAAAGTTTAACTAAAATGCTTACTGAAAAATTTGAGTCTCTTAATATTTCAAATTATTCATTTGATTATTTTTGTAATGCTGAACCTTTTTATACAAATCCTGGCCATTTAGTAGAATCATTAAAAAGAGCAATAAAATCTATAACAGGTCTTGTTCCAAATTTATCTACTAATGGAGGAACTTCAGATGCAAGGTTTATTAGAGATATTTGTCCTGTTGTAGAATTTGGTTTAGTAGGAAAGCTTATGCATAAAGTTGATGAAAAAGTTTCTATAGATGATATAAATAATTTAAAGAAAATTTATAAAAACTTTTTAGAAATATATTTTGCTAAATAATATGATAAGCCCTCCTCCTTCCTTTATTGATATAAAAAATGGTTTTAAATCCTCTTTTGATTTTATAAGAAAAAAAAGTAATGTTGATAATTTATTTGAGTTAGATAATGAAAAATTTTGGCAAAGCTGTTGGATTGTTTTTTTTATTAATGCACTAGTAGCAGTTTTAGCTTCATATGGTATCAAGGCGTCATTTGATATTTCAATGAAGGCAAATCTCTTACCAAAACTATTATTAATAACAGTTATAGATATCTCACTATTTGCAATATTGATTTATTATATTTTTAAAAACTTAAACAAAGATAATCTTTTTTTTAAATTCATAATTCCTTTCAATTGGATACAAGCTTTTCAAGCTTTTATCATGTTATCATTTACTTTTTTTGGATTATTTTTACCTGCCTCTATATTTTTATTTTTTGGCTTTGCATTAATCATATTTGTCACATTTGCTTTATGGAGGTTAGGGAAAGAAGAAGTTGGTTTTACTGGTTGGGGAGCAGCTGGATTAATTATTTTGTCTGTTCTGACTGAAGGAGGCATTGGCTTAATATCAAGGTCAGTGTCAAAACTTTTTATATAGTAAGGTTCATTGGCCAATTTGGTTCTAACAGATTTTTTGGGTATTCAACTTTTGTCAAAAATAAGCCGTGTGCTGGGGCAGTTTCACCAGCTTCATCCCTTGATTTAAGCTTAAGAATTTTTTCGATTTCATCTGGGTGCCAAATATCTAAACCAACTTTGATGAGTGATCCTACAATAATTCTAACTTGATTATGTAAAAAACTTTTTGCTTCTATCTTTAAGGTTAATATATTTTTTTTACTTTCCATATCAAAATCAATTTTATCGATTGTTTTTACAGGAGTTAAGGCCTGGCAAGATCGGGATCGAAAACTAGTAAAATCGTGCTTTCCAATCAAAAATTTAGAAGCTTTCTTCATATTATTTATATTTAACTTTTGTCTAATATGCCAAAAATTTTCATTTAACTTAAGAGGAAATGCTGATCTTAGTAAAAACTTATATTTATAAGTTCTTTTAATAGCAGAAAATCTTGCATTAAATTCAAAGGATACATTTTGAATAGAAATTATTCTTATTTCAGTTTTTATTAATAAAGAATTAAAAGCTGTCAATATATATACGTTACTTTTATCAGAAAATCTGTTCAATTTTGGAATGTCAATATGTGCAACCTGTCCTAATGCATTTACGCCCGCATCAGTTCTTCCAGCACCTTGAACAGGACAATCTATTTTAAAAAGAATTTTAGCAACTTGTTCGATTTCTCCTTGAACAGATTTACCATTATTTTGTTTTTGCCATCCAACTAAATTCTTTCCATTATATTCTATTAATAATGCTAATCTAATTTTTTCAACTTCATTGTTAATCAATTACTTCACCAACATTCAAATTATTACCATTTAAAAATTCTTTTGCAGACATGCTTTTTTTTCCAGATTTTTTTAATGAATTTATTTGGAAAATAGTATTTTTACTACAAGCAATTTGGATGTTATTTGATGTTGTTAAAATTGTTCCTGGATTTTCATTATGTGTTTTATCTAAAGGGTATCCATCAATTATATTAATTTTATCATTTTTGTAGTAAAAATAAGTTCCCGGAAAAATTTTAAATGCTCGCATTTTATTGTAAATATCTAACGAATTATTATTCCAGTTAATTAATCCTTCTTCTTTAGTCAATTTATGGGCGTATGAAGCTTCTAAATTATTTTGAGGTGTTTGTTTAGAATCTCCAGAAATTAATTTTTGGATTGTTTCATGAAGGCATTCTGCGGTTAGTAATGATAAACTTTTAAAAAGATCAATTACATCATTATCCATCTTAATTAACATTTCTTTTTTATGAATCATAGGTCCTGTGTCTAAACCTTTTTCCATTAACATGGATGTGCATCCAGTTTTTATATCTCCTGCTTCAATTGCTCTTTGGATGGGAGCTGCTCCTCTCCATTTTGGTAACAAACTAGCATGACCGTTTATGCAGCCATATGATGGAATTTTTAAAATGACTTCTGGAATTAATAATCCATATGCAACAACAACTATTAAATCTGGGTTAAGGCTTTTTAAAAGTTTTAAGGTTTCATCCTTTTTAAGGTTATTAGGTGTGTAGAAATTCAATTTATTTTTTTCTGAATATTCTTGAATTGAAGATTTGATTTCTTTCATTCCTCTTCCAGATGGACGAGGTGGTTGGGTAAAAACACCAATAACATTATATTTTTTATTTAATATATCTAAAGTAGGAACAGCAAATTCAGGTGTTCCCATGAAAAAAATATTCATTTAACTTCTATTTTCGTTGAGATTTTCTTTTTTAATTTTTTTTAAAATCATTTCTTTTTTAATCCTAGATAAATGATCTATAAATAATATTCCGTTCAAATGATCTATTTCATGTTGAATACAAACTCCTAATAAATCATCAGCTTCTAATTCTTTTTGTTTAAAATTTTCATCTCTGTAATTAACAATAACTTTATCAGGTCTTTTTACAATCGCGTGATGACCTGGAATTGATAAGCATCCTTCTTCTCTTTCATTAAAGTTTTTACTTAAAAAAGTAATTTCAGGATTAATCATTTTAATGGGATTAGGTTCCAAATGATCATCATCTGTTTTCAAACCACAATCCATAACAATTAACCTTTTATCAATTCCTATTTGTGTGGCTGCTAATCCTATACCATTAGCATTATACATTGTTTCAAGCATATCATCTAAAATATGTTTAATGTCATTATCTATTGTATTAACAGCAGAAGCTTTTTTTCTTAAAAAGCTATTTGGCATTTTTATTATTTTTCGTAAGGCCATATTAGTGCTAAGTTAGTTTTATTAATAAATTTTTTATAAGTAAATTGTCAGGAAAGGGCAAGAAATGAATCAAGAGTATTCTGATTTATTACTAATTTTCATAATTATAATTTTATTTTTTTTAGTAATTTATCTGTTATTCAAAAATAAAAGCAGTACCTCCATACAAGAAAATGACACAATTAATGTTCAAAAAAATATAAGTGAAATTCAAGGTTCGATTATTTTGTTAACCAAAACTGTTGAAGAAAAAATAAATAATATAAATAAAAATATTGGCTCTAGTTTAAATGAACAAACAGAAAAAACACAAAAATCATTGTCTGATGTAAGAGAGAGGTTAGCTGTTATAGATAAAGCTCAAAATAACTTAAATGAATTAAGTGCCCAAGTTCACAGTTTAAAGAACATTTTATCAAATAAACAACTTCGTGGAGCATTTGGTGAAGTTCAACTTGAGAACTTGATAAGAGATTCTTTGCCTCAAAATGCTTATAAGTTCCAACATACTCTTAAAAATGGTTTTAGAGTAGATTGTATGGTAAATTTGCCTTACCCACCTGGTCCAATTTGTATTGATTCAAAGTTTCCACTTGAACATTATAGATCATATGTAGCTGCAAGAGATGAAAATGAAAAAAAAGAATTCTTAAAAAAATTTGGAAGCTCTGTTTTGAAACATATTGATGATATTTCAACAAAATATATCGATCTTTCAGAAACCGCTGATAGCGCAGTAATGTTTTTACCAAGTGAATCAATTTATCATGAAATTAATATAAAATTACCAAAAATTGTTGATGAAAGTAGGTTAAAAAAAGTTTATTTAGCTGGACCTGATAATTTAATGCTTATTTTGAACACTGTTCGTGCAATTATTAGAGATGCTAATATGAATAAACTAGCAAGTGAAATACAGGTTGAGGTTAATAAACTTTTAAGTGATTTAAATAATTTGAATGAAAGATTTGATAAACTTGATAAGCATTTTGAATTAGCGCAAAAAGATTTAGAGTTAGCAAAGATTTCACAAAAAAAAGTTCATTCACGTGGAAGTAAGATAATCTCAATTGATGTTGAAGACAAAAGTGACAATAAAAAAATAATTAATTAAACAACTACTCAAAGAGAGTTCTACCTTTAAGCGCTTGGATAATTGTTCCATCATCTAAATAATCAAGTTCTCCTCCAACTGGTACACCATGAGCTAATTTTGTAATTTTATTTCCATATCTATTGATTACTTTAGACAAATAATGTGCTGTCGTTTGGCCATCTAGTGTAGCAGAAATAGCTATAATTATTTCAATTTCTTTAGATTCTTTAATTCTTTCTTCTAACAAAGGAATATTTAGTTCCTCAGGATTAATTCCATCAATCGCTGAAAGAACACCACCAAGAACATGATACATTCCTTTATATATACCAGATCTTTCAACTGCCCATAAATCAGGAACATTTTCTACAATACATATTGATAGTTTATTTCTATTTTCATCTGAACAAATTGAACAGATATCGTTCAGATCAATATTACCGCACACTTTACATTTTTTAATATTTTTTTCTACTTGAATTAAACTCTCAATAAGTGGTCTTAAATGTAATTCTTTATTTTTTAAAAGATAAAAAATAATTCTTCTTGCAGAACGTGGGCCTAATCCAGGTAGTTTTGAAATTCTTTTTATTAAAGTTTCAAGAAAATTATTTTCATTTTCATAATTCATTTTAAATTTATTCTATATCTTTTATTTCAGCATTTGGAAAAAGTTGTTTAACTTCATTTATTATAGGATCTGATTCAATTTCTTTTTTCTTTTTTTCAAAATTAATATCTTTAATTTCTTCGTGGGTTTTATTGTCTGTTTTTTGAACTTCTTCTATAACCCATTTTATACCTGTTTTATCCTGAAGAAATTTTGATAAATGTTTTACAACATCAAATGAACAATTTTCAGATATTTTCATTGAAATTTTTCCACTTTCGAAACTATCAATAACTACATTATTTACTAATTGTGCATGTAACAAAGCTTCTCTATTTTCAATTAAAAATGTAAGCAGCTCTTCAAAATTGTTGAGAGAAATTTTATTTTCAATGTTTGTTTTATGTTCACTATCTACTGTATTTTCATTCTTTATAGGTTGGTATGTCTTATCACTTTCCAAAGGTTCACTTGTTGTAATTTTTTGATCAATATTTTTATTTTCAATTGTTTTCGTACTTGTTTGATTAGTGCTATTATTTGAAATTTTTTTATCAAGTTTTTTTATTAATTCCTCTGGCATTGGAGTTGAGGATGTATAACATAACTTTACAATGATAATAGATACAATCTCTATTTGGTTTGTTCCACTTTTTGTCTCATCAAGTCCTTTAATTAAAACTTGCCAAGACCTTAAAAGTTTTGTGATGCCATGCTCTGATATTTTTTTGAACTCGTCTATATGTTCATCTAGAAGATTATTATTAACAACAAATTTACATGCATCACTACATATGCTTATTAAACTATTAAGTATATCTGAAGGATCTGTTGAGTCTTGAATTAATTGATAATAATAGTCTAAAGCTTCTGAAGCTTTGGCATCTAAGCAGAATTTATAAAGTTTAATAAAATCTAATTTACTTCTTATTCCTAATAATTGTCTTAATTCTGTAATTTGAATTTGATTATTTGAAAGTGCAGCTACTTGATCTAAAATAGATAATGCATCTCTCATTGAACCTTCTGAAGAAGAGCTAATTTGTTTGAGTGATTCATCATCAATAGTAATGTCTTCTTTAACGCAAATAGATTTTAAATGATTTATTAAGACTTCGTGATCAATTCTTTTAAGATCAAACCTTTGACATCTAGAAATTATAGTAGCAGGTATTTTTTTTGTCTCAGTCGTTGCAAATATGAATTTGGTATTATTTGGAGGTTCTTCAAGTGTTTTTAATAATGCATTAAAAGCGGCAGTAGATAACATATGCACTTCATCTATGATATAAATTTTAAAGCGCATTTCGTTTGTAGAATACATCACAGATTCTATGATTTCTCTTATATTATCGACACCCGTTTTACTTGCCGCATCAATTTCAATAACATCAAGTGAATTTCCTTTTGTGATAGCGTTACAAGGTCCGCAGTTATTACAAATCTCAAACGTTGGTTTGTTATTGTTATTACCTTCACAATTAAAAGCTTTGGCAATTATCCTAGCAGTAGTTGTTTTTCCTATTCCTCTTATTCCGGTTAATAAAAAAGCGTGGGCTAGTCTACCGTCATTTAAAGCATTTTTTAGGGTGTTAACTAGTATATCTTGACCAATTAATTCTTGGAAATTTTGAGGTCTATATTTTCTTGCAAGAACTTTATAATTCATTTTATTTTCTTAAAAGAGAGCTTCATGACCCGCTATCATTGTTACGGCTGCTTTCTTTCGAATCTGACCGGGTTAGCAAGAGTCACGTCCATGAAACTCTCCAAGGATAATATGTATTAGTTTAGTATGACTTTCAAGATATTTAAATTTTTGTTGGTATATTTCTTAAATATGAACCTAATATTTTAATACTTCCTTCTAGAGTATAAAATTTCATTTCATCAAGCGCGTTTTGCATTCCTTTTTCGTGTGGGTGACCCTCAGCATCTACATAAAATCTTGCCGCTTTCATATTTTTTCCACTTATATAGCTTTCTAATTTTGTTAGATTAATTCCATTAGTAGCAAACCCACCTAAAACTTTGTATAGAGCAGCAGGAACAGATTTCATCTCAAATACAATAGTCGTTACAAAAATTTTACTTTTGTCGTATTTGGGTATGTGTTTTTTGTTAGACATAATTAAAAATCTTGTTGTGTTATTAACCTCATCTTCAATATTCTTTTTCAGAATTTTTAATCCATATATTTTTGCAGCCATTTTAGATGCTATTGCTGCTACAGTTATATCATTTCCTTTTGATAATTCATGTGCAGCTCCTGCAGTATCTATATGCTGAACAGGTGCTATATTAAGTTGTTTTATTAATTTTCTACATTGTGCAAGACCTTGTGAATGACTTTTAACTGTTTTAATTGTTTTGAGGGTCGCACCTTTTAAGGCCAAAAGTTGGTGATTTACTTTTTGATAATGTTCTCCAATTATATGAAGTCCACTTTCTGGTATAAGATTGTGTATATCTGCAACACGGCCTGCTACTGAGTTTTCAATAGGTACCATAGCTAAATCTGAAACTTTACTTTTTGTAGTTTCTAACATGTTTTCAAATGAAATACAGGGAATTGCTTTTGCATTTGGAAAACATTCTTCACAGGCCATGTTAGAATATGCCCCTGCCATGCCTTGAAAAGCTATCTTTAATTTCTTTTTACTAATAAGCATTGATACTCTTTTTAAATTTTTTTAAATCATTAATAGTATCTATACCAATAGGTTTCTCATTTGTAATTAAGATTTTGATGTTAATTCCAGCTTCTAGCGCTCTTAATTGCTCTAATTTTTCACTCATTTCTAAATTTGATGGTTTAAGTTTTATATATTTTTCAATTATAGATCTATCCCAGCCATAAATACCAAGATGATGCCATTTAATACTATCTCCCCAAGGAATTGGACATCTACTAAAATAAAGTGCATTTCCAATCTCTCCAATTTTTGGTTTTGGGTTTTTAAAAGATGCTGCACATTTAACAATGTTTTCATCTAAAATCTCATTTTTATCTGCTTGAACTACTGGAGTGGCAATACATTTATTATTCTTAATTATATCTGCCAGACTTACGATTAATTTTTTTGAAACATTAGGCAAATCACCCTGTAGGTGAATAATTTTTTTTATTTTTTTTTGTGGATCAAATTTTTCAAGTGCCTCATAAATTCTATCAGATCCACTTTTATGATCTTTGCTAGTAAGCATTCCTATTTGTCCACATCTTTCAGCTACATTAACAATATCTTGAGTATCTGTCGCAACTATAATAGGCACTTTTAAATTAGATTTTATTGCACCTCTAATTACATGCTCTATGAGTGGTTTCTTATCTATTTCAATCAAGGCTTTGTTTTTAAGTCTTGTTGATCCTATTCTTGATGGAATTAAAATAGCAAAGTTTTTGTATGACAATTTAAATGCCTGTAAATGTAATAAAGAATTTAATCTTGATTAAAATTATTTTATTTTAATAATTTAATTGAAAAATTTATATAATGAAATATAAAAATATTATACCTTATTTTGATAGAGTGGAGTTAACATGGATCCTTTGAAATTTAATAAAATCGCAGCTGGAGTTTTATGTGCTGGGTTATTAATAATGGGATTTAGTAAAGTTGGTAGTTTTCTAGTTAATTCAAAAACTTTAGAAAAAAATGCGTACCCAATTGAAGTCGCTAACGTGGATACTAAAAACACTCAAGTAAAAGAAGCATCGGTAATTGAACCAATTATCAACCTTTTAGCAAGTGCTAATATTATGGAAGGCGAAAAAGTTGCTAAAAAATGTACAGCATGTCATGTTTTTGTTGACGGAGGAAATAATAAAGTAGGTCCAGGATTATACAACATCGTTAATAAACCAATTGGAAAAGCAGACTACGGATACTCCAAGGCTTTTGCAGCATTGAATGGTAATTGGACTTATGAAGAATTAAACAAATTTCTTTATAAGCCTAAAGAATACGTTAAAGGTACAAAAATGAATTTTGCAGGTTTAAAGAAAACCAAAGACAGAGCAAATCTCATTGCATGGTTAAGAGAAAGATCAAACGCTCCGGCACCTCTGCCAAATAAATAGTTTTGATGAGTTTAGAAAACTTTTCTTCTTTTGCAAGTTGCCTTAATGAAATAAGTCAAAGTGTTAGAAAAATTACATTAAATAAATTCAACCTGGAAAATAATTATAAAATTAAAACGGACGACAGCCCCGTTACAAAATACGATATAGAAGCTGAAAACTATATTAGAAAATATTTAGAAAATAGTTTCCCTTCTCACAATATTATTGGTGAAGAGTTAAAAGTAATTGATAAAAAATCTGAATTTACATGGATTATTGATCCTATTGATGGAACGAAATCATATATGTCTGGAAGACCATTATGGGGAACAATGATTGGTCTCTTGAAAAATAATAAACCTATTATTGGAATGGTTGATTTTCCTGAATTAGATCAATTATGGATTGGGTATAAGGATAAACTAATTTTAAATGGGAATGATTGTAGTTTTTAGAGAAAGAAAATTTAACTTTAAAAAATGCAATTTTTGCTTCAACAGCACCTGAGTTATTTGAATTTTTAAACTTACAAAAAATTAATTCAATAATTGATAATGTAAAATTTAATATATGGTCAGGTGATTGTCATAATTATATTTTACTTGCGCAAGGTAAAATAGACTTAGTCATTGAAGAAAATTTAAATTCATGGGATATTTTGCCACTTATTCCAATATTAAAATCTAGGGAAATATCCATAACTGATTGGAGTGGCTCAGAAATATCATTTGATTTTAAAACAAAAAAGAAATTCAAAGTTATTGCAGCTTACAATAAAGATTTGCTTAATGAGGTTCTTCAATTTTTGAATTAATTAAACATTTCATTAATCGTTTTAAATACTGTTCTTAAGCTCATTGCTTCTCCTCCTTTTGGGAAGCCAGGTCTTGAGGTAAGATTCCAAGCCATTAAGTCAAAATGAACCCAATTAATTTTTTTATCAACAAATTGTTCTAAAAATAATGCTGCAGTGATTGCACCACCTGTACCAGAAAAACCTGTACTATTAAGAGCACCATTTTCAGAATGAAGGAACCTTTTGTATGGAGTAAAAAGAGGTAATTGCCATACAGGATCAACCATTGTAATTGAATTATCTAAAAGCTTTTTTGAGATGTTTTCATTGTTTGAAAAGAATACTGGAACTTCTGTGCCAAGAGCTACTCTTGCTGCTCCAGTCAAAGTGGCAAAATCAATTATAAGATCAGGATTAATTTTACCCTCTTGGGCATAAGATAATGTATCTGCTAAAATTAAACGTCCTTCTGCATCGGTATTTCCAATTTCAACTGGCGTTTTATTTCTTGAAAATTTAATATCCATAGGTCTCATAGATTTTTGAGAAATCGAATTTTCTGCAATTGGTATAAGAAGCCTAAGATTAATTTTACTATTATAATCTATCAAACTTTTTGCTAAACCAATTGCAATTGCACTACCTCCCATATCCTTTTTCATGTTTAACATGGCCCCACTTGGTTTAATATCTAGGCCACCACTGTCAAAGGTAATACCTTTGCCTATAATTGTGACATTATTTTTGTCTTTCTTAACGTTTTTGTTTTTCCAATTAATTTCTATAAGCTTAGGATTAAATTCAGATGACCTTCCTACCATAGAAATTAGTGGAAATTCTTTATCAAAGTTACGACCTTTATGAATTACACATTTTAAACTTTTAAATATTTTTTTTATTTCTATTTCATATTGATCAGGATTTAAATAATTTGCTGGAAGGTTAATCAAATCTCTTGCTAAGTTAATCCCTCTTAATTCGATAGAGCATGTTTCAACTAGATTTTTATATTTATTATTTAACGAAAGAATATTTAAATATTTTTTAATATTATGTTTTTTTAATATATTAAATTTATAAAAACTTAATCCCCAACCTAATAAAAATTCATAAATATCATTTTCATCATATTGAGATAAAATATTCAGATCCCAAACCCTATCTTCAAGCAAATTACATATTTTTGCAGCTTGATCAATTGTACTTTCTCTAAAATTTTTATTTGGATTTAAATATGCAATTGTGATCAGGTTTTTCTGATCAAAATCAAATAAATTAATAATTGGTTTATCAGAATTAAATTTATAATTTGTCTTAAAATTATTTAATTGTTTTTCTGAAAACAATTTTGAACTCAATAAGTCATTTAAATTATTCACTAAATATAATTTAGAGTTATTTCTTGAGCTTTTTTTTACAAATGTTTCATTTTTTTTATTAAGATCAATCATAATTTATCCATCAACTAAACTATACACTCTTTTGTTATATAAAAAGAGTATTATTCCTCGTAGTATCAAAAAAATTAAAAAACAAGAGTATAAGTATTTTAAATTAATTATATCATTGATTAGAAATTCAATAATTATGTAAAAAATCAAACATGAAATTACGATAGAATTTCTCATTTCTTTTACTAATGTTGACCCTACAAATATGCCATCATATTGAAATGCAAGTACTGAAATTGGTGGGGTGATAATTACTAAAATCCAAAGATCTTGAATTATTTTTCTTAAAGGCTCAATGTCTGTAATAGAGAATATAATAAGATCTCTTAAAGAAAATAATAAGATGGCAATGAAAAAAGAAAATAAAAATGCCATTTCAAAAGTTAAGTAAATAGATGATTTTAATTCTTTTTTATTTCTAGATCCAATAGAATTTCCAACTAAGGTTTCAGCTGAATGAGCAAATGCATCTATTGTATATGAGCATAAACTAAATAGAACCAATAAAATCTCCATTGATGCTAATTCATTAACTCCAAGATCTGAAGATTTTTTGATCAGAAAAGCTTGAGCAAAAACTAAAAACATTGTTCTTATAAACAAGTCTTTACTTATATTAAATATCCTTAAGATTTTATTAGTTAAAATAAATGTTTTAAATTTAAATTTTTTAAAATCATTGGGATTTGCAATAATGAAGTACATATAGATTGAAATAATAAAACCACATATCTGAGATATAAAACTACCAATGGCAACGCCGCTTATTCCAAAATTAAGATATACGGCAAAATAAATTGAAAAAATAATATTTGTAAAATTTATTATAAAAAGCTGTATCATAACAAATTTTGTTTTTTGAATTCCAAAATACCAACCTAAAAAAACAATATTGATCAATCCAAAAGGTAAACCTATCATTCTTATGAATAAATAATCTTTATAAAATTCACTTATTTTTTCTGAAGGATTAAAAAAATAATTTGAAATTTCAAAAATTATATTTTTGCAAATATATAAAGTTATTCCAATTATTATTGCTATAATGATAGGTCTTAATAATCCTAAGAATATTTCTTCAGTATTTTTTTGGCCGTGATATTGGGCAATTATTCCTGTTGTACCCATTCTAAGAAAATTTAACCCAGCATACATGAAATTGAATATAATCCCACCTAAAGCTACAGCTGCCAGATAATCACTTGATGGCATATGTCCCATAATTAATGTATCAACTAATCCAACAAGTGGTATAGAAAAATTTGCTAAGATGATTGGCCAAGATAATTCCCAAATTTTTTTTCTATTTATTATCATTTGAAATTTAAATTTTTATGTATAAGACTTTAAGTGAGTTATGTCTTTTCATTCTGTAAAGTTAAAATAATAAATGCTTAATAACATCAAGAATTTAAGTTTAACAAAGAAATTAGTATATAAAATTGTTTTTTTTATCTTTTGTTTAATTCCTTTTTTTTCGGGCTTGGATTCAATACCACCTTTGGATAGAGATGAATCAAGATTTGTTCAATCAACTTATCAAATGATAGAAACTAATGATTATATAAATATTAAATTTTTGGATGAAATTAGGGCTAAAAAACCAATAGGTATTTACTGGGCACAATCAATTTTTGCTAATATATTTGGTGAAGATAAAATCTCATCATACAGATATGTATCTACTCTAGGCGCTCTCATAACAATATTGATATTATGGAAGTTTTCACAAATTTTATTTGGACAAAAAGCCTCTTTATTTGTTGTTAGTGCTTCAATGATATCATTATTATTTATATTTGAATCTCATGTAGCTAAAACTGATACATTATTGTTGTCATTAATTACTCTTCAACAATTTTTATTATTAAAAATTATTTTAAATAAAGAGAAATCTATTTTATTTGATTTAATCATGCCAATATCTATGTGGCTCGTTTTAGGTATTGGATTTCTAATTAAAGGACCAATTTCATTAGTCGTTTTTATCTTCACTTTATCAAGCTATGTTTTATGGAACAAAGACATTAATCTATTAAAAAACATTAGACCTTTTTGGGGTATTATTTGTTTTATGATAATTGTTTTGCCATGGGTTTTTATTATACAAAAAACTACAGATGGATTATTTTTTCAAAAAGCTATAAATGAAGATTTTTTACCAAAACTTCTCAGCGAACAAGAAAGTCATGGGGGTTATCCAGGTTATTATTTTTTGATTTCAAGTTTAATTTTTTGGCCGTTAGCCTCTTTTTTTCCATTGGCTTTTTTCTTTGTAAAAAATAATTTAAGTAATTTAGGCATTAGATTTTTAATTTGCTGGCTTGTTCCTTTTTGGATCATAATAGAATTAATTCCTACAAAATTATTTCATTATCCATTACCTATTTTTTCTCCACTAATTTTAATTGTGGCTGGCACGATAATTTATTTTGAGAATAACAAATTAAATTTAAAATCTTTAATTTCTAAAAATTCTGTTTTCTTATTTTCTTTATTATTTAGTTTGGGTGGCATTGTTCTAAGCTTATTTCTTTGTTATTTATTAATTAATTTTAATGAAAATAAAACGGATCAATATCTTTATATAGCTATTTTGTTTTTAATTTCATTTTTGATTTTAATCTTATCAATTTTAGTTAACATCAAAGTCATATATGGAAAAAAAATTCATTTTTTTAATTTTAAAAAAGAAATAAAATTTCAAAATTATATTATATTTTTTTCTGTAATTTTTTATATCACCATTTTCACTTTTGTTTTACCTAGTTTAAAATATTTATTTCCGAGTAAGATAATTTCTGACGAACTAAAAAAACTTAATTACGAAGAATTATCTGTTACTGGTTATCATGAACCAAGTTTAGTTTTTTTAGCTAAAGGTAAGATAATTCTATCAGATCCAAATGAAGCGGCCATTTTTCTTGCAGAAGGAAATAATAACCTTGTTTTAGTTGAGGGTAGAGAATTAGATGAGTTCATTAATTCTTCTTCAAATCTAAATCTTAAATTGAAAAAAATAAGAGAGATTAAAGGTTTTAATTATTCAAAAGGTCAAAATATAAAAATTCTTTTTTTTAAAGTAGCCAAATAACTGCAAAAATTATAAAAGATATTAATGTCAAAAGATCAAAAAATCTCAATTGTAATTCCAATAAAAAATGAGTCTGAGAATATACAAAAACTTACTAGAGAAATTAACAAAGCATGTAATAAAATAAAGTTTGAAATCCTTTTTGTTAATGATGGTTCTGATGATAACTCTATAAATATTTTAAAGATTTTAAAAAAGGAAAATAAAAATTTGAGAATATTAAATCATAATTCTTCTAAAGGACAATCAGCTGCTTTAAAAACAGGTATTCATAATTCAAGTTATGAAATAATAGTTACTTTAGATGGTGATTGTCAAAACGATCCTAAGGATATACCTGCCATGCTTGAAAAATTTACTAATCATTCAGAAAATGACTTATTGTTGATTGGTGGGGTAAGAGTAAATCGTAAGGATAATCTAGGAAAAAAAATTGCATCTAAATTTGGTAAATTTTTCAGAAGACATTTGCTTAATGATGATCATCCCGATACAGGCTGTGGCATTAAAGTTTTTCATAAAAAATTATATTTGTTATTCCCATATTTTGATCATATGCACAGATTTTTTCCAGCATTAGCATCCAGAGAAGGAGCATTAGTTTTGCAACATGATGTTAATCATCGGCCTAGGTCAAAAGGAAGTTCTAACTATACAAATCTTGGAAGATTATTTGTTAGTATTTTTGATATAGTTGGTATGATGTGGTTATTAAAAAGATATCCTAAAAATTTAAAGATTAATGAAATTAAAAAATAGGATCTATTTATGAACTTCATATCACTTTTATCAGAAAAAATTGAATTAGGCGCAATTTTTGTATCAAATATCATTATTTATTTTCTCCCATTCATGTCAGATGTTTTGTTAGATAAACCTGAAAATATAATGGTCATCATTGGTTTTGGAGGACAAGGTTTATTTGCAGCACGATTTCTAATTCAATGGATAACAAGTGAAAATGCTAAAAAGTCAGTAATTCCTGTAGCATTTTGGTATTTTTCTATCACAGGGGGTTTGGTTTTGCTGACTTATGCAATATGGAGAAAAGATCCTGTGATTATTGCAGGTCAATCAGTGGGTATTTTAATTTATGCAAGAAATTTATATTTTATACATAAAAATGAAAAATAGATTTTTAAATTTTAGTTTTACCCATTTTTAAAATTAATTCCCACTCATCTTTTGAAACAGGAGAGACAGATAATCTGCTTTGTTTAACTAATGGCATATTTAATAACTCTTTTGTATTTTTTATTTGGTCAAGTGTAACAAATTCATTAAATTTCTTTACTGCAACTAAATCAACCATCCCAAATATTTTTTTCTTGTCTGTATGATCTGGATAATATTCTTTTATTACCTTTACTATACCAATTATTCTTCTTTCTTTAACCGAATGATAAAAAAAACCAAGATCTCCAATTTTCATTTTTTTCATATTATTTGATGCTTGGTAATTTCTAACACCATCCCAGTGTTCTCCAACTTCACCTTTTTTCACTTGGTCGTCCCATGACCAAGTATTGGGTTCAGATTTAAATAACCAAAAATTCATTTTTAAAAACCTTTCAATTTTTAAATTCTATTCCAATAGGACGATTTAATAGATTTAAAATAATTTTATCAATAGATTTATTATTATATATATAGTCAAAAATAGAATTTATAATGGGAGTATCTAATTTATATAAGTCTGATAAATATTTAGCTGATTTAAGAGCATAAAGACCTTCAACAAGTGGAATATTTTTGTTATTTTTATTTTGAGCAAGGTCTAATCCGTACTTCATATTTCTTGATGTGGGAGAGCTACATGTTAAAAACATATCGCCTATTCCAGCCAATCCAAAAGCCGTTTCCTTTTTGCCACCAAGTTTGAGTATAATTTGTGATAATTCTGCTATTCCTCTAGTAATAATTGCTGACTTTGCGTTCTCGCCAAGTTTTAATCCATCTGATATACCTGTTCCAATTGCAAAAATATTTTTAATAGCTCCAGAAACTGATGCTCCAATAACATCATTTGATGGATAAAGGCGTAAGCAACTATTGCTGAAAAGGGTAGATATATCTTTACTGAATATTTCACTATCACTTGCTATGATCGCAGCTGATGGTAAGTTTTTAGCTACTTCACTTGCGAATGTTGGTCCCGTTAAAATACCATAAGTTAAGTTGGGATATTTTTTTGAAATTATTTCAGAAAATAATTCCCCTTTATCATTTGCAAAGCCCTTTGATGTTAAAATAATTTTTACATTTGGATTTAATGAAGTTACTTCATTAACTGCATCTTGAACTCTAAAACTTTGTGTTGTTATGAAAACAATGTCTGCTTCTTTTAATATATTTTTATCATTTGAAACGTAAATATTTTTTGGAAATATAATATCAGGAAAACATTCAGTTATTCCATTGTTTAAAGTCTCCATTCTTTTTTTGTCAGATACTAAAATTGATGATTTTGTATTACAATTTGATAGAGCTATCGCTAAAGCTTGTCCCCATGCACCTCCTCCATAAAAAATAATTTTATCTGAAGTTGTCATTAAGCTTTTATACCTTTTTTACCAACAAGTCTCATGGTTGGATTATTTTTAAAAGCATTTGGATCTAATGGCCACCTTGGTCTTGGTTTGAAATTAAACATTGTATCTTTTTTAAGCTTATATCTTTCAAATCCAGCCCATGCAATCATAGCCCCATTATCCGTGCATAATTCAAGAGTTGGAACATAAAATTTAATATCTTCTTTATTAGATAAGTTCTTTAAGTCTGCTCTGATTTTTTTATTGGCGGCAACTCCTCCTGCTATTACTAAGTTTACTTTATTTGATTTAGTTATTTGTTTATAAATTTTAATTGCTAATTTTGTTCTATCTAATAAACAATCTGAAATTGTTTTTTGTAATGATGCTGCTAAGTTATGTTTGTTAATATTTATATCTATATTATTGACAGTTTTTGAGAATGCAGTTTTCAATCCTGAAAAAGAAAAATTAGGATTTTTTGATTTATATAAAGGTTTTGGAAACTTGAAGAAATTTTCATCACCTTCCTTGCTTAATTTTTCAATTAATGGTCCACCTGGCTGATCTAAACCCATCATTTTTGCAGCCTTGTCAAAAGTTTCTCCTGCAGAATCGTCTAGTGTCGTACTAATTCTAACATATTCTCCATAATTCAAAACGGCTATCAACTGAGTGTGACCGCCTGAAACTAATAAAAGCAAAAAAGGATAATTCAAATCATCGTATAATAGTCTAGCTGTTAAAGCATGACCTTCTAGGTGATTAATAGCTAAAAAAGGTTTTTGTAATGACCAAGCTAACGTTTTACAAAAAGTATTTCCAACGATTAATCCTCCAATTAAACCAGGACCACCTGTTGAACAAAAAAGATCAATTTCTTCCAATTTTATTTTAGCTCTCGTTAGAGCTTTTTTTAAAGCAATATCAATAAAACTTAGGTGAGCTCTAGCAGCAATTTCTGGAACAATCCCACCAAATTCTTTGTGATAATTATTTTGATTTAAAACTATGTTTGCTTTTATGTTTTTAGATGAATCAATTATGCCAATAGCTGTATCATCGCAACTTGTTTCTACTCCAAGTACATATTTTACTTTTTGATGGCTTGTCATTTTTAAATCTATATATATAAAATATGTTTATAACAAAGATTTTCAAAATGTAGAATTTATAATTGTTAATAAACAAATTGAATAAAAGTCATTAACAAAATGGAAAAAATAAAAATTGCCTCAAGATCATCTCGTTTAGCTTTGAAGCAAACTGAAATTGTAAGTGAAAGCCTGAAAAAGTTTTTTGAAATTGAAGTTGTGAAAGTTTCAACAATTGGAGATAAATTTCTAAATAAACCTCTTGCCGAGATTGGAGGTAAAGGCTTATTTGTTAAGGAATTAGAAAGAAGTCTTTTAAATGGAGATGCGCATATAGCTGTTCATTCTTTAAAAGATATGGAAGTTCATATTGCTAAAGATACTTTCATTGGAGCTATTCATTCCAGAGATAGCAGAAATGATGTCCTACTTGGTAAATATAAAAGTCTTTCAGATTTACCAAAAAATGCAATTATTGGTACCACTTCTCCAAGAAGAACGGCATTTTTGAAATATTTTCGAAATGATCTTACTGTAAAATTGTGCAGAGGTAATGTTGAGTCAAGAATATCAAAATTAAATGAAAATAAATACGATGCATTAGTTTTAGCTGAAGCAGGGTTAAATAGATTAGATATTAATTACTCATGCAAAATACCAATTAAAGTTATGCCTCCCTCAGCTGGTCAGGGTGCAATTGCAATACAATGTTTTAATCACATAAAAAATAAAAAAATAAATGAGATAATTTTTTCTCTTAATGATCAAAAAGCTTTTGCTGAAACACAAGCAGAAAGAAGTTTTATAAAGACAATAAATGGAAATTGTTACTCTCCAATTTCTGTAAGTGCGAATGTTATAGACAATAAAACTTTATTTATAGAAGCTTATATAATTAATACAAAAGGGACTGAGATGATTACAGATAAAATTGAAGGTCATAAAACAGACGCAATGACTACAGGTGAATTATTAGCAAAAAAATTAATTAAAAAAGGCGCAAAAAAATTGTTAGAATTATAACATTAGTAAATATTTATGAATGTATTCGTTGTTAGAGAAATTAAAGACGCATTTGAAACAGTTAAAGATTTAGAAAAAATTGGAGTTAAGTCTAAATCCCTTCCAATTACTAAATGTAATTATAAAACTATTCCTAATTATAAAATTAAATATGATTTCATTTTATTAACTAGTGCTAAATCAATTACAATTTTTGTCAGATTTATTAATTTTTATAAAAAAATTCATAATAAAATTCCAAAAATATTTGTAGTTGGAATTGAGACTGCAAATGCCCTAAAAAAAAATAGTTATAAGAATTTTTTTGCATCAGAAGGTAACTCTAAGAGTTTATCTGAATTAGTTATTTCAAATACTAAAATTTATTCTAAAGGACTATGGCTTTGTGGTCTCCATAGAAAAAGAGTTTTAAAAACAAAACTATTAGAAAATAAAAGATTTTTAAAGGAAAATATTGTTTATGAAATGGCTTTTAGAGATCTTTCAACGAATTTACAAATTA
This sequence comes from Alphaproteobacteria bacterium, assembly GCA_038131545.1. Taxonomy (GTDB): domain Bacteria; phylum Pseudomonadota; class Alphaproteobacteria; order Puniceispirillales; family Marisalimonadaceae; genus TMED54. Next base: position 427,986 of record JAYPPQ010000004.1, read on the forward strand.
ATGAAAATGAATGCTTTAGTAATAATGCCTTTATTGTAAATTCATCAAGAAATATAAAATTACTGACTAGAACTCTAAATAAACTGAAGACTTTTGAAAATCTTTTAAAAAAATCAAAAATTTTTTGTATGAGTGCAGACATTAAAGAAGAAGCTCTAAGTCTTGGATGGAAAAACATTTTAATTCTTAAAAAGAATTCTAGGAAAAGTTTCTTAAAAGAGGTTAAAATAGTTTTAGATTCAAATTAAAAAATGACAAAGAAACAAAAAAATAAAACAATAGAAGATAAGGATGAAACCATTATTGAAATGGCCCCTATAATTAAAGAGAAATATACGAAACTATTTTTAATTATTTCTTTAACGCTAAGCTCACTTTCTATAGTTTTAATGACCTTTTTTTTCATATGGTTTTCATCTAATGATTTTGAAAAAAAAATTTACCAAGAAACTATCAAAAGTTCTGATAATTTAAATAAAGTTATTAATAATTTTAAAAAAGAAATTAAACAAGAAATAGAAAATCTCAGAAATGATTTTGTTACTAATAATAAGAAAATCTCAAATTTTAATTCTGAAATTTTTACTGATAAACTTAATGAAATTGAAAAAAAAATTAATGATTTAAATTCAAAGGTTGTAGATTTTGAAAAAAATAAAGTATCCAATGAATCAGACCCTAATGTTTTATCAGAAGATAATAATATTAGGAATGATAATGATACAAAAACTACTGAAAATAAAAAAACAAAACTTGATGAATTAATTCAAGAATTTGAAGATTTAAAAAGGAAGTTGTTAAGTAAAGAACAGTTTGATTACACTAAAGAAAGAAATGTATTTAATGATATTATAAATAAACTTTCAGGATTTTTTAAATTGAGAGATTATGGTGATAATGACTCACCAAGATCTCTTATTACTAAAGCTGAGATAAGTGCAGTAAATGGTGATTTGAAATCAGTTTTATATTATTTGGAAAAACTTCCTGATGATTGGAAAGTAGGTCTAGAAAATTTTATATCTAAATGCAAATTATTTTTAGCAAAGGAAAATGGTTAATTAAATGATTTTTAAGTTTTTGAAATTAATTGTTTCTCTTTTACTCATAGCATTTATTGCTATCCTCATTTCAGAAACTGAAGGTAATACAAAGATAGATTGGCTTGGTTGGGGTATAGAAATTGAAACAAGTTATTTAGTATTAATTTTAGCTTTCTTTAGTTTGATCTTAATTTTTTTAGATAGATTATGGTTAATGATAATTAATATTCCTAGTACTGCTATATCTAGAAGAGATAAAAAAAATAGACAAAAGGTAGAACAAAATCTTGTTAAAGCTTATTTATTGGCAAGTCATGGTGAACATAAACAAGCAGCTTTGGAAGCCCGAATGATCAATAAGAACATTCTAGATAAAAAATTAGGAAAAATTATTCTTAAACATGCTGATACAATTGATGATTTGAAAAATGAAAATGATAATAAAAATTCTGAAAAGTATTTGTTATCTCTTACTAATGAAAAAAATACGTCTTTCATAGGTTATTTAGCTTTAATGAAAAAAGAAAAAGATTTGGATAAAATTTATGAATATGCAAATGAAGCATTTAAAATTGACCCTTCCTCAGAACAAGTTTTAAAAACTCTTTTTCTAGCTGCAATAAGATTAAAAAATTTTAAAAAAGCATTAGAATTAAGTGAAAATACATTATTAAAAAATCTATTTCCAGATAATCAATTAAATATAATTTTATCTGAATTAAATTTTTTGGAAGGTTTGAATATACTAAGTAAAGATAATAAAAGAGCTGAAAAGTATCTAACCAAATGTTTAGAATTTAATCCAGGTCATTTTCAAGCATGTTTAAATTTAATAAAAATTATTAAAGGTTTTTCCGTAAGATCTAAGTCAATGAATGTTCTTAAAAAAACTTTTTTCTCTAGTCCAAATTATGATGTTTTAATTGAAATGGTAGACAGATCTGGAAGTTCAAATTCAGGTGAAAAAGTATCTTTTGCAAAAAAAATTATAAATAATAATTCGCTGTCATCTCACAATAAAATATTTGCAAAAGTTTTGATTGCAAAATTTTCAGTTAGTCAAGAAATATGGGGTGAAGCAAAAAGTATTTTGGAAACTATAAAAGAAAGTGAAATGCCAAAAGAAGGATTTGAAATCTTAGCAGAGATTGCATCATCACAAAATAATACTAATGATGTAAGAACATATTTAAAACAAGCAGCTAATACTAAAGTTGGCTTTGGATACCTATGTAAAAGTTGTGGTTATGATAATGGAATAAATGATATATTATGTCCTAGTTGCAATGATATTGGAACTATTAGTTGGGGTAACAATTATAATCAGAAACAATCTTCTACCTCAATAGGCATTAAAAAAATTGTATAATTTTAAAATATCAAAGTAAGTTTTTCATTAATATAATTGTTGTTAAAGCTAGTATTAACCCAATAATTTTCATAAAAACTGAAATATTATTTTTAATATATTTAGATAGACTATGTTGAATAAAAAATGAGACTAAAATATACCATGTGATGTCAATTATAGAAGCAAGAAAAGCTATATATATTTTTTCTATAAAAATCATTTCTGGTTTTATGAATTGGCTAAAAATAGATGTAAAAAATAGAATAATTTTAGGGTTTACTATTGAAGCCGTAATTCCAACTAAAAATGGATTTTTATATATTTCTTTTTTATTTTCTAAAGCTGGGGGTTCCATTTTAAAAGTTAACATTTGAAAACTTAAATAAATTAAAAATACAATTCCAACTATTTGTATGCCGTTATATAAAATTGGACTTTTTGTTATTAATAATCCAATGCCTATAGCTGTAACAAAAGCATATAAAAAAATTCCTAAACCGTGAGAAAAAGAAAACACTAGGCCATTTTTCAAACCAAATGATGTTGTTTGATAAGAAACTATAAGCAAGCTAGGTCCAGGTGACATTGCTCCAATTAGGCAGACAATACTAATAGATAACCAATCAGAAAAAATCAATTATTTAACCATTGAAGGATATTTCTGCAGATTTGAAATTATTTTGTCTCCATGCTTCATATAAAACTATGCTTGCAGCGTTACTTAAGTTTAGACTTCTGTTTTGTTTTTTCATTGGTATGCGCAGTTTGTTTTTAGCAGTAAATGAGTTTAATATTTCTGAGGGTAATCCAGAGGTTTCATTTCCAAATAAAAAGGCATCATCAATATCAAACTTAAGAGAAAATAAATTTTCTTTTCCAAATTTTGTAATAGCAAAAATGTTATTAAATTTATTTTCTGAAAAACAATCTTCTAAACTATCATATACTTTTAAATTAGATATTTCGCTATAATCTAATGCAGCTCTCTTTAAATTTTTACTATTTAAGTCAAATCCAAGTGGTTTAATTAAATGTAAATTTGAGCCTGTATTTGAACATAATCTCATAATATTTCCTGTATTTGGTGGTATTTCAGGATTAAACAAGATTATATGAAACATTTTTAATTTAGTTTTCCATTAATGACATAATTTAAAATTTTAACCACTTGATCATTGTTTTTAACAACAGCTAATGCCGCTGCATCTACTTCCTTCAAAGCATGTTGGTGCTCATCAGAGTGAATAATAATTAGAGACTTGTTTAGTGCGGCTGCATATCCTGCATCGAAAGCAGCATTCCACTGTTTATACTTTTCACCAAATTTTACTATAACTATGTCTGAATTTTCAATTTCTTTTCTTGTTCTAATTGCATTTAATTTAGCTCCTTTATTATCTTTCCAAAATTGGGTGTCTTCATTTCCCAGGATTTCTACTCCACAATTATCAGATGCATCATGATCAGTTACTGGGCTAGAAAAATTAACATTTAAATCATTTTTTTTTGTAAGTTGTATGATGTCATCTCTCCAATCAGAATGAATTTCACCAGCTAGATAAATATTTAACATTTCAATCTCCCGTTATTTTAAATTAGGTATTCTAGACATTGTTATAAATAAAGAAATAGCAGAAGCAATAGCTAAAATACTCATGCCAAATAAAATATAATTATATGAAATATTTAAATCTAATAATTGACCTACAATAACTGGACCTAGGGCTGTTCCAAAAACCATAGAGGATGTTGAAAGAGACCGAATAGATCCTAAGTTTTTTGTCCCAAAATAATTAGGCCAAAATGTTGAACCTATAGTCATAGCTGAGCCTTGTGTTAATCCAAGAAAAATAAATCCAATAAATACATAAAAATAATTATCTCCAATTGAAAAACTTATTAAACCTAATGCCATAGGTATTAGGTAGTAGGGTATGAATTTAGAAACTCCGAATTTGTCAATCATCCATCCTGAAAGAATCAAAGCAGACATTGAAGATATTGTATATATTGGGAAAATAGAAAAATAATTTACTACACTAAAATTTTTAATTTCAATTAAATGCATTTGATAGAAAAAAAATGCTGTAGAAAATATTGGTGTAATTAATAAAGGTAAAATTACTGACCAAAAGAGCCAAAATTTTAAAACTTCTTTTCTAGTCCAATGTTTATCATTTAATCCAGTTTGTTCTGTAATTGTACTAAGAGATGACTTAGGTATCCTCTCAACTTTTAGAAGATTTATTATAATTGGAAGTATTAGTATAAGTAAGATGCCACCAAAGCTCCAACTAAACTTCCAACCAACATAAGATATAATAAATGTCATGATAATTGGAAAAATTGCTTCTCCAAATGAAAACCCAAGGACAGATATTGAAGTTGCCTTACCTTTATTTTGTCCAAACCAACGGCCAATTGCTACCGAGGGTAAATGGAATAACATCCCTTGACCAAAAAATCTCAACCCAAAAATAATACCTATTAATATCCAAAGAGACGAATTAAATACCATTGCAAAACATAAAATTGATAAGAAAATAAAAACAAATATAAGTAATTTTTTGAATTCATATTTATCAACTAATCCACCTAAAACTAACATCATAAAGGCAGAAGCTAAAGTTCCTAATGCATAGATGCTGCCCCAGTCACCATGACTTAACTGAAAAAAGGATCTTATCTCATTAGCATAGAGTGAAATGAAAAAAGTTTGTCCAAAACATGAAGAAAAGTACATTAATGAACAAGCTAATAGCCATTTAAAATTTTCAAGAAAAAACTTCATTAAAATTAAAATTTATTAATGTTTTAACTCTCCAATTAATTTTGGATTTATGTTTAGAAAATCATCAGTTGGATCACCAATTCTTCCGTAGCCGTTCCAGACTTTGAAACCTAAAAGTTCTTTTTGATAATCGGATAGTTTACTAAATATATTTTTCTTAAGTCCTAGAGTATAATTTTCTTGTGGTCTAAATTGTGGTCCACAGAAAGTAATTAAAATTGCCAGTCTTTCTTTATCACTTATATTAGCGCCAGTTCCGTGCCATAATCTTCCATCAGTTATTATGGCGCATCCGGGGGGGCCTTCAGCTGCAATTGGTACAATTTTTTTATCTAACTTTTTATTGGGATGCCTTCCAAATTTATGAGAGCCTGGGACAACTAGTGTTCCTCCATTTTCAAAAGACATTCCATTAAGCATTATAAGAACATTCGAAACTACTGGTCTTGTAATTAAGTCATTATTCTTATTTACGTTTTTATTAATTTTATAATCAAATTTTTTTCTAGTTATAGAACTAATTGGTAAAAAATTTTCATCTCTATTTACTGGGTCAGGATTCCACCATTGATCTGTATGGAGATCCATTGCAACACCGCCAGGTTTTGCTATATTTGCATTATAACTTGAAAGAATAAAATTTTTTCCCAAAACGGCTTCAACACAATTTGTATAATTATGCATTTTCAACACATCTAAAAAAATCTTTCCTTTATTAGGAAGCATCCATACTCTTTGATTAATTCCACCTTTTTTGGTGTTATCAAATTCACCCCACTTTTTTTCTTTACTACCATCTTCATAAGCTAAATTTTGTTTTTTTTCAGCATTGGCTTGTTCAACTAATCTTCTTGATAATTCATCATTTAGATCAGTTGGAATTGCATCTTTAAGTAAGCAATATCCCCATTCTTTTAAATCAAGCTTTGCTTTAGCTATTGATTTTGTTGCTTGGGGAAAATTTTTATTCTTCACTATATTAACCCTAGGCCTTTCAGTGCAATTTCGACTTTTTCTTTTTGATTTTTTGTAGCAGGTGACGTTGGTTTTCTGGCATATCCCGCATCTAATCCTTGTAATTTTTGAGCATATTTACAAAGTGATGGCATGTTATCTAGACCGATAGCATCCCAAAGTGGCATCAATTTTTGATGGAGATCAAGAGCAATATCCCAATTTTCGTTCTGGACAGCATCCCATAATTTTACAGATGGGCCTGGAGCTGCAGTTAAAATAGCTGCAATGGCCCCTGGCGCTCCTAGCTGATAAGATGACATAAGCAAAGCATCCACAGCACTAAAGATAAGATTTTTTGGATTAGCTCTTCTTATTAGATCTGCAAATAATTTCATATCTCCTGCGCTTTGTTTAACGCCCAAAACTCCAGGAACCTCATCCATAATTCTAATAAGTAAATCTGGAGAAAGATAACACCAGGGAACAACATTATATATTAAAATAGGAACTTGGCACTCATCATATATCTCTTTAAAATGATTAACCATAGCATCGTCGTCAGGTTTAAATAGGTAATGTGGTGGAGTTATTTGTAAGGCACTTACATTTAAATCTTTCACGGACTTTCCTCTAGCTATAACTTCGGATGTTGAATTAGTTACAATTCCAGCAACTACGGGTATTCTTCCATCAACAGAATCAACAGTAGTTTTCATTAATTTTATATATTCTTCTCTATCAAGAACATGTCCTTCTCCAGTGCTTCCGCCTGCTGCTAGTCCATGTACACCGTTATCAATCAACCAATCAACCTGAGGTTTGACAAGGCTATAATCAATTTCACCATTTTCTGAAAACGGTGTAGTAAATGGTGAAATTATTCCTTTTAGATCAGACATAAATTACTCTCCTAATAAAATACACTCTTGTTGATAATCTAATTTTTTTAAATAATATTATTACTATTAAAGTTTATTATTATGATTAAAGATAAAGATGTAAATTTATATTTAAAAAAAAGACAAGAAGTAGAAGCACCGAATCATCATGATCTCCTGCCAACTCAGTTAAGAGAAGAAAGATTAAAACAACTAAAATTAGACAATTTAATTGGACCAGAACTAAAAAAAGTTTTTGATACTCAAATTAGAAGTTTTGATAACTATCAACTAAATTTAAGAGTTTATATTCCTTTCGAAAATGAAAAAAATAAAAAAACTCCAATTATTCTTTTTTTCCATGGAGGGGGATTTGTTATGGGTAACTTGGATACTCATGATTATCCGTGCAGATGTATTTCAAAATATAGTGAAATGATTGTTGTTGCAGTTGATTATAGATTAGCACCAGAGAATAAGTTTCCAATCCCATATAAAGATGCTGAATACGCTCTGAAATCTCTAGAGTTTTTAAAAACTGAAAATTGTGATTTAAATAATGTAATAGTATGTGGAGATAGTGCTGGAGGAAATTTAGCTACAGTATTAAGTATTAATTCATCAAAAAATTTACTTCCTAAAATAAAAGGACAGATTTTGATTTATCCTTGGGTTGATTTTACATTATCAATGAGATCTTCAGATTTTAATTTGTCTGGAGCCACTCTTACAGGTGATACGATAAGTTACTTTGCTAACCATTATTTAAAAGATAAAAAAGATGAAGTAAACTATGAGGCTTCTCCTCTTTTTTCAAAAGACTTATATAATCAACCAAATACATTTATTTTTGCAGCTGAGTTAGATCCCTTGTTAGATGAAGGAATAGCCTATTACAATAGATTAAAATCTTATGGAAATAATGTGATTTATAAACTTTACAAAGACCAACTTCACGGCTTCGTTACTAATTCAAAACATTTTCCAAAGGGTTTAGATTGCTTAAAAGAAATTTCTGAAAGTGCTAAAAAATTAGTGAGTGATCTCTAAATGAAAGTAGTTATTTATGGTGGCTCAGGCTTCATTGGTGCTTGGATAACAAAGTTATTGCTCGTTAATAATTTTCAAATAACAATATTTGATAAAAAAATTAATGAAGATTTACTTAATCGTATTATAGGGAAGAATGTTGAAAAAATTCATTTTGTTGAAGGTGATATTCTTGAATATGAAACTGTTTTAAAAACTGCAAAAGATCATAATATTTTGATAAATTTAGTAGGTTTGATGACACCTGATTGTAGTAATAATCCGAGACTAGGTAACCAAGTAAATGTAATTGGTTCTATAAATGTTTTTGAAGCTGCTTTAGAAGCTAAATGTAATCTTGTTGTTTATACAAGTAGTGGTGGAGTTTATGGACAAAAAGATAAAATAAACCCTTTTCCAGAAACGCATTATGGCGCTTATAAATTAGCAGTAGAAGGTATTGCAAGAGCTTATAATTTAGAAAACAAATTAAATTCATTCGGATTGAGGCCATTTGTTGTTTACGGTCCCGGAAGAGAAATAGGTGGCACAGCTAGTATTTCACTTGCTTGTAAGGCAGTTGCTGAAGATAAGGAATATAAAATTGAATTTGGTGGGGGAGCTGGATTTGTTTATGTCGAAGATATAGCTAATATAGTTTTAAAAATTTTAGAAAGTTTACCTAATGGTGCAAAAGTAATGAATATTAATGGAATTACAGAAGATGTGGTTAATATAGTTGAATATTTAAACTCCTTTACAACAGATAAAAAAATAACTTATCATGATAAAAACCTTCCAATTGTAGATGAATTACTAGGGAATGGACCAGTAAACTATTTTAAGAACTTTAGTTTTACAGATTTAAAAACTGGGTTAGGAAAAACTATTTCCTATTATAAAAACAGTTAAGAGGTATAGAGTTGAAAATTTTAAAATATTTAATTTTAGTTTTTATTTTTTTTTCATTCAATGCTTACAGTAAGCCACCCTATACAGGATTAGTATGCACAGATAAAAACAAAACGAAAAAACTTGAATTTTTTTTCATGGAAAAAGGTGATAACGATATAAGAGTTTTTAAAAGGGTTTCTGGCGAATTTATGAATGTTGGGCAAGTTGTAGGCCAAAAACCTGGGTCTTTTTCACTTTGGGAAGATAAGCACACACTTAAAGGATTAGATTTTGCTTGGCATTTAGATAAAATTACGGGAGTGTTAAATCCATTTATTTTAAGTTCTTCATGGAAAAAAGTTACTTCTTTACCAAAACCATTAAATTGTAGAAGTGAAAGCTTCTGGTATTAATATAGTAAAACACGTATATGAAAAATAATGTATCTCTGGGAATATTGCTGATGATCTCAGCTATTTTTCTTCTTTCTATAATGGATGGAATTTCAAAATACCTCTCACAACATTATAGTGTAATAGCAATTAACATGTTTAGATATTGGTTTTTTGGAGCTTTATTGATTTTTTTATCATATGCTCCAAAAGAAAAAAAAATAAAAGTACCAAAAACTAAATATAAATACATTCAAATATTAAGAGGTACTATTTTAGCTATTGAGATGTGTTTTGCACATTATTGTTTTTTAAAAATAGGGCTTATTGAATCTCATGCCATTTTTGCAAGTGGTCCATTGATAGTAGCAATCTTTTCACTGATCATACTAAATGAAAAATTTGGTTGGCGGAGGTGGTCAGCTATTATTTTTGGTTTTGTAGGTATTTTAATAATTTTAAGACCTGGATTAAAAGTATTTGATCCCATATCTCTTATAGCTGTTGGTTGTGCGATTGCTTTTTCGTTATATCAGGTTTTAACAAGATATGTCTCCGATGAAGATGATTCTGATACAAGTTTTTTTTATACAGGTGTAACAGGTCTAATTGTCCTAACTTTAATAGGACCATTTTTTGTAACTAAGATAGTTTTCTTAGATGTTTTTTTTATATTAGCTGTTTGTTGTCTTGGAGCTGCTGGTCACTATTTAATGATAAAATCATTTCAAAATGCTGAAGCTTCACTTTTACAGCCATTTATCTACTTACATTTAGTTTTTGTAAGTTTTATCGGTATTTTTATTTTTGATGAAAATATAGATTTACCTATTCTTATTGGATCAATTATTGTCATAGGAGCAGGTTTATATACTTTTTGGCGTGAAAGAATCGTCGAAAAGAAAATTGTATGAAATCAACATATAGCTATTTGAATAAAAAAAGTATCTAGATATAGTTTTTAGAATCAAAGACTTAAAAAAAAAAAATATTTTTTCTTAAAATCTCTTGCCTTTACGTAGTTTTTTTTTAACACTTACTTCAGAAGTTTGAAAACTTTTGAATAAACTAATATTAGGGAGGAATTTCATGAAGTTCAAAACTAGCCTATTAATAGGTGCTGCTGCTGTAGCAGCTACTAGTTTACTTGCTGTAACAAGTCATGCAAAAAATCTTCGTTGGAAGATGCAAAGTACTTGGGGTAGTCAGGTAGCTATTAACGGTGAATCTGCTGTTTACTTTTCAAACAAAGTTAAGTCATTATCTGATGGTAAAGTTCAGTTAAGATTCCACGAGCCAAACGCTCTTGTACCTTCTTTAGAAGTATGGGATGCTGTTAAAAACGGTTCTGTAGATTCAGGTTACACAACACCAGGATATCACGCTGGAAAGATTCCAGCTGTTTCTTACTTTACAGCTGTTCCATTTGGACCAGGTGCAAGTGAGTATCATGGATGGTTTGAGTATGGCGGAGGCCAGCAGTTAAAAGACGAGATTTATGCTGAGTATGGATTAAAAGCTCTTAACTGTCTTACACACGCTCCTGAAACATCAGGTTGGTTCAGAAAAAGAATTAATTCTGTTGATGAGTTAAAAGGTATGAAGATGAGATTCTTTGGCCTTGGAGCTATGGTTATGAATAAAATCGGTGTATCAACACAGCTATTAGCTGGTGGAGATATTTATCCAGCACTTGAAAAAGGTGTTATTGATGCAACTGAGTTTTCAATGCCTACACACGATTTAAGTTATGGTTTTTACCAGTTAGCTAAGTTTAACTATTTCCCAGGTTGGCACCAGCAAACATCAATTGGTGAATTGTTGATGAACAAAAAATCATGGGATGGTTTATCAAAGTACCAGCAAGAGATTATTAACACAGCTTGTAGAGATACAATGTGGTGGGCTCTTGTTAGATCAGATGCAAAGCAAGTACCTGCTATGCGTGAGCTAGAGAAAAAAGGTGTTACTTTTGTAAAGTGGAAGCAAGCTGATCTAGATAAGCTTAAGAAAGCTTGGGACGAAGTTGTAAAAGAAAAGTCTGCTTCTGATCCATTATTTGCTAAGATCACAAAAAGCTATCAAGCTTTTAGAGATGACTATAGCATCTGGCAGAAGAACGCTTACTTAAACTAAGATTTATAATCTTAAATTGAGATTGAAACGCCTGCTACTTTAGCAGGCGTTTTTTTTTGTTTAAAGTCTTGCAACATTAACTGATTATGCTAACAATTATATATTATCTATAAATTGGAGGGCTTTATGGATGCTATGAAAGCAAGTGATAATTTAAGAGGTTTTGTCGACGCAGTTGCAAAACTATCAACTTGGGCATTGGTCCCTCTTGTAGTTATAACAATGTGGGATGTTATAGCTAGAAAATTTATATTTATACAAATATTTATGGTTAAAAATTTTGGTTCTATTTTTGAATCAACATTACTTCAGGAGTTAGAGTGGCACTTTCATACCGTAGTCTTTTGTCTTGTATTAGGATATGGTTATATTCATAATAGACATGTCCGGGTAGATTTTTTAAGAGAACATTTTCATTTTAGAACTAAAGCAAATATAGAGTTTTGGGGAAATATTGTTTTTATGCTTCCTTTTACACTTACTTGTGTTTGGTTTTCTTTAGTTTATATGTATGATTCTTATGTAATTAATGAAGTTTCAGCATCATTAGTTGGTTTGTCTCACAGATGGATAATTAAATGTTTTCTTCCAGCTGGTTACTTTTTCTTATTTTTAGCTGGTATGTCAGTAATGCTTCAGCTCTACGCAGTTTTGTATCAAAATGTTACAAAAACTTCATCAGGCGGTAAAAAACTAATGGTTGTTGAATGGCCTGAAGACTCTGTTGGGTTACGAGGATCTAAGTACGATAGATAGAATTTAGGTATGCTTAATAAATCAATATTTTTTTCTAAAGTACCCAAGTATCTTTATCATAAAGATAAAACTCCTTATTTCACAAATCCAAAGGAGATGACTTTAGTGCAATCTCAATATGAATTATTTTCTTATGGAGTGTTGATTGGAACTATTTTTTCATTCATAGGACTTGCTGCTTTTTTAAACTATAAAAGTTCTTATGATTTTGTGTATTTAATATGGATAGTATTTTCTTTGTCCGTATTAGCATCAATTCATTTAACTATTAAGAAAAGTGTAATGTTGTGTTGTGTGTTAATTTCAATAGCACCTTCAATATTAGTGTCTCATCTTATTTATGATCAATTAATAGGTGATAAAAATTTTGTAAAAATGGTCTTATTATCAACTTTGTTAATGATTTTAATAAAATATGGTTTAAGACTAATTAAAATTGTTTATTACCAAAATAACAAAAACAATTTAGCTGAAAGACAATAACTGGAGGATTTATGGAATTTGTCGATATTATAATAGAGTATTTACCCATCTTTATGTTTCTTGCAATGGGTATATTACTTTTCATAGGTTATCCTGTTGGATTTATTTTAGGAGGTGTAGCTGTAACTTTTGGTTTGATAGGTTACGGTTTTGGAGTTTTTAAGTTAGCAGAGTTTTTTAACTTCGTTCCAAGAATGTGGGGATTTTCAGCTGAAAATCTAATTTTAGTAGCGATACCATGTTTTATTTTTATGGGAATAATGATGGAAAGAAGTGGTATTGCTAATGATCTTTTATTTACAACTCAGGTTTTACTTAGAAAAGTTAATGGCGGTTTAGCAATGGCTGTAACAGTCATGGGTACTGTTCTTGCTGCTATGACCGGGATTATAGGTGCATCTGTTACTATGATGACAGCTTTAGCTCTTCCAACAATGTTAAAGCAAAATTATAGTCCTGCACTCGCAACGGGTGTAATCGCAGCCTCGGGTACTTTGGGAATTTTAATTCCTCCAAGTATTATGTTGATTATTATGGCTGATATTATGCAAGTTTCAGTTGGTAACTTGTTCATGGCTTGTGTAACACCAGGTCTTATATTAGCTGGTCTTTATATGTTGTTCATTTGGGTATGGGCAACTGTTGATAAAAAGGTTGCTCCTCCATTACCAGAAGATGCATTTGATGTAAAAGGTGGTGAGCTACCAATGATGATATTAAAAGCTTTCTTACCTCCAGTAATTTTAATCGCACTTATTAAAGGGTCTATTTTATTAGGATGGGCTACTCCAAGTGAAGCTGGTGCAGTAGGTGCTTTTGGGGCGAGTTTATTAGCTATAATTGCTGGTAAATTAAATTATAAAATGTTTAAAGGTGTTCTTCACTCTTCAGGTTTAACAATTGCAATGGTGTTTATGATAATTTTATCAGCAACATGTTTTGCATACGTATTTAGATCATTAGGTGGAGATTATATAGTTGAAGATTTAATTGCAGAGGCTGGTTTAGGTTCATGGGGTTTATTATTTTTACTCATGGGAATGACATTTCTTCTTGGATTTTTTCTTGATTGGGTAGAAATTACATTAATTATCCTTCCTATATTTGCACCATTAGTTGCAAATTTAGATTTTGGAGATCATGTTACAACAGAAACTGGTTATGAGGGTAGAACAGATACATTAGTTTGGTTTTTGGTGTTAATGGCTATTAACCTTCAAACATCATTTCTGACACCTCCATTTGGCTTTGCCTTATTTTATTTAAAAGGGGTAGCGCCCCCTGAGGTTAAGACTGTAAGTATTTACAGAGGAGTTATTCCTTTTGTAATTATTCAGCTTATAGGTCTTGGTTTGGTTATCTGGGATCCAGATATAGCTTTAACCTTATCTAAATTTTAAATACAAAATACCGAGCCAAGTGCTCGGTATTTTTTTAAGAGTTATTTATGGATAAAATTGGTATTTGTGGTGGAGGATTAATTGGTGCTAGTTGGGCACTTGGTTTTTCAAGTAATCAATATAAAGTTTTTGTTTATGATAGTAGTACAAAAGTTAGAGAAGAATTTTTAAATACTGTTAAAAGTCTTTACGAAGATTTATCAATACTTAAAGACATAAGTTTTAATGAAATAAAATCAAACATAGTTATTTGCAACTCAATTGAAGAAATTTGTAAAGATACAACTCTTATACAAGAAAGTATTATTGAAAAATTAGAAGAAAAACAAAATATTTTTATTGAACTTGAAAAATTTTCAAATAAAGAAACTATTTTAGCTTCATCATCTTCCTATTTATTGCCTTCTGAAATTGGTAGTAAAATTAAGCACAAAGATAGATGCATTGTCGCACATCCAGCTTTACCACCTCACGTTGTTCCTTTTGTTGAAATTTGTCCTAGTAAACAAACGTCAGATATTACAATCGAAAAAGCAAAAAAAATATATAAAAGTGCAGAATATATTCCAATTATATTAAAAAAAGAAATTGAAGGTTTTGTGTTAAATAGGCTTCAAGGAGCACTCCTTAATGAAGCTGTCAGACTTCATGAAGAAGGATATGCTTCTATGGAAGATATTGATATTTCATTAAAACATGCTTTAGGAATTAGATGGGCCTTTTTAGGCCCATTTGAAATAATGGATCTAAATGCACCTGGTGGAATTAAAGATTCTTTTACAAGATATAGGCCTGGAATAAAAAAACTTGCAGAACAGCAAAATAGTGTTCCTGACTATTCTGATGATTACATTTTGAAATTAGAAAAAGAACAAAGACTTAGATTGAAATCTTCTGATAGAGATAATAGAATTAAAAAAAGAAACCAATTAATTGCCTTGGTAAGAAAACTTAAACTTGAAAATGGAGAGTAAGAGATGAAAAAGAAAGTCATTATTAGTTGTGCTGTAACAGGTGCTATTCATACACCTTCAATGTCCGAACATCTTCCTGTAACGGCTGATGAAGTTATTGAACATTCTTTAGAGGCACATAAAGCTGGCGCTGCTATTCTGCATCTTCATGCAAGGGATGAAGTAGACGGTCACCCAACCCAAGACCCAGCAGAATTTGATAAGTTTTTACCAACAATTCATAAAGAATGTGATGCAGTTATAAACATAACAACTGGTGGTGGGCCACAGATGACTGTTGAAGAGAGAATGCAACCATGTATGCATTTTAAGCCTGAATTAGCATCTTTAAATATGGGGACAATGAATTTTGGTTTATTCCCAATGTTGAAAAGACATAATCAATTTCAGCATAAATGGGAAACTGAAATGCTAGAGAAAAGTAAATCTTCTTTATTTAAAAATACATTTCAAGATATTGAAAATATAATGACCCTAGGTTATGAAAATGGAACTCGTTTTGAGTTTGAATGTTATGATGTTGGGCATATATATAATCTTCATCACTACCACAGAGAAGGAATGCTTAAAGGTCCGTATTTCATTCAATTTGTAATGGGTATTATGGGTGGAATTGGTGCTGATACAGATAACCTTTTACATATGAAAAAAACAGCTGATAAATTATTTGGTGATAATTATGAGTGGTCTGTTGTAGGGGCAGGAGCTACCCAAATGAGGATGAATGCAACAGGTGCATCTCTTGGATCTCATGTAAGAGTAGGGCTTGAAGATTCATTATGGGATGGCCCAGGTAAGTTAGCTCAAAAAAATGCAGATCAAGTTAAAAGAGTTAGGGATATTCTTGAAGGCCTCTCATTAGAAGTTGCTACATCCGATGAAGCGAGACAAATGCTAAACCTTAAAGGTAAAGATAAAACAAATATCGTTTAAATATGGATTACAATAATCTTTTAAAAAATAAAACAGCATTAGTTACAGCTGGAGCTAATGGAATTGGTTATGCAATTGCAAAAAAATTCGAAGAATCAGGAGCTAAGGTTTTTGTATGTGACATAAATCAAGATGCTGTAGATATGGTGAATAAGAACCATCAAAATATAAAGGCAATATTTTGTGATTTGAGTCAAACTCAAATGATTTCATCAATGGTAGAGAGTGCGTTTGATTATTTAGACCATTTAAACATAATTGTAAATAATGCTGGAATAGCAGGGGAAACGGCTGGTGTAGGTGAACAGACACTTGGTGGTTGGCAAGAATGTCTTCAGGTGAATTTAACAAGTCATTTTGAAACAATGAGGGTTGCCGTTCCAAGAATGGAAGATGGTGGGGCAATTCTATCTGTTGCGTCTGTTGCTGGAAGAGTAGGATTTGCTTATAGATTACCTTATGCTGCAACTAAGTGGGGCGTAATTGGAATGGCAAAAAGTTTGGCTGTTGAACTTGGACCTAGAGCCATAAGAGTTAATGCGCTTTTACCAGGAATTGTTCAGGGTGAAAGACAAGATAAAGTTATTGAAGCAAAAGCAAAAGTTAGGGGAATTTCTTTTGAAGAAATGAAAGATGAGATTTTATCAGCAGCATCATTAGGACGTTTTGTAACCCATGAAGATTTAGCAGAACAGGCTTATTTTTTATGTAGTGATTTAGGTAAAAATATTTCTGGTCAAGCAATTAGTGTTTGTGGGAACATAGAAAAAGCCAATTAATTATAGTTTTTCAATTTCTTTCAAAAAAGGTAATAGATAAGAGAAAAATAATTTTGGATTTTCAGACATAGGAAAATGTCCAATATTTGGCATAATTTTATATTTTGAACCTTTTATTCTTTTTGCGGTTTCAATGGTTCTTTCTGGAGTGCACGAACAGTCATATTCACCTGAGAGTAAATAAACAGGACATTTTTTTGTATCAATGAGATGAGAGGATTTTTCAAAATTTCCATCTTCCCAATAAAAATATAAATCACCTTTAAATACTCCAGTTCCACCTTGCTTATAGTGCCAGAGAATTTCATCTCTATTGTTTTTATTTGTTTGTGGAGCAATTTGTGAAGAAACATATGCTGCTTGAATTTCACCACCATGAACATCTGGTCTATTTAGCCAAGATAAATCATAATATGGTTCAAGTTTATCAGCACCTTCAAGAGCAATAACAGCCTTAAAAAAATTTGAGTATTTTAAGGCTAGATGTAGGGCTATTCTTCCTCCCATAGAGCAGCCAATTACAACAGGATTTTTTAAATTTAAAGCCTTACAAAAATTCATAATTATATTCATGTAAGATTTAGTTGTTAATTTGTATTCTATTTCCATATGATTAGCTGGTGGATCAGATTTTCCATGCCATGGTAGATCAAAAGCAATCACTCTATAATTTTCTGTAATTTCTTTACTGTTAAGTAAATGTCTAAACTGTCTAGAATCTGATCCTGCAGTATGCAAACATACTAAAGGAATTCCATTTCCATTTTCTTCAAAAAATATTCTGTTGGTTTGTTTGTTAATGTTTAGGTTTAAATATTTTCCATTAATTTTTTCAATCTTTGAATAGTTCATTTTTTTGCTCTATTAGATGCTATTAAGTCTTTAAAGTATTGAAGGTTTTGCATTAATGGTTTTAAGTCACCATCTAGTTTAATTATCTTTTTTGAAAGCATTGCAAATAAATCATGAAAATCTCTTGGAGGAATTTTTAACCAATGTTTCTCCCAATTTTCTAAAGATGATGATATCTTAAAAATACCAAATTCAGTATCAACTTTTTTTTGAGAAATTGAATTAATTTTTCCATCAACTATTTTAAAAATAAATTCTTTTTCATTTACTCCCAAAATAAAAGTTAAATTTATCCATCTTCCTCTTTTAATTAAATTTGTATTTTTATTAACTTTATTTTTTAAATTTTCAATTACCTTCATAGATAAAAGATAGAACAAAACTATGGTTTTAAAAATAGAAAATTTTGGTTAAGATTTAATTTACGGAGGTAAAAAATGTTTAATGTTGATAATTTTCTTCATGATGAGGCCTTACCAGCCTCTGCTAAGTGGACAGGGTTTCCTCTTTATAATTTTATCGGTGGACATAATGATGAAGACTTAATACCAATTGAAAAATTAGAAGAAGCTTCAAAAAAAGTCATCTTAAATCATGGTCATACTTTAGGAAAATATAATTATACTGGACCACTTGGATATTTGCCCTTGAGAAAATTTATAATTAAAAAACTTCTTAATGGTGCTTCAATGAAATGTTCTGAAGATGAAATTTTAGTTGTTTCAGGTTCTTTACAAGCTTTAGATTTAGTTAATGAAACATTTTTGAAGCCAGGGGATACTGTGATTATTGAAGAAGGCTCATACGGAGGTGTTTTTTCAAGGCTTGAAAAATTAGGAATAAATATAAAAGGTATACCCGTTGAAGATGATGGTATGAATGTTAATTTATTGTCTGAATGTTTAGAAGAATTGAAAGCAATAAATATTGTCCCAAGGTATATTTACACAATACCAACTATTCAAAACCCTACTGGTACAATTATGTCAAAAGAAAAAAGAATTAAATTAATAGATTTAGCTAAGAAGTATGATATCCCAATTTTTGAAGATGATTGTTATGCAGATTTAATTTGGGGTGAAGAAAGACCTCCTTCTATAAGAGCATTAGATGATTCTAAAAGGGTAATATATTGTGGGTCTTTTTCAAAATCTATAGCCCCTGGTTTTAGATTAGGTTATTTGGTTGCAGATTGGCCAATTTTATCTAGGATTTTGCCTTACAAAACTGATGCGGGCACTGGCGGGTTAGAGCAAATGGTTTTGTCTGAGTTTTGTGAGAATCATTTTTTTGATCATCTAACTAAACTTAATCAAAAATTAAAATCAAAAGCTATAACTATGTGTGAAGCTTTAGATAAATATTTTGGTAATTCTGTAGAATATAAAAAACCTATTGGTGGAATTTACGTATGGATTAAATTGCCTGACGGAGTAGATACTTCAAAGTTATACAACATTGCCTTACAAGAAGGAGTTGCGATCAATCCGGGTGTTGAATGGTCGATGGATAAAAATAATAAGCAAAAAATGAGACTTTGCTTTGCTAACCCAACTGATAAAGCAATTGACGAAGGTATTAAAAAGCTTGCTGAAGTATGTAAAAACGAATTCGGTGTACCGGTTAGTATAGCTAATATCAATTAATTGGGAGAGGTTGTTTTGTTTTTACACTACCCAATGCAAAATTAGTTTCAATAGAAGCAATCCCTTTAATTTTAGTTAATTCTTCTCGCATAAACTTTTCATATGTTTTTAGGCTTTGGGACACTACTCTTAATAAATAGTCTCTATTTCCAGTTACAAGCCAGCAATCTACAACTTGTGATAGAAGATTTATACCTTGTTCAAAAGTTTTGAGAGTCGCATCTGTCTGGTTTTCTAGTCGAACAAAAACAAAAGCTATTATAGGTAGTCCAAACAATTCTTCATTCACAATTGCTGTATATCCAGAAATCACTCCTTTTTTTTCCAGATTCTTTATTCTTCTAAGGCATGGCGAAGGTGACAAACCAACCTTATCGGCGATCTGAAAATTTGATAATCTACCATTTTTCTGCAGTTCAAAAATTATCTTTTTATCTATTTTGTCCATTTTAAAATTATAAACTAATTTTTATATTTTTAATAGCATAATATATTAATAATTATAAAATTAATACAATATTTGATCATTAATTTTAATTAACAAATGATAATATTTGAAGATGGAAAATTTTAAAATATTAAAAGAAATTGAACAAAAGGTATTATGGTTATCTTGTTGGATGATACATAATGCTAATCATATTAGAGAAAATTTTGATGGAATTAAAGTTGGAGGGCATCAAGCAAGTTGTGCTTCAATGGTTTCCATGATGGTTTCTTTATACTTTGATATCTTAAAACCCGAAGATAGGGTTGCTGTAAAACCCCATGCAAGTCCAGTATTTCATGCAATACAATATCTGGCAGGATTACAAAAATTAGAGAAAATACAAAATTTTAGAGGCTATAATGGCGCACAATCCTATCCTTCTAGAACCAAAGATATAGATGATGTAGATATTTCCACTGGTTCAGTTGGTCTTGGTGTTGCAATGACAAGTTTTCTCTCTCTTACTCAAGACTATATTAGGAAGAAAAAATTTAACAAATATCAAAATAAGGGAAAGATGATTGCATTAGTTGGTGATGCAGAACTTGATGAAGGTAACATATATGAGTGTCTACAAGAAGGATGGAAACATGATTTAAGAAATGTTTGGTGGATTATAGATTATAATAGACAATCTTTAGATGGTGTAGTTCATGAGGGATTATGGGAAAAGATTGATTCTGTTTTTAAATCTTTTGGTTGGAATGTTGTTGTAATTAAATATGGTGAGTTACAACTAAATGCATTTAACGAACCAGGTGGAGAAAAATTAAAAGAATGGATAGATAATTGTCCTAATCAACTTTATTCTGCATTAATTTTTGAGGGTGGTAAAGCGATCAAAGAGAGAATATTAGATGATATTGGCGATCAAGGCAATATCTCTAAACTTCTTGATAGTCGTACCGATGATGAATTTTTGGAATTGATGGCAAATCTAGGTGGGCATTGTATTAAATCATTAAAAAATGCTTTTGATTCAATCAAGGATGATAAACCTACTGCATTTTTAGCTTATACAATTAAGGGATGGGGTACACCTCTTGCAGGTCATAAAGATAATCATGCCGGCTTAATGACAAAATCTCAGATGAATGATTTTAAATCTAAAATGAAAATTAATGAAGGTGAGGAATGGAATGATTTTTCAAAAGATAATAAAGAGATTCATAATTATATAATAAATAATTCGTTTCAAAAAGCTGGACTTAGAAGATTTAAATCTGAGAAAATTTCTGTAGATAAATTAAAACCACTTAATGAGACCAAAAGCTCTACACAAAATGCATTTGGGAAATTATTAGATCAGTACTCAAGGTTAAATAGTGAATTTTCAAATAGAATATTAACTACATCTCCTGATGTTTCTGTGTCTACGAATTTAGGACCTTGGGTAAATAGAGTTGGATTATTTAGTAGAGAAGAAAGTCAAGATACATTTAAAAATAGACAAATTCCATCTGTTCAAAAATGGGAATTTTCTCCTGAAGGTCAGCATGTGGAACTAGGTATAGCTGAAATGAATTTATTCTTAATGTTAAGTTCAGCTGGTTTATCACATGAATTTTTTGGTGAAAGATTATTTCCAATAGGGACTGTTTATGACCCATTCATATCTAGAGGTTTAGACGCATTGAATTATGCATGTTATCAAAACGCTAGATTTTTGTTGGTAGCAACACCATCTGGAATTACTCTAGCGCCTGAAGGTGGTGCACATCAATCTGTAGGAACACCATTAATTGGAATAGGTCAACCTGGCTTAATTAGTTATGAACCGGCATTTGTAGATGAATTAGAAGTGATTTTAGATCATAGTTTTAATTATTTGCAGGATGAAAAAGATGGTGGGTCAGTTTATTTAAGATTAAGTACAAAATCTTTAGATCAACCAAATAGAAATTTAAATAACGAAGAAATTGAAAATGTTGTTAAAGGTGGTTACTGGTTAAGGAAACCTGGGCCTAGTCCAAAATTTATTATTGCCTATCAAGGAGTAGTTGCTGAAGAAGTTATTAGAGCATCAATTGTTTTGGGAGAAAAAGAAAGAGATTTTGGAATTTTATCAATAACATCATCAGATCTTTTATTTTCAGATTGGAAAAAGTCTTATGATAATAAAAATAATTTAAACCATCTATCTCATATTGAAAATTTATTCAAAGATTTACCAAGTGATTGCAATATAATTACTCTTATGGATGGTCATCCTTTGACTTTATCATGGTTATCCGGTGTAAATGGAAACCCCTTAAAACCACTAGGTGTAGATGAATTTGGACAAACTGGAAATTCATTTGAACTATACGAGCATTTTGGAATTGATAGTAGAACTCTTGTAGAAACTGCCATTAAATAGATTATTTAATAGTATCTTCTTAAATGATTTGATAGATTTTATATGGAGGAAGTCATGAGATCTTATCAAGTAACAGAATTTGGAAAACCATTAGAGTTAAAAGAATATGAAAATCCAGTTCCAAAAGGAACAGAGGTATTGATAAGAATAATTGCGTGTGGTGTTTGTCATAGTGATATTCATTTAACTGATGGATTTTTTGATCTAGGAAATGGAAAAAGAATTACTCTTGCTGATAGAGGAACAAAACTACCATTCACACCTGGCCATGAAATTACAGGTGAAGTTCTTTCAATTGGAGAGAATGTTAAAGATATTAGTGTTGGTGATAAAGGAATAGTTTTTCCTTGGATAGGTTGCCAAGAATGTAATGCTTGTAAAGAAAATAATGAAACATTATGTGAAGCCCCAAAATACCTGGGCGCAAGATTAAATGGAGGATATTCAAGTCATATTATAATTCCTCATGAAAGGTATCTTGTGCCTTACGGCAAACTAGATCCAGCTCAAGCAGCGCCTTATGCATGTTCTGGACTAACATCATACAGCGCTTTAAAAAAAATTCCAAAAACCGACAAATGATGAATTTATAGTTTTGATAGGAGCTGGTGGTGTAGGAACAAATGGTATATTACTATTACCACATATTCATGATGCAAAAATAATAGTTGTCGATACAGATCCAGTTAAGAGAGAAAATGCTAGAAGTAATGGAGCTAAACATTGCTTTTCTCCAGAAGAAATGCTTGAAAACTTAAATGATTTTAACGGAAAAATTGCTGGAGTAATAGATTTTGTTGGAAATGAAAAAACTGCAAATTTAGCTTTATCAATTGTCAAAAAAGGTGGAACAATTGTAATTGTAGGATTATATGGTGGTTCTTTGTCAATTTCATTACCACTTATTCCTATGAGATCAATCAACATTAAAGGTTCTTATGTTGGAGAATTGAGAGAGCTCAAAGAATTAGTTGAATTAATAAATTCAAAAAATGTAGAATTAATTAAAGTTACTAAACAGGATCTTAATACAGCAAATGATGCTATGAAAAAACTTAGAAATGGAGATGTAGATGGAAGAATTGTTTTGGAGCCATAATCATGTCTGATAAAAAAAATGTAGAACATAATCACGATGATCACCATCATCATGATCATAGCTTATTACCCGAAGAGCCAGAATTAAGAGTTAAAGCTATTGAAACACTTTTGTTAAATAAAGGCATTATAAACTCTGATACAGTTAATGAATTAATCGATACTTATGAAAATAAGATTGGACCAAGAAACGGAGCTAAAGTAGTTGCAAAGGCTTGGGTTGATCCAGAATATAAAAAAAGGCTTTTAGAAAATGCTACTAAAGCAATTGAAGAACTTAGTTATACAGGAAGACAAGGAGAACACATGGTTGTTGTTGAAAATACACCAGAGGTTCATAACGTTGTGGTTTGTACATTATGTAGTTGTTATCCATGGCCTGTATTGGGTATTCCACCAACATGGTATAAGTCTGATGAATATAGATCTAGAACAGTCAGAGAACCTAGAAAGGTTTTACAAGAATTTGGTTTAGAATTAGATTTAAATACACAAATAAAAGTCTGGGATTCAACTTCAGAAATGAGATATTTAGTTTTGCCAATGAGACCAGTTGGAACAGAACACTTATCTGAAAATGAACTTGAAAGTCTTGTTACTCGTAACTCAATGATTGGAACTGGATTACCGGAGACGCCAAAGTGACTAGAATACATGATATGGGAGGAAGATTTGGGGATGGCCCGATACCATTAAAAAAAATTGATGGTAAGGTTGTTGATGATGAACCTGTATTTAAAACAGATTGGCATGCAAAAGCTTTTGCTATAACAGTTGCATCTGCTTCGGTTGGAAAGTGGAGTATAGATAAAAGTAGATTTTTTAGAGAGTCACTTCCTCCAAAAGATTATGCAAAATTTGATTATTATGAAAAATGGTCTTCAGCATTAATTAACCTTTTGGTCGAAAGAGGATTAATAAACAAAAATGATTTAATTGAAATCACAAAAAAGGCAAAGGAAGATAATTTAGAAGTTAGCCAAGTTACAGATGAGCATCAGGACGTTTTAAAAGCAAAAGATGTTGCGATCACCTTAGGTAGAGGTGGTCCTTCAGCAAGAGAGGTACTCGATTCTCCAAAGTTTAAGGTTGGCCAAGAGGTAAGAACAATAAATTACAGTCCTAACAAAAATATAATTGGAGGACATACAAGATTGCCTATTTATGCCAGAGGAAAAAAAGGAAAAGTTATTCTACATCACAAAGGTCACGTTTTACCAGATGCTAGTGCTCATGATTTAGGAGATTCACCAGAACATCTTTACACTGTTGAATTTTTATCTACTGAATTATGGGGCGATAAAGATGGTAATCAAAAAGATTCTATTTGTATTGATTTGTGGGAAAGTTATTTAATATGATAAATCAAAATGATTTTAACTTTAAATCATTTGAAAAACCATGGCATGGTCAAATTTTTGCTATAACAGTATCTTTATCTGAAAATAAAGTTTTTGAATGGAGTGAGTTTTCAAAAGCACTAGCTGATCAAATTAAGATAGATAAGACTGAAAAACAAAATGGTAGTGATGATTATTTTTTTTCATGGATAAAGGCATTAGAAAACTTGATAATCAAAAAAGATATTGTGGATCAATCTAACTTAAATATTACTAAACAAAAATGGAAAGACGCTTTTTTAAGTACTCCACATGGTCACCCTGTGAAAATTAATTAAAAAAAGAGGTAATTATGACAATTAAATGTAAGGCTGCAGTAATTAGAAAAAATGACTGTGAAAAACCATTTGCAAATAGTAAGCCTTTATCTATTGAAGAAATTTCAATTGATAATCCAAGAGATAATGAAGTTCTTGTTAAAGTAAAAGGCGCAGGACTTTGTCATTCTGATTTGTCTGTAATAAATGGTTCTAGAATAATGCCACTTCCTCTTGTGATTGGTCATGAAGGATCAGGAGAAGTCGTAGAAACTGGAAATGCAATCAATGATATTAAAGTTGGTGATCATGTTGTGTTTCAATTTTCACCTAGTTGTGGAAGATGTAGAAGGTGCCTTGAGGGAAGGCCACAGGTTTGTGAATTAGCAGCAGCTACAAAAGGAAAAGGTGAATTAATGTCTGGAGGAAGTAGATTAAAATCTTTAAATGGTGAGAGATTAAATCATCACACTGGTATTTCTTGTATGTCTGAGTATGCGGTAGTTGATAGAGGATCTGTTGTGGTAATTGAAAAGTCAATTTCTTTAGATGATGCTGCATTATTTGGTTGCGCTGTAATGACAGGAGTAGGGGCTGTAATAAACACAGCTAGAATAAGAGGTGGAGATTCGGTTGCAATATTGGGATTAGGTGGAGTTGGTTTGAATGGAATAATGGGTGCAAAGCTTGGTGGAGCAGAAACGATTATAGGAATAGATATTGATGAAACAAAATTTTCAAAAGCAAAAGAATTAGGTGCAACTCATTGTATGAACCCACAAAACGAAAATTTTGTTGAAGAAGTATTAGATACAACGAATGGAGGAGTTGATTTTGCAATTGATCTTGCAGGTGTTATGTCCGCAATGGATTCTGCTTATAAAATAATTAGATATGGTGGTGCAGTCGTAACAGCTGGATTAACTCCGGTAAATACTCAATTCAGTTTTAATCATAGTGATTTAGTAGCTCAAGAAAAATCTATCTTAGGAAGTTATATGGGGTCATGTGTTCCTGTTAGAGATGTGCCTAGATTTTTAAATTTATTCAAGCAAGGAAGATTACCAGTAGATAAATTAATTGATGATAAAATAGGCTTTGATCAATTAAATGAAGGTTTTGATAAATTAGATTCTGGTAAAGTTGTTAGGCAGATACTTGTACCTTAGTTTATATCATTTTCCAGTTTTTATAAAAAATACCTCGAGATTTTTTTAAAAGGAAACCTACAGAATTTAATAATGTCATTATAATTAAGTTTGAGTAGCTTGGTCTTACAATATCAATAAAAGCGCAATATCTCAGATTATCCTCTTGATTAAAACTTTGATGAATTAAAGTATCATCAAAAATAAATAAAGGGTCATTTTTCCAAATATTTATTGTGCCGTCAGCTTCAATATAAGATCCATTTTTTTTAACTTTGTTAAAATTGTATAGTAATCTATAGGTCAATCTTAATGGTCCAAAATGTCTTGAAGTTGATGTTTTTTCTCTAAATAAAGAGACACCTATAGTTTTTATGTATTTAAAATCTTTTGTAAAATCATTGATACTTTCATCTAAATTTTTTCCATACCATTTATAAAATAACATTGTTCTGTTATCCTCACTTTGACTAAATCTTTCTTCAATTTTCTTTTTATTTTGATCAAATAGTTTTTTAACTGTGTTAATTTCATTTTGAAATTCATCAGGAAAATTTTCAATTTTGAAAGAATGGAGATTCCTATGAGAAATTAAGTCAGCAAATAAATTTAGAGGAGATATTAGAAATGTTAAGATACCTTTACCAATGAAGTATTCTTTTATTAATTTTAATTCCATTGTTTTGTGTCGTGATACGTCAATTAAACCACATATAATCCAAAAAGGAATTAGTGCAAACACGCCAATAATCGAATAAAATAAAATAAATGAAAAAATTAAAATTAAAAGTAAGAAAAATTTAAGTGCAATATACATTTTAAAAAATAATTAGTTATTTTATCTTAATAATCATTTATCTTAATATTAATTATATTTCAAGGAGTTACTTATGCCAAGTTTTGATATAGTTAGTAAAGTTGATTCACCTTCTGTTGATAATGGTGTAGATGGTGTCACCAAAGAAATCACCACCAGATATGATTTTAAAGGTAGTTCTTGTCGAATTGAAAGAAATGGAGATGAAATTACTATAAATGCTGATGATGAATTAAAAAGAAAACAAATGGAAGAATTGTTAATAACGCATTTAACTAGAAAAGGAATTGATACTAATTGTCTAGAGTTTCAAAAAGCGGAAGCTTCGTCTGGGAATACAATTAGGCAAAAAGTTATTGTAAAGCAGGGAATAGACAGAGAAATTGCTCAAAAAATCATTAAAGAGATCAAAAGTTCTAAAACGAAAGTACAAGCATCTATTCAAGGTGATGAACTAAGAATTTCTGGAAAAAAAAGAGACGATCTACAATCTACTATTCAACTGGTAAAAAATATGTCAATTAAATTTCCATTACAATATGTAAATTTTAGAGATTAATTAATTATTATTTCAGCTCTATCATCTCTTTTTTTCCAAGATTTATTTTCAATTGATTGATAGAAGCTAGCTAATTGTTGATTAAATAAAGCAGGCTCTTCAAGATTAATAGTATGGCCTGTCTTTGGAACAACAAAAAGTCCAGAAGTTGAAATAGTTCTTTTTAAGTAAACTCCAACTTCTATACACATATCATCTTCATCACCATTAATAATTAAAGTTGGAGTTTCAATTTTCGCAATTTCATCAGTTAGATCATATAAATTTGGACGTTTACTTTGAACACCCAAAAGTGTATTTGCTGAACCTGTTTGGTCATGAGCAATTAACATATCATTAAATTTTTTCCAGCCATTATAGTCTTTATTTTGAAATTGAACCCTTGAAGGTCCAAGTGCATATTCTGATCCCACAATTTTCATTCCTCTGTTCAAAATATCCTTTGCTGTATTTTCTGAGACTATGGAAAAACCTTCATCATTTTGACTATTTTTTGGCTTTGCACCATATCCACAACCGGCAATACAAAGACTTAAAGCTAGATTAGGACAGTTGATACCAAAATGAAGTGTTGCAAATCCACCCATTGATAAACCAACTATATGAGCTTTTTTAAGATCTAGACCTTCTACTATATCTCTAATATCTTGCCATGCTCTTTCTTGACTATACATATTGATATCATTAGGTACATCTGATGGTGTATATCCACGAGCTGAATAAGTTATACAAGTAAAATTTCTTGAAAAAAAATTTACCTGTGGCTCCCAACTTCTATGATCACCAGCGAATTCATGAACAAAAATTACAGGTATACCGGATCCAGTTTTTTCATAATATAAATTTATTCCATCTGATGTTTTTAAATATGGCATATTTACCTCCAATATTAGAATTATAGTTGAAAAAAAATGGATTGAAAGCCACAATAAATTGAAAAATAATTATCATGACTGTATTTGAAATTCTAACAGCTGAATTACCAGCTATAATTTTAACACTTAAACTATCTTTAATTACTTGCTTTTTTTTATTTTTAATTGGAACACCTTTAGCTCTTTTACTAGCTTATAAAAAAAATAAATTTAATACTTTTCTTGAAAGTATTTTTACTTTGCCTTTAGTTTTACCTTCAACAGTAATTGGTTTTTATCTTTTAGTTTTTTTTAATCCTGATACAATTTTAGGGAAGTTTTTTATTTTATTAACTGGTGAACAATTAGCTTTTACGTTTCAGGGTTTGGTATTAGCTTCAATTATTTATTCTTTACCATTTTGGATACAACCCCTACAAAACTCAATTGAAAAAGTAGACAAGCGATTAATTCAAGCTTGTACAAATATGGGTTCTAGTAAATCAAGTATCTTTTTTGAGATTTTATTACCTATGTGTAAGAAAGGTTTTCTTACTTCTTTTATATTATCTTTTGCACATACTATTGGAGAATTTGGAATTGTACTTATGGTAGGTGGAAATATAGATGGGCAAACAAGAGTTTTATCTATTTCAATTTATGATAATGTTGAACAGCTAAGTTATCAAAATGCACATGTTTTATCATTATTTCTGATATTATTTTCTACCTTTGTATTGTTTGTCATATATTTTATTAATAATAAAAATGCTATTGGACTAAAATCGTGAAGTCTATAAATGTTGAAATAAATGGAAATTTTTCTGCATTATCATTCGATTTTAAACATGAGTTTGATAGTGGAATTACAACTTTACTTGGCCATATAGGATCTGGAAAATCAACTATAGTTGACTCAATTTCAGGTTTTAATAGACAATTAAAAAGTATAGTTAATATCAATGGAAATGTTTTTGATTCTCATATCCCATCAAAAATAAATTTAAGACCAATCTCTGTAATGTTTCAAGATACAAGGTTAATTCCTCATATGAATGTTAAGGAAAATATTTCATTTGCTTTAAAAAAATCAAAAATTAAAAAAACAAATTCTGAAAGTCTTGATGTAGAGCATATAATTCAGTCTTTGGGTATAAAAGAATTTTTAAATAAATTTCCTGATCAATTGTCTGGCGGTCAAAAGCAATTGGTAAACTTATGTAGGACATTAGCTATTAAATCAGACTTTATAATTCTAGATGAACCAATGTCATCTTTGGACATTAAAAATAAAGCTACTGTTCTTTCATTATTAAAAGAAATTAATAAAAAATATGAAATTCCAATTTTGATAATCTCTCATTCAGTAGAGGAGATAGCTCAAATTTCAGATAATGTAATTATCCTAGAAAAAGGAAAAATAGTTACTTGTGGAAAATTATCACAAATTTTTTTAGAAAAGGAATTTACAAATATCTTTGGTAAATTTGAAAGTAGTTCAATTTTGGAAGGTGTAATTTTTGAAAAAATTCATCTCTAAATATAACTAAAATTTTGATAAGTGGTTTTGAAATTGTTTTGCCTGGTGACTTTAAAAAAATTGGAGAAAAGATAAGAGTTAGAATTAGGGCTAGAGATATTCTAATAAGTAAAAATATTAATTCAGATAGTATCACTGAAAATCAGTTGTTTGGTAATGTTGAAAAAATTAAAGGAGAAGACGATACAGCTTTTTCTGAATTAATAATAAAGATTGGAAATTCTCAAGATTTTCAATTGCTTGTTAATTAGAATAACAAAATATCAGCTTGAAAAGCTTAAAATCAAAAAAGATGATAAAATATATATATTATTCAAATCGACATCGTTTGATAGGCAAGCAATAATTTAACAATTAAACTTTTTCAAGTATGACCGCAGATCCTTGACCAACACCAACACACATAGTGCATAAAGCATATTTTAAATTATTTGACTCTAATTCTTTAGACGCTGACAAAACTAATCTTGTTCCTGACATGCCTAAAGGATGACCATAGGCAATAGCACCTCCATTTGGGTTTATTCTTGGATCGTCGTCTTGTATTCCTAATTCTCTTGTGCATGCTAGAACTTGTGCTGCAAACGCTTCATTAATTTCAACGGTGTCAATTTGATTTAATTTCATATTTGATTTTTTTAAAACTTTTTCGGTTGCTGAAACAGGCCCCATTCCCATAATTCTAGGTTCAACACCAGAGCTTGCAGCATTAACTATTCTAGCAATAGGTTTTAAATTATTTTTCTTTATAGCATCCTCGCTTGCAATTATTAAAGCAGCTGCGCCGTCATTAACTCCACTAGAATTACCAGCTGTTACCGAACCATCATTTTTAAAAGGGGTTGATAATTTTGAAAGCTTTTCTAAGTCAGTTTTTCTAGGGTGTTCATCTTTGTTGACTATTAAATCGTCTTTTCTTTTTTGTTTTATTGTTACAGGTAAAATTTCTTTAGAAATTCTACCATTGTCGATTGAATTCGCTGCTTTAATTTGACTTCTATAGGCAAATAAATCTTGATCTTGTCTAGTTATTTGAAATTTTTCAGCCTACATTTTCAGCTGTTTCTGGCATAGAATCTATACCATAATTTGACTTCATTTTAGGATTTACAAACCTCCACCCAATTGTTGTATCATATATTTCAGCATTCCTAGAAAATGCAGAATCTGCCTTAGGCATTACAAAAGGAGCTCTACTCATGCTTTCTGCACCACCTGCTATTATAAAATCTCCTTCTTCAGCTTTAATCATTCTTGCACCAGCAATGACAGCTTCCATGCCCGATGCACATAATCTATTCAATGTTATGCCTGGTATACTTTCAGGAAAATCAGCAAGTAACAAAGCCATCCTAGCAATATTTCTATTATCTTCACCTGCTTGATTTGCATTCCCAAAAAAAACCTCATCTATACTTTCCCAGTCAACATCTTTCAAATCTTCTTTCAATTTTTTTAATGGTAATGCAGCTAAATCATCAGTTCTGATTGAGGATAATACTCCACCAAATCTTCCTATTGGAGTTCTAATACCTTCACATATAAACGCTTCTTTCATATCATTCCTTAAGTTATAAAATTTGTTATAAGAGGAGAGTCTGAAGATTCCCACACTTTATATTTTTTCATAATATCATTAAATTCACGACTTTCTACAATTAATGAATACCAATAATTAAGTTTAGATAAATTTAAATTTTCAAACCATAAATGATCTACATTACGAAACTGTCTTACGAATGGGAATATGCAATAATCTAAATAGTTAAGTTCATCACTTGAAAGAAATTTTGAATATTTTAATTTACTATTTAATAGAGTTAGATATTTAACATTTTCGTTTCTATGATGAATAGGATTAATTCCTTCGTATCTTGTTGGGTATTTATAACGATCTAGATTCATTTTAAAGTCATTATCGCAAAATGATAAAAGGTTTTCAGGATCATGTAATTCAAAAATTCCATCTTCTTTGGATTTTAAAGACCAATTTACTATATCTAAGCTTTCCTGAATTATTATTTCATTAGAAATAACTAATATAGGCACTGTTCCATCAATTGAAGCATTAAGGAATTCTTCAGGTTTTTTTTTTAATAATATTTCTCTTAATTCTACTTTTATTCCTGACAACCTTATAGAGAAGCGAGCTCTCATAGCATAAGGACAACGTCTAAAAGAGTATAAAATTGGATATTTATATAAAGTCACAGTATTAAAAATATATTCTAAAATTTTAATTTATAAAATAATAAAATAATTACGATTTATTGAGTTTTTTTTGCGTCTCCGTCACCATTTAAATATTCATTTAAATGTCCTTTTTTTGACAGTTGGTAAATCGTGTTCCAAAGTGAGGGGGGATAATTCTCTCTTATATTTTTAATCATATGTAAAATATGTTTTTCGGTAAAATGATTATTTTTATTTTTAATTTTATGAAATGGAAAAGGTATTATTTGTGCCATATTTTACTCCGTTGTGAAGCAATTGCAATTTACTTGCCGAAAATACAAATAATTAATTTTTTTGTAATGTTTTTATGTGTTATACAGTCATTATGAAGAACACTCAATTTTTAAGATCTACAAAAATAGTTGCAACGCTTGGTCCATCATCAAATACAGAAAACAAAATAAAAAAACTTATTTTTGCTGGTGTTAATGTTTTTAGATTAAACTTTAGCCATGGTTCACATGAAGATCATCTAAGCACAATAAATATAATACGTCGTATAGAAACTAAGTTAAAATCACAACTTGGAATTTTAGCAGATTTACAAGGTCCTAAATTCAGAATTGGTAAAGTTGAAGATAACGTTAAATTAAAAGTAAATGATCTATTTATATTAGATCAAGAAAAAGAAATTGGTTCAAGAAAAAGAGCTTACTTAGGACACAATGAAATTTATAAATCTATTAAAATAAAATCCATAATATTAATTGATGATGGTAAAATAAAATTAAAAGTATTATCCAAAAAAAGATATATTAAAAACAAAGGTTTTAGTAGGTGGTAAGCTTTCTAGCAATAAAGGTGTGAACCTTCCAAACTTAATTTTAGATACAAAACCTATTACCAAAAAAGACAGAAATGACTTAACTTTTATTTTAGAAAATGAAATAGATTGGATAGCTTTGTCTTTTGTTCAAAAAGTTGATGATGTAAAGTATGTAAAAAAAATTATTAAAAATAAAAAACCACTTATCTCCAAAATTGAAAAACCATCCGCACTAAATGATTTAGATCAAATTATTGAATTATCGGATGGCATTATGGTAGCAAGAGGTGATTTAGGTGTAGAATTGCCACCTTCTAATGTACCAGGTATCCAAAAAAATATAATAATGGCTTGTAGAGTTTTAGGTAAACCAGTAATTGTTGCAACACAAATGCTTGAATCAATGATTAATACTCCAGTTCCAACTAGAGCTGAAGCTTCAGATGTAGCAACTGCAGTTTTTGATGGGGCAGATGCAGTTATGTTATCTGCAGAAACTGCTGTTGGTCAATATCCTGTCGACTCAGTAAATACCATGTCAAACATTTTAGAAGCAACTGAAATGCATATTAAGTTACACCCACACGATTCTCCAAGAGCTTTAAAAAAGGAAAATTCAATATATCATGCTGTTTCAAATGCAGCTGTAAATTTAGCAGAAACAGTTAATGCAAAAGCTATTGTAGCTTTTACAGCCTCTGGAAAAACTGCTTTTAGAATTAGTAGAGAGCGACCTGACTTACTTTTGATCGTAATGACACCTGAAAATATAGTTAGAAGAAAACTATCTCTATTATGGGGTGCAAGGTCATTTCTTAGTAAAGTTCAAGGATATGAAGCAGCAATTAAAGAGGCTCGAGAAACAATAAAAATAAATAAACTAGCAAAGGTTAATGAGAATATAATTGTAGTAGCAGGCATGCCGTTTGGAATAGAGGGCACTACGAATTCAATTAGAGTTGTAACTATTTAGTTTTCTTTTTACCAACAAAAGCTTCAATTATTTGATCTGGATTAGAAGGAGGTTCCCCAATCTCAATTTTTTCAACCACTTCCATTCCAGTTTCAACTTGTCCCCAAACAGTATATTGACCCGTTAAATGACCACAGCCATCAAAACAAATAAAAAATTGACTATCTCCACTATCTGGGTTCATTGATCTAGCCATGCCAACAGTACCGTATTTATATTTATAGTCAGAGAATTCAGCTTTTAAATTTTTACCGGATCCGCCTGTTCCATTTCCAAGTGGGTCACCTGTTTGAGCCATGAAACCTTCTATAACTCTATGAAAAATAATTCCGTTATAAAATCCAGATGAGACAAGTTCTTTTATCCTCTTTACATGATTGGGTGCTATTTTTGGTAAGGTTTTTATAATTATTGAACCTTTAGAAGTTTTTAGAGTAATAAAATTTGATTTTGAAGCTTTAACTGTTTTTGTAGACATAATTGTAAATAATATAATTGTTAATAATTTAATGTTTAGTTGAAAAATTTTTCTCATAATTACTTGATAAACTGAAGTGAAATAAAATCAACTTTTTTTTAAATTAGATCATCGATTTGTTCATCAGTCAAATTTCCAGGCACTATTGTTATTGGGACTCGACTCTCAAAACTTGCGTTCATTACAAAGTTTATCAGTGGCCCTGGGTTTCCAGTCTCTATGGAAGCTCCAAGGACGAGCACTGTTATTCTCTTTTCAGTATTGATTAATTTAATTAACTCATCAGAGGTGTTACCTTTTTTCAAATAAGTTTTTGGTTTATTTGTTCCCAGTTTTTCACAGTATGAACTTAGCTCATGAAGTAATTGTTTACTTTCTTGTTCGGCTTCATTTTCCATGATGTTACTAACACCACCCCATAATTGACCTTCTAATGGTTCAACACATCTAAATAAAGCAACCTCTCCATTTGCAGTTGCAGCCCTTCTTGCTGCATAATATAAAGCTTGATGCATTTCAGAAGTGTTATCAGCTACAACTAAAAATATTCTTTTATGCGTTTTATATTTAGATTTATTTTTCATAATTAAATTCTTCTAAAAATAAAATTTGTAAACCAACCAAAAAATAATGCTATTATAACAGCAATAATACCATAAATTGCAGAAAAATTTTGAGCTATATTATATATATTCGCGCTTATCCCAGTTTTATCAATTTTAATCTTGCTTTCTTCCTGAGAAATAAGGTTACCTTTTCTATAATGTAATATTTTAACAATGTACATTCCTGTAGAAACGTTTGAAGGTAGAGATAGAGTTTTTCTAAATAAGGTGTTTTTATTTAATTTAATTGAATTTTCTTCAATTTTCCAAAATTGTTTTTTTTTCATATTTCTTTTAAGTGCTTCATACCATTTTTTATCTAAATTTTTATAATCGATTTTATTGTTCTTTAGTTCAAAATTATTAAAATCTAATTTTCTTTTTTTAATCTCACTTTTATTTGTAATTTCTTCAATTTTTCTATTTGAGGCTATGTAGTAATATTTAGGAACATTTGAGAATTTAATGCTTTCTGTAATCATCCATATTCCGAATTTTTTGGATTTTTTATCAACTTTTATATTTCCTTTTTGACCAGATACCACCACAATTATATCATCATCTCTTTTGTCCGTCGTAAGCACCAAAAAGTAATATATCAGCACCTGAAAATGTTGAAGAAATTTCTACCGTACTTTCTGATAAATCTGTTACTAAATTGTCTTTAGCAAAAACTGTAAAAGAGTTTAAAGCAATGATAATTATTAAGAGAATGTTTTTGATTAAAGTTCTCATTGAATTACGCTAATTGAAAAAATATCTAATGGAATTGTAACAAGGTCTAAAATTAATTTAAAACCAACTAACAAAATTATAAACGAAAGAAAAAGCCTTAAGTGTTCACCTTTCATTAAGTTTGAAAATTTAGAACCTATTTGTACTCCTATTACAGACCCAATTAGTAATATGAGCGCTAGAACAATATCAACCGTTTGATTTTGTGAGGCTTGTAAAATTGTAGTATTGGCAGCAACAAATATGATTTGGAATAAAGAGGTTCCTATTACTAATGAAGTAGGCATTCCAAGTAAATAAATCATTGCTGGGACAATAATAAAGCCGCCACCTATACCCATTAACGCAGCTAAAATGCCAACAATAACTCCTATTATTAGAGGTAGAATAATAGATATATAAAGTTTTGACTTTCTGAATCTAGTCTTAAATGGTAATCCGTGTAACCAATTATGCTGATGAAGTTTACCTCTAGTAGCTTTACCTCTTTTAGTTTGAATAATTAGTTTAAAAGATTCTATAAACATCAGTGAACCTATAATTGCAAGGAATATAACGTATGATAATTTTATAACTAAATCTAATTGTCCAATAGCATTCAAAATGTTGAAAATTAATACGCCAATCGAAGAGCCAATAACACCACCAACAAGTAGTATTGTACCCATTTTAAAATCTACATTTCCACTTTTCCAATGCGAAAGAACGCCTGATACTGAAGGTGCAACTAATTGATTAGCAACTGAGGCAACGGCAACAGGCGAAGGAATTCCAAAAAATATCATTAGAGGGGTTAACAAGAAACCTCCTCCAATTCCAACCATTCCCATTATTATTCCAACTAACCAACCTATTCCTAAAACAATAAAAGCATTGATAGGCTGTTCTGCAATAGGTAAATAAATATACATAGTTTAATTTAAACTCATACTATAATAATAGTGCAAGTAATAATAATTTATTTTATGTTAAATGAATGATGTTTTCTTTAAATCAAATTAAACAATGTATTCAAAATTGTAAAATTGCTGGAGATATAAAAAGAGATAGTAAAGAATTTATGTTAGCAGCAGTCATGATAATTTTTTCAATAGATAACCTTCAGAATAAGAACCA
Source organism: Alphaproteobacteria bacterium (assembly GCA_038131545.1). Classification (GTDB taxonomy): domain Bacteria; phylum Pseudomonadota; class Alphaproteobacteria; order Puniceispirillales; family Marisalimonadaceae; genus TMED54. The sequence continues at coordinate 464,710 of JAYPPQ010000004.1, forward strand.
ATTAATTATAATTAAAAAGAAAAATAATCTTAGAAAACACTCTGGTCAAATTGCTTTCCCAGGAGGAAAAAAAGAGAGTTTTGATAATAATTTGAAAACAACTGCAGTAAGAGAAACTTACGAAGAAATTAATTTAAAGAATTCAGATTTAGAAATTTTAGGAGAATTACCCTTTTTTTATACAGGAACAGGTTATAAAGTGAAGCCAATAATTTCAAAATTAAATAATAATGTTTCTTTAGAAGAAACATTGAAGCCTGATTTAAATGAAATAGAAAAAATTTTTATTGCTGATGCAGAAGAATTATTAAGTCCTATAAATCATTTTAGAATTAAAGCACCTGAAAATTCATTGATGAACATGACTTGGAAAGTAAAATATAAAAATGAAAATATCTGGGGTTTAACAGCTAGATTATTAGTCACTTTATCAGCCGGGTTTAATTTAAGGGAATATCCTCCATGCAACGATATATAATAATTTTAATTTGTTTACTTGGATCATCAGTAATTTTTTATTTATTAAGTAAAATTTTAAAAAGACTTAAAATAAAAAATGCAAATTATTTGGGATTATTAACAAGTGTTATTTTTTTTATAACAACTATCATATTTTCTTTTTTATATTTTGAGCCTCATAATAATATTAATCTTAAATATACCCCACCAAAAATTATTGATGGAAAAATTGAAAAGGGAAAATTTAAATAAATAAATGGAAAAAACTGTAATAAAGTCTATTAATTTATTTAGCCATATTAAAAATGATGATGTTTTTAAAATTTTTGACTTAGCGGAAAAAAATAAGTTCAATATATGGATAGTCGGTGGCGCTATAAGAGATTTTTTCTTAAAAAAAAAAATAAATGATATAGATTTTGTTTTTGACATTAACCCTATAGAATTAGTTGATATTCTGAAAACTAATGAATTAGAATTTATTAGCTCATATATCAACTTTGGAGTGTTAATCATAAAATTAAATAATAAAGAATATACCCTTACATCACTACGAGAAGATTTTAAACAAGATGGCAGATACACAAAAGTAAGATATGTGAAATCAATTATGAAAGACTGTTTAAGAAGAGATTTAACCTTCAATGCTCTTTACATGGATAGCAGCCAAAAAGTATATGATTTTAATAATGGATTAGAACACTTAGAGAATTCAAAAATAATTTTCATTGGTAATTTTAAGAAAAAGTGCCTGGAAGATAATCTTCGTATTATACGTTTTATCAGATTTTGTTCATTATTTAAATCTCCAGTTTACCCAAGTGAATATATGAAGTTTTTTTTTAAAAAATAGAAATTTAATCTCGAACCTGAAACATAAGAAAATATCTAATGAAATTGAAAAAGCTTTCAGTTATCACTATAAAGAAAATACTATATCAATATTAAAAAAATTAAATATTGAAAGTTTTGTATTTGAAAAGTTTTGATTTTTGCTTCAAAAATGAAAATAGGTTAAATAATCTTCAAAACAGAAATTCATTTATAATGATAAATAAAAAAAAGCTTATAGAAAATATTTTAAATCAACCTCCTATAAATCAAAACACAGAGATTGATAAGAAGAAAACTTTAGCTGAAAATTGGTTTGTTAATTTAAGAGATCAAATTTGTAATGATTTTACAAAAATTGAGTACAATTTTAAAATAAAAAATAATAATTCTGAGAAAGTAACTGAGGTAAAATCTCCAATTTTTACACAAAAGAAATGGGATAGAGATGGAGGAGGTGGAGGGGTTATTTCTATTATGAAAGGGGATGTGTTTGAGAAAGTTGGCGTAAACATTTCTACGGTCTATGGAAAATTTTCAGATAAATTTAAGAGTCAGATCCCTGGTGCTGAAAAAACAGGTGATTTTTGGGCAAGTGGCATTTCTGTTGTCGCACATATGAATAATCCCTTTGTACCAGCAGCTCATATGAATACAAGGTTTTTAGTAACAGGTTTAGGTGAAAATAGAAAATTTTGGTTTGGAGGAGGGTGTGATCTTACCCCAATGTTGCCAGATAAAAAATCTGCAATTTTTTTTCATAAAGAACTTAAATCTATGTGCGATAAATATGATAAGGAATATTATAAAAACTATAAAAAATGGTGTGATGATTATTTTTTTCTCCCGCATAGAAATGAGGCGAGAGGTGAAGGAGGTATTTTTTTTGATTACTTAAATACCTTTAAATGGGACACAGACTTCGAATTTGTCAAAGACGTAGGAAAAACTTTTTTAACTTCATTTTCAAAAATTATCGAAGAAAGAGTTGATAAAAATTTTAATGATAAAGAAAAAAATATTCAACTCGTTAAAAGAGGAAGGTATGTGGAGTTTAATTTATTATATGATAGAGGGACCGTTTTTGGACTTAATACAGGTGGAAACACTGAAGCAATTTTGATGAGTTTGCCCCCGAATGTAAGATGGGAATAAAAATCAAAATTTTTAAATTTTTACTAGAAATAATTTACAGACGAGTTATATATAATATATAAGGTAGTTCAATAATCATGACAAAAAAAAATACCCCGGAAGATCAAAATAAAAGAGATTTTTTACAAGTGTCAACTTATGCTTTAGGAGCAGTTGGTGCTGCCTCTTTTGTGTGGCCACTTATTGACCAAATGAATCCAGCTGCAGATACTTTGGCACTAGCTTCTACAGAAGTCGATTTAGAAGCCCTAGAAGAAGGTCAATCTATAACAGTAAAATGGAGAGGTAAACCGGTTTTTATAAGACATAGAACAAAGGAAGAAATATCATCTGCAAAAGATCAACTTCTTGATGGATTAAGAGATCCTCAAACAGATGATGAACGTGTTCAAAATGATAAGTATATTGTTCTTGTCGGCGTTTGTACTCATTTAGGTTGTGTACCACTGGGACAAAAGTCAGGAGATGTTAAAGGTGAATATGGAGGTTGGTTCTGTCCATGTCACGGTTCACATTATGATCATTCTGGAAGAATTAGAAAAGGTCCTGCACCTACAAATTTAGAAGTTCCAAAATATTCTTTTTTGTCAGATACATTAATTAAAATTGGATAGTATAATTAGGAGTTAATCAATATATGTCTAAACCCAAGTTTAAAAATCCTGTAGTAAATTGGATAGATTACAGGTTGCCAATATTTACTTTTATGAATCATGAATTAAATGAATATCCAACACCAAAAAATTTGAATTATTTTTGGAACTTTGGATCTTTAGCTGGAATAACATTGGTTACAATGATAATAACAGGTATAGTTTTATCAATGAATTATACAGCTCACGTCGATTATGCTTTTGATTCTGTTGAAAGAATAATGCGTGATGTTAATCATGGGTGGTTGTTAAGATATATCCATATGAACGGTGCTAGTTTTTTCTTTATTGTCGTTTATATACATATTTTTAGAGGTTTGTATTACGGATCCTATAAGGCGCCAAGAGAAATTTTATGGATACTAGGTGTTTTAATCTTATTACTAATGATGGCAACTGCTTTCATGGGTTATGTTTTACCTTGGGGACAAATGAGTTTTTGGGGAGCTACTGTTATAACAAATTTATTTTCGGCTATACCATTGGTAGGTGAAAGTATAGTAACATGGTTATGGGGAGGATTTTCAGTTGATAATCCAACTTTGAATAGATTTTTTTCATTACATTTTGTTTTACCTTTTGTAATTGTTGGTGTTGTAATTTTACATCTAGTAGCACTTCATCGATTTGGTTCAAATAATCCTATTGGAATAGATGTTAAAGGTAAACAAGATACAGTTCCTTTTCATCCATATTATACTATTAAAGATTTATTTGGGTTGTCTGTATTCACAACAATTTTTGCAGCAGCAGTTTTCTTTTTCCCAAATTTTATGGGGCATCCAGATAATTATATTCCTGCAGACCCAATGGTTACACCTGCGCATATCGTTCCAGAATGGTATTTCTTACCTTTCTACGCAATTTTAAGGGCTATTCCTGATAAACTAGGTGGTGTTTTGTTTATGTTCGGTGCAATAATGGTCTTATTTGTATTACCTTGGTTAGATAAATCATCTGTTAGATCAAGTCAGTTTAGGCCTTTGTATAAATTATTTTTCTGGATATTGGTAATTGATTGTATTGCTCTAGGTTATTTAGGAGCTAAACCTGCAGAGGGTATCTACGTTATTCTTTCGAGAATAGCTACAGCTTACTACTTTTTTCACTTTCTAATTATACTTCCATTACTTCCTAGAATAGAAAGCACAAGACCACTTCCTGTTTCTATATCGACACCTATAATTACAGCTTCTAGTAATGCTAGTACAGTTATGGCAATGAGAGAGAAAAAATAAATGAAATTTTTAAAATTTTTAGTAATAATAATTTTACCAATTCATTTTTTTCTTTTTGGAAAAGTTTTTGCTGCTGGTTCTAAGATTGAATACCCGGAAAAAAATTGGTCATTTTCAACTATATTTGGTTCCTTTGACAAGGCTTCTGCTCAAAGAGGGTTTCAAGTTTATAAAGAAGTTTGTGCAGGTTGTCATGGAATGAGATTAGTATCATATAGAAATCTAGCTGCTTTGGGATATAACCAAGATGAATTAAAAGCTATAGCAGCACAATTTGAAATAAATGATGGCCCTAACGATGAAGGTGAAATGTTTACTCGACCAGGTCGACCAAGTGACAAGTTTCTCTCTCCATATCCAAATGACCAAGCTGCAAGAGCAGCAAATGGTGGTGCATATCCACCAGATTTATCATTAATTATTAAAGCCAGGCCAAACGGAGCTAATTATTTACATGCTTTGTTAAGTGGATATGAAGAAGCACCCAAAAATATTAAGGTACCTGAAGGTATGTATTATAATAAATTTTACTCAGGTAATTTGATAGCTATGCCTCAACCATTATATGAAGATGGTGTAGAATATCTAGATGGTACTAAAGCATCTAAAGATCAAATGGCAACTGATGTGACAACATTTTTAGCTTGGGCCTCTGAACCAGAGTTAGAGGAAAGAAAACAATTGGGAGTCACAGTTATTTTATTTTTGATTGTATTTTCCATATTGTCTTATTTTTCTATGAGACAAATTTGGGCACCAATTAAAAATAAAAATTAAACTAAGTTTTTATTTAAAAACTCAATTGATCTTTGATACGCAATCCTTGAACAAACCTCGTTATACTGAGATCTATGATCGCAGTTAAATCCATGGTCAGCTGGATAAGTAAATATTTTAATTTCTGGATTATTATTTTTAAATTTAAGAACTTCATCAATAGGTATGCCACTATCTAGTTCACCAAAATGACACATAGAAGGACATTTTGTAATTAATTTAGACTTAGGTATATCTCCACCATAATAAGCAATTGAACAATTTATATTTGTTAATTCACAGCCAGATCTATAAGCTAAAGAACCACCCCAACAATAACCTACAACGCCAACTTTTCCAGCTGATTTCACATATTCAATCGAGGATTTGATTTCATTCAAGGATAATGAATTATATTTTTCTTTTAGAATTCTTCCTTTATTTATATCATTTTTGGTGTAATCAAGTTCTATATTCTTGCTTTCTCGATCAAACAATGAGGGAGCAATAGTTAAATAACCTTCTTTCATAAATTTTTTACAAACTTCGCGTATGTGTTCATTTACACCAAATATCTCTTGAATTACAACTAATCCTCCTTTTGGTTTAGTTTCTGGACGTGAAATAAAAGCATTAAAGTTATGATTATCTAGAGTTTTTAATTCTATAGTTTCGTTCATTTTTCTTCCACCTTAAACATTAAATCTAAAATTGAAAATATCACCATCTTTAACTAAATAATCTGCACCCTCTATCCTTAATTTTCCAGACTCCTTTGCTCCTGCTTCACCTTGGCAATTCAAGTAATCAGTTGTTGAAATAGTCTCAGCTCTTATAAATCCTTTTTCTATATCTGTATGAATTTTACCTGCAGCCTTAGAAGCTTGTATGCCTTTTTCAATAGTCCATGCCCTTGCTTCTTTAGGGCCAATTGTAAAAAAAGTGATCAATTCAAGAAGATTGTATCCAGCTTTTATTAATCTTGACAAACCTGTTTCTGAAATTCCTAGATCCTTTATAAATTCAATTTTATCTTCATTATCTAATTGTGAGATTTCAGATTCAATTAGCGTTGAAATATAAATTATTTTACTATTTGTATTGCCAAATTTGGTCTCGAGTTTTTTGGTAAAATTGTTGCCGTTTACTAAATCACTCTCTGAAACATTACAAACAAAAAGTTCTGGTTTTGAAGTTATTAAAAACAATTTTTTTATAATTTCTTTTTCTTTCTCATTTATATCTAATAATTCATTTATTTTTTTTCCATCAGATAGAGCTTTATAAAGTTTTTCCATTACACCATATTGATATTTTAATTCTTTATCTTCTGTGCGTATTTTCTTTTTTAGATTATTCATTTGTTTTTCTAAGCTATTTAAATCTGAAAGTATGAGCTCTGTATCAATTATTTCCTTATCTGAAATTGGGTCTATATTATTATTTACATGAGTAATTTCTTTGTCTTCGAAGCACCTTAAAACATGTAATATAGCATCAACTTCTCTAATATGTGATAAAAACTGATTCCCAAGACCTTCTCCTTTACTAGCTCCTTTAACTAAACCTGCAATATCTACAAATTGAATTTGAGTAGGAATTATATTTTTTGATTCTGCAATTTTTGCTAATTTATCTAGTCTATCATCTGGGACAATTACATTACCAACATTTGGTTCTATAGTGCAAAATGGATAATTTGCAGCTTCAGCTGATGTTGTTTGAGTTAATGCATTAAACAAAGTTGATTTTCCAACATTTGGTAACCCAACAATTCCACATTTAAATCCCATTTATAAGCCTAAAAAAAATTATTTATTATTATTAAAACATTCAAATTCTTTTGAAATGAGATTTACTAAATTCTTTGATATAAGACTAAATTTTTTTGTATTATATTCTCTTTTTCAATTTCAGTAAAGTCAGTTAAAACCCATTTCGAAACAATATCTCTTTTGTTTTCTATTCTGTCAACAATAGGTCTGTCAACTCCTATTCTAATTCTGTGGTATGATGTTCCTATAAGATTGTCTATCGATTTTAGACCATTATGCCCATTATGTCCGCCACCTTTTTTAACCTTAATTTCACCTAATTTAAGATCTATTTCATCGTGAAAAACAAATACATTATCTATATCAATATTATAAAAAGATTTTAATTCTAATACACTTTCACCAGATAAATTCATATAAGTAGTAGGCTTTAGTAGTATAACTTTATATGATTCTATTAAACCTAAAGTAAAAGAAGATTTAGTTTTTTTTTTAAAACTAGGTAACTCATAATTTTTTGCTAAATGATCAATGACCATATAGCCAATGTTATGTCTATTATAGCAATATTTTGTACCTGGGTTACCTAATCCAACTAAAAGATACATATATGTATACTATTCTTCTTTCTTATCCTCAGTTTTTTCTTCAGTTTCCTCTGTTGACTGCTCTTCTGTTGTTTCATCTTCGTCAGCATCAGACATACCGCCTCTTGGAGCAGCGATAGTAGCTACTGTAAAATCACGATCTGTTATAGTTGGCGTACAGTTTTCAGGTAAATTTATAGAGCTAATATGTATAGTATCACCAACATTCAAACCCTCTAAATCAACAGTAATTTTTTCTGGAATAGCTGTGGCTGGGCAATTTAATTCAACTTGTGATCTTACTACATTTAAAACTCCGCCGAATTTAATACCATTACATTTATCTTCATTTATAAACTCAACTGTAATACCCACATTAACGTAAGATTTGTCTGTGACTCTTAAAAAATCAATATGTAAAGTATCTTCCGTTACTGGATGAAATTGGATATCTCTTGGTAAAACAAAGTGTTTTCCGTCTTTGGTTTCAATATTAATAAGTTGTCCAAAAATACCAGGCTTTTGCATTAAAAAATACCATTCTTTTTTTTCTAAAGAAATTGGTATTGGTTTTTCTTTATTGCCATAAATAACAGCTGGTATAAGATTATTTTTTCTAGCAAATCTGGCAGACCCCTTACCAACCTTGTCTCTTAGATTTGCTTTTAAATCAATTGCTTCCATTTTTTAAAAACTCCATAAATAATTAATTGCCTCCAGGGGTGCAATAAGTAAGAATTAATAACCTTTTATTATTAAAATGAAAAGAAAAATATTAATTAATCAAACAAACTTGATACTGAAGATTCTGTATGTACTCTTCTTATAGCTTCTCCAAGTATAGATGCTATTGAAATTTGTCTAATATTTGATGCTAATTTGATTGGCTCAGTTGCTTGAATAGAGTCAGTTGTAACTAAATTTTTCAAAGGTGAATTAAGGACTCTAGACACTGCAGATCCCGACAGCACACCGTGTGTCACATATGCATCAACAGAAATAGCTCCAGCTGAAATTAAAGCTTCAGCTGCATTGCATAATGTACCACCAGAATCAACAATATCATCGACTAAAATACAATGATGTTTAGATACATCACCTATTATATTCATAACTTCAGATGCACCAGGTTTTTCTCTTCTTTTATCAATAATTGCAAGTCCAGCATTAATTCTTCTTGCTATAGCTCTTGCTCTTAATACTCCTCCAACATCTGGGGAAACAACTATAGTGGGGACATCTGAATATCTATCTTTAATATCTTTAACAAAAACTGGTGCTGCAAAAAGATTATCTGTGGGAATGTCAAAAAAGCCTTGTATTTGTCCTGCATGCAAATCCATTGTAAGAACTCTATCTGCACCAGCTGAAGTTATTAAGTTAGCTACAAGTTTTGCGGAAATCGGTGTTCTTGGACCTGACTTTCTATCCTGCCTTGCATAGCCAAAATAAGGAATTACAGCCGTTATTCTTTTTGCACTTGCTCTCCTTAGTGCGTCTAATGTAACTAGTAATTCCATTAAATTATCATTTGCAGGATATGAGGTTGATTGTATGACAAACATATCTTCACCTCTAACGTTTTCCTTGACCTCAACAAAAACTTCCATATCAGAGAATCTTTTAACTTCCGCATTCACAAGTTTTAAATTTAATTCTTTTGAAATTGAATCAGCTAAGGGCAAATTTGAATTGCAAGAAAGTATTTTCATGAATAAACCTTAAAACAAAATTCTCTATATAAATAACATAATGAAACTACCAATAATTATTACGAAAATAAAGATAATTAAATGTGGCATGATAAATTTATTTTAATCCTATAACTGATACTTGACGACCTGTTGCTTTCTTCATGATATCACTCTTTCTGTTTTGTGTAGTTCTTCTATAACTAAAAAAATTTTTATTCAAATACGTATCAATCTCGACATCACTAATATTGTTTATTTCATTTAAATTTAACTTATGTTTTATGAATAATGGTAAATTAAAAAAATATTTTTTTGACTTTTCAACAAGAATTTTATTATTTGATTTATATTCAGTAGTACATTCAATTTTTATAGCTAAATCATTGCCAATTTCATATGAGTGTTGTTGAATTGTGGGGCCTATAATAGCAAGGATGTTTTTGCTCAAACTTCCAATTTCAATCATCTTATTTATTGTATTTTCTATAATCCCATTAAGAGCGCCTCGCCAACCTGCATGACAAGCAGCAATAATATCATTATTTAAGTCAAGAAAAAAAATTGGAGCACAATCAGCAGTAAGTATTGACAAACCTATATTTTTTAAATTGGTAACAACTCCATCAACATTTAATTTAGAAGATAATTGTTTTTTATCTTCTAAAAAAAAGACTTTGTTAGAGTGAATTTGATTAATAAAAAAAAGATCATTTAAGCAAATCATATCTTTAACATATTTTCTATTTTCTATAATATTTTCATAGGGATCTTGAGTGTTAAAACTACAGTTAAGACTATTATATGGGAAAGATGAAAAACCTCTTTCTGCTGAAAAAAAATTGTAATGTACGTTTTTAATTTTACTAAATTGATATTTTGTCATTTATTTTTTTACAATTTAAAAATTGGTACAAGAAGATTTTTATTACTAAAACAATTTACTTTAAATATATCACCCATTTGTCTTTTTGAAACAAGTCTCTCATATCCAGAGAGCAAATCTCTTCTTTCAAATTCATTTGCATTTAAAGACAAATTTTCAATTCTTTTATTTATACCCATTTCTAATAAAAATTCTCTTTGTGTTTTAAGCTGGTAATGCTGTAAATTTTTATTTTCTACAATTTGTTTTATATTACTAAAGTCAACTAAAGATGAATAATCACTTTCACCGATTTTATTAAATAAATTACTTCTTTCATTTTTAAATACTGATTGAAGTGTATCACCATAAGGGTCGTTTTTACCATAATCAATTAACAAGTTAGCACCTTTATTCTTAAGAATTATGTCACAAATTTGATTTATATGTGATAATACAAAAGGTGAGTGTTCTATTGTTGTTTCCTCATTTAATTTATCAAAGTCATTTTTTATAATATTTGATATAAAGGGAATATCTTTTGGTTCTAAAACTATTTCATCGAAGAAAATTTTTTTTTTATCAAATCTTACAATTTTTTTAGTATATTTATTTTTTGTTTTATAAAATTTATATTGATTGATAGGAAGACAATCAAAAAATTCATTTGAAATAATAATTGTCGGATTATCATTTAGCTGATCTTTAATTTTAAAAATATTATTATACCATTTTAATTCATGACAATATTGTTTTAAATTTTCTTTTTGATAGGATTTTAAAACTTTACTAAACTCTAATAGGTGGATTTTAATTTTTATATTTTCTTTTTGTTGAGAAAAAAGTTCTTAATATGTCTTTCATTAAAGTACCTTTTCCAGGACCTAGTTCAACCAAATTAACATTATGAAAATGATTTTCTCTACATAGTTGTAAAATCCATATACCTACGAGTTCACCAAATAATTGAGAAATTTCTGGTGCTGTTATGAAATGACCTTCTTTTCCAATTAATTCATTTTTTTTTCTATTAATTGAATTATAAAATCCAAATTGTTTATCATACAAAATAACATCTAAAAAAGTATTAAGATCAAGATAATTATTTTTTATCAATAATTTCTTTAAATGATTAATTAATTTGTTGTTCATTTAATTTTTTTACATATACCAAAAGTAATATTCCACATGCAATCATAGGAATACATAATAACTGTCCCATTGATAAAAAATTCCATAACAAACCAATATGGGCATCAGGTTCTCTTAAAGTTTCAATACAGAATCTAAAAATACCGTAAAGGATAAGAAAAAGACTAGATATTATGCCTGACTTTGATTTAAGGTTTGTAAAGAAAAAAAGACAATTTAGTATTATAAATAAAATTAACCCTTCAAAAAATGCTTCATATAATTGACTAGGGTGTCTTGGTAATTCACCACCTCTTGGAAATATAATACCAAATGTGTGGTCTGTGACTTTGCCATATAATTCACCATTGATGAAGTTTGCAATTCTTCCAAAAAAAATACCAATTGGTGATACTAGACAAATAATGTCTGTTAAATCAAAAAAAGATTTATTATTTTTAAAGCTGAACCAACCAATAGAAATTATGATTCCAATAATGGCTCCATGGAATGACATTCCACCATTCCATATTTTAAGTATTTCAAATGGATTATAAAAATAAAATTCTAAATTATAAAAGAAAACATATCCTAATCTTCCCCCAATAATTATTCCTAAAATTAAATAATTTAATAAATCATAGACATCATTTTTTGTTATATTTTTTTTATAAGTAATTATAAATTTATTTATTAAAATTAAGCCAATCAAAATGCCAATTATATATGATAAGGAATACCATCTAACAGCTAGAGGACCAATTGTAAAAGCTATCGGATCAATTGCTGGAAAATTCATAATTTTTGTATATAAGTTGAATTAGTATAGTATTTATAATTAAATATAGATGATAGGTAGAAATATGAAAGACAAAAATTTTTTTAATGACAGTAAATCAATTGCATATGGAATTTTATCAACTTTTTCAGGAATTAAAAGTGAGATTGAAAATTTAATTAATATTAAAATTGAAAAATATTTAAATAAAAAAGGTTATGTAACACGTGAAGATTTTCATGCATTAGAAGATAGAGTAAACAAATTATCTTTAGAGATAAAAGTATCAAAAGCTAAAAAAAAATAAACTAAATATGGATTTTTAATATGAATCATATTGTATTGATTGGGCATGGAAAAATGGGTTCAGCCCTTGCAAAAGGTTGGGTAAAAGAAAATTCTAAATATAAAATTTCAATAATTGAAAAAGAAGAACTATTATTAAATTATAAAAAATTTACAAATGTAAAAGTATACAAAAATTTTAATGAATTTTTTACAGAAAATAAAAAAATAGATTTTGTTGTTCTTGCTATAAAACCTCAACAATTAAATGATATAAAAATGATATATTAAAATTTGAAAATAAAAGTACAGTTTTTATATCAATCTTAGCTGGAAAATCTGTTAGTTGGTTTAAAGAAAATATTTCTACTGAAATAAAAATAGTTAGAGCAATGCCTAATCTACCAGCCTCTATATCGAGGGGTGTTACAGCTATATATTGTTCTAGTTCTATATTACCAAATGAAAAGCTCATTATAGAAGAACTATTATCATCAATCGGTACAGTTTCTTTTGTTTCAAATGAAGAACAAATAGATTTAATAACTGCAATTTCTGGATCAGGGCCAGCTTACTTCTTTTATTTAACGGAAGCTCTAACTGAAATTGCTATAGATTTAGGAATATCTAAAGATGACGCTACCAATTTTGCTAAAAATACTTTTATTGGTTCAGCCATTTTGTTAGACTCTGATAAGAGTAATAATGCCACTTCTCTTAGAAAAAATGTTACTAGTCCAGGTGGAACAACTGAAGCCGCTTTGAAAATTCTAATGAATGAAGAAGAAGGTTTAAAGGTTATATTAAAAAAAGCTGTATTAAATGCTATTAATAGAGCACATGAATTAAAAAATTAAAAAGATGAATAATTTTGAAATAAAATATTTAATTGCTGATGAGTATATTAATTCAGTTATTAGAGAAAAAAAATTTGATATAGATTTGATTTCAAAAAAATTAAAAATAGATAGCTCTATCATAAAAACATTATTCCCTTACAGTGACGAAATTAATAAATTAGAGTATTTGAAATTATTTAATTCGAAAATTGACGATGAAATATTAATTTTATTAAATAAAGAAATTAGAGATGAAGATGCAACATATTTTGAAAAAATTTTAGAAGCTTTATTTATAAAATTTGAAAATTTAGATAAATATAAAAAAGCATTAATTTTTTTAAGTTCTAAAAAAAGAGATAAATTTTTAAACTTTTTAATTTTAAACAATCAAAATCATAAATTTATTTTAAAGTTAATGAAATGTTGTGGTGACAAGGATCCATATTTTAAATTAAATATAAAAGCAACCTTATTAAATTCTCTTTATATTAAGAATTTAAACGAACTTTTAAATAGAAAAGAAATAACTATTGATAAAATTATGAGTAATTTAGATAAGGATTTAAAGAAAGTGTTTGAATTACCATTTTTATTTAAAAATTAAATTGGTAGTAATATTCTAGCTCTTAATCCACCTAATGGGCTATCCTCTAAAATAAGTTCACCACCATGCGAAAGTATGGAATTATTTGCAATTGAAAGCCCAAGACCTATTCCTCCTGTATTTTTGTTTCTTGAATGTTCTAGCCTATTAAAAGGTAGTAGTGCTTCTTCTCTTTTATCACGAGGTATTCCTGGCCCATTATCATCAATTACAACTTCGCAATGATCATCAAATAATCGAGTAGAAATTTTAGCTTTTCCAGCATATTTAATTGCGTTGTTCAACAAATTTATTAATGCTCGATTGATTGATCTTACTTGCATAGGGAAGATGGGCAAGTCAGATGAAGGTGGAGATATTTCAATTTTATTTAAGCTAGGATCTGATGATTTGGCTGCTAATTGAACAATTTTAAATAAATTTGCTTCTACCATTTCCTCTTCTCTATCATCTTTTGCAAAATCTAGATAACCTTTTATCATTTCTTCCATTTCATCCAGATCTTCTCCTAAATTATTTTTAAGATTAGTATTTTCATTGAGTAATTCTAGTTGTAATTTCATTCTTGTTATTGGAGTTCTCAAATCATGACTTACACCTGCAAGTAATTCCATTCTTTCTGTAATTTGTTTTTTTATTCTATGTCTCATAGCTTGAAAAGCTCTACCAGCTAATCTTACTTCGGTAGCACCTTCAATATTATAATTTTTTACATCTCGACCAAAACCAATCTGACGAGCAGCATTCGCTAAATTTAAAATTGGTCTAACTTGACCTCTTAGAAAAATTATTGCAATAGAAAATAAAATTACTGACGAACCAATAGACCATACAATAAATGTGAGACCGGTAGATGCAAATAGACGTTTTTTTTCTATTGTCATTCTCACGATTCCATTAGCTAATTGTATGTCAGCTACTATTTGTCCAGTATTTTCCTGAGTTGATAAATAAAAAGGTTTTTTTATTCTTAAAGATAAAGCATCTCTGAAATTAAAAAATTTTTTGTCTAAATTTTGATTTGGTTTTAATATTCCTCCTTCTAGCCAATAAAATATAAAATTAAAATATTGTCTTGCTTTTGTCGCAGACAATGACCTTTCATCTTTAGAAGGATTAGAACCCAGTTCATCAATTAAAAGTCCTATATCATTTGCAAGATTTTTTGACATATGTCTTGAGACAGAATCCCAGTGTCTTTCATAAAAAATAAAAACAGATATTATTTGAACTAATATTATAGGAACAAGAATGATGGATAACATTCTTCCAAATAAACTTTTTGGAGTAATGTTTCTAAGCCTCATTGTCAAATTCTTTACTGTTAAAAGTATTTAATTTCCATCCAAAGCCTCTTATGGTTTGGAGATATGTTGGAAATCTTTGATCTTTTTCAATTTTTTTTCTTATTCTAGTTATTGCAACATCAATTGATCTATCTTCCATTTTTCCACCTAACATTTTATTCAAATCATCTCTAGAGAGAGCTTTATTAGGCATTTTTGCAAAGCATTTTAATAAATTTTGTTCTGACGTAGTAAGATGTATCGATAAGCCATTTTTGTAAAGATTTAAGGAATCCATATTAAAGAAAAATGGACCAAACTCTAAATTTGAACTAGGTTTTACTTTATTAATATAAGAGTTTCTTTTTAAGATATTTTTTATTCTTAGTAATAGTTCTTTAGGTTGGAATGGTTTTGAAAGATAATCATCAGCACCAGTTTCTAATCCATCAATTCTATCTTCAGTTGAGGACATTGCTGTTAACATTAAAATTGGAACTCTACTATTTTTTCTTATTTCTTTTAAAAATTGAAGTCCTGTTTTTCCAGGCATCATTATATCTAAAATAATTAAATCAAAGATTATGCTATTCATTAAATTTTGAGCATCATAAGCGTTAGAAGCATCTGATACTAAAAATTCATTATTTTTTAAAAAATCACTTAAAAGATTTCTTAATTTTTGATCATCATCAACAATTAAAATATGTGAATTAATAATAAACCTCGTTAAATATATTTTATTTAAAATTATTACAACTCCAAGTGAAATTACAATTTTATTTTTTAAATTTAGTAGTTACTTTTTAAAAAAATTTGTTTAAATTAAAACTTTTATGAGGTTTTTGTGATACAAGGTTTTGATAATAGAGAAGGAAAAATTTGGCTCAATGGTAAGTTAGTTGAGTGGAACGATTCAAAGATACATGTACTGAATCATGGATTGCATTACGCTAGCTCAGTTTTTGAAGGTGAAAGAGCGTATAATGGTAAAATCTTTAAATCCGAAGAACACACTCAAAGATTCTTTGAGGGTGCTCAAACTATGGATATGGAAATACCTTTTACACAATCTGAAATTTTGAATGCAAAAAAAGAATTAATTATTTCTAATGGTTTAAAAGACGCATATGTAAGACCTATAGCATGGCGGGGTAGTGAAATGATGGCCGTATCAGCTCAAAAAACAACCATTAATGTTGCTATTGCTTCATGGGCATGGCCAAGTTATTTTGACCCAAGTGAAAAAATGAAAGGTATTAAATTAGATATTGCTAAATGGAGAAGGCCTGACCCAAATTGTGCTCCTGTCCATGTCAAAGCATCTGGCCTGTATATGATTTGTACTCTATCAAAACATGATGCTGAAGCAAAAGGTTATAGTGATGCAGTAATGTTAGACTGGAGGGATCTTATAGCGGAGGCAACCGGTGCTAATATATTTTTTAAATTTAAAGATGGAAATTTATATACTCCAAAACCTGATTGTTTTTTAGATGGAATTACAAGACGTACAGTAATAAAGTTAGCTAAAGATCTAGGTGTAAATACTATTGAAAAACAATTAAGACTAGAAGATATACATGATGCTGAAGAATGTTTTTTAACTGGAACAGCGGCAGAAGTTACACCTGTAAGTCAAATTGGTGAAGATATAAAATTTACGCCTGGTGAATTATCATTTAATTTAATGAAAGCATACGAAAAAGTTGTAAATATTTAGTTAATCAACTCCATTTATCAAGGGCTTCGATTTCTTTTTTATCTTGAATTACCCATTTATTTTTGTTTTCAAATTCTTCTATTTTCCAAAACGTCGCATTTGTTTTTAAATAATCCATAATAAAGTTACATGCATTAAATGCATTCTGTCTATGTTTTGAGCTCACACCAACGTATACAATTTTATCTTTAGGAAACAATTTACCTATTCTATGAATAATGGAAATGTAATTTATATCCCATTTTTTTAAGGCTTTTTCTGCTATTTTTAAAATTTCATTTTCTGTCATTACAGGATAGTGTTCTAATGTCATTGATAAAATGTTTTTATTATTTTTGTCTTTAGCCCGAACAGTTCCTAAAAAGTTCACTATTGCTCCAGTATTATTTTTAAAAGAAATTTATTTTCTCGATCGACATTAAAAGATTTTTTTGAATTTTGATTTTAACTTTTCTAGATATTTTAACCTCCAGTGACAGGAGGGAAGAAAGCTATTTCATCATCATTTTTAATTTTCGTAGATTTTGAAATATAAATTTTATTTTGTGCGACTTTAATAGTTGCACGTTTACTAAATGCTTTTTTATATTGTTCATTTTTTGTAATTAAAAAATCAATTAGTTTTTCTGGGGTATCTATATCTGGAGAAATTGAGATTGTTTCTTCAGATTTACCTACAATGTCTTTTACCCATGAAAAATATTTAATAATCATATTTATCAATATCCTATAAATGATACCATACTTTTTTGAGATAATCATAACATGTAATTATAGTTATTATCCCTGCAAACCAAATTAAAAAAACGGATAAAATAAAAATAATTTTTGATTCGAAAAAAAATGAATGAGATCTCCAAACAAGGTATGTTGAGCAGGCAATGATTTGAATTGTTGTTTTCCATTTAGCTAAAACTGAAACATCAAGTGTTATATTCATATTGTATGTTTGTTCTCTAATACCAGTTATGAAAATTTCTCTTAATACTATGAATAAAACTGGAATGAAAGTGTAGTAATAGTCAAAAAAACCCTCCATACTAAGAGCTAATAATGTTGAAATAATCAACATTTTATCAGCAACAGGATCAATAATTTTACCAAAATTTGATGTTACATTATATTTTCTTGCTAAGAAGCCATCAAAAAAATCGGTAATTCCAGCAATGATAAAAATTATTGGTGCGAGAATAGCACCAATTTCATCTCCGTAAACAATAAACCAAGGCACAATGATACTACTAAGACATCTAAAGCTTGTAAGAAAATTTGGTATATGTTTTTGTAATTTAACTGAATGCATAAGTTATATTAATAATTTATTTTTTAACTACCATTAAAAAAATTAAAAATTATTTCAGCAGTTTTTTTATTTATATTTGGTACTTTTTCTAAATCTTCAATCGAAGCTTTTTTAATACCATTACTGGATCCAAAATAATTTAATAGATTTCTTTTTCTGATCTTCCCAATACCTTGTATTTCGTCTACAGGATTTTTAAAAAGAGCTTTTGTCCTTTTACTTCTATGATATCCAATTGCAAATCTATGCGCCTCATCACGTAAATTTTGTAAAAAAAATCGTATTGGATCATTTTTATTTAAAAATAGTTCTTTATTATCACCGTAATAAAAATTTTCATTTCCAGAGTTTCTATCTCTTCCTTTTGAAACAGCTAATACAAAAATTTTATGATTTTTAATTTGATTTAGTGTATCTTGAACTTTTCTTAAATGCCCTTTTCCGCCATCAATAAGAACTAAATCTGGTGGCTGAATGGTAGTATTATTTTTAAAGCGTCTCGTTATAACTTCTTCCATCATAGAATAATCATCATTGAATTTAATTGTTTTCTCTTGAATTAACCCTTTAATTATAAATTTTCTATATAAGTTTTTTTCAAAGCCATTCTCTGTAAATGTGATGAATGCTCCAATTGCGTTTGTCCCTTGGTTATGAGAATTATCATATGTCTCTATTTTCTTAATTTCATTAATGTTAAGCAATTTACTTAAATTAAATAAGTTTTTCTTATTTGAGGTGCTTTGAAAAAGTTTTTTATTTAAATTTTGAAGAGCTGTTTTCTCTAAATCATTAAGTATTTTTAATTTAAAACCTTTTAGTGGTTTATAAATTTTTATCAAATGTTTTTGTTGTTTAGAAAAAAGTTCCTCAAGTAAACTTTTTTGTTCTGGTGTAACATTAACAATTATTAATTTTGGTGCGTCATTATTTTTATAATATTGATTTAAAAAGGCAGACATGATTTCATTTTCTTTTAAATCATCGCCGTAATCAGTGATTTTTGGAAAATGAGAAATTGAACCATAATTACTTCCATTTCTAAT
This sequence comes from Alphaproteobacteria bacterium, assembly GCA_038131545.1. Lineage (GTDB taxonomy): Bacteria > Pseudomonadota > Alphaproteobacteria > Puniceispirillales > Marisalimonadaceae > TMED54. The sequence goes on from JAYPPQ010000004.1 coordinate 483,718, forward strand.
AATTGACATTTGAACTACACAATGATTTTGTTTTTTTATCATATAAATTAAATCAAGATTTTTAAGGTTTTGATAATTTATATTTTGAGACGTTATAACATTAGATATCGCATAAATTTGATTTCTTAAAATAGCAGCTTCTTCATAATTTTGATTTTCAGATTTCTCATACATTTTATCTGACAAAATCTTTTTAATATTTTGTGATTTTCCTGATAAAAAATTAATTACATTTTGTATTCCCTCTAAATATTCAACTTTAGAAATATAGTTAACGCATGGAGCGCTACATCTTTTTATTTGATATTGAAGGCAGGGTCTGGATCGAGTATTAAAAATATTATCTGAACAATTTCTGATTAAAAAAACCTTTTGCAACGTTTCGATTGTCTTGTTGATTGAACCTTTAGAAGTAAATGGGCCAAAATATTTTCCTTTTTTATTTTTCATTCCTCTGTGAGTTATCATTTTTGGAAAGTCATCATTGGTTGATATATAAATAGAACTAAAACTTTTATCGTCTTTTAATAGAACATTAAATTTTGGTTCGAATTTTTTAATTAAGTTAGATTCTAGTAGCAAAGCCTCTACCTCAGAATTGGTAATATTGATTTCTATTTTTTGGATATTACTAATCATTGTAATTAAACGTCTATTTAGTTTATTAGCTTTAGTATAGCTGAGAACTCTTTTGTATAAATTCTTAGCTTTTCCAATATATATTGGTTCGTCTGAGGAATTAATCATTTTATAAATTCCAGGTTTTTTAGGAATGTTTTTAAGTTCTAATAAAATAACTTTTATTCCATGTTCAAGATTTAAATGATTACCAACTTTGGTTATTTTATTCATAGCTAGATTATAATTTTTGAAATATCAAAAATCTATTTTTTTAATAGACCAATTTCCTTTTGTTGAAGTCGATTAATAATATCTCTTAATTTTGCTGCTTCTTCAAATTCTAAATTACTTGCAGCTGCTCTCATTTCTTTTTCAAGTTCAGGAATTGATTTAACATGTTTCATTAATTTTTTTTCTTCTTTTTTATTATCATCATTTAAGTCGGACAAAATATCAGAAATTTTATTTTGTATAGTTTTGGGTTCAATATTATTTTTTTTATTAAAAAAAAGTTGTTTTTCCCTTCTTCTATTAGTTTCATCCATTGCGTATTGCATTGATGTTGTTATTTTGTCAGCATAAAGAATAACCTTGCCCTCAAGATTTCTTGCGGCTCTTCCAATTGTTTGAATTAAAGATGTTTTAGATCTTAAATAACCCTCTTTATCAGCATCAAGTACCGCAACAAGTGCACACTCTGGAATATCTAAACCTTCTCTAAGTAAATTAATCCCAATCAAAACTTCAAATTTTCCTAATCTCAAATCTCTTATAATTTCAATTCTTTCTAATGTTTCTACATCAGAGTGAATGTATCTAACTTTTAAATTAGCCTCATGCATAAATTCTGTAAGAGATTCTGCCATTTTTTTTGTTAAGGTCGTTACAAGAATTCTATGATTTTTTTTAATTTCTTTTTTACATTCATCTATTAAATCATCTACTTGGTTTGAAGTAGGCTTAACAATAATCTTTGGGTCAATTAATCCTGTTGGTCTTACTAATTGTTCAACAAAAACTCCATTTGTTTTATCAAGCTCCCATTCACCAGGCGTTGCTGAAACATAAATTGTTTGAGGTCTAAACATTTCCCATTCTTCAAATTTTAAAGGTCTATTGTCTAAGCAAGAGGGCAATCTAAATCCATATTCAGATAGAGTAAGTTTTCTGCTATGATCCCCTTTATACATCGCTCCAATCTGACTTATGCTAATGTGACTTTCATCTGCAAAAACTAGAGAGTTTTTTGGCAAATATTCAAATAATGTTGGAGGTGGTTCACCTGGATTTCTACCTGACAAATATCTGCTATAATTTTCTATTCCAGGACAAGTTCCAGCAGCTTGTATCATGGCTAAGTCATGATTTGTTCTTTGTTCAAGTCTTTGGGCTTCAAGTAATTTATTTTCTTTGTAAAATTGATTTAATCTTATTTTTAGTTCTTCTTTAATTTGTTTAATTGCCTGATTTAATGTTGGTTTAGGTGTTACATAATGTGAGTTTGCATATAATTTAATTTGATCAAGTTTATTTAATTTTTTACCTGTTAAGGCATCAATTTCGAAGATTTCTTCAATTTCATCTCCAAAAAAATTTATTCTCCATGCAGCATTTTCATAATGCGCTGGAAAAATTTCAACAACGTCGCCTCTTACTCTAAATGTACCTCTTGAAAAGTTTAAGTTATTTCTCTTATATTGAAGTTCTGTAAATTGTCTGATTAATTTATGTTGTGATATATTATCACCTTTTTTTAAATTAATTGTCATTTGTGAATAAGTTTCAACAGATCCAATTCCATATATACATGAAACCGATGCAACAATTATAACGTCATTTCTCTCTAATAAAGATCTTGTTGCTGAATGCCTCATTCTATCAATTTGTTCGTTAATGCTAGACTCCTTTTCGATAAATGTATCAGATCTTGGAACGTAAGCTTCAGGTTGATAATAATCATAATACGAAACAAAGTACTCTACTGCATTTTCAGGAAAAAACTCTTTCATCTCACCATATAATTGAGCTGCAAGAGTCTTATTTGGAGCCATTATCAATGTGGGTTTATTAAGGGTTTTTATCACATGGGCCATTGTAAAGGTTTTCCCTGAACCAGTTACACCCATAAGTACTTGGTCTTTTTCCTTTTTATTTATGCCTTCAATTAAATCATTTATTGCTTTAGGTTGATCTCCTGCTGGATCAAAATCTGATTTTAGTTTAAATTCATGATTATTGGCAATAGACATAATATTGATTTATGATAGAAAGAAAAATATTCAATAGCATTAGTAATTGGAGTTTAAATGGATTTTATTTCACACAGTTTAAAAAAAATTAAGCCATCACCTACAATGGTTATTACAGCTAAAGCAAGAGAACTTAGAGCTGCTGGTGAAAAAATAATTAGCTTATCTGCTGGAGAACCAGATTTTGATACACCAGAACATGTAAAAGATGCTGCAATTAAAGCGATAAATATGGGCTATACTAAATATACCAATGTAGAGGGTATACCTGAGTTAAAACAAGCAATAGTAAATAAATTTAAAAATGACAACGAGATAGATTATAATATGGATCAAGTTATAGTTGGAGTTGGTGGAAAACAGATTTTATTTAATGCTTTGTTTGCTTCATTAAATTCAGGAGATGAAGTAATTATCCCTACACCATATTGGGTTTCATATCCAGACATGACAATATTAGCTGGTGGTACCCCGAAGTTCTTGAATTGTAATGAAGAAAATGATTTTAAAATTAACCCTTCAGAATTAGATAAAATCATATCAGAAAAAACAAAATGGATAATTTTAAATAGTCCTTCTAATCCGTCAGGTTCTTGTTATACAAAACAAGAGTTAATTAATATTGCAGATGTTTTGAGACAACATAAAGATGTGAATGTGATAACAGATGATATATATGAATATATAATATATGATGATTTTAAATTTTATACATTAGCACAAATTGCTCCAGATTTGAAAGATAGAATACTTACGGTCAACGGTGTTTCAAAAAGCTATTGCATGACTGGTTGGAGAATTGGTTATGCAGCTGGGAGAAAAGATTTAATTCTTGCCATGATGAAAATACAAGGTCAATCAACCTCTAATCCAACTTCAATATCACAATATGCAGCCTTAGCTGGATTGAATGGTGATAGAAAATTTTTAGAACCATGTTTAAAAGCATTTAATGAAAGAAAAAATCTTGTGGTTGAAGGTTTAAATTCCATTGATGGTATAAGTTGTTTAATGCCAAAAGGAGCTTTTTATGCTTACCCAAATGTTTCTGGATTAATCGGTAAAAAAACTAAAAATGGAAAATCTTTAAGCAATGACACAGAAGTTGTTGAGTGGATTTTAGAAGAAGCTAAGGTTGCAGCTGTTCCAGGTAGTGCATTTGGTCTAGAACCATATTTTAGAGTTTCGTATGCGACAAGCACCGAGGATCTTAAAATAGCAATACAGAATCTAAAAAACTCTGTTAGTGAATTGATCTAAATGTATCTTAAAAAGAAAAAGTCTTGGGAAATTTCTGAAGCATCGGTAACTGATGAAAGTTATTTTAGAAATAGAAGGTCTTTCTTTAGTTCTCTTGGTAAATCAGCATTGATGTTTTCGTTATATCCTTCATTTTCTTTAGCTTCATATCAGACTACAAACAAACTTAATAAAAATATTTTCTTCCATTGCCTTATACAAGTGAAAAGTTAGCTACGACATACACAAATTTTTATGAATTTGGTTCTAGTAAAAATATTTGGAGAAGAGCTTCAAAACTAAAAGTTGATAATTGGTCAATCAAAATTGATGGTTTAGTTAAGAAAAAGAAAACATTTGATATTGATAAGCTCAAAAAATTGATTGGATTTGAAGAAAGAATTTATAGATTTCGCTGTGTTGAAGGTTGGGCAATGGTTGTTCCATGGTTAGGATTTCCAGTTAATAAAATTTTAGAAATTGTTGATCCAGATAAGGATGCTAATTACATAAGGTTTGAAACTTTTTATGACCCAGAAATTGCACCAGGTCAAAAACAATCTTGGTATCCTTGGCCATATGTTGAGGGTATATCTCTTGAGGAAGCAAAAAATGATTTAGCTTTTTTTGCAACTGGGATGTATGGAAAAGATATCCCTAATCAAAATGGTGCTCCTTTAAGATTGGTATTACCTTGGAAGTATGGTTTTAAATCAATTAAATCTATTGTAAAAATTACGTTTACAAAAGAAAAACCAATTGGTTTGTGGGAAAAATTAGCACCTAAAGAATATGGTTTTTGGGCAAATGTTAATCCAAATGTTCCCCATCCTAGGTGGTCTCAAAGTAAAGAGCAATTATTAGGAACAAATGAATTTCAAAAAACACAAATTTATAATGGTTATGAAAAAGATGTTTCTTATTTGTATTCAAATTTGTCCAAACAAGAAAAATTAAAATTATTTCGATAATTTATTCAAGATTAATTTGAAATCTTTATTTAATTTTTTTTGATTATCTAGTGGTATTTTTTTAAAATTGTAAAAAGATTTTTTAAATATTTTTATACTGTTATATTTCAAAAGTTTTTCATGAAAAGATTTAAGTTTACTTTTTTCTTTATTTAAATAACCCAAAAATAAATTTTTAGTTGTAGAGGCTGTTTCACTAATCATATTTACACTATCGTTAGTTACAACTATATAATCACATATTTTAATTATTGATGGGTAGATATTTGGTTCATCCTTTTTTGAGATGTAAAAGTGATTTGTAAAATCAGAAAATATTTGTTCTGCCAGATATAAAATATTTTCTGGTGTTCTTCTAGATTGGCAAATGATAACATTTGCTGAAATTTTTTTGCTGCATATTTTATATCAATTAATAGCTTTGAATAATCTGTATTAGTTGGAGTGTAAATCTTTTACTTTTTCCACCTAAGAGAACTAATACATTTGGAGATTTAAAATATTTAAATTTTTTTTCTATTAAAGGATTTTTTTTTTTAATTTCTATTTCATTGAATGGTACAAGTGAACCTATTATTTCAATAATATTATTTTTACGGTAAAAATCATCATGTTCAGGTGTGACAAGTATATCAAAGTATTTAGAATAAAAATTTGGTTTTTGCAGATGAATATTAATAATTTTGTCGCCATAGAGCTTTTTGAGAGCAGCAGAAACTCCAGATAATTTTTTTCCAGTTGTGATTAAATATTTAAAATTATATTTTTCAATTAATTTAAAATTATTTTCTAAATTATTAAAAATGTTTCCAAAAAAAGGAAAAGTTCTTAAAAAGATTAATTTCAATTTTAATTTTTTGAATTTTAAACCTAAATTTTTGCTAGAGCAATTGATTGATTATCAATTCCTTTAATGCCTATTAATAATATCAAGCATTCTATTTTCATTAGATTTATTTTAAAATTTCTATATTTAAAATTTCATAATTTTTTAAACCACTTGGCGTTTTAATTTCTACTTGAGAACCGTTCTCCTTACCCATAAGGCCTTTAGCTAATGGTGATGAAACTGAAATTAATCCTTTTTCTAAATTAGCTTCATAAGGACCAACTATAGAAAATTCTACTTCCTTATCTGCATCTTCATCATATACAGTTACTTTTGTACCAAAAGTAACCCTTTTTCCATCAAGTTTTGTTAAATCTATTACTTCAGCTCTACTTAAAACACTTTCAAGCTCAGTTATTCTTCCTTCAATAAATGATTGTTTTTCTTTAGCAGCATGATATTCAGCATTTTCTGACAAATCTCCATGTTCACGGGCAATCGAAATAGCTTTTATAATTTCTGGCCTTTGAATTTTTTTTAAATTGTTTAAATTCATTCTTTAAATTTTCTAACCCATTTATTGTAAAAGGTACTTTTTCCATTAAAAAACTCCAATCAATTTAAATATGATTGTAATGAGTGTACATCAATTTTTTTGTTAATTACACTTTTAATAGCAGATGTTACTGCAATAGCACCTTGTATAGTAGTATAATAAGGAATATTGTTTAATAATGCGGTTTGTCTTAATGAAAAACTATCTTCAATTGATTTCAAACCTTCAACGGTATTTATAACGAGATCAATTTCATTTGAAATCATTAAATCAACAATATTTGGTCTTCCTTCAAAAACTTTTTTAACAATTTCACAAGAAATTTTATTATTTTTCAGGTAGGTAGCTGTTCCCTTAGTTGCAATTAAGTCAAAACCAAAACTTACTAAAGATTTTGCAGGTTCAATAATTTTTATTTTGTCATCATCTTTTATAGAAATAAATATTTTACCTTTTTGAGGAAGGGGTATGTTTGAACCTAATTGACTTTTATAAAAAGCTAGTTCAAAATTTTTATCAATTCCCATGACTTCACCTGTTGACTTCATTTCAGGGCCTAAAATAATGTCAGTACCTTGAAATCTTGCAAAAGGAAAAACAGCTTCTTTTACACAAACATGTTTAATATTATTTTCTTTTAATTTAAGTTCTTGTATTGAACGACCAATCATAATTTGACAGGCATAATTTACAAGTGGATGTCCTGTTGCTTTTGCAACAAATGGTATAGTTCTACTTCCTCTTGGATTAACTTCCAAAATAAATAACTCATTATCTTTTATAGCAAATTGAATGTTCATAAAGCCTTTTACCTTTAAACTTTTTGCAATAATTTGAGTTTGATTTTTTATTTTATTTAACATTTGATCAGATATGTTTTGAGGTGGTAACACACATGCAGAATCTCCTGAGTGTATTCCAGCCTCTTCAATATGTTCCATTATGCCAGCAATAAAAACATCTTTTCCATCAGATATTGCATCAACATCAACTTCCATTGCATTTTTTAAAAATTGATCTATCAATACAGGATTTTTCCCTGATACTCTAACAGCTTCACTAATATATTTATTTAATTGATCCATATTGTGTATTATTTCCATAGCTCTTCCCCCAAGAACATAACTTGGTCTAATAACAATTGGAAAGCCTATATTTTCACAAATTTTTTGAGCTTCAATTTTACTTTTAGCAACATCATTAATTGGTTGTTTTAGATTTAAAGACTTTATCAATTTTTGAAATCGATCTCTATCTTCAGCCAGGTCAATTGCATCAACTGAAGTTCCTAAAATTTTAATTCCTGATTTGTCTAACTCATTTGCTATTTTAAGAGGAGTTTGACCACCTAGCTGAACAATTACACCAAGTATTTTTCCATTTTCTTGTTCTTTATTAATGATATCAAAAACATTTTCAAAAGTAAGCGGTTCGAAATAAAGTTTGTCAGACGTATCATAATCAGTAGAAACTGTCTCTGGATTACAATTAATCATAATAGATTCAATGCCCATTTTTTTTAAACTGTAAGACGCATGAACACAACAATAATCAAACTCAATACCTTGGCCAATTCTATTTGGTCCACCTCCAAGAATTACAACTTTCTGTTTTTCAGATGGATTTGCTTCACATTCTGTTATATCTGATAGTTCATAAGAACTATATAAATAAGCTGTTTCAGATGAAAACTCAGCTGAACAAGTGTCTACTCTTTTAAAAGATGGAAAAACATTATATCTTTTTCTAAGGTCTATTATTTCATTAATATCTATATTTACTAATTCAGAAATTTTTAAATCTGAAAAGCCCATAGATTTTAGATTTATTAAAAACTCTTTATTTTTGTTTAGTCCATTTTTTCTTAAAAAATTTTCTACTTCAATTATTCCACTAATTTGTTCCAAAAACCAGAAATCCCATCCTGTTTTATTGTGAATTTCTTTTAAAGAAAAACCTTTTCTAATAGCTTCAGCTATAATTAAAATTCTTTCTGGAACTGGTTCACTAAGTAATTTTTCTAATTCTTCTGATGTATTGTTATTTATTTGATCTAATCCTGAATAATCATTTTCAAGAGATCTTAGTCCTTTTTGAAGAGATTCTTGGAAAGATCTACCTATTGACATAGCTTCTCCAACAGATTTCATTGAAGTTGTTAAATATTTTTTTGAGCCTGGAAATTTTTCAAAGGTAAATTTTGGAATTTTTGTTACTATATAATCTATTGTAGGCTCAAAGCTAGCAGGCGTATTTTTTGTAATATCATTAATTAATTCATCTAAATGGTAACCTATAGCAAGTTTTGCAGCTATTTTTGCTATTGGAAAACCTGTTGCTTTTGAAGCAAGTGCAGAAGATCTACTCACTCGTGGGTTCATTTCAATAACAATTTGTCTACCATCTTTAGGATTGACTGCAAACTGAACATTTGATCCACCTGTATCAACGCCAATTTCTCTAAGGATATTAATACTTGCTAATCGCATTTTTTGATATTCTTTATCTGTAAGAGTTAAAGCAGGAGCAACTGTTATAGAATCTCCAGTGTGAACTCCCATAGGATCAACATTTTCAATGGAACAAATTATTATACAATTATCAAATTTATCTCTTACTACTTCCATTTCAAATTCTTTCCAACCAATAAGTGATTCTTCAATTAAAACTTCACTGACAGGACTTAATTTTAACCCTTGTTCTACAATTGAAATGAATTCTTCTTTATTATAAGCAACTCCACCACCTTCTCCACCAAGGGTAAAGGAGGGTCTAACAATGCATGGTAATCCAACAAAATCTAATGATTTTAAAGCATCATTCATATTTTTTACAATTTTTGCTTTTGCAGAAGATAAGCCAATTTTATCCATTGATTTTTTAAATAAACTTCTATCTTCAGCTTTTTTTAATTGATTCGGGTTTAGCTCCAATAATTTCAATATTTTCTTTTTCTAATATTCCATCTTCATGTAATTCTAATGTAACATTTAGCGCAGTTTGCCCTCCCATAGTTGGTAAGATTGCATCAGGTTTTTCTTTTTTTATTATCTTATGAATTACATCTTTTTGGATTGGCTCAATATATGTAGCATCTGCCATAATTGGATCTGTCATTATAGTTGCAGGATTAGAATTTACTAAAATAACTCTTATACCTTCTTCTTTAAGAGCCTTACATGCTTGAGCTCCTGAATAATCAAATTCACAAGCTTGACCAATTATAATTGGACCTGCACCTATGATTAAAATCGAGTTTAAATCAGTTCTTTTTGGCATTACTGTACTCTAGACAAAGATTATAAAATTTATCAAATAAATATGATGTATCTGTAGGTCCTGGGGACGCTTCTGGATGAAATTGAACTGAAAAAATTGGAAGTTCTTTATGTTTAAGGCCTTCAATTGATTGATCAAATAAAGAAATATGAGTTATCTGAAGATCACTTGGAAGACTTTGTTTGTCAACAATAAATCCATGATTTTGACTTGTTATTTCTACACTATTTGTTTCTAAATTCTTGACTGGATGATTTGCGCCTCTATGACCTTGTTTCATTTTAGAAGTTTTGGCACCCAATGTTAAAGCTATAAGTTGATGACCAATACAAATGCCAAATATTGGAATTTTTAAACTCGTTAAATTTTTTAATAATTTAAAAACATTTGGATCTGATGCTTTGGGATCACCTGGTCCATTAGATAAAAATATACCATCTGGATTTTTTGAAATAATTTCCTCAATTGTTGTGGTGTAAGGGAGTACTGAAACTTCAAAATTTCTATCATATAAATTTCGTAAAATATTTGATTTTACTCCGTAATCAAAGGCAATTATTTTTAATTGTTTATTATTTTGTTTTTTGGATAATTTAATCAATTCATGTAAATTTTCGTTCCAAAGATATTCTTTTTTAGTTGAAATTTTACTAAACAACTCAAGACCATTCATAGATGGATGGTTTTGTAAAATTTCATTTAATTCACTTAAGCTGTCAGTCTTGTCAATTTTAGCAATTATTGCATTAATTGATTTTCTGTTTCGAATAATTTTGGTTAATTTTCTTGTATCAATTCCTGCAATTCCAGGTATTGATAAATCTTTTAACCATTCAGAAAAATTTTTATCACTTCTCCAGTTTGATTCTTTAGATGGGAGTTGTCTTGTTATAACACCAGAAACATTTGATTTTCCCTCATAATCATTAAAGTTAGTGCCTACATTTCCTATATGTGGAAAAGTAAAGCTTATAATTTGATTAGTATATGATGGATCAGTGATAATTTCCTGATACCCAGTCATAGAAGTGTTAAAGCATAATTCACCAATTCCTAATTTTTCTGATCCGAAAGAATATCCAAAAAACTTTTCACCAGTTTCTAATATTAATATTGAATTTTTTGGTAAAATGTTTTGGTTTAAAAAATTAAAGGGTATATAAGAATTCAGGTTGGAAATTTTAAAATCGTGCATACATATACTCAAATCGATAATATCAAAGATATTTATATACTAATTAAAATGGTTTACATTTAAGGTCAATAAAATTAAACAAAAGAACATTTAACATAGGTGTTTTATGAGAGAACAATTAAATTCTGAATTAAAAAAATCAATTATTAATAAAGATTTAGCAGCAACAAAAACAATCAGACTCATAATTGCAGCTATTAAGGATAGAGACATTGTTGTTAGAACAGAAGGAAATCAGAATGGTATAAGTGAGGCTGATATAATTTCTTTACTAAAAAAGATGCAAAAACAAAGAGAAGAATCAATTCAACTTTATACAAAAGGCAATAGAATGGATTTAGTTCAGAGTGAGGAAGATGAGATAAAAATAATAAAACAATTTTTGCCAAAACAAATGAATGATGATGAAATACAAAACCTTGTTAAAGAAGCCATAAAACTTAACGATGCTAAGTCTATTAGAGATATGGGAAAAGTTATGAGTTACCTAAAAGAAAAGTATTCTACAAATATGGATTTTAGTAAAGCTAGTAAATTTTTAAAAGAGACATTAATTTAACTCATAATGAATAATGATGATTTAAAAGAAGAGATAAAAAACCGAATAAAATTATCTGAAATAATTTCAAAAAAAGTTATTTTAAAGAAAAAAAGTGAAAATAGTTTTATAGGTCTATGTCCTTTTCATTCTGAAAAAACACCATCATTCCATGTTCATGATGAAAAACAGTTTTATCACTGTTTTGGATGTGAAAAACATGGAGATATTTTTTCTTTCACTATGGAATTTGATAATATGGATTTTTATAGTGCCTTAAAGTATTTAGCAAGTTTAATTGGTTTAACAGTAAACAATAAAAACCATCAAAACATTTCATTTCAAAACAAATATAAAACTCTTGAGATGTCCTCAAAATTTTTTACTGAGACTTTAAATAATAAGAAAAACAAAAATGTTTTGGATTACTTAAATAAAAGAGGTTTAAATAAAGAAATATGTCAGGAATTTTTAATAGGTTATGCACCATCAAAAAATTATGATTACCAATTAATTGATTTTTTAAAGTCAAAAAACATTAATGAAGAAGAATTAATAGAAATTGGTTTGGCAAAAAAAAATATAATAATTTATATGGTTATTTTTATGATAGAATAATGATTCCTATAGTCTCAACTAATGGAAGGATTATAGCTTTTGGAGGAAGATCAACTAATTCTGCAGAACCAAAATATTTAAACTCTCCTGAAAGTGATGTTTTTAGTAAAAGAAATATTTTATTCGGTGCATATAATGTAAAGAAAAGAAAGCAAAATATTGATAATATTATTTTATGTGAAGGATATATGGATGTAATTGCTTTATTTAGATTTGGATATCCTGCTGTAGCTACTTTGGGTACTGCTGTTTCTGAAAAACAAATAGATTTATTAACAAAACTCTCAAAAAATATTTTTATTGTATTTGATGGTGATCAAGCTGGGAAAAATGCTTCTATTAGATTATTTGATAAATTACTCCCATTAATAAAAACTGATAATGTATTTAGATTTGTATTTTTGCCAAATAATCTAGATCCTGAAGAGTATCTAATTAAAAATGGTAAAGATAATTTTAATATTTTATTAGAAAAAAGCTATAATATATCAGATATCATATGGTTAATGGGCATGAAAAATAAAATTAATGACACACCTGAACAAATTGCAAAATTTTGGAAATTTTTAAGGAATAAAATATACTTAATTAAAGAAAAGAATCTTCAATTAGCTATTAGAGATGACCTTGAAAATAGAATCAATAAATTAAGATCTAAAATAAGAGGATATAACTCTAAGCCAAATAATTTTATTAATTTAAATTTGCCTAAGATTGAAAATGATTATAGATTTAAAGTAATAATTGCAATAATTTTAAACTTTCCAAAACTCTATGATATTTTTGAAAAACAATTAATTAAGATAAAATTTACTAATAATAGTTTACATGAAGTTAAAGAAGTTATATTTAATACTATTAAAGATAATTCTGATGTAAGTTGCACTCAATTAGTTGAAAGTTTAAAAGAGAGAGATCTTATAAAATTTCTTGGAGATTTCAGATTAGAGGCTATTTTTTCTAAATTACGTTCATCAGATAAAAAGGTTAAAATTGATGAGAGTAGAAAAATTTTAGAAGAACTAATATATATGGTTAATAATAATTAAGAAGTAAATAATGAAATCAAAAATAAAAAAAAATCTAAAGAAAAATTTGAGTTAGAAAACTCAGATAAACCTATAATTGATCTAAATAATTCTGAAATAAAAGCTTTATTAAAAAAGGTAAAACTTCAGGTTATATAACTCATGATCAATTAAATAAAGCCTTGCCAGATGGAGAGTTAACATCTGAACAAATTGAAGATGTTATGGTAGCTATAAATGAATTAGGTATAAATATTATAGATCAAAATGAAGAAAATAATTCAGAGGAAAATGAAGAAAAAGTTGTTGGGAATATTTCTGAAGATGAAGGAAGTCGTTCAGATGACCCAGTAAGAATGAATCTAAAAGAGATGGGTACTGTAGAGCTTTTATCTAGAGAAGGTGAAATAGCTATAGCTAAAAGAATTGAAGCTGGAAAGGAATTAATGATTGGAGGATTATATGAAAATCCAATTGCATTAAATCAGTTTTTACAATGGAGAGATAATGTAGATAATGGTTCCATGATGCTTAGAGATATCATAGATTTAGAAACAACTTATGCAAGACTTAATGAAGATAATCCTAATAGTAAAAATTTATCTAATGACAATTTGTTAAATAAAAATGAAATTTTACAAAGTAATAAAATAAATATTAATAATATTTTAGATAAACCTAATTCTAAAGAAAATCTTAAATCTAAAAATGAAATTCTTGCTGATAATGATAATGACGAAGATGAAGATGATGATGAGATGATGAAGATGATGAAAATGATTCAAATTTATCACTCGTGGCAATGGAAACTGAAATTAAAGGATCTATATTAGAAATAATTGATGGTGTTGTTGAAACATTTAAACAAATTGAAACTTTAAATGATAGGAGACTAGCAAGACTTCAAAAAGGTGATGAATTAATTGAAAGATCTGAAAAGAAAAGATTTAATCTTCAAATTGATCTAATTAATAAATTAGACAAAATTTATTTAAATCCAAATAAACAAGAAATATTATTAGATCAAATTTATGGTCTTAATAAAAAAATTTCAAATATCGAAGGTAAATTGCTTAGAATGGCAGAGCAATCTGGGATTAAGAGATTAGATTTTTTAAGTAAATGGCAAGATGGAAATATATATTTCTCTTGGAAAGATAATGTTAGTATCAAATAAAGTTTGGAAAAAATTTTTTGATGAAAACAAAAATGCTATTGATGAATTATTTCATTCAATAAATGAATTTATTTCTAAAGTAAATTTACCTATTAAAGAATTTAAAAATCTTGTTCAAATTATTCAAAAAGGTGAAAGAGAAGCAGCTCGTGCAAAAAAAGAAATGGTAGAGGCTAATTTAAGATTAGTAATTTCAATAGCAAAAAAATATACTAATAGAGGTCTTCAATTTTTAGATCTTATTCAAGAAGGTAATATTGGTTTGATGAAAGCTGTTGATAAATTTGAGTATAGAAGGGGTTATAAGTTTTCAACATATGCTACATGGTGGATTAGACAAGCAATTACTCGATCTATTGCAGATCAAGCTAGAACTATACGTATACCAGTGCATATGATAGAAACAATTAATAAAATTGTTAGAACTTCAAGACAAATGTTGCATGAAATAGGACGAGAGCCAACTCCTGAAGAATTATCAACAAAGTTATCAATGCCATTAGATAAAGTAAGAAAAGTATTAAAGATTGCTAAAGAACCAATTTCACTTGAAACTCCTGTTGGTGATGAAGATGATAGTCATCTTGGTGATTTTATTGAAGATAAAAATGCTGTTCAGCCATTAGAAGCTGCTATTCATGCTAATCTTCGTGAAACAACAACAAGAATTTTATCAAGTTTAACACCAAGAGAAGAACGTGTTTTAAGAATGAGGTTTGGTATAGGAATGAATACAGATCATACATTGGAAGAAGTAGGTCAACAATTTAGTGTTACTCGTGAAAGAATTAGGCAGATTGAAGCTAAAGCATTGAGAAAACTTAAACACCCATCTCGATCAAGAAAATTAAGGTCATTTTTAGAAACATAAAAGCTAACTTTACTTTATTACTTTTAAATTGTATAACACTATTCGTTATATAGGTCCTGTAGCTCAGTTGGTTAGAGCTCTCCACTCATAATGGATAGGTCGCAGGTTCGAGTCCTGCCGGGACCACCACACACTAATTATTGTATTTAATGAGATTATAAGTTTATAATCTTATATCAATATGAAAAAAAATTATAAAAACCTCAGAAGCTATAGGTGGTTTGCTCCAAATGATATTAGATCCTTTGGGCATAGATCACGAGCGATGCAAATTGGCTATAGTAAAGATGACTGGTATGGAAAACCAATAATTGGAATAATTAATACATGGTCAGATATACAACCTTGTCACATTCATTTTAAAAGTAGAGTAGAGGATGTAAAAAGAGGTATTTTTCAAATGGGTGGGTTTCCTATAGAATTACCCTCAATTTCTTTAGCTGAAATGTATGTTAAACCAACAACAATGCTCTATAGAAACATGCTTTCTATGGAAGTTGAAGAATTAATTAGATCTCATCCAATAGACGGTGTTGTTTTAATGGGAGGATGTGATAAAACCACCCCAGCTTTATTAATGGGTGCTATAAGTAACGATTTGCCAACAGTTTTCTTACCAGCTGGACCAATGTTAAGAGGAAATTTTAAAGGTAAATTTTTAGGAAGTGGTTCTGATGGATGGAAATATTGGGCAGAATTAAGAGCAGGCAATATTTCAGATGATGATTGGCAAGAAGTAGAAACAGGTATTGCAAGATCTTATGGTCATTGTATGACTATGGGTACAGCTAGTACAATGACAGCTATAGCAGAAGCTATAGGTTTTTGCTTGCCTGGTGCAAGCTCAATTCCAGCTCCAGACTCAAATCATATTAGAATGTCTTCAAATGTAGGGAAAAGAATAGTTGAAATGGTTTGGCTAGATTTAAAGCCTTCAAAGTTTGTGACTAAAAAATCAATTGAAAACGCAATAATTGTTGCAATGGCTATGGGTTGTTCAACTAACGCCATTATACATTTAATTGCTATTGCTAGAAGGTCTGGAATAAGACTTACTATGGATAAATTAGATGAAATAGGAAGAAAAGTTCCAGTAATTGCAAATATAAGACCTTCAGGAAAAGAATACTTAATGGAAGATTTTTATTATGCTGGTGGAATTCTTTCATTAATGTATCAACTCTCAGATATTTTGAATATTAATGAAAAAACAGTTGTTGGTAAAAAAATTAAAGAGATTATAAAAAAACAAAAACCAATTAATGAAGATGTAATAAGGCCTTTAAAAAATCCCATTTATAAAGAGGGATCCTTGGCTGTTTTAAAGGGAAATTTAGCTCCAGATGGTTGTGTTATAAAACCAGCTGCTTGTGAAAAAAAGTTTTTGAAGCATAAGGGTCCTGTTATTGTTTTTGATAGTTACCCTGAGATGAATAAGATTATTGACTCTGATGACTTAGATGTTTCAGAAAACCATGTCCTTGTGCTTAGAAATGTTGGTCCAGTCGGTGGACCAGGAATGCCTGAGTGGGGAATGATACCAATTCCTAAGAAATTATTAAAAAAGGGTGTTAGGGATATGGTTAGAATTTCAGATGCTAGAATGAGTGGCACAAGTTATGGCGCATGTATACTGCATGTTGCTCCAGAGAGTTATATAGGTGGACCTCTTTCTCTATTAAAAACAGGTGATATAGTTGAAATTGATGTAAACAAAAGAAGTATAAATATGTTAGTTGATGACGAAACATTGCAAAAGAGAAAATCAAATTTAGTTCAAAAAAAACCTAAAGCTGGAAGAGGTTGGTTATGGATGTATAGTAATCATGTTAAGCAAGCTAATGAAGGTTGTGATTTTGATTTTTTAGAAACTGATTTTGGAAATTCTGCAAAAGAGCCAGATATATTTTAAGATAATTATTATGAACAATGAAATTAAAGATATATATAAAAAAGCTAGTGTAGCAACTATTTGTACTGCACTTTTAAAAAGGGTTAAAAAATCAATTCATTCAAGGTATTTTTCCTTTAAACAAAAAAATTTCTAAAATGTTAGGTTTAGCTTTTACAGTAAGATATATTCCTGCAAGAGAAGATTTGAACTCAATTGATGTTTTTAAAGATCCAAATCACCCTCAAAGGGTAGCTGTTGAAGAATGTCCAAAAGATTATGTTATGGTATTTGACAGTAGAAAAGATCCGAGAGCTGCATCCGCGGGATCTATATTATTAACGAGAATGATGGTAAGAGGATGTGCTGGTGTTGTTACTGATGGTGGGTTTAGAGATTCTCATGAAATTAAAAACTTAAACATACCTACTTATCATAACAGACCCTCATCACCAACTAATTTAACTTTACATCAAGCAATTGACATTAATGTACCAATTGGTTGTGGTGATGTTGCAGTTTGGCCTAATGACTTGATTGTAGGTGATCAAGAAGGTGTTGTTGTAGTTCCAAATAATATAATTACAGATATTTCAACAGAAGTTAAGTTTATGACAATATATGAAGATTACGTATTGAAAAAAGTAAAAAAGGATCCTCTATAAGAGGACTCTACCCACTTACAAATGAAGATGAAAAAAATAATTTTGAAGCTTGGCTTTCCAGGCAAGGTTAAAAAGAAAAGGTTTTTTAATAATGAATGATTATCAAAGTAAAAATTTACTCAATGCATTATGCTTACATGATAATGACAATATTTTAATAACGTTAAAAATTTGAATTCTGGAATGGTTTTAAATGAATATGGAATTAAAATGGATGCTCCAGCATTATCTGGTCAAAAATAGCAAGATTTGACATTGAAAAAGATGATCCAATCCTTAAATATGGAACTGTAATTGGATTTGCAGATTCAGATTTAAAGAAAGGTCAAATTTTAACTAATAAGAATGTTCTTTTTAAGGAATTTAATAGAGAACATAATTATTGTTCAAAATATAAACCTACAAATTATATTGAAAATAATTTGCAAAAAAGTTTTATGGGATATAAACGTCAAGATGGAAGGGTTGGAACAAGAAATTATATTGCAATAGTTTCAACAGTAAATTGTTCTGCAACAGTTGTTCATGAAATAGCTTCTTATTTTACTTCTGAAAAACTTAAAGATTATAAAAATATAGATGGCGTAGCTGCATTTAGCCATTCAACAGGTTGTGGAATGGAACTTTCAGGTGAACCTATGAATCTTTTATACAGAACATTGGGAGGTTATATCAAACATCCAAATGTTGCATCAACTTTAGTTGTTGGTTTGGGATGCGAAAGATGTCAAGTGGGAGGCTTATTTCAAAATCAGAAGCTTGATCAAGATGATCCTTTTGTTGAAACTTTAATTATGCAAGAAAATGGAGGCACCTCTTCAACTATAAAAGCTGGAATTGAAATTGTAAAAAAAATGCTTGATAAAGTTAATAATTATAAAAGAGTTATTACACCTGTGTCTTCTTTAATGGTAGGTCTTCAATGTGGGGGGTCTGATGCATTTTCTTCTTTAACAGCAAATCCTGCATTGGGAAAAGCGGTTGACTTATTAGTTGAAAATGGAGGAACTGCAGTATTATCTGAAACTCCTGAGATTTATGGAGTAGAACATACTCTAACAGCTAGAGCTGTTAATGTTGATGTGGCTGAAAAACTTATGGAAAGAGTAAATTGGTGGAAAAATGTATATTCAAAAGGTAGAGATGTTCAAATAAATGGAGTTGTAAGTCCAGGCAATCAAATGGGAGGTCTTGCTAATATTTTAGAAAAATCTCTTGGATCTGCAATGAAAGGTGGGTCAACTGGCTTAATGGAAGTCTATAAATATGCTGAAAGAATAACTGAAAGAGGATTTGTTTTTATGGACACCCCAGGTTTTGATCCAGTTTCAGCAACTGGTCAGATTGCTGGAGGAGCAAATTTGATTGCTTTTACTACTGGTAGAGGTTCTTGTTTTGGTGCAAAGCCATCACCATCAATAAAATTAGCTACAAATACTACATTATTCAATAAAATGGAAGAAGATATGGATATTAATTGTGGGAAAATTATTGATGGAATTTTGTCATTAGACGAAATGGGAGAAGAAATTTTTAACTATTTTATTGATGTTGCTTCTGGCAAAAAAACTAAAAGTGAAATTCTATCCTTAGGCAGACACGAATTTGCACCATGGCAAATTGGAATAACAGGCTAATTCAAAATCTCAAAAACTGAAAAAATTTCTAAATGACTTGTATAAAGAAATTGATCAATTGGTAAAATATATTTTATTTTATAACCATAGGATAATAAAATTTTTGAATCTCTTAAAAATGTTTGAATATTACAAGAAATGTAAATTATTTTTTTTACCTTTGATTTTCCAAGTGAAGTTACTTGTATAATTGCTCCTGCTCTTGGAGGATCAAGTATAACCACATCAAAATTTTGAAAAAAATGAGTTTCAATTTTCTCTTTTGTTAAATTAGAAGTATTATACTTAAAATTATTAAATAAATTTTGTTCCTTTGAACTTTTTATTAAAGATTCTATAGAACTCTTATTATTGTCAATTGCATACACGTTATAACCATTTTTTAAAAGTGGTAGTGTGAAAGTTCCTGAACCAGAATAAAGATCTAACACATATTCATTTTTATTTTGAATTTCATTTAAAATATTTTTTATCAATTCATTTTCAGCAAGTTTGGTGGCTTGAAAAAAACCAGCAGGGGGTATTATACCATATACGTTATCTTTACCAAAACTAAGTTTATTTTTATTATAAAATAAAATTAATTCTGGATTTAAGTTATTTTGTTGCATGATAAATACTTATTATTTTTGATTTAAAATTTTTAAAAATATTAATTAAATCATTTATTCTTAAGGACTTATTGGTTTGGATAAGGATGTCTAGACCGTAATCTAATTTATTAACATGAAAAATTAAAATTTCGTTAGTCAAAAAACTTTTATTAAAAGCGTTTTTAAGCTCAGACATAAATGCCATGATTTCTGGATCTATTATAATACAATTGTTAATGTTAATTAAAGTTTCTGATTTATATTTTTTAAAACCTAATTTACAGCTATTATTGTTTTGTCTTAAAAAAAATTTTGCTCTCCTTCGAGAAAAATTTTCAGTACTAATCATATCAAGAGTTTTAATGTCAGGAGTTAATTTAAGAAGTGGTTGTCTAATTAAGTTGAATTTCCATTGCTTATAGTTTTCATATTGCCAATGTTGTAATAAACAACCACCACATTTGGTAAAATGTTCACAAGTATTATTAGATCTTTCAGAGGAGTTTTCTAGTATTTCTAAATTAGAACAATACATCTTTGATTTAAATTTATTTATAATGTTGGCCTTAACTGTTTCTCCAGGAAGAGAGTAAGGTACTAAACAAACATTTTCATTTTGCATTAATGAAATTCCCACACCAGACTTGTCTAATTTATCAATAAATAAGTTAATTGTAGTATCATTTCGTTTATGCATTTTGGTTATTAAATTTTTCTAAGCTTCCTAGGAAAATAACTTTAGAGTGAATAACTAAACTTTTACTATTTATTCTAAAGGGTCTAAAATTGGTGTCATATGGTCTAACAATAATTTTAGAAGATTGTAAATTTTCTGATTTATCTTCACTTAAATGTACTAAGAAAATTTCACCTTTATCTTGTAGTAAGTAAAAATTATTATCTAAAAAACTAGATACATTTTTATCAAATATAATTTTTACTGAATAATAATTATTATTTTGTTTAATTTTAAGTTCAGTGAAATCTATAAAATTAATTTTTAAATTTGTATAATTTTCAAACAAAGAGGATGAAATTTTTATTTCTTTGTTATCTGATATATTTTTGAAAGATAATAAATCTTTATTATTATAAAAAGTAACGCTAAGCCAATCTGGAGTAAGTAAATTAATATCTAAATTAATAATGTCAGATAATTTTTTCCTTTCCTCTTCTGGAAGAAAAGATGGACTACCTCTTGAAATATATTGCTGTAGATATGCATCATTTTTTTAATTTTCTTGATAGATCTCGTAAGTTTAGCTGTTTGTTTTGCTTAATAAAAAAACTTAATTTTTTTCTAATAGAGTTTAAATGTTTTTGTCTTTCATTATTTTTCATGTTTTAGTTATCTCTACTCAAGCTACTATTAGCTAGTTCTATAAGAGCTTTTTTGTAATCATTTTCTGAAAATTCATTTAATGCATTTATTGCTTTAATAACAAAATCATTAGCAATTTTTTTACATTGGTTCAATATTGAGTATTTTTTTAAAATTTCACAACATTTTTCAAAATCACCTTTTTCCTGTTTTAATTCTTGTAATGATTTAAGAAAAAATTCACGTTCAAGTTTATTACTTTTCTCCCAAGCAAGAATGATAGGTAATGTTGTTTTGCCAAGCTTGAAATCATCACCTTGATTTTTCCCCATCTGAGTGTTTGAAGAAGAATAATCCATAATATCATCTATTATTTGAAAAGCTAAACCCATATTATAGCCATAATCAAAAGCAGCTTTTACTTGTTGCAATGAGCCATTAGCTACTATTGCTCCTGATTGTGCAGATGCACCAAACAACTGAGCTGTTTTTCCTCCAATAACATTAAAATAGTCAGATAATTTTGTATTTGGTTTATTAGAAATTTGCATTTGTAAAAACTCTCCTTGGGTAATTTTACAAGACGCTTGAGCCAAAACTGATAAAGCTTTTAGCGATTTAGTTTCAACCATAAGGTCAAAAGATTGTGCAAATAGAAAATCACCAGCTAAAACAGATGCTTCATTTCCCCATATTATATTTGCACTTTTAATTCCACGCCTTAAATTAGACTGGTCAACTACATCATCATGCAATAATGTCGCTGTATGAATAAACTCGACTGCAGTTGCAAGTAAAATTGGGTTTCTACTGAAATCATCTAATTGTGCTGACATTGCTAAAGTTAATGAAGGTCTAATTCTTTTACCCTTAACTTTAATCAAATGAGATCCAATTTTAGATAATAAAGGTACTGTTGCATCTAATCGCATTAAAATCTCTTCATCAACTTTATTTAGAGATTTTTTAAGTAGATTATTCAAATTCATTTTTACCTCTTAAAATATAATAATTAGTTTAAAAAAAATATCTATCTAATATGTATTCAATGTATCTATTAAATTTGTATTTTAATTGTGTTAATAACTGATTTAATATATTCATAGAGGTATCTTATTGGAGAGATTTAAATATATGAAATTTTTTAAATTTAAAAAAAATAATGTAGTTTCTTTGATTAATTTTACTGGGATAATCGCACCAAACATGGGTAGAAAAAAAGGATTGAATATTCAAGATTATAATAAATTAATTGAACAAGCATTTCAAAATAAACGGAATAAAGCAGTAGTTTTAGTTATCAATTCACCTGGTGGTTCACCCGTACAATCGGAGTTTTTAGCAGATAGAATAATTAATTTATCAAAGGAAAAAAATATTCCTGTTATTACCTTTGTAGAAGATGTTGCAGCGTCTGGAGGTTACTGGTTGGCTTGTGCAGCAGATGAAATTTTTGCAAGTAAAGCATCAATAATCGGTTCAATAGGTGTTATATCTGCAGGTTTTGGATTTGATAAAGCATTAAATAAGATTGGGGTAGACAGAAGAATTTATACTGCTGGAAAAAATAAATCTTTATTAGATCCATTTTCGCCTGAAAACAAAGATGATATAAAAAGGTTAAAAAACTTACAAACGAAATTACATGATCATTTTATTTCATTTATAAAATTAAGAAGAGGAAAAAAAATTGATTTAAAGAATAAAGATTTATTTACTGGAATGTTTTGGTCAGGGCAAGAGGCATTAGAACTTGGTCTAATTGATGGGATAGGACAGGTAAATTCTATTCTTAAAGATAGATTTGGAAATAATGTAAAAATTAAAGAGTTTCAAAATAAGAAAAGATTTTTTGATCTAGGAAACTTAATTAGTATTACATTTGAGGTTATTTCAAATAAAATTGAAGAAAAACTGATATTTAAAAAGTTTGGACTATAATGTTTTCGATAGGTAAAATCTTCACGTTAATTATTATATTATTAGCTATAACTTTCATATTTAAAATTCTTTCAAAAAAACGGAAGCCCTCCAAGGTAAAAGACCCTAAAAATTTAGATGTTTCTAAATGTCCTTCTTGTGGTGTATGGACTTCAGAAAAAATTTGTACTAATAATAATTGTCCATTTGATAACTAAAACTTAAATCATGCAAAAGCTATCATTTCAAGAAATTATATTAAAACTTTTAAATTTTTGGTCTAAACAAGGTTGCACAATTTTACAACCTTATGATATGGAAGTTGGTGCTGGGACTTTTCACCCAGCTACTGCTCTTAATGTTTTAGGACCAAACCCGTTATGGAAAGTTGCTTATGTACAGCCTTGTAGACGTCCAACAGATGGACGATATGGGGAAAATCCAAATAGGCTTCAGCATTATTACCAATTTCAAGTTATTATTCAGCCATCTCCAGATAATATACAAGATTTGTATCTTAAAAGCTTGAAAGAAATTAATTTAGATCATCTTAAGCATGACATTAGGTTTGTTGAGGATGATTGGGAAAGTCCTACATTAGGAGCGGCTGGTTTAGGCTGGGAAGTTTGGTGTGATGGAATGGAAGTTACTCAATTTACTTATTTTCAGCAAGTTGGAGGTTTCGAGGTAAGGCCTGTTGCGGTTGAAATAACCTATGGACTTGAAAGATTGGCAATGTTCATTCAGGAGTTAGATGACGTATACTCAATTGATTTTAATGGTCTTCCTAAATCATCTGGTGGAAAGAGTTATGGAGACATTTTCAAAGATGCAGAAAAAGAATACTCAGAGTATAATTTTGAAAAAGCAAATGTAGATAAATTATTCAATGAATTTGATAATTGTGTCAAAGAATGCAATGATTTGATTAGTTCAGAAAAACCATTAGTTAAACCCGCATATGATCAATGTATAAAGGCAAGTCATATATTTAATTTATTGGATGCTAGAGGTGTTATTTCTGTTTCTGAAAGACAAGCTTATATCCTAAAAGTTAGAAATATGAGTAAAACGTGTTGCTCTGAATGGATAAAAAAACATGAAAATTAAAAAAGTAAATTGTTTAATTGATTTTTTTTCAGAAGAAATTCCTGCCTCTATGCAACTATTTTTAGAAAAAGAATTAAACCTTTTATTTGAAAAAGTGTTAAATAAAGTATTACTTAATTATGAAAAAATTGAGATTTTAAGTTCACCTAGACATCACTGTGTATTAATTCATAACATTGATAGTGTACAAAAGGATCAAAGTTTAGATATTAAAGGTCCTAGGATTGATGCTCCAAAATTAGCAATTGAAGGTTTTTTAAAAACAAACAAAACTACGTTACAAAAATTAACTGTAAATAAAACAAATAAAGGTGAATTTTATTTTCATAAAAAATTTATTAAAGGTAAAACTTTTTCGCAATTGATTACTGATATTTTACAAGAAGTATGTACTTCAATAAGTTGGCCTAAAAGTCAAAGGTGGGGTTATTCAGATTTAAAATGGGGTAGGCCATTAAGAAACATAATGGTATTGATTGATAAATCATGTGTAAATGGCAAAATTAAAATAAATGATCATGATTTTATAAAATTTAAAAATTACACTTTTGGGCATAGATCTTTAGACAAAACAGTAAAAGTAAATTCAGTAAATGATTTTATTAACACTATGAAAAATTCATATGTATTTGTTAATAGGCTTCAAAGAAAAAAAGCCATTGAAATGCAAATATCTAAAATTTCAAAAAAATTAAATCTCAATTATTATAGAGATGATAGCCTTTTAGATGAAGTCACAGGTTTAGTTGAATTTCCAAATGTATTAGTTGGTAAAATTGACAAACAATACATGAAATTACCATTTGAAATTTTATCAATAGTTATGAAGGTTCATCAAAAATATTTTTCACTTGTCGATAATTCTAAGAAAATGGCACCTTATTTTCTTGTTGTCTCAAATTTAAAACCAAACAATCAAACTGATAAAAATGTAGTTAAAGGTAATGAAAGAGTGCTAAGAGCCAGACTATCTGATGCGCTTTTCTTCTGGGAGTATGATTGTAAAAATGATTTTTCCTATTATCTCAATAAACTTAAAACAATGATTTTTTATGAGGGTCTTGGTGATCTGCATGATAGAAGTTTAAGATTATCGAAAATTAATGAAAAAATTGGTCCTTCATTTAATTTTAAGGATAATAAAAAATTGAATAAACTTGGTTTATATTCAAAATTAGATTTAAGTTCAAATTTAGTTGGTGAATTTCCTGAACTTCAAGGAACTATGTTGAAATATTTAGCTAAATTAAATGGTTTCAGTAAGGATATGCAATTTGCTTTTGAAGACCAGTACAAACCAGTTGGTTTAAATAAAAATATGCCAAGAAATAAATTGGGTTCTATTTTATCAGTTAGTAATAATATTGATACATTGAGCTGTTTTTTTTCTATTGGTTTAATACCAACAGGTTCTAGAGACCCATTTGCTTTAAGAAGGTCAGGAAATAGTTTGATTAATATTTTGTGGCATGAAACTAATACACTTAGTCTAAATCAACTAATTAATTCACTTGATAAAAAACTTAGCAAGGACGTCAAACTCGTAAATGAAATAAAATTTTTTTTAATTGATAGGTTATATAATTTTCTTATCGAAAAAGGGTTTAGATCGGATAAGTTATCTGCAATAATTTCAAAAGATAATATTGGTCAAAAGACGTTTTTAGAAATTAAGAGTGAATTAAAAGCATTGGATAAAATTTTAAATACAAAAAGTGGAATTAATTTTATTTCAAACTTCAAAAGAATTTACAATATAACCAAAAAGTCTGAAACACTACCAAATTCTTTAAAAATAAAAAAGAATTGTTTGTATTCAAAGAAGAAATGCAATTATATAATTTTTTAACTAAGTTATCAAAAAGTAATAAAATTAGTTCAGAATTAAATTACAATAAAATTCAATCAGATCACATTAATGAATTCAATTCTTTAATTGAAAAGTTTTTTGATAATGTTTTAGTAAATGATAAAAATAACCAAATTAAGAATAACCGAATAAAACTTTTAGAAAGTATCAAGCTTAATTTTGAAATGATTTGTAAATTTCAATTATTAAAAATTTAATTATTTTTTACTTAGACCAGAGAATCTTTTATTAAACCTAGCAACTTGCCCACCAGAATCCATTATTCTATGTTGACCTGTCCATGCAGGGTGAGATGCTGGATCAATGTCTAATTTAAGAGTATCACCTTTTTTACCCCAGGTTGACTTTGTTATATATTTTGTACCATCTGTCATTTCTATATTAATTTCATGATAGTCTGGATGTATATTTTTTTTCATAATTACCTCGAAAAGTTTTATATGAATGCAATTTAAAAAAAAATCAAGTTTTTACTTAAGCTTTTTAAAAAGTTTTTTTAACATACTTCTTTCAAATGAAAGAAAATAATTAAATTCACCAAATATGGTGGCGATTGAAATTAGAACTAATTGATATAATGGGAAAATAATAATTATTCGTAAAAATAATAGAATAAACGTATTTTCTATAATTTCATTTATTTTAATAAAATTAATAATAGGTTCTGATAAAATTAAAGTTAAAGACCCGCTAATACCAAATATTATGAATATTAGTATCAGATGATTTAAAGATTTAGCCTTAAAGTATTTGATAAATTTAATTATCATTATTAATAATTAATTTTTGAGTAATTTTCATTTCAATTCTTCGATTTTTCATTCTTCCTATTTTTGTGTTTGTGTTGTCAATAGGTTGAAAGCTTCCATAGCCAGAAGCAAATAATTTTTAGGATCTAAGCCTTGATTAATAAAATATCTTAATACTGATAAAGCTCTTTTAGTAGATAATTCCCAATTATCTTTATAAATTTGTCCTTTTCTAACAGGCAAATTATCTGTGTGTCCTTCAATTTGTAAAATCCAATTTGAATCTTTGGGTATATCTTTGTCTAAATTTAACAAAATCTCTGCAAATTTTTTCAATTCAATTTTACCTTTTTCTCCTATTTCAATTGAACCGGTTTCAAATAAAACTTCAGATTGAAAAACAAATCTATCCCCAACAATTTTAATTTCAGGAATATTTTTTATTTTTTCTTTAACAGTTCCAAAAAACATTGACTTAAATTTTTGTAACTCTTCAACTCTTCTAGCTAAAGCAGAATTTAAGGTCGATTTTAATTGTAAATTTTTAATTTTTTCTGCTTTATCCTTTTTTTCATATACGTCTAACAGAGAATTAAGCTTATTAATTTTTTCTTTTAAGTTTGAGATTAGTATATTTAAATTACTAACTTCTTTTTTTTGATCATTTATAATTTTATTGTAGTTACTTTCGGCTTTATTTTTATCTAAAAGTTTTTTTTGTAAACTACTTAGTTTTTGATCTTTACTTTCTAATACATCCAATTGCTCAGAAAGTTTGAATTCATTTTTATTTATTTCGGCTTTTAAACTTTTTATTAGGCTTTTATTTCGAAGTAATTCTAAATCTTTGTTATCTAATTCACTTTGAATATTAAAGATATTGGCAGATAATCTTTTTGTCATTTCCTTTTCAATACTTAATTGATTTGTTATCTCTAAAATTTTTGCTTCTAATTGGATTAAAACTTGATCTTTGCCACTTAATTTTTGGCTAATATAATATTGAGATATTACAAATATCATCAGTATAAAAATTATAACTATAAGTAGACTAGCTAAAGCATCAACGAAACTTGGCCAAATAAAATTATCATTTTTATTTCTTAACTTGAGATAATGCATTAAATTATTTGTTTAATTTTTCAATTACTTTACTTAAAGCTCTTAATTCAAGATTAATATTATTAATTAATTCATTAGAATGTATTTTATCATTTTCAATTATATTTTTGACATTCATATTTAATTCATCAATTGAATGTTTAATATTTTTTTCGTCATCTAATTTTTCTGTCAAACGACTTAAGAGTAAGTTTAGTTCATTTAACCTTTCAGATGTTTTAACTTTTTCATTTTCTGTATTAATATAATTTTTTGATATTACAGCTAAATTTTCAAGAGCCACTTCTCCTAATTCAATATTTTTTGTTTCACTTGGCGCTGTAAAAATGGCTTTTTGAGAAAGCCAATCTTCTAATTCATTGAAAAACCTATTGTTTGCTTGGCTCACTTGTAAATCTAAAAATCCAAGTATAAGTGATGTGCCAAGTCCAAATAAAGAAGAAGAAAAAGCAGTTGACATGCCTTCCATGGGCGCATTCAGTCCTTTAATAATTTTATCAAAAAAATTAGCATTATTTTCATTTACACTTATCTCCAGTGACTGAATAACTGAAGATACAGATGATATAGTTTGAAGCAATCCCCAAAATGTTCCCAATAATCCTAAAAAAACTAATAATCCAATGATATATCTAATTATATCTCTATTTTCATCTAACCTTGAAGATACACCTCCAAGAATAGTTGATAAAGAATTTGCAGTTAATGATGTGTTTTCATTTTTCTTTTCTAAAAGAAGAGCTGCGATAGGTGCGAGGAGCTCAGGTTTAATTTTTGAAGTTTTATAATTGTCAGGTAAAAAGACATCGTTTTTTTTTACAAATTGTAACCAATTCCTTTCTTTACTTAACCTAAATGTTTGTCTAAAGGATAACAAAACGCCTGCTAAAAAAGTAAATATTATAAGGCCATTAATTTCTCTGTTACCTTCAAAAGCGTCTCTTAGGGGTTCGTAAAGAAGATATGAGATAATCATCACTATTATTAATAGTAAAATCATTCTAAATGCATATTTATTGGGGCTGCTCATTTTTCAAAAACCATTAAAATTAGAACTTAAGTTTATCAAAATAAATATCAATTTAAAATCTTAATTATTTTTTTATGAATTATAGGATTGGCACAAATAAAAAAATTATTTTTATTTAAACTAGCTTCTAAAAAAAACCTCCAGATTCTCTTAATAAAAGTTTGCTTGATAGGATCAAATTCTTATCCATGTTTGTTCCAATAAAGCAATCTAATTTTCCATTACATAGCCAGCTCATGGAGACAATTGAAGAATTTAAAATTCTGAAATTTTTAAATGGTATATGATCTTTTAGAAAAAGTTTTTCAATTTCAAAACTAGAATTATTTATCTGTAAAGAGATTAAGCTATTTTCTAAATATTTTCTATTTGACACTCTAATTCTGTGGTCATTTAAAAATGCTCCTTTCCCTTCTTCAGTGAAATAGAAATCATTGCGAAGAGGATCATAAATGGAAGATGCAATTACTTTATCATTAAAAAAAACAGAAATTGAGCTTGAAAAAATTGGAATAGATCTTTTAAAATTTTCTTTACCGCTCAAAGGTTCTAATAACCAATAATAAGTATCTTTTTTAAATGTTGAATTTTTATTGTCTAAAAATTCCCACTCTGGTCTACAATAAGTTAAATAATCTTTGAGATTATATTTAATAAATTCATATGTTTTATTGAAAAATCTATCAATTTTTTCATCTAATCCTTGAAGATTTTCTATTTCACCAAAGTCTCTATATATTCTTTTATTAACTTTATTGTAAGCTGTCTTCATTACATTTATCAATGGAGATATGTTAGACATAAAATTGATTAATATTATAATTTAGATTTTTCAACATAGGTCCCATCAGCAGGTTTAATTATAATTTTAGTACCAACTTCAATGTGACCTGGGACCATAATCTTTATACCATTTTTAATAGTAGCTGGCTTGTAGGATGAAGATACAGTTTGACCTTTAATAACAGCATCTGCTTCAATAACTTCAACTTCACAAGTTTCAGGCAAATCAATCGAAATTACTTGAGATTCATATGAATTAACTAAAACTTCCATGCCATCTGATAAAAAATGTATTTGATCACCAATTATATCTGAACTAACTTCTAATTGCTCGTATGTTTCTAAGTCCATAAAAACAAAGTTATTATTTTCTTGAAATAAATAACTACATTTTTTTTCATCTAAAATAATTCTATCTACATTTTCTGTAGATCTAAATCTGTCATTTAATTTTCTATTATCCTTAACATTTTTTAATTCAGTTTGAACGAATGCACCGCCTTTACCAGGTTTTACATGATTTAATTTAACAACAGTCCATAACTCATTATTATGAGTTATTAAATTCCCAATTTTTAGAGAATTAGCATTGATTTTCATTACTTACCTTTATAAATATCAATAATCTGAGATAAAAGGATTAAAGCTTCTTTTTTTGGTCTCTGAAAAGAATTTCGGCCAATAATTGATCCAAAACCACCACCATTATAAATTTCTCTTATTTCATTCAATAAACCTTCTGTGTTTTTAGCTGAACCACCTGAAAAAATCACTATTCTCTTTCCTTGAAAACAAGATTCAACGACATTTTTAATTCTATCTCTCAGAGTTGAGATAGGTATTTTATTATCAATATATACTTTTTTTGCATTTGTATCTTCAAGAAATTCTGTTGGAGGTTTAACTTTTATAATATGTGCTCCAATTAATGCAGCCATATGAGCAGCATAAGAAACAATGTCAACAGCAGTCTCACCTTCTTTACTAATATTTCCTCCTCTTGGATAACTCCATACAACTACAGCTAACCCATGGCTTTTAGCCTCAGCAGCTAATTCTTGAATTTCTGATATCATGTTAAGAGAATCATCAGACCCAGGGTAAATAGTAAAACCTATGGCAGAACAACCAAGTCTGATTGCCTCAGAAATTGAACCAGTTATAGCTTGTGTTGGTGCATCACTATTTCTACTCAGAGAATTAGAACTATTAACCTTTAAAATTAAAGGTATTTGTCCAGCATATGAGCTAGCACAAGTCTCTATTAGACCTAATGGAGCTGCAAATGCAGATAAACCAGCATCTATAGCCAAATTAAAATGATATTCTGGATCATAAGCTTCAGGGTTTACAGCAAAAGATCTAGCTGGTCCATGTTCAAAACCTTGGTCAACTGGTAGAATAATTAATCTACCTGTGCCACCTAGTTTTCCATGCATTAAAATCCTTGCTAAATTAGCTCTTACACCTGGGGTTATCTGACTTATAGTTATTTAGAATATTAATTACTTTTCTGGTCAATCTCATAATCACTCCACTTGTAATGATGATAATAGAATTATAAAAAAAAATAATAATTATCAATCAATTTATTTAAAGTTTTTATCTTTAGAATTTTATAGTAGTATAATGTATAATTTTAATGAAAGTAAAAATTTGGAAAATAATAATTATAACATTGTTGAAAGATTTGAAAAAGTAAAATTAGAAATTGATCAGTCAATTAAAAATTTTGAAGTAAAAATTGCAGAAATGATCTCTAACAAAAAACTAAATGATGAACAAAAGCATGATATTCAAAAATTAGGAACTATTATTAAACAAGTTGATGATAATTTAATAAATCTTAAAGATATGTTAAAATAAATGACTGATCAAACTATAGTTAAAATTGAAGTTAATAGTAAATTTTATCCAATTTCATGCAAAATTGGTGAAGAGGATAGAGTAATAGCTTCAGGAAAACTCTTATCTGAAATTATAAGCACATTAGATGATAAAGAAAATAAAATTTCTGAAAGTAAAATTTTACTAATGGCAGCACTAATTTTAGCTGACAAAAATCTTCGTAATACTAATGAAAATAGTGAAACCATTTCAAAAGAAGATCCTGATTTACATGAGGTAGTTTTATGGTTAGAAAAACTAAATTTAAAATTTAAGAATATTGAAAGATTAATTAACAACAGTTAACATATAATATGGTGGCTAGAAACTATCGTTAGGTGCTTTAACCCTGGGGCCATAAATTCTCTAAAGGGAACTGCCTCTGATTTGATTTTGGTCAATTTATGTGGTGCCCACCTGTACAACAGGCAACAGAGGATAATTTGCCAACGTTTTTTTTGGCTACCGTAAATATTTTATGTTATCAAAATTTGCTCTTAGAAAAAAATGTTTAGAAAAACGCGAAATATTTTTTAAAAAGAAAGGTAGTGAATGCCTAAAATTAAAAGATATTGAAGTAATAATTTTAGAAATTAAATCTAAACTTAAAATTTCATCAATAGGTATATATTATCCAATAAAATCAGAAATTTCACCATTAAAACTAATTGAAATTTGTAAAAATTTATCCATTAAAATTTGTTTACCTGTAATTTATAAAAAAACAAATGAATTAATATTTTCTAAATTTGATAATGAAATGAATATAACAAAAAATGAATATGGAATTATTGAACCAAATAAAATTAACCAAATCATTCCAGATATTATTTTTGTTCCAATGGTTGGATTTGATAAAAATTTAAATCGTTTAGGTTATGGAAAAGGTTATTACGATAGAACAATATCAAAATTAAGAAAATTAAAAAAAATATTTGTTATTGGCTTGGCTTATGATAATCAAATGGTAAGTGTATACCAACAGAAAATCATGATGAAAAAATGGATCTTATTATAACAGATAAAAAAATTTATAGGTAAGAAGTTTGTAAAAATGAAAACATTGTTTATTGGCGATATCGTTGGAAGAAAAGCTAGAAATTTTGTTATTGAAAAAATTAAAGAATTTAAAAAGGGTAAATATTTTGACCTAATAATTGTTAACGTTGAAAATTCTGCTGGTGGATTTGGAGTTACTCCAGAGATATGTGACCAATTTTTATTAAATGGTGCAGATGTTTTAACTTCTGGAAATCATATATGGGATAAAAAAGAAATTATTTCATATATTAATGAAACTAATAAGTTACTAAGACCAATGAATATGGATTGAAGGAACCCCTGGACTTGGTATTACGATAATAGATACATCATTTGGGAAAATAGGTGTTGCAAATGTAATGACAAATCTATTTATGCCTAAATCAAACCCTGTTTTTGAGAGTTTAAATCATATAAAGCTTAAATTTAACTCTAATGAAAATCTTTGTTTTTCTCTTGTAGATGTTCATGGAGAAGCAACTTCAGAAAAGTTAGCAATTGGTCATTTATTAGATGGTCATGTGTCAGCAGTTGTAGGTACTCATACTCATATCCCAACTAGTGATTATAGAGTGTTAGAAAATGGAACAGCATATATAACAGATGTTGGTATGAGTGGAGATTATAATTCAGTTATAGGAATGGAAAAAAAAGCAGCTATATCAAGGTTTCAATATCCAAACAACAAACAGCCTAGATTGACTGTTGCAGATGGCCCTCCTACGTTATGCGGTGTTATAATAAATTCAAAAAAAAATGGATTGGCTGAATCTATCAAACCTATTAGAATAGGTGGAGTAATTGATAACATAGGAATATAACAAATTTTAATGGCAGGACATTCTAAATTTAAAAATATTATGCACCGAAAAGGTGCTCAAGATGCAAGACGAGCAAAAAAATTTGCTCGATTAATAAAAGAGCTTCAAGTTGCTGCTAGATCAAGCACGGACCCTGAAAGTAATCCAAGGTTAAGGACAGCTTTATCAGCTTGCAAGTCAGCAAATATGCCAAAAGATAATATTCAAAGAGTTCTAAATAAAGCCAATTCTGGCGAACAAGATAATTTAGAAGATATCAGGTATGAAGGTTATGGTCCAGGAGGGGCTGCAATTATTGTAGAGGCATTGACAGATAATCGAAATAGGACTGCTTCTGAAGTTAGATCATCATTTACAAAATATAATGGTAATTTAGGCGAAAGTGGTTCTGTGAGTTATTTATTTAAAAATCTTGGTTTAATAATATATGAAAAAAATGAAAAGTTTGACGTTGAAGAAGTTTTAGATTTTGCTATCGAAAATGGAGCAATTGACGTAGATTTTGAGGAAAATAAAATTGAAATTTTATCTTCTATACCAGATTTTAATGATCTTCGTGATAAATTAGAGGTTAAGTATGGGTTGCCAGAACAATCTGAGATATCATGGATTCCTGAAAATTATATAAATCTTGATGAAGAAAAAAGTTTATCAATGTTAAAGTTCTTAGAAGCATTAGACAATTGTGAAGATGTACAAAATGTTTTTGGGAATTTTAATTTAGATCCAAAAGCTTCAGAGAAGTTTAATTGAAGATTTTAGGTATAGATCCCGGATTAAGAAAAACCGGTTGGGGAATAGTAGATTGGAAAAATAATTCTTTTAGTTATATAAATGATGGCTTTTTTTTTCAAAATGATGAACTTGAATTAGGTCAAAAGCTCGTTAGAATATTTGATCGCTTAAGTTTGTTAATTAAAGAAACAAAACCTGACTTGATAGGAATAGAACAAACATTTGTAGGTTCAGGTAATGTTTCCAGTTTAAAACTTGGAATGGCAAGAGGTATATGTATTTTAACTGCTGCAAAACTAGGTGTAAAAACACTTGAAATTCAGCCTAAACTGGTAAAAAAAAATATCACTGGTTCAGGGGTTGCTTCAAAAGACCAAGTGAACCTAATGGTTAAAAATATTTTAAATATAGTACCTAAAAGTGAAGACAGTTCTGATGCTCTAGCCGTGGCAATGTCAATACAATCAAAATCTATTGGAAAACTTGATAATGGTGAATATTCTAGTAAATTAGATCAAGCAATTGCAAATGCTCTTGAAAAAGAAAAAATAAATATGCGGAAATGATAGCAACATTAACTGGAAAACTAAAAATCAAATTAAATAACCAAATCGTTATTGATGTTAATGGTGTTGGATATTGTTTGCAGGTATCTAAAAACACGCTGGATAATATTGGGGAAGTTGATGAAACAGTAATTTTAAATACTGACCTTCAAGTTCGAGATGATAGTATTTTACTATATGGGTTCAAATTCCAAAGTGAATTAAACATGTTTAAACTTTTACAATCTATTCAAGGTATTGGACCTCGTGCAGCTTTAGCAGTTTTATCTGCATTAACTGTTGAGCAAATAATAATTGCAATAAAATCCTCTGATAAGTCCGCTTTTCAGAAAGCAGATGGTATTGGTCAGAGAGTTGCAACAAGAATCGTATCTGAATTACAAGAAAAAATTGATCAATTTTCTTTAACAAATAGCAAAATTAAATTTAAAGATTCAAATATACAATCTCATGGAGCAGAACTAAATAAAAATATTAGGGATGATGCCATTTCTGCAATAGTAAATTTAGGCTATTCCAAAAGTGATGTTTTTTTAGTAGTAAACTCAATATGTAATGAAATTGATAATGATGAAAAACTTTCAATAGAAAAAATAATTCCATTAGCATTAAAAAAGTTGTCAAAATAAAAAAATGAATGAAGAAAATATATCTAATGAAGATCTAGAAGCTAGTTCGAATAATACGTTTGACTTGGCATTAAGACCAAAAAAATTGGATGATTTCATTGGGCAGAAAAAAGTTCAAGGAAATTTATCCACATTTATTAAAGCTGCATCTGAGAGAGATGAACCTATGGATCATATATTACTGCATGGTCCACCAGGGTTAGGGAAAACAACTTTAGCACATATTGTTTCATCAGAATTGAATGTTAATATAAGGACAACATCTGGACCAATATTAAATAAGACTGGAGATTTAGCAGCTATTCTTACAAACCTTCAGCCAAAAGATGTTCTATTTATAGATGAAATTCATAGGTTATCGAGTGTAATTGAAGAATACTTATATTCAGCCATGGAGGATTTTCAAATTGACTTGATCATAGGTGAAGGCCCAGGAGCTAGGTCAATAAGAATTGATGTTCCTCCTTTTACTTTAGTTGGTGCAACGACAAGAGCTGGATTATTAACAACGCCTTTACGAGATAGATTTGGTATTCAAATCCGGATGGAGTTTTATGATAATAATGATTTAAAAAATATTTTAAAGAAATCATCTCTAAAAATGAAGCTTGAATTAACTGATGATGCTGCACTATCAATAGCCGAAAGATCGAGAGGTACTCCAAGAGTTGCAGGTAGATTATTAAGACGTATAAGAGATATATGTTTTGTAAAAAAATACGAAAAAATTGATAAAAACTTTGCAATCGAAGCACTTGAGCAGTTAGATGTTGATCAATTTGGATTAGATGCACTTGATAGAAAATATATGCAAATCATTGTAGAAAAATACCAAGGTGGGCCAGTTGGTTTAGAAACTATTGCTGCAGTGTTGTCAGAGCAAAAAGATTTAATAGAAGAGGTTATAGAACCATTTCTTTTACAAAAAGGGTTTATTGAAAGATCTAAAAGAGGAAGAATTGTAACCAAAATTGGCTGGCAACATTTAGGGTTAGAACCGACTAAACAAAACGATGATCAAATTAATTTTCTTGAAAAAGAATAATTAGTTGATGGAAAATTTACTTAAATCTGAGATTAATAATTTGATTAATGGAGAAATAATTGATGATACTCATCACTACATTACAAGAATATTTTATGAAGATACTGATGCAGGTGGCATAGTTTATCATGCCAATTATTTGAAATATTTTGAAAGAGCAAGGACATCACTTTTAAATTTAATTAATATTGATCAAAAACAATTACTTGAAAAAAAAAAATTAGGATTTGTTGTAAGAGATATTAATTTAAGAATAAATAAATCATTTCAACTCAATCAAATTTTACTAGTAAAAACTTGCCTTAAATCTGCCAAAAAGTCTTGTATAGTCCTCAAACATGAAGCTTATGAAACAATTCAAGGTACTATGATGAAAATCCAAATGTGTCATGTGAAATTCAAATTGTCATGATTAATGATAAAAACAAAGTAAAAGATATTAGTAAAATTTTACATCATCCTTTTTTTAAACTTATATGAGGTAATAAATGAGCGACCCAAAATTAAATACACCTTCTTCATCAGAAATGCAGATAGATAATTTGCAATCAAATGATTTTTCACTTTTAGAACTTTTTTTCAAAGCAGATGCAGTGGTTATGTTAGTAATGTTATCTTTAATTTTTTTATCAATATGGTGTTGGGCGATAATATTTAACAAATACTTTAAATTTAAGAATGAAATAAAAACAAGAGATAATTTTGAGCAATATTTTTCAACATCAGAGATTGATCATTCTGCTCTTGAAAAATTCATTAAAGAAAAAATAGAATCCAATACTTTCAATTCTTTTGAAATAATTTACTTTAATGCAAAATTAGAGTTTTCTAAAGTTACTTCAACGGGTAGACCAGTTAATTTAAATTCATTTGTAGAAAAATTAGAAAGTATAATATCCTATACAATTACAAAAGAAAGACACAGACTTGAAAGAAGCATGACAGTATTAGCTTCAATTGGTTCTATATCTCCATTTATTGGTTTATTTGGAACTGTATGGGGCATAATGAATTCTTTTCAATCTATTGCAATGAGTAACAATACAAGTTTAGCTGTAGTTGCTCCAGGTATTGCGGAAGCTTTATTTGCAACAGCACTAGGTTTATTTGCTGCAATTCCTGCAGTAGCTGCTTACAATAAGTATTTAAAAGATATCGATATGTTTAATGATAAGAGTGATCATTTTGGTCAGTATGTTGGACTTTATTTTACTCAAGAAATAGATAAAAAATAATTGTTAAAGACATATGAAATTTAATTTTAAAAAAAACAAAATGGGAAATAAGTCATTTTCTCAAATTAACGTTACCCCATTTGTAGATGTTATGCTTGTTTTATTAATTGTATTTATGATTACAGCTCCATTACTAACTGTAGGTGTTAAAGTAGATCTTCCCAAAACTAAAGCTTCACAATTAAATCAAAAAGGAGACCCATTGGTCATTTCAGTGAAAAAAAATGGAAGTGTTTATATCCAAGATAGAAAAATTGAAATTTCAAAAATTATACCACAAGTAAAAGCTATTTCTGAGAATAATAAAAATATAAGAATTTTTGTTAAAGGAGATAAAAATGCTAATTATGGATCTGTTCTAAATGTACTTGCAAGAATTAAATCAGCTGGATATTCAAAGGCAACTTTAGTAGCAAAACTAAAAAATTAATTTATGGCCTTATCATCTATATTATCACTTGGATTACATTTAACCATATTTCTATTTATTTTACTATGGGCTACCTTTTTCAAAAATAAATGATAGAAAAGAGACAACAATTCCTCTAATTTTTGAAGAAGAATTAGAAGTTTCAAATAAAACAATTCAAAAAAAAATGAAAATTTAGTTAAGTCTCAGAAAAAAAAACAAATTAACAATAAAATAAAAAATTCTCCAAAACCAAAACCCAAAAAATTGATTTCAGAAAAAATTGATAAAAATACTGAAAAATTACCTTTAAAACCAATTATTAAACCTAAGCAGAAAATAAAAAAAACAGTTGAAAAAAATATTGAAAAAAAACCATTTAAAAGACCTGCAAACAAGATAAAAAGAAAAAATAGAAGTTCTTCTTCTCAAGCTATTCTTAGAAATTTAGCTGAGGCAAATGAGATTAATCAAAAAAAAGATATTGTTAATCAAATTAAAGAAAGTCTTAAAAATCAAAATCAAAACTTAAATGTGATCTGAAGAAAAAAAAGCGACAGCGACAGAAATAGATATATTAAGAAATCACGTTAGACAGTGTTGGAATGCTCCATATGCTGCAAATGAATTAAACAAAATTATTAATCTTAAAATTTTTACTAATCCTGATGGCTCTGTTGTAAATGTTCAAATTATTGATGTAGCATTCTACAAAAAAGATCCTGTTTACAGAGCAGCAGCTGATTCAGCTAGAAGAGCTGTAAAAGATTGTTCTCCATTACCTCTCCCAAAAAATAAATATGATTTGTTTAAGATTTTTACTTTTAATTTTGATACATCATTTATAAACGGGTAGATGATGCCTTATTTATGCCCAAAACAACTTTTAAACAATTTACATGTTTAAGATTATTATATCGATATACCTTTTTCTTTTTATAAGCGTATCTAATGCAAAAGATTTAGAAATTGACATAAATTCTGGTCAAGTTGAGCCTTTGCCAATTGCTATAGCTGATTTTACAGATAGGTCCGGTGAAGTTAGTTCTCTTGGTCGTTCTATATCAAATGTTATTACAAATAATCTTGTAGGATCAGGTCAATTCAAAGCTCTAGAGACTGCGGCTTTTATTGCTCCACCAACAAGTCCTTCAGTAAGGCCAAATTTCACTGATTGGAAACCTTTTGGAATTAAAGCTTTAGTCACAGGTGCCATCAAAGCCGAAAATAATAACAAAATTGAAGTTGAATTTCGACTATGGGATGTTGTTTCAGAAACAGATATGATTGGTTTAAGGTTAACTGTAGATAAAGCATCTTGGAGAAGGGTTTCCCATATTATTTCTGATGTTACATTTGAAAGATTAACTGGAGATAAAGGTTATTTTGATACTAGAGTTGTTTATATTTCTGAATCTGGACCATCTAATGCAAGAAAAAAAGACTAGCAATTATGGATCAAGATGGAGAAAATCATCAATTTTTGACAAATGGAAATTTTTTAGTTCTTACTCCTAGGTTTTCTCCAAATACACAAGAAATTACATATTTAGCTTATTACAACAACGAACCAAGAGTATATATATTTAATCTCTTAACTGGAGAACAAGAAATGTTGGGCTCATTCCCAGGAATGACATTTGCTCCAAGATTTTCACCTGATGGTAGTAGTATTATTATGAGTTATTCTAATAACGGGATTACAGACATTTATACTATGAACATAAAAAATCAAAATGTTAAAAGAATTACTAATAGCCCTTCAATTGATACTTCACCGAGTTTTTCTCCAGATGGTAAGCAAATTGTATTTAATTCTGACCGTGGAGGTACACAGCAACTATATGTAATGGATGAAAAAGGAAGAGGAGTTAAAAGGATTTCTTTTGGTAAGGGAAGATATGCTACTCCAGTATGGAGTCCAAAAGGTGATTTAATTTCATTCACCAAAATGTACAAAGGCTTGTTTTATGTTGGCGTTATGAAACCTGATGGGTCTGGTGAGAGATTATTAGCAAAAGGTTATTTGGTTGAAGGACCTACATGGGCTCCAAATGGAAGAGTTTTAATGTATTTTAAACAAAATAAACCCAAAAATGAAAAAGCAGGGCGCGTTAATCTTTACAAAATTGATGTTACAGGTTTTAAGGAATTAAAGATAATTACACCAGCAGATGCTTCTGATCCAGCTTGGTCTCCCATCATACCCTAATTATATATTAAATCCTTGAATTTTATTATCAACTAGGTTAATGTGAGCAAATTTTTAATTAAGGCGAAATTTTATTTAATAAGGAGCAATTATGTTTAATAAATTTATTTTAGTTGTAGGTGCATTATTTTTCTTAGCATCATGTGAAACAGCTACACAAGATGCAGTTAAAGGTGCTGCTGGAAAAGCAGGTGCTGCAAAAACAGGAAGTGCATCAATATTTGGATCAGCTAAACAAACACAAGCTGACAAACTAATCGCCGTTGGTGATAGAGTTTTATTTGATTATGATTCATCTGAATTATCAGCAGAAGCAAAGCTAACTTTAGATAAGCAATCAAGATTTTTAAGAGTTAACTCAGATTTAACTTTTACTATTGAAGGTCACTGTGATGAAAGAGGTACAAGAGAGTACAACTTAGCATTAGGTGAAAAGAGAGCCACAGCAGTAAGAGATTACTTAGTTATTGAAGGGATAAGCCCAGATAGAATTAGAGTTATTTCTTATGGTAAGGAAAAGCCAGCAGTTGTTGGTTCAAATGATATGGCTTGGTCTAAAAATAGAAGAGCAGTAACTACTATAGATAAATAAAAAATAGATTTCGCCTTAATTTTGCTATTTTTTAATATAATAAAAATAAAATGAAAAAATTTTTTTTATATTTTTTATTTAGTTTATCTATTTTTTTATTCTAATATAAGTTTTGCACAAGAAGCTGGGCTTAAAGAAATTATAAAAAAACAACAAGATAAAATTCAACTTATTGAAAATAATCTTAAATCTTTGATTGGTACTCTTGAAAATAAAGATATTAATAAATCAATTTCAGATCAGTTGAATAAAATTGAAAATGATCTATTAAAAATTACAAATCAATATCAAAATTTGTCTAAATATGCTTATGAACTTGAATTTAGAATTAATAGAATTGAAACTAATTTAAAATTATCTCCAGCTTTAAAATCACAATCTAACGATATTAATAAAAATATATCACTTCAAAGTGATGTTAAACCAAAGACAAAAATAGAAACTCAGGGATTAGATTCAAAAACACCTGGAGTTCTAGGCTTTATCAAAACTGATGAAGAAAAATCAGATAAAACAAATGAAAATGAAACTGAAAAAAAAGTTGAACAAAAAAAAGTGGATCAATATCCAAGTAACCCAAATGATCATTTTAAGTTAGCTGAAGGTTATTTGTTGAACGATCTTAATAAAGCAGAATTGGCATTTAAAAACTTTATTTCAACTCATAAAGATAACGATAAAGTCGTTGATGCTGAATACTGGTTGGGCAGAATTTTATTTATGCAAAAAAAATATTCTCAAGCAGCTTTAGCATTTGCAGAATTCAACGCAAAATACCCTGATGATAAAAGATACGAACAAATCTCTTTGTTAATTGCTGAAGCCACTGTTGAATATGCACCAAAGGATTTTATTTGTAAAATTTTAATACAAACATTTGATCTCGATCGATAATCCATCTGCAAAATTTGTAAAAAGAATAAAGCAACTTAAAGAATTAAATTCTTGTTCTAATGAATGATAAATGATTTTAAAAGTTTATTTAATCAAAATTCTACTATAATCAATAATGACTTGGTAGTTGGACTATCAGGTGGTCCAGATTCTATATTTTTACTCTTTTATATTAAGCATTTGAAAGAACATTTTGGTTTTTTGGGATCAGTATTTCCAATTATAGTAGATCATGGACTAAGAATTGAATCTAATGATGAGGCTTTAAAAACAAAAAAAATAGCTGCCAAACTAGGTTTTGATCCAAAAATTATTAAAATCAAAGATAGATATACTTCTGGAAATCTTCAAAATTGGGCAAGAATAAGAAGAAGAGATATTTTATACAATTTTGCACAAAAACATTCAGCAGATATTGTTTTAGGACATCAATACGATGATCAAATTGAAACAATTTACATGAGATTAATGAAATCTTCTGGGTTCGATGGTTTAATTGGTATAAAAGAGGTTACAAAATGGAAAGAGATAAAAGTTTTAAGACCTTTGTTAAAAATAAAAAAA
Source organism: Alphaproteobacteria bacterium (assembly GCA_038131545.1). Lineage (GTDB taxonomy): Bacteria > Pseudomonadota > Alphaproteobacteria > Puniceispirillales > Marisalimonadaceae > TMED54. The sequence continues at coordinate 526,210 of JAYPPQ010000004.1, forward strand.
AGAGAGATATTGAATTTTCTTGCAAGAAAAAAAATTCCATATGTTACTGATAAATCAAATTTTGATTATAAATTCGAGAGAGTCAAATCAAGAAAAGTTCTTAAATTATTAAAAGAAAATGAATTTTGTAATATTGAAAAACAATTGTATAAATTATCAACTATTTCAAAGCGTTTAACTAAATCTTTAAATAAATTTGAAAATATTTGGAAAAATGAAAATGTCATTTATTATCCGCATGGTTCGATATCAATTGATTTTGAGAACTTTTTCCTACTTTTTAAAAAGAATAATGTCTTTAGCTCCTATCAACTTGGAAAGTTAATTAAAAATGTAGGTGGCAATGATTTTTTGCCAAGAAAATTAAATTTAATTAAAAAATTAAGAGATTTTTTTGATGGTAATTTAAATAAATTTACTATTAATAATGTTGTAATATTTAAAAAGTTAAAATGTATTAATTTAATTAGGGAAAATAGAAATATTCAATTTGGAGTTAGAAGTATTTAAAAATAAAATATTTTTTTTGACAATAGATTTGTAATTTTAAGTAAGTTTAATGGTATACTAGTTTCTAATAATGATCATTCAAATATTTTAAATGATTTTGGTAATAATGAATTAATGTCTAAATCTTATAAATATATTAGTTCTACAATCCCAAATTTAAAAACACTTGAAGGTAAGTTAATAAAACCCTATTTATATATGATAGATAGTAAAAAAATCGATTATAATTTAAAAATCAAAACTGATTTTGATTTAATCTTTATCAAAGGTAAGATTTAACACTATGAAAAATTTCAGTAAAAATATATTTATATGGATTATAATCTCTTTAATCTTGGTTGCTCTTTTCAATGTATTTGACAATACATCAAGTAGTAAAACAGGTAATGTAATTGCCTACTCTGACTTTGTTAAAAGAATAAATAGTGGTGAGATCAAAGAAGTTAAAATAGATGATGATAAAATTAGTGGGAGTACAAGCGATGGAATTCCATTTTATTCTTATGTACCAAAAAATACAGAACTTGCTAATGAATTATCTTCTAAAGGTATAAAAGTAATTTCTGAACCACCAGAATCATCAATGCCAGGATTTTTAAGCGTGCTTATATCTTGGTTTCCAATGTTATTGTTTATTGGTGTTTGGATATTTTTTATGAGACAAATGCAAGGTGGAGCTAAAGGTGCTATGGGATTTGGAAAATCCAAAGCTAAACTTTTAACTGAGCATAAAGATAAAATTACATTTAAAGATGTTGCAGGGATTGACGAAGCTAAATCTGAGTTGGAAGAAATTGTTGAGTTCTTAAAAGATCCATATAAATATGAAAGATTAGGAGGAAAAATTCCAAAAGGTGTTTTATTAGTTGGTCCTCCTGGAACTGGAAAAACTCTACTTGCTAAAGCTATTGCTGGAGAAGCTGGAGTTCCATTTTTTACAATTTCAGGTTCTGACTTTGTTGAAATGTTTGTAGGTGTTGGTGCATCAAGAGTAAGAGACATGTTTGACCAAGGAAAAAAAAGTGCACCATGTATAATTTTTATTGATGAGATAGACGCCATGGGTAGACATAGAGGAGCGGGTCTTGGTGGTGGTAATGATGAAAGAGAACAAACGTTAAATCAACTTCTTGTAGAGATGGATGGTTTTGGAACAAATGAAGGTGTAATTTTAATTGCGGCAACCAATAGACCAGATGTTTTAGATCCAGCACTATTAAGACCTGGCCGTTTTGACAGACAAGTAGTTGTTCCTAACCCTGACATGATAGGTAGAGAAAAAATATTGAAGGTTCATATGAAGAAAGTTCCCTTAGCTAAGGACGTTGAGCCTAGAGTAATTGCTAGAGGTACACCAGGGTTTTCAGGTGCTGATTTAGCAAATTTAGTTAATGAAGCCGCCTTGCTTTCTGCCAGAAAAGGAAAATTAGAAGTATCTATGGAAGAATTTGAACAATCTAAAGATAAAGTTATGATGGGTTCAGAAAGAAGATCAATGGTTATGACTGAGGATGAAAGAAAGCTAACAGCATATCATGAAGCTGGTCATGCTGTTGTGGCAATAAATTCACCTGCAAGTGATCCAATACATAAAGCTACTATAATTCCAAGAGGAAGAGCATTGGGTATGGTAATGAGATTACCTGAAGGAGATAGAGTTTCAATGCCTATGAATAAGCTTTATGCTGATTTAAGGGTTGCGTGTGGAGGAAGGATAGCTGAAGAAATGATTTTTGGCGAAGATAAAATTACAACTGGTGCTAGTTCAGATATTAGAATGGTATCTGATATAGCTAGAAGAATGGTTACAGAGTGGGGAATGTCAGAGAAACTTGGTTTTTTAGCTTATGACCCAAATGAACAAGAAGTTTTTTAGGAAGGTCTGTTTCACAACAAAAAAATGTTTCAGATAAAACAGCATCTGTAGTTGATGAAGAAATAAGAACCATAGCTGATGGTGTCTATGATGACGCAAAAAAAATACTTAAAAAACATAGTAAACAACTTAAAGTTGTAGCTGAAGCTTTACTAGAGTATGAGACATTAACTGGTGAAGAAATCAAATTACTATGCCAAGGAAAAAAATTAATGTTTCTAAAAACTTAAAAAACAACAGATAGCAAATCGACCCCTAAAGCAAAAAGTCCTAACAAGAAACGTGCTGGTATACCGCTAAGTGCACCAAATAGTTCAGTCGTTACAAGTGATAAAAGTGATGATTAAATATTGGAATGAAAGTTATTGAAACAGAAAATATTATATTACCATTATTTTCTGAAAATTTAAAAACATATGTAATTCCAGTTCTTGGAAATAAAAATAATTTAAAATCACCAATAAAAATTGCTGATGGTTGGAGATTTTTTGAAGATGTTATAATTTTACAAAAAAATAAAAGCCAAATTTATAAAAAAAATTTTAAATTTTAATAAATTTTTAAAACTATCAAAAAGTTGTAAGAATTCAAAAAAATATCTGAAGAAATTTACCATAATCTAATATGTAAGAGAACATCAAATATTAATTTAGATTTTTCTAAATGCAATTTAATGTCAGTTTTAAATTTTACTCCTGATAGTTTTTTTAATCCTAGCAGAGTTGAAGACCTAGAAAATTTAAGAAAAAAATTGAAAAATTGAAAGTTGCAAGAAAGTTGATATAGTTGACATTGGAGCAGAATCTTCAAGGCCAGGAGCAAAAAAAATTACATCTGAAGAAGAAATTAGGCGTTTTAAATTATTCTTTGATAATATTGATGTTGGCCAATTAAATTTAAAGTTATCATTAGATAGTAGAAATTTTAAAACGGTATCGTCATTTATCGATTATGGTGTTTTAATTATTAATGATATTACTGGATTTAAAGACAAGAAGTTTTTAGATTTACTATTAAATAAAAATGTATCTATAATAATCATGCACATGCAAAATAACCCAGAAAAAATGCAAGAAAATCCATCATATGAATTTCCTGTAATTGATATTTATGAATTTTTTAAAGCTAAAATTAAATTTTTATTAGATAATGGTGTTAAAAAATCTCAAATAATTATTGATCCAGGTTTTGGATTTGGAAAAAACAAAAAACATAATTTAAATTTATTAAATTATTTCCCTCTATTTCATTCTCTTGGCTTTCCAATATGTGCTGGCTTAAGTAGAAAATCGTTAATTGATAATATTTACAAAGATAAATATAAATCAGATATTTCACCTAATCAAAGACTTTCTGGTTCATTATCTTTACAAAATATTGCGTTTTTAAATGGTGCTCAAATAATAAGAACACATGATATTTTTGAAGTTCAGCAGTCTTTTGCTTGTTTAGAAGAAGTTTATATATAAATATAATAAAATAATGAAATCAAATCATAAAAAATTATTTGGAACTGACGGAATTAGAGGAACAGTTAATGGTGAAAAAGTTAACGCTTTAATGGCTGTTAATATAGCTATGGCAGCAGGCGAATATTTTTATGGTAAAGCAGGTACAAAAAGACCAAGAGTTTTAATTGGGAAAGATACGAGATTATCGGGATATATGCTTGAACCTGCTTTAGTTGCAGGCTTTACTTCTCTAGGAATAGAAGCAATAACAACTGGACCTTTACCAACTCCAGGTGTGGCACTTTTAACAAATGTTTTAAGATGTGATTTAGGTGTTATGATTTCTGCTTCTCATAATCCATACCAAGATAATGGTATAAAATTGTTTAATTCACAAGGTTACAAATTAAGTGATGAAGTGGAATATGAAATTGAAAAATTGCTGTATAAAGGTCCTACTCTAACTAATGCTAAAAATTTAGGAAGAGCAAGAAGAATGGAAGATGCAATAGGAAGGTATATTGAACTAATTAAATTAATTCTTAAAAAGGATGAAAATCTTTTAGGTATGAAAATCGTTTTAGATTGCGCAAATGGTGCTGGTTATAAAGTTGGAACTGAAGCATTATTTGAGCTTGGTTGTGAAGTTGTTTCAATACATAAAGATCCAGATGGAACTAATATCAATGAAAATTGTGGAGCTATGTTTCCTAATGAAATGGCTTTAAAAACTAAAGAAGAAAAAGCTGATTTAGGAATAGCTCTTGATGGAGATGCTGATAGAGTTGTATTTTCGGATGAAAATGGAAACCTCATAGATTGTGATCAAATATTAGGAGTTTTAGCATTAGATTTGTATAACCAAAAACAATTAAAAAATAATACCGTTGTTGGTACAATTATGACAAATATTGGATTTGAAAATTTTTTAAATGATAACAATATCAATTTAAAAAGAGTTAATGTTGGAGATAGATATATCCTAGATGAAATGCTCAATAATAATTATAATTTAGGTGGTGAGCCTTCTGGACACGTTATTATGTCTGATCATACAAAATCTGGAGATGGATTACTGACAGCGATTAAAATAATATCTTTATTAAAAAAGTCTGGGAAAAAAGCTTCAGAATTTCTTAGACCATTTAGTATAACTCCTTATAAAATAAAAAATCTTAAAAAAATTAATAACAATATTCTTGAAACTGAAAGTGTTAAAAATTCATTAAAAAAAATACAATTTGATCTTAAAAACAAACATAATGGAAGATTGTTAGTAAGGCCATCCGGGACAGAACCCATAGTTAGAATTCTTGTAGAATGTGAATATGATAATAAAATAGATCAATACATTTCAAAAGTTCAAGATTTACTTGTAAAAGAAAATTCTTCTGAATGAATAAAAATAAAACACCAAGAGTTTTAGTTATAGCTGGATCTGATTCATCTGGTGGAGCAGGTATTCAGGCTGATATAAAAACACTAACAGTTTTTAAAGTATTTTCAATGACAGCGATAACAGCAATTACAGCTCAAAATACAAATGGAGTTAGTAGTGTTGAGTCTGTTTCACTTGATCTCATTAAAAAACAAATTGAAGACTGTATATCTGATATTGGTGTTGATGCTATTAAAATTGGTATGGTTAATAAAGCAGAAATATTTGATTTAATTTTTGAAGCTTTAAAGAAATATCAAATTATTAAAAAAGGTATTCCAATAATTCTAGATCCAGTGATGTTTGCAAAAGGAGGGTTTCCACTCTTAGAAAATCAAGCAATATCAGCATTAAAAGAATTTATTAATAAAGTAGATTGTATTCTTACTCCAAACATACCTGAAGCAGAAACTTTGTTAGGATTTAAAATTTCAAATAAAAATGACATGATAAAAGCTGCAAAATATATAAAAATTAACGGAACATCCAAAATTTTATTGAAAGGTGGACATTTAAATGAAATAGATCTATGCGATGTTTTATATGATAAAAATAAATTTTTTGAATTTTACTCAAAAAAAATTGATACAAATAATACTCATGGTACAGGTTGTACAATCTCATCTGCAATTACAGCAAATTTATCAAAAGGTTTATCGTTATATGAATCGGTTTCAATTGCACATGAATACGTTCGTAAATCTATCTTAAAAGCTCCTAATTTGGGAAGTGGTCATGGTCCTTTAAATCATTTTTATGTAATTCCAGACTAACTATAATCTATTTAATTTTTTTATATTTAAATACCATTTATGAATATTTGGTAAGTTTTTAAATAAATTTTCAGAACTACATTTTTCAGCCCACATGAAGTTACCAAAAAATATAAAGTCTGGAAGACCAACATCATTTCCATTTAAAAATTGATTGTTTGCTAAAATTTTTTCAAAGGTTATTAAAGATTGAAATAGTTGTTCTTTTGATTTCTCTTTATCACTTAATAAGCTTTCAAGTGGTTTTTTTATTCTATCTTCACGTGTTTTAATAAAATATTGTTTATCTTCTTCATCTAAGATTTTTGGAATATCATTTGCAATTAATTTAAAAATCAATGGTAATAAAGATTTTGAAGTCCAGAAATATAAAAAATGTGAAAAAACTCTAGTTTGTTCATTTGGTATTAATTTGATTTCTTTAATTTTATCATTTAACCAAACAAAAATATTCCAAGAATCAGAAACGATTTCCTCATTATATTTAATGATAGGAACTAATGTTTGATTAGAAAAACTTATTTTTTTTTTTCGGTAAATCTAATTGGAATAGTATCAAAATCAATATTATTATGAATTAAACATAATTTAACATTCCAACATGGTGGGCTAAACCTAATATTATTTTTTCCACTAAGGTCGTATAAAATTATTTTATTTTTCATTTTTAAATTTGTTGACTTTATTTGTTTAATCATTATTTAAGTATTGGGTGCTGTTTCCCAACAAGCAGTAACATATAAAAGAGGTTATTATGATTAAACCTGATGTCAAGCCTGAGAATAATAATTTTTCGTCTGGGCCATGTTCTAAAAGACCAGGTTGGAATCCTAATGTACTCAATAAAGCAATACTTGGTAGATCTCATAGATCAAGTGAAGCTAAAGCCAGAATAAATTATTTAATTAAAAATGTTAAAGAAATTCTTTCGATACCAAATGACTATTATGTTGGTATAGTTCCTGGATCAGATACTGGTGCAGTTGAAATAGCGTTATGGAATTTGATTGGAATTCAACCAGTTCAAATGTTAGTTTGGGATAGTTTTGGAAATGATTGGGCTAAAGACTTAAAAGAACAACTTAAAGTCAATGGTTTAAATATACTGAAAGCTGATTATGGCTCTATTCCTAATTTTGATAATATTAATTTTAATGATGATATAATTTTTAATTTTAATGGAACAACTGGTGGAGTTAGAGTTCCTAATTTAGATTGGATACCACTAAATAGAAATGGGTTAACAATTTGTGATGCAACATCAGCTGCTTTTGCAATGGAAATGGATTGGCGTAAGCTAGATGTTTTAACTTTTTCTTGGCAAAAATGTTTGGTGGTGAAGGCGGACATGGTATTTTAATACTTTCTCCTAAATGCTGTAGAAAGAATAAACACTTATAATCCACCTTGGCCAGTTCCAAAATTGTTTAATTTAAAGAAAAATAATAAAATCAACAGTTCTATATTTGAAGGATCTACTATAAATACACCATCACTTCTTTGCATTGAAGATTTTATAGATGCATTAGAATGGGCAAAAAAAATAGGTGGTTTACAGGGGCTGATTGAAATATCTAATAATAACTTAAAATTAATTAAAGGTTGGGTTAAAACAACTGATTGGGTTGATTTTTTAGCTCAAGATGAAATAACAATTTCAAACACTTCAATTTGTTTAAGATTTTCTGATAAAATTTTAAATGAGTTAGATCTAGAAAATCAAATGTTACTTGAAAAAAATATTGTTAAAATTCTCGAAAATGAAAATGTAGCTTATGATATAGGTAGTTATAGATCAGCTCCTCCAGGTTTAAGAATATGGGGTGGTCCAACTATTAATCCAAATGATATTAAACTTCTACTTCCATGGTTACAATGGGCTTTTGAAGATACTTATAAATTAGTAAAAAAAGGGAACTAAAATGGCCAAAGTTTTAATAAGCGATAAAATAAGTGAATCTGCTATTCAAATTTTTAAAAACAATAAAATTGAAGTTGATTACAAACCCGGGATTTCAGAAGATGAATTAAATTCTATCATTCATGATTATGATGGATTAGCAATTAGGTCTGCTACTAAAGTAACTGAAAGTATAATTGAAAAAGCTCAAAAGTTAAAAGTCATTGGAAGAGCAGGAATTGGAACTGACAATATTGATAAAACAGCCGCTACAAAAAAGGGTATTATTGTAATGAATACACCATTTGGAAATGCTGTTACAACTGCAGAACACGCTATTGCCTTGATGATGTCATTAGTAAGAATGATACCATCTGCAAATGAATCCACACAGTTAGGAAAATGGGAAAAATCATCATTTAATGGTGTTGAGGTTACTAATAAAATTTTTGGTTTAATTGGTTGTGGAAATATTGGATCCATTGTAGCAAGTAGAGCTATTGGATTAAAAATGAAAGTTCTTGCTTTTGATCCATTTTTAAAAGAAGAAAAAGCAAAAGAATTAGGTGTAAAAAAAGTTGATTTGGATGAATTATTAAGAGCATCAGATGTTATTTCATTACATACACCCCTAACTGAAGAGACAAAAAATATAATTTCAGCAGATGCAATTAATAAAATGAAAAAAGGATCAAGGTTAATTAATTGTGCTAGAGGAGGATTAGTTGATGAGAACGCATGTCGTGCTGCTTTAGAAAATAATCATTTAGCTGGAGCTGCCTTTGATGTTTTTGTAGAAGAACCAGCTCATAATAATGTTTTATTTAAAGCTCCAAATTTTATTGCTACCCCACATCTTGGAGCTTCCACAAAAGAAGCACAAGAAAATGTTGCTCTTCAAATTGCTGAACAAATATCAAATTTTTTAAATGATGGTGCTGTTTCAAATGCATTGAATTTTCCTACTCTTACAGCTGAAGAAGCGCCTCTATTGAAACCATATATAAGGCTTTCATATTTGTTAGGTACTTTTTTAGGTCAGGTGACATCGGAAAATATTAAAAATATAAGATTAGAAATGGAAGGTAAAGCTGCTTCTTTAAAAGATGAACCAATTATAGCTAATCTCTTAACTGGAATTTTAGAACCAAATTTTAATGCTATTAATAATGTAAATTCAAGAGAAATTGCAAATTCAAAAGGATTAGATTTTTCAACTGTAAAACATGACAGACGATGTGATTATGAAACTTTACTAACAGCATCTATAAAACATGAAAAAGGAATTAGAACAATATCAGGAACACTTATAGGTGGTTATATGCCAAGGATAGTTAGTATCCAAAATATTCCAATTGAGTCAAGTTTCCCTAATACTGCTTTGTACTTAAGAAATTATGATAAACCAGGTTTTATTGGTGATTTAGGACAACTATTAGGTCAAAATAATATAAATATTGCTTCGTTTCATTTAGGTAGAAGAGAAAAAAGTGGTGAAGCAATCGCATTAGTTGAAATAGACCAAATTATTGATGAGATTGTATTAGATAAAACAAAAAATTTACCTCAAGTTGTAAGAGCTAATGTAATTAATTTTAAGTAATCAATATAAAAATATTTCATTATTTTTAAATTTATTTATATTAACAATCATTATGGATAGAGACACATTACTACCTGCAGGTTTTTCGGATAAAATCTTTCCAAAGTCACAAAAAAATTCATTAATTATTGAGAATATTGTTAATTTTTTTTTAAATTATGGTTATTTAAGAGTATCACCACCTTTAATTGAATTTGAAGAAACTTTGTTAAATCAAGGTCCTGGTTTAGCTTTAAAAAATAATTCATTTAGAGTTATGGATCCTATTTCAAAAAAAAGGATGGCAGTAAGATCTGATATGACAACTCAAATATCAAGAATTTCAAGCAAACGACTTGCTCATTATCCAAGGCCATTAAGATTATCTTATTCTGGTGAAGTTTTAAGAGTTAATCCATCAGGTTTAAAACTTGAAAGACAGATTGCTCAAGTTGGAGCTGAAATAATAGGTGATATAAATTGTGATTTGGAAACAGAAATAATAATTATTGGTTTAAAAGTATTAAAGGAATTATCTTTAAAAGATTTAACTTTAGATCTTAATTACCAAAATCTTAAGATTAAGTTTTTTCAAAACTCTTTATGAATTACCTGATAAAGAACTTATTATTTAAAGCAATAGAAAAAAAAGATATAAATTATTTAAAAAATAAAAATTTTCCAAATAAAAATAATATATTAAACATGATTGAAGCTTCAGGACAATTTACAAATAAAAATCAATTTCTTGAAAAATTAAATCAGGATAATAAGAAAAATAATTACCTTCTTCATTTACTAGAAGTATCAAGTTCAATTCAAAAAATTTTTAAAGACTTAAATATAGTTATAGATCCTTTAGAAAAAAGTACATTTGATTACCATCATGGTCTTACATTCACAATTTTTTCTAAATCTTTGCATGGTAGTATTGCAAAAGGTGGTACATATAAAACAATTAATGAAGAAGATGCGACAGGTATTTCATTATATGTTGATTTATTAGGTGGAATAAAAAATATTTTTTTAGAAAAAGAAAAAGTTTTAGTAGAACAAAATGATTTTAAGAATGCTGAAAATCTTATTAAGCAGGGTTATCATGTAATCTTTTTTAAAAATATAGATAATGATATAGTTAATTATGCTAAATCTATAAATTGTAAATATATTTTTAAAAATAATAAATTAATACAAGTTTAGAGTTAAAAATGTCGAATTTAGTTATAGTTGGAACACAATGGGGTGATGAAGGTAAAGGTAAAATTGTAGATCTTCTTGCATCTTCTGCGGATGCAGTTGTAAGGTTTCAAGGTGGACATAATGCGGGTCATACACTAGTAATAAATTCAAAAACATTTAAATTATCCTTGTTACCTAGTGGAATTGTTAGGCAAAAACTCTCAATTATAGGTAATGGTGTTGTTGTAGATCCAATTCATCTGGAAAAAGAAGTTGGAGAAATAACAAATCAAGGTATTGAAGTAAATTCTTCAAATTTTGTTATATCTTCAGATTGCTTTTTAATTTTACCAATACATAGATATATTGATTCTTTAAGAGAGAATCAGAAACAAGGTAGCAAGAAAATTGGAACAACTGGAAGGGGTATTGGTCCTGCGTATGAAGATAAAGTGTCTAGACGTGGTATAAGATTTAGTGATTTTAAAAATCTTAAAGAATTAGAAGAAAAATTTATTTCAATTTATAATCATCACAACGTTTGGATTGAAAAATTTGAAGGAAAAGAAATATCTTATCTTGATGACTTTGAAATAATCTTAAAATGTTATCAAAATTTATCAAAATACATTGAAAACACTTGGTTATTATTAAAACAATTAAATGATAAAAACAAAAAAATTTTGTTTGAAGGAGCACAGGGTTTTTATTTAGATTTAGATCATGGGACATATCCTTATGTAACTAGTAGTAATACAGTTCCTTCTAATGCATCTACTGGATCTGGTGCAAATCCCAAGTATCTAAAAAAGACTTTAGGTATAACCAAAGCATACACAACAAGAGTTGGTAATGGACCATTTCCAACAGAGGAGAATAATGATGTTGGAGAAAAATTAGGTAAAATTGGAAATGAATTTGGAACAGTTACTGGAAGAAAAAGAAGATGTGGTTGGTTAGATATTTTGATGTTAAAAAAAGCTATTACTGTATCAGGGATAAATGGTTTAGTTTTAACAAAATTAGATGTCTTAGATTCTTTTAAAGATATAAAAATATGTACAAGCTATAAAATTAATAATCAAATTGTTCAAGATTACCCTAGTGATATAACTAGCCAACAAAATGTCATACCAATTTATGAAACTTTAAAAGGATGGGAAGAGAAAACAAAAGGTATTACTAAGTTTGAAAAATTACCATTGAATGCTCAAAATTTTGTAAAAAGAATAGAAGCTTTAGTTAATTGTAATATTGATATTATATCAACTGGACCAGAAAGAAATGAGAATATTATAATAAATGAAGTATTTAGTTAAACAATTTTTAATTCTATAGCTTTGTTTTTTACAATTTCTTGAAGCTTTTCAAATGCTCTAGTTTCTATTTGTCTAATTCTCTCTCGGCTGACATTGTATTCTTGTGATAAATCTTCAAGCGTTTTTGGGTTTTCAGATAATCTTCTTTTAACAATTATGTCTCTTTCTCTGTCTTTTAAAAAATCTAAGGACTCTTCCATCAATTTTTTTTTCTTATTTAATTCTTGTATATATGAAATTTGTTGTTCTTGATCTTGTCTTTCATCTGCCAATAAATCTTGCCATTCTCCGGATTCACCATCATTTTTACCAATAGGTGCATTTAAAGATTGATCATGATTTGTCATTCGTCTATTCATATCTACAACTTCTTCATTAGATACATTTAATTTTTTTGCAATATGTTCAACTTGTTCTAAGTTCATATCGCCATCTTCAATAGCATTAATTTTATTTTTGATTTTCCTTAAATTAAAGAAGAGTTTTTTTTGACTAGCTGTTGTTCCTAATTTTACTTGTGACCAACTCCTTAAAACAAATTCTTGAATAGCAGCTTTAATCCACCACATAGCATAAGTTGCAAGTCTAAAACCTTTTTCTGGGTCAAATTTTTTAACAGCATGCATCATACCAATATTACCTTCTGCAATTAAATCTGCAATTGGTAGTCCATAACCTCTATATCCCATAGCAATTTTTGCAACTAATCTTAAATGTGAAGTCACTAATTTATGTGCAGCTTTGCTATCACCTTTAAGATGCCAAGCTTTTGCTAACATATACTCTTCATCTTTTTCCAACATTGGAAATTTTCTTATTTGATCAAGATATCTTCCAATATTTGTATCAGAACTTAGAGCTGGTAGATTTACATTAATAGACATATATATTGATATAATAAATTTTTAAATTTTTCAATAAAAATTTTACTTGATTGAATTTATTAACTCCTTCATATCATTAGGTAAATCAATATCAAAATGCATCTTTTTTTTCGAAATTGGATGAACAAATGAAAGAGTTTTAGAATGTAATGCCTGTCGAGAGAAATTTTACATTTAGATATAATATTTTGTTCTATAAATGTTTGTTTTTATTAGTTTTTGGAACACTTCCATAAATTTTATCACCAATTAAAGAATGCCCAATTGAACTCATATGAACTCTAATTTGATGAGTTCTTCCAGTTTCTAATTTACAACTTATTAAACTTACAAGATTTGAAAAAGTTTCAAAAGTATCCAATGAGTAACTGCTCTTTTACCATTTAAATTAATTGACATTTTTTTTCTATTAAATTTAGATCTTCCAATAGGTTGATTTACATGACCTTTTGAATTAGGTACATTCCAAACAAGGAGTTGATAAATTCTTTCAATAGAATGGTTTTTAAACATGTTTGATAATCTAATATGAGCTATTTCAGTTTTAGCAACTAACATTAAACCAGATGTATCTTTATCTAGCCTGTGCACAATTCCAGGTCTTTTTATGCCACCAATTCCAGATAATTTGCCTTTACAATGGTATAATAGAGCATTGACAAGTGTTCCAGAATTGTGACCAGGAGAAGGATGAACAACAAAATTTGGTTCTTTATTGATAACTAAGAGATGTTCATCTTCAAAAACAATATTTATTGGAATGTTTTCAGCTTTTAAATCATATTCCACAACTTCAGGTAAGTTTATGATTATTTCATTTTTAGGGTTAATTTTGTAGGCAGGATTTTTATTTTTAACACCATCAACTTTTATATTGCCTGATAATATTAAATCTTTAATTTTAGTTCTTGAAAAAAATGTATTAACTTTCAAATCTTCAGGATATGATGAGTTTAAAAGTGAAAAAGCTTCAATAATCCATTTGTCAATTCTTCCATTTTGTATAGGATAATCACTAACTTTCAACTTAATTATATTAGAGTTTAACATGTCAGATAATAAAATAACAGACTACACGAGTGTAAGTAAATCAAATCATAAAATTTTAAAATTTATTACAATAATTTTATCAATTTTAATTGTTATTTGTTTATTTTTTTTAATAATTGGTTTTATAAATAAATTTGGAGAATTAGAAAAAAAGGAAAAAACCATTAGTAAAAATATTAAAAGTGAATATTCCTTATATTATCCAAAAGACAGCCAAATTATCTCAGTTAACTATGCAGGTGATAATCAAATTATTATTGAGATATCAAATGGATGGTGAAAATAAATTAATTTTAATTGATCTATTAAAAGAAAAAATTCTAACAAAAATTAATTTTAACAAGTCAAAAGAGTGGAAGATTGAATAATACAGATAGATATCCACTTCTTTGTGGCACTGATACTGCAGGCGGAGTATCTAATATAATTTTAAAAAAACTTGTAGAAGTAGGAAAAAAGAAAAATAAACCTTATGGGGATGATGATTTTACAGAATTAGCTAAAATTGAATTTAAAAATATCTTTAAAAATAAAAATTTAGAGATTATTCCTATGATATCAGGTACTGCTAGTAATGCTTTTGCTTTGTCATTAATGACTAAAAAAAATGATTATGTTATTTGTCATAAGGAAGCCCATATTTTTACGAGTGAATGTGGTGCACCAGAATTTTTTAATTCTGGGATTAAATTAATAACTATCTCTTCAAATGATGGAAAATTAAATCCTACTTTAATTAATGATTGCTTAGAAGATAATATTGATAAAAATATTGTTGGGATTTCAGTATCACAACTATCTGAAAATGGAACGAATTATTGTATAAAAAGTTTGAAAAAAATTGGAGATATTTGTAAAAAAAATAATCTATTTTTTCATATGGATGGTGCAAGATTTTCAAATGCTTTGTGTAATCTAAAAGTAAAGCCCTCTGAAATGACATGGAAAATTGGATTAGATTGTCTTACTATTGGGGCAACTAAAAATGGTGCTTTTGCAGCTGAAGCTATTATTTTTTTTAATAAAAAAAAAATATGTAATTATAAATTTTTTCAAAAAAGAAGTGGTCATGTTATAGCTAAAACAAAGTTTATTTCATCTCAATTTATAGCATGGTTTCAAGATGATCTTTGGTTAAAGCTTGCTAGAAAATCAAATAATATAGCCAAATTATTTAAAAATTATTTAGTTCAAAATAAGAATTTTGAAATTTTGTTCCCTATTGATGGAAATGAAGTTTTTGTTAGAGTACATGAATTATATTATCAAGAGATTATGAATAAAAATGTATTCCCTAAATTATGGAGTACTTCAAAAAATAATTTAGTAATATTAAGATTTGTTTTTAGTTTTGACTTTACAAAAAAAGATTTAAAAAATTTAATATCCAGAATAAATGATATTAGAATAAATTATTAAAATTTAAATAATAAATTAATGTTTTCTCTAAATAAAAAACATAATTTCCTATATTTTCAAGACCAGAAAAAGCTGGTAAAATATAAAATCTTATAATGAATATCAACCAAACCAAATATAATGATATTAATGGATAAGGTAAAAAACTTGGAATTATTTTGTTAAGTTTATTATAAATACTATTTGTTATAGAAAAAAAATTAGATACAAATTTTACATTTGTTTCATTTGAAAAAAACAAATGTAAAAAAAACTTAATAATAAAAGTCCAAAATAAGAGTCCAAAAAATATGTCAAAAATAATAACAAATAATGGGTAATAATTGAAC
Source organism: Alphaproteobacteria bacterium (assembly GCA_038131545.1). GTDB lineage: Bacteria > Pseudomonadota > Alphaproteobacteria > Puniceispirillales > Marisalimonadaceae > TMED54. Next base: position 541,920 of record JAYPPQ010000004.1, read on the forward strand.
ATATAATTTAATTTTAAAGTATATTTTTATAAATTTAGAAAAATTATTTTTATTTTTTTTTAATAATGGTCTCATTTCTAACTTTTGAGTTTTAATTAATGATATTTTTTCAATTTCAACATCAAGTATTTTATTTTCTTTTGAAGAAAGTTTCCAAGTTATATCTAGATTTTTTATTTTTTTGGTATCAATAGAACCAGTAACATAAACTAGTTTTTGACCTCTTAATTTTATAGATTTTTCTTGAAATTTAATTTCTTTAAAATCTTCGAGATGTAAATCAATAAATTGTATAAATTTGTTAAAAAGTTTTCTTTTGAATATAATTTTTTTCATTATTATTAACTGTTTTCCAATGGTTTCCAACTGTGGCTTTAGACATAAATTCTAAATCTACCATATCTAAAAGTTCATCAGATTTTTCTTTTTATTTTAATTAAACTATCTTTTTCAGAAGCAAATTTTTTATCGTGATTAAGAAAATTAGATACTTGTTGGCTTGCCTTTATTTTAATATCTGCGTTAGCAGAATTTAAAAAAAAGATGCCTAAGATAATTATTAATTTGCTAATCCAATAATTTTTCAAATTCATCTTGTTCATCTTGTTTTTGTTGTTCCAATAATTTAGTTGAAGAAATAGAGTTAAATCTGTTTTCAGTATAAAATATTTTTGCTTTTAAGTAAGGATCTTGTGCATTATAAATATCTTCTATTACGTTAGAATAGGTGTTTCTATTACTTAATATACTCATAGGAAGAGTTGTTGAATTATATGAGAAATTTTTGGGTGCATTTGATACAGATTGGTCTACAATATTTCCAGAAAAGTGCCTTAGTGATCTTGGACCTAGGATTGGTAAAACAATATATGGACCAGAAGAAACATTATATTTTGCAAGAGAGCTTCCAAAATCACGAGTTTTATATTTTGTTTCTGGGTCTAAATCGTAAAATCCTAAAGTAAGTGAATTCAAAAGAAATTTTATACTCGAAGTTGAAAAGTTTTCTACTTCAAGTTGTATTGCACTATTTACTATGGTTACAGGGGTTGATGCCCATTTAGCATGATTTGAAACACCTTTTTTAACATTTTCAGGTAATTTTTCATATTCCGTGTTTATTGGTTTGAAAACGTATTTATCAAGTCCTTGGTTAAATTTAAATACAGATCTGTTCATACTCTCTAGAGGATCATGAATTTCTTTATTTGCCGAGTTTTGAGCGCATGATGACAGTAATATAAGTATCAATTGGGCTAAAAATAATTTAAAAATATTTTTATTATTTAATATTCTGTTGAACATGTTATTTATAATTCCAATTTAATATACATTATATAATATAAAAATATGTCAGATAAAGATATTGCTAGGTTAACAGATTCGGTATTTACTGGAAAGCAAATTCAAAACAACTCCAACAACAATTTGTATTTTAAAGAATTAAATCAAAATCAAAAAAAAGCAGTAGAAACATTGGATGGTCCTCTTTTGGTTTTATCCGGTGCTGGAACAGGGAAAACAAGAGTTCTTACTGCAAGAATTGCTAATTTATTGTTTTCATCAAAAGCTAAACCATGGAATATACTTGCTGTTACATTTACCAATAAAGCTGCAAAAGAAATGAGAGAACGTTTAGAAAATTTAATAGGTCCAAGTGTGAATAATATTTGGTTAGGCACTTTTCATTCGATAGCTGCACGTATTTTAAGAGAAAACGCTGAGTTAGTTTCGCTTAAGAGTAATTTTACAATTATCAATACAGATGATCAAAAAAGATTATTAAAAGAACTTATTATTTTTGAAAAACTCGATGAAAAAAAAATAACCCCACAATTTGTACTTCACCTAATAAATACATGGAAAGATATGGGGCTAACTGTAAATGATATATTAAATTCAGAAAAACAATATTTAATTGATGGCAAAGCTGGTGTATTATTTAAAAACTATCAACAGCGTCTGTTGGATATGAATTATGTAGATTTTGCAGATTTACTTTTACATAATTTAAATATATTTAACTCACATCAAGATGTTCTCGATAAATTAAAGATTAAAATTAAATATTTCTTAATTGATGAGTACCAAGATACAAATACAGCTCAATATTTATGGTTGAAAATGTTAGTTAAGCCAGAAAATAATATTTGTTGTGTTGGAGATGATGATCAATCTATATATGGTTGGAGGGGAGCTGACGTAAGAAATATACTCAACTTTGAAAAAGATTTTAATGACGCAAAAATTTTAAGACTTGAAGAAAATTATAGATCCTCAAAATATATATTAAGTGCTGCTAATACCTTAATTGCTAATAATAAATATAGACTTGGTAAATCATTAAAAACTTCAATAGAAACTGGTGAAAAAATAAATATTGTACAAGCTTGGGATGGTTTAGATGAGGCAAGAAAAATTTCTACAAAAATTGAAACATTAATCAAACAAGGGGTAAATTTTGATGAAATTGCAGTTTTAGTTAGAGCTGGTTATCAAACCAGGCTTTTTGAGGAAAGATTTGTTCATATTGGATTACCATATAAAGTTGTAGGTGTTAAATTCTATGAAAGGCTTGAAATTAGAGATGCACTTGCTTACTTCAGGCTGTTAATACAAAAATCAGATGATTTAGCTTTTGAGAGAATAATTAATAGCCCTAAGAGAGGTATTGGGCCTCAAACAATAAATTTTATAAAGAACTATTCAAGAGATAAAAGTAAAAGTCTATTTAATTCCATCAAAGATTTAGTACAAACAGATGAGTTTAGACCTGGTGTTAAATTAACATTAAAAAACTTTATTAAAAATTATGACATTTGGGAAGATGATTTAACTAAAATTTCACATGTGGATTTAGCTATGAAAATATTAGAAGAATCTGGTTATATACAAAGTCTTAAAGTTGAAAAGTCTTTAGAATCAGAAGGTAGACTTGAGAATTTAAAAGAACTTGTCAATGCTATGTCAGCATTTGACAACATGATAGGCTTTTTAGAACATATTGCGCTAGTTAATGATAGTGATGCTGAACACAAAGATGGTCAAATTTCTTTAATGACATTACACGCGGCAAAAGGTTTAGAATTTTCAGCTGTTTTTTTACCTTGCTGGGAAGAAGGAAGTTTCCCCAGTCAACGGTCAATTGATGAAAAAGGTAAAGAAGGATTAGAGGAGGAGAGAAGATTAGCTTATGTTGGAATAACTAGAGCAAAAAAACATTTATGTATAAGTTGTGCATCTAGTAGACAAATTTATGGGAATTGGCAAAACGTCATTCCATCAAGATTTATAGAAGAATTGCCTGAAAAAGAAATTATAGGAGCTGACTTTAATGTTATTAACAATACATCAAATCACTTTGAGGACTATGAATTTAATCAAGATTATCAATAACAATGAAAAATTTCGTAATATCATAAATTCAGGCAGTTCTTATAATCAAATTAATGATAAGTATAGACTTGATGAAGATTATAGCTCTAATTTTAAAATAGGAGAAAAAGTTTTTCATATTAAGTTTGGCACGGGATCAATTATAGATATTGATGATGATAAAGTTGAAGTAAATTTTGATAAGGCTGGAATTAAAAAAGTCATTGGATCTTATTTAAAGAATAAATTTTAAATTTATGAATGATAAAAAAATTTATTTTACTCAAATTGTATTTTACCTAGAAGATAGTATTAAAGAAATTTTTATTGATTATATTGAAGAGGATAGTGAATTTTTAAGCATAGATTTTAGTAAAGTAGAGAGAAATTATTGGTTCTGTAAATTGATTTTAAAATCAAAAAACATAAAACAGAAATTTTTAAAAAAAATTAATGATTTTCGAAAAAATTTTAAATTATTAAGCTTAAAATCTTGTAATGATAATAATATAAGTAAAAATCAAATCTATTTTGAAGAATTTGAAAATAAAGATTGGTTAGGTGAAAATATTCAAACACTCAGACCAATTAATATTAAAAATTTTATTATTTATGATAATGATAATTATAAATTATTTAATCCAACAAAAAAATTATTAAAAATCAATGCTTCTTATGCATTTGGAACAGGTTATCATTCTACAACTAGACATTGCATTGAAACTATGTACGAATGTTCTAAATCAAAAAAATTTCAAAACATTTTAGATTACGGTTCTGGAAGTGGAATTTTAGGTATTGCTGCAAAAAAGCTTATGCCATATTCAAAAATTACCTTGATTGATAATGATAATTTAGCTGTAAAAATGTCAAAGTTTAATTTAAAAAAAAATAATATAATCTCAAATAATAATGTTTTAGAAGTTTCGTCAAAAAAGAGAAAGCACATAAAGAAAAATTTTTATAATTTGATATTTGCAAATATTCTACTACCTCAATTAAAATCTTTGATAAAAGAATTTACATACATTTTAGATCATAATGGATTTTTAATTGTTTCAGGAATATTAATTTACCAAAAAAATCATTTAATAAATTTATATAGAAAATTTAAAATTTATCCTATTAAGATATCAGAAGAAGAAAAATGGATTACTATAACTTTTAAGAAAAAAAATGAAAAAGCTTATTGAATTTAAAAAATATTTAAGATCAAAAAATATAGATGCTTACATCATACCTAAATATGATCTTTTCTTTTCAGAAGAACTTATGGAAAGTGATGAAAGATTAAAATTTATTTCCAATTTTTCTGGTTCAGCGGGATGGGGAGTAATAACAGCTTCCCAAAAGTTAAAATCTGCAGTAATAAGTGACGGAAGGTATCAGGAACAATTAAAAAAAGAAGTGTCTCAAAAGGAATTTGTTATTTTAGATGGAGGTTTAAATAAGATTATTGAATTTTTAAACTCATATAAACAAATCAAAATTATTGGCGTTGATACTAAATTGATAACTATCAATCAGTTTAAATTTTTGGAAAGCGAATTAAAAATTAAAAATAAAAAATTCATGCTGAGTACCAAAAATTTAGTTGACGAAATCTGGAATAACAAACCCACAATACCACAACAAAAAATTGTTGATGTAGATACCAAGTACGTTGGTGAGAATTTTGTAAGTAAAATAAAAAGATTGTCCAAGATTATTTTAAATCATTCGTCTGAGGCACTTATAACATTTAAGCCAGATGCAATTAGCTGGTTGTTAAATATTAGGGGTAATCAATTAAAATATACTCCAGTAGTTAGATGTTTTGCATTAATACATAAAAGTAAGAAAATTCATCTCTTTTTTTTGAACATGACTTACCTCAATTAAGTAAACTAGATCATGGTGAGATTATATTAACTAATATTAATAAATTTCAATCTATTTTAAAAATGTTTGCTGGTGAAAGTTTTCTTGTTGATTATAATTCAACACCGATGTTTGTATTATCTGCATTAAAAAAAAATAAAATTAAATATAAACATGTATCTTGCCCCATTTCTTCTCTTAAAGTAATTAAGAACTCTATTGAACAAAAAAACTTTAAAGAAGTTCATAAAGTTGATGGACTAGCCTTTATTAAATTTTGGAGTTGGTTTGAGCAATTAGATAAAAATAATATGTTTGATGAAGAGCATCACGCTAAAAAGTTATTTGAATATAGAAGTGTAAACAAACTATTTAAGAGTAACAGTTTTCCTACTATATCAGCTTTTGGTAAAAATGGATCAGTAATACATTACCGGTATACTAAGGGAAAGAGTAAAAAGATAAAGAGTAATAACTTGTACCTTATTGATTCTGGAGGTCAATATTTAAATGGAACAACTGATGTAACCAGAGTATTAATACATGGACAACCTACTAATGATATGAAGACTAAATACACTATTGTTTTAAAAGGTCATTTAAGTCTTTCAAATCTTTTATTTCCTGAAGGAACTTTAGGAAAAGAAATAGACTCTATTGCAAGAGCAGCTCTTTGGCAAAATAAAATGGATTATGCTCATGGCACTGGTCATGGGGTTGGATTTTATTCAAATGTTCATGAGGGACCAGTATCAATAAGTAAAACAAATTCATATGAATTAAAACCAGGAATGGTGATTTCAAACGAACCTGGTTATTATGGATCAAAATTTGGAATTAGAATTGAAAATCTAGAATTAATAAAAAAAGTTGGAAACTTTTTAAGTTTTGAAACGTTAACTCTTATTCCATATGAAAAAAAGTTAATTGATAAAAGTTTATTATCAAAAACAGAAATAAATCAGATTAATAAATATCATAAATTAGTTAATGAAAAGATAAAACCTTTCATTACTAAAAGAGAGGGTGATTTAGTTAATTTTTTAAATAGAAAAACTTCAATTTTATAATTTATCAAGAATCTCATTGAGTTTTTTTTCATCTATCATTTTTATATTTAATTCCTGTGCTTTAGAAAGCTTGCTTCCAGGGTTTTCTCCATATATCAGTAAATCTATATTCTTTGAAACTTGACTTACAAATTTTGAGCCTAATGAATTAAGTTTTGTTTTAATTTCATCTCTAGTAAAATTATTTAAAGTTCCTGTTATTACGACTTTTTTATTTAAGAAATAGTTATCAACATTTAATTTTTGATATGGTTTTATACTTAATTGTTGAGATAATTTATCTAATTCATCAAGATTTGTAGAAGAATTAAAAAAGTTAATTATATCTTCTGCAACACTCATTCCTATTTGATCAATATTAACAAGATAGTGAAATTCATCAGAAACTTTATTAGTAGCTTTTTTAATATTATTTATTAAATTAGGCAAATCTATGTAATGTTCAGCTAAAATTTTAGAAGTATTTTCTCCAACTTGTTTGATGCCTAAAGAAGTTAAAAATTTATCAAAATTCACTAATTTAGCTTTGTTAATATTTGAAAGTAATTTATTTACAGATAATTCTCCAAACCCATCATAACTTATCAACTCATCTTTCTTTTCATAGAGTTTAAAAATATCACTATATTTTGTTACAATGCCTTTCTTAAAAAATAATTTTATTTGTTTGTTGCCAAGACCATCGATATTCATTCCATTTTTCGAACAAAAGTGAATTAAATTTTCAATTTTCTGAGCTTTACAATCAGTATTTATACATTTTCTTGCAGCCTCGCCTTCTTTTTTGATAGTAATTTGACAGCATGCAGGGCAGTGTTTCGGAATAAAATACTTCTCAGACATTTTTGTTCTTTTTTCTTTAACCACGCTCAAAATATGAGGTATTACATCGCCAGCCCTTTCTATTAAGACCGTATCACCAATTCTTATATCTTTTCTTTCTATTTCATCTTCGTTATGAAGTGTAACGTTTGATACTTCAACACCACCAATTTTAACTTTTTTTACCCTTGCAACAGGTGTTATTGTTCCAGTCCTTCCTACTTGTAAATCAATTTTTTCTATTATGGATTCTTTAATTAAGCTTGGTAGTTTATGAGCAATTGCCCACCTTGGGGCTCTAGACATTTCGCCAAGTCTTTTTTGTAATGCAAAAGAGTTTACTTTATATACTAGACCATCAATTTCATAATCAATCTTATCTCTCATTTCTAGCATGGAATTGTAATAACTTGATATTTCATCAAGTGTTTTTAGCAATTTAATATTTTCTGGTATATTAAATCCCCAATATTTAAATTTATTTAAAAGATTAATTTGTGTGTCAAAGAGATTTTTCAGATACTTCGCCTACTGTATAAGCAAAAACATTAGATTTCTTTTTTTATTTCATTGCTATCTTTTTGTCGTATTGATCCAGCAGCAGCATTTCTTGGATTTGAAAAAACTTTTTTATCATTAGTTAATTGTTCTTTATTAAGTTTTTCAAAGTCATTCTTTGAAATAAATATTTCACCTCTAACTTCTAAAAGTTCAGGATAATCAATAATTTTTTTTGGAATGTTATCAATTGTTAAAATATTTTCGGTTACTAATTCACCTTCATAACCATTGCCTCTTGTAAGAGCTTGGCTTAATTCACCATTTTCATATAATAAGGATATAGATAGACCATCTATTTTTGGTTCACATACAAATTCAATGTCATCGCAACTTATGTTTAAAAATTTACAAGTTCTTTTTATGAAATCGTCGATATCATTCATGTTAAAACCATTGTTCAATGATAACATTGGTTTACTATGTTTGATTTTAGTAAATTTTTCTAATGGTTCAAAACCAATATCTTCTCTTTTCTTAAATCCTAAATTTGGATTTCTAACAACTAAATTATCGTATTCAATACAAATATTATCAAACTCTTTATCAGATATTACTGGGTCATCATGGCCATGATATAATTTATTATGACGTTCTATTTGGCTTTTAAGAAATGATAAACGGTTATAAACATCACTAGACATATTAATTCAACAATTTTAAAGCTGCATTTCTTGCTTCATCAGATATATTATCGTCTGATATCATTCTAGCTATTTCTTCAATTTTTTCTTGATGATTTAGTTCAAATGTTTCGGTAATTGTTTCATTTTCAATTATACTTTTTTTTATTAAAATATGATGATTGCCTTTTGCTGCTACCTGAGGTGAGTGTGTGACAACGATAGTTTGTTGATTATTACCAATCTTTAATAATTTGGTTCCAATTGCGCTTGCAGTAGCACCTCCAACACCACTATCAACTTCGTCAAAAATAAGAGTTTTAATTGTATTATCTTTTTCTATAACGAGTTTCATAATTAGAAGAAACCTAGATAATTCTCCTCCTGATGCAATTTCAGAAATTTTACCTAATTTTGTATCTTTATTTGTTTGAGCATAAAATTTAACATCATCAATTCCTTTGGACGAAAAAAGGGTATCTTGAAGAGGGTTAATTATTATTGAAAATTTTGCATTTTCTAATTTTAGAGCTGGAAGTTCATCATTCACTTCGTTAATTAGTTTCTGGCTTACTTCTATTCTATTGATAGATAACTTTTTTGCTAACTCCAAATACTCATTATAAGCCTCATTTGTTAATTTTTTTTGATTATCTAATTCAAGTGAAAAATTTTTAATTGAGTTTAATTTTTGTTCTATTTCAGTTTGTTTTTGTGGTAATGAATCTATCTGACAATTATGTTTTTTTGATAAATTTCTTAATTTATATAATCTATCATCGATCACGTCCAAAGTATCATCTTTATTTTCATATAAAAATTCGCTTTTATTAATCAATAGAGACAACTCTTCTAAAGTAATATAATTTTCATTTAGAAGTTTACTAATTTGATCAACGGATGGATTGTTATAGCTTTCTAGTTTTGAAAATAAACGTATTAAATTTTTAACCGAAGTATCTAAACCATTTTCACCATCAATTAAGTTTTTAGCTTCATTAAAAGTTTGAACAAATTTATCTCTATTTATTAAAGCTTTTCTTTTTATAATGAGTTCATTTTCTTCATTGCCTTGTGGTTTTATCTCATGAAATTCATTGAGAGAAAACTCTAAATAATCGCTATCATTCTTATTTTTTTCATTCAATGAAATTAAGTTACTTAATTTATTTTTGTTAGATTTATAATTTTCCCAAGAATTAAAAACTTTTTCTTTCAATTTATTGTTAACATAATATTTATCAAGTAAATCAATATGATTTTTTTCAATTAATAAAGTGTGATTATCAAATTGACCTTGTATTTCAATAAAATGACTTACAACTTTTTTTAAAGAATTTATAGAAATAGGAGTGTCATTTAGATATGAAAAAGATTTGCCATTAGAATGAATTTCTCTTCGTATTATAAATTCATCATTTATATCAATATTAATTTCATTTAAATAAGAAATAATAGTTTTATCGTTAAAGTTCTGAAAAATAGCAGTTACAGATCCTTTTTTTTGATTTTATCTTATTAAATTAAAATTTGCTCTATTTCCTAATATTAATCCTAATGAATCAATTAGTATAGATTTTCCTGTCCCAGTTTCTCCGGTTAAAACTGTAAAACCCTCATGGAAATTTAAGTTTAAATCTTTTATTAAAACAATATCTTTAATTATAAGGTTAAATAACATTTAAGATTAGAAAATTGAAATCATTTTATTCATTATATTTTTAAAATAACCTGGTTCTTCAATAACATTATTTTTTTTTATTAGTTATTTCTTTAGTCCATTTACTTTTTGGAAAATTATATTTTAGAATTAAATATGTTTGATTGGATTTATCTTTTAATTTTAACATTTCAAAAGCTTCATACATTCTGTATAAAGTTTGAGGTATAATACTAGATCCCTGATAATCTTTAATTATTACTGAGAATCTATTTATAGCTGGAGACGGAGCATTATTTTTTAAATAATACATCCCAACTTCAAATTCTTTTCTAGCTAAGTAATTATTTAAATATTCTAATTTAAATTTAGCATCTTTTGCATATTTTGAATTAGGGTTTTCTTTTAAAATTTTCTTAAATTTCTCTATTGCAATTTTAGTAAATCGACTGTCTCTGTTTGGATCTGAAATCTTAACATAATAACACATAGCAATAAGGTATTCAGCATATTCAGTAAATATACCATTAGGATTCATAGATATATAATCATTTAATAATTAAAATTGTTTTATCTGGTTTATTAATTTCAAAATTTAAATAGGCATTATAAATTTGTGCTTGACTAGAATATTTTGAATAAGGAAATTCATCATTGATTTTTATAAATTGATCAATACTTTCTTTTAAATTTTTTTCTTCAATTAATTTAATACCTTTTTCAAATATATTTTTATCATCTTCTTGAGCAATTGTGATTTTCTTTTCATTTGCTGAACATGAAAATAAAAATAGTAGTAAAAATGAAAATTTTAAAAAATAAGCCATAATTAAATAAATTAATTTTATTAAATTAGCTTATTTTTAAAATTATTCCAAACTATTAATTAAGCAACATTAATATTATTTAGATTATTTTCTTGATGAGAAATAGGTATGTTATATGGATTAAGTTCTATGATTTCATAGTTGTTTTTATTTTGAAAAATCTTTTGAATTAATCTATTATTTAATTCATGTCCTGGTTGTATTGCATGAACACTTCCTAAAATAGGTAAACCAGACATATAAAAATCACCAACACAATCTAATATTTTGTGTTTTACAAATTCATTCTTACACCTAAGGCCGGCATCATTTAATATCTTATTATCTTCAACAACTATAGCATTATTCAAATTACCACCTAAACCAAATCCAGCAGCTCTTAATTTTACTATATCTTTTGAAAGGCAGAAGGTTCTAGCGTAACAAATATCTTCAATAAAATTTTGAGTATTATGAGTATAAATATATTCATCTTTACCAATTAAATTATTTGTAAAATTAATTTTGATCGAAAATGATAAGTGAGTAGATGGCAAAACTTTAATTGATCTTAAACCATCTTTAATGCTTACTTTTTTAAGAATTTTTAAAATTTTTTTTGATTTTTTTGAATTTGTAAACCAACTTCCATAAGTTTTTTGTAAACTCATAAGAACTTCCATCCATAGCTGGTAATTCACTTGAATTAATTTCAATTAGTAAATTATTAATATCAAATGAATGGAGTGAAGCAAGAAGATGCTCTACTGTACTAACATAAACTCCATTTTTATTTTTAATTTAGAACAATATTTTGAAAAGTCGATATTTTCTGGTGTTACTTTGATATGAGTTGTTTAAATCTAAATCTGTTCTTTTAAAAACAATACCAAAATCTTCATCAGCAGGATAAAGTGTCATATTTACAGCTTTACCACTATGAATTCCAACTCCACTAAAAGAAATAGGAGAATTTATAGTATTTTGATAAGAGTTATTATTAAAAATTTGTGAGTTAATTATATTCATAATTTTTCATTAATGAATATATTTGAATTATTTACTATATCAAATCAAATATAGTTACTAAATGTTTCATAATATGAATTGACGTTTAATTAAAAAATATTATTTTTAATTTTTTAAAAAAACTATAAATTCCATTGTTATTTTGTTCTCTTGAACTTTTCAATACTAAACCAGTTAAACAACTAAAGCTTGGTGATTGAATTAAATCAGGTGCATTTAAAAGCCCAATAGGTTTGCCAATTCTTACATCACATTTAAAATAAGATTTTGCAATATTACTAATTCCATGAAGATTAGATGTTCCACCTGTAATAATTACTTTTGAAATTTTTGTGTAATCTGGATAAGAATTTTTTAAATTTTGAATTACTAATTCAAAAATTTCTTCAACTCTAGGCTTGATAATTCCAATTAACATAGATTTAGGAAAATTTTGTGAAGTAAGCTCACCTTTCTCATTAATTATATTAATATCAATGTTTTTAAAATTATCTAATTGATTCACTTCTGTTGATCCATGTAAAATTTTAAGTTTTTCAGCTTCTTCTGATTCAGTGCCTAGTCCTTTTACAAGGTCACTCGTTATATGAATTCCACCTATCTTAACAAAGCTAGAATAAATTAAACTATCTTTCAAATAAATGCCGATAGAAGTTAAGCTTGCACCTATGTCAATGATAATAGCACCAAGATCTCTTTCTTCTTTAATCATCGTAGATATTCCATTTATTTCTGGTGTTATATAAAATTGATTTACTGTTAAATGACATAATTCAATTGATTTATTTAAATTTGAAATTACGTTTTTTTTAACATAAGTGTTAATTGCCTCTAAAGTTAAAGTTTTACTTTTAAGTCCAATGGGATTATCAACTTCTTGATCATTTTCAATTTTAAAACCTTAGGTTTTCTTCTAATTTGAATATAATTTTTATATTTTGATTTATATTTATCTAAATTTAAAAGGTTTAATACATCTTCTTTTTTTTATTAAATTATTAGAAATTTGTATATTATCAGTTGTAATTTTTAGTAAAAGGTAATCCACCAGTTATATTGCATGTGATATTTGAAATTCTAAACCCTGCCATTTCTTCGGCTTTTTCAACAGCTTTAGAAATAGCATTGGACAATTTATGTAAATCTATTACTTCTCCTTTGTTTAAACCCATAGAAATATGTTGTCCAAATCCTAAAACTTTGATTTGAATATTATTGTTATCAACTGATTGACCAATCAAACATGCAATTTTACTATTACCTATATCTAAGCCAACATGAATTTTATTTTTATTATAATTAATTATTTCACCTTTAATTTATTTTTGGTTTAAGAAAAAATTTCCTATAAATTCTTAAATCTATTTCAACAAAATTACCTTTTAAGATATAGTGTTTTGTATTTATTTTTTTTAGCAATTTAAGTGTATCTAATACTTTAGTTTCAGGTAATAAAATTTTTACTCCATTTTTCAAATTAATATTCCATCTTCTTTGATCAACAAAAGAAAAAGATAAATAATTTAGATTTATATCACTTTCTTTTATTAAATTTAATATAACATTAGCATTTTTATTAGAATTTTTCCATTAAAAATAGGTAAATGAAATAAGTTTAGGAGTTATTTTTGTTTCTATTAAATTATTAAACTCATCTATAAGATAATTATTATTTTTAATTTTAGTTAAACCAATTATATTTTTTTCTTCTATTTTTATTTTTAATAAATTTTTGAAGTTTTAGTTATAATAAATTTTTTAATTAATTTTTTTTTTTTAAAATATTTGAGATAAGAGAAAGATCATTTTATTTTTAGCTAAATTTAATTTTTATTTAATTCATAAATTAAAGATTTAGAATCAATATATTTATTTCCTAAAATAATTAAGTTTGGTTTAATATTATTTTTTGATCCATATAAAATTCTATTCTTATTTATTATAAGTTGTTCAAAAATTAAATCTTTATATTTGAAATAAGAAAAGTATGTAATTAACAGAGTTGAAAGCGTTAACACAGTTATAATTAAAGTTTTGATATTAAAAAAAAGAATAAATTTTTTAATTTTACTAAACCTTCTCAAATTTTGCTTTTGAAATTAATTTATCAACTAATTCAGTTAGACTTATTCCACAATATTTAGCTTGTTCAGGAGATAATGAAGTTTTAGTCATTCCTGGTTGAGTATTTATTTCAAGCATATATAATTGTATCTTTATTGTCATCATATCTAAAATCACTTCTTGAAATTCCTGAACAGCCTAAAAGTTGATGAGCAAGTTTAGCCCATTTAATAACTTTATTGTAAATATTATTAGGTATTTTTGCTGGCAATATATGTAAAGAGCCATTAGAAGAGTATTTTGAATGGTAATCATAAAAAAAATTTTTTTTTGAAATAATTTCTGTGACGACTAATGGTTTATTTTCTAAAACAGATACAGTTAATTCTCTATTACCAACCAACGGTTCTACTATGAATTGATTACTAAATAATTTATCTTTAACATTATTTAAATCATTTTCATTATTTAATATATTTATTTCAACGGAACTACCGCCACTTATTGGTTTTAAAACTAGAGGCAAATATTTTTTATATTCATTGAGTGATTTAAAATCATATGTTTTTGGGAAAATAATTTTCTCTGCTGTATTTTCAGAAAATTGACTTAAATAGTTTTTTGTTAATAATTTATTCATTGCTATTGTAGACGCATTTGCTCCTGAATGCGTATATGGCATCTCAATTTTATTTAAAAAAGATTGAATTGTTCCATCTTCACCAAATGAACCATGTAGTGCATTGAAACAAATATCAGGTTTAATAGTTAAAATTTGATCATAAAAGTTTTTATCAACAATGATTTTAGTAGCATAATATTTTTCTTTATCAATTGCATCATAGCAAGCATTTCCTGAATTTAATGAAACTTCTCTTTCAGAACTTAAACCTCCCATTAAAAAAGCAACATGTATTTTTTTACTTTTCATTTTTCACCAACAATTTTAATTTCCCATTTAAGTTTTTTTCCTGTTTTTTCAAAAACTTTTTTTCTTACAATTTCTCCAAGTGTTTCAATATCAGTTGCTGTAGCATTATTTTCATTAATTATAAAATTACAGTGCTTATTGGAAATAATAGCACCACCATTTTTTAATCCTCTACAACCAGAATTATCTATAAGTTCCCACGCTTTAAAATTCTTTCCATTCATAAATGTACTTCCACCAGTTTTTTGTCCAGTTGGTTGACTCATTTTTCTAGATTGAATTATTTCTTTCATCTTTTTTTGAATTTGTTCTTTGGAGCCGTCACTTGAATTAAATCTTGCTTTTAAAAACATCCATTCATGACTTAATTTATTTGTTCTGTAATCTAGTTGAAGATCTTTAACTGTAAATTTTTTTAAAATCCCATTTTTATTTATTGCAGTAACGTCAATTAAAATATTTTTAATCTCAGATCCGTATGCGCCTGAATTCATTTTTATGCCACCACCAATAGTTCCAGGTATGCCAATTAAGAATTCTAGTCCAGTTTTTGAATGATTTCTTGCAAACCTAGCAACATCAGCATCCATAGCACCACAATAGGCGGTTATAATTCCTTGTTTATCAATAAAAATTTCTTTCAATTTATTAAAGTGAATAATTATTCCATTAAAACCTCGGTCTCTTATAATTATATTGGATCCTGCCCCTAAAGGATATATTGGTAGATCTAATTGATTATCTTTCAAGAAAGAAATTAAATTCTTCTTCAGATGAAGGTTGAAAATAATATTTAGAGCATCCACCAACACCAAACCATGTTAAGTTACTCATTTTTTTATTTTCAACTAATGAGGTTTGTACTAATCATATTATTTAATTATTTACTTAAAATTTCTAATTCTTTTTTTAGATTATTTGCTATTTTAGTTATATTACCTGCTCCTAAAAAAATAATAATTTGATAATTATCTATTTTTTTTAAAATAATTTTATAAATATCTTCATCATTTAGTATGGAGGTAACATTTTTATGACCATAATTTCTTATTCCATTTTCAAGATCAATATTATTACAATTTGTTATTTGTTTTTCACCTGCAGCATATACATTTAATAAAACAACTTCATCAGCATCGTTAAAACAAGAGCAAAAATCGTTAAAGTGATTTTTTAATCTAGAATATCTATGTGGTTGAAATATTGCCAAAACTTTGCTTTTTTCAGCTATTAATTTAGTAGCGCTTAAGGCTGCTTTAATTTCCTCTGGATGATGGCCATAATCGTCAATTATTTTTGTATTTTTATATGTATCTATCAACTGAAAACGTCTTTGAACTCCATTGAAGTTTTTTAAAGCTAATTTTATTATGTCTGGTTTTATGTTTAATTCTAAAGCAATAGATATTGAAGCTAGAGCGTTTTGTATATTATGAAGTCCAAGCATTGAAAAAGAAATATTCTTGATTGTATAATTTTCTTCATTAGTTTTATTTTTATAGGTGACATCAAAGTACATTTTTTGGTTTTTTACTATAATGTTTTCAGCTTTTACATCTGCATTTGGTGATAATCCATAAGTTATAATTTTTCTATTTTTTAAATTTGAGAATATTTTTTGAACTCTTGGATGGTCAATGCAAACAGAACAAAATCCATAAAATGGAATTGAAGATATAAAATTTATAAATGCATTCTCTAAATTTTTTTCATTTTTATGAAAATCGAGGTGTTCTAAGTCGATATTTGTAATAACTGCAACGGTAGGCATTAACTTTGAAAAACTACCATCACTTTCATCTGCTTCTACAACCATCCATTGACCTTGACCTAATTTTGCATTACTTGCCAAAGAGGAAATAATACCACCGTTTATTATCGTTGGATCCATTTTATTAGTATCAAGAATTTTTGAGATTAGAGAAGTTGTTGTTGTTTTGCCATGAGTTCCAGCAATAGCTATTGACTTTTTAAGTTTCATCAATTCACTAAGCATTTCAGACCTGTGAATAATTGGAATGAATAGTTTTTTTGCTTCTACTATTTCAGGGTTATTTTGTTTAATTGCAGATGAATAAACTACTATACTTGCATTTTTAATATTATTTTTGTCATGTCCTATAAATATTTTAACACCTAAAGAAATTAAACGATCAATTATCTTTGACGAAGATACATCACTTCCTTGTACTTCATAACCAGATTTTATTAAAATTTCAGCTATACCACTCATACCTATGCCACCGATGCCAACAAAGTGAAAAAAACCAAAATTTTTAGGTATATTTATTATCATTTTAATTTATTTAATTATATATTTTTGAGAAAATTTCATTAGAAGATTTATATTTTTTTTTCTATCATTTTTATTTTATATTTTTCTAAATTTATCTTTATTTTATCTAAATGTAAATTTTTGGTAATTATATCCTCAATTATTTTTATCAAAGTGTTATTCTTAAATTCATTTTCATCTATTACCCAACCAAGTTTATTATCATTAATAATTTTGGCATTCATTTTCTGATGATTATCCATCGAATTTTTTAATGGTATTATTATGCAAGGTATTTTTAAATACAAAATTTCAGCTATCGTAGAACCTCCAGCTCTACAAATAATAAGATCTGTATTTTTATAGTATTTTTCTATATTTGGGAAAAAAAGATTTAACTTCAGACATTACATTATTAATTCTATATAATTGTTTTACCTTTTTTATTTTTGAATTTATCACCTGATGGAATACGTTTATCTGCTTCTTAACTTTTGGGTTTAGATTTATGAATGAGTTCACTAATGAGATTGAAAAGAACTCAGAACCTAAACTTCCTCCAAAAACAAGAATATTTAGTTTATTATTATTTTTTTTTATTTTTATAGATTTAATTTCTTTCCTGATAGGTGTGCCTGAAAAAATTCTTTTATTAAAGTGTTTTAAAGGTATAATTTTATCAAATGGTATAAATGTTTTTGATGCAAAATGTTCTAAAATCTTGTTTGCTCTTCCCATTATTGCATTTTGTTCATGAATAAAATATTCAACTTTAAATAAGAATTTTCCTATTAAACAAGGTAATATAGTGGTGTAACCACCAAAACCAATTTGAGTTTTTGGTTTATATTTAAAATAAAAATGAATCAATTTAATGAAAGAACTTATGAAAAAATATAAAAATTTAAATTTATTTATTAAACCTTTTTTAAAAGGACTAATTACATCTAAAATTAAAATTTTTCAAAATTTTTTGATTAAGTAGATTTTATTATTTATTAAGTAATTGTATCCTCTTTTATCAGTAATAAAAAATACATCACTTGTTTTTTTTATTTCATCAAGAATAGCTAAAGCAGGGTAAATATGGCCACCTGTTCCTCCAGCTATCAATGTAATTATATTGTTTTGTTTTGATTTAATACTCATTTATAATCTTCTATGTCTAAATTCACTTCGCTAAAATCAATTTGTTTTCTTGTTAAACTTAGTAAAAAACCAATAACTATTGCTGCAGAAATTGTTGATGATCCTCCATAAGATAAAAATGGTAATGTCATGCCTTTTGTTGGAATTATAGATAAATTACTTGATATATGTATCAATGATTGGACACCAATTAAAGCTGATAAACTAGATAAACTTAATATTTGGAAAATATCTTTACAATTAAAGGCAATTATAAGAGATCTTAAAATAATAATTGTATAAATTAAAATTATAATTAGACATACAATTAAACCAAATTCTTCAGCAATCACTGAAAAAATAAAATCTGTATGTGCATCAGGCAAATTATTTTTTAAGGACCCTTCGCCAATACCTTTCCCAAAGTAACCGGCATCATTAAATAATTTCAATGCTTGGTTAGCTTGAAAATTTGTGCCAAAAATAAAATCATTAATTCTTACATATACATGAGAATAAAAATTATAAGCTAATAAAATTACTATTGGAATTACAAATATTAAAAAAATAAAAAAAAGCATTGGAATTCCTGTTATCAATAATTGAAAAATCCATATTGTTGTTATTAATATTGTCATACCTAAGTCAGGTTGCAATAATAGCATTATATCAATTGATAAGATTGATAAGATTGATAAGAATAAAAATTTATTTTTTTGGGTTGATTTCCAGATAGTTAAAAGCCAAGCATTAATAATTATAAAAAATGGTTTTATAAATTCACTAGGTTGTAATGATTGGCCAAAGACCTCAATCCATCTTTTAGCTCCTTTAATATCAGAACCATATTGAAGACAATATAATAACGCAGCAAGAAGTAATCCAAAACCTACAAGCGATAGGAATTTAATTTTGTGAAAGTTTAATTTACTCAAAATTACTGCTATCAAAAAACTCAATATTACAAAGATTGAATGTTTTATTGAAAAATAATAACTCTCTTTGTTTAGTTTCAGTTCTAATGTACTTGAAGATGTAAGAATAAATATTATTCCAAGTAATAATAAAGTAAAAAAACTAAAAAATATCCATTTGTCAATTGTCCAAAGCCAAATTGAAAAACTTGATCTATCAGAACGTGAAAGCATCATTTATTAATACTCTTTAATTGTTCAAATACTTCCTTTTTAAACATCCTTCGCCTCTTTCCTCAAAATTTTTATATTCATCAAAACTTGCGGCAGCTGGTGAAAATAGTATTGTAATATTGTTATTTTCAATTTTAGATATTTTTTAAATAGATATTTTATTAATTCATTTAAATTATTAAAAAGAAAAATTTTTCTTTTAAAATTTGTTTCTTTTATTTGTTTGTAAAATCTTCTTTTTTGAGCTTCCAAATAAATAGATTGCCTC
Organism: Alphaproteobacteria bacterium; assembly: GCA_038131545.1. Taxonomy (GTDB): domain Bacteria; phylum Pseudomonadota; class Alphaproteobacteria; order Puniceispirillales; family Marisalimonadaceae; genus TMED54. Next base: position 561,537 of record JAYPPQ010000004.1, read on the forward strand.
AACTTTCTGCAGATGTTTTAATGCTTTTCCTAAACCATCTTTTTTTTCAAGGCCACCTGCAATCCAATGAATATTTTCATATGATTTTAATGCAGCTGAAGCAGATTCACCATTTGTAGCTTTACTATCATTAATAATTTCAAGATAACTTGATTTGTAAACAACTTCCATTCTATGAGGTAATGGGACAAAGTTAAAAATTGATGATTTGATAGAAGAACTTTTTACTCCAATTTTTTTTGACATTAAAAACGAAATTTCAAAAAGAATTTTGTTATGTTCTCCTAAAAGATTATTACATTTTATTTCTTTTCCATACAGTATTAATTACATTAATATCGTTAATATTTCTTAATTTTTGTTTAATTTTATTTTTTAAAAAAATATCTTTATGATTTACAACTAAATACCCATTATTTTTAATAGCTTCAATTAATCTTAATTTTGCATTTAGATATGCATCAAAATTACCATGATAATCTATATGATCATTTGATATATTAGTTATAATACCGAAATCTATTTTTAAACTAGGTATTGAGAGTAATTGATAACTAGATAATTCAACAATAACTATATTTTTATCAGAGGGATTAACTAAACATGCAGGATTTCCAAAATTTCCACAAATAATATTTTTAATTTTATTTTCTGATAAAATATGAGAAATTAATGAAGCTAATGTCGATTTACCATTTGTCCCTGTAATTCCGATAATTATTGATTTAGGATTTTGTTCAAAATATAATTCAATTTCATTTTGCAATTTAACTTTATGGTTTTCAGCAAGTTTAACAATTGGATGTTTGTTTTTACCACTAATTTTTATTCCTGGAGAAATAATTATTCTGCTTAAATTATTCCAATCCCAACTAAGATAATTTTTCCAATATTTTTTAAGTTTTAAATTTGGTTTAATTTTATCATCAAAAACTACAATATTTTTATTTTTTTTTTTTAATAATTCAAATGCAGCTAAACCAGATATTCCTAAACCAAGTATTCCTGTCAAATCTCTCATTTTAATTTATTCAATCAAGTTTTATCTTAATTTTAATGATGATAGGCCAATTAAAGCTAAAATAACTGCGATAATCCAAAATCTGATTACTATTGTTGATTCTTCCCAACCTTTTTGTTCAAAGTGATGATGTAATGGTGCCATTTTAAAAATTCTTCTACCTGTGAGTTTAAATGATATAACTTGAATAATAACGGAAACAGTTTCTAACACAAAAAGGCCACCTATAATTATAAGAACAATTTCATGCCTTACAGCTAAAGCCGTTGATCCTAAAAATGCACCTAAAGATAATGAACCAGTATCTCCCATAAAAACCATTGCAGGAGGTGCGTTAAACCATAAAAATCCTAATCCTGCTCCAATTAAAGCTCCTGCTAAAACAGCTAATTCTCCTACACCTGGAACATATGTTATTTGAAGATAATTAGAAAAGTTTATGTTACCCACTAAATATGAAATCAAAGCAAATGATAAACAAGCAATCATAACTGGTACAATTGCTAGGCCATCAAGACCATCAGTTAAATTAACTGCATTAGAACTTCCTACAATAACCAAAATACCAAAAGGTAAATAAAAAATTCCTAAATCAATAACTAACTCTTTAAAAAAGGGTAAAGAAACAGTGTTTGTATAATCCATTGGGAATTGTTGGTTAATTAAATATACAGCTATAAAAGCTGTTAAAATTTGTAATATTAACTTATATTTTCCTCTTAGTCCTTTAGTTGATTTTCTTTTTACTTTTAGCCAATCATCGCAAAGTCCAATAAGGCCAAAAATTGTAGATGTTATTAAAATTATCCATACCAGAATATTATCTAATTTAGACCATAAAATTGTTGAACATAAAAAAGCAAATAAAATTAATAATCCACCCATTGTTGGAGTTCCTTTTTTTTTAATCAAATGACTAGTTGGACCATCATCTCTAATAGGTTGACCAATAGATTGAAATTTTTTTAAATTTTGAATTAAAAAAGGACCTAGTAAAAAACTAATTATTAAAGCTGTTAAAGTTGCTCCACCAGTTCTAAATGTTATATATCTAAATACATTAAGTGGTTGAAAATAATCTACATAGTTTAAAAAAAATTCAGGAAACAATTTTATTCTCCAAGTTCATATTTTTTTTCCAAGTTTTTACAAAATTTATATAATCCTGTACCATTTGAACCTTTAACAAAAACTGTGTCATTATTATGAACAAGTTTGTCAAAATTTTTTTCTAATAACTTAACATTTTTGAAGTGTTTACAAATAATATTATTTTTTAAATTATCTGATAAAATTTTAGATATATTTCCAATAGTAAATAAGGTTTTTGGGTTAAGTTTTTTTAAAAAAGGAATAATTTTTTTATGATAGGTATATGAATTTGATCCTAATTCAAGCATGTCACCTATGATTAAAACGTATTTATTTGAATTATTTTTATATAAATTTGTTAAAGAAGTCTCTAAAGACTGTGGGCTTGAGTTGTAAGCATCGTTAATTACAGTTATAGTTTTATTAGCGTTTATTCTTAATTTAAACTGGTTTCCTCTGCCATCTGAAGGTGAAAGGTGTTTAATTTTTTCTTTTATTTTATTTAAATCAAGTTTCAAACATTTTACTACAGTCAAAATACTTATTAGGTTCAAAGCTAAATGATGCGGAAGGTGGTTAAGATTTGTTGTAAAATTTTCTGATTTAATTAAAAAACTATTTTTTTCTTGGAAAACAGAAAAAATAGATTTTTTAACTCCAAATGGTATTATTTGATCTGTATAATTCAACGCAATTTTTTTAAGAAAACTATACCATTTATTGTCATAGTTAAGAATTATTTGTCCATTTTTTATTAATCCATGAAATATTTCACTTTTAGCTAATGCTATATCCTTTTCTGATTTAAAATTTTCTAGATGATTATTTGAAACATTACTAATAATAATTAAATCGGGCTTTGCAATTAAAGATAGTGTTTTTAATTCATTTTTTTTGCTCATACCTAGTTCTAAAATACAATAATCAAAATTAGATGGTAGTTTCATTAATGAGAGAGATAACCCAATAATATTATTATTATTACCAGGAGTGGCAAAAGTTTTACCAAATTCACTAAAAATAACTTTTGCCATGTCTTTTGTAGTTGTTTTTCCGTTTGAACCAGTAATACCAATTGTTTTCCCTTTAAATCTATTTCTGCTAAATTCAGCAAAATTTATTAATGCTGCATGTGTATTTTTTACAAATAATCCATTATATTTTAGTGCACTATCTTTACATGATACAATAACTCCTGACGCTCCTTTTTGTATTGCTTTTTCTAAGAAGTCGTGTCCATCAAAATTTTCACCTTTTATTGCTATAAATAAATCATTTTGTTCAATAGAACGTGTATCTATACTTATCCCCGTAATTTTTTTGTTATTTAAAAATTTTGTGGTTAAATCCTTGCCTTTTGAAGCACTTATTAATTCATGTTTTGTCCACAAAATTTCATTTATAGAACTATTACTCACGGATTAAGTCTATCCAATGTATTTTTAACAACTGAAACATCATCAAAAGGCAAAGTTTCAGTTCCTATTGTTTGAGTTTGTTCATGACCTTTTCCTGCAATAATTAAAACATCATCATCTTTTAAAAAACTAATAGCTTTTTTTATTGCAACATCTCTTCCTGGAATTTCAATAGCTATTGGGTTATTGTTTATAATGGATTTTCTTATTAATGATGGATCTTCTGTTCTAGGATTGTCATCAGTAATTATAGTGAAATCAGAATTTTTAAAAGCTACTTCACCCATTTTTGATCTTTTTTCATGGTCTCTTTCACCTCCACAACCAAATAATGTATATATCTTTCCACTAACATTCATTTTTTTTACTGCTAATATTGCATTTTCTAAGGCATTTGGAGTGTGAGCGTAATCAACAATTATGGTTGCTTTACATAAGGGATGATTAACTATTTGCATTCTTCCTGGGACAGTTTGTAAATACGATAAAGATTTAAAAATAGAATCTTGTTTCAATCCAAGACCTAAACAAATAGAAGCTGCGGCTAATGCATTATAAATTTGAAAATGTCCAACTAAACCAATGTCGGTTTTGTATAATTTGTTTTTATATAAAATTTCTAACTGCCAAATTTTTTCAATTTTTTTGATTTGGATTAATTTGAGTTCACATTTTTCATTAAATCCAAAATTAACAAATTTGAAATTTTTGTTTTTAATCTTATTATATAGTTCCATGCCATACTGATCATCTAAGTTAATAGAAACACAAGTTCCATCATTTAAATGTTCAGTAAATAATTTCATTTTAGTACTGAAATAGTTTTCCATATTTTTATGATAATCAAGATGATCATGAGAAAGATTTGTAAATACAGCTCCATTAAAGTTTATACCATCTAAACGATTTTGATTTATTCCATGAGAGGATGCTTCTAATGCAACATATGATATTTGTTTATCATATAATTTTGATAACTGTTTGTTTAATTCACTTGAATCTAAAGTAGTGAGGTTATTTCTTATCTTATGGTAATATTGTTCTGAAGTGTCTCTTATCCCTAAAGTACCAATAGATGCTGATTTTAAGCCGTAAAAATTCCATATTTGACGACAAAAATCTGTTACTGAAGTTTTGCCATTTGTTCCAGTTACAGCAATTATATTTTTTGGTTTTTTATTGTAAAATGATGAACATAAATGCGAGTAAATTTTAAAGTAATCTTTATTTGTTAATTTTATTACATCTTTTTTTTTCCTCTTGAGATATTATAATTGTTGCACCATTTTTTCTAGCCTCATTAATATACAAATTTCCGTTAGTTTTATTTCCTCTAAATGCAAAAAATATAAAATTTTTTTTTATATTCTTACTATTATTTGAAATACCATTAATCTCAATCTCTTTAAAATGATCTTCTATATTTTTAAACTTATCTTTTAAGAAATTGCTTCTATTTATTAATTCCCAAAATTGCATTTAAAGAGTTGCTCCTCTTATTTTATATTTTGTTAAACCTAATTGAGAAGGTTCTAAATTTAATGGTTCAATTTTTAAAATAGGAGCAATTCTATTTACTAGTTTTCCTATGATTGGTGCAACAACCCACCCTGCAGTATTTCTATTAGCTGAGAATTTTTGAGGTTTAGGTCCATCTATAACAATTGTTAAAACATATTCGGGTTTGTTAATCGGAAATCCTCCAGTAAAAGCAACAATATTTTCAGTTTCAGAATATCTTCCTTCAATTAATTTCTTTGCAGTCCCAGTCTTGCCTCCTATTGGATAATAGTAACTTTTAGCTAATTTTCCTGTTCCATATTTATCATTTACAACTAAATAAAGGATACTTCTTAATTTTCTTGAGGTTTCAGTTGAAAAAACTTGTTTATTTTGATTTTGAAAAAATTTTGTTTTTAGTAAAGTGGGTGTAATTGATTTTCCTCCATTTAATGCTACTGATGTTGCTTTAGCTAAATGAAGTGGTGATATTTGTATTCCATAACCATATGATTTAGACATAAGTGAAGATGGATGATTATTGTTTATTAATTGAAGGTAATGAAGTTTCAATAATTTCTAACATTAACTTTTTGTTAAAACCTAACAAATTAAAATATTTATTTGAATATATGACCTAATGAACTTGCTATTTTTGCAGTCCCAATATTACTAGAATGAACAATTATTTCTGGCAAATTAATTGGAAAATTAATTTTTTTAATATCACTAATCTTTTGTGATTTGCTAACAAAAATAGGTGAAGAAACATCTATTAATTGATTATCTTTTCCATTTTCAATCGCCATTGCTGCAGTAAAAATTTTTAAAGTTGACCCTAACTCATAAAGTCCTTTTGTTGCATTATTGAAAACTTGTTTTTCTGAAAGATTATTATTTATATTATTATCATAATCTGGAAGAGAGATTATACTCTTAATTTTTCCATTATTTGCATTCATTATTATTCCTGCACCTGCAGAAGCCTGAAATTTAATGATTTGTTCTAATAACAGTTGTTTAAAAATATTTTGAATGCCACTATCAATAGATAAGTGAATGTTTTTTGAGGATGAAAGTTCATTATTAAGCTTTTTTTCAACTCCAGATATGCCTTTTCCATCCACGTCTACTTTTCCAATTATGTGAGCCGCTAAGGATTTCCCAGGATATTTTCTAATATAGCTTTCTTCTATTTTAATACCTGGTTCTCCAATTTTAAGAATTTTATTATAATCTCTGAATGATATATTTTTCTTAACTTTTAAATATTTTAAATTTGAAAATAATTTATCTTTAAAATTAAAGTTTATGTCGTTGCCAAATATTTTTTTTAGTTCTAATTCAAACTTTTTTGGGTTTCTTAAAACACTTGGGTTAACAATAAGATCGTGTTTTCTTATTGTTGTTGCAATCAAATATCCATTATTATCATAAATATTTCCTCTTATTTGTGATTTTTTTTCAATGATTTTAAGATTTGATTGTTTATGTATTTTTTCTTGAGGTTTTATCATAAGCATTGAAAATGCAACGCCAAAATAAATTATGAAAAAAGATGAAGAGCATATTAAAAGCTTAAACTTAATTTTTTTTATGTTTTCCATTTGTCAATTTGCTTGCCTTCTTAAAAAAGCTGGTATTTCTAGGACATCATCTAAATTATCTCGCTTCTCATTTTCGTCTATGTCAAGTAAGCTAATCTGTTCGTTATTATTTTCTGATTTAATTGGATTTTCATTAAGATTTATAAGAGGCTTTTCTTCATCATTCTTCTCATTTTCAACCACATCTTTTAATGGATAAACTTCATTATCTTGTTCTAACTTTTCTAAAATGTTTTTATTTTTATTATTTGAAAATAAATTAGAAATTTTTTTCAAGAATTGATTTTCTTCTGTTACATTCTCTGTAACATCATTCTTTTTATTAAAAATATCAGATAATTCTTTTTCTTTAGTTTCTAAAAATGTCAAAGAATCTTTTTCAGGTTCTGCTATAGTTTTTTCTGAACAAGAGATTTTATTTAGATCTGCTATCTTTGATTCTAAATCTATTTGTCCTTCAATTTTTGAACTATGGTCATCAATTTCACTTACCTCAGTTTGATTTACTTTTCTGTCAATTACCACCTCAGATTTAATTGATTGGTTGATATTGATACCAGTAGCGACTACAGATACGTTAATGATACCGTCAAGGCTTTCATCAATAGACGAACCAAAGATGATATTCGCATTTTCATTTACTTTTGCTCTGATTAATGATGCTGCTTCATCAACTTCAAATAATGCTAAATCTAAACCACCTTTTATATTTAACAAAATTGATGATGCTCCATCTATTGAAGAATTATCAAGTAATGGATTATTTAAGAGCCATTTCTGCTGCTATTTTAGCTCGATTTTCTCCAGAATGCTCTCCAGTCCCCATCATGGCTTGTCCTTTATTTTTCATAACGGTTTTAATATCTGAAAAATCTAGATTTATCATTCCTGGTGAAGTTATCAAATCAGTTATTCCTATTATTCCTTGGTAGAGGACATCATCAGCTAATTGGAAAGCTTCTGAAAATGTTGTTTTATCATTTGCTATTCTAAAAAGATTTTGGTTTGGAATTACAATTAATGTATCAACTGAATTCTCTAATTTTTCTAGTCCTATTAATGCTGTTTCCATTCTTTTTTTACCTTCAAAATCAAAAGGTTTTGTAACAACTGCAATAGTAAGAATACCTTTTTCTTTTGCTTTTTGAGCAATAATTGGTGCGGCGCCAGTTCCTGTTCCTCCTCCCATTCCTGTTGCAATAAAAAGCATGTTTACATCCTCAAGCTCCATCATAATCTCATCTATAGTTTCATGGGCAGCTTGTTCTCCAATAGTGTAATCAGAACCTGCTCCCAATCCATTGGTAAGTTCTTTGCCAAGTTGTATTTGTGTCTTTGCCATACTTCTCGATAATGCTTGTCCATCTGTGTTTGCTACCAAGAAGTTTATATTATTAACTTTCGAGTTAATCATTGTGTTAACTGCATTGCATCCTGCTCCTCCAACTCCAATTACTGAAATTTTTGGTTGAACATTTTCAATATTTTGAGGTATTGATAAATTTAAATTCATATTGATGCTCCTTTTCTAATTTTTTTCAAAATATAATTTTGAGATATCGTTTATATTCCAGATATCTGAGGGTAAAATTTCTTTCATATTAAATTGTTGTTTTGCAATTGATTGAAGTCTTTCAGGTCTTGATAAATAAGCTAGTTCAGCCTTTATTAGTTTTATATTTTGCTTTTTTTCTGAAATTAAATTATTCAATTTTAAAATTTCTTTTTCTTTTTGATGATAATTTTTTTTTATCTCATAATTAAAAAAAACTACACCTAATATAGGGATTAATAATAATATATGATTTGTTTTAATCATGCTGCGGCCTCATGTTTTAAAAACAGGACTAAACTTTGTTCTTTTTGCAATTCTTAATTTTGCAGATCTTGCTTTACGATTAATTTTAATTTCATCGTCAGAAGGGAGTATTGGTTTTTTTGTAATTATTTCAAAACTTTGTCTTAAATTTTCGTTAGGAGGTAAAAATTTTGAAATAAACAATTTAGATTTACCCTGACATTCATTTAGAAAATTTTTAACAATTCTATCTTCTTTAGAATGAAAAGATACAACACATAAAAATGCCTCCATATGTTAAAAACTTTTCTGATGCAATTAATCCTTTGTTAAGCTCAGTTATTTCATCATTAATGAACATTCTAATTGCTTGAAAAGATTTTGTGGCTTTATCTATTTTTTTCTTTTTACCAGGTATAGATTTTCTGATTATGTCTGCAAGTTCTAGAGTAGATGTAATTGGTGTTATTTCTCTAAATTTAACAATGTTTCGGGCAATTCTTCTTGAAAAAACTTCATCTCCAAAGTTATAAAAAATGTTAGATAACATTTCAGCACTATAATTATTAATAACCTCAAAAGCTTTAATGCCTTCTTTTGACATTCTCATATCTAAAGGGCCGTCAAGTTTAAATGAAAATCCTCGATTTTTTTTTGTTAATTGTAAATTTGAAACACCTAAATCGAATATCATGGCTTTTATTTTATTTTTAGAATGATTGGGTTCTGAGAGCATATCGTCAATTTCTGAGAACTTTTTTTGGAAAAATTTAAATCTATTTTTGTATTTCTCTTTCAATTTATTTGCATATTTCAAAACTTCTGGGTCTCTATCAAATCCATAAACATCACAATTAGTATTTTCTAAAATAGCATTGCTATATCCACCTAATCCAAAAGTGGCGTCAATAATCACACCATTAGTAATCTTAAATTTTTTTAAATTTTCTAAAATTTCATCTAGTAATACTGGGACGTGTTCTAGAAAATTATTCATTAGATACACCTGCTTTTTTATTAAGTATTAATTTTGGTGGTCCACTAGATTGTAAGATTTTTTGGGTATTTTGATATTCTTTTTCATATTCAATATCTGACCAAATCATAAAAGATTTACCAATTCCTGCAAAAACAGCAATATCATCAATATCTGCATAAGATAAAAGAGATTCTGGGATATTAATTCTGCCCTCATTATCGTATTTGATTTCAAAAGAGTCAGCCATCATCATTCTTAGTATAGATGCATCTTTTGACATAGCGTCTATTTCATCAATAGCTTCCACGTATTGACTAATTCTTTTAAGTGTAGTGCCTTCTATACATTTGAATTGTAAACTTTTAAATAAAATTAATGAGCCTCCCTCTAAATCAAGATATGTTCTAAAGTTTCTAGGCACAGATACTCTGCCTTTTTTATCAATTTTATTATGAGAAGTTGATAAAAACATAATAATTTCATAATTTGATCACAATATTAATATTTTGGGATAGCATGGGATTTGTTGGGAGTCAATGGGAAAATTTATTTTTTTAAAAGAGAGCTTATAAGCCGGATTCTGTTTAATGTGATAATTCATCTTAAAAAGTTTTTACAAACTTTTTTTAGCGGCCTACCCAGAAACGTTCAGGAAAAACATAGTTTCTTCTATTTGGCCTTGCTCCAAATGGGGTTTACAATGCCAATTGTATTACTACAATTGCGGTGAGCTCTTACCATCACCTTTTCAACCTTACCTAAATGGCGGTATATTTTCTGTTGCACTATCCCTAGGGTTTCCCCTGCTGGGTGTTATCCAGCATTTTCTTCCTGTGGAGTCCGGACTTTCCTCTGCAATGCAGCTATCACAAAGCTCTCTTAAATTAATTATTATATATTATTTTATAAAATGCAATTTTTGTGAATCATTATTTATTATGATTTTTTTTAATATATTCCCATGACTTATTTATCATTTTTACGTAATGATTATTTTTTTCTACAAATTCTAATGGTTGTCCTTTTGCTATTAAAACATCAGGATGATGTCTTTTTAAAAGAGTGATCCTTTTTTATTAATTTGATCAATCGGATCATTAATATTTGATTGCAAAATAGTATAAGGATCATTTTCGTTATTTGAGTAAATTTCTATTAATAAATTAAACTTTTTTTTGTCAAAACCAAATATATCAGACACTTTTTTAAGAAACTCTGTTTCTTCAACCGTGATTTTTCCATCAGATATTGCGATTGAAAATAACAAATGAATTAGATTTTCAAGTATAGAAGAATTTGGTTTAAATAATTTTGCAAGTTGTCTTGCATAGCTCTCAAAACCATGAACTGATTGTTTTGCAAAATTCCAGACTTTTTCAACATTCTTTAACTCATTCTGATTTATAATTAAGCCCTTCTTAAAAGCATCTAGTTCTTGATGTGAGACAATTCCATCTGCCTTGGCCATTTTTGCAGACAATGCAATAATCCCAATTGTAAAATTAACTTGTTTAACGGCAATACTCTCTGGTAGTTTTTTTTTGCTAAATTTATCAATAGCATGACCAGCAAAAATCCCTAATAGTCCACCTAATGGTCCTCCAACAACAAAGCCACTAGTTCCTCCAAAAATTTTTCCCCAAATACTCATTGTAATAATAATTATACCATTTAACTTGATAACATTATAACAAGTTTAATATTATAAAAGTAAATTTAACTTTGGAGTATTTTTGAAAAAATCAGATTTTACTGGATTAAAGTGCCCACTTCCAGTTTTAAAAGCAAAAAGAGTCATTAAAAAAATGAAACAAGGAGAATCTCATCAATTTCTCTCTGATGATCCAGGAAGTCCAATTGATTTTTCACACTTATGTGAAGTTGAGAATTTAGAATTGAATTTTCAAAAACTAATGGGATATATTTATTTAATATTAGGAAACGATAGAAAATGGTAATTAATATAATAAAGTCAGTTTTATTTAACTTACATTTTTATATACTAACTTTTTTGTTAATTATAGTAATGTCACCAGTATTAATACTTCCTTTTTGGTTCATTAAAATTATTGCAAAGATTTGGGGTAAAATTTTAGTTTTTGGAATGAAAATTTGGTTAGGTTTAAATTTAAAAATAATTGGAAATTACAATAAAAATAAACCTTGCATTATTGCAGTCAAACATCAATCTGCTTGGGAAACAGTAATATGTACAAGTATATTTGACATGCCTTCAATTGTATTAAAAAAAGAATTAATTTATCTTCCAATAATTGGATTATATTTTTTAAAGGGAAGAGCGATACCTATCATCAGAGAAAATACAATTGAATCTTTAAAAAAAATAGTAAAAATGGCAAAAATAAATTTGAAAAAGGGTTCTTCTATTTTAATTTTTCCTCAAGGGACCAGGGTTCCTTTGCATGCTTCAACAAAAAATTATCCATATCAATCAGGTATTTATTTTTTATATTCTCAATGTAATATCCCAGTAATACCAGTTGCTCACAATGCTGGTTTATTTTGGCCAAAGAATAGTTTTTTAAAATATCCAGATAGACATAAAACAAAAACCGTTACTTTAGAAATAATGGATGAAATTCCATCAGGGTTAGATAAAAAAACTTTTATGGATAGATTAGAAAAAAGTATTGAAGATCAAACTAGAAAACTAATTCAAGAGGAAAGTAATGGATGACACATATCATAGACGAATTAATCATCAACTAAATGTTTTTAATAAACCTTTGCTTAGTTGTAATTGTAATAAAACTCTTATTGAAAGGATAAAATTGACAGGAATTTACAGAGATGGTTACTGCAAAACAGAAAAAAATGATTTTGGGTTACATACAGTTTGCTCAATCATGACTGATGAATTTTTAGAATTTAGTAAATCTGTTGGTAATAATTTATCAGATCCTGTCCCTGAATATAATTTCTCTGGGGTTTCATCAGGTGATCGATGGTGTTTATGCGCCGAAAGGTGGAAGCAAGCATATTTTTCAAATAAAGCTCCAAAAGTAATTTTAGAATCAACAAACATTTTAACTCTTTCAGTGATAGAGTTTAGTATATTAAAGAAATTTTCTTATTAGAAACAATGAAAGGTAAAAATTATGCATTTAGATCAAGTAGTTAATGTACATTGTACTGATACAGACAAGGAAAACAAAGGTAGAGTTGTTAGAATGCATCCTAAGGGAATTGATGTCGAATTAAATGATATAATTTTAAAATTTAATAAATTAAAACCAAATTTATATGTTTGTAATTATTCAGGATTAGAGTTTGTTATAAAAACTTAAATTATTTTTGGTTAGAATTAGCTATGTCGATAACTTTATCGTCTTTTTGTTTTTCTCTTCTTTTCATTCCAGCAACATCAATAATTCCACCCTCAAATACAGCTAATTGATTATATGTGATATCCCCAGATATTTTTCCATTTTCCATGATAATTATATTATCAGCATCCACTTTTCCATTAACAAATCCAGAAATTATCAATTCTTCAGTTTTTAATTCGCCTTCAAAAATCCCATCAGTATCTACGATGGTTTGATCTGCTTTCAAGCTACCAATAAATTTATTTTTTAAAACTATAGTTCCAGAAGTTGAATATTTTCCTTCAAAAACTCCATCTCCATCTAATTGAGAACAAGTGTCGATGTTCTTAATTTTATCCTTTAATGGTGATGATATTCTACTAATTTTAATCATTAACTATATAAACAATTTAATTTTAAATCTGCAAGTTAAATTATAAATTTTTTTATTGTTGATAGAGATTTATTCATAATATAAAAGTTAAATTTCTATGGAAAAAATTTACTATAATAACTCGCTTTTAAAAAGATCATCTGAATTAAGAAAAGATAAAAATTTTTTAAAAAGTATTTTAGATAGTGAAGACGTAAATTTTATTCCAATGAGAGATGATGAAAATTATTTCATATCAGGAAAAGAAGAAATTAAACCACTTATTCTTAAAAGACAAGAATTAGAACTTTATACAAAAGATATAAATTTAGATAAAATGATATTTTTAGGAAAAATAAATGAAAAATTTTATTTTTCTATCAATATAAAATCAAAAATTGATAAGAATAATTTAGAAATTGATCAGGGTGATATTATTACTGATCAATTAAGAAATGTCATTGGAAGTTTAACAGAATTGGATAGCTCATATTTAGCATTGGCTAAAGGTATGATTTTCTGGCACAAAAGAAACAAATTTTGTGGAGTATGTGGATCAAAAACAAAAACGGAAGAGGCTGGTTTTGTTTTAAAATGTGTAAATAAAAATTGTAATGAAAGCCATTTTCCAAGAACAGATCCGGCGATTATAACACTTGTTTCAAATAAAGATAAAGTTTTGTTGGCACGTTCGTCTAGGTTTCCACAAAAAATGTATAGTACTCTTGCTGGATTTGTTGAACCAGGAGAAAGTCTTGAATTAGCTTTAAAAAGAGAGGTCTACGAAGAGGTTGGGGTAAATGTCAATAAAATTGAATATTTTCAGTCACAACCTTGGCCATTTCCAGCATCTTTAATGCTTGGATTTTTTGCCGAAACAGAAGATACTGACTTAAATCTAGATAAAGATGAAATAGAAGATGCAAATTGGTTTGATATTAGTCAATTAAAAGATTTGACTCATCCTGACATTACGGATGGATTTAAACTTCCTAGATTTGACTCTATTGCAAGAAGACTTGTTAATGATTGGATAAGAAGACATGAGTAAAAATAAAATTTTTGAAAAAATTAAAATTAAAGATACTGAATTTTCTAACAGAATTGTTGTATCTCCAATGTGTCAATACTCTGCAGAAAATGGTTTGATGAATGATTGGCATTTTCAACATTTATCACAATTTGGTTTTAGTGGTGCAGGGTTAGTGATGATTGAATCAACAGCTGTAGAGAATATTGGAAGAATTACCCATAATTGTACAGGAATTTATAATGATGATTGTCTTTCATCAATTAAAACTGTAATGGAAAAAGTTAAAGCACTATCATTAAATGAAGTTAAGTTTGGAATTCAGCTTGGCCATGCTGGAAGAAAAGCATCTACTCAAAGACCTTGGGAAGGAAGATCTTATCTAAGAGATAATCAAAACCCTTGGAAAACTATAGCGCCATCGGCAATTCCATTTGATGAAGATTGGCCAATTCCTAAAGAGATGAATGATGATGATTTACAAAGGGTAAAAACAGCTTTTATTGATGCAACAAGAAGAAGTGTTAAAGCTGGATTTGATTTAATAGAAATTCATGCTGCTCATGGATATTTATTACATCAATTTATTTCGCCAATATCAAATCAAAGAAAAGATAAATATGGAGGGAGTCTTGATAATAGAATGAGATTTCCTTTAGAAGTTTTTGAAGAGGTAGTTAAAGTTTCAAATAATTTGCCAATTGGAATGAGAATTACTGGAACAGAATGGGAAGAAAATGGAATTGAAATAGAAGATGCATTAGTTTTTTCTAAACAACTTAAAAACTTAGGTTGTGATTATGTTTGCGTTTCAAGTGGTGGCAATACACCAAGTCCTAAAATACCAGTTAAAGAGCATTATCAAGTACATTTATCGAAACATATAAAACAAAATTCAGATATTTTAACTAGAACAGTTGGAATGATAACAGATCCAATTAAAGCAAATAAAATACTTGAAAATGATGAAAGTGATATGATTGCAATGGCAAGAGCATTTCTATCTAATCCTAGATGGGTTTGGGATGCTGCTGATATTTTAGGTGCTGAAATTGAAACTCCTAATCAATATGCAAGACGTTTTAAAAAATCTATTTAATATTTTTTTTTCCTTCAGATAGCAGTTTCATCAAGGATTTAGAATGTTCTTCTGACAAATTTAATTCTTTACGCAAATTTTCAATTTTTTTTGCTTCTTCGTCGGTAATAATCCCATCTCTAAGGCCCTCATTAATTTCTGCCTCAAAAAGGGCTGACTTTCTAGACCTTAAATTAGCAAAAGAAGTAGCGACTATTCCCGTCAAAAGGGCTACAGTACATATTCCCATTATAGCTGTAAAAGCTCCAATTACCTTTCCTAAAGGTGTAACTGGAGAGACATCACCATAGCCAACTGTTGTTAATGTAAAAGTCCCCACCACATTGTTTCAGGTATTGAACTAAAGTTATCAGGTTGTACCTCATGTTCTGCAATGTACATTAAAGAACTAGATAAAAATAATGCGATTAGCATTAGATATAATGCTGCTGAAAATGATTGCCAATCTTCTTTTATAGCCAAGAAAAAATCTTCCAAAGCTGTAGAATAATTTGATAATTTAAGAAGTCTTAATAATCTTAGTACTCTTAGCCAACGTAAATCAACACCTCCAAAAAATATAGGAAGTATTGAAGGCAAAATAGCTGCTAAGTCAATAATTCCATTAAAACTAAAGATATATTTCAATCTTTTTTTAATTAAGTTTTTGGAAATTGTTTCTGCGTTTGCGCTTGCTGACCAAACACGTAAAAAATATTCGATAGAAAATATAACAACAGATATTGTTTCAAAAATAAAAAATTCGTAACCAAAACTATCTCTTATTGATTTTACTGATTCCAAACATACTGCAGTTACATTTAATAGAATGAGAATAAATAAGAAAATATCAACAAGTCTACTTTGCAAATCCGTGGAAGAGCCTCTTGAGAGTAATTCGTTAGTCCTAATTTGAATTTTATGATATGTATTCATTACATTTTTCTTTATGGTGTAGTTGCTGTTAAGCCTCCATCAACTACAATCTCAGTCCCTGTAATATATTTTGCTTCATCTGATGCTAAAAATAAAACTGCGTTCGCTACATCAAATGAACTTCCCATTTTTTTCATAGGAACTTGATTATTTCTTGTTTTAACGAATTCCTCATATTTCCCATCAGCATATTTATTTGCAAGTCTTTCAACAAGAGGAGTGTGCATTAATCCAGGAACAACACAATTTAATCTTATTTTATTTTCTGCATGTATAATTGCTGTTGTTTTAGTCATTTGCATTAAGGCTGCTTTAGATGCACTATAACCAACCTGAGGTTTGCCCACATATCTCATTCCAGCTACAGATGAAATGTTTACAATAGATCCACCACCAATTTTTTTCATTGTTGGTATAATTTGTTTGATAGCAAAAAAAGCAGTATCTAAATTTGTACTAAATTGTTCTCTCCAAACATCATAATCCATAACTTCTGGATCGCCTGGTTCAGATCTACCTACATTGTTAACTAAAATATTAATTTTTTCATGCTGCTTTGTTACATTTTTAAAAAAAGATTCTACATCTTTTTTATTAGACATATTTACTTCATGAATTTCACATTTATTGTTTTCTTTAAGAATAAAATCCTGCGTATTTTTTGCTGCTTTATAATTTAAATCTGTTCCTATAACTTTTGCTCCTTGTCTTGCTAACAAAGTTGCAATAGCTCTACCGTTTCCCCAGCCTTCACCTTCAGATCCACATCCTGTAACAATGGCAGTTTTTTCATCTAAATTTAACATAATTTTTTCTTTCTAATCTTATGTTTTAACTCTAACATAATTATAATAAAATCTTAAATTTTTATGATTGATATCAAAAATCTCATTAAAAGTAGATATGCACAAGATAGTGATTTCAAAAAATCTTTTGATATGCCTAATTCTATATCTAAAAGAATATTAAGAAAATCTTGTCGTAAATTTAAAAAATCAAAAGTTTCAAAAGAAATTTTGATATCTTTAATAGCTTCAGCTCAAGCTGCCCCTTCAAAGTCTAATCTTCAGCAATATTCTATTTTATTAATTAAAAATAAAGAAATGAAAAATCAATTAAGTAAACTTTTGGGTAAAACAGCATGGGCTTTAGAAGCACCTTTATTTTTTCTTTTTTTAGCTGATATCAGAAGAAATCAAATTATTACAGAATATAAAGGTTATGAGTATAAAAATAATAGTATTGATTATTTTATGAATGCTGTAATTGATGCTTCACTTGCTATGCAAAATTTAATTAATAGTGCAGAAGAGTTTGGATTAGGAATTTGCCCAATTAGTATGGTTAGAAACCACTTAGAAGAAGTTAAGAAAATGTGTCATTTACCCGAAGGTGTATTTCCAATAGCAGGGCTTAGTGTTGGTTGGCCTGATGAAAATAATGAAGTTTCAATTAGGTTACCCATGAAAGTAGTTTTTCATGAAAATTTTTATAACGATAAAGATATGTTAAAGCAAATTGATCATTATGATAAAACTATTGAATGTGTACAACCAATACCGAAATCAAAACAAAGACATGTAAATGTTTATGGGTTTAACGAAAAAAACACTTGGTCTGAAAATATCTCAAGACAAATGTCATTACCAGAGAGAAAAGAGTTTAAAAAATGGTTAAAATCTCATGGATTTAATCTAGATTAATTAATTATTTCTTTTATAAGATTGTTAAATCTATCTGGTTTTTCATACATAATCCAATGACCAGCATCAATCTCAACATGAATTCGTACATCCTTACATGCTTCTCTAAAAAGAGAAATTCTTTCTTCTAAATAAGGGCCAACTGTTGCATCTTTTTCTCCAAAAATTAGATAAGGGATTATATTTTGTTTTTCTAATATTTTTATTAGAGTATTAGTAGCTGATATAGGTCTACTTTTAAGCCTGTGATTATTTGTGTTTTCTAATTGTATATATAAGGATAACAGATCAATATTTTTTGGGTCGTTAATCATTAATATTTTCAGATTTTCAAAATGTGCTCTTAAGATTTCTTCAAAAGACATTTTAGGTGTTCGACGAACCATTTCTCTCATTGGTCCTCTTCTTGCACCTGTTCCACCAGGTCCAACCAAAATTAAATTTTTCAATTCAATTCCTTTTTTTAAAAATTGATAAGAAAGATGTCCTGAAATTAAACCTCCAAATGAAAACCCAACTAAATTTATATTATCTAAATCAGTAATATTTAGTTTCCTAAAAGTTTGATAAAGATTTAAAGATATATTTTCCGGTGTGTGATCAGATTTTAAATCTGAAGACTCTCCAAACCCTGGCATGTCAGGGACTAAAATTTGATAATCTTTTGATAAGTATGTAACTTGTTTAATCCAATGTCTCCAAGACCCATAACCACCATGTAAAAAAATAATAGGTTGTCCTTTACCCCAAATTCTCCAACAGACTGTTGTATCATCGGTACTTATAAATAATTTTTTTGAACCTTTCTCAAATTCTTCAATTTCTTTTTGTAATTTTTTTTCGTTAAATTTTTCTATTTGCATAATAGCACCATGTGATAAGGTATTATTATTGATATAAATCAATTTTTACAATTAATTAATTATAATCTAAAGGATTTCGTATGCCTCATATTTCTGCATCAGAAGCATTATCACATATAACTGTACTCGATCTTACTCGTGTTAGATCAGGTCCAACAGCTGTAAGACAATTAGCTGACTGGGGAGCTAATGTGATCAAAATTGAACCTCCTGAGAGCATTGAACCAGATGGGTCTTTAGGTGCTTCTAGAGATACTGCTGATTTCCAAAATTTGCATAGAAATAAAAGAAGTTTAACCCTTAATTTAAAAGATAAAAAAGCAATTGAAATATTTTATAAACTTGTTGAAAAAAGTGATGTTGTGGTAGAAAATTTTAGGCCTGATGTCAAAGATAGATTAGGGATTAATTATAGTAAATTAGAGAAAATAAATCCTAAGATTATTTTGGCCAGTATATCAGGTTTTGGTCAAGATGGACCTTATGGGAAAAGACCTGGATTTGATCAAATTGCACAAGGGATGGGTGGCTTAATGAGTATAACAGGAGCCCCTGGTGAAGGTCCTATGAGAGTAGGTGTTCCAATAGCTGATTTAACAGCTGGGTTATTTTGTGCAATGGGGATACAAACAGCATTAATTGAAAGAGAAAAATCTGGCAAAGGACAATGGGTGACAACTTCATTATTACAGGCACAAATATTTATGTTAGATTTTCAAGCTGCAAGATGGTTATGCGAAAAAACGGTTCCAAAACAAGCAGGTAATAATCATCCAACAAGTGTTCCTACAGGAGTTTTTAAAACATCTAATGGAGCTATTAATCTTGGCGTTGCTGGTGAAACTATTTGGAAGAGGTTTGCAGAAGCCGTAAATAAAAAAGAATGGTTAGAAATGCCAGAATTTTCTAGTGCAAAGGCTAGATTAGAAAATAGAGATTATCTTAATGGTTTAATTGAAGAAGTAACTTCTAAAAAAACAAGTGAAGAATGGGTTGATGAATTAGAAAAAGTAGGTTGTCCATGTGGTCCAATATATTCAATTGATGAAGTATTTAATGACCCACAAGTCAAGCACTTAAATATGGCTAAAGAAATTAATACTGATCCATTTGGTAAAACATGTCTTGTAAATCAACCATTCAATTTGAATAGAACTCCAAATGAATTTAAACAAAAGCCTCCTAAAAAAGGAGAGCATACTAAAGAAATATTAAGTGAATTAGGTATTAAAGATGATGAATTAAGTTCTTTAGAACAACATAATATTATTTAAATAGAGGTATAAGATGACAACAAACAAAATGATTTTGAATATTAAGAGTAATGTTGCTTACATAACTTTTAATAATCCAGAAAAGCATAATGCTGTATCTTTGGACATGTGGGATAGTTTAGAAGAAATGTTAAATCAATGCGAAAAAGATCATAATGTTAGAGTTGTTGTTTTAAATGGGGCAGGTGGAAAATCTTTTGTATCAGGGGCAGATATTTCAAAATTTGAAAAAGAACGGTCTACAAAAGAAGCTGTTTTACATTACAATTCTAGAACTCAAAAAGTTTATGAAAGGTTAGAATCATTCCCAAAGCCAACAATTGCAATGATTGATGGCTATTGTATAGGTGGCGGACTAAATGTTGCTGTTTGTTGTGATATTAGGATATGTTCCAAAAAGTCTCAATTTGCAATGCCTGCAGCTAAACTATCATTAGGTTATCCTTTTTCATCTATAAAAAGATTGTTCGATATAATGGGTCCAGGGATGTCAAAGCATTTTATGTTTACTGCTGAAAGAATATTAGCTGATGAGGCTTTATCCTGTGGATTGGTTCAAAAACTTGTAGAAGATGGAAATCTTGAAGAATTTGTAAATAATTATGCTGAAAAAATTGCTGGAAATGCTCCGTTGACTATTAAAGCTATGAAAAATATTGGAATTGAAATTTTAAAAAATCCAAGTGATAGAAATTTAGATGAATGTAAAAAATTAGCAGAAGCTTGTTTTGACAGTAATGACTATGTTGAAGGAAGAAGAGCTTTTATGGAAAAAAGAAAGCCAAATTTTAAAGGAAATTAAATTATTTATCTTTTAAAATTATACTTGAAGCTTTCTCTCCTATCATCATTGCACCTGCATTTAAATTAGCAGATAGCATTGTCGGCATTATGGACGCGTCTACTACTCTAAGATTTTCTATGCCGTATACTTTAAGTTCATTATTAACAACTGCTGTTTTATCTGCACTTGGACCCATTCTACATGTGCCCATTTGGTGATAACAGGTCAAACCTCTCTCACGTGCTATATCAAGTAATTCATCAAAACTATCTCCAACTCCTTTTCCAGGATAAAGCTCATGGTCTAAATATTTTGATAGGGCATTGCTGTGCATTAATTTTCTAGATAATCTTATACCTTCAACTGCAACTCTCTGATCTTCTGGTGCTGAAAGATAATTTGGTTGAATAATTGGTTTTTCAAAAGGATCTGAACTTTTAACATTAACCCATCCAAGACTTTCTGGTCTTTGCTGCCACGCTGCTATAGAAAATCCAGGTTCTGTATCTAATCCTGCTTGGTTGCCTTCTGGGTAACTTGCTGGAGTAAATGTCATTTGTAAGTCATGATTTTTTATAGTTTCATCAGAATGCCAAAAACAATAAACAAGAGTTGGTCCTAAACTTAAAATTGAATTGCCATTCCAAAAGTACTTTATAATTTCTTTTATAAGTGGTAGCCCTCTTGATTGTTCATTAATGGTAGAAATATTTTTAACCCTACCAGTTAGCCTGACATTATAATGATCCCTTAAGTTTTTACCGACTCCATTAAGATCATGTATAATTTTGATGCCATTTTTTTTGAGAATATCCGCAGGGCCTACACCTGAAATTTGAAGTATCTGTGGAGAGTTTATCGCTCCAGCAGATAATATAACTTCTCTATTGGCTTTAATTTTAATCTTTTGTGTTTTGTTATTTGATAAAACGTATTCAACAGCATTTGCAATATTATTTTCTATGATTATTTTTGTGACATGTGCATTTGTTAAAATTTCTAAATTTTTTCTGTTTTTTATAGGGTACAAAAATGATCTAGCTGAACTCTTTCTTAAACGTTTGTGAGTAGTTCTTTGGACGTAAGATACTCCTTCTTGTTTTTCACCATTATAATCTTTATTAAGAGGGATGCCATATTCTATAGCTCCCTTTATAAATGCATCACATAAAGGATGTCGCCATTCTAAATTAGAAATAATTTGCTCTCCATCGTTACCTCTAAATTCTGAATCTGCATCCCCAACTTTTTTCTCCATGTTTTTGAAATGAGGCAACAAATCATCATAAGACCAACCTTTATTTCCTTTTTGAGCCCAAACATCAAAGTCCATGCTTTGGCCTCTATTAAAAACAACACCATTAATAGAACTTGAACCACCAAGTGTTTTACCTCTAGGAATTTCAATGGATCGATTTTTAGTTCCCCAACTGGGTTCAGATTGATACATCCAGTTAAGGTTTTTATTTTTTAGGTTATACATAAAACCTGCGGGTATATGTATTAGTGGATTCCAATCTTTTGGACCAGATTCAATCAAACATACTTTGTTTTTAGGGTTTTTAGTTAGCCTATTAGCCAGCACACAACCAGCGGAACCAGCCCCAATTATAATAAAATCAAATTCATTCATTTTAATTACATTAAATGAAACAATGAATAAATAAAGTAATTTAAAATTAATTTATAACCATTATTCTATTTATATGTGTGGAAGGTTTACTTTATATGACTTGTCTAAGTTTAATATCAATATAAACAATGAATTTAAACCAAACTTTAATATTTCGCCCGGTTCAAGTATTTTAATTCTAAATGAAAATAAATTACCTTTAATTATTAATTGGGGGATAACTGCAAATTGGTCTGAGAAAGTAAAAATTTTTAATTCACGTTCTGAAACGTTAATGGTTAAGAAATCATTTAACAATACGAAAAGATGTATTTTTTTAGCTAATGGTTATTACGAGTGGAAAAGGATTGGTCAAAATAAAATTCCATTTTATCATTTTTTATCAGATGAAATTATGTTTTTCGCTGGTATTTATAATGATGATGGGGCATGTATTGTTACAAGAGAAAGTTATTCAAAAATTAATCAAATTCATTCAAGACAACCTGTTTTACTGAAGTATGATAATTTTAATACATGGTTTGATAAAACTCATGATTTTGAGTGTCAATTTTCAATAGAAATGAATATTTATGAAGTCTCAAAATCTGTCAATTCTGTTAAAAATAATTCGTTTAAAAATATTCAAAAAGTGAAAAATTGATTTTATATGAGCAGTGAAAACATAAAAATATCTGTGATAATTCCAACTTATAATAGGTCTAAATTATTAAACAGATCTATAAGATCTGTTTTAAATCAAACTTATCAACCTAATGAAATCATTGTTGTAGACAACGGGTCTACTGATGATACACGTGAAATGGTATCTAAAAATTTTAGAAAAATTTGTTATATTTATCATGATAAAAAAGGTGTAAGCTCAGCAAGAAATGCAGGCATCAGAATATCCAAAAGTAATTGGATATCCTTTTTAGACTCTGATGATGAATGGATGAAAGATAAATTATTTTTACAAAAGGAATATATTTTAAAAAATCCAGATGTTGATTTTCTTCATACAAATGAAATTTGGTTTAAAAATGGAAAACATTTAAATCAAAAAAAAATCCATAAAAAATATGGTGGTTATATTTTTAAGAATTGTTTAAAACTTTGTTGTATTTCACCAAGTAGTACTATCATTAAAAAAAAATTATTTGATAAAATTGGATATTTTGATGAAAGTTTTGAGGTGTGTGAGGATTATGAATTTTGGTTAAGAGTTTCCTCTAAAATAAAAATTCATCTTTTAGAAGACAAACTTACTATAAAACATGGTGGTCATGATGGACAATTATCAAAAAAATATTGGGGGATGGATAGGTTCAGAATAATGGCAATAGAAAAAAATATATTAAATAATTGGTTTAATGAAGAACAAAAAAATTATGCTATTGATGATCTGATTTCAAAAATTAAAATTATTTTGATTGGAGCAAAAAACCGAAATAACCAAAAATTATTTAGTGAGTATCATAATAAATTATTAAAATGGAAAAGTTAAATTCAACTGATAATAGTTATATTTGTGAATATTGTTTCATAGTAAACAACATATCTGAAGCTCAATTTTTTATTAATAGATTCAATCTTAAACCTAAAAAAAAATATAATTTATTTCCAATATTTTCTAATGAAAAAAAAAATATATGGCTTGCAATTAATCAGGATACAATTTCTTCAACTGTAACACCTATTTATTTAAATAATTGTGCAAATGCTAATGAACAAACAACATGGATATTTTTTTCATTTTCTTTTTTATCTAATTTAAATTCGCCACATTTTATTATTATCGATGAAATAATAGACTCAAGTACACAAAATAAGCTTTACCCGTCAGTTTCTTGTTTGAAGAAATTTAAGAGAAAAAATGCTTTTTCTAATGAACAAAAGTTTCAAAATCAAGAACGTGTAACTTTAAAAAATATATATGAGATATATAAAACATTAGAAAAACTGGTTAATAAGGCATTGATATTTGTTACAACTCTATCTATGCCAGAAAAGTATGAACTATCGGATATTGATAACAAAACAATCAAATCTGAACAAAACAAATATATTACAGAAATAATGAATTTATCTGATGAAATGAAGATTACAATTTTTCCATTTTTTTATGTTTTCAATTTCTTTAAAAAAATTAAAGAAGAATTTAAATTTTCAGTTTACGAACAGAATGTTTTAGAAAATCTTCTAAAGCAATTTAATCCTAATGATTTAAAAAATAATTTAAAATTCATTAAAAAATTAAAAAATGGAAAACAAGTAATAAATCACTTAAAACAAAAATTATTGTAGGTAATAAGATTGATCAATACTATTTATGTTGAAAATGAAATTAAAGACCATTCAAGAACTTTGTCAATTTTGTCAAAGTTTAAAAGGTCGAGAATAATATATATTAATAAATATTCTGAAATTTTTAATAAAAAAAAACAAAGTTTTAGATTGCAAAAAAAAGATCCTTTATTAATTCTTGCAAAAAAAAATAATAATTTTGTTTTAAAAGCTCCAGAAGGATTTGGAATAGGTGCTAGTAAAAATTATTATTTTTCTCATATGTATAATTGTATTTACGATTGTAAATATTGTTTTTTACAAGGTTTATATTCTTCTGCTAATTACTTGGTTTTTGTTAATTATGAAGATTTTTTAAACCAAATTAAAAATTTGGTTACTAGAAATAAAGGTAAGAGTATTACGTTTTTTTCTGGGTATGACTGTGATTCATTAGCAATGGAAAAAGTAACAAGTTTTGCAGATTTTTTCTTAAAAAACTATTTAGAAAATAAAAAAATTACATATGAGTTTAGAACAAAAAGTTTACAAATTAATCCTTTTTTAAAAAATAAACCGTCAGAAAATATTATAATTGCTTATAGTTTACTCCCTGATGACTTAGCTCAAAAATTTGATATTAAGGCCCCATCAATAAATCTAAGAATAAAATCATTAAAACAACTTACATCACTTGGGTGGAAAATTGGTCTAAGGTTTGACCCATTAATATATAATAATAATTGGAAGATTTCTTATAAAGAATTGATAAGTACAATTTTAGATGAAATTAATACAAATTACTTACATTCCGTTAGTTTTGGTTCTTTAAGATTCCCAAAACAAATCTTTAATACAATAAATAATATGTATCCTGGAGACGAATTATTTTCGCATAATTTTGAAAAAAGAGATAATGTATACTCTTATAAGGATGAAGTTGAAAAAGAAATGATTTCATATTGTAAAAATCTAATTTACAAAAAGGTTAAAAAAGATGTACAAATTTTCACTTGCACTCCATATTAACTTACATGCTATCCAATAAAAATATTATTGTTACCGGAAGCTCAAGTGGCATAGGTTTATCCATAACTAAAGCTTTGCTAAAAAACAAAGCAAATGTATTAGGTATTTCAAGAAGAAATCCAAATTTTTCAAATAAAAATTATCATCACATTCAATTTGATTTATCAAATATTGAAACTGAATATGAAAAGTTGAGCAGCGTTATAAAAGAAAAACCTATTAGTGGATTGATTAGCAACGCTGGTACAGGAAAACTTGATAGTTTAGAGAATTTTTCTCCAAAACAAATATCTGAATTTATTAAATTAAATCTGAATTCTCATATAATTATTACAAGACTTTTATTGCCATATTTTAAAACAATTAATAATGGATTTTTAATTTATATTGGATCTGAAGCTTCATATAAGGTTGGAAAATATGGAAGTATTTATAGTGCTTGCAAATTTGGTTTGCGTGGGTTTGTCAAATCAATAAGAATTGAAACTTCTTTAAACAACATTAAAGTCACTCAAATTAATCCAGGTATAGTTAAAACACCTTTTTATAATAACTTAAAAATATCTCCTGGTAATGAATATGATGAATTTATTGAACCTAATGATATATCAGATGTTATTATTGATGTTCTTAAGATGAGGAAAGGTACTGTGATTGATGAAATTAATTTAACTTCCCAGAAACAATTTATCAATTTTAAGAGTAAAAATTGAAAATCTTACTCGTTATATTTATTTTATTTTCAAAGTTTGTAACTGCAGAAGTCATTGATATAAATAATAGAGAACTCAGTAATTTAATAGAAAAAGAAATTAAGATTGTTGATGTTAGAACTCAAAATGAATGGAAGTCTACTGGTATAATTAAGGGGAGCATTTTAATATCGTTATTAGATAAAAAAATAAATTTATCTTTGAAAATTGGTATGAAGACTTCAATAAAAAAATATCTAAAAATGAATCTGTAATATTTGTTTGTGCTTTAGGAGTAAGGTCAAAGTTTATATCAAACTTAGTTAACAAAAAAAAACCAGACCTTAAAATTTACAACCTTAAAAAAGGGATAAATAATTGGATAAGATCTGGTAATAAAATTTCTAGATTAAGTTATTAATCTATAGTAGTTACTGCTCTTCTATTTTTAGACCAAGCCATATCATTTGAACCAACAACTGCTGGCTTTTCTTTACCATAAGAAATAACTCTAATTCTATCTGGGCTTATCCCTTCAATAACTAAATAATCTCTTACTGCTGTAGCTCTCTTTTCACCTAATGCTAAGTTGTACTCTCTTGTACCTCTTTCATCACAGTGACCTTCAATAGTAAAAGTCAAATCTGAATTAACTCTTAAAAATCTTGATTGCTTGTCTAAAGTTAGCTTTGCTTCTGATGATAATTCAGATGAATCATAATCAAATAAAACTCTATCACCAACGGCGATTAGTTTGTCAGCTTGTGTTTGTTTAGCTGATCCAAATATTGATGCAGTTCCTGCTTTTCCAGCAGCGCCTTTAAGTGCATCTTGTGTAGCTGTTTCACATGATGCTAAGAAAAATAATGCACCAACAACTAAAATAAATTTATTAAACATATTAACTCTCTTTATTAACTGAATCGGTTATTTTTGAATATAGATTAGAGACTGAAGGTTTAGCTTCAATATTTTGATCGCTTTCTTTTAGAATACCAAATCTTTCTTTAATAGCATATTCGCTTAAATAAATCGAACCTGAGCTAGCTCTAGCTCTTGATTCTATAAGGTAATGTAAAATGCCATTCATTTCTTTTTGTCAACAATTGTATAAGTTAAATCATTATTTTCTTTATTATAAATGGATAAACCTATATCAATTTCTTGCTTTTGAGCCATGCCTGCCTCTTAACTAATCAGATGATATTATAATAAAATAGAATAATGTATTTGAAAATATTTCACGTATCGTGATATTATATTAAATATTGGAAATTTATTAATGTCATTTCAAAAACCATATAAACCTGAAGAATATAAAAGTTTAATAGAAAATAATTTTTCTGAAATTTGGTTTCAATTTCTTTATTTTGAGGTGATGCGAAGTAGAGATTGTGTAAGATTTATGAGAAACAATCCTAATGGATACTTAATTTTACAAGTGATTAGTTGGCATCATGGTTTAGTTTTATTGTCAGAGAACAAAAATCAAGATAGAAAAAACTTTGTAAAAAGTTGGGAGGGAAGTTCTAAATCTAAGAAAAAGCCAAATAAAAAACTTACATATTCTTTGGTTTCTGAACTTACTGGTCTAAGTATTGAAACTATAAGAAGACAAGTAAAAAAATTAATTAATGATGGATGGGTATCTTACACTAAAAAAGAAGGAATAATATACATGCCTAATATTGATAAAGCTAAAGAAATGACAGAATACTTAAATCCAAAAGAAATTGATAGGTTTGTAAATCTTTTATCTAATATTGATAAAATTAGGTTTAGGTAATGAGTAATTCAGTTGTAGTTGTTACTGGTGGTTCTGGAGGTATAGGTCAAGCATTAATTAAAAAGTATCTTCAGGAAGGGTGTTTTGTCATATCCGCTGATTTAGAAAAAACCACTGATTTTGATGATAAAAATTTTAGCTTTTTACAATGTAATGTTGAATGTGAAAATAGCATAAATAATTTATTTGAATTTGTTTTAAAGAAATATAGTAAGATTGATTATTTTTTTTCAAATGCGGGTGTTTTATCTCTTGGAGATGAAAATTCTAGTAATTTTGATTGGGAAAAAAATTGGAAATTACATTTAATGAGTCATGTTTTTGTGTCTAGAAAATTACTTCCTATATTTAAAAAACAAAAATTTGGTTATCTTTTAATAACAGCTTCTGCCGCAGGCCTTTTAACTCATATTGATTCAATAACTTATTCTGTAACAAAACATAGTGCAATTGCATTTGCAGAATGGATAGCAATTAATAATAGAGAACATGATTTCCATGTTTCAGTTATTTGCCCTCAAGCGGTAAGAACAAATATGACAAAAGGAAGAGAAAAAGATGTAGCTGCTTTAGATGGGATGTTAGAACCTGATTTTTTAGTTGAAAAAATTCAAGAAGGCATAGATAAGAAACAATTTTTAATTTTACCGCACCCAGAAGTTCAAAATTATATTGATAAAAAATCATCTAACTATGACAAATGGATAAGTGGCATGGCAAGACTTAAACAAAAAATTGAGGATAATAAGTGAAATTAGAAAAAATTGATCATGTTGTAATTACGGTTAAAGATTTAAATAAAACAATTGATTTCTATACGAATATATTAGGAATGAAGTTAGAAAAATTTTCATCATCATTAGATGACAACCAATTTAGATATGCGGTGAGTTTTGGTTCTCAAAAAATTAATATTCACGAAGAAATAAAGCCTATTAAACCCAATGCATTAAATCCATCCTCGGGATCAATGGATATCTGTTTTATTTCCAAAAATAAGATTAATGACTGGGTTCATCACCTATTAAAAAAAGGAATTAATATTGAAATTGGACCTGAAAGAAAAACTGGTGCTTTAGGTCCCATTTTATCTATATATATCAGAGATCCAGATTTTAATTTAATTGAAATATCTAACCAATTGTAATTTTAGATTGATTTCATAATAGCATCGCCACATTCATTAGTTTTAGCAATTCCACCTAAATCTTTGGTTCTGTTTTCTTGTTTAGATATTGTTGATTCAATTGTCTTGATGATATGATCATGTGCTTCTTTGTATCCAAAATGGTCTAGCATCATGGCACCAGCCCAAATTTGTCCAATAGGGTTTGCGATATTTTGTCCAGCAATGTCAGGTGCGGATCCATGAACTGGTTCAAATAAAGATGGAAAATCTTTTTCTGGATTAATATTTCCTGAAGGGGCAACACCAATTGTACCAGTACATGCTGGTCCTAAATCAGATAAAATATCACCAAAAAGATTTGATCCTACAACAACATTAAACTTTTCTGGATTTAAAACAAAATGAGCACATAAAATGTCAATGTGATATTTATCAAATTTAACTTCAGGAAAATTTTTTGATATTTCTTCAACTCTTTCATCCCAGTAAGGCATTGTAATTGAAATACCGTTAGATTTTGTAGCTGAAGTTAAATGTTTTCTTTTTGTTTGCTTTGCTAGATTAAAAGCAAATTTTAAAACTCTATCCACTCCAATTTTTGTCATTATAGTTTCTTGGACAACAAATTCTCTTTCTGTGTTAGGAAACATTTTTCCGCCAATAGATGAGTATTCTCCTTCAGTATTTTCTCTAACAATATAGAAATCAATATCGCCTGGATTTTTATTAGCTAATGGAGAGGGAACCCCAGGCATTAATTTGACAGGTCTTAAGTTAACATATTGATCAAATTCTCTTCTAAACTTTAGAAACGACCCCCATAAAGAAACATGATCCGGGATTTTATCTGGCCAACCTACAGCTCCAAAAAAAATAGCATCATGATTTGAAATTTTTTCCTTCCAATCATTAGGCATCATTTGTCCATGCTTTTCATAATAATCATAGGAACTAAAATCAAATTCTTCAAAATTTAAATTAATATCAAATTTTTCAGATACTTTTTTAAGAACTTTTATACCTTCAGGCATAACTTCTTTTCCAATTCCATCACCTGCGATGACGGCAATATTAAATCTATTTTTCATTATAAATATCCATTTCTATTATTATTCAACCCATGGAGCTTGGGTCATCAATTTATTTTCCTGATTTAAGACTAAAGGTCTAAATTTAGCGGCAAATTTAATAAAATCTTCATCTGAAAAAATCTGTTTCCATAATTTTCTTCTTTCATTATCATCCTCAAATTTCCAAATGTGGATAATTTGGTTTAAAGCACCAATGTCTCCAAGATAATAATTTACTAAATTTTTTTTAAACTTATTAATCCAAGGAGTTCCTAATTCTTTATATATTTCAGATGCTTCTTGGATTTTTCCTACAAAAAGAGTATATGTTCTTAGCTCATAGATTGCCATTTTATCCTCTATAATTTAGTTAATTTGAACTTGTAATGAGTCGTAAATAAGATAATTTATTAATATCAATTAAGCAACGAGAAACATATGGATATTTTAGAAATTAAGGATCTTGAAAAATTAGCCAAAAAAAGAGTTCCAAAAATGTTTTTTGATTATGTTAACTCAGGCTCATGGACAGAAACAACATACAATGAAAATGTAAGCGACTATTCTAAAATTAAACTTAGGCAAAGGGTTGCTGTTGATATGACTAATAGAAAATTAAATACAAAATTAGTTGATCAAGATGTTTCAATGCCAGTAGCCATTGCTCCAACAGGCTTAACAGGTATGCAGAGAGCTGACGGAGAAATTTTAGCAGCTCAAGCATGTGAAGAATTTGGTATACCCTACACTTTATCAACTATGAGCGTATGTTCTATTGAAGAAGTTGCTAAGCATACAAAAAAACCTTTTTGGTTTCAGCTTTATGTAATGAAAGATAAAAAGTTTATGGAAAATTTGATTGAAAGAGCTGATAAAGCTGGATGTAGTGCACTAGTTTTAACTCTAGATCTACAAATTCTAGGACAGAGGCACAAAGACATACGAAATGGATTGTCTACTCCTCCAAAATTCACTCCAAAGCATATTTATCAAATGATCACAAGACCAAAATGGTGTTTTGAAATGTTGCAAACAAAAAATAGGTCTTTTGGTAATATAGTTGGACATGTTGATGGAGTTTCAGATTTAAGGTCTTTAGGCTCTTGGACTTCTGAGCAGTTTGATCCCAAATTAGATTGGAATGAAATTGAATGGATTAGAAAAAAATGGAAAAAAAAGCTTATACTTAAAGGTATTCTTGACAGTGAAGATGCTATAATTGCAACTAAAACAGGTGCAGATGCTATAATTGTTTCAAATCATGGAGGTCGTCAGCTAGACGGTGCGCCTTCATCAATTAAAGTTTTGCCTGAAATAGTTGATGCAGTTGGAAGAAAAATTGAAATTCACATTGATGGCGGCATTAGATCAGGACAAGATGTTGTCAAAGCATTGTGTTTAGGTGCAAAAGGTACTTACATCGGCAGAGCATTTCTTTATGGGTTAGGGGCTCTAGGAAAAACAGGTGTTTCTAAATCTTTAGATATTATTAAAAATGAACTTGATAAAACAATGGCTTTTTGTGGAAGGCGTAATGTTGAAGATTTAGACAAAACTAATCTTTATATAGAGAAACCTTTAAATAATTATTAATTGATCTGAATTATTTTTTTAATCGCTTCACTTGCTTCATTTATGCAATCAATTGATGTAGGTAAACTTACTATATTACTTACAAAAGCATGCATCTGTCCTTCATAAACTTTATAATGCACTTCGTTTTCAAAAGATTTTAATCTTTTCATAAGTGCATAACCTTCATCAACAAGTGGGTCTAATCCTGCACCATAAATATAAGTAATAGGCATTCCGTAAAAATCTGAGTAAAGCAAAGGTGATATTTTCCAATTAGTAATATCATCATTATCATTTAAGTAATGATCTGCAAAATAATCTAAAGTTGATTTTTTAACAATTAGACCATTTAAATTTATGCTCATAGATGGTCTTGACATTGTAAAGTCAATCCATGGATAAAAAAGTATTTGTCCAATAATATTGGGGAGTTTTTTTTCTTTTGAAAGAATTGATATAATTAATGCTAAATTTCCTCCGGCACTATCTCCACAAACTACAACTTTGTTTTGATTAAATTTAATTTGTTTATTGTTTTCAAAAATATAATTCACAGCATTTATTGAATCTTCTAAAGAACATGGAAATTTATATTCTGGTGCTAAGGAATAATCTACAGCAATTAACTTACATTCTGATTTTTTAGTTAGATGTCTGCATAGTAAATCATGACTATCAAGATCGCCCATTACAAAACCACCACCATGAAAAAAAATAATTAAAGGTTGATCATCATTATTATTATTTGAATACTCTCTGAGTTTTAGATCTCTATTTTCGCTTTTTATTGTAATATCTTTAATATGATTAATTTGGACTTGATGCTCTGGGGGAACAGCTGCCATTGAAGCTCTCATTTCTCTCAATTCTATTGGAGAAAGATCCTCAACTTCAGGTGCGTTATTTTCAAGTCTTAATTTAATAAACTGTTTTGTATCATCATCTATTTTCATTGTTTTAAAGATAGATCAATTATTGATAAATTTATACAAAAAAAAAGTTAGCCAAAGCTAATAATATTAGGTTATTGACTTTTTATAAGCTTTGACCAATATATATCCTATGCAAACACCAAATCTAAGATATAACGAATTAACACAACCTATTTTAATCAAACATCAGTTAATAGCTACTTATGTATTACTATCCTTTTGTGTATTTGCTTATTTAAATTTAGATAATGAGGTTTTAAACATCATTCAAAGTTCCGTAGCTGATGCATATATAGCAGTTTCAAGTTTTGTGGCGGGTACTCTATTAATATTCTATTCATTAGAAAAATTTCTCAATTTTGATATTGGAGTGTTTTTAAAAAAATACCCTAAATTAGAAATTGTAGGTTGTTCATTTCTTGGTGCTTTGCCAGGTTGTGGTGGAGCTATTATAGTAATGACACAATATACAAGAGGAAAAATATCTTTTGGATCTGTTGTAGCCACTCTAACAGCAACAATGGGTGATGCAGCGTTTCTTCTCATTGCAAAAAAACCATTAATTGGGTCATTTGTTCTTTTAACTGGTTTCTTTGTTGGTATTGTTTCAGGCATTTTAGTAAATTTATTACATGGTAAATTTTTTCTTAAGTTAACGGGATGCCAAGTTATCAAAAGATATGCATCAACTTCAAAAAAATATAAGCAATCCAAAAATTTAGAAAACCTCTGGTTGTTTTTTATGTTGCCAGGTATTTTAATTGGTATTTTAAGTGCTTTTCAAATTGATCTGAATTCTATTTTTACAAATCGTTATGTAAAAGATCCAGTTTTACTTTTTGGTTTTATTGCGGGTTCTCTCTGTTTTTTTATGTGGTTATTACCTTTGTTGCATGGTTATAAAATTCACATGTCAGACAATAATGATACTTTAAAAAATAGAACTATTAGTGATACCAATTTTGTAACTGGCTGGGTAATCTTAGCTTTTTTGGCATTTGAATTAAGTGTTTATTTTTCAAAAATTGATCTTTCAATTCTCTTTAATACTTATTTATATTTTGTACCCTTAATCTCAATTTTGATTGGACTTCTTCCTGGTTGTGGGCCTCAAATTTTGGTTACAACAATGTATTTAAGTGGTGTTATTCCATTATCTGCACAATTAGGTAACGCTATTTCAAATGATGGAGATGCATTATTTCCAGCTATTGCAATACATCCAAAAGCCGCATTAATAGCAACTCTTTATTCAGCAGTACCTGCTTTTATAGTCAGTTATTTATATTTGTTTATATTTGAGGCTAATATTTTTTGGTTTTAAAAATAATGAATAAATAATTTTTGTTTATTCAAAATGTTGTTAATATTTCTATATGAGTAATGACAAATATATCTCAGATTATATACCAGCACCAATTGCCAAAAATGAAAATCAAAGATTGGAAGCTGTAAAAAGAACAGGTGCTATGTATTTGGATCAAGATGAACTTTATGATGTATATTGTTATTTAGCAAAAGAAATTACTGGATGTCCAGTAAGTTGGACTGGCCTAATTGATAGTGAAAATCAATATTGTTTAGCAAGTGATGGATTTCCCGAAGACACATCGAAAAAAATACCAAGAAAACAAACTTTTTGCCAATACGCTCTTGATAAAACAGAGCCTTTAATAATACAAAATATGAAAACTGATTTAACCTTTAAAAACCATCCATTAGTTAAAGAAGGAATTGTTAAATTTTATGCTGCCTTTCCAATAGTAACATCCGATGGTTATACTTTAGGAACGTTATGTGTAAGTGGCGATAAAGAGGTCGAACTAACTGAAAACCAAATCAAATCACTTAAAAGTTTATCTAGAAAAATGGCTTATCAATTAGAAATACAAGAAAACTTTAGAAATAAAAGTGCTGAAAATTTGATACAAATTATCAACAAAATTTCGCAATATGTAGAAAATTTAGATATTAATAATTTAAAAACAATTTTGAAATTTTTTTCAGATCAGACCATCGATGATCTCGAAAAAAAATATTTATTAAACATTAAAGTAATTAAAAAATCAGCTGAAAAATTTGAAATTTCAGATTTTGGAAATAAATTAAAAAGTGAGCTTTCGCTGGAAAAAGGTATATTAAAGAGAGTAAAAAATTTATCAAATAATGAAAATGATTTAGATAATTTATTTAGTGAAATTAGGGATAATTAGTGTTTGGAAAAATATTAAATTTTAGATTTCCATCAGTTAGTGAGGCAAAGTTGGCAGCCTCATTTTGCTCTGAAAAGTTTGGTTCAAAAATATCAGATTATAATATAATTGGCCTTAACATATTTATTAGTCAGTTAGGAGATCTTAATGTCTCAATTAAATTTGAAAATTCAAATGCACTTAATAAATTTGAGACTAACTATGAAGATATAATTTCAGACTTAAAAAAAAGTTTAGCTTTTAAAGAAAATAATTTTGTCGGTGTCTGCGCATATACATATGAAAAAGAAGCAACTCTCACAGAGAACTAGTAATGATTGAAGCTAAAGAAGATTTTAATAACACATGGCCTTTTAAAGCTAATTTTTTCTCAGGTAATGGTTTTAAACAACATTATGTTGATGAAGGTAAGGAAAATAAAAAAGTAATTTTATGCCTTCATGGTGAACCTACATGGGGATATATATATAGACATTTTATTAGAGAATTATCTAAGGATTTTAGAGTAGTAGTTCCAGATTTAATGGGCTTTGGAAAATCTGAAACACCAAAAAATAAAGAATATTCTCTAAAGACCCATGTTAAAAATTTAGAAAATTTAGTAAACTACTTAAAATTAGAAAATATATATTTTGTTGGACAAGATTGGGGTGGCCCAATTTTAGGAGCATATACTTTACGTAATTTAAAAAACACTAAAGGTATGTTTTTGATTAACACAATTCTTGGATATAGCAGAACTGAAAAACCTAAAGAATTAACCCCATGGTTTAAATGGATTAAAAAAAATGAAGAAAATGGCACACTTGAGGTGTTATTAGGAGAATTGAACACAACTATTTTATCAATAATGAAAATATTAAATTTTACAAATAGTTCTATAATCGATGATAATTGGATAAATGCATATGCTTCTCCTTTTCCAAATAGGGATAGTTGTTTAGGAGCAATCAATTTTCCACTTGATGTTCTACATGGAAGAATGGTTCCATTTATAATTAGCTGCTTAAAAAATGGAGATATGAAATCTTTTTTAGAAATTCCAGCTGAACTGGTCTATGGAATGAAAGATAGAGCAATTGACCCTGATTATGCCATAAATGATTTTAAAGCATTATATCCTAATTCTAAAATAACCAAATTAAAGAATGCAGGGCATTTTTCCCAAGAAGATGAACCTTATAAAATTATTGAATTAATAAAAGAATTTGTAAGCAATCATTAATGAACTCAAACTTTGTTTTCAAAATTTTAGAGTACAAAGAATGGTTTAATAAAGAAGAAGAATATAAAGGGTCTTTAATTGATTTAAAAGATGGTTTTATTCATTTGTCTACGAACAACCAGATATATGAAACATGTAAGAAACATTTTTTTGGTAAAGAAAATTTAATTGTAATTTATTTTAAAATTAAAGATTTAGAAAATAATTTAAAGTGGGAAAAATCTAGAAACGATGATTTATTTCCTCATTATTATGGAAAAATAAAAAAAAAATTAATGATTGGATTTTTTAAGATTCGAAGAATTAGTGATGGCAGTCATGAATTTCCTGAAGACTTTATCACTGGCAAACTTTTTAATAAATAATTGTCTTGCATTTTTGCCAAATCGATTTCTTTTATTTTGATTATTAATAGCTTCAAAAAGTACATTTTCTAATTCTTTTTCATTAAGTGTATTAACATTCCAACCTGTTTCATTATTTACTACAGCATCTAAAACGCCACCATCTACTCCAGAGATAGAAGGTACTGAAAACTTTGCAGCTTCAATATAAGATATTCCAAATCCTTCAACAGAATTTTTAACTTTGTAAGACGGCATAATGAACAAATTTGAATTTAACAAAATCTGTTCTTTTGATACTTCATTAACAAAATTTTTAATTTTTATATACTTATTCAATTTGTAATAATCTATTTGTTTATTTATTTTTTCTTTTAAATAACCATCACCATATATTGACCATGTGAAATTATTTATAGATTTTTTTTCTAATAAGTTTTTTAAGGCTTTTATTACAGGTAAAAAGCCTTTTCTTTCTTCTAATCTTGAGATAGTTGTAAGTATAAGATCTTTTTTATTAGATGATTTGTTATGAATTTTAATTTTATCATTTTCTAGTTCATATGTTGGTGGAATGACATAGATTTTATTTTCAGGAAATTTGCAAATATTTAAAAAAATATTTTTTGTATAATTTGAAGAAGAAATAACAATGCTTACCTTTTTTAATAGTTTATTGATTTTATTTTTTTTTGACTTGGACAAATATTCTTGACCGTGTGCAAGCATTACAACTTTGTTATTTGTATTTGGTAAAGCGTTAAGAGATTTCCAACTGTCACAAATAATGATGTCATTTTTTTTTAAAATTTTTTTTAATTTAATTTTTTTAATGAATGGTCTTAGAAATTTTGGAAAGTTAGAAAAATTAAATTTAATTTTATAGCTTCTTATGGGATGAGAATCTGGTATATGATGATCTGGTAAAACAAATGTTGGAATTGTTTTTGAAAAATTCTTTGCTAATGCTGACATAACACTTTGCATTCCTCCAAAACGAGGAGGAAAAGTTTGTGTAACAATTATAACTCTCATTTTTTTGATTATATTCAAATATTTTGTGTAGTATATTACTATTAAATTTTAGAAGGTAAGAATATGTATAAATTAACTTATAGTCCAGCCTCTCCTTATGTAAGGAAAGTTAGATTAGCAGGCTATCTTTCTGGTTTAAATGATCAGATAGAATTATTAAATCCAGATCATGAAACTCATATTAAAATGAAATCAAATAATCCATTAGGAAAGATACCGGTTTTAATGACCCCAAACAATCAGTATATTTTTGATAGTCGTGTAATTGTTGAATTATTAAATGATACTTCAGGTAAGTTATATCCTAATGATGATAATAAAAAAATAATTTTAACTAATGCTGCTCTTACTGAAGGTCTTGTTGATGCATCTCTTCTTTACGTTTATTCAATTAGATATGCAGGAGATCAGAAACCATCAGAAGTTTGGCAAAAGCTTCAATTAACTAAGATTGAAAACACTATAGATAATTTGGATAAAAATGTTTCGAATGATTTTAATCCTTCTAAACTTTATATATCTCATATTGGTTTAATTGTTGCGCTCGATTATTTAAATTTTAGAAAAATTTATGATTGGGAAATGAAAACAAAAAACTTACATGCATGGCATAAACAAGTTAGTGCTTCCATGCCTGGTTATAAAGAAACCTATCCGAAAGATCCTTCTTAATTTGGTAGAACAAGCACGGCCCTAAAATCATTAACATTGGTCAATGTTGGTCCAGTATAAATAAGATCATTGGTTTTTTCAAAAAAACTAAATGCGTCATTATTATTTATATATTTTTTTATGTCTAAATTAAGTTTTTTTGAATTTAAAAATGTTTCGTAAGAAAAAAAAGCACCTGCGTTGTCCTCACTTCCATCTATTCCATCAGTATCTACTGAAAGTCCAAGTATATTTTTATTTCCTTTTAAAGTGTTAACCATAGAAAGGGCAAATTCTGAATTTCTACCACCTCTACCCAATCCATTTACTTTTACTGTAGTTTCTCCTCCTGAGAGTAGTAATATAGGGTTTTCCAAGGATATATTTTTATAATGTTTTTCTTTTTTAATTTTAAGGGCAAGATTTGCCATCCGTTTACCTTCCTCTGCAGCATTTCCCTCTAGTTTATCTGAGAGAATAATAGGGGAAAAACCTATTTTTCTTGCTAAATTTGCAGCTGCCTTAAGTGCTTTCATTGGAGATGCTATTAAATGAAAATTTTCATTTATACCTTGTGGCAGAAGATTATTTTTTACAATAGACAAAATTTTATTTGAGATTTTAATTTTATAATTATCTAAAATTTCAAAAAACTTGTTTGTATCATTATTAGTGTATATTGTTGGCCCAGAACCAATAAAACTTGGATCGTCACCAGGAATGTCAGAAATTCCATAAGTAATACAATTAGAAGGTTTTATTAATTCTAATAATCTTCCTCCTTTCACTGCAGAAATAGACTGTCTAACAATATTCATTTGATCTATAGATGCTCCAGATTTTAAAAGTTCATTATTAATTTTTTGTTTTTCATTAAAACTTATCCCATCAAGAGGGGAACAAAATAGCGCAGATGCTCCACCAGAAATAAGGAAAATAACTAGATCATCTTTGGATGTATTTTTTGCAATTTGTATTATTTGTTTTGTAGCATTATAGCCATTTAAATCGGGGATTGGATGTGATGCTTCTAACACTTTGATTTTTTTGGTTTTAACAAAATGATCATACCTAGTTACAACCAAACCTTCTAAATCAAATGAACATTGATCTTCAAAGGCTTTAGCCATACTTCCTGCTGCTTTTCCTGCTCCTAAAACATAAATTTTTCCTTTTGGTTTTTTAACTAATTTTGGAAAATTATTGAAAGGTTTAGCTGCGTTTATAGCTTCTTCCATAATAAGTAATAATTGTTGTTTATTATTTTTAATCATAAAAAAATTGTATTAACCTTGAACTAATTTATTATTTTAATTTAATCGTAGTAAGGGGAATTTATATGTCAATTATTGATGGTCAAAAGATTAATAATACTTTTTTTATTTCCATAAATAATCCTAAATCAAAAAACTCAATGGTTCCAGGGTTTCATCCACAGTTGCAGAGTAAAATTGATGAAGCCGAAAATTCAAAGGAAATAAATTCTATAATTATTTTTGGGGAAGGCGGTTTCTTTTGTGCAGGAGGAGACCTAAATAGTTTAAAAACTAGAAGAGATATGGCAGTACCAGAGAGATTAGAAACTCTTAATCAATTAAACGGAACAATAAAAAAAATTAAAGAGTGTTCCAAACCCACAATTGCAGCAGTTGAAGGTGGGGCAGCAGGCGCAGGGGTTTCTCTTGCAATGGCATGTGATTTTTTGATTATGTCAGAAAAGAGTTTTTTATCACTTGCTTATGTAAAAATTGGTCTTACTCCAGATGGTGGAGTTACAAAACTTTTAGCAGAAGTTTTACCAAAACAAATCTTATCAGAGATGGCATTAATTGGAGATAGAATTTTTGCAAAAAAGTTATTTGATCTTGGTTTTTTAAATATAATTTCAAATGCTGGGGAAGTGAAATCAGATGCTTTAAAGTTTTCAGAAAAATTTAATAACTTACCGCAAAATGCAATGTTTAGAATAAAAAAATTAATTCATCATTCTTATGATAATAATTTTGAAGATCAAATGAAATTAGAAGCGAATTTGATGGCTGAATCTCAAGGTGATAAAGAAAGTATGGAGGGCATAGATGCTTTTCTAGAAAAAAGAGAACCAAATTTTTCAAAATTTAGATCATAAATTTGGCATTTTATTTGCTCTAGATATGAATGAGATTAATAAAAAATCTATTTTTCATATTAGTATTACTATTTTCTGAAACTGCTTTTTCAAAGTTAAATTATTCTAACACTTGTCAAAACGAAATAAATATTATTGAAAAGCAAATTGATATTCCAAAAGGTTTATTGACTGCGATTGGAAAAACTGAATCTGGAAGATTTAAAGATAATAAGAATGTTGTAATTTGGCCTTGGACGATAAATACAGGTAAAAAAAGTTTATTTTTTGATAATAAATTACAAATGAAAAACTTTGTTTTAAATGAAATAAAAAAAGAAAACTATAATTTAGATGTTGGCTGTATGCAGATAAATCTAAAGTGGCATGGATCGAAATTTAAAAATATATTAGATGTATTGGATCCAATGGTAAATGTTTCTTATGCAACTTCATTTTTGTATGAATTACATTCTAATTTTGGTAATTGGGATGAAGCTATTAAAAGATATCATTCATCTAAGCCTAAAAAACATTTAAAATATCATCAAAAAGTTTTAGCACACTGGAATTCAAACATTATAAAATACAAAGAAGTTAAAGTTGCTAAGCTAGATAATTTAGAAAGCCACATCAAAAACTTTCAACCTAGATTATATGATAACATAAAAAAAATTATGTACTTTAGAAATATTTTTATGCAACAATCTGAGAATTAAACTTATAATTAATTCAAAATCAGAAGTGGTGTTAATATGGATGTATATAATTCTCTAATTTCAAGAAGATCAGTCAGACGTTTTCTTCCAAAAGAAGTTGATCAAAGTAAAATAAAAAAGATTTTAGAAGGTGCTGCCTTTGCACCAAGTGGCCATAATATCCAACCTTGGCATGTATATGTTGTAACAGGTGATAAAAAGAAAAAGATTACAAATGAAATTATAAACTCAATTGAAAGTGGAGAAGCCAAAAATTTTAAGCAAGAATTTGATTATTATCCAACTGAGTGGTATGAGCCTTATATTTCAAGAAGACGAGCTGTAGGGTTTGAACTTTATAAACTACTCGGCATTGCCAAAGATGATTATGAAGCTAGAAATAAACAAATGCAGGAAAATTTTCATTTTTTTGGAGCTCCAGTAGGTATGTTTATAACTATGGATAGAAGGCTTGCTGAAGGAACTTTTATAGATTTAGGAATGTTTATACAAAGCATTTTAGTAGGTGCAAGAGGAGAAGGTCTTCATACTTGTGGTCAAGTCGCATTTACAAAATTTCATTCAATACTTAGTAAGGAATTAGGATTTGATGAAAATGAAATGTTAGTTTGTGGTGTATCTATGGGTTATGAGGATGAGAATGCACCTGAAAATAAATTAAGAGTTGAAAAATTAACTCATGATCAATTTTCAACCTTTATGGAATAAAATTTATGACTCTTTTCAATATTAAAGAT
Source organism: Alphaproteobacteria bacterium (assembly GCA_038131545.1). GTDB lineage: Bacteria > Pseudomonadota > Alphaproteobacteria > Puniceispirillales > Marisalimonadaceae > TMED54. The sequence goes on from JAYPPQ010000004.1 coordinate 603,464, forward strand.
TCTAGAAATTTAACTTTACCAGATATGTATATCAATATTGGTCATTTTCTAGATCATTTTATGATGTTGATTTTTGCTAAAGCAGCTTTTGATGCAGGCCGTCATTTTGGTCTTAGTTATGATGAAATTATAATTTATGGAACTCTAGGATTGTTTCTCTTTGGTGCTATGGCACCTCTAGCTGGTTGGTTAGCTGATAAATACTCTAGATCTATATTAATAACAATATATCCTTTTGGTATAGCCTTTGGTGCATTCTTATGTTTTTTTTCAACATCACCAATAATGTTAGGATTTTCAATTGGTGTTATTGGTTTTTTTGCTGCTATTTTTCATCCAGTAGGAATAGCTATGCTTGTTAGAGATACAGAAAAAGTAGGATTTAGACTAGGTGTTAATGGAGTTTGGGGTAACATGGGTGTGGCTGCAGCACCTATTTTAACTGGTTTTATAATACTTAATTCTAATTGGCAGTTAAGTTTTTTAATCCCTGCAATAATTTGTCTTGGTTTTGGAATTATTCAAATAAGAGGGTTTAAAGAAATTAAAACTAATGAGGACAATTTTCAGAAAAAAAAATCAACAAATGGTTTAGTTGAAGGTTGGAAAATTGTATTAATCTCTCTTACTATGACAACATTGGCTGGAGGTTTTATTTTTGGATCACTGACTTTCTTGATTCCTAGAATGTTTGAAGTAAATTTACCTGGTATTTCCGTTGATGTTGCAATTACTGGTCTTTTAGCTGGGATCGTATATGGAATTGCATCTTTTTCTCAAGTTTGTGTAGGTTATTTAATTGATAGATATTCTCCTAAAATAATTTTGGGTATCGTAGGTCTTGGTCAATTAATTTTAATTTTCCTTGCAAGTTTATACATAGATTATGCTTTGTTTTTTGTAATTCTGATGGCGATGTTTTTTGTATTTGGTCAAATACCAATTACTGATGCTATTCTTGTTAGGTATGTCGATGATAGATGGAGGGCAAGAGTTTTATCAATGAAGTTTTTAATAAATCTTTGTGCTGGTGCATCAGTATTACCTTTAGTTTCAATATTTTTAAGTTATGGATTTACTTTCAGTGACCTATTAAAAATATTATCTTTTTTAGCAATTTTTGTAGCTATTTCAGCTTATATGTTACCAACAATTAAAGTTAATAAACCTGAATTAAAAACAGCTTAGTTAAAAAGAGTTAACTATTTAAACTAAACCATTCAACTTTATCATTATCAGAAAACTTTTTTGCATATCCTGTTTTGACTAAATTTATGAGATGTGATCTAGCTTCACCAATGGCAAAGTGCATTTGTTCATTTCCTATTTTTCTATCAAAAATTAAACTAAGAGAATCATAAACAGTTATATTTCTTTTTGATAATTCATTTTTTAAAATATTTAATCTTTGATTATGATGAGATATAAGTTCTAAAGCTCTACTATCTCCGTCTTTAAAAGGCCAATCATGGCAAGGAAATACTTCAACTTCAGAGTTTATAGTTTTAATATCATTTAAATAGGTTAAGTATCCTCCAAGTCTGTCATCAAAAGGATCAAAAAAATTGTCAGAAACATTTGGTGATATTCTTGGAAGCAAGAAATCTCCAGCCAGATATAAGTTTCTTTTTTTATCTGTCAAAGATATGTGTTCTGGTGAATGACCCACATCTGTTCTGACTTTCCAACTGCCATCATTTGATTCAATTTCAAAGCCTTCAGATATTATTTGAAAATCTGGTAAATTAAAGACTTTGTTTTTATATAATCTAGTAGCTCCTAACATTTCTTGTTTTTGTTCATAAGGAATGCCTGATCTCTGAAAAATATTGTCAAACATAATTGAATATTCTTTGTCAGGCATAATTAATAATTTTTTTGCTACTTCTAATTCTTTAAATGAAGTGAATGCAGGAATATTTAATTTTTTTTGAAGCCATCCTGCCATGCCGATATGATCTGGATGGTAATGAGTAATAAGTAAAGAGTGAATTTTTTCTGCCTTTAATGGTCCATTGAGTATTTTTTCCCACATTTCTATAGAGTGGTCAGATCTTAAGCCACTATCAATTAATACCCAGCCATTTTTTGTATTTAAAAAAAATAGATTTACGTGATTTAAACGAAATGGAAGTTCGAATTGAGTCCAATATAGGTCTTTTCTAAGTTCATTAAATTCACCATGCTTAGGTATTTCATAATTTAGTTTTGTCAATTTAAACCTCTTAATTCACTAACCCTTGTTTTTTTAATAATTCTGGGATTTTATTTTTAAAAGGAAAAAAGCCCTTTTTAGCAAATGGAAAAGCTAATCTATCCCATTCTCTTAAATAAAAAAATACATTAACATTCTTATTTGTAAATTTATTTAAAATATTTTTTTTATTTAATATATATTTTCCTTGAGACTCATAAGGAATTATTAAATTTTTTATTTTAAACTTTAATATCCATTCCATTAATTCTTCATCATTCTCTGCAAACGAAATTTGTTTATTATTATTTAAAACTTCTCCATATAAATTTTTATCAAAGCTTTTGATAAGTTCGCTTTGATTAATTAATGGGTTGTCACTCTTAAAAAGGCATGTTTTAAAATCTATGTTTTTTTTCAATAAAGAATTTAAAGTAAAATCATTTTTGTTAATAATTAATCCAATATTGTCTAGATCATTGAAAGAAATTTTTTCAAATTCTTTATCAATAATTTGTTGATTTAAACTTGATTGACTTTCAAGAGGTGGTGCTGTTTCATTTAGTTGATTAACAGGGTTGTATTTATAGTTTGTAAACTTATAAATATTATCTGCACGTGCAATATAATTCTTCCCAATAGTCTGTAATCCTGCCACCCACCTCCAGCTCAAAGTATTTACAGCAGGGCACCAATCAAGTAAATTTTTTTGAAAAAAAAGTGCGCCATCAATCCAATTTTTGTTCAGTGTAAAGATCCATATGCTTGCATACCACATTCGTGCATGATTATGTAAATAGCCAGTTTCAATTAATTCTTGTGTCCAATGATCAAAACATTTTATACCTGTTTTCCCAGGAGGTTCTACATCTCGTATTTTTTTTTCATATTCATTCCAGATTATTGGATGAAGTTCTAGCCATCCTCTCCAATAGGTTCTCCAAAAGATTTCTTGAACAAATTTTTCTATTTTAATTGGTTTAAACTTTTGAAATGCAACATCCAAAATATCTGTTTCTGATATTAACCTTCTACCTATATATGGTGAAAGAGTGGATACATTTGTGTGAGGTGAACCCAAATCAAAATTTCTTTTAGAACCATAGTCAATTAAATTTTTATTAATAAATTCGTCAAATTTTTCTTTTATTTCAGAAGTTTTTGTAGGAAATTGTGTGTTCATGAATTATACACATACTTAATTAATAGAAAAAAGTATAGAAATTAAAATTTGCTTTAAAAGGGTTTTATATGAATAGTCCGTTAAAAGGTTTAAAGGTATTAGATTTAACAAGGGTTTTAGCTGGTCCTTATTGTACACAAATGCTTGGAGATTTAGGAGCTGAAATTATAAAGGTTGAGAGACCAGGCGCTGGTGATGACACTAGGGGATTTGCACCTCCTTATTTGAAAGATGATAATGGAGATGATACTGACTTAAGTGCTTATTATTGTGGTGCTAACAGAAATAAAAGATCTATCACAATAAACTTAAGTGAAAAAGAAGGCCAAGATATTGTTCGTAAACTACTTAAAAATTCTGACATTTTAGTTGAAAATTTTAAGACGGGAACTTTAGCCAAATATGGTTTGTCTTATGATGATCTTAAAGAAGAATTTCCAAGATTAATTTTTTGTTCAATAACTGGTTTTGGTCAAACGGGACCATATGCTTCAAGACCTGGTTATGATGGTCTTATTCAAGCCATGGGCGGAGTTATGGCTTTAACAGGAGAACCTAATGGTGAACCAATGAAAGTTGGAGTTCCAATTGGTGATTTAATGGCTGGCATGTTTGCTTCTGTAGGCATTTTAGCTGCTGTTAGGCATCAAGCTGAAACTGGAAAAGGACAATTTATTGATATTGGTATGTTAGATACACATGTGGCATGGTTAGCTAATCAAGGGATGAATTATCTCTCGACTGACAAAAACCCAGAAAGACTAGGAAATCAACATCCTAATATAGTACCTTATCAAGTTATGCCAACTGCTGATGGCTATATTGTATTATCAATTGGAAATGATCCAACATTTCAACGTTTTTGCGAATTAGCCGGAGAAACGAAATTACTTGAAGATGATCGTTTTAAAACAAATGCATCAAGGGTATCAAACAGAGAGCATGTCACTAAAGTACTTAACGAAGTTACAAGACGAAAAACTTCTAATCAATGGTTAAGTGAACTAGAAAAAGCAAAAATTGGTTGTGGTCCGATAAATAATCTTTCAGATGTTTTTAACGATCCACACGTTATATCTAGGGAAATGGTTATGGAAATGGAGCACTCTAAAACTGGAGAAAAGCCATTAAAATTAATATCAAATCCTATAAAAATGAATGAAACACCAGTTTCTTATAGATATGCACCTCCACTGCTTGGTGAACATACGGATGAAATTTTAAAAGCTGAATTAAATCTTAATGAAGATCAAATTAAGTCTCTTAAAGACAGCAAAATTATCTAATTTTAATATTTTTAATGGTCAATTCAGATAAATCCAATCTAATCATTTCTGATTCTAAAGGTGCATGGTTTAGAGCAACAATATTATTTATTCTTGCTTTAATTGGAACAGTAGGAATGTGGTCAGTGGTAGTTTTTATTCCTGATATTGAAAGAGAATTTAATCTAGATAGAGGAACATCATCTTTACTTTATGCTTTTACAATGATTGGATTTGGTTTTGGCACTGTAGCTATTGGTAAGATTTACGACAAATTTGGCATCAAAAAACCAATTTTATTAGCAACAATTGTATTGATTGCATGCTATTACCTCTATTCAATTTTTCCATTTTATTGGCAATTTTTGACTTTGCAATTTTTTATGGGCTTTGCAGCATCAGCATTTTTTGGTCCAGCTATGGCAGATATTTCAAATTATTTTAATAAACAAAGAGGTTTTGCATTATCCATTGTTGCAAGCGCTAACTATGTAGCAGGAGCAACATGGCCACTATTAATTGGTTATTTTTTAAAGTTTATTGACTGGAGAACGACTCATTTCTGGATATCAATATGTTTATTAATTATGATTCCACTGATACTTTTACTCAAAAATGCTTCTGTAGATGAAAGTAAATTTCAGGATACAAAACAAAGATATAAAGATATAAAGTTAAATCTTTCGAATAATCAAATCCAAGTACTGTTAATGCTAGCAGGAATATGTTGTTGTGTAGCTATGGCAATGCCCCAAGTTCATATGGTTGCTTTATGTGTGGATAATGGCTTTGGACTTCAAGTTGGTACAGAAATTTTAGCCGTAATGCTTTACAGTGGGATGTTAAGTAGAATTGTTTTTGGAATGATTTCTGACAGAATTGGACCTGTATTAACATTATTATTAGGTTCATTTTTACAAATGGTTTCGTTAACATTTTTCTTGCCATTTTCTTCTGAAATTTCTTTATACGTAGTTTCTTTGATGTTTGGATTATCACAAGGAGGAATTGTTCCTGCATATGCAATAATAATTAGAAAATATTTGCCAATTAAAGAAGCTGGATTAAGAGTAGGCCTCGTTATAGGAGCTACTATTGTTGGGATGTCCTTAGGGGGTTGGATGTCTGGAGAGATTTTTGATATTACATCATCTTATTATTTTGCTTTTATGAATGGTATTATTTGGAATTTATTTAATTTGATTATAGTTTTGTATATATTATACAAATCTGATTTCTGGCATAATAAAAAGGTAATTTCAGTTGGATAAAAGTATCAAAAAAATAAAAGATATTGTCAAAAATATTTTCGAAATTACTTATGAGCTTTTTCGTATAATGATACCCACTTTAATTGTGGTTAAAATTTTACAAGAGTTTGGTTTTGTCGATATCTTAAATAATTTCTTATCGCCCTTAATGTTCTTAGTAGGGTTGCCTGATGAAATTGGTATAGTTGTTACAACAACAATTCTTACAAGCCCTTATACAGGGCTAGCAGTTTTAGCAGGTTTGCCACTAGAAAATGGTTTAACTAGTGCTCAGGCAAGCGTGTTAGGATTGTTAATATTATTTGCTCATTCATTACCTATAGAAGCATTAATATGTAGAAGAGCAGGCGTTAGAATTAGAGCAACTATATTTGTACGGTTAATTTTAGGATTTCTTTTTTGTGTCATGTTACATCAATTTTTAAATGCAACAAATTTATTAAGCTCTCAAGCAACTATAATTATTCCATTTTCTGAGCCTTCACCAATTTTGTTAGATTGGGTAATTAATCAAATCAAAACTCTTTTCATTATATTTATAATAATAGTGTTGATTGTCATCTTAATAGAAATTTTTAAATATATCGGTATCCAAAGGCTTATAGAATTATCACTTAAACCATTCCTTAATTTAATTGGAGTAGGAGAAAGAGCATCCACAATCGCTGTAGTTGGAGTAACTCTTGGAATTGGTTTTGGGGGAGGTCTTTTAATTCAAGAAGTTAAATCTGGTAAAATAAAATATAAAGACGTTTTCGGTGTGATTACGCTAATTGGAATGTTGCACAGTGTAATAGAAGATACTGGCTTAGTAAGTTTGATGGGTGCAAACATATTTATTACATTATTATTAAGATGTATTTTGACTCTTTTATGTGTTTATTTGATTTTAAAAATATTTTCTAATTATTCTGAAGAATTTTGGAAGAAATATTTAGTAAATGATAATATTCCAAAACAAAGTTATGGTAATATTTCTTGATTATTCCAATCAAAAATTTTCCCGTTATCATTCTTAGTTTTTGTATCAATAACATTGTAAAGATAATCAGCTGAGGTTTCGGGGCTGAAATAATTTTTATTTTTATTTTTAAAAGGATCTGAAAGTTTTGAGGTCACTGTTCCAGGATGTAGACCAAAAATTATACTATTTTTATTGGTTCTATTTATCTCAATTGAAAAATTCTTAATGATCATATTTAAAGCTGATTTAGATGCTCTGTATGAATACCAGCCACCTAGAAAATTATCGCTTATGCTTCCAACTCTTGCTGAAAGAGATGCGAATTTAGAGATTCTATTTTTATTCAATTTTGGAAGAAAATATTTTCCAATTAACAAAGTTGGCAAAGTATTAGCAGAAATCATGTCATTAAATTTTTCTATGTTTAGGTCTTTTATTGATTTCTCCGGATTTAAAAGTGCTCCAATTGAAATTAAAATAATATCAAACGAAAAATTTATTTCGCTTGATAGAGCAGATAGATTTTTTTCATCTAGATAATCTAAAATAAAGCATTGAGCTTTTTCGTGGTTAATATCTGTTTTTTTTCTTGAAAAACAATATACTTTTTCGACATTCTCTTGCTGTATATATTTTTTACAAAGTGCAGATCCAATGGCACCAGAGCTTCCAAAGATTGCTATTTTTAATTGATCCATCTTTAAATGATATAGTTAATTTACTAAATTATATAATTTTTTTTTAAACACCGTATAATAAATTCATGGAAAATAAATTACATTTTTTATTAATTCATGGATCATGGCATGGAAGTTGGGCTTGGGAGAATGTTAGATCAAAGCTATCTGAAAAAAATTTTGAAGTTTCATGTCCTAATTTGACTGGTTTAGGCGAAAGAAAGCATTTGATTTCTAATCAAATTACTATTGATACATTTATTAAAGATGTTGAAAACCATATTATTTATCAAAATTTAGAAAATTTGGTTTTAGTTGGTCATAGTTTCGCAGGAAGTATCCTTTCTGGTTTAGCTGATAGATTTAAAAATAAGATCAAACTTTTAATTTATTTTGATAGTATTATTTTATTAAATGGAGAAACACCTTTTGATACATTGTCAAAAGAAATAGTTAAAGAAAGAATTCAACTTTCAGAAAAATTTGATAATGGAATTTCCATACCAGAGCCTAGTGCTGAAAGTTTTGGGATTTTTGATATTAAGCAATCTTTACTTCTCAAAGATAAATTAACACCAATGCCATTAAGTTCTTTTCAATCAAAATTAAGTTTAAAAAATAAAATTGGAAATGGTTTACCACTTTGTTATATAAGATGCAAAAATCCAATATATAAGCCATTAGAATTATCTAGAAAAAGGGTGGAAGATTTTGGATGGCCAATTTATGATTTAAATGCAGGACATGATGGTATGATAAGTCATCCGCACGATACTATTAATTTATTTTATAAGATTTTAGCAGAACAATTAAAATAGGGGTTTTAAATGGGAAATATAATTGGATGGGGACATAATAAATTTGGAAGAAATGACACGCAAACTACCGAAGATATGATTTCAGAAGTGGTTTCAGAAGCTATATCTCATGCACAAGTAGATCCAAAAGAAATTGATAATATTGTTGTGGGTACTTTTAACAATGGTTTCCAAAAACAAGATTTTCATGGTGCTCTACCTGCAATAAATTGCGAAGTTTTAAAGCATGTACCATCACTTAGAGTTGAAAATGCATGTGCAACAGGTTCAGCTGCAATTCATACTGCGTTAAATAGTATCGAAGCCAAAAGATCAAAGTTAAATTTAGTTGTTGGTGTAGAGAAAATGACTGACAGATCTACAAAAGAAGCAGGTGATATATTACTTGGAGCTAGTTACAGAAAAGAAGAAGATAAAATAGATGGTGGTTTTGCAGGTGTTTTTGCGCAAATAACAGACACTTATTTTCAAAGATATGGAGATCAAACTAAATATCTGTCAAAGATTGCAGCAAAAAATCATAAAAATGGTGCTTTAAATCCATACGCACATATGCAAGTAGATTTAGGTTTTGATTTTTGTAATAAAGTGTCGGAAAAAAATCCTCTAGTTGCACCTCCTTTAAAGAGAAGTGATTGTTCAATGATTTCAGATGGAGCAGCAGCGCTTATAATAGCAGATGACGAGTTAGCTTTAGAAGCTGAAAGATCAATTAGTTTTAAGGCCCGAGTTCAAATGAATGATTTAATGCCAATGAGTAAAAGAGATAAAACTGAATTTCGTGGAGCTGCACTTTCTTGGAAGAAAGCTTTGTCGGATGCTCAAATAAATTTAATGGACCTTTCTTTTGTTGAGACACACGATTGTTTTACAATTGCAGAATTAATTGAATACGAAGCAATGGGATTAACTCAAAGGGGAGAAGGTTATAAAGTTTTAGAAGAAGGTACTGTCTATAAAGATGGAAAATTGCCAATCAATCCATCTGGTGGGTTAAAAGCAAAAGGGCATCCTGTAGGTGCAACTGGTGTTTCACAACATGTCATGGCTTGTATGCAACTAGTAGGTGAAGCAAAAGACATGCAAATAAAAGACGCATCATTAGGTGGTATTTTTAATATGGGTGGTTCTGCTGTTGCTAATTATGTTTCAATCTTAGAAAGAAAAAGCTAAAGATTTGCCTCAAATCATTATTATAAGACATGCTAAGTCTGATTGGAGTTCTTTTAACTCTGATTTTGAAAGAGGACTTAATGAAAGAGGTTATAGGTCTTGTGAAATAATTTCGCGAGAATTGAAAAGAAGAATAAATCTTCCTGATAAATTTCTTGTTTCTCCAGCTAAAAGAGCTCAACTCACTTTCGAAGAAATATTTTTTTCATGGATTCAAAATAAAAGTAATTTTCAATCAACTTATAATGAAGATATTCTCTATGGAGGTTCTAAATTTGACATTTTAAATTTAATAAAACAAAATTTTTCAGGCATTCAAACTGGTGTTGTAATTGGACATAATCCTGTTCTCAGTGAATTAATTAATGATATGGCTTTCAAAAATAAAAAAATATTACCATCTAATTTAGTAACGGCAGGTTGTATAATTTTTGATTACGAAAGCTCCGATTATGTTAATTCAAACTTTAAAGATGGTGTAGTAAAAGAATATATCTTTCCAAGACAATTCATGTGAATTGACTATGAGTTTTTATAATTTGGGTCCCTTTTTTCAATTAATGCTTGAATGGCTTCTTTATGATCATTTGTCATTTGAAGAAGGGTTTGTTGACTTGCAGCCATTTCAAGAGCGGTACTTAAATTAATGTTTTGAGATAATCTTAATAGTCTTTTAGCTCTTCTAATTGATTGAGGCGGGTTTTTAATAATTTTATTTGCTATTTCATATGCTTTGTTTAGTAATTCTTCTTGAGGGACAACATGTGAAACTAGTCCCCAATCTAAAGCTTTTTGTGCATCAAGCACTTCACAAGTTAATATCATTTCTGTAGCTCTAGAAAGGCCAATTATTTTTGGTAAAAACCATGAGCCTCCATCACCAGGTATAATTCCAATTCTTAAAAAACTTTCAGAAAATTTGGCATTTTCTGATGCTATTCTGATGTCACACATTGTACAGAGATCATTACCTGCACCTATTGCATGCCCATTAACAGCTGCTATTACTGGTACATCTATTTTATTGAATGTCATAGGAATTCTTTGAATTCCATTTCTATACCAATTTTCAATATCTCTTAATGACATGTTGTTATTTTCTGTCATTTCATTGATTTCGTGTAAATTTCCACCAGAGGAAAAACTTTTTCCAGCCCCTGTCAATATTGCGCATGATATATTTTTGTTATTATCAATTTCTTCTAAAATACTTACTAATTCTTTTATTATTTCTGGAGAAATGGCATTTCTAGTATCTTCTTCATTAAGAGTTATTAAACAAATATTATCTTTTTCTTCACATAAAACTGATTTGCTCATTTATTTTCTCCAATACTTAATTTTAATTATTTAAAAATTCCCAAAAGTTTTTATTTTGATTTAGAAATAGTTTGCCAAGAATATTTTGCCAATATATTTCGTTCCCAAACTCATTTCGCCAACTATTTAAAGCCTTGGTGAAATAGCTAAGTTCATATTCTTTTGTAAATCCCATTGCTCCATGAACTTGATGAGACAAGGCTATAACTTTTCCTGATGCTATGCCAGTTCTTATTTTAGGGATAGCAGTGCTTTTGAGATTATAAAAATTTTTATTATTATTTTTTAATGTAGATAGAGACGCACCACTTGCTGCCACCTCTAAAGCAATTTCGCTAATGTGATTTTGTATCATTTGAAATTTAGATAATGTACGTCCAAATTGTTTTCTTTGAGAGCAATATTCAATACAAAGTTTTAAAATTTTTTCCATAGCACCAAATGATTGAATTGACCTTACATTTATTAAAAGATTTTGTACGTCTATTGGTTCAGGTTTTTCCATCATAGAAATGATTTCTAACTCTGAAGCATCAAGATCAAACTTTGGCTCTGATAAAAAGTTTTTTTGCAGTGTTAATTTTCCACCTTTTTTAAACAAAATGATATATTTTTGATTTTTAATTTCAGTTTCTACTAAAATTTTCTCAGCTAGATGCAAATAAGGTATTGATTTAAAATTTCCAGATATTTTATCTTTCTTTATTAGAATATTTTCAGTTTTGTTAGTCAGCGTTATAAAATCGTTTTCAGCTTTTATATTTAATTCTGATAATAAAAAATTACTAATTATTGTTTCAATGAAAGGTATAGGTGTTCCATATTGAGCGGACAACTGTATTATGGGAATAATATCAGTCAGAGTCATGCCTGCACCGCCTAAGTCTTCTTTTACAAGTAACTTTGTTAACTCACTCGATATTATTTCATTTTTTAAAGTTTTAAATTGAGTTGAATTTGGTTCTAGATTTAATCTTAGATGGTGATCTACATTTTTAAGTAATATTTTATCACAAATATCTAAGATTATTTTAACTTCGTCTTTCATCTTAAACCAAGTTGTTTTGAGATTATACCTCGCATGATCTCAGATGTGCCCCCCCTTAATGAATTCGCTGGTATTCTAAGAGTAGCATCTTGAAATAAACTTTTTAGACTAGATGACCATTCTTCAAAAGGAATCAAGTTTGACATTTCTCTAATCGTTTCAATTAATTTTTTTTCAAAAACGTTACCCGCTTCTTTAACAAAAGCTGCTTGAACATCTGGTGATTTTTTTTCTTGTATCATCCAAGCAATTGAAAAACTCATCATTCTTAATGTTTGTAATTCTGATATGATTTTACCTAATGATGTAATACCCATTTCAGACATTTTATATCTGAATTCACTAATAAAGTTATCTAATAAAATATAATGAGATAAAAATCTCTCTGGCCCAGATCTTTCAAGAGCAAGTTCTCCAACAACTTGTTGCCAACCCATACCTTCTTCACCTAAAAGGGCATCTTTATTTAATTTAACATTATTAAAAACTGTTTCATTAAAGTGCTTTTGGTGTGTCATATCTTCAATTGGATTAATTTCTACACCTGGTAACTTTAAATTTACTAAGAATTGAGATAGACCAGAATGTCTGTTTTTCTCATCAAGTTTTTCTGTTCGAGCTAAAACAATCATGTAATGTGACAAATGGGCTCCTGTTGACCATATTTTTCTGCCTGTTAACTCCCAACCATCGGCAGTTTTTTTTGCAAAAGTTTTTACTGAAGCAAGGTCAGAACCTGAATCAGGTTCACTCATCCCAATGGCAAAAAAACATTCACCAGATGAAATTTTAGGAATGATTTCTTTCTTTTGTTCTTCTGTTCCGTATCTAATAATTTGTGACCCACTTTGTCTATCTGCAATCCAATGAGCAGCAACAGGCGCTCCAGCAACTAAAAGTTCTTCAGTAATAACGTATCTTTCCAACATTGTTTTTTCACGACCGCCATATTTTTTAGGGAATGACATTCCAAGCCATCCTTTTTCACCAAGTTTTTTACTAAACTCTGGGTTTGCAGAATACATCCAGGCATCAGCTTGAGGTTTAATATTATTAGAATTAAATGTTGTTTTTAAAAAACTTTTTACATCATTTCTTAGGTTTTTAAGATTATCATCTTCTTCAATATGTGGAAAATTAAAATAAGTCATAATAATAATATAAATAATTTATTGAATATGACTAGGGTAAATTTGTGGGTTAATTGATTTTAAAGTTTAAATCACATAAACTAAATCGATGGTTAAATTCACAAAAGAACATAAATCAAGGTTAGAAAAATTAGCAACTCCAACATTGGCAAATGTGTTGGATGATATTGGATTTGAAGGAATAATGTATAATTTACAACCTGCAGGTTTTGGAATGAGGGTTGTAGGTGAGGCACTCACAGTTCAAGAAACAACTGGACCTTTTGGTTCATTTAAAACTGAAGATTTTAAAGTGGGTCACATGATCGAAAAAGCAAATCCAGGAGATGTTATTGTTGTAGCAAATAATGGTGCACCAGTTTCTACTTGGGGAGGCATGGCTTCTTATTCCGCAAAATTAAAGGGTATTGGTGGATTAGTTGTTGATGGAGGGATAAGAGATAGGGAAGAAATAATTGAGTTTAACTTTCCTGCCTTTTCAAAGCATATGGTGCCAACCCCAGGAAAAACTAGGATAAAAGTTTTATCGATTGGGGAGCCAATTATTTGTTGTGGAGTGAAGGTGAGAACAGGTGATATAATTGTAGCTGATGGAACAGGTGTTCTTTGTATTCCTCTAGAAGAATTAGAAAATGTAATTTCAAATGCTGAAAAATTTAGCGCTGATGATAATCAAGCAATGTTAGAAATGGAGAAAGGTTTAACATTTATAGAAGCGCTTTCAAAATTCAAAAAAATATAATTTTATAGTTTTTTTAAAGCTCTAGAAAAAAAATCTTTTTGCCCAAAGTTCCCTGATTTTAAAGTGATTTTAATATTCTTTTCTGGCTCCCACATAACAGGCACACCTGCTGAAATTTCTTCACCAATTTGAAGTTCTTTAATCATTAATGCTTTAACAATAGCGCCTGATGTTTCACCTCCAGCACATACAATTTTATTAAAATTATATTTATAAATATTTTTAATAATTTTTTGAAAAAGGGTTTCTATTTTAGATGAAATCTTTGAACCAAACTTTTTCTGATAAAGAGATACTTTTTTAGGAAGAGCTGTTGAATAAATAAGTGGTCTTTTTTTCTATGTCTCAATATCCATTCAATAATCTCATTGTGATAATTTTCGTTTTTAATTAATTCCTCTGGTGAAATAAACAAAGAAGGATTACTTTTTTTATATAATCCTACTTGTTCATTAGTTGCCAAAGAACAAGAGCCTGAAAGAATGATTGTGTTTCCTTTAACATTAGGTAACTTAGAGTTACTTTTTTTAAGCATACCTTTTTTCTTGAAAACTTTTGGAAGACCTAGTGCTATACCTGAGCCACCTGTTAGAAATTTTAAATTATCTGTGCCACTACAAATTAAATCAAAATCTTCATTATCAAGAGTATCAGTAATTGCGTATTTCACATTACTTTTTTTTAATTCAGTTATTCTTTTTTTTATTGATTTAGCACCTTCTTTGATTGTAACAGAATTTATTAAATCTACTTTTCCTTTTGTTTGATAGTTTAACCATCTAACAAGGTTATGATCGGTCATGGGTGTAAGTGGATGGTTTTCCATTCCTGATTCATTGAGTGGTACACCATTAACAAACATGTGGCCTTGATATAATGTTCTTCCTGCATCTGGAAACGATGGACAAGCAATAGTAAAGTCAACATTTAAGTTTTTCATAATTGCATCAATGACAGGCCCTATATTACCTTTTTTTGTGGAGTCAAAAGTAGAGCAGTATTTAAAAATTATTTTTTTACACTTTTTAGATTTCAACCATTCTAAAGCTTTAATACTTTCTGAAATTGCTTTTTTTATTGGAATTGTCCTTGTCTTAAGAGCGATTACAACAGCATTATACTTATTTAATTTCATTTTATTGTCAGGCACTCCTGAATACATGCCAACTGACATTCCCGCTTTTTTTAAATTATTTGCTATATCTGATGAGCCGGTAAAATCATCACCTATTACCCCAAGAAGCATCTTAACCTCACTAGTTTTGTTTAATTAATTGATTAACTATTTTCTTTGTTACCCAATTTTTTACGTCTTTATCAAAGCTTAAATAGTGATCGCTTTTGAGATGATAATCAAAAGCATCTTTATCTTGATAAATTTCATAAAGAAAGACTTTGTTTATATTTTTTTCATCAAAACATACATCGAATGTAAAGCACTTTTCTTCATTGTTTAATGAATCTTTTGCTTGTTGCAAAACTCTATTTCTGAATTCATTTACAAATTCACTTTTAATTTCAAAGTCTACAGTTATAACAAACATATTAATCAAACCTCTCTTTTATTTAATTAAATCTAAAATTTGAGATGTTATTTCAGTAGTGGACATATCCCCTCCAAATTCGAATGGTCTTAACAAATTTTTATTAAATCCTTCTTCAATAGCATTTTCTATTATTAATGCAGCTTCATTTGCTTGTGGGCAATTTTTTTTATCAGCAAGATATTCTAACATCAATGATCCACTTAAAATTGTTGCAAGTGGATTTGCTTTATTTTTACCCATAATATCTGGCGCACTTCCATGAGCTGGTTGAAATAGACCGTGATTATCACCAATTTCTCCGCAAGATGCCATGCCCATACCACCAACTAAGCCTCCACCCAAATCTGAAAGTATATCGCCAAATATATTTTCCATTACCATAACATCATATTCCCATGGTTGTCGGATTAAATTAAGAGCCATAGCATCTACATAGCATGTGTCAGCCTCTATGTTTGGAAAATTATCTTTAATTTCATTAAATATTTTTCTAAATAAAGCTTGTGACTTAAAAACGTTAGCCTTATCAACACATGTTACTTTTCCAAGTTTTCCTTTTTGTTTTCTTTTTTCAGCTAGCTTAAATGCAAAATTATGAAGTCTTGTTGTTGTATTTCTTGTTATTCTCATGATGTCTTCGACTTCATTATTATTTGCAATTTTATTTCTATTATGAACTGCTGCAGTATAAAACAAACCTTCAGTGCACTCTCTTAGTACTACCAAGTCAATTTTTTCAGCATTTTTGTTGCTTAATCGCTGAGGTGTGTTCTTGTATGCTTTTACAGGTCTAACGCCAGCATAAAGATTAAATACTTCCCTAAATCTTAAATGAGGTGCTATTTCTGTTCCATCGTCTTTTCTTATGCTTGGAAGTCCTATTGCTCCTAAGAAAATTGCATCTGATTGTTCTGCTTTTTTCTCTCCATCATCTTCTACGTCTTTCCCAGTTTCTTTATAATAAGCAGCTCCAGCTTTTATGAAATTCCATTCAAAATTTAAACCGCCAACAGCATTAGATGCTTTTTCAATTATTTCTATTGCAGAATTAATAACATCAGGTCCTATACCATCACCTTTAAATGTTGCAATATTAAATGTTTCACTCATTAGTTTAACCTATTTTATTACTTAAATATTACATTATATTATATAATAACAAGATCGAGTAATTTGTTTTCTAATTATGTTCAAATTTAAATTCAATAAAACACATTTTTCCAAATTGTCTGATAAACATGTGCTCGCCTTAGCAATTTACGCTGAAGAAGAAGATTCTAAGATTTATTATTATTTTGCAAATACCTTTAAAAAAGATTTTCCTGAAACAGCTAAATTATTTGATGAAATGGGAAAAGAAGAAAATGAACATCGAAAACTATTAATTGATTTATATAAAAAGAAATTTGGAAATAGTATTCCGATAGTAAAAAGAGAACACGTATCTGGATTTTATAAAAGAAAGCCAATTTGGTTAATTGAAAATTTAAAATTAGATGCTGCTAGAGATGAAATTAGAAAAATGGAAAATGATGCTGCCAAATTTTATTTTGATGCTGCTCAGAGAACATCTGATGCAAGTATAAGAAAATTACTAGGGGACCTAGCAATCATCGAATCCAAACATGAAGATAGAGCGATAAAAAGAGCAAGAGAGCTTGATGAAAAAAAATCTGCAATAAAAGAATTAGAAAAAGATAAAAAGCAATTTTTATTAACATGGGTTCAGCCTGGACTTGCTGGCTTGATGGATGGGTCAGTTTCGACTTTAGCCCCAATATTTGCAACTGCTTTTGCAACCATGAATTCACATACGACACTACTTGTTGGACTTGCAGCATCAATTGGAGCTGGAATATCCATGGGTTTTACTGAAGCTGTACATGACGATGGTATAATATCAGGACGGGGATCTCCTGTTAAAAGAGGATTTGCTTCTGGGGTGATGACAACTTTAGGTGGTTTAGGTCATGCACTGCCTTATTTGATAACAGATTTCTACACTGCAACGGTATTAGCAATATTAATTGTTTTTTTTGAGTTGTGGTTAATTGCATGGATACAAAACAAATACATGAAAATTAGTTTTTCTAAAGCAATTTTCCAAGTTGTGTTTGGAGGTTCCTTAGTACTTGGCGCAGGCATATTGATAGGTGGTGTGTAACAATTTGACATATGATAATAATAATGATAATGATTCTCATTAACAATTAATTTTAATGGAGAATATAATGTTTTTAAAAATTTTTGTATTAATGAGTTCTTTATTAATTATGTTGAGTTCTTCATTTGCCGATGAACTTAATATCTACTCTTATAGAAAACCATTTCTTTTAAAACCTTTTCTTGATGAATATTCCAAACAAACAAAAATCAAATTTAATGTTCTTCATCTAAAAAAAGGAATGGCTCAAAGATTACTTTCTGAGGGAAAAAATACAAAAGCAGATATAATTTTAACAGTAGATATATCAAGAATAACTGAATTAAAAGATTATGATTTATTAAAATCTATTAGTTCACAAGTGATTAATAATAACGTTCCAAACCATTTAGTTGATAGTGACAACAAATGGGTGGCATTATCAACTCGAGCTAGGATAATTGGGGTGTCAAAAAGCAGAGTTAATAAAGATGAAATTAAAAGGATAGAGGATTTAGCTAAACCTCAATTTAAAAATAAAATATGCACAAGAAAAGGAAGTCATCCATACAATAGAGCTTTGTTATCTTCAATCATAAGTCATAACGGATATAATCAAGCTTTAATATGGGCTAAAGGATTAGTAAAAAATTTTGCTAGAAAACCACAAGGTAATGATAGAGCGCAGGCAAAAGCAATATTTTCTGGTGAATGTGACATAGTGTTAATGAATACATATTATTTTGGCATGATGAAATTTAATACAAAAAACCCTGAACAACAAAAATGGGCAGATGCAACTGATATCATATTTTTTAATCAAAATGATAGGGGGCAGCATATTAATGTTTCTGCAGGGGGGATATCAAAGCATTCTAAAAATTCAAAAGAAAGTTTAAAGTTTTTAGAATGGTTAACAAGTGAAAAGGCACAAAAAATATATTCTGAAATAAACTATGAATATCCTGTAAATAAAAATATTAAACCATCAGGTAAAATTACAATGTGGGGCTCTTTCAAATCAGATGAAATTAATATTACTACTATTTCTAAAAATGCACCAAAAGCACAAGAAATTATAGATAAAGTAGGTTGGTAATTTTAAAAAAAACAGTTATCATATCATTATGATAACCATTTGTAATATATTTATATGAACGAAAATATAATTATTCTGACAGGTGGTAGCAGAGGTATAGGTCATGCTACTTCAAAAAAATTTTGGGAAGAAGGATGGAGAGTGATCACCTGCTCAAGATCTGAAGTTGCCCCTCAATGTCCATGGGAAAAAAATAAGACAGATCATTTTCAAATAGATCTAGAAGATTTAGATGATTTAAGAAAAAAAGTTAAAGACTTACAAGCCTTACTAAAAGGTAAACCTGTCAAAGCATTAATAAATAACGCAGCTATTTCCCCTAAAAATGAAAAAAATAACAGACTTAATTTTGATGAAACTGATGTAAATTTGTGGCAAAAAGTATTTAATGTAAATTTCTTTTCACCTATAATTTTATCTAAAAGTTTAATTCCAAATCTTCAATTAGCAAATGGTGTAATAATAAATATTACTTCGATTGCAAGTGATATGGTTCATGAATTTGCAGGGCCAGCTTATGCCACCTCAAAAGCAGCACTTAAATCATTGACTAGAGAAATGGCATCTGATTTAAGCCAATATAATATTAGAGTAAATGCTATTGCCCCTGGAGAAATTGAAACTAGTATGATTACAAAAAATTCTCAACATTTGATCAAACAAATTCCAATGGGTAGATTTGGAAAACCTGAAGAAGTAGCTTCTGTAATATTTTCAATGTGTTCAGAATCATTTTCATACGTTAACGGAACAGAAATCCAAATTAATGGTGGACAGACTGTTTAATATTAAAGGAAATTTAAAATATATAGGTATAGGAGCATTTTTATTTTTTTTAATTAAAGGAATAATCTGGCTAATAATAGGTGGATCTCTTTTAAACTATTTTTTAAATTAATAAAAACTGTTTTATTTTTTTATTTTTTTCCCAAACAATTCAAGTCTATGATCAACTAATTCATAGCCCATATTTAATGCAACTTGACGTTTCATTTCCTCTAATTCTTCATTTTGAAATTCTATAATTTCACCAGTTTCAACATCAATGAGATGTTCATGATGTTCACCAGCTTCTTCATACCTTGCTCTTCCATCTCCTATATCAAGTTTTTCTATTATACCAGCTTCTTCGAACAATTTAATTGTTCTATAAACAGTGGCAATTGAAATGGATCTATCTTTTTCAACGGCTCTTCTATAAAGTTCTTCTACATCTGGATGATCTTCTGAAGCTTCAATGACTTCAAGGATAACTTTTCTAGGTAAAGTCATTCTTAGTCCAACTTTTAAGCATTTATCATACAATTCGGGCATGTTTTTTTATACAATAGATTCAACTAAAATTAAATAAATTATAATTACAAATTATTTTTTAATAAAAGTTTTATAAATTATAAAAACTGGCAATAAACTAGCAATTATAATTATTAGGGACGGTAAAGCAGCTTTTTCAAGCATTTCATCACTAGCATATTGATAAATATGAGTTGTAAGGGTTTCGAAGTTAAAAGGCCTTAGCAACAAGGTAATTGGTAATTCTTTGATAATGTCAATAAATGTAAGTATAAAGCCGATTAAAATAGATGATTTAAGTAAAGGTAATAAAATTTTCTTTGTTCCATGAACAAATGATTGGCCAAGCGTAAGATTAGCTTCAATTAAATTTTTAGGAATTCTGGACAACCCAGTATTTATAGAACCAAGACCAATAGAATTAAATCTTACAGTAAGAGCTAAAATTAAACCAAAAAAACCACCAATAAATGAAAAATTTAAATTAAATTCAAAAAAATCAAGAAAACTATTAATTTGAAACTGTAAATTTCCTAAAAAGAAAAGAGTTCCAAGAGCTATAACAACCCCTGGAAAAGCATATCCAGAACCTAGAATGGGTAGTAGAACATTAGATACTCTGGAGTTGTCATACAATTTGTATAAACAAAAATATAATGAAGATATGACAATACTTGCTCCACCTAAAAAACCAATTAGAAAAGAGTTTTTTGTTATTATAAGAGAGTATAATAATTCATCAAAATCAAAATTGGAGAGAGTTAAATTTAACAAAATTAAAACAGGTATAATGAAACCAATAATAATGGGAATTAAACAAAGAAATAAAATTAAAAGTTTTTGAGAACGAGATGTTTTTTTAGAAAATTCATATTCATTACTAATAACATTACTATCAAATCTTTTATTTCTTCTATTTATTAACTCAATAGAGAGAATAATTATTACAAATGAAAAAATTATTAATGAAATTTGTGAGGCGGCTTCCAAATTGTTCATACCTAACCAGAGATTAAACATTGCTAATGTCAGTGTTTCAACAGCAAAGTAATCGACAGTTCCAAAGTCAGATATGGTTTCCATTATGACTAATGCTGATCCAGCAATAATTGCAGGCCTTGATAAAGGTAAAATGACATTATAAAAAGGATTTTTCTGATTTAATATAGAAGTTTCTATTAGATTTTTTGGGGTAGTATTAAAAGCAAATTTTACCAGGAGATAAACATAAGGATACAAAGAAAAAGACAATATAAAAATTGCTCCTCCTAGAGATCTAATAGATGGAAAATAATATTCACTTGGATTAGAAAATCCAAATAATGATCTTATAAAAGTTTGAAAAGCACCGCTGTATTCAAGAAAATCTGTATAAGCATAGGCCACAATATATCCTGGGATAGCTAACGGTAAAATTAAAAGCCACTCAATATATTTTTTGAAATAAAAATTATATTGTGTAGTCAACCAAGCTGATGACACCCCCAAAAATGTTGACAAAATGCCAACTCCAAACACTAGTATTATAGTATTATAAATGTATAAAAATAACTTAGTATTTTTAAGGTGAATCCAAACATCTAAAGTATTTGCAAATGAATTAGTTATTAGAAATATTATTGGACATAAAATAAATATAGAAAATAATATATTAATAAATAACCATTTATTTATTAATAAATTGTTCGAATTTAGATAGTATTTATTTTGCAATATTCATCTCATATATCTTAGAATTTGTTATATGTATATATTGAAAAGTTATTAATTGGTAGTAATTTTAATCAAGATAATTATGATCAAATAATGGATTTAAATCAAACATTTGTTAGTCATTTATCATGCTCTTTAACTGGAGAAAAATATGATGCAAGTGAGATACATAACCTTTCTAAAGTAGGTAAACCACTTTTAGTAAATTATCATTTAGACCAAATTAAACAGAGAATTACCAAACAAGAAATTAGTCAAATAAATTTAAATGGATTATGGAAATATAGTTTTTTACTACCTGTTAAAAAAGAAAATAGAGTATCACTAAATGAAGTTTTAACTCCTTTGATAACCCTGGATAATGTAAAAAAGAAGATTGATTACAGCGGTGATATTATTGTCAAAGATGAGAGTTATTTGCCAACAGCCTCCTTTAAGGCTAGAGGACTTTGTTTAGCAGTTTCTATGGCTAAACAGCTTGGCATTAAACATATGGCCATACCAACAAATGGAAATGCTGGCGCAGCATTAGCTGCATATTGCGCAAGAGCAAATATTAAATGTACTGTATTTTGTCCTGAGGATACTCCTGAAATAAATGTTAGAGAAATTAATGCGCTTGGAGCTGATACTTATCTAGTTAATGGTTTTATTAATGAGTGTGGAAAAATAGTTTTTGAAGGAAAAGAAGAAACTGGGTGGTTTGATGTATCAACTTTAAAAGAGCCCTATAGAATAGAAGGAAAAAAAACTATGGGACTTGAGCTCGCAGAACAATTTAACTGGGAGTTACCTGATGTAATTTTTTATCCAACTGGTGGAGGAACTGGTTTAATAGGTATGTGGAAAGCATTTAATGAATTAGAGGAACTTGGATGGATCTCAAAAAAACCAAGAATGGTTGCCGTTCAATCAGATGGATGTGCACCAATTTTTAAGGCATGGAAAGAAAATAAAGAATTTGCAGATCTTTGGGAAAATCCAAAAACAGTAGCCTCCGGAATAAGAGTTCCGATAGCAGTAGGAGATTTTTTAATTATTAGAGCTATAAATGAAAGTAATGGATTTTCAATCACAGTGTCCGATGAAGACATTTTAAATGACCGAGATTTTATATCTAAACAAGATGGACTTTTGATGTGTCCTGAAGGAGCTGCTACGTTCTCGGCTTTTAAAAAAGCAATTAAACAAGGACTAGTCTCTAATAATGAAAAAGTTGTTTTGTTTAATTGTGCGTCTGGTCTTAAATATCCATTATCAGATGTAAAATCTTACATCGACAAAAATGTAAAAGTTGATTATTCAAAATTTTAAAATTTTATTTTTTTTGTAATGAAGCTTCGTCCTGCTTTTGATTTTCAACTGTGAACTCTTGTCCATTTGTAAAATCCGAAACATTTTGAATCCAAGACATATCAAATCCGTCTAAACAACCAACATTAACTCCAAAAGCATTAGGATTTGTTCTTCTTTTATTATGAGTATTTATGCCACAAATTTTACAAAAAAAATGTTTAGCAATTTTTGTGTTCCATTGATAAATACTCAAATAATCTTCTCCACTTTCTAAATGAAATTCATCTTTATTCACAGTTGTCATTACATAACCTTTTCTACGACAATGAGAGCAGTTACATCTTCTAAGTTCTTTTAATTCACAATTAATAGAAAACTTTACTTTTCCACAATGACATTGACCTTTAATCATAAAGATTTCCTCAACTAATATGAATAACCAAACTCATTATTTAAGGTATTAGCAAGTTCTGATACTTTATCATTATTGATAGATTTCAAAGGTGGTCTAACATTTAACCACTCACTAATTTTTGTTTTTTTAGCTAAGAGACCTTTTTGTGCAGGTATAGGAGCATAATCTTGAAACAACAACCTTACTTTTGTAACCTTTTTATGTAAATCTTCAGCTTTTTCCCATTCATTATCATGACAAAAATTTATAACTTTTGATATATCACCCCCGTTTAAATTTGCAGTAGCTGATATACATCCTGGAGCTCCAAGCTTTATTGCTTCAATTACTGGTAACTCTGCACCTGGATAAACAACAAGGTCATCTATCCCTAATAGAGATTTTGTATTTTCCCAATTGCCTGAACTATCTTTAATTCCAACAACAATATCAGGATAAGATTTTTTAAGTTTTGATACTAAATCAATTGAAAGTCCAACCCCAGAAACTTGAGGTATATGATATAAATAAATCTTAAGCTTGCTGTGATTAATTTCTTCAATTAATTTTTCAAAATAATCAAATAGACCTTCATCACTCATACCTTTGAAATAAAAAGGTGGTAATGTCATAACACCATGGCAACCTAGATCTAGTGCATGTTTACTAATCATCACAGTATCTGGAAAATTACATAAACCTGTACCAGGAATTAGTTGATCAGCTTTAATACCACTATTTAATAACCCTTCTAGTGCATTCATCCTTTCTTTATTACTCAAAGATAAAGCCTCACCAGTTGTACCAAAAGGAGCTAATCCAGAGCATCCGTTTTCAAGTAAATCATGAGCAAGATCATTATACATGTTTTGATTGAATTTTAAGTCATTATCAAATGGTGATAGAATGGGTGCAATTAATCCTTTTATCAAAAATACCTCCTAGATTTTATTTCCTTTGTTTTACCATTAATTTAAATTTTGGATACAAAAATTTTTGTGCAAATCCTAAAATTATAACTACAACTGACAATCTAAATAAATGGTGTGTAATTACAAATGCTGGCTCAATATTTAATAGAAAAGCTAGTAGCCCCATTTCATTTACACCACCGGGTGCAAAAGCAAGAAAAATTGCTGCTGGTGTTATATCTGAAATTAATTTTACAATTAAAATGAAAGGCAACATTGATATAATTAATGTTATTACAACTGAAATTGAATGACCTATATACTTTCCAGCAATTTTCCAACTCAATCCATTAAAGTTACTACCAAAGAAACTTCCAGATACAAGTTGTGCAAAAATTACAACCGTTATAGACATTTCAATTTTGTAAAGTTCGAATATACTTATAATTGCGCTTAATAATAAAGGTCCAAATAATCGAGGCCCAGGTAATTTAATTATTCTACCTAAAAAAACACCTAAATACACAATAATGAATAAAATAATTAAATTTAAAAGGTCTATATCCATAACTGGCCAAATAGCTTCTCTTTCAAATGACCCTGGAAATGATATCAAAATTAGTGATGGAATAGTAAATACTGTTAAGAAAATTCTAATCATGTGTATTATTCCAACTTGTTTGGAATCTGCGCCACATTCCTCAGCACCTAAAACCATTTCAAGAAGTCCACCTGGTGAGGCAATAAAAAAAGATTCTGGTTTTTCAATTTTTCTGAATTTATGAAGAACTAAAAAAGTTAAATAAAATGCAAAAGGGATATAAAGAGCTAATAATAATAATGTTAGAAACCATGTTTCTACATTGTCTAAAATTGATGAATCAAAAGATCCTCCTAACCAAACTCCAAGTATGCCTATAAAAGGATTTCTAAATTTAGGTGGTATTAAAACATTTACTTTAAATAAAGCAAAAATTGCGACTAAAAAAGCAGGTCCTAACACCCATGGAAGAGGTAATAGTAAATAATTAAATATACCTCCACCAATTAGGCCAATAAAAAGTGTAATTAAAATATATTTTATTGATGTTAATATTTTATTTCTCTAAATTATTACGGAAAGTTACTAAGTAGCATAAATTAAAATAATTAAAATAGAAAGAATTCGTTAGATGGAAAAACAAGTTAGAGTAAATGTGAAAGATGCTGAAATTTTAATATCTGAAATTTTTCAAAAAAAGGATTGTATTAAACAAGAGGCAAATCTCATTTCTAAAAGATTATGTCTTTCAAACCTTAAAGGCCATGATAGTCATGGTATTGTAAGGGTCCCTCGTTATTGTGATTGGGTTGATGAAGGCAAAGTTTTTCCAAATAAAGAACATTCATTAATTTTAGACTCTGGTGCACTTGCTTTGATAGATGCTAATCAGGGATTTGGACAAATAATGGGTGAAAAGTCTGTTCATGAGGGTACTAAAAGAGCAAAAAAATATGGAGTTTCTCTTATTGGTTTAAAAAACTCAGGGCACCTTGGTAGAATTGGTGATTGGTCAGAACTCGCTGCTGATGAAAATTGTGTTTCGCTTCATTTTGTCAACGTAAGGGGAAGTTTACTAGTAGCTCCTTTTGGTGGATCTGATAGAAGAGGAAGTACATCTCCATTATCAATTGGGGTTCCTGTTAAAGGAAAAGAACATGTGATTTTAGACATGGCCACATCAACTGTTGCGGAAGGAAAAGCCTTAGTTGCCCAAAAAGGTGGTAAAAAATTACCTATGGGTGCTTTAATAGATAACTTGGGAAATCTTACAAATAATACTGAAGCTTTATATGGTAAAATTGGACCTGAGGATGTTCCTAATCCAGAGGATGGAGATGGTGCAATAACTGCATTTGGAATGCATAAGGGATCAGGAATTAATTTTATGATGGAAATATTGGGTGGCGCACTTACAAGTAATGATACATGTGCAATAGATCATAAAAATATTAGACCTTTTGCAAACGGTATGCTTTCTATTTACATAGATGTTGAAAAGTTTGTTGATGTAGATTACTTCTCAAAAGAAGTTCAAGCTTACTCTAATTTCGTAAGATCGTCACCTCCGGCAGAAGGAGTTGATAAAGTCATGATACCTGGTGATAACGAAAAAAAAATATATAATGACAGAATTCAAAACGGAATTCCTATTGCAGAAGAAGCATGGAATTTAATTACTTTAAGAGCAAAAAGTTTAGGTGTTGATGATCTAAATAGATTTCAAAAAGCTGTTTATTAAACATTAAATATCATTGATCTAATTGATTAAAATTTAATCAAATATATAATAAAAACATAAATAAAAATAAAGCTACATAAAAAATGCTCTATTTTTATTCATAACACTGTAAATTGATTTAATTATTTTTGGTGTTTAAATGTTTGAATTAAGATTTTTTGAAATATATCGTTCGGAAGAATTCGTTAATCTTTTAATTGAAGGCATTTTAGTCAGCACAGGACTTACTATATCAGCTGGTATTTTTGGTTTTATTATTGCTTTTATTCTTGCAGCAGTAATTTATTGGAAAATATTTGCACTAAGTTTCATATCTACATGTTATGTAGACTTCATTAGAAACACACCATTAATAGTGCAATTATTTTTTATAACTTTTGGTTTACCTGCGCTTATTGGTTATGTGTGGCCATTTTGGTGTCATGCAATGTTAGCTTTAACAATAAATTTCTCAGGTTATTTCGCAGAAATTTTGAGGAGTGGATATGAATCTATTCCAAGGGGACAATTAGAAGCAGCATCAGCTTTGAATTTAAATAAAAAGATAATTTTTAAAAAAATAATATTACCACAAACGATAATTAAAATGTTTCCATCATTATCAAGTCAATTTATTTTTATTTTTCTAACTACAGGTGTTATTTCAGAAATCGGTGTTACAGAACTTACTCACGCTGGATTATTTATTGATAGTAGGACATTCAGATCATTCGAAATCTTTATTGTTCTTACAATTTTGTATATACTTCTATCGCTTATTTATAAATCAACTTTAGAACTATTTTTTAAAAATACACTTGGAAAAAGAGGTTCATAATGGAAGATTTGTTTATAAGTCTATTTGGAAAGCCTGAAGGAATTATATTAAGCCAATTAATAGCGGCTTGTAGATTTACTATATATCTTTCGTTGATTGCGTTCATTGGTGGAGGAATTTTAGGTGGTTTAATTACTTTACTAAGAATAATACCAAGTAAATTTTTGAATAACATTAGTTTTGCATATGTTTGGTTGTTTCAATCAGTTCCACTCTTAATGCTTTTATTTTTATTGGGTTTAGGTGTCCCTAGATTAATAGGTTATGATATTGATCCTTGGATAGCTGCAACACTATCTTTAGTTATCTTTACATCTGCTTACCTTTCAGAAGTCTGGAGAGGTTCTATTATTGCAGTTTCTCAAGGTCAATGGGAGGCAGCAAAGAGCTTAAACATAAACTTTAAATTTACACTTTTACTAGTCATTATCCCTCAAGCGTTCAAATATAGTATTGCACCTACGATTAGTTTTTTAATTCAAATTATTAAAGGTACTTCTTTAGCTTATATAATCGGTTTTCAAGATCTTATGTTATTAGGAAAAAGATGGGCAAATGCACCTGTTCCAGGTTCAGAACCATTTATCATTTTCCCTTTAATGGCAGTTATGTATTTCTGCCTTTGTTACCCTCTAGCTGTTTATGCAAAACATTTAGAGAAAAAAATCATATTAAATAATTAAATTAATGAAAGGAGATAATATGTTTAAATTAATTAAATTATTTTTTGTATTCTTTGCCTTAACACTTGGTACTGCAAATGCAGATTTAAGTGATATCTTAAAGAAAGGTGAAGTAAAAATAGCAGTCCCAGAAGCTTTTGCACCATTTGGAGCTGTTGGAAAATCTGGAGAGCATGAAGGTTACGATGTTGATGTCGCAAAACTTGTTGCTAAAGATCTAGGAGTTAAATTAACTATTGTTCCTGTAGTTTCTAAACAAAGGATACCTTTTTTAGAAACAGATAAAGTTGATTTAGTTATTTCTGTAATGGGAGCAAATCCTCAAAGAGCTAAATCAATTAATTTTTCAAGAGCTTATGCACCATTTTTCTCTGGCGTTTTTGCTTCTTCAAAATTGAAAATTTCTTCTTATGAAGATCTTGATGGTTTGAAAATTGGTGTTACTGGTGGAACTTTAGAAGATTTAGAACTTACTAAAAGAGCTCCTAAAGGTGCAAAGATTACAAGGTTTGGTGATAATGCCGCTACATTAAGTGCAATCAAATCAGGTCAAGTTGATGTTTTAGTTTCTGGAAACACAGCTGCTGCATCTTTAACAGAAGCAGATCCAAACTTTGATCTTAAAACTAAGTTTATTATCAAGGAAAGTCCATGTTTCATTGGAGTTAAAAAAGGTAATGAAGATCTTTTAAGATGGGTAAATGTTTTTATTCTTCATAAAATTTTAGGTGGAGATTTAAACAAAATTTCTAATAAATGGTTAGGTCAAGATTTACCTCCATTACCATCTTTATAAATATTATGTAGCCTAACCTATTGATTTAGGTTAGGCATTTTATTATGAAAAACAAAATTACAATTCCAGCTGGTCAAGGAAAAGCTTTCAAATTAAGCAAGTTTGATACAATTTCTATCATTAACACTTTTGGTACTCAAGTCGTAGATTGTTGGGCATTTAATTCATTTGATGTTAATGAATATATGTCTATGGAGACAAGTAGGGTATGGTCTCAAAGATTAAATCCTATAATAGGTGATACATTTGTAACTAATTTAAGAAATAAAATTTTAACAATTGTTGAGGACACATCTCCAGGTGTACATGACACTTTTATGGCAGCTTGTGATAAAAGAAGATACGAATTGTTAGGAGTGAAGAATTATCATAGAAATTGTTGTGACAATCTAATTGAAGCTCTTCAAGAATATAAAATACAATTAGAAAAACCTATATTAGCATCATTTAATATTTTTATGAATATAGAAGTGCAAGAAGATAAAAAAACATTACATACTCTTCCTACTGTAACTAAACCAGGGGATAAAATAACTTTAAGAGCTGAAATGGATTGTTTTGTTGTACTTTCTTCTTGTCCTCAAGACATAGTAAAAATTCAAGGACAACTCGATAATGAACCTAAAAGTGTTGAAGTGTTAATTAGCAAACAAGATGATAGCTTCAAGAATGTGAAAACATTAAACACTTGGATCCCAGAAAATTAACAAATTAATAGATTACTGTTTTAATAATTTAAATTGAACTCCAAAAATATATTACTTAAAATAATTTATAATTACTTTAGGCATTAATATTGGAAGAAAAAAATTACATATACGTCAATAAAGAACAATATGAAATTGCTACTTTAGATTATGACAAGTCTTTATTAGATTGGATTAGAACAAATATTAATCTTAAAGGAACTAAAGAAGGTTGTAATGAAGGTGACTGCGGAGCGTGCTCTGTAATTATTACAGACCAAAGAGAAAAGAAAATCAAAGCAATTAATTCGTGTTTAGTCAGGTTAGGACAAATAATCAATTATAATATTTTTACTATCGAAGGGTTGTCAGAGAATAATAATTTAAATTCAATTCAAGAAAGCTTTATAAAAAATCATGCATCTCAGTGTGGCTTTTGCACACCAGGATTTATAATTTCAGGAACGGCTTTGTTGATGAACAAAAATGATATTAAAGAAGAAGATATTCATGATTGCTTATCTGGCAATCTTTGTAGGTGTACAGGGTATTCTCCTATAATTAAATCTTTCCATGAAGCTAAAGGTAAAAAAATCAAACCTTTTATTCCTTTAAAAACTAAATATGTAAATAAAATTAAAGTTGGTAATACAAAGTATTATCATCCTCAGAATTTAAAGGAATTAAAAAAAAATATAAAGGAATTAAGAGAATTTAAATTTTTGTCAGGAGGAACAGATTTAAATTTAATTAGACCCTATATAAAAGAAAATGAAGAAAATATTATATCTTTAAAAAATGTAAATGAATTAAATAAAATAGAAGTTTCTAAATCAAAAATAAAATTAGGATCTTGTGTTTCAATAGAAGATTTTTTAAATGTTGCAAAAAATAAATTACCCCAAATTGTTGATTTATTAAAAAGATTTGGATCTCCATTAATAAGAAATCAAGCTAGTATTGGCGGAAATTTATGTACTTCTAGTCCGATTGGTGATTTAGCTCCAATATTTTTAGTTCTTGACTCTGAATTAACTATAAATAATGGAAAAGAAATAAATAAAATAAATCTAGAAAAATTTTTTAAAGGTTATAGGCAAAATGTTTTAAATAAAAAATCATTTCTTCAAAGTATCTCATTTCTTTTACCAAAAAAAGACTATCAATTTTTCTCATGGAAATTTTCTAAGAGATATGATCAGGATATATCTACAGTTAGTATTGCAATTTTAATTAAAGTTAAAAATTCACTCATCTCAGATATTAAAATTGCTGCAGGTGGTGTTTTTGAAAAGCCAATATTATTAAAAAACTTATCTAATTTTTTAATAAATAAAAATGTAAATACTTTACTCTCTAATTTAGAAAACAAGTTACAAAAAGATATTTCTCCAATATCAGATTTTAGAGGAACATCTGAATATAGAAACCAGGTAATGAATAATTCTTTTACTAAGTTATATCGTTTATTAAGTAATAATTCAGAAATTAATAATATCATGGAAGTTGGACATGGATGATGTAAAAACGTTTGTTGTTGGTAAAAAACTCTATCATGATTCTTCATCTAAACAGGTTACAGGAGAAGCTGTTTACGTTGATGACATCCCCACTCCAGAGGGGACATTACATGCAGCCCTCATAACTTCTCCTTGTGCATATGGCAAATTAAAAGATTTTGATTTAAAAGAATTAGATAAGCTTCCATATAAAACTTTTTTCTTTTCAGCTAAAGACATTCCTGGAAAAAATGATATCGGGCCAATATTTGGCAATGAACCAATTTTTGCTGAAAAAGAGTTTACATATTTTGGACAACCGCTTGGTGTTGTGATTACCGATAATCATTATAAATCAATGCATGCAGCAAAAAAATCAAAGTAATTTATGAGGAATTTAAAAAGCCAATCCTAAATATTGATGAAGCTTTCAATAGAAAATCATTTTTTGGGAAACCTCTGATTATTGAAACAGGAAATGTTAAAGAAAAATTAAAGATTTCAAAAAATAAAATTAAGGGAAGTTTTTATATTGGTGGTCAGGATCATTTTTATTTAGAAGGTCAGATATCTTTATCAATACCAAACGAAAATCAAGAATTTACTGTTTGGTCTAGTACTCAGCACCCAACCGAGGTTCAGCATGGTGTTTCTAATGTTTTGAAATTACCTTCAGCAAAAATTGACTGTAAAACAAGAAGACTGGGAGGTGGATTTGGTGGTAAAGAGAGCCAAGCTACAATATTTGCAGCAATTTCTGCCTTAGGTGCTCATTTACTGAACAAACCAGTTAAATTAAGGCTGGATAGATTTACTGATATGACTGTAAGTGGAAAAAGGCATGACTTTAAAGTTTTATACGATGTTGGTTTTAAAGATGATGGAAAAATTAATGCTATTGATATTAAGCTTTTAAGTAATGGCGGTAATGTATTAGATCTCTCTGGTCCTGTGATGACAAGGGCTTTAACACACTTAGATAATTGTTATTCTTTTAAAAATTTCAAAGCTTTGGGTTATATTTGTAAAACAAATACTGTTTCAAATACAGCATTTCGAGGCTTTGGCGGGCCTCAAGGAATGTTAGCTATAGAATCTATTATGGATAATGTAGCTAATTATTTAAATTTAACTTTAGATGAAATAAGAAACAAAAATTTTTATTCAAAATCAAATGGTTTTAAAACACCTTATGGGCAAAAAGTTACTCATTCAAATTTAGATAAAGTTTTAAAAGAGGTAAAAAAATTAAGTAATTACAAAGAAAAAGTTTTGGAAATAAAAAAATTTAATGATCATCAAATTTTAAATAATTTACCATTTAGAAAAGGTATTGCGATAGTACCAGCTAAATTTGGTATTTCATTTAATAAACCATCATTAAATCAAGCGGGAGCTCTAATTAATGTTTATTCTGATGGTTCTATTAGACTTAATCATGGCGGCACAGAAATGGGGCAAGGATTATTTATAAAAGTTGCTCAAGTTGTAGCAGAATGTTTTGGAGTATCTATTGAAAAAATCCATATCACACCAACTAATACAGCTGAAGTGCCTAATACATCTGCAACAGCTGCATCTTCAGGTTCCGATTTAAATGGAATGGCTGCTTGGAAAGCTTCAGAAACTATTAAAAGAAGAATGATACAGTGTGCTAAAAATTATTTTAAGAACATGTCTGCAGAGGTAATATTTAGGGATAATCATATTTTTGTAGGAAATAAAAATATTTCCTTTAACAATTTAGCAAAAAAATGTTGGGAAGAAAGAATTTCACTTTCATCTACAGGCTTTTACAAAACTCCTAAAATTTATTGGGATCAAAATAAATTAAAAGGTAGACCTTACTTTTATTATACATGGGGGGCTTCAGTTTCTGAGTCTATTTTAGATATTGAGACTGGAGAAACTAGAATTTTAAATGCTTACATAGTTGAGGATTGTGGTAAATCTCTAAATGAAGCTATTGATATTGGACAAGTTGAAGGAGGATTTGTACAAGGCCTCGGTTGGCTTTCGTGCGAAGAGTTATTTTTTAACCAATCGGGAAAGTTGTTAACTGTTGGTCCATCTACATACAAAATTCCAGGTAGTCGGGATATACCAAGAGAATTTAAAGTAAAGCTCCTAGAAAAAACTTTTAATGAAGAAAAAACAATTTTTAGATCAAAAGCAGTTGGTGAACCTCCACTTCTACTTGCAATTTCTCATTTTTTAGCAATAAAAAATGCTCTTTCTTTTATTAATAATCAAGCTGTTAATCGTGATCTAAATACTCCTTTAACACCCTCAAACATATTAAACTTTATAAAAAGTAAACATGTTAAATAAAAACTGATATTCAATATCAGAAAATACTATATATTGTACTTTGTCATATTATTGTAACAATATAAAGGAGGTAATATGGTAGATCTTAAAAATGCTACAGCAGAAGATTTAAAAAATCCTGATTACGTGCCACCATTAGGTACTGGAATTACATTAGGTCTTCAGCATGTATTGGCTATGTTTGTAAGTAACTTTACACCAGCCATCATTATAGGAGGTGCTGCAGGTTTCGCTTTTGGAAGTGCTGATGCAGTATTCCTAATTCAAATGTCAATGCTTTTTGCAGGTATTGCAACTTTATTCCAAACCATTGGGATGGGACCTATTGGTGCTAGATTACCTGTAATGCAAGGTACTAGTTTTGCATTTATTCCAGTAATGATACCTGCAGTTAAATCAGCTGGTCTGGGAGCATTATTTGGAGGAATTGTTATTGGAGGTCTCTTTCATGCCTTCTTGGGAACTATAATTGGAAAAATTCGTCATTGGTTTCCTCCTCTTGTCAGTGGACTAATTATACTTGCAATTGGTATCTATTTAATACCTGTTGGAATTAAATATGCTGCGGGAGGTGCTGCAGATTTTCAAATGAAAAATCCTGCCTGGGGCGGAATGTCTCATTGGGGATTAGCTTTGATAGTCATAATTTCATCTTTTATTCTAAAGTTTTGGACACGTGGAATCATGTCTAGTGCTGCTGTATTAATTGGTATGATAATAGCTTATTTAGTTGCTGCAGCCATGGGTAATGTAAATTTTTCAGGTGTTGAAAAAGCAGCTTGGTTTGCAATACCAGAGCCCATGAAGTATGGCTTTGACATCAATATAGGTGTCATTGTCGCAATTTGTTTGATGTCTATTGTTAGTGCGATTGAAACTGTTGGTGATATATCTGGAATTGCAAGAGGTGGAGCTGGCAGAGAGGCTACTGATGAAGAAATCAAAGGTGGTACTTATGCAGACGGTTTTGGCACTGCTATAGCTGGAATATTTGGTGGATTGCCAAATACAAGTTTTAGTCAGAATGTTGGTTTAATCTCTATGACTGGTGTAATGAGTCGAAGAGTGGTTACTATAGGCGCGGTATTTCTTATTTTATGCGGATTAATACCAAAAGTTGGCGCTTTAGTATCATCAATGCCAATTGCTGTACTTGGTGGTGGTGTCATTGTAATGTTTGGAATGGTTGCTGCTGCTGGAATTAATATGTTAAGTGCTGTTAAATGGGATAGAAGAAATATGATGATTTTTGCTATTTCATTATCAATTGGTTTTGGACTTCAAAAAGTTCCAATGGCAGTTCAACATTTAGATGGTACTTTAAAGCTATTAATGACTTCAGGTTTATTGCCAGCAGCTGTAATAGCTGTTGTTCTTAACTTAGTAATACCAGAAGAAAAATAAAAAAATAAAAAAATGCATCACCTTTACGGGTGATGCATAAAAAAAATAGACTAATCTCTCTTATTAATTAACAATTTAAATATGAATACTCCAAGTTTGTTAATTAAAAATATTTCTTATCTTGCTACTATGGATAAAGACCAAAACGAGTACAGCAATGTCTCTGTTTTCTGTAAATCTGGAAAAATTGAAAAAATTGGAAGCAATTTAGAATTAGAAGATAAGGTAGATAATATTATTGATGGAACTGATAAGGTTGTAATTCCTGGTTTAGTAAATACACATCACCATCTTTTTCAGAATTTAACACGCGTTTATAAACCAGCTCAAAATAGTTCTCTTTTTGGATGGTTAACTAGCTTATATCCAGTATGGCAAAATATTATTCCTTCAGATATTTATATATCATCTTTAATTGGTATGTCAGAAATGGTATTAACTGGATGTACAACAACTAGTGATCATCTTTATCTATTTCCAAATGGCAGCAAATTAGAGGACCAGATTGAGGCCGCAAAATTGGTTGGTTGCAGGTTTCACGCTGCCAGAGGATTTATGAGTGTTGGAGAAAGTAAAGGCGGATTGCCTCCAGATAGTTTAACCGAAGATGAAGATTTTATAATTAAGGATTGTCAGAGGGTTGTTGAAGAATTTAATAATCCAGATGCTCTGTCTATGCTTCGAGTTGTAATTGCTCCGTGTTCACCATTTTCAGTAAGTCAAGACCTCATGAAAATAAGCGCAGAAATGGCTAGAAATTATAATATAACCCTTCATACACACTTAGCTGAAAATGATGAAGATATCGAATATTCAATGAAAAAATTTAATAAATCGCCAGGCGAATACGCTCAAGATTTAGGATGGTTAGGGGATGATGTCTGGCATGCACATTGTGTGAAATTAAATCAATCTGAATCAAAATTATTTTCTAAAACATGTACTGGTATAGCTCATTGTCCAACTTCAAATATGAGGTTGGCAAGTGGTATTGCTCCAGTTAGAGATTGGGTTGATTTAGGGGTAAAAGTTGGTTTAGGAGTTGATGGTTCAAGTTCAAATGATAGTGGACATTTACTAGCAGAAGCAAGACAAACAATGCTTCTTCAAAGAGTTAAATATGGCGCAGAAAAATTTTCAGCTCGAGAAGCTCTAAAGATAGCAACTAAAGGTGGAGCAGAAACTTTAAATCGAAATGATATTGGGGAAATATCAATTGGGAAAGCTGCAGACTTTGCAATTTATGACTTGAACCAAATTGATATGTCTGGGACGTTTTCTGATCCAATTGCAGGGTTAATTTTTTGTGGACCAATTAAAACCAAGTTTACTATCTGCAATGGGAACATAATAGCTGAAAATGGACATATGAAAAATTTTGATTTAAATATCTCTCTTGAAAATCATAAGACGGCAAGTAAAAGGTTGTTAAACATTTAAATCTATATAAACGTAATCTTTTTCATCAAAATAAAATTCTTCCAAATTTTCATTATTTTTTTCAAAATTGTTTATTCGATCTATTACCCAAAAATCCTGATTTTTTGTAACTAAAAGTGGATGATGCCAGGTATTGGTTTTATAAGTTACTCCCGTTTCAGAATTAACTTTAAAACACCTCAATGTGTTAAGGTTTGGCATATTATTTTCTTCTTGAGCAACAACAACTAACCAATCAAAATTTTGAATTGGTAAGAAGGTCTGTGTTGCTAAAGGATGTTTTTCTAAAATTTTTATTTCAATTGGAAATTTTCTTGGTTCGCCAGAAAAAATGGAAATATAACTATCACCATTATTTGTATTAAGATTTAATTTAGATATTTCACTATGTCTAATGGTTGTACCTTGATTAATAGTAAGTTTTTTGTTTGAATTTGTTTTTTCTATTATATCTCCAAAAGGTGAAAATATTTTTTGGTTAATAGTTTCTATTGATAGGACATTCAACTTGATAAAACTCCAAAAATTCTTAGTCTAGATACTCCTCCATCAGGATAAATATTTAGTTTAACATAATTTACAGCACCAGATTGATTTAAGTCTAAATAAGTATGGATTTTATCTGCCTCTAACTTTTGTGAAGATAAAATTTCTATCCAATTTGAAGAAGAGTTAACTAGTTCATCATCAGTCATTTTATCTTTAACTAAAGCACATTGCACTGATGCTCTGTCAGGATAATTTCCTTTGAAATGTGCAGTATCAATTTCTATTTTATTTATGATACCAACGTGAGCTAGTTTAATAATGATCCAATCATTTCCAGGAGTTCTTCTTCTTCTTGTCTCCCAACCATCACCCATTGTTTTTCCTCTTCCATTAGAAAGTAAAGCAGATACATCGCCATAATGAGCATTATTGTAAGTTATTATTTTCCCACCTAAATTTAATGAAGAAAGTTCATAGTCAATTTTTTTGTTAATATCAAAGTTGTAAATTACTTCTCCATTTAGCCTTAACCTTGCAACACCGCCATCTGGAAAAATTTGAAATCTTACATAATTTACAATTTCTGATTTTACTGCAAACTTTTGAGAGTGGTCTCCTTTTAACTCAGATTTTTTTAAAATAGATATCCAATTATCATCAAAGCTTGGGTTTTCATTTGAATAAATACCTTCTAAGGAAGCATAAGGAGGAAAATTTCCAGTGAAATATGCTGTATCAATTTCTATTTCACTGATTTTTCCAGGTGAACCTAATTTAATAATACACCAATCATTGCCCTCAGTTCTTTTTCTTCTACTTTCCCATCCATCCATCCATTTGCCATGGTCATCGTATTTATCTTCAATAAAGACAGGTTCTTTGTCATTGAGCATTCTTGAAACATCACCAAAAAAATCATCAGAAAAATCAATGATTTTAGTACCTAATTTTGGTGATGCTAGATTTACAAGTTTTAAAATATTTTCATTCATAACTAATTCCTTAAAATGATGAGAAATCTCTGCTCATATATTTGCCAAGATTGTTTACTGTAGTAAACTCTCCATTATCAAAAATTTTATTACCACGTAGCCAAGTTTGAACTGGCCATCCTGTTATTTCTAATCCTTCATATGGGGTATAGTCAGAACCATGATTAAGATCATTTTGAGAAATTTTCTTTTTTAAATTTGGATCCCAAAATGTAAGATCAGCATCTGAGCCAACCTTAATAACACCTTTTTGAGGGTACATACCATACATCTTAGCAGGGTTTGTAGAAGTTAATTCTACAAATCTTTTTAGATCGATTTTATTTTTTGAAACACCTTCTGAAAACAAAATGGGCATTCTTGTTTCTACTCCAGGAATTCCATTTGGCACCCATTTAAATGAAGTTCTTGCACCAGGTCTATCTTTTCCTTGTTTATCTTTAAATCTAAATGGGCAGTGATCTGAAGAGAATATTTCAAATGTGCCATCGATTAAACCTGACCAAATGGCTTCTTGACTTTTTTTATCTCGCGGCGGAGGAGAACAGACATATTTTGCACCTTCAAAGTCCATATTTAAACCTTTGAGGTCATCTTCAGTTAGACAAATATATTGAGGACATGTTTCTGAAAAAACTTTTATACCTTTATCTTTTGCCCATCTAATTTGGTTTAGCGCTTCTTCTCCTGAAACATGAACAATCATAAGTGGGATGTCAACTATTTGAGCATGACTTATAGCTCTATGTGTGGCTTCTCTTTCGACAATTTGAGGTCTGGTAGGAGCATGATAATAAGGTGCTGTTTTTCCTTCTTTTTCAAACTTGTCTGATAAATATTTTATAGAATCATAGCCTTCTGCATGAACCATCACTAAGGTTTTTAATTGTTTTGCAACGTCAAAAACTTCAATTAATTCTTTGTCGTTTAAAACTAAATCATCATATGTCATAAAAACTTTAAAAGATGTGTAGCCATCTTTTGATAGGGCTGGTAACTCTTGACCTAAAACTTGAGGAGTTGGGTCGCTAATTATCAAATGAAAAGAGGTATCTATATACATATTGCCTTGAGCCTTTTTATGGTAATCCTCAACACATTTTCGTAAGGATTGTCCTTTTATTTGCATGGCAAAAGGTAAAATAGTTGTATTTCCACCTGCAGCTGCAGACTTTGTTGCTGATTGAAAATTGTCAGCCATAATGACATCATCTCCTGATGGCTGATCTACATGGACATGAGGATCAATGCCTCCAGGTAAAACAATTAGATCACTGGCATTGATTTTAAATTCTGCATTTAGATTTTCATCACCAAGATAAGCTATTTTACCATCTTTAATTCCAATATTTAGGTGACCAATTTCATTTTCAGTAACAACTAAACCATTTTCAATTAGCGTATCTAAATTATTCATTTATCACTCGATATAA
The DNA here is from genome assembly GCA_038131545.1 of Alphaproteobacteria bacterium. GTDB lineage: Bacteria > Pseudomonadota > Alphaproteobacteria > Puniceispirillales > Marisalimonadaceae > TMED54. The sequence goes on from JAYPPQ010000004.1 coordinate 642,518, forward strand.
AGATTGTTATAAAGATATATAAGGTTAACATGTTTTGATATAATTTTAAATGCAAAGGAAAAATTATTTTAATGCATGATCAAAATTCACAAAAGTCGTTTGGAAAACTTGATGTAGAAGTAAAAAATGACGAATTAAAAAAATTTTTTCAAAAGGGCTGTGCAAAATCATTTATTCCTAAAAATGATAATTCAACTACTGAATTAGTAACATTAAATACAGCAGGAGGTTTAACATCTGGTGATAATTTTGTAACTAATTTTAAATTAAATAACTCAAAGATTTGTATTTCAACTCAAGCAGCTGAAAAAATATATTCTGGTTATGGTTATCCTGCAAAAGTAGAAAATAAAGTAATTATCGATGATTCAAGTACGCTATTTTGGATGCCTCAAGAATTAATATTATTTAATAACTCGAAGTTAGAAAGAAATTCATATTTTGATTTAAAAACTAATTCAAATTTACTCATTTGTGAAACCATCATTTTTGGAAGAAGATCAATGAATGAAAATATAGAAAATATTTTAATTTCTGATCATTGGGAAATTAAAATTAATGATAAAATTAAGCATTTTGAAACTGTTAATTTTAAAGGCGTTTTAAGAGATTATTTTAAAAACAAATCAGCACTTTCAAATAATTGTGCTTTTAATTTTATATTTGGTTATGGAGAATCACTTATTAATAAAGCAGAAACAATTGATAAGAATTTACTTAATCATGAAAATACTGATATGGCCATTTCAATTTGGGATGAAAAATTCATCATAAGATCGGTTTCTGAAGATAATTACGATTTAAGAATTGCTCTTCAAAAAATATTGCCTTATTTTTATAATAATGAATTACCAAAAATGTGGAAATTTTAAATGAAATTATCACCTAGAGAAAAAGAAAAGTTATTAGTTAGTTTGGCTGCCATGGTAGCTAAAGACAGGCTTAAGAGAGGTGTAAAACTTAATTACCCAGAGGCTATTGCCATCATCTCAGATTTTGTTATTGAAGGGGCACGAGATGGCAAATCAGTAGCTGATTTAATGGAAGAGGGTGCTCATGTCGTTAAGAAAGATCAGTGTATGGAGGGAATTAAGGATATGATACATGAAGTTCAGGTAGAAGCAACATTCCCTGATGGCACTAAATTGGTAACTGTTCATCATCCAATACGATAAGGATTTATAAATGAAACCAGGTGAAATTATTAATAAAGAAGGTTTTATAGAGTTAAATAAAACATCAAATTCTATTACAATTAAAGTTTCTAATAAAGGAGACAGACCTATTCAAGTTGGAAGTCATTATCATTTTGAAGAAGTAAATGAATTTTTAGAATTTGATAGACTTAAATCAAGAGGAAAAAGATTAAACATTCCATCAGGTACAGCTGTTCGATTTGAACCAGGACAAACTAGGGATGTTGAGTTAATTGATTTCCTCGGAGGTCGAAATATTTATGGATTTAATAAAAAAATAATGGGCTCTTTGAAATGAAGAAAATTACCAGACAATCTTATTCTGATATGTATGGACCAACTACCGGTGATAAAATAAGGTTGGCAGATACAGAACTATTTATAGAAGTTGAAAAAGATCTTACAACATATGGTGAGGAAGTAAAATTTGGTGGTGGAAAAGTAATTCGAGACGGAATGGGGCAATCTCAAGTAACTAATAAAGATGGTGCTGTGGATACAATTATCACTAATGCCCTGATTGTAGATGTAACAGGAATCTATAAAGCAGATGTAGGGTTAAAAGACGGAAAAATAAATAAAATTGGCAAAGGTGGAAACCCAGATACTCAACCTAATGTTGATATTGTAGTTGGTCCTGGCACAGAAGTTATTGCGGGTGAAGGTAAAATTTTAACTGCTGGAGGATTTGATAGTCATATACATTTTATATGCCCACAACAAATAGATGACGCTTTGCATTCAGGATTAACTACTATGTTAGGGGGCGGAACTGGTCCAGCTCATGGAACTCTTGCAACAACGTGTACTCCAGGTCCATGGCATATTCAAAGAATGATTCAAGCTTCTGATGCTTTTCCAATGAATTTAGGTTTTGCTGGTAAAGGTAACTCATCATTGCCAGAGGGTTTGAAGGAACAAATCATGGCAGGTGCTTGTGCTCTAAAACTTCATGAAGATTGGGGCACCACTCCAGGAGCAATTGATAATTGTCTATCAATGGCCGATAAATTTGATATACAAGTAATGATACATACCGATACCTTAAATGAGAGTGGTTTTGTTGAAAATACACTTAAAGCAATCAATAAAAGAATAATTCACGCCTTTCATACTGAGGGTGCAGGTGGTGGGCATGCTCCAGATATTATAAAAGTATGTGGTGAAGAAAATATCATACCATCGTCTACCAACCCAACAAGACCATATACTGTTAATACAATAGAAGAGCATCTAGATATGCTTATGGTTTGTCATCACCTTGACAAATCCATACCTGAAGATGTTGCATTCGCAGAAAGCAGAATTCGAAAAGAAACGATTGCTGCAGAAGATATTCTTCATGATATGGGAGCATTTTCAATCATTGCATCAGATAGTCAAGCAATGGGCAGAGTAGGTGAAGTAATTATAAGAACATGGCAAACTGCTCATAAAATGAAAGTACAAAGAGGGAAATTACCTGAAGAACAAGGAGACAATGATAACTTTAGGGTTAAAAGATATATTGCCAAATATACAATTAACCCAGCAATTACACATGGAATTTCAAACTATATTGGGAGTGTTGAAGAGAAAAAAAGAGGTGATTTAGTATTGTGGGATCCTGCATTTTTTGGAGTAAAACCAGAAATGGTTTTAATTGGAGGCAGTATAGCATGTGCACAAATGGGAGATCCTAATGCTTCTATACCAACACCTCAACCAGTATATACGCGTCCAATGTTTGGATCTTTTGGAAGATCATTAGAAAAATCTTCAGTTATATTTACTAGTGAATTATCTTTAGAAAACGATATTCTGAAAAATAATGATACCAAGAAAGAATTTGTAGCAGTAAAAAATACCAGAAACATATCAAAAAAAGATATGGTTTTTAATAACACATGTCCAAAAATCGAGGTTAATCCAGAAACATATGAAGTTAAGGCTGACGGAAAATTAATCACATGTGAGCCGGCAAATATTTTACCAATGGCACAAAGATATTTTATGTATTAAGTCATGGAAATTTGTAATTCAATTTTACATAATACAGGTGTTGCCAGTGATGAAGATTTTATTGAACTTTCTTATGATGAGAGATTTTTAAGAAGAAAAAAATTAACATCTTATAATGGGATTGAATTTCTTGTAGATTTAAAAAATACAATATCACTTAAAAAAGATGATATGTTCAAGCTAGATAGTGGTTTACTTATAAATGTTAGATATAAAATAGAAGAACTTTTAGAAATTAAGGGTAATAATTTAATGCATTTAATTTGGCATATTGGAAATAGACATATTCCATGTCAAATTGAAGAAAATAGAATTTTAATACAGAATGATAAAGTTATTGAAGAAATGATATTGAGGTTAAATGGGCAAACAAAAGTAGTTCTAGAAGCATTTGATCCTGAGGGAGGTGCCTACGGAATTGGAAGAACACATGGCCATAGACACTAATTTTTCAGATGATATCAAACAGAATCAAATATTACAGATATGGTTTTCATCATCTTTTCCAATAGGATCATTTGCCTATTCTCACGGATTAGAGGCTATGATAGATAATAAATATATTAAAGATGAAAAAGATATTTTGAAATGTATTGATGTATTGACTAATCATGGCACTTTAAAAAATGATTTTATTTATATAAAAGAAACGTATGAAGGTTATGAATTAAATGATATTGTTCTAGCTAACGCGGCAAGCAAAGAGAGATATTTGGAAACAATTTCTTTAGGTAAATCTTTTAGTAAAATACTCAAGGAAACATGGGGTTTTGATTTAGAACCAAATTTATCTTATCCAATATGTATTGGAAAAGCAGGTTTATATTTTAAGATTCCTTTTGATAAACTCATTACATTTTATTTTCAGTCATTTATTTCAAATTTAATTAATATTTGTGTAAAGCATATCCCACTAGGACAAAAAATTGGACAGGACTGCTTATTAAAATCAACATCTATTGCTGAAAACTTTTTTAAAAAATCAAAAAAATTAAATTTAAAAGATATTGGTGGTATAACTTTTAATTTAGATTTACATAGTATTCATCACGAAAAATTAACATCAAGGATTTATATTTCATGAAAAATTTCAATGGTCCATTGAGGATAGGTATTGGAGGTCCAGTAGGTGCTGGTAAGACTAGTTTAACTGAAGGCTTATGTAATGCATTATCAAATAAGATATCTATGGCTGTAATTTCAAATGATATTTATACCGTTGAGGATGCAGAGTATTTAATGAAAAAACAAGCATTGCCTATTGAAAGAATAAAAGGCGTTGAAACTGGTGGATGTCCTCATACTGCAATAAGAGAAGATGCATCAATAAACTTGTTAGCAGTTGATGAAATGAAAAATAAATTTCCAGATCTAGATTTGATTTTGATTGAATCTGGAGGAGACAACTTAGCAGCAACATTTAGTCCAGAACTTGTAGATTTAACTATCTATGTTATTGATGTTGGAATGGGAGGTGATATTCCAAGAAAAGGAGGTCTTGCCTTAAAAAAATCTGATCTTTTAATCATAAATAAAACTGATTTGGCACCATATGTAGATGTTAATCTTGAAGAAATGAAAACTGATGTTGAAAAGACTAGAGATGGTTTACCTTATATTTTTGGACAAATGAAGAATAAAGTAGGTATAGAAGAAGTTTCAAAGTTTTTAGAATTAGAAGGTGGTTTAAATTGCTTTTAACTAAGTATCATACAACCTATCGCCAGCGTCACCCAATCCAGGAACAATAAAACCTTTATCATTTAAATCTAAGTCTTTCTGTGCAGTATAAATTCTATAATTAGGATATTTTGTAACAACATTTTTTATACCAATTTCACTTGATAAAAGAGTAACTATAGATATGTCATTACAATCATAACTATTTAAAATTTGGATGGATTTAATAATACTTCCTCCAGTAGCAAGCATTGGATCACATAAAAATACTTTTCTTTTTGATATATTTTTTGGCAATTTTTCGAAATAAGTTTGAGGCCTTAATGATTTTTCGTCTCTAAAAATACCAATATAACCCGTTGAACAATATGGAAAAATTTCAGATAAACCATCAACTATAATTGAACCTGCTCTTAAGATAGAGACAAGACATGGGTATGGCTCATTAATTTTAAGACCTCTATAACTTCCAATCGGTGTTTCAATTTTATGGTTATTTACTAATAATTCCTTAAACACCTCAAATCCCATCAAAACAGAAACTTTTTTAGCCAAAGATTTAAATTCACTACTCGATGTATTTTTATTTCGAATAATAGTCATATAGTGATTGATTAATGGATGATCTAAAACTGTAACATTCATAATTATTTAAACTTCAAAATTTTTAAACATACCAGTAAATTTCTTACTTCTGGGCATTGCAAAGCTATTTCGAGAGGACGTTTTTAAATCTAAATCAATAAATGATTCTGCAAATTTAACAGCGACTGAAATACCTTCAATAACAGGAATATTATATTTTTTTTTCATTTTTACAGCAAAATCAGCCATTCCTGCACATCCTAAAACAAAAATTTCAGTATCAGAATTATCTAAAATTTCTTTAATTTTATCTTCAATCTTTTGCTCAGTTAAATTCAAATTACTTTCTAATTCTAAAACTGGTATATCAACGGAACTTATAGAAACACAATTATCATAAAGTCCATAATTTTTTAAATTCTTTTTCAATGCTGGTATTGATCTTTTTAGAGTTGTAATTACTGAAAAATGCCCACCTAACATATTTGCGGCATGATAAGAAGCTTCGCCTATTCCAATAACTGGTTTGTCTGTAATAGTTCTGCACGCATCTAATCCTGTGTCATCAAAACATGCTACAATGTATGCGTCATATTCAGGATTAGCTCTTATCTCAGATATGATACCTGGAATGCAAAAGGCTTCATCATAGTAACCTTCAATGCTTTCGGGACCAAATTTAGGATTAATTGAAAATATTTTTGTATTATTTGATGCAAAAGATTGCGCAACCTTATCAATATTGTTTGTCATCAAATCTGATGTATTTGGATTTATAACACAAATTTTTTTCAAAATAATAATCTCTCTTTTATTTTTTTCTCATAATCATAAATAAAATTATTGCTATGAATATTGCAAGAAAAGACACTCCAGTGGTTAATGTTCCTAGTGCGTAGATCACAGGGGTTGTTACTGTTGTTGTAAGTCCTTTTAATTCTAGTGGCAATGTATTTGTTGCTCCCATAACCTGAGATGAACGAGCTAATTCATCATATGATAATGTAAATCCAAAAAGTGCTATTCCAATTACACTTGGTGCTATAATGGGCAATACAACAAATTTGAATGTTTGCCAAGAAGATGCACCTAGATCCATAGATGCCTCTTCAAATGACTTATCAAATCTATTAAAAATTGCAAACATAATTAATAAACCAAAAGGAAGTGTCCAAGTTAGCTGTGCTCCTAGACCACTTGAATACATGTTTAATGTAGTTTGAAATTCTTCAATTATCCAGTTAATGTTATATTTTTCACCTAAAAATTTAATTGTGTCATCTAAAAGTCTAAATTCTAAAGCTATACCTAAAGAAATAATTATTGAAGGTACAATTAAGCTTGAAACAGTGATAAGAAATAAAAATGAGAGCCAAAAAACTTTTTTCTAAATGCCATTCCAGCAGATAAGGACAGTAATACGGTCAATATCATTAAGATTAATCCTAAAAATATTGATCTTCTAAAAGCAGAGCCAATATCAACATAACCGCCACCTTCCCAAAGTTTTTGAAACCAGTGAAAGGAAAATCCATTCATTGGGAACGTTAAACCACCCTCTGGTCCTTGGAAACTTAACACAACAATAGTAAAAGTTGGACCATATAAAAAAATTACGAATGCTATGAAAAAAGTCCAACAAAAATAATATGATTTACCCTTTTTATTTAACATTTAAAGTTCTTTTCTGATATCAATAAATTTGGTCATTGTCCAAATTAATAATAAAGTTATAAAAAGAAGAATTACAGCGTTTGCAGCAGCAGCAGGTAATTGTAAGTAACTCATTTCAACTTGAATAATTTTCCCAATTGAAGCTATTTGTTGACCACCCATAATACCAATAGTTAAAAAGTCACCCATAACGACTGTAATTACAAAAATTGATCCAATTATAATTCCAGGTTTACATAGTGGTATAATTATATTAGTCAAAATTTGGAAACCATTAGCACCTGAATCATAAGCAGCTTCAATAAGAGATTTATCAATTCTAATTAGAGAGTTAAAAATTGGAACAATCATAAATAAAGTATACAAGTGAATAAAAGCTAAAATCACAGAGAATTCCGAATATAAAAACCATTCTTGTGGTTCATCAATCACGCCAGTTGAAATCAAAAAAGAATTAAATAAACCGTTTCTTCCAAGAAGTGGTATCCATGAGATCATTCTTATTACATTTGAAGTCCAAAATGGAATTGTACAAATCAAAAATAATACTATCTGCATTCCTACTGATCTGACATGAAATACTAAAAATACGCAACAGTAAAACCAATAATTAATGTAAAAACCATGCCATAAAACAAAAATAAAAAGTTGATAAATAGGTTTTAAAAGTTACGCATAAATCTGTAGAAAATTTAAAGCAATTATTAAAAATGTATTTATAATTTTCAAAAATAAAATCAGGAATGATTGAATATTCAGTGTAATCCCAAAAACTAACAATTATTGTTAAAATGAGGGGTATTATAAAAAAAAATATGAAATTTATATAAAAGGGCAGTGCTAACAAAAAGTATTTATTAATTTTCATATTTATTTTTTAGATGGAAAATTTGTAGAGAGCAATAAATAAAATTACTCTCTACAATTTGAAATTAGGATGCGATCATTTCATTCCATTTTCTAACCATGTATTTGTTTTCATCCATGGTAGCATTCCAACAAGCAACTGCGCCCATACGGTCATTATAAGATCCACCGTCTCTTATCTCACCTTTAGATGCTAGTTTTTTCCAGTTGGAGAAAGTATATCTTGAGATGCTGGCTTACCTTTCATCCAGTAATCCCACTCATAAGATTTCATGTTCTTTTCAGCAGTCGATAGAACAGCAGAGTAATAGCCTTGTCTATTTAAATAGGCGCCCATCCAACCAGAAAGAAACCAGTTTATGTATTCGTAAGAAATATCTGCTTGTCTTCCTTTTGCAGTTGATGGTAATGCAAAACCAGCCGCCCATGCTCTATAACCTTCTTTAAGTGGCTGATAAACGCAAGGAATTCCCTGGGATCTAACGGCTGTAATAGCTGGTGACCACATTGATTGAATTACGACTTCACCTGATGCCATTAAATTTACACTCTCATTAAAGTCACTCCAAAAAGCTCTAAATTGTCCTGCTTTTTTTGCTTCAGTAAAAATTTTCATTGTAAGATCAATCTCAGCTTTTGTCATATTACCTTTATCAGGATATTTGTATTCACCCATTGCTTCTACAACCATAGCTGCATCCATGATACCTATAGAAGGTATATTTAGGATTGAGGCTTTGCCTTTAAATTCCGGATTTAACAATTCTGCCCAAGTAGAAATTGGTCTTTTAATTAAATCTGGTCTTATTCCTAATGTATCTGCATTGTATACTGTTGGGATTAAGGTTACATACCTTGAGGGCTCTGAAGTAAATTCTTTAGATTTAGGACCTTTTAGATATAAAACCTTTTTAGGTGCTGTACCCTGATCGCCAATAGTTTTCCCATTAACTTTACCTTCAGTAAAAGCAGTTACAACATTACTCCATTCTTTGATTCTATTTGTATCCATGCCTAATAGACTTCCAGATGGAACAAGTTTTGGCATGCTAAAATATTCAGAATCAACAATATCGAAGCTGTTAGGTTGAGTAAGAATTGTTTTTACAACTTCGTCTGTCGTTTTTGAAATATATTTAATTTTGATACCTGTATCTTCAAACAATTTTTTTTCAGGTTCTGATCCCATGTTAACTGCAGTACCTAGGTATCTAATTGTTGGTGTACCTGAAGCATGTATTGCTGGGAAACCTGTAATTAATCCAGAACCTACAGCAGCACCAGCTAAAGCTGTGGATGATTTTAAAAAATTTCTTCTAGAAATTTTTTTGTTAATTTTTTTGACATAAATACTCCTTTTTATTGGATTAAATATAAATTAATTTGATAGTTTATTAATCAATAAAATGAAATTTAATAAATTTATTTGAAAATTGATTAATTTTTTTGCATTGTTCATTTATAGATTTTAATTTAAATTATTTTATAGTTCGTTTTTATATTTTGAAGAAATCAATGTCGAAACCACTTAACTTAGAATTAGCCAAATTACTTAAAAATATGATGGTATTGTTGCAGTAAACAATATCAATTTAAAAATTAAAGCTGGATCATATTGTTGTTTGTTAGGACCATCAGGATGTGGAAAGACATCTACATTAAGGATGATTGCAGGTCATGAAGAAATTTCAGATGGTGATATATTATTAGGCGATACAATAATAAATAATTTACCACCTTCTAAAAGAGGAACGTCAATGATGTTTCAAAATTATGCTCTTTTCCCACATTTAAATTGTTTAGATAATGTTGCATTTCCACAAAAGATTAAGGGTATAAGTAAAGAGAAAAGATATTCCGCTGCTTTAAAAATTTTAGAAATGGTTCAAATGAAAAACTTTTCTGATAGGTATCCAAATCAATTATCTGGAGGCCAGCAACAAAGAGTAGCACTAGCTAGATCATTAATAACAAGTCCTTCAATTCTATTATTAGATGAGCCTCTTTCAGCACTTGATCCATTTCTTCGAATAAAAATGCGATCAGAGTTAAAAAACATACAAAAAAAATTAGGTATTACTTTTATTCATGTAACGCACTCACAAGAAGAAGCATTAGCATTAGCTGATATAGCAGTTGTCATGAATAATGGAATAATTGAACAATTTGATACTCCCTATAATATTTTCAATAAACCAAAAAATGAGTTTGTAGCAAACTTTGTGGGAAGTCATAATGTAGTTTATTTAAAGGATAAAAAAATCGCTGTAAGAATGGATCAAATGAGTATAGTTAAAACAAAAAAATCAAACGATAATACTATGATAATAGAAGATATTGAGTTTCAAGGTGAAAACGTTAAATTGATGTGTTCAAATCAAAATATTAATTTACAAATATTAGTTGATGATAAATTGTTTTTTAAAAATGAATTCAAATTAGATCAGAAAGTTGACATAACATGGGATGAAAAAAATGTCATGTGTTAATGTAACAAAATATAAATTGTTTAAAAAATCAATTTGAATAAAAAATAATAAGCTTAGTTAATTAAAGATTTTTAACAAACCTATATAAGTTACTTAAAACTTTACGTTCTGAGTTTTCTAAAAAAGTTACGTTACCAGGTGGCATTGCGTATGACACTACAGCTTGAGAATAAACACCCTTCTATATTTTTAATTAAATCATTTATATTTTCAAGATTAACTAGTTTTGGAGAACGTTCCATGTTTTCCCACAGTGGTTCTTTTGCATGACACATTGAACATTTAGAGACGATTATCTCTTCTGATGCTAAAATTAGATCGTTAGGAATTTGTTCTATAATTAAATTTGAACTTTCTTTATTTTCTGTCAAATTGGGTTTTCCTTTGTCTGATAAATAAACAGAGAATAAAACAATTATTAAAATTGGAATCCAGAGGAGATAAGGAGGTTTTTTTCCAGAATGTTTTATATTAAAAAAATGTCTTATTAATGCACCAACAATTATAATTAGTGAAATTATTATCCACGAATAGTCAGTAGCGTATATAGCTGGATAATGATTGCTTATCATAATAAATATTACTGGAAGGGTTAAATAATTATTATGTAAAGATCTTTGTTTTGCAGTTATTCCATGAATTGCATCAGGTGTTTTATTTTCAAGTAAACTCTTAACTACTTTTTTTTGTCCAGGAATTATAATCATTAAAACATTAGCAACCATTATAGTTCCTAACATCGAACCAATTTGCATATAAGCTCCTCGATGAGAAAAAACTTCAAAATATAACCAACTAAATAATGTAAATACTAAGAGTATAAATATTGATAATATCGTATTGTTTTGATTTACAGTTTTTTTACAAATAAAATTATATAAAACCCATCCTAAAATAATTCCTATTAATGATAATGATATTGCTTCCCAATTTGAGATATCAAACTTTTCAATTTCAATCATATAAAGATCAGCACTAATATAATAAACAAGTATTAAAAGTAAAAAACCAGATATCCAAGTTCCATAAGCTTCCCACTTAAACCAAGTAAGTTGAGATGGAAGTTTTTCTGGAGCAACAAGATACTTTACTATTTGATAAAATCCTCCTCCATGAACTTGCCAAGCTTCCCCATGAGCATTTTTGGGGATATCTTTTCTTTTGATTAAACTTAGATCTAAAGCAATAAAATAAAAACTTGAACCAATCCAAGCTATTCCTGCAATCACATGCAACCACCTAACTAAAAATTCAGTCCATTCGAGTAAAATATAAGACACTTTAGCTTCCTCTATATGTACTATAACCAAATGGGGAAACTAACAAAGGAATATGATAATGACTTTGATCGTAAATAGAAAAATCGATAGTAATTTTGTCGTAGAATGAATAATCGGAATTTACAATTTCATTTTTTAAAAAATAATCTTTTACATGAAACACAAGTTGGTAATTTCCAAACTTAAAATTTTCATCAGAAAGTAGAGGTTTGTCGACACGACCATCTTTATTTGTAGTACATTCTAAAATTTTATTTTTAACTTCATTGTTTAAAAAAAATAATTCTATTAGAATATTATGTGCAGGTTTGCCAATGCTTGTATCCAATACATGTGTAGTTAACCCAGCCATAAATTTTTATATCATATATGTTGAGGCAAAGAAATGGAAAATGAAATTATCAATTTTGAAAATAAAAATTTTAAAAAATCAAAATTTATATCTTTATTTGAGTCGATATATGAACATTCTGATTGGGTAATTAAAAGCGTTATTGAGGATAAATCTAATATTCCAAATACAATAAATGAGCTTAGATCAGCTATGAAAAAAGTTGTAAATAAAAGCTCAGATAATTTAAAACTAAAGTTATTAAGAGCTCATCCAGAACTTGGAATTAAAAAAAATCAGTTATCTAGCCTTACAGAATCATCTCAAGAAGAACAAAAATCTGCTGGTTTAGATCAGTGTTCAGAAGAAGAATATGAGGAAATTAAATCACTTAACAAATCCTACAAAGAAAAGTTTCAATTTCCATTTATTATAGCGGTTAAAGGACTAAATAGATTAGATATAATTAAATCAATGAAAAAAAGAGTTGATAATAATTATGAGGAAGAATTTTTAACTGCAATTAATGAAGTTCATAAGATTGCTAAAATTAGATTGGATGCCCTAGAGCTTTAGTTTTTTTAAAACTGGTGCATTAAATATTGTAATAGAAGGCAAATCTTTTTCCCATTTATGTATTTCAACTAGAGTAGAATGAGCCGAAGGACCCTGACTTAAAGATGAACAACCAATATCATCAGTTAGAACATTAGGGTTGCCGTGAATGCAAAATGTGTCATCATCAACTGCAGGATTATACCAAGCACCAACTGGTAGAAATACAATTCCTTCCATTACATCATCAGAAATTTTTATACCTGCTAGGCATGAACCTCTATCATTAAAAACTTTGACAATATCGTCATTTTTTAAATTTCTTATTTTTGCGTCATTTGGATTTATTAAAAGCGGTTCTCTTCCATGGATTTTAGATTTTTTACTGTGTTTACCGTTATCAAGTTGACTATGTAGTCTATTTTCAGGTTGACCGGAAATTAGATGTAATGGATATGTTTTTGTTGTATTTGAGCCTAGCCATTCTTTTGGTTCTAGCCATTTAGGATGACCTGGGCAATCAGAGTAGTTAAAACTATCCACCTCATCTGAAAAAATTTCAATTTTTTTAGAACGATTTGATAAAGGAAATTGTTCAGGTTTTTTTACAAAATCTTCCATTAATATTTGTTCATGTGTAGGTTTTAAAACTTCAAAAAATCCTCCATTCCAAAATTCATCAAAATCAGGAAGATAAAAATTATTTTCTTTTGCACTTTCTTTTGCCTCACTCCACAAAGTTTTAAGCCATTCTTCTTCATTTTTATTTTCTGTAAATTGTTTTTTAAAATCTAGCTTTTCTGAAATTAAAGAAAATATATCAAAATCATTTTTTGAATTTCCTACAGGATCTATTGCCTTATGCATTGGTGAAACGGTTTGTTCCCAATGTCTGAAACCAATATCATTTCTTTCAAGTGTTGTTGTAGTAGGTAATACTATATCAGCATGTCTTGCAAGGCTATTCCACCATATCTCATTTGTAATAATTGTATCAGGTTTAAATGTGGCTTTTCTTAATTTTGATAAATTCATTTGATGATGAAATGGGTTACCTCCAGCCCAGTAAACTAATTTTATGTTTGGATATGAATATGTTTGACCATTAAATGTAAAGTTTTTTCCAGGATTGAGTAACATATCTGAATATCTTGCGACTGGGATGAAATCTTTTATCTGATTTTTGAATTGATTCAATGCAGGCCATTTAAAATGTTTAACGGGATTTCCAATCCCATTTTCAGCACTATAACCTAAACCAAAACCACCCCCGGGTTGACCAATTTGTCCTATCATTGCTGCTAAAACAACTATCATCCAATGTGGTTGTTCACCATATTGTTGTCTTTGAAGTGACCATGAGCCAGAAACAAGAACTTTTTTATTTTGAATTGTATCTATAATTTTGTGAAAAACTGTTTTATCAAGTCCTGTTATCGTTTGAGCCCATTCAGGGTCCTTTTTTATTCCATCATTATTGCCAAGAAGATAATCTTTAAATTTATCATAACCATGACAATGTGTTTGTAAAAATTCTCGATTGCATAGATTTTTACTTTCTAATAAATAAGCAAGACCGAGCATAAAGGCTGTATCAGTTCCTGGTCTGATCTTTAACCACTCGGCATTAACTAATTTATCAGCCTCAAAATTTGTAGGACTTATATTAAAAAATTTGACATTTCTATTTTTACATTTTTTTAAAAAAGTTTTTGTTGTATGAAAGCCCACACCTCCTGAAGTCACTTGAGAATTTTTTAATGGCAGACTACCAAACATTAAGATTACATCTGTATTTTTTGAAATGCTATTCCAATCAGTATGTTGATCTAAAAATTTTCTATAAGGCATGCCTATCACGTGTGGAATAATTGTTTCACTTGCTGCATAAGAATATGTGGTAACTGATTTAACGTAACCACCAAAACAATTAAAAAAACGGTGTAATTGACTTTGAGCATGATGAAATCTTCCCGCAGATGCCCAACCATAGGATCCTGCAAAAATAGATTTATTCGTAAATTTAGTTTTAACTCTGTTTAACTCTTTTGAAATTATATCTATAGCCTCTGCCCATGAAATTTCAATAAACTCATCATTTCCTCTTTTTTCTCTAGCTCTATCAGAGGCTATATTATTATTTTCACTTTCATTTAAATAATCATGGTACCAACCAGATCTAACGCAAGGGTTTTGAATTCTTAATTTATCATTTACTGCATCAATCATTCCCTCTGAAATTAGAGAGGGGTTTTCATCTTTTTCATAAGGTTCAAGAGATATAAGTTTTTTATTTTTTACTTTAGGGTAATAGCTTCCCCAATGAGCACTTGTTGTTTTAATTTTCATGATTAATTAATTTTCTCTATAATTAATGGTTCTAAAAAATTTGCTATATGAACAGCTTTTATTTCAGATTGGTCTTTGATTTGAGCTCGGCAGGAAGTACCGTCGGCTATAACAGTTGGATTTTTATACTTTAAAATAGAGGGAATAAGTTTAGCCATTGCCATCTTTATTGACACCTCATAAGTTTCTTTATTGTACCCAAATGAACCAGCCATTCCACAACAGCTTGTTTCTATATTCTCAAGCTGAATTTTAGGAACTTTTTTCAAAATTTCTACAATTGGATTTACAACATCAAAAGCTTTTTGGTGACAATGTCCATGAAGTAAAACTTTATTATTATATGGTTTAAAATTAAAGTTGGATATTTTTTTAAATAAGAGTTCTTCAAATGTGAAACTATTTTGTGAAAGTAAAAGCGCTTCTTTACTTTTTATTAAAGAGGGTAACTCGTCTCTGAAAGATAAAATGCATGATGGTTCTAATCCAACAACTGGGACACCTTTTTTTAAAAAAGGCAAAAATGTTTTTAAAATATTTTCGTATTCATTTTTTGTTTTTTCTATTAATCCATAAGTTAGAAAGGTTCTACCACAACATAAATTTTTATTATTAATTTTTGGAAGAAATGGACTGAAACCCAATTTCTTTAGAACCCTTATTGCAGCTCTTATATTTTCAGGTTCGTGGAATCTATTAAAACTATCTGGAAAAACAATTACTGGATTTGTTATGTTTTTATCAAGTTCTGAAGCTAATTCATTATCTTTAAAATAATTCATTTTAGTTAAAGGAATATCTCTTTTTGCTGAAATATTTAAGAAAGCCTCATTAATAAAATTTAAAATTTTTAACTTCTGTAAAATTTTTAATATTGGATAAAAATAACTTAGGTATTTACTGTATTTTGGTAAGTATGCTACCAATTTTTGTGATAAAGAAAGGCCGTATTTTTCGTGACGTAGTCTTTCTATTTCAATTTTCATTTTTGAAATATCAACACTCGTAGGACATTCTTTCTTGCATGCTTTGCATGAAACACAAAGTTTCATCGTTTCAAACATTTCTTTTGAAGTAAGTGCATCATTTTTAAATTGACCAGTTAAGGCTAATCTAAGAGTGTTAGCTCTTCCTCGTGGTGAATCTTTTTCATCTTTAGTCACTCTGTAAGAAGGACACATAACTCCATTTTCTAATTTACGGCAAGATCCATTATTATTACACATTTCAATAGCGCCTTGAAAACCATTAGATTTTCCTGGCCATGAAGACCAATCCATAACCGTTTTTATGTCCAAGGCTGAGTAAGCAGGAGAATATCGAAATAAATTTCTATCGTCCATTTTTGGTGCATCTATGATTTTTTCTGGATTAAAAATTCTATTTGGGTCAAATAAATCTTTTGCCTGTCTAAAAATATTATTAACTTTTTTATCAAACATTTTTTCAATGAATTCTGATCTAACAATCCCATCTCCATGCTCACCTGAAAAAGAACCTCCAAATTTTTTAACTAAGGCACAAGCTTCTTCCGCAATCATTCTCATTTTTTTAACATCTTCATTAATTTTCATATTTAAAACAGGACGGACGTGCAAACATCCTACTGAAGCGTGAGCGTACCAAGTGCCATGCACATTGTATTTTTTAAAAATTTTCGTTAAACCATCAGTATATTCAGCTAGATTCTCAAGATTTACAGCACAATCTTCTACAAAAGAAACGGGTTTACCTTCACTTTTCATAGACATCATTATATTCAATCCAGATTTTCTCATTTCTGTAAGGCGAGATTGATCTTTGTCATTTAGTATTTTTACAACTCCTCCGGTTTTAGCTTTACTATCCCAACTAAAACCTAGGTCTTGCATCATTTTTTCTAATTCATTTAATTTATCTAAGTTTATAGTTTGATTTTTATCTGCAAACTCAACAACGAGTAATGATGCTGGATTCCCTACGACAATATCTTTAACAGTTTGTTTAAAAATTTGAATATCATTGGCCAATTTTAACATTGTGTCATCTATTAATTCGACTGAAACTGGATTCAATTTTACAATATGTTGAGCAGCGTCCATTGACTCATAAAATGAAGGAAAATGACATACTCCCATCACTTTTTTACTAGGCAATTCTGATAATTTAAGTTTAATTTTTGTGAAGTATCCCAGGGTCCCTTCCGATCCAACTAGAAAATGAGATAGGTTTATACCATCACCTTTTTTTCCATTTGGTCTGTAGGACATTGCATCTGGCAAAAGAGCATCTACATTATATCCTGCAACTCTTCGTAATACTTTTGGGAAATCATTTAAAATTACATTCTTATTTTTCTTTACCTGTTCATACAATTTAAAAATGTTATTGTTAAAAACATTCAAATTAGAATTATTTTTTAGTTCATCAATATCTAGATCACCAAAACAATATTCTTTTCCGTCATTTAATATTGCTTCAATTGACAACACATTATCTCTCATCATTCCGTATTTAAGAGATCTTCCGCCACAGCTATTATTTCCAGCCATTCCTCCAATGGTAGCTCTACTAGATGTTGATACATCTACTGGAAACCAAAGACCAAAGGGTTTTAAAAATTTGTTAAGTTCATCTAAAACTATTCCTGGTTCGACAGTACAAGTTTTATTTTTTTCATCAAAATCAATAATCTTATTAAAATATTTTGAATTATCAATTACAAGTGAACGATTAACTGTTTGACCACATTGTGAAGTGCCCCCTCCACGTGGAAGAATTGAAATATTATTATTAAGACAAAAATTAACTGCTTTAATTACATCATCTTTAGATTTAGGAATAAATACAGCTAAGGGTTGAATTTGATAAATTGATGCATCTGTTGAATACCTTCCTTTTGAAAATTCGTCATCATAAAATTCTCCATTGGTAATGGTTTTTAATTCAGAAAGAGGTACTGGTACGAAATCTTTTGGCATTTAAAATTTTACGTTTTAAAAAAGGTGTTATTTGTATTTAATACATATATATATATTCTTATAATATTAAAGATTTAACAAGGATTAATAATGAGTGATCGAAAATACAAACCTGGTAAACATTTTTTACAATTGCCTGGACCATCTAATGTGCCAGATAGAATTTTGAATGCTATGTGTTATCCTACAATTGATCATAGAGGCCCAGAGTTTTCAGAGTTGGCATTGAAATGTCTGAGTGGTATCAAAACAATCTTTAAAACAAAGAACCCTGTTATTATTTTTCCAGCATCAGGAACAGGAGCTTGGGAAGCTGCTTTAGTTAATACATTAAATGATGGAGATAATGTTTTAATGGTTGAAACTGGACATTTTGCATCTCTTTGGAACAATATGGCACAAAAATTAGGTCTTAAGGTAGAACTTTTAAAGACAGATTGGAGACAAGGTTTAGATCCTAACGAAATAGAAAAAAGATTAAGACTTGATGTAGAAAAAAAAATTAAAGCTGTTTGTATAGTTCATAATGAAACTTCAACAGGATGTACTGCTAATGTAAAAGCTGTTAGGGATATTTTGGATGATTTAAACCATGATGCATTATTAATGGTTGATACAATTTCTGGTTTAGCATCTATAAATTATGAACATGATGAATGGGGTGTTGATATTACTATTTCAGGATCTCAAAAAGGATTAATGCTTCCACCTGGGCTATCATTTAATGCAATATCTGAAAAAGCAATTGATATTTCAAAAAAGTCAACACTTAGAAAATCTTATTGGGATTGGGCTGAATATTTAGAATTTAACAAGACTGGTTTTTTTCCTTACACGCCTGCCACCAATATGTTGTTTGGATTAAATGAAGCTATTAATATGCTTCACGAAGAAGGTCTTAATAATGTTTTTAAAAGACATGCAAGGTATTCAAAAGCTACTAGGATCGCTGTTGAAGCTTGGGGATTGGAAGTTTTTTGTCAAAATGAGGAAAGATTTTCTGACGTATTAACTGCAGTTGTGGTTCCTGAAAATAAAGATGCTGATCAGTTAAGAAAAATTATATTAGAAAATTTTAATATGTCCTTGGGAAATGGATTATCCAAGCTAAAAGGTAAAGTTTTTAGAATTGGTCATCTAGGTGACTTAAATGATTTAAGTCTTTTGGGAACATTAAGTGGAGTTGAAATGGGTTTAGATTTAATACAAATACCTATTAGAGAAGCTGGAGTTGAAAAGGCAAGAGAGTACTTAAAAGAAAATTTATAAATATGAGTAAATTTAGTTTTTTTAGTGATTTAGTAAATACTTTATTTGATAAGAAGAATAGAAAAAAAAATTTTAGTTTTCTTTTTGAAAAAAAACAAAACAAGTCTCTTTTAGAATATATAGAAAATGTTAATGATGCTAAAGGAGAGATTTCTGCTTTAAGTTATTCAGAAGAATTATTGAATTATTTAAGTCAATGTGATCACAAGACATTAGTTAGTTTTTTTGAATATTTGGAAAAAGATTATGATTTAGAAATTAATTCAATAGAAGAAGTTTTAAAAAATTATAACAAGAAAAAAGAATACAATTTTTATAAAGACATTAAAAAAATTTCTGAATCAAAACGCTCAGAGATATTCAGACGTTTGAATTCAACTCAACATGGAACGATTAACTTAGTAAAATTAAGAGAAAAGTTGCTAGACCTTTTAGATAAATATCCAAATTTTCGAAAAATTGATTTTGATTTATCGTCTTTATTCAAGGATTGGTTTAATAGAGGTTTTTTAATATTAAAACCAATTGATTGGGAGACACCAGCTAATATTTTAGAAAAAATTATTGAATATGAGGCTGTTCACCAAATCAAATCTTGGGATGAGTTAAGATCTAGGTTAGAGCCCGATGATAGAAAATGCTTTGCATATTTTCATCCAGCTATGGAAGACGAACCCCTAATTTTTATTGAAGTAGCTCTAACTAAAAATATTCCAGCAAAAATAAACGAAATTCTTGATCCAAATAGATTAATGATAAAAAGTCAAGAAGCTACGACAGCTGTTTTTTATTCAATTTCTAATTGTCAAAAAGGTTTACAAGGAATTTCTTTTGGCAATTTTTTAATAAAGCAGGTTGCCAAAGATTTACAAAATAATTTTGAAAATTTATCTAAATTTGTGACCTTGTCACCAGTTCCAGGATTTAGTAAGTGGTTAAAATCGATTGATACGAATTTCTTTAATAAAATGTATAATAAATTATCTACTAATAAAATTCAAAAAAGTGAAGCTATACTGAACGAAAATATTTTAAAATATTTCTTTATCTCAAATAGAATAGATAATCTACCAAATGATCCTGTGGCAAGATTTCATATTGGAAACGGTGCAATTTTAGAAAGAATTAATTTTTTATCTGACACTTCTGAAAAAGGATTAGAACAATCCTTGGGTTTTATGGTCAATTATTTATATAATTTGGAAGATGTTGAGATTAATCATGAAAAATATGTTGTTGATAAAAAAATTAATACCTCTAAAAGTCTAGAAAAAGAATTTATAAAATTAAATATTGAGATAGGATAAAAATGAAAAAAATTATTTACTTGTTAACAACTATTTTATTTACTTTTTTTTCTCATAATAGCTTAATTGCCTCTGAAAAAAAAGATCAATACTCTTGTAAGCCAAAGCATGCTGCGGCTATTCGTTCTAATGGTATACAAACTTTTAAAATTAAAGGTGATGAAAAACCTGTATTACTTTCTATATATCAAGGTTTTTTAGAAACTAATGATATGAAGTATAAATTATATGAAGCAGGAGGTAGAGCTTTTGCTTTTTCACCTGAAAGAGCTTGGGTACATTTTCAAGATATTACTGTATTAGATAATGGACAACTTTCTTTTGTTATGGCCGTAAATAGTTCCATATCTAGATACTTGTGTGATAAAAAATAAAATAAAAAATAATAAAAACTTATTAACAGTTATCTTATTAATTTTTTTGATAATTGTTTGGAGTTCTGTTTGGTCTTTATTCAAAATAGCACTTGAAGAGATTCCACCATTAAGTTTTAGGGTCATGACTGGAGTGCCTGCAGGTATTTTGTTATTTGTTTTTGTTCTAAATAAAAAAAAATCTTTATCCATTCCCAGAGAAAACTGGAGATCTTTATTACTTATAAGTTTTTTTAATGTTACATTATGGCAAGTTTTAATGCTTTATGGTTTGTCCTTACTTGGTGGAGGAAGGGCAGCTGTTCTCGCCTACACTATGCCCGTTTGGGCTACAATTTCAGCCGGACTAATTGGTTATGAAAAAATCAATTTATCTGTAACTCTTGCTTTGATTTTTGGAATGATTGGAATTTTTTCATTATCGATAGGAATTGGTGTCATAGATAATATTTTAGGATTGTTTTTAACATTATCAGCAGGTTTGTCATGGGGCATTGGTACCATGATAGTAAAATATGGTGGATTCAAATCAGATGGTATGTTGGTAGCTGGTTGGCAACAACTTATTGGTGTATTACCATTAATTCCCTTTGCTCTGTATTTTGACTTAAATAACTTTGGAAATCCTAATTATATTCATTACTTGATAATTTTTTATGCAATATTTTTTTCAAGCGCATATACCTATTGGGCTTATTTTACTGTATTACAAAAATTTTCAGTTAATATTACATCTATTTCTGTTATGATGGTTCCTGTTTTAGCAATCTTAATAGATTATTTTTTCATGGGAGTGTTTTTAACAAATTTTGATATTATTGCTGTCATATTCATTGTTTCAAGTATTTTTATAGCAGCTACAAAACCATTTAATAAAAAATTAGACTAATGTTTTTCCAATAAAATTATGCAAAAAGAAAATTTAATAAAATTTTGTAAAAATATTTTAATAAAATTAAATATGGATTCTGATAAAGCTCATGCCACCTCTGAGATTTTAGTTGAAGCTGATATGATGGGACATAGCACTCACGGTGTTAGACTCTTGCCAAACTATGTTAGTGACATTGAAAAAGGGATAATGAATATCAATGGAAACTACAAAATAATTTCTGAAAAAAAATCAAATATAACAATAGATGGAAAATTACTACCAGGGATTTGGCTTACCCAAGAGGGATTAAAAATTGGAATTGAAAAAGCTAAAGACTTTGGTGTCTCAACTGTAACAATTGGAAATAGTCATCACAACGGAGCACTTGCAGCATATTTAAAAAATATTGTAGATGAAGGTTTTATTGCAATTATAAAAAGTTCTGTCCCTTCAAATTCAACAGTTGCACCTTTCGGTGGTACTGAGCCTCTTTTTACTCCAAATCCAATGGCAATAGGTTTTCCAACAAATAATTTGCCTGTAATTATTGATATAAGTGCATCTATAACAACAAATAATATGATTGCAGAAAAAATTGCAAATGGGCAAAAATTTGATTTCAATTGCTTATTAACATCTGAAGGAGTTCCAAGTAATGATCCATTAGAAGTGAGAGATAAAAGTGGAACAGTTCTTCCTGTTGGAGGGATGGAGTATGGGCATAAGGGCTATGGCCTGGCTTTAGGAATTGAAGCTTTATCTCAAGGTTTGTCTGGATTTGGAAGAGTAGATAATCCTAAAAGCATGAATTTATCAACATTTATACAAATTATAGATCCTGAATTTTTCTCAGGGTTAGATGAGTTTAAAAAACAAATGTCACATACTGTTTATAAAGCAAAAACAAACAAACCCATACCTGGAAAAACTATATATATACCTGGAGAGAGAGCTTTAATGAAAAGACAAGAAGCCCTGAAAAATGGAATTTTTTTAAATGATGTAACGAAATCTTCAATGAAAAAATTAAGTGCAAAGTTTGATGAAAAATTTTAATTTTTTATCTGGATCTCCAGTCAATTATCTCGGTGAGTAGGTTGAGTATTTTATTAATTTTGTCCTCACCATATCGTTTTTGAATTGATTTCAAAATCGCAATATATTCAGGTTTGATAGATTCTAGTTTTAATTTTCCTTCATCTGAAATTTCAAGAATAATTTTTCTTTTATCTAATTTATCTTCTTTTTTGATAATGAAGTTATTTTCAATAAGTGTATTAATGATCCTAGACAAACTCGGTGATAATATACATGCTTCTGTAGCTAATTGACCTGCATCGCAAGGGCCTTTTTCACCTAACACTCTAAGGACTCTCCATTGCTGTTCGGTAAAATTATGTTTTGCTAACATTGGCCGAAATGACATCATTAAAGATTCACGGGCTCTAAGTAAAGTGATAGTTAAGGATTTTTTTGTTTCAAATAGAGTTATTAAGCTATCTGATTTTTTATTTTCCTCAGTCATATATTAATTTTATTAAAAATATGAAAATCGTGCAAATATTAAATAAATTTGCTTGATATGAAAGTTTAACTGTATAAGATTTTTTTTTGTGGAGGAATTGTGATGAAGCTTCAAAATATTACAAAATCAAAAATACTGAACAAAGAAATATCTTTTGGTGTTGGTATAAGGCAAGCACGAACTGTTGATATTGGAAAAATCATGAAAACATGTGGATACGATTGGCTGTTTATTGATTTAGAGCATAATAGTATGGATATTGACATGGCAACTCAGATTTCTGTGGCCGCACAAGATACTGGCATTACTCCTATCGTAAGAGTGCCTGATTTTGCTCATCATCATGCAACAAGAGTTTTAGATTGTGGTTCACAAGGTATAGTTTTTCCTCATGTAGACGACAAAGAAACAGCAGAACGTTTAGTCTCTAATTGCCTTTTTCCTCCAAAAGGACACAGATCAATGACAGGATTACTGCCTCAATTAGATTTTAAAAAATATCCTGTTGGTGAAGTGTCCAAAATAATTAACGACGATATAATTATTGTAGTAATGCTAGAGACACCTAAAGCAATAAATAATGTGGAAGAAATTGCATCTGTTCCTGGAATTGATGTATTACTGGTAGGAACAAATGATCTTTGTATGGAAATGGGAATCCCTGGTGAGTTTAATCACAATGACGTAAAAGAAGCATATAAAAAAGTTATTCAAGCTTGTAATAATAATAATATCCTACCTGGAATGGGTGGTGTTTATGATGAGACTTTAATGCATGAATACATCGATTTAGGAATGAAGTTTATATTATCTGGGTCAGATTTATCTTTTCTAGTAAAAGGTGCTGAAGACCGTTTAAATAATTTAAAAAATAAAGGTTAGATTTATGACAGAATCAAATTTGTTTTCAGCTTTTAGTCTTAATGATAAAATTTTTAGAAATAGAATTATTTTATCTCCAATGTGTCAGTATAAAGCAAATAATGGTTTTATAGATGAATGGCATTTACAACATTATTCTAGATTTGCTTTCTCTGGTTTGGGAGGTGCGTTTATTGAAGCAACAGCAGTCTCGCCTGAAGGAAGAATAGGTTATGGTTGTACAGGTATATGGAATGATGATCATATTGAAGGATTAAAAAAAATAACCAAAATTTTTAGAGAACATAATTGTAGAAGCGGAATACAATTGGCACATGCAGGTAGAAAAGCAAGTTTTTTAAGGCCATGGGATGGAGCTAAACCAATTGAAACAAATGATGGGAATGAAAAAAAATGGCAGACAATTGGGCCTAGTGCTATTGCAGTAAATGCTGATACTCCAACACCTTTGGAAATGAGTTTAGACGATATCAACAGAGTTAAAGAAGATTTTAAAAATGCAGCTATAAGATCTATTAAAGCTGGCTTTGACATGATAGAAATTCATGGTGCGCATGGATATTTATTACATTCATTTTTTTCTCCATTATCAAATAAAAGAACTGATAACTATGGAGGAAGCCTGGAAAATAGAATGCGTTTTGGATTAGAGGTTGTAAAATCAATAAAGTCAATTTTACCTGATGATATTCCATTATTTTTTAGAATATCCTCTGTGGACGGTGCTGAAAACGGAACAAAGTTTGAAGAAAATATATCTTACGCAAGAGAACTTAAAAAAGCTGGTGTTGATATTATCGACTGTTCTTCAGGGGGTATCGGAGGCTCACCTGTTTTGACAAAATCAAAAATTATTCCAGGCTTTCAAGTGCCTTATTCAGAAAGAATTAAGAAAGAAGCTAATATTAATACTATGGCAGTTGGAGCAATAATTGAACCAGATCAAGCTGAAGACATAATAACTAATGGTCGAGCTGATTTAATAGCAATAGGACGAGAACTTCTTGCTGACACGCAATGGGTTTATAAAGCAGCTACAAAGTTTGGTTTATCTAACTCCAAAGATTTTTTGCCAGATAGTTATTCTTTTTTCTTAAGTAGAAGAGATGATTACCTCGACAGGTCTGCAAAACCAGCTTAATTAGTTGTTAGGGTTTTTAAAATCATAAAAATCAACATTTTTTACTAATTTGTTTTTTTGAGATTCTAATGCTCCTAACTTAGCACTTTCTTGTGTATAATTTATCCAATCTGGATCTAACCACATTTGTGCTCTCTTCTTTTCTCTATCATCGGCATTTTCATAAACCCAAATATGAGTATACTCATTAGGATCACCTGTTTCACATACTGCAAACAATAGGGGTTGTCCTAGATTTCTTGATTGTGGCTTTTTTCCCATTTTTTCATAAAGTTCTAAATGTTTTTTTATAGTTCCTGGTTTGCATCTATAAGTTCTAATATCTAAAAGCATTGTATCCTCAAAAATTAATTATATATTAATTACTTATATATCATTGCTTCTTATATGGAAAATATAAAAATTAATACTGTTGAAAAACTATCAATTGATTCTTCTAATACAACCAGATACTTAGGTTATCCAAGAAAAGTTCCTCTATGGAAATTAGAGTTCAATCTTCCAGAATTGTGTTCACTGGTTAGAGGAGAAGATAATTCAGACATAAGTTTTGAAATAGAACATTGTAGTGGAGTTGCGTTTGTACCTTCTTTATCAAATAAAGAGGCAGAGTATAGATTAAAAAAAATGTTTCCAGATGTTTTGGAAATTAAAAGTTGTTTAAGAGCATAAAAACATATAAAAAAATTGCATATTTAAATTTATTTTTATATTTTAAATATATACTAAATTAAATAGAGGATATCTCTATGAGACTAACTTGCTCAAGTTTTGTTCAAACTAGTCTTAAGTTTAGCATAAACATGTAAAGGAGTTTTTATGCCTAACGGTACAGTAAAATGGTTCAACAAAAAAAAAGGTTATGGTTTTATAGAACCTGAAACTGAAAATGAAAAAGATGTATTTGTTCATATTTCAGCAGTTAAGGAAGCCGGATTATTTAATTTAGATGAAGGTGACAAATTGACTTATGAGCTTGAAACTGGTGAGAATGGTAAAATATCAGCAGTAAAGTTAAGTAAGGCTTAAAACCCAAATATGAAGGCCTATTGGGTAGCTAGATCTAAAATTATAAACAAAGTTAATTATAAAAAATATACAGATTTAGTTCCCGATATAATTGAAAAATATAACGGTAAAATTTTGGCCCGTGGTGGTGACTTTAAAGTTCTAGAAGGCACCGACCAGTTCCATAGATTTGTGATTATAGAATTCCCTTCACTTGAGGATGGGGAAAAATGTTGGTCATCAAAAGAATATCAAAAAGCTTCATCTTTTAGAAAAAATGGATCTGGATTAGTTGATTTAATTTTAGTTGAATCTGGAGATGCAACTAAATAATGAAACTACACCCAAAATTGAAGTCTGAGTTTATAAATGTTCCCGATAGAGGTTTTGGCAAGTCAAAAATTTATACAAGCCATGGTGGGAATGGTCCACCTTTATTGCTAATTCATGGCAACCCAATGTGTCAACTAACATGGCACAAAATTTTACCAGATCTTATAAAAAATTTTTATATTGTAGCTGTAGACATTCGTGGTTATGGCGATAGTGAAGGCCCAAAAGCAGGTGGAGAAAACCATATTAATTATTCTTTTAGAGCTATGGGTGATGACTTTAAATTTATCATGGAAAAGCTAGGGTTTGATAAATTCTACGTGGCTGGTCATGATAGAGGCGCCCGGGTAACTCATAGATTATGTTTAGATTATAAAAATAATATAACTAAAGCTGCAGTTATTGACATATTACCAAATCGACATTTATGGAGAAATGTAAATAAAGATTGGTCAATGGCTTATTGGCACTGGGTTTTTATGTTGCAACCTTATGATTTTCCTGAAAAGATGATGAGCAGTGTTTCACCCTCCTATTTTATGAAGAAAAAACTATCAAAGCCAGGTGTGGGTTTAGATTTCTGTAAAAAAACATTTAAGGAATATGTGAGATGTTTTAATTGGAAAACTATTTGTGCTTCATGTGAGGATTATAGAGCCTCACCAACTTGTGATTTAGATATGGAAAATAAGGATTTTGAAAATAATAACCACGTTGATTGTCCTTTGTTAGTTTTGTGGGGTAAGAAAAGTCATACAGAAGTTTCTGATGGTAATGTTTTAGAAACTTGGAGAAAATATTGTACTAATAAAGTTGTTGGAAGTAGTATAAATGGAGGGCATTACATTCAAGAAGAAAATCCAAAAGAAATTATAAAATGGTTTGAACATTTTTTTAGGAGGTAAATTTATGAAGACACGTAAAATTTCAAAAGAAGAAATGTTAAAAAGAGTATCTGTTTTTAAGGACTTAAAGCCTTTGCCAATTCAACTTGATAAAAATATTCCTCAAGAAGGTAAAGATATTGTTTATGCCAGAGAATTACTTTCAATAATTGGCTTAGAGAATAATTCACACAATACACCAATTAATAAAAATGCTCCAATAACAGGAGCTGCTGGAATTACAATGACGATTGCAAAATGTCCACCTAATCAAGGGCCAGGTTTACATAATCATCAGGCTACTTTTGAAACTTTTACAGTTTTAAAAGGTAAATTTTTAATTGCTTGGAATGACGATGGGTCAGAAGAAATTATATTAAATGAATTAGACACAATTTCAATTCCTCCTGGCGTCTGCAGATCTTTTAAAAATATTTCAAATGAAGAAGGATTGCTTCAAGTTATAATTTCTGGAGGTGTTCACGATATGAATGATATAGCTTTTACAAAAGTTGCAAAAGATCAAATGGAAAAAATTGAATCAAATTTATCAAAAAAATTTGAAGATGTTGGTTTTAAATTTAATGCAGGATTAAATAATTAATTAGATATATTTTTTAACTTTGTAAGATAATATCCTGAAACAACTATTAGTATAGATCCTAGAATTGTTGAGTTTTCTGGAACTTCATTATAAATTACATATCCCCAAAATGCAGCTAGTATAAGGGTTATATTTACAAATGGTGAAGCAACTGAGGCATTAATATATATCAATGATTTAATAAAGAAAAAATGTCCTAAAGTAACTAAGACTCCCATAAGTATCATTAAACAAAGATCGAAAAAAGAAGGGATTTCAAAAAAATAAATCCCAAAAGGGATTGCTAAAAAAGATCCTGAAATTGCTGTATAAATTAAAGTAGTGGATGATTTATCATTTTTATTTAAGTATTTTGTTGAAATTGTAAATAATGCAAAAAATAATGCTGCTAAAAAAGGAAAAATTATATATAGATTAAAAATTTTAGAACCAGGATTTGCAATAACTATAGCTCCAATTAAACCTATAATAATCAGAAATATTTGTTTGTTTGAAACTTTCTCTTTTAAAAAAATAATTGCTAGGATCATAGTCAATATTGGTCCTATCATATAAATTGCTATGTGATCTGCAAAAGGAAGAGTTGCTAATCCAGCAAACATACAACATGTTGTTAGCATTAAAAGAGCACCTCTGCCTAGTTGTAATTTAGGCATGTCTGATTTTAATAATTTACTAAAATCTTTATTAAATAATAATATTAAAAAAATTAACTGAGATACATATCTTGTGAATACAATAAAAAGAGGATCATAACGTTGACCTAAGTCTTTAGCTATAAGTTCCATAATTGAAAAAATGAAGTATGTAGCTATTATTAAAAAGAAACCTTTTGATTTATTTGACGAAACTTCAAACAATTTGATAATAGAATTCATTTAATAAAATTATATTTATTTAAGTTCAATGCAATAAAAAAGGGTGAAATTATTCACCCTTTTTGTATTTAATCTAGATAAGAAGAGGAGGAGGAATATATATCTAGAAAAAAATTTTGTAGTTAAGCAGCTTTAGCTTTTGTAGATTTAATTCTACTTATCTTCTTCGTTGGGAAATTTGCGACTTCTTTGTAATTGTAGAAATCACCTGTATCTAAAGAAGTTCTAGTTATTCCCATTGCTTCAAGCTCATTGTCTGATAAGAATGCCAAAGCTTGTCTTGTTCTATTAATCGCAATCTTTTCGAAAATAGAAGTTAAAGTATTTATAAATTTATTGTTAGTCATTGTTTGTTCCTTTTGAATATATAAAAGATATAATTGTTTCTTATTTAAAAGAGAATACACAATAATAGAAAATAATTATTTCTATTTTGGAAACTATTAACAAATATTCAATATATTATTAATAATTTAGAAATAATAGTATTTGGGAAAATATTAATCAAAATTTAAAATATTCATTTTGAAATTATTTAACGCTTGTTTAATCGTACAATTAAATGTTGTAATTATTATGATAATAAGGAGAAATTAATGAAAATAACAAAACCATTTTTATTGTGGTGGATACAAGTTGTTACTATTTTTTTTGCATCCTTTTTTATATATACTTTTAACTGGTTTGAAGCACTTTATGATGCAGATCAAACAAAAATAAGTTTTTTAATAATAATTGTATTTATCGGAGCTACTTTAACTGTAGGTGTTTTAAGCTACAAAAACCTATCTAATAGAAATGTTCTATCTAATTATGTTTGGTTTTCTTCTGAAACCATGGTTACTTTGGGTTTGATTGGAACCGTTGCTGGTTTTCTTTTAATGTTAAGTTCAGCTTTTGATAATCTTGATGTTAAAAATGTTGAGAATGTTCAAGAAGTTATTACAGATATGTCTTTAGGAATGAGTACTGCTTTGTGTACTACTCTTGTTGGTCTTGTATCAAGTGTATTAACAAAAATTCAAATGGTCATATTAGAGAATAACAACCATGAATGACCCAAGATATAGATCATCTTTTGGATTTATAGATTTATTATTTAACCTTCTTATAGGATTTGTTTTTTTGTTCATGTTGGCTTTCATGTTAATAAATCCAGTAGCAAAAAAAGAAACAATTAAACCTAAAGCAGAATACTTTATAATATTAGAATGGGATGGTGAGAAACCTTATGATTTAGATTTGTGGGTAAAAGATAATTTAGGACATGTTGTTAGTTTTAGACGACCAGATGATGCTTTAATTCATCTAGAGAGAGATGATTTGGGTACTATTAATGACACTTATTATGATGCTGATGGTAAATTAGTTTATTTAAAAGAAAATAGAGAAACTGTTGCTATTAGGACTAATGATCCTAGATCATACCTTGTTACAGTTCACTTTTACAATGCTAGAAAAAATCCTGCACCCTTAATTCATGCATCTGTAAAGCTTATAAAAATTAACCCTTATAGAGAAGAGTTCCACAAAAAACTTTTTTTCAGTCAAGAGGGACAAGAATTGCCTGCAATGACATTTAGAATAGATTATAATCAAAGTGTTCATGTTAAACCAACCGAAGAATTGATAATTAAAGATGAAATTATTAGGAAAGAGGGTGCCTAATTGTTAGATTTTTCAATTAGTGGCGGTCAGCTAATGTTAATATGGGCTTTTGCTGGAGCTATTTGTTGTTTACCTTTTTTCATTAAAAAAAGATGGCAATATTTTGTGACTGTTCCAATTATATTTTTATCAATATATATAAGTTTCATAACAAATTATGAATTTATTGGAAAGCCACTTTATGAGAGACCTCCTTCAAAATTTGTATACCAGTATCATAGTGTAATTTACGAAAAAGGTGAAAGATGGATTATATTATGGGCACTTCAAAATAAAGAAAATAGATTATACAAATTTCCATGGACTGAAGAAAATGAAGATAGTTTAGATCAGGCTAGAAGAAATCAAGAACAATTTGGTATTCCTCAAATGGGTGAAGTAATTCCAAAA
This sequence comes from Alphaproteobacteria bacterium, assembly GCA_038131545.1. GTDB lineage: Bacteria > Pseudomonadota > Alphaproteobacteria > Puniceispirillales > Marisalimonadaceae > TMED54. Next base: position 673,622 of record JAYPPQ010000004.1, read on the forward strand.
AAAGAAGGTGATAGAGATAAGCGTTCTAGAAATAATGAGTTTACCTTAAAAACCTACAAATTTCCATTTCAAGAAATTATGCCAAAATAAAATTATTCAGCCGCTGGGAGAGTTTTTAGATTTTTAATGTAGTTATCTAATTTAGGCCTAATATTTTCAGACATTTGCACTAATGTATTAGACCATAATTCTTTCCAACCATAATGATCATGACCGGTAAGAAGTAATGTTCCAAAAGGTCCGACAATATCAATAAAGTTTATAAGTTTGTCTAAAACTTCTTTTTCAGTGCCAATAATTATCAAATCCTTTGCCTTTAGAATTGACGCTTGTTTTTCTTCTTCAATGTTGATTTCATTTTTTGAAATTCCTGAAGCAAGTTTTCCTACAGTATTTAGGTATAAAAAATAGTCTGTAAAAATACCTTCAGGGTCATTTAAGATTTCATTAGCTTGTTGTGATGTTTCAGTGATAAGAACACTTCTTCCTACTCTCCATGAATCATAATCACCTTTTTTTCCACTTTCTCTAGCGCCTTCAAGATATGTTGGCCAGTGAGTTGCAATATCTTCAGCAGGAACAAAATTTCCAGAAATAGGAATCCACCCCTTTTTACCAGCAAATTTAGCTGTCATCGAATTTGCATTTTTAGAGAAACTGCGATAGGTGGATGAGGTTTTTGAAATGGTTTTATAAATGTTCCAATTCCAAGTTCTGGAATATAGTTATTTTCAACTTTAAAGTTTATAAAATCACTCTTATAATTGAGTGCTTCATTACTGTTCCATATACTTAAAATTGCATCAATGCTGTCTAGCATTGTAAGAGCCCTTGTTTTTCCATCAAGATTATCAAAAAGTTCCCAGTCACTTACTAATCCACCTGCTCCTACACCAAACAAAAATCTTCCTTTTGATAGATTATCAAATAAAGCTGCATGTCCAGCTACAATAGCTGGATGTTGTTGAGGAAGTGAAATAACACCTGTTCCAAACTTAATTTGTTTTGTTTCTGAAATTAAACTTGCATTAAATATAAATGGTGATGGCACTGGTTCACCTGAGGAGCTGTAATGTTCTCCCATCCAAGCTTCAGAATAATTTAATTTATCTGCTTTTATTACTAGATTTCTATCTTCTTCCAAACAATCAACTAAATTTTTATTAGCTGGATGTATTGGCATCATGAAAATTCCAAGTTTTAACATTAATTCACTATCTCAAATTGATTATAATTTTACAAACACTTTTTCTTTGTTCAAGTTCAATATGCGCTTTTTGAATTTCATCAAAGTTATATTCTTTATGTATTTGAATTTTAATTTTTGATTCATGAACAAGATCAAATAAATCATCAGCATTTTTTTGATATTCATCTATATTTTTTGTATATTCAAGAAGACCTCCAGTAGCAATTGACGCAGATAATGGTCTTAACTTATTGATATCTATTGGATCAATTTTACCAGAGGATATTCCATAACTGACTATTCGTCCACGCTTTGCAAGGCAATTTAATCCTTTTTCAAAAGTATTTTTTCCTACGGCATCATAAATTACATCAGCACCATAGTTGTTAGTATATTCTTTTACTTTACTCTCAAAGTTTTCATTTGAATAATTTATCACAAAATCACAACCATTATTTTTTGCAATTGAAGCTTTATAATCATTGCCAACTGTTCCTATTACAGTTGCTCCTATAATTTTAGACCATTGCGTTAAAATTTGTCCTACTCCTCCAGAGGCGGCATGAATAAGAACATAATCTTGATTTTTTACTTCCCATGATTTTTGAGTTAAATATTGAGCAGTCAAACCTTGTAATGTTGATGCAGCAGCAAGTTTTAAATCAATGTTGTTTTTAAGTTTAACCAGACGATTTTCATTTAAGAACAAAATATTCAGTGAATGAACCTAAATTCATACAATGTGTAATTTTATCACCAACTTTAAATCTTTTAACATCCTTTCCCACTTCTTCAATTATACCTGATGCTTCCATACCAACATTGGTTGGTAACTCTTTGATTTTATAAGAGCCATTTCTTTGATTTATATCTATATAATTTAAACCTAAGTAATGATGTTTGATTAATACTTCATTTGATTTTAGGATTGGTATGTTTGTTTCTTCAACTTTTAAAACATCATATGAACCCTGTTCATATATTCTTATTGATTTGGTTTTCATATTGATATTTTAAGTTAATTTTAGAAAATTTAAAATTATTTTTTTTCCACCTTCTGTTGCAAAAGACTCTGGATGATACTGAATTCCAAAAATTGGTTTACTCTCATGTTCAACTGCCATGATTTCATCTTCATTTGGGTTAAAATCTTTTAATGTGAAGTAACTGTCTTCGTTTTTACAAAAAGCAGTAACTTTTAAACTTTTGGGTAGTTTTAAACAATCGACAATTAATGAATGATATCTCATGATTTCAATTCTTTGAGGGATCTCAGCATGAATTCCTTCTTCATTGTGAATAAGAAAAGAAGATTTTCCATGCATTGGAGATTTAGCATGTATAATTTCACCTCCTAAAACATGAACTATTCCTTGCATTCCAAGACATATCCCTAAAATAGGAATTTTTTCATTCCCAAGTTCTTTTATTACTTCTTTACAAATTCCAAAATAACTATCATCAACAGGTGATCCAGGACCAGGTGAAATAATTATTTTATCGAAATTATTTTTTTTAATTTCAGATAAACTAACTTCATCATTTCTTTTTACAATAATGTCGTTTATCTCATTAGAAAATTCTTCATACAAAACTTCACCAGTGAGTTGATAAAGATTAAAAGTGAATGAATCATAATTATCAATTATTAATACTTTCATGTTAAAAACTTTCTAGAACTGATTTCATTGCAGCAAGTTTTCTTTCAATTTCAAGTAGTTCATTTTCAGGAATAGAGTCATGGACTATACCACCACATGTTTGAATAAAACCATTTTTGCCTTTAATAAAAATTGATCTTATAGGAATTGCAAAAGTACAATCACCATTGAATCCAAATTGACCAATGGCACCTCCGTATGGACCTCGACCAGAAGTTTCAATTTCATTGATAATCTTCATGGCTTCAATTTTTGGTGCACCAGTTAAAGTTCCAGCTGGAAAATTTGATGCTAATGCAGAAAACATATCATTTTTATCATCAATAATTCCAACAATTTCAGAAGATATATGTTGAACATGAGAATAACGTTTTATATCCATTAAATTTCTAACTTTTACAGTTCCAAACTTAGCAACTTTTCCAATATCATTTCTATGGAGATCAACAAGCATGTTATGCTCTGCAATCTCTTTAGGATCATTGAGTAATTCACGCGCAAGCTGGGTATCCTCTCGAGAATTCTTCCCTCTTTTTGTTGTTCCCGCTAATGGATAGGTTTCCATTTCACCATTTTTTAATCTAAATAAAAGTTCAGGAGAAGCACCAATAATTTTTTGATCTTTAAATTTCAGATAATACATATGTGGAGATGGATTAACAATTCTAAGTTTTTCATAAATTTTAGTAGTGTCTCCATTCACTTCATAAAAACTTTTAAATCCAACTTCACATTGAAATATATAGCCATCAATAATTTTTTCTTTAACTTGTTGTACATGTTTCTTATGTTCATCATTAGTCATTGAGTTGTTTAGAAAGCTACAAGACAATTTTGAATTATCTTCAAAGTTTTCATTTAAAATTTTTTCAATCAGATCAAATCTGTCTTCATCATAATAATAGTAAAATATCTCACCTGTAACTTGATCATATACAAGGCCATCTAAAAAAACTCCAAATTTAAATGATTCGAAGTCATCATTATTTTTTATATTTAAACTTGGTTCAAAATAATTAACGCAATCATAACCTAAGTAACCGATTAATCCTCCAGCATATTTTTTCGAAATAATATTACTTGGGATTACATCTCTAATTTTATAATAAGGGTTTTTACATTGTATTTTATCAATCTTACCATTTTTATTTTCTATAATTAGATTTTCATGAGTTGGATAAATTATGTATTTAGGGTCAAATCCTAAAATATGATATCTTGAAATATAACTTTCTTCCCCAAGCGATTCAAAGAGAAAACAAGTATCAAATTTTTTTTCAATTTTTTTAAAAAGCCTAAAAAAATTATAGTCTTCAGTTAACTTTTTGTAATTCGGCTTACCAATTAGCTCGATTTTATCCATAGTATTTTTTACTGTAAATATTCTTTTTCTCTTGCTGAAATGATGTTACTAACAACTGAATTGTAAGGTGTTTTAACATTTAACTCTTTTCCTAAAGTTACAACCATTCCATTGATGGAGCTAAGTTCGCATTTTCTTTTTGCTTCAACATCTTGAAGCATTGAAGGTTTAGATAAAGGCATTTTATTTCCAAAATCGATAATATATTTTTCAGTATTATCAAATGAAAAATTAATTTTTTTAAGATCACCTAATTTTCTTGCTTCAAGTGCACATTGAATTGATACTTCTGTCATGTCTTTATCATTTAAAATTTCACCAATGGTTTTTTTAAAAACAGAACAAGGTCCACTGTAAGCTACATTACAAATAAATTTTTCCCAAATTAATTGTTGAATATCTTCAAATCCTTTAGAAGTAAAACCCGCTTCTTCCCAGGCATTAACTATTGTTGTCAATCTATCGGTTAAACCACCGTTTATTTCGCCTATTCTAATCATGCTCATTCCGTTATGATGAGCATGGCCAGGAGCTTTGATTGATGCGCCAAAACCCTGAGCAACTCCTAAGAGAACATTTTCAGTTGGCATGAATTTTTCTATTCTTTCAGCTGCACCTAAGCCATTTTGTATTGTCAAAACAATAGCACTACTTAAATCAAAGTCAGCAAGTTTTGAGGCTACTGATCCAACTGCATCACCTTTTGTAGCAATAATATAAAGGTCTCTGTCCTTGAGTTCGTTAAAATTGGTTGTTGCTCTAATTTTTTTTTCAGTATGATCTCCACTTATACCAGAAACTCTTAAACCTTTATTGTTTATGGCATCAACATGTTCATCCCAAACATCATAACATAAGACATCAAAATTATTTTTAGCAAAAAAGGATCCATAAATAGATCCCATTGCACCAGTGCCTATCACGCTAACTTTCATGTCATTCTCCTAATTATTTTTTAATAAAAGTCCCATTGTTAAGTTCTTTCATTGCTTGCATTAATTCTTCATTTGTATTCATAACAATTGGTCCGTGCCAAGCAACTGGTTCTTGTATAGGTGTACCTCCAATAAGAAGGAAACGTACACCATCACTTGAGGTTTTAATTTTAATCTCATCGCCTCTATCAAAATTAATCAATGTTCTGTTTCCAGTCATATCCTGTATGTTAACTTCCTGTCCATTAATCATTTTTTCAACCATTACTCCTTGTGGTTTTGATGCATATTCAAAATTTGCCGAACCCTCAAAGATATAGGCAAGTACATTTTTATTAACTTCAATAGGAATAGTTTTAATTTTATTAGCTGGAATAAAAATATCTAAATAAATTGGGTCAGATGATATTCCTTTTACAGGTCCAGAATATCCTCTGTAATTTCCAATTATAATTCTAATTATTGAACCATCATCATCATGAATTTCCTTAATTTCATTAGAAGGAATATCTTGGTAATTTGGTGATGTCATCTTTAATGAAGATGGAAGATTAGCCCATAATTGAAATCCATGCATTTCACCTTTTTCGTTTCCTTTTGGCATTTCTTGATGAAGAATACCTGAGCCAGCAGTCATCCATTGAACATCTCCAGTTTTTAAAGTTCCTACATTTCCTAGACTATCGCCGTGTTCAACATTACCTTTTAAAATATATGTTATTGTCTCTATTCCTCTATGGGGATGCCAAGGAAATCCATTTATATAATCTTCTTTTTTATTATTTCTAAAATCATCTAGCAGTAAAAAAGGATCTGATAGTGATGTATCTCCAAATCCAAATACTCTATTCAGTTTAACTCCTGCGCCCTCAAGTGTTGGTTGAGAAATTGAAGTTTGCTTAATTGGTCTTATGGTCATACTTTTTTATATAGAATAAATAAAATAAATTAAATATAAATAAATTTTTATGATGGAATTTTTTTTAGAAAATTTATTTACAACTTATTCTAACTTTGATTATTCAGTCTTATTTTATTTGACCGCATTTTTATCTGTCTCAGTTGTAGCTATATCTAAGTCTGGGTTTGGAGGAGGCTTAGGAGGATTGGGCGTTCCTATAATGTTGTTTATACTTCCTGCAAAAATAGTTTTAGCAGTATTTTTACCTTTAATTGTTTTAATGGATCTATGGGTAATTTATGTTTGGCGAAGATTTCCAATTTATAAAATTATTTTAATAATGTGCCTTGGAGGGTTCATTGGACAAATCGCTGGGTGGTATTTTTTTAAATATTTAGATGATCAAACTATCTTATTCATAATTGCATCATTAGCCATAATTACATCATTAAGATATTTTAAAAATCTATATAAAAAAAAAGTCACTAATAAAACAAAAGTGAAAGTTAATTATAAGAAAGGTGTTGCTTGGTCTTCGTTATCAGGTTTTTCAAGTTTTATTGCGTTATCAGGTGCAATACCTGCTCATATTTTTTTACTACCTTTAAAATTAAAGAGAGAGAATTTTGTAAGTATAATGAGTTTTTATTTCTTTTTTGTGAATTTTACTAAAATCCCATTTTTTTGGGAATTAGATATATTTACAATGGAGACAATTGCTATAACTATTTTGTTAATTCCTATAATTCCTATTGGAATATTTTTTGGTAAATGGTTAAATTCAAAGTTATCAGATAAAATATTTTATCATGTTACGCACATAGCCTTATTCTTATGTGGTATAAATTTATTTATAAAAGGATATTTTTAGGAGAAAATTATGAATAGTGAAATGTTTAATAAAGGCCTTAGCAAAAGAAGAAAAGTTCTTGGTGATGAATATGTTGATAAGGCTCTTGCTACAGCTGACGAATTTGGAGCAGACCTTCAAAAACTAATTACTGAATATGCATGGGGTGAAGTTTGGAATAAGGAAGCATTGTCAGATAAAGAAAGATCAATGATTAATTTAGGAATGATTTCAGCTTTAAATAGACCACATGAGTTAGAATTACATATTAAAGGTGCTTTAAATAATGGACTGACTAAAGAGCAAATAAAAGATATTTTTCTGCAAGTAACTGTTTATTGTGGCGCTCCTGCAGGTATTGATTCAATGAGAATAGCTAGAAAAGTATTTAAAGAATTAAATATTTAAATTCTGATTGTCTTTTTTTTAACAATTTTTAGAGTTAGAAACATGAAATAGTAAATGTGATCTAAATCTTTTTTAGGAGAGTTATGTCTATTCAAAACGAAAATGATGTTTCAATAATAGATTCAACTAAAGAAGATAGTATTAATAATCTTTTTGGACTAACCTCTGAAGTAGAAACAGAAATAAAATTCTGTATTAAAAATAATCATAAAAAAAGACTTCTTTTTCTTTTTGATTTGTTACATCCAGCTGATCAAGCAGATATGTTGGAAAGGCTCCCAAAAGATCAACTTGATAATTGTTTAAGATTATTATCAAAGAGACTTGATCCTGAAACTTTAGTTTATCTTGAGGACACAGTTCAAGAGGACGTGATTAAAGGAATAGGGCCTAATGCAATTGCTAAGGCTCTACCAGAATTAAATACTGATGATGAAGTCGAAATTTTAGAAAATCTTCAAGAAGATCAAAGAGACACAATCATCAAGAAATTACCAAAAGCTGACAGAATTCTTGTTGAAGAAGCATTTACATATCCAGAAAATTCTGCTGGACGTTTGATGCAAAGAGAGTTTTTATCTTTTCCTGATTATTGGACTGTTGGGCAAACAATAGATCATATGAGGAATAAAGAATTTGTCGAAGATGAAAATTTTTATTCAATATTTATAATCGATCCAGGACAAAGATTATTAGGCGTATTATCTCTTAGTAAACTTCTTTCAAATAAAAGGTCTATTAGATTAAAAGATATAATGAATAACAATTTTCAATCAGTTGATGTTGAAAGAGATCAAGAAGAAATAGCTTTATTGTTTCAGCAATATGCTCTTGTTGATTTGGCTGTCACAGATAAAGCAGATAGAATAATTGGTGTAATAATATTTGATGATATTGTTGACGTTATCAAAGAAGAAGCAGAAGAAGATTTTTTTGGGTTAGGTGGAGTTAGTGATGGTTCTATACGCACATCTATATTTAAAACATTAAAAGATAGGTTTTCATGGTTATCAGTAAATTTAGTGACCGCAATAATAGCTTCTATGGTTATTGGTTTATTTCAGGAAGAAATAGAAAAAATTGTGGCATTAGCTGTATTAATGCCAATAGTAGCTTCAATGGGAGGTAATGCTGGAACCCAAACTGTAACAGTGGCAGTGAGAGCTTTAGCTACTAGGCAGCTAAGTTACATTAATTTACAAAAATTTGTACTAAGAGAGTCATGGGTTGGAATGTTTAATGGTGTTCTTTTTGCAATATTTTCTTCTATTTTAGCTTATCTTTGGTTTAATGACTTTCAAATTGCAATAATTATGTCTGCATCTATGGTCATAAATCTTTTGTTAGCAGGTATATTAGGAACATTGATCCCTCTTTCTTTAAATAAGTTTAAAATTGATCCTGCAATTTCAAGTACAATTTTGCTTACTACTGCAACAGATGTGATAGGTTTTTTTACATTTTTAGGTCTTGCTGCTTGGGTAATTTTGTAAATTGATTATATATATTAATAGTGAAATACAAAATGAGTACAGTGAATCTAAAAAAATTGGCAGTTGGCATCCGATCAATAGAAGATCTTGAAGTAAGATTAAAGTACAATATAGAAAAAAATGGTGAACTTATTCACATTACAAGGAATAAACCAAAAAGATCGGAAGAATTGTGCAATGGAGGTTCTTTGTTTTGGGTTATAAATAGAAAAGTTCTAGTAAGGCAAAAGATTTTAAATATTAAACAAATAGTTGGAGATGATAATAAATTGTTTGCTGGTATTTTACTTGAAAATAAAATAATTAAAGTTAGACCTACACCTATGAAACCATTTCAAGGTTGGAGATATTATGAAAATGAAGACGTTCCACCTGACATCACAGATGACGGATTTAATGATGAATTTAACAATGAACTTAACAAATTAGGACTTTATTAATGTTAAATTGGCTGAAAAAAAATAGTTTCAAAATAATAATCATAGTCGTTGTTGTAATAGTTATTTTCTTAATAAATTTTTATCTGCAAATGACAAAACCAGTACCTAAAGTAAAAGTTCAAAAAGAAAATGAAATAACTGTTAATTCATTAGTGGCAAAAGTTGAAGATCATGAACCTTTTCTTTCAGCTTTTGGACGAGTAAAAACTCAAAGGACAGGAAATCTCAGTTTTGGAGTGTCTGGAACAATTTCTTATTTATCAGAAAAATTTGTAAATGGTGGAAAAGTAAAAAAAGGTGAGGTTTTAGGTAAATTAGATGAAGAAAAATTTATCTTAATTGTTCAGAGACTTCAAACAGATATTAAAGAATTGACAAAACAAATTGATTTAAGAAAAAAACAACTGGATAGAAATAAAATAATGCTTGAAAAAAAAGTTATTAGTCCATCTGTTTATGACGAAGAGTTAATAAAATATTCACAAAGTCTACAAATGTTAAATAATTCAAAAATAAATCTTGGGTTAGCAGAAAAAGATTTGAAGGACGCAACATTAATTGCAAAAAGCAATGGAATAATATCAGATGTAAATGCTCATGAGGGTTTGCTTGTTTCAAGCAATTCAATGTTGGGAACTTTTAGATCTCTAGATCATGTTGAAATTGAATTTATTGTCCCTGCAAAAATTTTCTCTATTTCAGAAAAATTAATTGGAAAAAAAATTGAGGTCCTATGGGAAACAGGTAGTGAAAAATTAATCAAAAAAAATGCAATAATAACTAGGTTTCAAGGTATAATTAATGATGACAGTGGAGGAGGAAAAATTTTTGCAAAATTTAATGATAATACTAATGAATTGATTCCACTTGATAGCTTTGTCAAAATTATATACCCATTAGAAAGATTTGAATCAGTTATAAAAATTCCTGAGACGGCCCTGTTTAATAAACAATATATATTTGTAATTAAAAACGGAAGAGCAAAAAAAATTCAAGTAAATGTTCTTCATTCTAATACAGGATATTATTTATTAAAAAATGATAATTTGGGTGGAGTAGATATCATCTTGAATAGATTTTCTTCAAATATTGAAGGAACTAAAATAAAACTAAATTAATTTTTAACGAGTAAAACTTGATTAAATTTCCTCAATCTTCAATTTTAGCTTTTTTTGTAAAACATAAAACTGCAGCAAACATTATTATGTTTTTGATGTTATTGGCTGGTTTTTTATCAATAAATAAATTAAACAGACAATTTTTCCCAAATTTTGATGTTGAAACAATATCTGTTTCTATAGAATGGCCTGGAGCAACTGCAGAAGAAGTTGATAACAATATTGTTCAACTATTAGAACCTGACTTACGTCCAATATCTGGCGTTAAAAAGGTGATATCTAAATCAGTTGAAGGGCTTGGTTATTCAATAATAGAATTTAACTTTGGAACAGATATGCAAAAAGCAATGTCTGATGTGGAAAATGCAATTTCAAGAATTGATTTTCCTGATGACACAAAAAAACCTAAAATTACTAAAGCAGAGTTTTACGACACTGTTACTAGAATAGTTTTATCAGGTAGTATAGATTTATCCCAACTCAGAAAAGAAGCAAAAATATTTAAAGAAAATTTATTAAATGCTGGAGTTGATAAAGTTGATTTAATCGGTCTGCCTGATGAAGAGATACTTATTGAGATTCCTCAAAGTGAGGTATCAAAATTTAAATTATCTTTAAATGAAATTTCAAAACTGATTTCTATGCAATCCAAAGATATTCCAGGAGGAAGTTTTGCAGATGGTTCGTTACGTATTAGAACTTCAGGTGATAAGAGGTTAGTAGAACATTTTGAAAATTTGCAAATTAAAAGTTTTAATGATGGTGGAAAAATAATTTTAAAAGATATTGCAGAAATCAAGGAAACTTATGATGATTCAAGTATATTACAATATATAAACGGAAATCCAGCTGTAGAAATTTCAGTTCGTAGAAGTAAAACAAGTGATGCCCTTAATACAGCTGCAATTGTTGAAAAAGAATTAATTAAATTTAAAAAAGAGAAATCAAACTTTATTGAGGTAATGACTTACAATACAGCCTCAAATTTAATTAAAGAAAGAATATCTTTATTAGTTAAAAATGGAATTTCAGGATTAATAATTGTTTTAATTGTTTTATTTGTCTTTCTTGCTTGGAAAACTGCTATATGGGTGGCATTAGGCATACCAATTGCGTTTTTAGCAACATTTGGTGTCATGTTTTTTTCTGGTCAGTCAATAAATATGATTTCATTATTTGGATTAATAATGGCTTTAGGCATAGTAGTTGATGATGCCATTGTAGTAGGTGAACATTCAAATTATTTAAGAGAAAACAGAAATCTTAATTATAATGATGCACCTATAGTAGCAGCCACTAGAATGTCTGCTCCGGTGATTTGTGCTATGTTAACAACTGTAGGTGCGTTCTTACCTTTATTTTTAATTAAAGGAATAATTGGCCAAATAATTATTGCAATTCCTATGGTTATTTGTGCTGTTCTAATTGCAAGTTTGATTGAATGTTTTTTGGTTTTACCAGCACATTTAGCTCATTTTGACAAGGGTACTTATTCACCTGGAAAATTTAGAATTTGGTTTGATAATAAGTTTAAAAATTTTCAAGATGGTATTTTTAAAAAAATAATAACTTACTGTTATGACTATAGATATTTAACAATGGTAACTGTTTTTGGGATGTTTTTTATTTCTATAGGGATGATGAAAAGTAGCAGGGTACAGTTTAGTTTTTTTCCTACACCAGAATCTGACTTAATTATTGCAAATTTTGAAATGTCTCCTGGATCAAAAAAGAAACAAACTTATGAAATGATTGACAGTTTAGAAAAAGGTCTTCAACTTACAAAATTACATTTCAAAAATGATCCAAAATTAGTCAATTTTAGTATGAGTAATTTTGGAAAATCAGCTTCATTTGAAACGGACCAAACAGTAAATAAAAAGGGAAGTTATCTTAAGGGCTCAATGGTAGTTGAATTAATAACTGCAGATAAAAGAAAAGTTAGAACAAATGAATTTATAAAAGTTTGGAGAGAAAATGTCGAGAAAGTTTCTGGGTTAAATAAACTTATTATTAGAGCACCACGTGGTGGGCCTCCAGGAAGAGATGTAGATGTTAGGTTAAAAGGGAATGATTTAGAAACTTTAAAAAATGCATCAAGTGATTTATTAAAAATTGTAAATACAATTCCAGGTGTAAGTGCTGTAAATGATAATTTTGAAGTAGGTGTTCAAGAAAGAGTAGTTGTTCTAAATAACAGAGGTAGAGCATTAGGGTTTTCCATATCAGAAATTGGATCTCAAATTAGAACAGCAATAAATGGAAAAATTGTTTCAACATTTCCTAGAGGAGATGAAGAGGTTATTGTAAGAGTTAAATTAGATCAAGATGATGTAATTAATGGTAATTTAGAAAATCTAAGGTTAGTTGGACCTAAAAATAATGTTGTAATGTTGAGCGAAATAGCAGTAATAAAAAATAAAATTCCTTTTTCTTCAATATCTCGTCAAGATGGATTTAGAGAAGTCACTATTTCAGGAGATTTAAACTCTTCTATAGTTAATACAACACAAGCAAGAAACTTTTTGTTAGAAAATGGATTAGTGGAGTTAGCTAAAAAATATAATCTTGATTATCGTTTTGCTGGTAGAGACCTAGAGCAAAAGGAAACATTTGCAGATATGTTTATTGGTTCAATAATTGGATTAATTATTATTTATATTGTTTTAACATGGGTTTTTAAATCATGGTTAAGGCCATTTACCATTATGATTATGATTCCTCTATCATTTATAGGTGCAGTTTTTGGGCACTATTTTTTAAATTTGACTATGTCAATACTTTCTATGTTCGCATTGTTAGCTCTTGCTGGAATAGTAGTGAATAACTCAATAATTTTAGTTTCAACAATTGAAAGAAGATTAGATGAATTAATAAAAGGAAATACTATTAATTTAGAGATATTTAAACAAGCCGTTATATCTGGAGTGATAAATAGATTAAGACCAGTTTTGCTTACATCGCTTACAACAATTGGAGGTTTGTCTGCTCTAATGTTTGAAAAATCTCTACAGGCACAATTTTTAATTCCAATGGCTGCAACTATTGTATTTGGTTTAGGCATTACAGCAATATTAGTTTTAGTTGTAATTCCGTCTATGATGGGTATTGGAAAAGATCTATCATTGTTAATAAAAGGTAGTAAGATAAACTAGAGAAAAAATGAACTTTAATATTGAAAATTTGAATTTTAACTCATCAGGTTTAATTCCTGCAATTGCACAATGTTCAGAAACCAAAGATGTTCTAATGTTGGCATGGATGAATAAAGAATCTATTAGGTTAACAATTGAAACTAAAAATGTAACTTATTTTTCTAGATCAAGAAATAAATTATGGGTTAAAGGTGAAACAAGTGGAAATTATCAATATCTCAAAAAAATAAAATCAGATTGTGATAATGATACAATCTTACTAACTGTGAAACAAGTAGGTCCTGCATGCCATCTGGGAACAAAAACATGTTTTGATGATGAGTGATTTAGGTAAAAATTTATCACCTTCAAATAGAGGTAAAAAACAAAAAATCAGAAAATCTAATAAACGCAAGTTATCAAGTACAAATTGGATAAAAAGACAAATTAATGATCCCTATGTAATTGAAGCAAACAAATTGGGTTATAAATCAAGAGCAGCGTTTAAACTACTACAGATTGATGATAAATATAATTTTTTAAAACCGAACAGAAAGGTTATCGATTTAGGCTGTGCACCAGGTGGATGGTTACAAGTCGCAGTTCAAAAAGTACGTTCTACAGAAAATGAAGTAAAAGTGATAGGCGTTGATATTTTGCCAGTAGACAATATTCCAGGATCTAAAACATTTATTGGAGATATTAATGATTCTGCGATAGACAAAAAGTTAATTGATTTTTTAGGCGATTATCCTGATATAATTTTGTCTGATATGGCTGCAAATGTAATTGGTCATAAACAAACAGATCATTTGAGAACAACTCAGTTAATTGAAATTGCACTTGATTTTACTTTAAAAAACTTAAAAAAAAATGGAACATTTTTGGTGAAAACTTTTAAAGGGGGAACTGAAACCGAATTGTTAAATATCATGAAAAAAATTTAATTATGTAAAGAATATAAAACCTTTAGCTAGCAGACCAGAATCTGTAGAAAGTTATACAGTTTGCTTAGATTTTAAAGGTTGAAATTAGACTCAAAATATCTTATTAATTTTTATGATTGAAGAAGCATTAACTTTTGATGATGTTTTATTACAGCCTTCAGAAAGCTCAATAGGCCCTGGTGATGCTGACGTTAAAACTCAACTTACAAAAAAAATTCATCTTAATATTCCACTTATTTCTTCTGCGATGGATACTGTTACTGAACATAAACTTGCCATAGCAATTGCACAATTAGGTGGCATTGGTGTTATCCACAAAAATTTTTCGATAGAAAGACAAGCAAAAGAAGTTGAAAAAGTAAAAAAATACGAGTCAGGAATGGTCATTAATCCAATTACAATTTCTCCAGAAAGTTCAATTGAAGATGCTTTTGCTTTAATGGATAAGCATAAAATTAGTGGTATACCAGTAGTTGACGATATTACAAAAAAATTAAATGGTATTTTAACAAATAGAGACTTAAGATTTTCTCAAAATTATAAAGAAAAAGTTACAACTTTAATGACAAAAGATGTTGTTACTGTAAAAAAAAATATTTCACCTGAACAAGCCAAAGAATTACTTCATAAGCACAGAATTGAAAAGTTAGTTGTTGTTGACCAAGAAAAAAGATGTATTGGATTAATTACTGTAAAAGATATTGAAAAATCCCAGAAGTTTCCAAATTCTTGTAAAGATAGTGATGGACGATTAAGAGTTGCGGCAGCCACAGGGGTTGGATTGAGTGGTTTAAAAAGAGCTGAAAAACTAATTGAATCTGGTGTAGATTTATTAGTTGTTGATACGGCTCATGGGCATAGTAAAAAAGTATTAAATACGATTAAAGAATTAACAAGATTTAGTAACTCTGTAGATATTTTAGGAGGCAATGTTGCAACTCCTGATGGAACAAAAGCCCTTATAGATTCTGGAGCTGACGTAGTAAAAATTGGCATTGGGCCTGGTTCAATTTGTACTACAAGAATGATTGCTGGTGTAGGATTGCCACAACTGTCAGCTATAATCGAATGTAGTAAGATTGCTAAGAAAAATAAAATTCCTGTTATTGCAGATGGTGGAATTAAATACTCAGGAGATATAGCAAAAGCAATTGCGGCAGGAGCTAATGGCGTAATGGTTGGATCACTTTTTGCAGGAACTGACGAAGCACCTGGAGAAGTTTTTTTATATCAAGGAAGGTCATATAAATCCTATAGGGGCATGGGATCATTAGGAGCAATGGCAAGAGGTTCAGCTGATAGATATTTTCAAGAAGAGATCGAAAAATTAAAATTAGTTCCCGAAGGTATTGAAGGACAAGTTCCTTATAAAGGACCAATAGAAAATGTAATTCATCAATTAGTAGGTGGGTTAAAATCAGCAATGGGCTATACTGGAAATGCTAATATTGAAAATATGAAAAAAAATTGTGTTTTTAGAAAAATTACAAATGCTGGTTTAAAAGAAAGTCATGTACATGATGTTATGATTACAAGGGAATCTCCTAATTATCGACAATGACAAAACAAACCAAAACACTAAAAAATAATATAAACGAATGTTTACTTGTAATTGACTTTGGAAGCCAAGTTACACAATTAATTGCAAGAAGATTAAGAGAGCTTAATGTATATTCAAAGATATACCCTTTTCAAAATATTAATCAAAAACTTTTAAAAGAATTATCTCCAAAAGCTATTATTTTTTCTGGTGGGCCTCGTAGTGTTCTAGATAGAAATAGCCCAAAAGTTTCTAAAATTATTTATAAACTTGGCATTCCAATTTTAGGAATATGCTATGGGCAACAACTTCTTATGTTTCAATTAGGAGGAAAAATAAATTCAAAAGAAAAAAAATCAGAGTTTGGAAGAGCATTTATAGAACAAAAAAGAAAATCTAAATTTTTAGATGGTTGGTTTGAAAAGGACCTCGAAGAAGTATGGATGAGCCATGGTGATCATGTAAGTGAAATGGCACCTGACTTTAAAGTTTTAGCAACTTCAAAAAATGCACCTTTTGCGATGGTTGCTGATGAAAAAAGAAATTTTTATGGTGTTCAATTTCATCCTGAGGTTCATCATACTCCAAAAGGAAAAGTTTTATTTGATAATTTTTTAAAAATCTCAGGCTTTAAACGTGATTGGACAATGCAATCATTTTATGAAGATGAGATTGAAAATATTAGAAAAAAAATTGGCAATAATAAAGTCATTTGTGCACTATCAGGTGGAGTTGATAGTTCTGTGACGGCTATCCTTTTACATAAGGCTATTGGTAATAATTTAACCTGTATTTTTGTTAATCATGGATTGCTTAGGAAAAATGAACATTCAGAAGTTTTAAAAATGTTTAGAGATAACTATAAAATACCTCTAATTTACGCTAATGAAAGCAAGCTTTTTTTAGAAAAATTAAAAGGTGTTACAAGTCCAGAAAAGAAAAGAAAAATAATTGGAAATTTATTTATAAAAGTTTTTCAAAAACATGCAAAAAAAATGGATAACATTAAGTTCTTAGCTCAAGGCACATTATACCCTGATGTAATAGAAAGTGTTTCTGTTAATGATGGTCCATCTGTTACCATAAAATCACATCATAATGTTGGTGGATTACCTAAAAGAATGGGTTTGAAATTAATTGAACCTTTAAGAAATCTTTTTAAAGATGAAGTTAGAAAATTAGGAAATGAATTAAATTTACCTAAAACATTTATAAATCGACATCCATTTCCAGGACCTGGATTAGCTATAAGATGCCCAGGAGAAGTAACAATTAAAAAAGTTAAAATTTTACAAAACATTGATGAAATATTCATTGACCAAATCAAAAAATATAACCTTTATGATCAAATTTGGCAGGCTTTTTCAGTATTATTACCAACAAGGTCTGTTGGTGTGATGGGAGATAAAAGAACTTATGACTATGCTTGTGTGTTGAGAGCTGTAACTTCTGTTGACGGAATGACAGCTGATTATTTTAAATTTGATCAAAGTTTTCTTTCTGATACATCAACAAGAATTATAAATGAGGTAAGTGGTGTTAATAGGGTAACCTATGACATTACCTCAAAATGGGAATGGATTTTTTAGACTTTAATCTTTTCTATTTTATTTGAAAATTTTAGTTTAGTAAGTGGTTTTTAGATTTTTAAAAATTGTTGTAATGCCAGGATTATCTAATTTAAATTAAAAAATAGCATTTGTTAAATTATTGTTAAGAATAAACAGCTGTTATTCATGTTAGGTTCTATTGTTTCAATATTAAGTACAATTTTAGTTTTTAGTAAGTATTTAAAGTTTTCAGATCGGACAATTTTTTAATAGGTATTGTTTTTTTTAACTAGGTATTTTTGAATATTCCTTGAAAAATCGATTGCAGATGAACGTATAAAAAAAAGATAAAACTTGAGTTTCAGCTATTTTTGATTAAGTATTGTTGATTAAAAATCATTATTCAATTATTTTTTATTAGTTTTTTGAGAAACTAAATTAATGATTTCAAGTTCTGGATATAAAGTATCATTTTTGTATACTGGCTTTAGAAATTTGCCACTAATTTCGATCATTCCTAATAAACTTTGTCTTACCTCTGATGGAAAAATTCCTGCACCAGCAGCTGTTTGAGACATAACTTGGATACCATGAGCAAGCATATTTTTATGACCTTTTTGTTTACAAAATTCTACATCATAGTGAATTGGGTCATTATCTCCTGATACACCCTGAAACATTGAAAAAATACCGCTTGTTTGAGTTCTTGAAGGAAGTATATACTTATCTCCAAGATTAAAATCTTCAAAATATTTATTTTTGATCATATCAAAGCAGACAATTTTAAGAATTAAAAATTTATAAATTATTATCATTTTTTGTAATTGAGAATTTTTTCATTTTCTCAATTAGGGTAGTTCTTCTTAGCTTTAAAATGTCTGCTGCGTTGGCAATCTTCCCATTAGTTTTTTCTAAAGCTGCTTCTATTAAGATTATCTCAATATCTTGTAAATGACGTCGAATATCAATTTCGTCATAGAAAGTAAACCAATCTTTATAATTATTTGGATGAGGAAGATTATTCAACATTAGTTTCTTCACCATTGTTGTCATCAAATTCAACTTCATCCATTAACTCTGATGTTACATCCCAAATCTCATTTTGTTCTTCAATTGTGTTTGGAGCTTTCAACCTTAAGAGGTTTTCAGTAACATTTATGCTTGTAACTTCTTGACCCTGAAAAAGTATGCATGCTCTTTCAATTAAATTTTTTAGTTCTCTTACGTTACCAGGCCAATTATGTCTTGTAAGTGCTGTGATTGCATCAGTTGTAAATTTTGGCTTAAATTCATCTTCGGTATCTACATTTTTTAGTAAGATTTAATACTAAGTCAGGTATATCATCTCTTCTTTCAGCAAGTGATGGAACCTGTATAGGCAGTACATTTATTCTAAAAAAAAGATCAGCTCTAAATTCGCCACTTTCAACTTTTTTTCTAAATCTCTATGAGTTGCACATATAAGTCTAAGATCAATTTTAATATCTGTAGATCCTCCAACTCTTTGAATTGTTTTATTTTCAATTGCTCTTAATAATTTTGCTTGGAGTGCCAATGGCATATCACCTATCTCGTCGAGGAACATTGAACCACCACTTGATTGTTCAAACTTACCTTTTCTTAATTTATCAGCTCCAGTAAATGATCCTTTTTCATGTCCAAATAGTTCTGATTCCAATAATTCTGATGGAATAGCTGCGCAATTGACAGTTATTAGAGGTCCATTTCTTGGAGAGGAGTTATGAATTGCTCTTGCAATCACGTCTTTACCAGTTCCAGTTTCTCCAAGTATTAAAGCGGTACTGTTCGTTTTGGATACCATTTGAATTAATTTTATTAATTCATCAGTTTGTTTGCTTTTACCAGAAATTAAACTTCTGACATTAAAGTTATTACTCTTTTGGGTTTTATGGTCTGATATTTTTGTGACAGATGCCATTTATGTGTCAAAATTTTGTATTTTGTTATAATTAACAATATAATGTCATAAAACTGACTCAATAAAAAGGTTTTTTTAAAATATTTTTCCTTAAATATTCAAGTCTATAATTTAAATTTTTGTAAATTTTTGTTTTGGCAAACTTCTTGCTTCTGAGTTTGTATTAAGGAGTTATTTATGAATCATGTAATAATTATAGGTAAAAATTTAAATATATTTGAAGATTTAAGTAATTTTTTTGAAAATAGAAATATATCAATAATTAAACCTAATGAAAATAATGATTTACCAAACCTTTCAGGAGTAGCCTTGAGTGGGTTAAATATTGAAACAATTATTTGTTCTAAAGAATATGAAAAACATTTAGGTGGCCAAGAAAAATTACTAGCTTTTGCAAGGGAAAATAAAATAAAAAAAATTATTATTATTTCAGAAGATAAAAGCATTGAAGATTATACTATTTTAAATGAATTAGGTGGAGCACTAAAGAGACTAACGTTTAATGATATTTATAATAAAATAACAAAAGAGATAATTTTTCATTGTTGTGTTACAGATAATTCTTATTCAGCAGGTGATGAAAAGACCTTTGAACTGCTAAGTTTATCAAGAAGAGTAGCATTGACTGATGTAACAGTATTTATTAATGGCCCAACTGGTTCTGGCAAAGAAGTTTTAGCAAATTATTTACATGAATATTCTCCAAGAAAAAATGAACCCTTTGTTGCAGTGAATTGTGCTGCAATTCCAGAAAACATGTTAGAGGCAATTCTTTTTGGTCATGAAAAGGGTGCTTTTACAGGAGCTTCGTATGCAAATAAGGGGATTTTTAGGGCTGCTGACAAAGGTACTTTGTTATTAGATGAAATTTCTGAGATGCCTTTATCTTTGCAAGCAAAATTATTACGTGTTTTACAAGAAAAAAAGGTAACTCCTGTTGGTGGTCAAAGGGATATTGAAATTGATGTAAGAGTTTTAGCTACTTCTAACAGAGATATGGTAACTGAGGTAAAGCAATCTAGATTTAGAGAAGATTTATACTACAGATTAAATGTGTTTCCTCTTCAAACAAAAAATTTAAAAGATAGAAAGGATGATATTTTCCCTATAGCTTTAAAAATTTTAGAGAAACATTGTAAAGAAAAACAAATACCAATAATTTCTTCCGAAGCACAAGAAGTTATTCTTAATCACGATTGGCCAGGTAATGTAAGAGAATTAGAAAATACATTACAGAGAGCACTTGTGTTATGCGAAGGTGATAAAATAACAAAAACTTCAATTATGATTGATAAATCTCTTAACAATATGTCGTCAGATGGTCAGGTTGAGAGTTTTATTGATAGATATAATTATGCATAAATTAGTTAGTTAAAAGGATTTAAAATGTCTAAAATAAATGGAAATATAATACAAAATAACTTAAGAGCAGATGTTTTAAATAAGGCATCAAAAGTATTAGATAACAAAAGTTCTGTTGACTTCAGTTCAAAAATTCATGATGCAATAAAAGAAGTTGCAGACTCACAAACTAAAGCTAATCAAATTACTAAAGATTATGAGTTAGGAAAAGAAACTGATCTTACAAAAGTTGTTATGCAACAACAAGTAGCAAATATTGCTTTTCAATTAACATTAAATGTAAGAAATAAAGTTTTAAGTTCATATAAAGATATTATGAACATGCCAGTATAATAATAGATAAAGGATAAAATTATGGCTGAAGCAACAGGAACAGAGATAACAAACACAAATACAGGAATTCTATCAAGAATTTCTGGAATATTTTCTAATGTTAAAAAATTAAGGTCAGACCCTGCAGTTCAAAAGTCAGTTCCTCTTGCTTTTGGAATAATTGTAACTTTTGTTGGTATAGTGTCATTCTATTTAATGCAAAAGCCAGAAATGACAACTTTATTTTCTTCTTTACCAGAAAATGAAAAATCTGCAGTTTTTGATGCACTTAAACAAAATGGTGTAGATGTTTCATTAAATTCTGCAACTGGAGAAGTTATTGTTCCTGTCGATGATTATCATAATGCAAAAATGTTATTAGCATCACAAGGATTACCTTCTTCTGTACCAGATGGTTATTCTTCTTTAAATGACATGCCAATGGGAACAAGTAGATCAGTAGAAGCAGTTAAAATTAAACAAACTCTTGAAGCTGAGTTATCCAAGTCGTTAAACTTCATTTCAGGAATTTCATCAGCAAGAGTCCATCTTGCAATCCCAGAAAAAACTGTTTTTGCTCGTGAAACAGCTTTACCTTCAGCTTCAGTTTTTGTTAGGTTAGCATCAGGACGTTCTTTAGGAAGGCAACAAGTTCAATCCATTGTTCATTTAGTATCCTCATCTGTACCAAATCTACCGTCTGAAAATGTTACTGTAATTGATCAATTTGGTGAGTTATTATCAAAGCCAAAAACAGATAATAATATTTCTGCATCAGAAGAACAAATTATTCAACAAATGAAGCTAGGTGAAATTTATAGATCAAAAGTTATTTCTCTTTTAACACCAATGATCGGTGCTGGAAACGTAAAAGCTGAAGTAAATGTAGATATGAATTTTACAAAAAAAGAGATTACTGAAGAATTAGTTGACCCAGAAGGAAATGCTATAAGAAGTGAGCAAAACACATTAGATGAGTCTGGAGATGCTGAAGCTCAAGGAATACCAGGTGCATTAGCAAATCAGCCACCACTTAAACCAGATTTAAAACAAGATTCTCCAAATGCTAAAGGTGGAATAGGTAATATAAAGTCAAGAAGTCAATCTACAGTTAAAAATTATGAAGTAAGTAAAAAAATTGAAACTACCTTACCTCAAGTTGGTCAAGTAACAAAAATAAAAGCTGCAGTTGTTATAAGAGAAAATAAAATAACTTCAGAAGATGGAACTGTTTCATTTGAAAAAGTTGATCAAAAAAAACTAGAAGAAATAAAATTACTAGTAATGGAGACACTTGGTTTTGATGAAAATAGAGGAGATAGTATTACTGTTAAAAGCAGTCCTTTTGTAGATACCTTAGAACCTATTTCTATTCCTTGGTATGAAAGTGGAACATTTAAAGAATTGTCCAAACAACTTGGTATGATATTAATATTTGCTATAATTACATTTGGAGCTTTATTACCCTTATTAAGAAGAGTAATAGTTCCTGCATCATTTTCTTCGGGGGCTCCTGTCCTTAGTGATGGTGATTTTGAAGAAGATTTAGATAAAGTTGAAGTTCAAGAAGGTGATACTTTGGAAGATATAAAAGCAAAGTTAAAACCAAAAAAACAAGCAATATCAGCAGAGATGTTGATACTGCAAACACTTATGATGATAAAGTAGCTGTAATTAGAATGATTGTAGGAGATCAAGCTGGTAGAGTTTCAAATGTATTTAAAAATATGATGAAAGAACAACAAATAGATAATTAAAACATAATTAGAGATAGGATATAAAATGGCTGAACAAGTATCTACAACTGAAGATATAAATGATCTATATGATAATTTAACTGGAACTCAAAAATGTGCAATTTTGATGATGTTACTCGGAGAGGACGAAGCTGCTGAGATTATGAAAAATCTTTCTCCAAAGGAAGTTCAAACTTTAGGTAGTGCTATGTATTCAGTTCAAGGTTTGCCACAAGAAACAGTGAATTTAGTTCTTGATGAATTTTTAGCAATTATAAAAGGGCAAACAAGTTTAGGTATTGAAGGAACAAGTTATATTAAAAATGTTTTAACAAAAGCACTTGGAGAAGATAAGGCTGAAAGTGTTTTAGGAAGAATTACACCTCAGGATAGTGTTAAAGCTATTGAAATATTAGAATGGTTAGATGCAAGGTCAATTGCAGAATTAATTTTAGAAGAACATCCACAAATTATAGCATTGATTATTTCTTATTTAGAACCTGGTATTGCCGCTGATGTATTAAATCTTTTACCAGAAAATATTCAATCAGACATTGTTAAAAGAATAGCTACACTTCAAACCATTCAACCTGAGGCTTTGTCAGAGTTAAATCGTGTAATGCAAAAAGTATTTTCATCAAATGCAAGTTTAAGAGCCAGTAAAGTTGGAGGAGTACAAGCAGCAGCAAAAATTATGAACTTCTGTAAACAAGATATGGAAGGAAGAATAATGAAAGATATATTAAAAGCTGACAAAGCATTAATGCAGGGTATTCAAGATAATATGTTTGTTTTTGAAACATTATTACTTTCAGATGATAAATCTCTTCAAACTCTTTTAAGAGCAGTTGATGATGAATTAATTATTTTAGCTCTTAAAGGTGCTGATGATGAGCTTAGATCAAAATTATTTGGTTGTATGTCTCAAAGAGCTGCAGCGAATATACAAGATGAAATGGAAGCATTGGGGCCTGTAAGATTAACAGAAGTTCAAGAAGCTCAAAAACAAATAATTGCTATAGCAAGAAGAATGTCTGATGAGGGATCAATTGTTCTTGCTGGTCGTGGTGGTGATGATTTTGTATAAAATTTAAATGAGTAATGTTATGGTCAATATAAACCAAAGTGAAAATGAGAATGAGGAGTTAAAACTTTCTCCTTTAGGAACTGATGAGATTAATTCTGTTATTAAATCGTTTAAAAATTCAACATTTAATCAAGAAGAATTATATAAAAAAGATGAAAAAAACTTTGTAAAAAAAACATTATTTGATCTAGCAAAAGAATCTGAAAGAATTTCATCAGAAGAAAACCAAAGTAAAACTGATAACTCTAAACAGTGAAGAAAAAATTGGCATGAAAGTCAAGAAATTGTTAAAGACATTAATCAAAATGATGAACCTGAAATATTCATTTCTTGATTTAACGATTTAGATGAAAAATAATAATAAGAAAAAAAGAAAAAGACCATGTTGATTGAGCTATTGATGAAACCATCAGAAATCAGAAGAAAAGATTTGAAGAAAGAGAAAAATTAATAGTTAATGAAAAAAGAAAAATCAGAAGAAGTTTTAGAGGAAAATATTAATAAAAATGTAAAGAATTTAAATGAAAAATTCCTGATACTAATTCTGCTGAAACAAATAAAATTGAATATGAAGAAAAAACACTTGAAGCATTAGACTCAGTTCGTGAAGCTGTAACAAAATCTTTAGAAGAAAATATTGAAACTCAAAATGAAGAAATTAAAAATAATACAGAAATTCAAAAATGTTTCTAATGAATTATTTCTGAAATTAGTTTAATTAATACTCTATTTAAAAATATTAGAGAAATTAGCAATGAAGAAATTGAAAATGTAGTTAAGTCAAAAGTAATTGAATTAGCCGAAGACGTAATTGGTTACCAAATAGAAAAATTTCCTGACAAGTTTTTAAAAAAAATTAAAAATAGTATTAATGAAATAAAAAGTATTAATAACGACATTAAAATTTATCTTAATGATGAAGATTTGGAGTTATTAAATAAATTTATAGAAAATAATAAATCAGAAATTACTTTTAAATTGGAATTGGATTCTTCTTTAGGCAGAGGTGACTTTACAATAGATATGGGTGGAGTGATTCAGACAATTAAGTATAAAAAAGTAATAGAGTAAATTATGAATTTTACTTCCAACATTTCAGAAAAAATTAAAAACATATCTGTTGAAAAGAATATAATTCATATTGGAGAGGTAAAAAAATTTGATGGTAATATTGTTTATACAGACCCTTTTCCTGCTCCAATTGGGAGTTTGTGTTTAATACATGATTGTGAAAAAAATAAAATTATGTCTGAAGTCATTAGTTTTGATGAAAAATATAATATGCTTGCTGTATTAGGTCAAAATCCAAATTTAATTATAGGTTGTAAAGTACAGTTAATAGATGATGGAAAAAACATTAATATTGATGAAAGGATTTTAGGACGGATTACAGATGCATTTGGTAATCCATTAGATGACAAACCTATGGATAAAATGAAAGAGGAATGGCCCTTAATGGGAAAATCTATGAATCCTCTTAAAAGAAAGCCAGTAACAAAACCTTTAGATGTAGGAATAAAAATTATCAATTCACTTTTAACTATAGGGCAAGGTCAAAGATTAGGTATTATTGCAGGGTCAGGAGTAGGAAAATCTATTTTAATAAAAATGATGAGTCAATTTACTAATGCAGATGTAGTTGTTCTTGGTTTAATAGGTGAAAGAGCTAGAGAAGTTGGTGTAATGGTACAAAGTCTTTTTAATAATGAAAATAAAAATAAAATTACAGTTGTTGCTGTTCCAGCAGATCAATCACCACTTTTGAGGGTAAGAGGAGCCAATAGAGCAACTGCTATAGCTGAATATTTTAGAAGTAAAAACAAAAATGTTTTATTAATTATGGATAGTTTGACCAGAATAGCTCATGCAAAAAGAGAAATTGGTCTCTCTTTAGGAGAACAACCAACTTCAAAAGGTTATCCTCCATCAGTTATTTCAATGATACCAAATTTAATTGAAAGAACTGGAAATTCAGATACTTCTAACGGAAGTATAACATCGTTTTACACTGTTTTAGCAGATGCTGATGATCATAATGATCCCGTTGTTGATACAGCAAGGGCTATATTAGATGGTCATATTTTGTTAAGTAGAAATAATGCACAAATGGGAATTTATCCAGCAGTTGACATTACAAACTCAGTTAGTCGTGTAATGAATGAAATTATTAAACAAGATCATTTAGAGATAGCACAAAAATTTAGAGCTCATGTTTCTTCTTACGTTGAAAATAAAGATCTTCTTATGATGGGTGGATATGTTCAAGGAAAGGATACATTACTTGATGAGGCAATTGCACTTTGGCCAAAAATTATTGATTTTATTTCCCAAAAAGAAAATGAAAAAATTAATTATAGTGAATGTATATCAAAGTTATTGAAATTATATAATGAATAAAATTAAAAAAGAAATAAGATTATTTGCACTTCTTGAAAAATTAAAAAAAGAGATCTATATAATCATCTTAATAATGTAAATTTAATAAATGAAGAATTAGAAAAAACTAATTTATTATTGGCTAAAATCGATAGTATTATTCAAGAGAATAGTGAAAAAACTGATAAAAATTTATTAGGTGCAACTTTTAAAAATAAAAGCAAAGTTATAAATATTATGAGCAAGCAAAAACATATTGCAGAAAATAAAAAAGGTTTTTTATTAGAACAAAAAAATAAAACTGATTTAGAGATTGCAAAAATATTTATCCAAAAAGAAAAGATAGAAAGAAAAGTCCATAAAAAGAAGTTAGAATTTAGTGAGTTTCAAGATTTAAAATTAGAAATAACAAATAGAAATTTTAAAAAAAATTAATTGTGGCATTTAATTTGCATTTTTTATGTTCATTATAGGTCATTTATGGATAAAATTAGTACTCAAAAATTTAATTTAGGTGTTAAAAACAGTGATAAATCTAAAACTGATGATGTTTTAGGTGCTTTATTTACAATGCCTAGGTAATTGATGAAAAAAGTTAATGGAAAAAAAGTTGATGAATTTATTGTTAACCCTTCATATTGAAAAAATATTAATTTCTAAAAAATCATCTAAAAATTTAGGTAAATTAGAGATTATGTATAAGGATTTTTTTCTCAAATATGCCAGAAAATGAATCAATCCAAATAATGTTAAAAAATGATAAAGCTTTTGATTTTAATTCAAGTAAAATTCCAAATGTTTTAAATCTTGATGTAAAATTAGACAAGATATTAAAAATTAATCATGAAAAAATAAAAATGTATCTAAATTGATGAACAATGATATTAAAGATTTAGATATTTAAACAATTAATAAAAATGAGATAAGTAATGAAAATGAGATAAATCTTTTAAAGTTTCCAGAAAAAATCAATTTAGCAAATTAAGTTCTAATAATAAATTTAAATAAAAAAAATAATGTTAAAAGAGTATTTCAAATAAAGATAATTTAAATGATATTTTTTATAAAATTGATCGTTTAAAAGAAGATATTAATTCTAACAATTTTGAAAATAAAATAATTTTTCATGATAATGAAATTATTTATAAACAACTAAAAGTAAATAATGAGAGCAATAATTTTAGCAATCATAATGATCAGATAAACAAAGTTGAAAATTTAAATTTGAGAAACAATTTCAGTCAACATCAATTTAATAGTGATAAAAATATTAATTTTGTTTTAGATCAAATGATTGAAGAATTAGACATGTCAAAACTAGGTTGGACAGAAAAATTAATTTTAAGAATAGAAAAAGGATTAAAGGAAGATGAAAAGCAAATTGAATTGGCTTTAAAACCAAAAGAATTAGGTAATTTAAAAATTAATTTAAAAATAAAAGATAAAAGTGCAAATATCATAATGAAAGTTGAAAATGCAGCTAGTATGATCGCATTACAATCTAATGAAGGATTATTAACTAAGACTTTATTAGATCAAGGTTTTATATTAGATAAAATTAATTTTGAAAATTCATTAATGAGTTCAAATAAAGAAAATAAAAATTCATCCGAAAATAATAAAGATAATAATTTTAATAAAGATGAGGCAACAATTTTAGATGATGAAGAACATTATAAAGATGACAATTTAAATTACTTAATTAATATTAATGCTTAAAAGTGAGATAAAAAATGGCTGAAGTTAAAGAAGAAGAACAACAAAAAAAAGGTGGAATTTTAAAAATTATTCTTTTTGTGATTGGTGGAATACTTTTGATTAGTTGTTGGCCTTGGTGTTGGATATTTTATTTTTGGAGGAGAACCTGAACAAGATCCTTCTCAAGAAGTTAATCAAATCATTGAAGGAGAACCAAAGGTAAAAGAAAATCAGGATAAAGATAAAAATACTGAAGAAAATAATGAAGAGGGAATGATTACAAAAAATGTAAAAACAGTTCCAGATGTTGATGCTTATGAAACAACATATTTTGAATTTCCTGGTGATTTCACTACAAATTTAAAAAATAGTAAAAAGTTTCTACAAATTAGTGTTGGTGTTTCAACTCAATATGACGAAAAAGTTATTGAAATGGTTGATCAACATCAATTAGCTTTAAGATCTGTCATTTTATCAGTTATTAGTGATTTTTCTGAAGAAAGAAATATCTGGAAGTGAAGGTAAAAATGCCCTTTCTGAAAAGTTACTTAAGGAAATGAATGCTAAACTTGAATCTCTTAAAGAATTTCCTGGGATTGAAGGTGTTTATTTTACAAGTTTTGTTGTTCAGTAAGGTTTAAAATGTCTAATACGTCAAGGAAATTATCATCAGAAGAAGTTTCAGCCTTAATGGATGGTTTGAAGTCTGGTGAAATTAATTCTGGAGATGGTCTTAATAATGACCTAGAGGTAACATCTTTTACTTTTGGATCTGATAATCTAGAATTAATGGGTGATTATTATGCTTTGAGATTAATTAATGAAAGATTTGCTAGGATGGTTAGGGGATTTTTTTGCCAATGTTGAGATTACAACCCAAAATTAATCCTTTTCCACCAGAAGTTAAAACTTATGATGAGTATAGTGCTGGCTTAGAAAGTTTTATGAGTTTGTCTACATCTCGTATAGAAGAATTAAAAGGTTCGATGTTGTTAGTTATGGATCCATCATTTATTAGCATATTAACGAATTGCTATTATGGTGGAAAATTAGCAAGCTTTCCTTCAAAAAAAGCTGAATTTACTGCAACTGAAGAAAGAATAATTGAAATAGTTAGTGATGGTATTGGTAGATCTTTAGAAAATGCTTGGAAAGATTTAATGCCAATTTCAATTAAAAATGTTGGTAGAGAAATAAACCCTCAATTTGCTACCTTGGTTGAGTCTACAGATTCAGTAATAATATGTTCATTTGTTATACAATTACCAAATGTTGATTCAGCTTCATTTGATATTATATATCCATTGCAAACACTTAAACCAATAGCATCACTTTTAAGATCTAGAGTTCAATCAGATGTAGTTGAGGATGATAAAACTTGGAGAGAAAGGTTACAAAATTCTGTTTTAAATATACCTTTACCTGTATCTGCTATTTTGAGTGAGCCCAAAGTAAAAGTATCACAAATGGTTAATTTTAAAAAAGGTGATTTACTGCAACTTGGTCCTGTTGACGGAGTTGATTTTTTAGTTGATAAAAAATTATTATTTAAAGCAGAAATTGGTGAATCAAATGGACAGGCTGCAATAAGTCTTAAAAACAGAATTTCTTAAAGGAGAAAATATGGCTGAATTAGATCAAGAAAATAATGTTGAGACTGAAAGTGATCAATCTGAAGTTAGTATTGATAATTTAAAAGTTTTAGAAAATATTGAGGTAAAACTTACTGTAGAAGTTGGGTCATCTCAATTAAAAATACGTGATCTTTTAAGGCTGAATGAAGGTTCTGTTGTTGAGTTGGAAAGACTTGCTGGAGACCCCTTAGATATCCTTGCTAATGGTGTCCAAATTGCAAGAGGTGAAGTTGTTATGGTTGGAGAAAGATTTGGGGTGAGATTTACAGAAGTTGCTAATCCTGAAGATACTGTTAAAAAGTTATAAATCAAAATTTTGACAAATTTTATTCAATTAATTCAATAATTTAAATGTAATTTAATCATTGGCACTATTCTTGCTTATCTTAAATTAGAGGTAAGTTATGAATGAAAGTATTTTAAATCCTTATACAATAATAACCGTTTTAAGTTTTTTGGCTATTTTTGTTTTGGTAGCTTTTTTTATAAGAAAAAAAAGTAGTTCTTTAAAAAAAATAATAAATAACAAAAAAATCAATGTTATTGAATATTCACCAATAAGAGGTGGATATTCTGCTATGATTTTTTCTATAGAAAATGAAAAGTTTTTTTCGTAGGTCATAAATCAGGTCATTCAAATCTTGTACAAATTTTAAAATCATCAGAAGAAAAAGTTCAAAAATTTACAAATGATAAAATGAGCTTAAAAAAAATAAAGAAATTTCAAATACTTTAACTGAAAAAGAAAATATAATGTTTCTTCAAAAATTGAAACAAAAAAGCCTTTAGAACAAGTTAATATTTCAGATCTTCTTGCATTACATAAAAAGAGTTAATAATGAAAAAGTATTTAAAAATTTAATAAATTCACCTTTAAAATTTTTAATAATTTTTGCATTTGCAATTTTTTGTACCAGTAATCCTGTGTTTGCAAATGAATTATTAAATGGGTTACCTGCTTTAAATGTAAATACTAATGGAGATAAAACAGAATATTCCTTACCACTTCAAATTCTAATACTTATGGGAGCATTAACAATTTTACCCTCATTAGTTTTAGGTATGACAAGTTTTACTAGAATAATAATAGTAATGTCAATTTTAAGACAAGCTTTAGGAACACAACAAACGCCGCCTAATCAAGTAATTATTGCGATTTCTTTGTTTTTAACTTTTTTTATAATGAGTCCAACTTTAACAAAAATTTATAATGAAGCAGCAACACCATATATGAATAATGAAGTTTCTGCAGAAGAAGCTGTAGATAGTGCAAGTAAGAGTATTAAAAATTTTATGGTTAAAAATACTAGAAAAACAGATCTTTTAATGTTTTCTGACTTAGCAGGTATTGATAAAAAATTTGAAAATTATGAAGAAATACCTTTTAGAGTAGTATTACCAGCTTTTATGACAAGTGAATTGAAAACTGCATTTCAAATTGGATTTTTAATATTTCTACCTTTTTTAGTTATTGATATGGTTATCTCTTCCATATTGATGTCATTAGGTATGATGATGCTTTCACCAATGCTTATTTCATTACCATTTAAATTATTACTTTTTGTTTTAGTTGATGGATGGGCAATGACAGTTGGTTCATTAGTAAGTACTTTTTCAGTAGGAGGTTGAGATGACTTTTGATGAAAATATTTCTATGCTTAGTTTAGCATTTTATAAAGTTATTATGATTTGTGGTCCTTTATTGGGCTTAGCTTTAGCAATAGGGTTGTTAATTGGTATATTTCAGGCAGCTACATCAATTAATGAAATGACATTAAGTTTTGTTCCAAAAGTAATCGTTGTTCTAATTGGAATTGCATTTTTAGGAAATTTTTTTATGGTTGGATTATCAGACTATTTTTCTTTTATATTTGATCAAATTTCAGGTGTTGGGATTTAAAAAGTATAATTATGAATGCATTAGTTTTTCCAGGACTTGACTTAACAAATTTATACCAGTTAGTTTTAACTTTTTTTTTCTCTTCTCTTAGAATTAGTGCATTGTTAATAAGTATGCCTTTTTTTTCAACAAGTTTTATTCCTCTTCAAGTACGTATCGTTTTATCAATGTGTATAACATTTTTTATTTTTCAAACTATAAAATTACCTAATTTGATGGAAATGAGTGTTTTAAGTATATTTATAATTATTTTAGCTGAGATTGGTTTAGGTTTATCAGTTGGATTAATTTTAAATATTATGTTTTCTGCAGCTTCTGTGAGTGGAGAAAAAATTGCATCTACTGCTGGATTATCTATGGCAAATATGGTTGATCCACAGTCTGGAGGTCAAACTTTAGTAATTAGTACAGTTTTATCTTTATTTCTTATAAGCATTTTTTTATCTCTCGATGGACATTTATTTTTAATAAAAATGATTATTGAAAGTTATAATTATTTGCCTATTGGTGAGTCTCTAAATTTTAGAGAAGTTAGTAATGCAGGAATTTTTGCATTTGGAAGAATGTTATATTTAGGAAGTTTGATTATGTTGCCTGTAGTCGGAGGAATGTTACTAATAAATCTTGCTGGTGGAATAATAACAAGATCTGCACCAACCTTAAATTTGTTTTCATTTATTTTTCCAATAACATTAATTGGTGTATTTATTTTTCTTTATTTAGCTTTAGGAACCATAGCAAACGCTTTTTCAGACTTAGTTGGTATTAGTATAAATTTAATTGATAATGTATTGCATTCAAAAGAGTATAAATAATGGCTGAAGAACAAGATTCACAAGAAAAAACGGAAGAACCTACCCAACGAAAAATTGATAAATCAATTGAAGATGGTCAATTTCTTACTTCTAAAGAGATGTTTGTTTTTACTTCTGTTTTTTTTGGATTATTGACATTAGTTTTTATTTCTTCATTATTTCCAAATTTTATGTCAATGTGGAAAAGTTTTTTTATATTTTCATTAGAAGAATTAGATTACCAAAAACCTTATTTAGGAATATTAAAATTAATTAAAATAATAATTATTTTAGTTTTATTAATTGGGTTCCCATTATTGATTACCTCAATAATTACTCAATTTTGTGTAGGAGGTGGAATACATTTTTCTCCAAAAGCTTTTTATTTTAAAGGTAATAAAAT
The DNA here is from genome assembly GCA_038131545.1 of Alphaproteobacteria bacterium. Taxonomy (GTDB): domain Bacteria; phylum Pseudomonadota; class Alphaproteobacteria; order Puniceispirillales; family Marisalimonadaceae; genus TMED54. The sequence continues at coordinate 706,392 of JAYPPQ010000004.1, forward strand.
TAATCCTCTAACTGGGCTAAAAAGAATGTTTTCAATGCAAAGTTTAATTGAATTAATAAAGTCAATATTAAAGGTTTCTCTTTTAGGTGGAATTTCAGGTATTATAATTTATTTTGATTTAATTAATATAATTCATTTGTCAGATAGAAGTCTTTATCAAGCTTTAAAAGGTTATGTTATTTTATTTCCAAAATTGACTATATATTTATTAATTGCTTTAGCTGTTATAGCAATGATTGATTTTATTTGGCAAAAACATTCTCATAATGAAAAATTAAAAATGTCTATAAAAGAAATCAAAGATGAGATGAAAGATACTGATGGTTCTCCTGAAGTTAAACAAAAAATTAGAAAATTACAAAATGAAATTTCACAGCGAGCCAGTCAACAAAGTTCTGCTTTAGAAGATGTAAAAGATGCATCAGTTGTAATAACAAATCCAACTCATTTTGCTGTAGCATTAAAGTATGAAGTAGGAGAAGAGGGAGCCCCTAAAATCTTGGCAATGGGAAGAGGTTTAATGGCAGAAAAAATTATGGATTTAGCTAATGAAAAAAATATAAATATTTTTAGTAGTCCATTATTGGCCAGAGCGTTATACTTTACTGGTCAGATTGGTAAAGAAATTTCTGAAGATCTTTATGCAAGTGTTGCTGCTATACTGGCTTATATATTTAAAATTGAAAAAGGTGAATTTTTAGAAAAACCTGAAATTGAAATACCAAATGATTTACAATTTGATGAGTATGGCAATAAAAAAGTAGAGGATATTGGATGAAAAAAAGAAAAGGTTTTGGACAATTAATTATAACTTTTGCTTTTGCATATTCGGCGTTGCTTTGTCACTTTCATGCAAGTGAACTTAAAGAAAATGGAGATATATATACTGCTTTATTGTATTGGTTTTTGGTTTAACTGCATTAGCTGGTGCATTTCGTTTTAGAATTGCAAGTGTTATAGAAAAAATAATTGGTAAAAATAATGAGTAAAAAAGTATTTTGTCATGGTTGTAAATATTTTTTTATAACTCATAGGATTAAAAGACCTTGGGGGTGTAAAAAGTTTGGTTTTATTTCAAAAATTCTTCCTTCTTTGGAAGTTTCTATGACAACTGGTATGGAATGTGCATATAAAATAAAGAGTAATTTTAAAAATAGAGGTTTAAAATGAATGATAAAGTTGATGCCGTACAAGAAAGTATCAAGTTAGCTCTAGATGCAGCTGATGCTGCAACAGATGTAACTTCAGAATACAATACTGTGAGGAAGCAACATAAAATTTTGGAGGATAAAGTGAAACAAATTCATAAATACACAACAGTCGTTTTCGTTTCTTCAATAGTTTCAGGGATTTTTGTTGTAATTGTATCAGCATTTTTGTTTATGCAAGGTTCTAGTAAATTAGATACAATGACTGAAACAAGTAGAGAAGCATTGGTTGTGTTCGCAGAAAATGTAGACAGCGTAAATAAATCACTTGAAAGTCTTAATAAAGCTATAAAAAAACAAGATGAATTTTTAGCTGTAAATAAAAATGTTATAACTACTATGAATAAACTTGGAAAAAATATTACAGAATCAAATAATTTGACAGCAGCAGAACTTAGAACAATTTCAAATTCTTTGGTTAGTGAATTAGATACATTTTCTAAAAATTCTGTTAAAAATAATAATGAATTAAAAAAAACTTTGAATAATTTTTCTTCACAAAGTTCAAAAGCTATTAAAAAATCAATGGAATCAATGAGTAAAAATCCAATTTATAATAAAATTATTGCTAATCAATCAATGCAATCTCAACAAATAAATGCATTAATTAAAAAGAATAATAGTCTTGTGAGTAAAATGAAAGACAAGGCTGCTATGATTAAATATCCTTAAATTATAAGTGAAAAAAATTTTATGGAAAATAATGAAACATCAAATTCTATTAACGAAGACCAAGATAAAGTTAAGTAGAAAATTTTTAAAAATTACAAATGTTAAAGATCTTTTCTAATGCATATAATCTTAGGTTAAAAGAAGATGATATTATTATAGGTTTTAATGGTGAATATTTTAACTCATCATATGAAGATCTTAAAAAAGTGCTTGATGCAGATGAAGAAGAAAAAATTCTTACAATTTTTAGAGATGGAGTATGTTTTAATATTACTACAAAATCATCATTAGGTGTTACATGTGAAGAAATAGATGAAAATCATATCAAAGATTTTTCAAATACTGATATAAAAATATTTTTGAAAAAGAGAAAAATCATATAAACAGTTTGAGGTATATAAAAATTTTAAAAAAATGGATTTATATTAGATCTTGAACTTTCAATACTTGCAAGTATAGCACCTCCATTATGGATGTTATATCATAGATTATGGATAAATTTTTTTTCACAATAATTTTTCTTGTTATAATGTTTTTAGTTTCACCATGGTTATTTTGTATATCCTGGGTTTTAAAGTCTTGGTACTATGGATTAAATCAAATAAATGTATTGAGAAATTATTATAATAATAAAGATTATAGATTATTTTTAGTTCTAACTTGTTTAAACGAAGAGCAGGCCCAAATAATTTCTACGAAAATTAGATCCTAAAATTGATTTTGATTACTCTTATCTTGAGCCACCTGTTCGTGATGAAGATAGTTTAAGCACTTTGTGATCAATTAAAAATTATTAATTTAAAAAAAATAAAGACTAATTGTTTTAATTTTCTTCTTGTTTAACTATTAATGGTTCTTTTAAGTTTTCGTTTAATTTTAAATATAAATTAACTTTTTTAATAAATATTTCATCATCTTTTTCAGTAGACTTAAAATAACTACCAAGAATTTGTTTACGTTTTAAGACACCAAGAAATTTACCTTCGCTTTCTATCTTTAAATGCGAAGAATCAATTTTTTTTGTTGCTAAAGTAGCAATTTTAGTTTCAATAAATTCATTTTGAACAGCTGCTCTAATTCTTAAGCCTGTATTAGTTTTGATCTTAGTCAGTCTCATTACTAAACTATTTGTTCTTCTAATTAAGTCATCACCTATCTCTTCAAGTTGCATTCTAGAAGGTGGTGGCACTTTTACTATGAGAAATTGTGAATTTTTTTCTTTTAATTTTACAGGAAAGCCAGCTTCTTTTATTGTGGTTATTACTGTTTCTAAATTATCTCTACTATAAACCATTACTTCTAAATTAAGTGGATTATCAGGAGCTTCTATATTTGCGATGTCAGCTAGCCTTCTTTTTCTTCCATCTATCATCACATATATACTATTAAAGACTGCGATATTTGCATCTTCAGATTTTATTTCAGTAATTAAATCAGCAAAATCCTCGATAGCTTTAGAAAAGTTAGATATTGCTTCTGTAGAATAACTTTCTAAATTTTCAGGAGTTAAACTTTGTTCTGCCATATTTCAATATTGAAATTAATATTTAATTTCTATTTCAATCCTTCTATTTTTTGATCTACCAGTCGCATTATTATTTGAAGCTAATGGTTTTGACTCACCATAACTTATTGCCATAAGGCGATCTAATGGTATATCTCCAGATTTTGAAATTGATTGAACCACACTAGATGCTCTTGCAGCAGCTAAATCCCAGTTATCTCTATATTGTCCACCAAAAATTAATGGAACATTGTCAGTATGACCTGATACGTTAATTTGTCCAGTTCCTTTTTCACTTACTTTAGCAATTTTATCCATGATTCTTTTTGCATTTTCTGTTAGTTCAGCAGACCCAGATCTGAATGCTCCAGCTGAACCAACGGTAATAATAACCCTATCTTTTTCTCTTTTAACTTCAGTTAAACCTTGTCCAATTTCTTGTTTTAAAGCTACTTTGAATTCATCTTCAGCACTTTTAGCTTTAATTTTAGTTTCTTCAGTTTTTCTTTTTTCTTCTTTTTCTTCTTTATTAATTTTTTCTATTTTATCAATTAATGCTTTATTATTTTGTCCAGCCATTGCGATGGCTTTAATCTCATTATTAATGCCACCAATCAATACATCAGTATCATAATTTCCTGATTTATTTCTTGCATCTTCTATAGCTGTAATAGTTTTTGAAACAACATCTTGAATATTTTTAATCTCTTCATTATTTATTTTGACGACTACTTTATCATCAATAACTTCTGTTGAAACACTTTTGTCTAGATCAATTGATTTAAGAGCCTCTTCTAGCTTTTTTGCTTTTTCAATACTTTCTGAACTGGATTTTGAACTCTCTCTTTTATCCTCTTCAGATTTAAGATCTAAATTTTTTTGTTCTGTATTTGTTGATTGTTGTGTCATATTTTTTGTAACAGAAGGATCAGGAGAGGGACTAAAGTTTAAAGCCAATACTGTTGTTCCTCTTGGTTGCTCTACAACGGGAACCACCCTTTGAATACCAAAAGCATTTTTTAAGCTACCACTAATTTGTTTAAATTTTGGAACATTAAATTCAGCAAATGAAAGAATAAGAACAAAAAATGCCATCAATAAAGTTGCCATATCAGCAAAAGTAGCCATCCATGCAGGCGCACCTGGTGGAGGGCATTTAGGACATTCTTCTTCTTCTTGTTCTTCTACATTAGGATTTTCTTGTGCTTCAGCCATATAAATTCCAATTTAATTAAGCAGCTTCTTCTATTTTTGCTTGAAGTTTAGGAGGTAAATTTGCTATCAACTGGTCAGTAATATTTCTAGGACTTTCTCCTCTTGAAATATATTTTAATCCCATAACAACCATTTCTCTATATAATGCTTCATGTGCGGAGTAATTTTCCAATTTTGTAACAATGGGCATAAAAATACAGTTAGCAATCATCGCTCCATAAAGTGTTGTTAAAAGTGCAACAGCCATTGCAGGTCCGATAGCTTTTGGATCAGCCATATTTCCTAACATTGCAACTAAACCAATTAGAGTTCCAATCATACCCATTGCTGGAGCTAAGTCTACCCATGCTTGAAAAACACTTTTCATATTATCATGTCGTCTAATCATACCTTTAACTTCTCTATTTAATTGTTCGGTTAATTTTGTTTCATCAGCTCCATCTACAAGCATTTGAAGTCCTTTTTCAAAAAATTTATCTGGCACTTCTTGGCCTTCTAAAGCCATCATTCCATCTTTTCTTGCGATTCCAGCTAATTCAGTAATTCTAGTAATTAATTCATCATGTTTTTTTGCACCAGGTAGAAAGACTTTTACTAAAGTTCCAAAAGATGCAAGAAAATCTGGCAGTGTAGATCTATACATAACTGCAAAAAAATGTTCCACCAATTACAATTAACATAGAAGGGGTATCTATAAATGGACCAATTCCTCCTGATGAAACCATTGCACCAGCTATCATTCCTAATGTTCCAACTAAACCAATTAAAGATGCTATATCCATTTTTTATTCCTCATTAAATATAAAAAACATGATTTTAGGCATAAATTCTGCAAGAATGAGACCAAAATCAAAAAAGATTAAAAAAAACATTAAGGTTATTATATGTGCAGAATACTTTCTAGTAAATTTATAAAACTTATTATAGGAATATTTTTTTATTTTTAACCCCTAAACTTGTTATTAGCATCTGAATATATACCAAGAGGATATTTTGTTATTGACTTAAAAAATAAAATTGAATGGATGACTTGTCCGGTTGGTATGGTTTGGAAAGAAAATACTTGTATTGGAGAACCAAAAAAGTTCGAACTTAAATTTATTCCAGAAATTATAAAATTAGCTAATAATCAATTGGAGGGTAGTTGGAGATTACCAACAAGAAATGAGTTAGAAAGTTTAATATGTTTAAATGTGAAAAAGTTAAAATTAATTTAAAAATATTTCCAAAAACACCTCCAGAGCCTTTTTGGACTAAAGATAAAAACTACTGGCAACCAAAATTTAATTGGATAGTTAATTTTTTAAACGGAAATACATTTGGTCGTTATCCTGGATACAAACCAAATTATATTCGGTTAGTAAGAGATAGAAATTAATTTTTTTATTTTTAAAATATTCAAAAATTTTGAAAATTGTTATTAAAATACCTGCAAAAACTAAAATAAAATAGGCTGCATTTTCTGGAGTTATAAATTTAAGATAATGTAATTTGTCTTTTTGAATCAAAGCTAACAATATAAGCAAAAAAACTGATAATAAGAATATTCTTATTATTTTACATATTTTACATGATGTCGAAAAAAACATTAAAATTTTCTTGTCAACTTAATGACTTTTGTAAATTTATAAAAAAGCCAAATCCAAAACATATATATTATAATACATTAAATTTAAGAGCTGATATAGTTTTTTATTGTCAAATTTCTGTCTTTAAAATCATGTCAAATTAAAGCTTTGATTTTTCAAACAAATTTTTCTTTGATTGAAATCATACAAAGGAGATTTGTTATGAAAATTAATCAACAGTTAAAAATAAAGCAAAATCAGTCTATTGTAATGACTCCACAATTGCAACAAGCAATTAAGCTTTTACAACTTACAAATATTGAATTAGCAGAATATGTAGAAAATGCTAAATTAGAAAATCCATTTATAAAAGAAGATCTTAATATTAAAAAATGGAAACAAATGAACAAAAAACTTATGACGTATTTGAAAATACTAAACAAAATGAAGATCCATTAAAGATTAATAGTGATTTAGAAATGAATAATTCTTTTGATACTCACATTTCTGAGAGATCTTTTGAAAAAAATAATACAACAATTAAAAATAATTTTGAAAACAAGAATACCTTTTTATCTGAAGTAATAGAAAATACTGTATCAAATAAAATTTCATTAAAAGAATATTTAACTAATCAAATAACACTCTCCTTTGAAAAAAAAAGATCAATCTGTTGCAATTTCTCTAATTGATTACTTGCATCCAAGTGGTTGGTTAATTCATCCAGTTGATGAGATTTCTGAAGAATTAAACAAACCTATAAATTATATTGAAGAAATAATTCAACAGTTACAATCCCTTGAACCAATTGGGATATTTGCAAAAAATTTATCAGAATGTCTTAAGATACAACTTCAAGAAAAAGGTATTTTAAATAAAAAATATCAAGTTTTAATAGATAACTTAACATTAATTACAAAGGGAAAAATTAAAACACTTACAAAATTATGTGAAATAGAAAATGATAAAATTATTGAAATGGTTAATATAATCAAAACATTAAACCCTAAGCCAGCAGAAAATTTTAAAGAGGAGCCATTAAGTATCTCTGAGCCTGATATTATCGTAACAAAAACAAATAAAGGTTGGAAAATTGATTTAAATAGATCAACTCTTCCAACAATAGATTTAGATGAAGATTATATAAATGAGATATCTAATTTAAATCTTGGGGAGATGATAATGAGTTTACAGCAAATAAAATTGGAGAAGCAAAATGGCTCCAAAAAGCTGTTGATCAAAGGAATAAAACTATATTAAAAGTTGCTTCAGTCATATTACAAAAACAAATTGGTTTTTTTAAGCATGGATTAAGTCACATGAAGCCTCTAATTTTAAAAGATGTTGCGGATGCGATAGGTATGCATGAAAGTACAGTCTCAAGGGTAACAAATAGTAAATTAATTTTAACTGATTGGGGATTATTATCTCTTAAAGAATTTTTTTCTGCATCTATTCCAAGTTCTGAAGAAAGTGACAAGCATGCAGCTTCAGCTGTAAGGGAAGCATTAAAGAAGTTAATTTCTACAGAAGTTTCAAGCAAACCTCTCAGCGATGAAAAGATTGCAGATGTTTTATCTAATCAGGGGATAGATGTAGCTAGGAGAACTGTAGCTAAATATAGAGATATGTTGAGTATTCCTTCAAGCGCAGAAAGAAAAGACGATCAAAATTAAACAAATTATTATCTACTGGTTGAAATCTATATTAGCTAAAATTTTTAATGGGATAATTTTCTTTTTATAAACTTTATTATTTTTATTAAATATTTTTAAGTTAATTTTGAGATTGACAAGCTCATTAATATTTAAATCTTCATTTCTTTTATGCAACTTCATTATAATACCCCTTTATTCTAAGGAGAGTTGCATTTTATATGCCAAATTAATTTATATCTGCAATTGATTTTAGACTATTTCTACTTAATAATTTTCTGCCAATTGAAAAGTAAATAGCAGGGTCTTTTGACTTTCCATTAACTGAAATCTCATAATGTAAATGAGCACCATCTACTCTGCCAGTTCTTCCCATTTTACCAATAACTTGACCTTCAGAAACAATTTGACCTTTCTTAACTAGTATTTTTGCAAGATGTCCATAAGTAGTTTTAATTCCATAATTATGTCTTATTCTAATAACTTTTCCAAATGAACCATGATATCCTGCAAAAGTTACAACTCCATCTGCTGATACCTTAATATTTTCTTGCCATGTTCCAGCTAAATCAATACCATGATGGAAACGCCATTTTTTTGTAACTGGATGTTTTCTTTTTCCATACTTACTAGTTACATAATAATGTTCCATAGGTGGTTTAAGAGGTATAAATTCTAATGCATTTTTATAAATTGCAAGTAAATCTAAACGTTCTCTAAATGCCATTAAAAATTTTTCTGGATCTTTTTATAATCTAGTTCTGTATTAATTAAATCTTTTACTTTTTGAATCCTCTTATCATTTAGCCCTAAATCAAGTTTATGAAATACTTTTTCTAAATTAGATAATTCATTATCTAAAGATGAAATAAATCTGAAGTTAGATACTCTTTCATCTAGCTTAGGAGGTGAGATATAAAAAGCATTATCATTATCTACATTTTCTAAATTTATATTATTATTTGATTCATTTTTTTAAATATTTTTTCTAAATCATTTATTACCAGAATAAATTTTTGAATTTGAGACAAGTTTTGTATTTTGTTTTTCAATTTTTTTGAATTATCTAATTTATCAGTATAAATCTTATCTTTGATTAAATTTTCAGAATCTTTAACTATTTTAGAATTTAAATTCACTTCATTAGTTTGTTCAGGTAAGCTAATATTTGTTTCTAGACCAATTTTGTTATCATTTGATTTTGTCTCATCTATATTTATTTCATTTAAAACCGAATTTGATTCAATATTATTTGATTTATCCTCTTTAATATTTGTTGGTAAATTAGCTGATGCTTCAGTAATGATATCTTTTTGTGCTACATCAATTGCAGATGAGATGCCAACAATTGAATAGTAAATAATACTTGATACACCAACCACTATAGTTAAAGCTAAAGAAAGGTAGTGAGAAAGTTTAAAGTGTATTTCTATAGGACCACGTTTTGTAAAAATCAAAAATCTTCGTTCTGATAATAGTCCAACCTTTGGCTTTGTGAAAAGATCTCCAAATCTTATACCCTTTTTAACAGATGGAAGTTTTTTACTAAGTTTTGTTATTGTTGATTTATTCAGTTTTTACTCCAATACATTCAGTAACAGCATAAATATTCCTATATTTGAAAATACTTGTAATACCATTAGAAATACTAAAACTTTAGAAGAAATTGGATTTTTAACTGATAATTGAACTGAAGGAAATTCTTTACTATTTTGAGTTAAAGTTTCTGATTTTGGTAAGTCATTGTTTTCATTAGATTTAATTTCTTCTTTTTGATTATTGTCTAACCTCATTTGATAAATTGTTAATTTTCTTTTTTTCTTCATAAACGACTTTTTTTCATCATTAGATACATCATTAATATCACTTTTTTGATCATCTTCAAATTTGATTCGCATCTTTTCTATTCTCTCTCGAATATCAATTACTTGTTCTGCCATATTAATAATCCTATAATTACTGATACTTGGCTTGTATATTGCACTATTTATACCAAAATTGATTGAATTATAATAAAAACAAATATAGTTTATTATAAATTCAATTAATTTATACATTATAAACTTTTATTTAGATTAGGAAAAGTAAAATGGCAAATAAAACAGATGGTGAAGTAGAAAAATCAATTATATCGTCAGATATGAAGATAAAAGGAAAAATAACAGCTTCTGGAGGACTTGTATTACTTGGAAATGTTGTTGGCGATATCAAATGCAATAGTCTATCTATAGAAGAATCTGGAGTTCTTAAAGGAAATATTGATGCTGAGTTAGTTTCAATAGCTGGTAAATTTGATGGACAAGTTTTATCAGAGGTTGTTTCAATTCGTTCAACTGGTTCTGTAAATGGTGAGGTATCATACGATAATATATCTATAGAAGAAGGTGCAAAAGTTGAAGCTCAATTAGGAAAAAAGAAATAATAAATAAATTACAATATTAAAAGGTGTTATTATGGCAGACAAACAAGCAGTTCTAGGAAATGGAGCAAAATTTACAGGAAAAATTACCAATGCTAAGTCTATTGAAATTAATGGAGTTGTACAAGCAGATTTGGTTACTGAAAAAGTGACAATTGGAAATACTGGTAATTTTAAGGGTGCAGTTAAATCAGATCTAGTTGTTATTGCTGGAGAATATGAAGGAAAAATGAAAGCTGACAGTATTTGGCTAACAGAAAGTTCAAGAATCAGTGGTGAAATACATTATAAATCTTTGCAGATGGATAGAGGTGCTGCTCTTAACTGTCGTGTAGTTCATAACTGGGACAAGAAAGATCAAGCAAAAAAGGAAGAACAAACTGAAGAAACACAAAAAGCTAAAGAATAGTAAAAATTTATTCAAAAATTAAATATAATTCAAATAGGTGAAAAATGAGTGAAACAACATATATATCAGAAGAATTAATTATGGAAGGGACATTAGACTCCTCCGGTTCAGCAGTTGTAATTGCTGGAAGATTTAAGGAGAGTTAAGAGCAAAAGACGTGCTGTTAGAATCAAATAGTGTTTTTGATGGTAATTTAATTGCAGATAAAGTTACTTTAGGAGGACTTGTTAAAGGAGAAGTTGCTGCAAATACTCTTAATGTTTCTAGTAGTGCTAGAGTTGAAGGAAACTTAAAAACAAATTCTTTATCAATTGATCTAGGTGCAGAGGTTGCAGGTAATATTAGTAGGATTTCTTAAATTAAGAATTACTAGCAGTTTCTATGCAATCTTTAAAAAATTGAATTGTTTCTTCTTTACCAATTAATTTAGTTAACTTCATAGCAGAATATCTTCCTGAAGAAAGACTTACAGCAAGCTCATTATTTTCAATTATAGAGTAGTTTTTTAGTTTTTCTTCAATTTCATCTCTAATTCTGCATAATTTGATTTTTGTTATTAACTGTTCATCATATTTATCCTTGAGATGATCATTTAAATTAATTACATTTGCCATTTTAAACTCACAATATAAAATGAATACGACAAAATATTTAAAATTTAAATAAAAAATTAAGATGAAATTTAAAGTTTATAAAAATGAAAAAGCAATTGAGGAATGAAATAATTCTATTTTAATGATCAAAAGATAATTTTCATTTTTCATGGTCTTTTGGTAGAGCAAAAAATTGGCATTCTATCGCCTTAAAACTAAGCTCGATAGTTGAGGGTACTATAATAGTTTTTGATTTAAGAAATCATGGAGAAAATGAGCCATCAACTGAGATATCTTATTCAATAATGGTTAATGATGTGTATGAATTTATTAAGAAAAAAAACATTAAAAAATTTTCAATTATAGGTCATTCCATGGGTGGAAAATTGGGCATGTTATTTACACTTTTATATCCGCAATTTGTAAAACAATTATTTGTTGTAGATATTGCGCCGGTTGATTATCCAAGAGAAGAGATTGAAATTGTTGATTATCTTTTAAAGATAGATGTTAAAAATTGTAAAAGTAGAAACGAAGTGGATTCAAAATTATCTAATTATATTAATGATAAAGAATTAAGATCATTCTTATTACAAAATTTAAATTTTAATAATGGGATATATTCTTGGTCTTTAGATTTAAATACAATTAAAATGGGAATGAAATATTTAAGAGGGTTCCCAATTGAATTGATTTCAAACGTATCTCATATCGAAACTTTATGTATTTTTGGTGAAAATAGTCCTTATATAAATCAAAAATACAAAGATAAATTTAAAATATTATTTACAAATCTTCAATTTTTTAAAATTGAAAATGCAGGTCACTGGTTACATGTAGAGAAACCACAAGAATTTATTAAGATAATTTCAAAAAAATTAATTTAATTTAATTATTAATTACAATATAAGAATACACATGGATAAAGATAAAATTTATTTATTGCGTTTAAACTGTAAGGACCAAGTTGGTATCGTTTCGAAGATATCAACTCTGTTGGCGAATAAAAACTGTAATATTATTGAATCTAAACAGTTTACTGATCAGGATACAAATAGTTTTTTTATCAGACAAAGTTTTCAACTGCCAAATGAATTAAGCATAGAAACTATTAACAAAGAATTTAAAAATTTATCAAATATTTTAAATGCTAATTATGAAATTAGACATATTCATAAAACACTTAAAACTCTTATTTTGGTATCAAAATTTGATCATTGTCTCATCGAACTTATTAATAAAACAAAAAATAAAAACTTAAATCTTATTGATTGAAGCAGTCATATCAAACCATAATGACTTAAAAAAAATATCTTCTTTAGAAAATTTACCTTTTTTATCACTTTCCAATCAATAATGATAAGTTGAATCAGGAGAAACGAATTATTGAATTTATAGATGAAAAAAAAATTGATATTATAATTCTAGCTAGATACATGCAAATTTTGTCTAGAAATTTTGTTGATCAATTTTATGGAAAAATTATAAATATTCATCACAGTTTTTTACCAAGTTTTAAAGGTGCAAAACCTTACCATCAAGCTTTTGAACGAGGAGTTAAAATAATTGGAGCAACTGCTCATTTTGTTAATCAAAATTTAGATGAGGGACCTATAATTGAACAAGATGTTGAAAAAGTTGATCATGAACTTAGCCCAAGTGATTTAGTCACAATTGGAAAAGATATTGAGGCAAGAGTTTTGTATAAAGCTATAAAAAACTTTAGTGAGGGCAGAGTTTTTTTAAATGGAAAAAAAACTATTGTGTTTAAAGGAGATAAAATTTTATGAATGATATTTTAAGAGATATTGTTATTATCGGCACAGGTTCTGCTGGACTTACTGCTGGAATTTATGCAGCTAGAGCAAATTTAAAACCTTTAATTTTAGAAGGTCTTCAACCAGGTGGACAATTAACTATTACAACTGATGTTGAAAATTATCCTGGGTTCTCTGATGTTGTTCAAGGTCCTTGGCTTATGGATCAAATGAAAGCACAAGCTTTAAACGTAGGTGCAGAAATAATAAATGAACTAGTTACGAGTGTAGACTTCAGTGACAAATTATAAAATAATTAAATGTGATAGTGGCAAAATCATTAAAACAAAATCTGTCATAATTTGTACTGGAGCACAAGCTCGTTGGCTTGGAATAGAGAGTGAAAAAAAATTTAATGGCAGAGGTGTGTCTGCTTGTGCAACTTGTGACGGTTTTTTTTATAGAAATAAGAATGTTGCAGTTATTGGTGGTGGAAACACTGCTGTTGAAGAGGCATTATATTTATCTAAAATATGTTCAAAAGTAATTTTAATTCATAGAAGAGATAATTTGAGAGCTGAAAAAATATTGCAAGATAGAGTTTTTTCTAAAGAAAATATCGATTTTTTATGGAATTATGTAGTTGACGAGTTTATTGGAGATGATAAAGGCTTAAATTGTTTGAATTTAATGTCTACTAAAGACAACTCAAAAAAAAGTATAAATGTTGATGGAGCATTTGTAGCTATTGGTCATGTTCCTTCTACTGCATGTTTTACAAATCAAATTCTTTTGGACAAAGAAGGGTATATTGAAGTTAAAGAAAAGGGATCTACTTTAACAAATATTAATGGTGTATTTGCTGCTGGTGATTGTGTTGACAAAATATATAGACAAGCCATTACAGCTGCTGGCATGGGTTGCATGGCTGCTTTAGATGCTGAAAAATGGTTGCAAGAATTGTGATTTATTTTAAACAAAGCTTCATTAAATCATATATAATATTTGCAGATACATAATCATAAGCATGAAAATTTTCTATTGGAGCATATTCAACATAATCAATTCCTATTATTTTTTTATCTTCGATTAATTTTTCTAAAATTAAAAAAGTTTCATTATAATATAATCCATTTGGAACTGGTGTTCCAGTTGCAGGCATAATAGATGGATCTAAGCAATCTGAATCAAATGTAATATAAATATTTTTTGGAAAGTTTTTGGGTAATCTAATATTTGGATTTTTTCTGTAGTCTTCTATGCTTTTGTAATTAATATTGAATTCTTCTCTTAATTTAATCTCTTCATCAGATTGAGCTCTAACTCCAAATTGAAATATTGGAATATTTTCTTTATGTATTTTATACATCACAGTTGCATGAGAATTTACACTTCCATTATATGTTTTTCTTAAATCAGCATGAGCATCAAATTGTATTATGCCAAAATCTTCATTAATGTTATTAAATTTTTTTTTAAATCCCTTGATAACACCAAATGTTAAACTGTGTTCGCCGCCTATACAAACAGGAATTTTATCTTTTTTTAAAATATCAAAAATTAAATTTTCTATATTCTCAAATATTGAGTTGAAATTTAATGAACAATCAAATGCATCATGTGTATATATACCAAAATCACATGGACTGTTTTGATTTCTTTCAAGTTGATTACTGGCATTAATTATAATTTCTGGAGCTTTAGATGTCCCTGTACCATAAGATACAGTTTTTTCTAAAGGTATAGGTAAAATGTGAAATTTAGAAAAATTGAAACTCTTTTCTTTTTCAGATAATTCTTCTCCCAAAAATAAATTTTTTTTTAAATTTAACATTTTAATTTCTTGTTTCAAAATCTTTGAAATCAAAAGATTTGATTATTTTAAAATCATTATTATCACTATTCCATAATACAATTTCAGGATGGTTTATCCCATTAAAAAAATTAGTTTTCACTAATGTATAGTGCGCTTGATCCAAGAACACAACTTTATCTCCTATCTTAGGATTTTTTAAAAAATAATATTCTCCAATAACATCTCCAGCTAAACAACTTGGGCCACCTAAAACGACCTTTTTTCCTTTAAGTGGTTCATTCATTAACATTGGTCTATATGGAGCTTCAATTACGTCTGGCATGTGACAAACAGGACTTATATCTGTAATGCCAATATTTGGAATTTTATTATTATCTCCTTGAATGTAATCTAAAATTTCACCAACCAAAATACCTGATTCAAAAACAACAGCTTCACCAGGTTCTAATATAATTTGACAATTTGTTTTTGTTTTTAGGTCTAAAAGAAATTTAGTTAGTTTACTTAATTTATAATCTGATCTAGTTATGTGGTGTCCACCTCCTAAATTTATCCATTCTAAGTTTTTAACTACATTTTTTAAATAAGGCCAAATCTTATTCCATGTATTTTCTAAGGCATCAAAATTTTGTTCACATAAAGAGTGAAAATGAATTCCTTTAATATCGGAAAAGTCAATTTTATTTAATTGATTTATATGAATACCTAGACGAGAATTTAAATTTGAAGAATTATATTTCGACACTTCAACCTCAGAATATAAAGGGTTTATTCTAATACCAACATCAATATTTTTATTTACACATAATTTTTTGTATTTATTGATCTGTGAAATAGAATTAAAAGTTACGTGTTGTGAACATTTTATAATGTCATCAAATTCAGAGTCTCTAAATGCAGGTGAATAAGTGCTAATTAAACCTCCAAAGTATTTTTTACCAAGTTTTGCTTCATTTAAACCGGATGCACAAACACCATCTAATACATTTGAAATAATAGGAAGTAAACTTTTAAGAGAAAATGCTTTTAATGCTAAAAGAATTTTCACGTTCGTATCAGTTTTTAATTTATGAAATATTTTTAAATTATCATTAATAACCTTAGTATCAATAACATAACTAGGAGAAGATATTTTAGATAAATCAAGGTTTTTAAAATATTTTTTATTGATTTTAACAGTTTTAAGCATTTTAAAAGCTTAAAGGTGTATCTAATTCAACAATTTTGTTTGGTAGTCCATATAGTTTTAAAGCATCTATAAATGGGTCAGGGTCAAATTGTTCTAAATTCCAAACACCAGGTTTAAACCATGTTTTATTTAATATTAACAAAGATCCAATCATCGCAGGAACTCCAGTTGTGTAAGATACAGCTTGACTTTCTACTTCTTCAAAACATTTCTCATGATCACAAACATTGTAACAGTAAATTGTTTTAATTTTTTTGTTTTTTAGACCACTAATTATTGTTCCTATGCAAGTTTTACCTTCTGTATTTTTTCCTAAAGTTTTTGGATCTGGTAACACTTCTTTTAGAAACTCAAGTGGTATAATATCCATATTTTTGAATTTTATTGGTTTGATAGAAGTTAGACCAACATTTTCTAAAACATTTAAGTAATTCAAGTATTGATCTCCAAATGTCATCCAAAATCTCGCCTGTTTTAAATCTCTAAAATTTTTCACTAAACTTTCAAGTTCTTCATGGTACATAAGATACATGTTTCTTTTACCAACCTCTGGAAAATCAAATTCAATTTTTTTAGATAATGGATCACCAGTTATCCATTTTCCATTTTTATAAAATTTACTTTTTTGTGTAATTTCTCTTATATTTATTTCTGGATTAAAATTAGTTGCAAAATGTTGACCATGATCTCCACCATTACAATCTAAAATATCCAAATAGTGAATTTCATCCAAATAATGTTTTTTAATATAAGCTGTATAAACATTTGTAACTCCTGGATCAAAACCAGAACCAAGTAGTCCCATCAAATTTTTTTCTTTAAATTTATTATTTAATTCCCATTGCCATTTATATTCGAATTTTGCTTCATCTCTGGGTTCATAGTTGGCTGTGTCTAAATAATTAACATTTTTATTTAAACAAGCTTGCATTATATTTAGATCTTGGTAAGGCAAGGCTAGATTTACAACCAGTTCAGGAGTGTATTTTGATATAATCTTTGATGTTTCAGAAATATTATCTGCATCCAATTCTTCGATATTAATATTACAATTATATTTTTTTTTTATTTGTTTTTGAATTTTTTTACAATTATCAATTGTCCTACTTGCCAAAGTTATTTCTTTAAAATCGTTTGATAATTGAGCCATTTTATGAATTGCTACAGAAGAAACTCCACCTGCGCCGATTACAAGAATTTTACTCAAAAACCACCTCGTTTAATTTTCAAAATAAGTATATCCATCTATAGACGCTTTAAAATTTTTTAACAATTGATTTTTTTCATTATTACTGATTAAATTTTTTCTGTAGAATCTATTAGTTTTTTCAGAAAATATTTTTAAAACTTCACTTGATGAATATTCAACATAACTCAAAACTTGAGAAATTTTATCTCCAATTTGTTCATGTACAATTTTGAATTTACCATTATCTTCTAATTTTACTGTTGATATATTTGTGTCACCGAATAAATTATGAAGATCTCCTAGAGTTTCTTGATATGCACCAATAAAGAAAACACCTAAATAATATTCTTCATTTTTTTTTATCTCATGTAGTGGTAATGTATCTTTTATTCCGTCATTTAAGACAAACTTTGCAATCATACCGTCACTATCACAAGTAATATCATTAAGAATGACACGTTTATTTGGTTTACGATTTAGTTTTTGAATTGGTGCTATTGGATGTAACTGATCTATTGCCCACATATCAGGTAAACTTTGAAATAATGAAAAATTCCCATGATATATATCAGCTAAATTATTCAATTTGTTTGATATCGGATTAGAATTTAATTTTTTTTCTTCTACAAATGCTTTAATTTTATTTAAAACAAATAAATATGTTTTTTCAATTTTAGAAATTTCTGACAAATTTATTTGGCCATTCCTAAATAAAACTCTCAATTCGTCTCTATAATAATTAAGGTCATTAAAGCATTCTTGTATTCTATTTTCACTAATGTAATTTAAGATTTGTATCATATAAGATAAATAAATATGGTCTTTTTTATTTAAGATTGGGCATGACTTTACATCAAAAATAGTTGTATCTAAGATATTGAAAACTAAAATAGAGCTTGGAGCTACTGTTGCTCTTCCAGATTCTGTTATTACAATAGGATGATTAATTTTTGCTTTGTCGAATTCAAGTTTGAGAGTTTCAACTATGTTAATACAATATTCTTCCATGGAGTAATTAATAGAATGAAATTTTGATTTGTTTTCGCCGGTATAATCAACACCAAGACCTCCACCCAAATCTATATATTTCAATGGTGCTCCGAAATTAGAAATTTCAACAAAAAATCTACAAGCTTCTTGAGTATATTTCCTTATTTCTATGATATCTGGTACTTGACTACCTAGGTGAGAATGTTGAAGAATTAAACAATCTAATAATTTATTTTTTTTTAAATTAGTAAGAGCTTCAGTGATTTTATCTACGGGAAGGCCAAAAGCACTTCTGTCACCACTTGATTGAGACCATTTTCCACTTATTAAATTTGTTAGCTTAATTCTTATACCTAATAAAGGTTTTATTTTAAGTGAATTAGATATTTTGATAATCAAATCTAGTTCTTTAAGACTTTCAATTACAAGAATAGTTTTGATATCAATTTTATTTGAAAGTAATGATAACTTTATAAATTCTTCATCTTTTGTTCCATTGCAAACAATCAGTGCATTTTTAGTTAAGTTTTGACTTAAAGCTATTAGTAATTCAGCTTTTGAACCAACTTCTAATCCAGAATTAAATTTTTTACTATATTTAACTACGTTTTTTATAACTTGAGATTGTTGATTAACTTTTATTGGATAAATACTCTTAAATTTATTTTTGTATCCAATGGTTTTAATAGATTTATTAAAATTTTCATTAATTTCTTTAATCATAAACTCTAAATAATCAGCAACACGAATGATATAAGGAGGGGATAGTTTTTGGTTTAGTTTCTTTACAATTTTAGTAAGGTCAATAGGCTTGCTTTGTTTTTTTAGAGGATTTAATAAACCTAGATTTCCATTTTCTAGTATTTTGAAGAAACCTTTACCCCATTTTTCTATGCCATAAATATCATTTGTCATAATCGCCTTATTAGAGGTAAAAATAATTTATTCAAGTAATTTTTAATAATTATTGAAACATCTAATTCACCGATATATATATCAATCATGACCATTTCCAATGATGTATATAAAAAGCCAATTGATTACGAACCATCCTCCTCTGAAGTCATTTATTTTGGCATGGGATGTTTTTGGGGAGCAGAAAAACTTTTTTGGAACAGAAATGGCATTCATGTAACAGCTGTCGGCTATTCCGCTGGTAATACAAAAGACCCAACATATAAAGATATATGTTATGGAGAAACTTATCATGCTGAAGTAGTTAAGCTTGTATACGATGCATATAAAATAGACACTTTTCAGCTTCTTAAAATTTTTTGGGAGGGGCATAATCCAACTCAAGGAATGAGACAAGGAAATGACATTGGAACTCAATATAGATCTATTATAATAACTACAAATGAAAAACAATTTGAATTAGCTAAATCAACAAAGAACAAATATGAAGAATTATTAAAAAAAAATGGGTTTCCTAAAATAACAACAGAGATACAAAATTTTAAAAATTTTTATTACGCTGAAGAATATCATCAACAATATCTTTTAAAAAATCCAAATGGCTATTGTGGTATTGGTGGGTGTAATGTCACTTACAATAATTGATCTTGACCTTCACTTATATTTATTATATTGAATTCAATGAGGTTATTATGAAAGTAGTTAGTTCACTTAAAACACTTAAAGTTAGAGATAGAAATTGCCAAGTTGTAAGACGAAGAGGAAGACTTTACGTTATAAATAAAAAAAATCCTAGGTTCAAAGCTAGACAAGGCTAAATTAATTTAATGAATTATAAAAATGCTACAATTTTCAAGACTTCAGGAGTCTTGCAAAATCTAAGCTACCTTCTCCTATATTTAACTATATAGATGGAGCAGCAGATGACGAAGTCACATATCGACGTAATACATCATCATTTGATGATGTGAGTTTAATACCTAGTGTACTACGTGGTGTAAAAGATGTTGATATTTCTACTACAATTTTTGGAAAAAAACTTGAGATGCCAGTATATTGTTCTCCAACAGCTGTGCAGAGATTATTTCATTATGAAGGCGAGAGGGCTGTTGCAAAAGCGGCTGATAAATTTGGAACAATGTTTGGTGTATCTTCGCTTGGAACAGTAAGTGTTGAGGAAGTATCGAAAATTTCGTCATCTCCAAAAATGTTTCAATTTTATTTTCATAAAGATAGAGGTCTTAACAATAGTATGTTAGAAAGAGCAAAGGCAGCTAAATTTGATGTTCTTGCTCTAACAGTTGACACTATCACTGGAGGAAATAGAGAAAGAGATTTAAAAACAGGGTTTGTCATTCCACCACGTTTTACTTTAAATAGCTTGTTGGAATTTATTTTAAAGCCTTATTGGGGTATCAATTATATAACAAGTCCTAAATTTGAACTTCCTCACTTGCAAGATTATGTTGGGGCAGGAACTTCTGCAATGACATCAATTGGTGACTATTTTACAAATATGCTTGATCAATCAATGAGTTGGAAGGATGCTGAAGATCTTGGAAAAAAATGGGGCGGACATTTTGCACTTAAAGGTGTTGTTAGCGTTGAAGATGCTAAAAGAGCCATTGATATAGGTTGCACAGGAGTAATTGTATCAAATCATGGTGGAAGACAACTTGATGGTTCTGTTTCACCGTTTGATCAATTGGCAAAAATTGTTGATGCAGTTGGAGATAAAATTGATGTTATTTGTGAAGGTGGAATTCAAAGAGGAACACATATACTAAAAGCTCTTTCTATTGGTGCTAAAGCCTGTGCAGGTGGAAGGCTTTATTTGTATGCATTAGCTTCTGCAGGTGAAAAAGGTGTTGAAAGAGCACTTAGCTTATTAAAAGAAGAAATTATTAGGGATATGAAATTAATGGGATGTACCTCAATCGATCAATTGAATAGATCAAATTTACATTATTCTTAAAATTATTTAAAAAAATCATTGCCTTTATTATCAATGACCATGAATGCAGGAAAATTTTCAACCTCTATTTTCCAAACTGCTTCCATTCCTAATTCAGGATATTCTAAAACTGATACCTTTTTAATTGAATTTTGAGCAACGTTAGCTGCAACTCCTCCAATTGAACCTAGATAAAAACCTCCAAATTCTTTGCATGAATCAACAACTATTTGTGATCTGTTTCCTTTTGCAAGCATAACCATTGATCCTCCAAATTTTTGAAATTTTGGCACATAACTGTCCATTCTTCCAGCTGTTGTAGGGCCAAATGAACCTGAAGGTAGACCTTCTGGCTTTTTTGCAGGTCCTGCATAATAAACTGGATATTTTTTAAAATATTCTGGAAGATCATTATTTTTATCTAAATATTCTAAAATTTTTGCATGAGCTATATCTCTTGCTACTATTAGAGGGCCAGTAAGGCTTAACCTTGTTTTAACTTTACATTTATTTAATTGATTTAAGATTTTATCCATACCACTTGTTAGATCAATATGAATTATTTCTTCATCTAAACTTTCTTCAATTTCAGGTAAATATTTGGCTGGATTTGTCTCAAGCTTTTCTAAAAAAATTCCTTTTGAATTTATCTTTCCAAATATTTGTCGATCTGCTGAACAAGAAACTCCTATACCAACTGGCATAGATGCTCCATGCCTAGGTAATCTAATGACTCTTACATCATGACAATAATATTTGCCACCAAATTGTGCGCCAATTCCCATTTCTTGGGTCATTTTTAAAATAATTTCTTCCCATTCTTTATCTCTAAAAGCATGACCTGTTTTTTCATCTCCTCTTATTGGGAGTTCATCTAGATATTTTGTTGATGCTAGTTTTACAGTTTTTAAATTTAATTCAGCGGATGTTCCTCCAATAACAATTGCTAAATGATAAGGTGGACAAGCAGCGGTACCAAGAGAAATGATAATCTCATATAAAAATTTTTTTAAATCTTTTGGATTTAAAATCGCTTTTGTTTGTTGATATAAAAAGCTTTTATTTGCTGACCCACCTCCTTTTTGAATAAAAGTAAATTTATATTCATTGCCCTCAGCAGCATATAAATTAATTTCTCCAGGTAAATTGTTGTTAGTATTTTTTTCTTCGAACATTGAAATTGGAGCAAGTTGAGAAAATCTAAGATTATTTTTTTGATAACTATTATATATACCTCTTGATAATTCTTTTTCTTCATTAAAATCTGTAAATATATTTTTTCCTCTGTATCCATTAATTATTGCTGTTCCAGTATCTTGACACATAGGTAAAACTCCGGATGCAGAAATATTTGCATTTTTTAACATTGTTAGTGCAACAAAATGATCATTTTTAGATGCCTCTTTATCATCCAGAATTTTTTTTAGTAATTTAAGGTGTGAACTTCTGTAAAAATGAGAAATTTTGTAAAACGCATTTTCAGTTATTATTTTTAGTGCTTCTGGTTGAATTAATAAAATATTTTTATTTTCGAAAGTTTTGAAGCTTACATGATCGTTTTCTATTAATTCATATTCAGTATTATCATTAGTTATAGGAAACATTGTTGAAAAAGCAAAACTCATAATAAATTCCTTTTGATTTTAATCTTCTTTTTTAGATCTAAATGCATCCAATGAGAATATTTCAGCGTTAAATTTTTGCTTTTTATCTTCATTGGATTTATTTGATGATAATTTTTTTTCTTTTTTTATATTTTCTGTAAGTAAATCTTTTTTAAATTGTAAACTAAAGCCAACTGATGGATCTGAAAAAGATGTTATAGAATTAAATGGAACAGAAATATTTTTTTCTTTCCACTAAAAGAGAGAACAACTGAAAATTTATGATCATCAATAATGAGATCCCAGAACTGATGTTGTAAAATAATCTTAATTTCATTATCTTCTCCAGCCTTCAATTCAGACGGTACTTTTACTCCATCATGTGTCGAATCAAATGAAATATAAAAATGATGATCACCTGGAAGTCCTTCCTCATTAACTAATTCTAATGATTTCTTGACAACTAATCTTAGTGTTTCTTCAACTATTTGATCATAATCAATGTTTTTTTTAACTATTTTATCCATTTCAAACTCAAAAAAACATTATTTCTTTATTATATTTTATGAGAAACAATTTTTACAGATAAATTTAAAAAAAAAGGCAAGACCTAAGTCTTGCCCTTGAGTTTCTGTTGCCAGGCAGTTCAACCCCGCCGATCCTTGCTAGAGGATAGGACTTTAATTTCGGTTACTTTAGCTGCTAAGCAGCTGCTGCAACCGGAGCGTAGTTGTCGTTTGCAACTATTAAATAGCCCGATATCGGTGGTACAATGCCGAGTAAAAGTTTTATTTTTATCACACACGTCGATCCTATTTCACCCCCGTAATTGTTTTGGTGGAGGTGCCGGGTACCGCCCCCGGGTCCGCAGAGCTTATTTTATAAAATGTTTATTACTATAGTCATTTAAGACTTAATAAATATATATTAATTTCAAAAATTATTAAAGAGCAATGACAATTAAAATACTTTTTGTTATTAATGTTTAGAGGTTAAAAATGATACAATACTTAGATTTACTAAAAAATGTTTTTGATAATGGCATAATAAAAAAAGATAGAACTGGTGTTGGAACAAAATCACTTTTCGGGTGGCAAATGAGATTTGATTTAAGTAATGGTTTCCCTCTTTTAACTACAAAAAAACTTCACATTAAGTCAATTGTTCATGAACTTTTATGGTTTGTTAAAGGAGATACAAATATAAAATATTTGAATGATAATAATGTACATATTTGGGACGAATGGGCAGATGATAATGGTAATTTAGGCCCAGTTTATGGAAAGCAATGGCGTTCATGGGACAATAATGGAGTTGAAATTGACCAGTTAAAAAATGCAATTGAATTAATTAAAAATGATCCAAGTTCAAGAAGAATTATTGTTTCGTCGTGGAATCCGGCAGATGTTTCAAAAATGGCTTTACCTCCTTGTCATTGCTTGTTTCAATTTCATGTTATAGACAATAAACTTTCTTGCCAACTTTACCAAAGAAGTGCAGATATTTTTTTAGGAGTTCCATTCAATATAGCTTCATATGCTCTTCTTACTCATATGATAGCTGATTTAACAAATTTAAATGTTGGATTTTTTATACATACGCTTGGTGATGCACACCTATATTTAAATCACCAAGATCAAGCTAAAGAGCAATTAACTAGAAAACCTAAAGATTTACCTAAACTTGTTATTAACAAAAAAAGAAAAAATATTGATGAGTTTGAATTTGATGATTTTACATTTCAAAATTATTCACCAGATGCAAACATCAAAGCTCCAATAGCAGTTTAATTGCGTGGAAACGATTAAAAAAAATAGATTTCGTATTGTTACAATTGTTGCTGTTTCTAAGGATTTTATAATTGGTGACGGTAATCAAATGTTATGGCATTTACCAAATGATTTAAAAAGATTAAAATCTATAACTCTTGGTAACCCATTAATAATGGGAAGAAAAACTTTTGATAGTATTGGCAAACCTTTACCAGGTAGAGCAAATATTATTTTAACTAATAAAAGAAATTTTAAAGATGACATTAAATTAGAAAAATATTTTGTACAAAATTTTGAAGACGCAGTCATAAAAGCCAATGATTGGATTAATAAAAAGTTTAAAAAAAATGAACAGAGTACAAAAAAAATTTTTATTTTTGGAGGAGGTGAAATATATAAATTAGCTTTAAGTTTTTGTAGTCAAATTGAACTTACTCTAGTCGATATTAATTTAAAAAAAGGAGTTTCTTTTCCTTATATCGATGAGAAAAAATGGAAAAAAAAATTGATTCAGAAAGTTGAAGGAAATGAAAGTTATCCACCTCATTCATTTTGGGTTTATAATAGAAAATAAATTAAGTTTTAATTTTTTTCAGAATTTTTTGGCTTATGTCAAAAAAAGATTTGAAAATCACATCATCTTTTTTTGTTTTATAATTGGGTGTTGAATATCATATTTTTTAACTAAATCTTCACTAAGTGGTAATTCCCCAAGTACTTCTAAGTCAAAGTTATTAGCCAGTTTAAAGCTTGATTTTTTTCCAAAAATATAATGTTTTTTTTCACATTCATTACAGATATAGTAACTCATATTTTCAATTAAACCTAGAATTGGTAGATTAACTTTTTTAAACATATTTATACCTCTTTTAACGTCTAATAACGATAATTCTTGAGGTGTAGTTATTATTAATGCACCACTAACATCAATTTTTTGAGAAATTGTTAATTGTACATCTCCTGTTCCTGGAGGAGTATCAATAATTAAAATATCTAACTCTCCCCAGGCTACATCTTTGAGTAATTGTGTGATTGCCTTGATGACCATAGGCCCTCTCCATATATTAGCCGTTTCTTCTGGGATTAAATAGCCAATTGACATTGTTTTAAGACCATTAACCTCAATTGGTAAAAATTTCTTATTTTCAATTTTGGGTTCTTTATTTGTATTTAGTAATTTAGGTAAACTAGGACCATATATATCAGCATCTAATAAACCTACTTTGAATTTTAAATGCTGAAAAGTTAATGCTAAGTTGAGAGCAAATGTTGATTTTCCAACACCACCTTTACCACTTGCTACAAGTATTACGTGTTTAGCAAATTTTGGTATTTTTAAAAATTTATTAATATTAATATTTTCCATAATATCATCATATAGATAATATTATTGAAAAATTAAATTTATAATTTTAATTTTTAAAAAAATAAAAGATTAAGGTTGAAATTTTTTTATTGAAACAAATATCTATGACATATATTTATTTCGGGTGTAAATATGAACAATAATAATTCAGGCCCTTGGGGCAATAATGATAATAATCAAAGTCCTTGGGGAAGAAGACCTAATAACCAAACACCTCCAGACGTTGATGAAATCATCAAAAATAGTAAAGACAAATTTAAAAAATTCATGCCATCAAATTTTGGTGGTGGGAAGGGCTTTTCAATTGTTTTTTTAATATTAATTGGTCTATGGTTGGCAACTGGCATTTATAGAGTTAACCCACAAGAACAAGGAGTTGTATTGAGATTTGGTGAATGGGTAAGAACCACAGAGCCAGGACTTCACTATCATTTACCTTCTCCAATAGAAAAAGTAATTACACCAGATGTAACAAGAGAAAATAAAATAGAAATAGGATATAGAGCTTTTGGTGGGGGGAACTCAAATAGAAGAGATGTTCCAGATGAATCAAAAATGATAACGGGAGATGAGAATAACATTGACATAGACTTTGTAGTTTTTTGGAAAATATCTGATGCAGGCAAATATTTATTTAATCTTCAAGATCCTCCTGAAACAGTTAAAGTTGCGGCTCAATCCATAATGAGAGATATTATTGGTCAAACTAAAATCCAAACTGCATTGACCGAAGGTAGGCAAAATATACAATTAAAAGCTAAATCTTTATTACAAGACCTTTTAAATTTATATGAGGCAGGTGTTGAAGTTAGAGATGTTCAATTGCTTTCAGTTGACCCACCACAAGAAGTTATTGACGCTTTTAATGACGTACAAAGAGCTAGACAAGATCGAGATACTTTAATAAACGAAGCCCAAGCTTTTAGAAATGATATTGTGCCTAGAGCAAGAGGTGAAGCTGCTCAAATGATAAATCAAGCACAAGCATATGAGAGTGAAGTTGTTAATAGAGCAAAAGGTGACACTGATAGATTTTTGTCTATTTATAATAGTTATAAGGTTGACCCAGATGTAACAAGATCTAGGATTTACTTGGAAACCATGGAGAAAGTTTTATCCAATGTTAATAAGATTATAATGGATAAATCGTCAAGTTCATCTGGGATTGTACCTTATTTACCAATAGACAAACTTCAAGGAAAAGGATCTAAATAATGAGTAATACTAAAATTTTAACATATACTTTTGGAGTAATAATACTTTTTTTTATTTATAGTTCTTTCTTTACAGTTGATCAAACTAAACAAGCTATAGTTCTTCAATTTGGAGAACCAAAGAGAGTTGTAAATAAACCAGGTTTAAATTTTAAGATACCATTTATTCAAGATGTAACATATTTTGAGAAAAGAGTTTTATCACTTGTTTCAAGTGATTCTGAAGAAGTGATCTTATCTGATCAAAAAAGATTAGAGGTTGATACATACTCAAGGTTCAAAATTATTGATCCATTATTATTTTATCAAACAGTTAGAAATGAATCTGGTGCAAGACAAAGATTAGAGTCAATTATCGATTCATCAGTAAGACGTGTATTAGGTAAATTAGAATTAGTATCTATATTATCAGATGCTAGACAAAATATTGTTGATGATATTGGTACTGAAGTTAATCAAATAGTTAAAAGACTTGGTATGCAAATTATTGATGTAAGAATTAGGAGAGCTGATTATCCTGAAGCTACAAGTCAAAATATTTTTAATAGGATGAGATCAGAAAGAGAACAAGAAGCTAAAGAATTTAGAGCTCAAGGTGCTGAAGAGGCTCAAAAAATAAGATCTGATGCAGAAAAACAAAAAACAATCTTAATAGCAGAAGCTAAGCGAAAAGCTGAATCTATAAGAGGTAATGGTGATGGTCAAGCAATTAAAATATATGCGGATGCTTTCGGAAAAGATGCAAAGTTTTTTAAGTTTTATAGATCAATGTTAGCTTACGAAAAAACTTTTGTTGATAAAGATACAACAATGATTTTATCACCTGAGAGTGAGTTTTTTGATTTCTTTTCAGACAAAAAAGGGAATTAAATTTCTTTTTTTAAACATATTTATGACATTTTTAACTTGCTAAAATAAATTTCTATTTAATTGAGGGATATATGTTTCTAAATTACAAACTAAAAATAATTTTACTTACTTTTTCATTTATATTTATACCTTTAAAAGGTTATGCCAAAAAAGCTCCAGAAAGTTTTGCAAATTTAGCTGAAATATTGAGTCCATCAGTTGTAAATATTTCAACAACAACAATAATAGAAGATAGAAAACAAAATTTACCAGCTTTCCCTCCTGGATCACCATTTGAAGAATTTTTCAAACAATTTCAAGATCCTAATCAAGGAAAAAGAAGAGCACAGTCGCTTGGATCTGGATTTATTATAGACAAAAAAGGTTATATTATTACTAACAATCACGTAATTGAAAACGCTGAAAAGATTATGGTTATTCTTCATGATGATAAATCTTTTGAAGCTGAAGTTGTTGGCAAAGACCCGAAAACAGATGTTGCATTACTAAAAATCAATCCAAAAAATACAAACTTGAAAGCTGTAAAGTTTGGTAATTCTAACGATTTAAGAGTAGGTGATTGGGTTATGGCCATTGGAAATCCGTTTGGTTTTGGAGGTACAGTGACAGCTGGAATTGTATCAGCAAGAGGAAGAAATATAGGTGGATCCTATGATGATTACATTCAAACTGACGCTTCAATAAATAGAGGTAATTCAGGTGGACCTTTATTTGATATGAAAGGTAATGTTGTAGGTATAAACACGGCAATATTTTCTCAATCAGGTGGATCTGTGGGTATAGGTTTTGCTGTATCATCTAATTTAGCAAAACAAGTTTCAGATCAACTAAGAAAATATGGTCGTACAAAGCGAGGTTGGTTAGGTGTTTTAATTCAACAAATCACAAAAGAAATCGCTGATCTTTAGGTTTAAAAATACTCATGGAGCTTTGGTATCATCAGCAACTGAAAATGGCCCAGCATTTAAGGCTGGTATAAAGTCTGGTGATGTTATTTTAAAATTTAATGGTATTAAAATAAAAAATATGAATGAACTACCTAAAGTTGTAGCAGGAACACCTGTTGGAAATTCTGTAAAGGTTGAAATTTGGAGAAATGGTAAAATAATGACTCTGAATGTAAAGTTAGGTGAATTAGAGTTGGCAGAAAATAACAACCTTATTGATAATAAGCAAAACAAAGGTCTAACTAAATCATTTCCTAAAATAGGTTTTGAAATAAAACAATTGGATGATCAAGATATTAAAAAGTATAAATTAAAAGATTTTACTAAAGGTATCATTATTTCTAATGTTAAAAATAATAGTAAAGCTTTTAAAAGTGGTCTTAGGGAAGGGATGATTATAGTAAGAGTGGGGCAATCTGAAGTTTCAGATTTAAGTGTAATAACTAATGCTATAGAAAAGGCAAAAAAACAAAAAAGAAATGCATTATTAATGTTAGTTAATTTTGAAGGTACAGATAGATTTGTTGCTGTTGAAATATTTTAAAACTAAATTTGATAATCTTGTAAATATAGAATTCCTTTCAAATTTGTATGATTAAAAACAACATCTGCTACATCATTTAGATATTTTTTTCCTTTATATGATACACCAATGCCTGTTTGTTTTATTAAATTAACATCATTGGCTCCGTCACCTACTGAAATTACATCATTTAGTGTAAAATTAAGCTTTTTTAAATAACTTTTAGTAATATCTAATTTTGCATTTTTATCTAAAATAGGGCTTTGCACACATCCATTAAGTACAATTTTGCCATCTTTTTTTTTGTATAAAAAATTATTACAGTGGTAATAATCAAATCCGATTTTTTTTGCTATATAGCTTACCGAAGGAGAAAATCCACCTGAAATAAGTACAGTTATACATGAATTAGCTTTCATCTTTTCAACTAGTTCTATTGCACCATCATTGATTTGAATTTTATTATTTAACTTGAAAATATTTTCTAAAGGATAGTTATTCAATAAATTTATCCTTTGTAAAAGTGCATCTTTAAAATCTAATTCACCTCTCATAGCTCTTTTTGTAATATTTTTAATTTCATTACCTATGCCAGCATCTTCAGCTATTTCGTCTAGACTTTCTTCTTCAATAATGGTGCTATCCATATCACAAATTAGAATTTTTTTTTTTCGTGGGGATGAGATATTTAAAAAATTTATATCAATTGGTAAATTTTTAAAAATATCTTCAATTTTTTTTAACATTATTATTAAATATTTTCTTTAATAATCCATTCATAAAAATCATTTTTTTAATCTCTTTATTTGAAAATATCAATATTTTGATTATTTAAAATCAAATTAATTTGATTAATCAGATTATTATCAATTTTAAAATTTGATGAGTTTGATATAAATAAATAATTAGTCATCATAATTTTTAAAATATTACATTTGATATGTCCATAATTCAATTAATAGAAAGTAAAATTTTAGATTCAAGTTTTGATGAAACTCCAATTATAATAATTTCTGGCCCAACAGGAGTAGGGAAGTCAAACTTAGCTTTATCTTTAGCCCAAAAAATAAATGGAGTTATAATTAATGCAGACTCAATGCAGATATATAAAGAGTTAAAAATAATATCATCTCAACCAAGTAATAGAGATAAAAAAATAGTTTCTCACGAATTATATAGCATAAGATCAATTTGCCAAAGTTTTTCAGTTATGGATTGGTTGGAAATAGTTGAAAAAAAACTTGATGAAATTTTAAATAAAAATAAGGTACCTATTATAGTTGGAGGTACTGGTTTATATATTAAATCAGCAATAAATGGAATATCAAAAATACCACAGGTTGATAAGGAAGTTTTAGATAATTGTTTAAAACTTTTTGAAAAAATTGGAATAATTGAATTTAAAAAATTAGTAAAAAAAATAGATGAAAATTTTATTATTAAAAATATTGATAAACAAAGATTGATCAGGGCTTATTCAGTCTATTTGCAAACTGGTAAAGCTATTTCAGAATGGCATAAAAGTTCTGAAATAAATAAGATATATAATACTTTTTTTTCAATTTTGTTAGAACAGGAAAGAGAAAAAAATTATAAAAATTGTGAAAATAGATTTGACGAATTTATTGACAAAGGCGCTATCGAAGAAGTAAGATATTTAAAAGAAAAAAATTTTGATAGATCTCTACCAGGATTTAAATGTTTAGGAGTTAATTGGATTTTAAAATATTTAGATAAGGAAATTTCTCTTAATGATGCAATTGTATTGAGTAAACGTGATACTAGAAGATATGTAAAAAGACAATTAACTTGGTTTAGACATAATTTTAACCCAGATCTAATTTTAAGAATATAGATATCAAATCAATAATATATTGACCAAATTAATAAACAAAGTTATTAAATATCGGGGATAATTATGTTAAACAAAAGTATGAATGGTGCTGAAGCGCTTATAAAAGCACTAATTGAAAATGATGTAGATACTGTATTTGGTTACCCAGGAGGGGCCGTATTACCAGTTTACGACGCTATTTTTAAAAATAATCGAATAAAACATATTCTTGTAAGACATGAGCAAGCAGCAGTTCATGCTGCCGAGGGTTTTGCAAGATCCACAGGAAAGGTTGGGTGTGTTTTAGTAACTTCTGGTCCGGGCGCAACTAACGCCATAACGGGACTAACTGATGCATTAATGGACTCTGTACCATTGGTTTGTATTACTGGGCAAGTACCAACACATTTGATAGGAACTGATGCTTTCCAAGAAGCAGATACGACAGGAATTTCTAGGCCAGCAACTAAGCATAATTATCTTGTAAAAAAACCAAAAGATTTATGCAAAGTAGTTCATGAAGCATTTGAAATTGCAAGTACAGGTAGACCTGGCCCAGTTCTAATTGATTTACCAAAAGATATTCAACTTTCTGAAGTGAAATATGAAAAGAAAACTGTTGTAAATAGTAAAAAAATTATTTCTAACCAATCTGTAAAAAGTAGTGAAATAAAAAAAATAGTTGATTTAATTTTAAGTTCCAAAAAACCAATTTTTTATGGTGGTGGAGGCATTATAAATTCTGGAACGGAAGCGTCACAATATTTAAACAAAATTATAAATTTATTAAATGCTCCAGTTACACTTACTTTAATGGGACTTGGAGCAGTTTCTCATGACAATAAAAACTTTCTTGGAATGTTGGGCATGCATGGAACTTATGAGGCTAATTTAGCTATGCATCATTGTGATTTGATGATCAATGTTGGTGCTAGATTTGATGATAGAGTTACTGGTAGATTAGATGCTTTTTCACCAAATTCAAAAAAAATTCATATAGATATCGATCCTTCTTCGATTAATAAAATAGTTCAAGTTGATTTACCTATAATCGGCGATGTAAAAGTTGTTTTAAAAGAAATTTATAACGAGCTTAAAAAAAGAAATTTAAAAACATTTTCTTGTAAAAATTGGTGGTCAGAAATTAATAAATGGAAAGAAAAAAAATCTCTTTCATATTCAACCGATGAAGTAATCATCAAACCTCAATATGCTATTGAAAAACTATATAAGGTAACAAAATCAGCTGATCCATTTGTAACTACTGAAGTCGGTCAGCATCAAATGTGGGCAGCACAATATTTTGGTTTTTCAAAACCTAATCATTGGATGACATCTGGAGGTTTAGGAACTATGGGGTATGGTTTGCCAGCTTCAATTGGAGTTCAAATAGCAAATCCAAAATCTTTAGTTATAGATATAGCTGGAGAAGCATCGTTTTTGATGAATATGCAAGAATTATCTACTATCGTACAATATAAATTACCAATTAAGATATTTATTATTAATAATCAATGGATGGGCATGGTGAGACAATGGCAAGAGTTAATTCATGGATCTAGATATAGTGAGAGCTATACAGATTCTTTGCCAGATTTTATAAAACTAGCTGACAGTTTTGGTATTAAAGGAATTAGAGCTGAAAAGATGAATCAGCTGCAAAGTGTTATTGATCAAATGTTGGAGCATAACGGTCCAGTGTTAGCAGATATTTGCGTTGCAAAAGAAGAAAATTGTTTTCCAATGATACCATCTGGGTCTGCTCATTATGATATGATTTTAAATAAAGAAGATAAAAAGAAACAAAAAGTTTCATCAGATGGATTGGCTCTTGTATAACTATGTCAATATATGAAAAATTAAATATAGAAGAGAAAGAAAGTATAAGAACTTTGACAGTTGTTGTAAATAATGAACCTGGAACTTTAGCAAGAGTGATTGGTTTATTTTCTGGAAGAGGATATAATATTGAAAGTCTAACTGTTACTGAAATTGATAATAAAAGAAATCTCTCTAGAATTTCTATTGTAACTAAAGGTACTAGTAACACTATAGAACAAATAAAATCACAATTATCAAGACTTATACCTGTTCATCTTGTAAGAGATTTGACACTTGAAGGTCCATTCATTAAGAGCGAATTAGCTTTGGTAAAAGTTGTTTCTTCTGGGTTAAATAGAGTTGAAGCTTTAAGAATTGCAGATACTTTTAGAGCTAAAACTCTTGACGTTACATTAAAAAGTTTTGTTTTTGAACTAACAGGAAAACCCAATAAAATAGACGCTTTTGTAAATCTAATGAAATCTCTAGGTGATATTGAAATTTCACGTACTGGTGTTTCTGCGATGTCCAGAGGATATGAAACTGAAACAAAAATAATTAATAAAATTTTTGACTAAATTAATAAGGAGTTTGTATGAGAGTTTATTATGATAGAGATGCTGATATTGGTTTAATTAAATCAAAAAAAGTTCTTGTTATTGGTTATGGAAGTCAAGGCCATGCACATGCCGCTAACTTAAGAGATAGCGGTGTTAAAGACGTAGCAATTGCTCTAAAAAAAGGATCACAATCGATTGAAAAAGCAAAAAAAGCTGGATTCGATGTTAAAGAAGTTTCTGATGGTGCAAAATGGGCTGATGTAATAATGATGGCTACCCCTGATGAACTTCAAGCTGATATTTATAATGAAAGCTTAAAAGAAAACATGAGAACTGGATCAGCTATTGCATTTGCTCATGGTTTAAATGTTCATTTTAATTTGATTGAACCTAGAGATGATATTGACGTATTTATGGTTGCGCCAAAAGGTCCAGGACACACAGTTAGATCTGAATATTTGCGTGGTGGTGGAGTGCCTTGTTTAATTGCAATAAATAAAAATTCAACAGGAAATGCTCATGATATTGGATTATCTTATGCTTGTGCAATTGGTGGAGGAAGATCTGGTGTGATTGAAACCACCTTTAAAGAAGAATGTGAAACTGATTTATTTGGAGAACAAGTTGTTTTATGTGGTGGGTTAGTTGAATTAATAAGATCTGGGTTTGAAACATTAGTTGAAGCTGGTTATGCACCTGAAATGGCTTATTTTGAATGCTTACATGAAGTTAAACTAATTGTAGACCTTATTTATGAAGGTGGAATAGCTAATATGAATTATTCAATTAGTAATACAGCTGAATATGGTGAATATGTAACTGGACCTAGAATTATAAACTCTGATACTAAAAAAGAAATGAAAAAAGTATTAGATGATATTCAATCTGGAAAATTTACTAGAGATTGGATGCTTGAAAATAAAGTTAATCAGACAAGTTTTAAATCTACTAGAAGAAGAACTTCTCAACATCAAATTGAAGAAATTGGTTCAAAGCTTAGGGGTATGATGCCTTGGATTACTGAAAATAGACTTGTTGATAAAGATAAAAATTAATTTATATTATGATATGATATTTTTCTATAGAAAGGTAATATTTAATGATAGGTTCTTTTAAAGGTATTTTTTCAGCTGATTTGGCCATTGATCTTGGTACAGCAAATACACTTGTTTATGTTAAAGGAAAAGGTATTTTACTTAATGAGCCTTCAGTAGTAGCAATAACTGAAATAAAAGGTAAAAATCATGTTCTGGCAGTTGGTGAAGAAGCAAAAACAATGTTAGGAAAAACACCTGGAAATATTAGGGCTATTAGACCAATGGCTGATGGAGTTATTGCTGATTTTGATGTAGCTGAAGAGATGATTAAACATTTCATAAAAAAAGTTAATAACTCTATCCTAAGTCCACAAGTTGTTGTTTGTGTTCCATCTGGAGCTACTGCTGTAGAGAGACGTGCCATTCAAGAATCGGCTGAAGCAGCTGGTGCAAGAAGAGTATATTTAATAGAAGAACCTATGGCAGCGGCAATTGGTGCCAATTTACCTGTAACTGAGGCTTCTGGGTCAATGGTTGTAGATATTGGTGGAGGAACTACTGAGGTAGCAATCCTATCTTTGGGTAATATAGTGTATGCTAGATCTGTAAGGGTTGGAGGTGATAAATTTGATGAAGCAATTGTTGGATTTATAAGATGACACCATAATTTATTAATTGGAGAAATGACTGCTGAAAGAATTAAAAAGGGAATTGCTATTGCTAAAGTACCTAAAGATGGTGTTGGAGCTACTATTGAGGTAAGAGGAAGAGACTTAGTTAATGGTGTCCCTAAAGAAATTGAGATTAACCAAGCTCAAATTTGTGAAGCTCTAGCTGAACCAGTAGGTCAGATAATTGAAGCAACTAAAACAGCGTTAGAACAAACTCCTCCAGAACTTGCTGCTGATATTGTTGAACGAGGAATTGTTTTGACTGGTGGAGGAGCATTATTAAATGAATTAGATACAACTTTAAGAGATGCAACTGGCTTACCAGTTGTTATTGCAGAAGACCCTTTGACTTGTGTAGTTATGGGAACAGGTAGATGCCTTGATGAAATGAAATCTCTTAAGAACGTATTAATAGGCGCTTAGTTATTTGATTTTATGATAACATATACTTTGTATGCTTTTTGAAAAAAGTAAATTATATAAAAACAAACTAT
The DNA here is from genome assembly GCA_038131545.1 of Alphaproteobacteria bacterium. Taxonomy (GTDB): domain Bacteria; phylum Pseudomonadota; class Alphaproteobacteria; order Puniceispirillales; family Marisalimonadaceae; genus TMED54. The sequence goes on from JAYPPQ010000004.1 coordinate 742,158, forward strand.
TTAATTCATTGTTAATTTTAATTTGCTTAATTCTAATATTTATAGGCAAGTTAGATTTAATTGCTCTTAGAAATTTATCTTCTTTTTTAACTGACTTTTTTTCTCCAATATCTAATTTCGTAGGCAAACCGGCTTTAGAATTAGAAAATGTTATAAAAGATGTTCAATCTGCAACTTTTCTAAGGGATGAAAATATAAAACTTAAAAGTGAAAATCGTAGACTTAAGATTATTGAAACAAAATTAGCAAATACAGAAAGTGAATTAATTGAATTAAAAAATTTATTAAATTTTAAAATTGATCGTAATAAAATTATTTTTACTGGAAGAGTGTTAAATATTTCTGGAGGAACTTTTGCAAAAACTATGGTTGTTAATGGAGGAAGTGTAGATGGTATAAAAAAAGGACAACCAGTAATTTCATCTTTAGGTTTAGTAGGCTCTATAATAAGTGTTGGACCGTCCTCAAGTAGAGTATTATTAACAATTGATATAAATTCTATGATACCTTCTTATTTAACTCAAAGTGGTTGGCCAGCGATTGCTCAGGGTGAAAATGGAAAATTATTAAAATTAAGATTTTTATCTTCAGAAGCTAAACCTATTATTGGAGAAATTATAGAAACTTCAGGACATGGTGGTATTTTTCCATCGGGTGTAAATGTTGGAAAAATAATATCCATGTCAAATGGAAATTATTATGTTCAGCCACTTCCTAATCCTCAAAAATTAAGATTTGTTTCTATAATCTCTAATGAAAATTTAGAAAATAGAAAAAAATCAACTGGTCTTGCTCCTCTTCAAGAGGATCAAAACAAAATAAATTTGAAAGGTTTTAATAAATTTAGTAATTAAATTTATCTCAATGGAAAAGTATAACTCAGAATTTTTTTTTAATAATCTAATTTTTACCCTAATTATTTTAGTTGCTTGTTTTTTACAAATTTCTTTAAATTTTTATCTTTTTTGTAATTTCGCAGCCATATATTTTAGCTATAGTTTTATTTCTTACTATAAGAAGAGTAAATTTTGAAGTATCAAGTATTTTAATAATTTTATATGGACTACTATATGATTTGATAACAGGAGGTTTAATAGGAATTCATTCTTTATTTTTTTTATTTTTAAAGTTTTTTACATTAAATTTAAGTTTTAGTAATAAGATCTTAAAAAATATGGTGAATGGTTTTTATTTTCTTTTTCGTATATCATAAGTCTATTAATTATGAAGGTTATTTTTGTAATCGTAAATTTTAAATTTCCAGATATTTATGCAATTTCATTTAATATTGGAACAACACTTTTACTTTTTCCTATATTTTTATTTTTAATTGATATACCAAAATTAGTTATGAAAGCATTTATTGGTAAATGAAAAATATAAATTTAAAAAAAATATTGAAAGAAGATTTTTTTTATTATCTGCTTTAAAAGGTATTTCTTTTGGAGTCCTGTCATGGAGGTTATTTGACCTTCAAGTAATTGAAAATAAAAAGTATGATAAATTATCTAAAAACAATCAGTTTAATTTTAGTTTAGTTGTTCCAGAAAGAGGTGAAATTTATGATAGAAAAGGTAGAGTTTTAGCAGCAAATAGAGATGCTTTTAGTTTATACATAAAATCATCTCAAAATTTAAATTTAAAGAAAATTTTAGATAAGCTTTTATTGATTACAAATCTTAAACGAAGAAGATGTTAATAATTTTAAAAATAGATATAAAAATTTAAAAAAAAATAATATTAATGTATTTATTACAGATAATCTTTCTCAAAGAGATATTTCAAAAATAGCTGTTAGATTACATGAGTTTCCAGAAGTAAATTTTTTAATGACTAAAAAAAGAGTTTATCCTCAAGGAACGATAACAAGCCATTTAATAGGGTATACTGGAAAATTGACTGAACAATATTTAAAAAAAAATAAAAATCTAGTAAATTTTTCTAATTTACGAATTGGAAAATATGGTTTAGAAAAATTTTTGATAATAAGCTGAGAGGTGAATTTGGAAGAAGAAGAGAAGAAGTTAACGCAAGAGGAAAAATTATAACTTCTAATTTGTATGAAAAACCTAATGCTGGAAAAAATTTAAATCTTAGTATTGATTTAAATATTCAATCATATGCATTAACTAGACTTCAAAATCTTAATTCAAAAAAATCAAAATTCAATGAACCAGAAACAGGTTCTGTGGTGGTAATGGATGTAAACACAGGAGAACTAATATGTTGTGTCTCATCACCAAATTTTAATCCAAATATTTTTACTAGAGGTATCAAATCTAAAGAATGGAAATCTTTAATTAATAATAAAAAGGCACCTCTTCTTAATAGAGCTGTTTCTGGCCTTTACTCACCTGGGTCTACAATTAAAATGGCTGTGGCACTTGCTGCTTTAGAAAATGGTATAATTAGTTATGATAAAAAGTTTTTTTGCAACGGAGTTAAAGAATATGGTGATATGAAATTTCATTGCTGGCATAAATATGGACATGGAAATATAAATTTGTCACAAGCAATAGAAAGATCATGTGATGTGTTTTTTTATGAACTTGGATTAAAAGTAGGTATTGAAAAAATTGGTTTAATGCTTAAAAAACTTGGTTTATCATGCAAATATTAATTTAGAATTAAATGAATTTCGAAAAGGTTTAGTTCCCTCTAAGAAATGGAAGTTAGATGTTAAAGGAACACCCTGGACCCCTGGAGAAACTATTAATGCTTCTATTGGTCAAGGTTATATGCTTAGTAATCCTATTGAGTTGGCCACAATGGTTGCTAGAATAGCAAATTCAAAATTTGTCAGTTGAACCAACATTATTATCTGGTAAAACAAAAAAATTTGCAAAATTAGATATAAATAAAAATCATTTAAATTATATTAAAAGTGCTATGTCAAATGTAGTCAACAGTGAATTGGGTACAGCATACAAGTCCAAGTTAAAAATAAAAAATTTTAAAATGGCAGGGAAAACAGGAACTGTACAGGTTGTACGAATTTCTGAAGATGAAAGGGAAAAAGGGATTATTAAAAATAAAGATCGTGAATGGAAAAAACGTGATCATGCTTTATTTGTAGGTTATGCACCATTAGAAAAACCTAAATATTCAATTTGTGTCATTGTTGAGCATGGGGGAAGTGGCTCTACTATCGCTGCACCTATTGCAAAAGATATAATGGAAAAATTATTAGTTTGAATAAGGTTAGAAATGTTTTCTTATAATAACAAGTTTTACAAACCTGACAGTATTTTGAAAAAACTCCTTAAAATGGATTGGTTACTATTATTTTTGGTTTTAATTGTTTGTATAATAGGTATTGGTGCACTTTATTCAGCAGGAGATGGTAGTTTAAAACCTTGGGCAATTAATCATTTATATAAAATTATTTTGGGTTTTTAATAATATTTATTTTAAGTCAATTTAATATTAATTTTATAATGAATTTTTCAGTCGTTTTATATGTATTTTGTATTTTATGTTTAATCTATGTCATTTATTTTGGAGTTGGAGATGTGAAAAGATGGATTAATCTTAAATATTTTTTTTTTCAACCATCAGAATTAGCAAAGATATCTATAATTTTATTGTTAGCGAAGTTTTTTACATATTATCCAAATAATTCGAAAAATTTTTTATATAACATTTTTGCAATTTTTTTAGTTATTACACCTGGGTTTTTAATTATTAATCAACCAGATCTTGGTACTGGCTCTATGTTAATATTACTTGGTTTTGCTATAATTTTTGTAAATGGTTTATCATGGAGTATTATTTCCTCAATAGTTCTAGTATCTTTAATTTCTCTACCAATAATATGGCAAAACTTACTTGAATATCAAAAATATAGAATTTTAGTTTTTTTAAATCCTGAATTAGATACTCTTGGTAAAGGTTATCAGATAATGCAATCAAAAATTGCAATAGGCTCTGGAGGAATATTTGGTAAAGGATTTTTAACTGGAAGTCAAAGTAGATTAGATTTTTACCAGAAAAACATACTGACTTTGTATTTACTTTAATTTCAGAAGAAATGGGTTTTGTTGGTTCTATTTTAGTATTAATATTGTATTTTGTTATTAATATTATTTTGATAAAAGAATTTTTGAAAGAGGAAAATGTTACTAATAAAATTTTAATTTTTGGGGTTTCATTTTTAATTTTTTTGTATGTTTTTTTTAATATTGGTATGGTAACTGGTTTAATACCTGTTGTAGGAGCCCCACTTCCTTTTATAAGTAATGGGGGAACTTCTCTTATTACAATTTTTATTGGATTAGGTATAATTCAAAGTATAAGAGTTAGCAGAAATGTTTAGATTTTTTAAAATTAAAAAATGGTTTTTATGGTCATGGTTAGGATCATTTTTGATTTTATTTTCATTATGGGTTCAAGTTAAAATTGACGTGAAAATAAATGAGTGGTTTGGAAAATTTTATGATATGATTCAAAAAGCATTAGGTTCGCCTAATTCTATAACTATTGAAGAATATTGGGATAGTTTGTTCTCTTTTATAAGTTTAGCAGGAATGTATGTAGGCTTATATGTAATAATAAGTTATTTTACAGCTCACTATTTATTTAGGTGGAGAACAGCAATGGTTGAATGGTATCATTCAGTATATAATACTGCAAGAACTATTGAAGGGGCTGCACAAAGGGTTCAAGAAGATACTGTTAAATTTGCAAGAATAATGGAATCACTTGGAACAAGCCTAATAGAGTCTATAATGGTTTTAATTCAGTTTATACCAATCTTGTTTGGATTATCTTTAGGAATTCCAATTTATTTTTTTGGTGATTGGCAATATGGATTAATTACTGGTGCACTTGTATGGACTATTGGAGGAACAATTTTTTTAATTGGACTTGGTTGGATACTAAGGTTAGTAGGTGTTGAATATGATTTACAAAAAAAAGAAGCAGCATACAGAAAAATTTTAGTTATTGCAGAAGATGATCAGTATGTTCGACCAAAAAGTATAGATGAATTGTTTAGTGATGTTAAACAAATACATTTTCTAAGTTATTTGAGATACCTTTATTTTAATATTGGTAGAATGGCTTATTTACAAGCTAATGTATTAAGTGCGTATGTTTTTCTTGCGCCAGCAATTGTTGCTGGTGTCGTAACTTTAGGAGTTATGCAACAAATAATTAGAGCATTTGGCAGAGTTGAGGGATCAATGCAGTACTTATTAAAGGCATGGCCAACAATTATAGAATTAGCAAGTGTTTATAAAAGACTTAGAGAATTTGAAAAACAGATAATATTAAATGGTGGAGATAACAAAGCTCTCGTAGAAAATGAAAAATCTTAATTTTTCGATTGGAATTTTAAGTTGGAAAGGTTATGCAAGCCTTTACAATTCATTAAAAAGTTATCAAGAAAATGGATTAAATTGTTTAACTCAGTCTAAATTTATTTGTTTGCCTGAATATAATAATGAAGGGATAAAAATATGCAAAAACTTTGGATATAAACCTATTTTATTTAAAAAGAATATTGGTATCTTAAATGGGTTTAAAAATTTAGCATTAAACATGCCTGAGGGACCTTTATTACTTTTAGAAAATGACTTGCCTTTAGTTGCGAATTATAAGATAACACATACTTTACTTAAACAGTCGCTTGAACATTTATATAAATATAAAGCAGCTCAAGTTAGATTAAGAAGTATTAAAGATCCTGGTGAACCTTTTCATGCTATAAACAAATATAAAAAATATTGGGGTTGTGGAACTATAAAAAAAATAAAAAGATTTTTAAGGCCAAACAAAGCAAAAAAGTTAATTGGCACAGGAATATATACTGAAAAAGAACCACATTATAAAATTTCCTAAATATATATCAAAATTAGAAAATAATTCCTATTTAATTACATCTGAAATTATGAATTGGTCAAACTTAGCAATTATGGTTGATAGAAATTTCTTTTTAAAAGTAATTATTAACGAGGCTGAAATTACTGATAGTAACAAAAAAATAAATGGATTTAAAAATATTGAAATTGAGCTTAATAAACAGTGGTGGAGAGATAAAAGATGGAATTTGATTATAACAAATGGGTTGTTTAAACACTTAAGAGTTGATGATAGAGGATATTAATTTTTTTTCTTAGTAATTGACCTGTTCTTTTTTATTTACTTGTCTTTCTCTTCCAATCGCAAGATCACCATTATTAACATCTTCAGTAATTACTGATCCAGCTCCGATCGTACTATTGTTACCAATTTTTAATGGGGCAACCATAGTTGAGTTTGAACCAACAAAAGCATTAGAACCTATAAATGTTTTATTTTTTTTATAACCATCATAATTACATGTAATAGATCCTGCACCTATGTTACTAGACCTTCCAATTGAAGTATCACCTATATATGAAAGATGGTTAATTTTTACATCTTTTTCTGAAATTACATGTTTCAATTCAACAAAATTGCCAATTTTATTATTTTCATTTAAAACAGTATTACCTCTTATTCTTGCAAAAGGACCTATTGATACATTTTTTTTTATATGGCAGTTTTCTAAATGACAAAATGAAAAAATACTTGATCCACTGTCAATTTTAACGCCTTCGCCAATAAATACATTGGGAAAGATTGTCACATCTTTTTTAATAATAGTATCATAAGAAAAGTAATTAGTTTCTGGATCAATTAATGTTACTCCCTTATTAAGAAAAAAATGTCTTAATTTTGTTTGAATAATTTTTTCAGCTAAAGCTAGATCTTCTCTGGAATTCACTCCTAATATTTCTTGTTCATCAATATGAATTAGATCTATTTTAAGATCATTTTTATAAGCTATTTCTACAACTTCCGTTAAATAATATTCTTTTGACATATTATCGGGTTTAATCTTTGATAGTAAATTGAACAAAATGTCACTGTTAAAAGCCATTATTCCACCATTACACAAAAGTGAATTTAATTTTCCATTTCTATCTTCAGTAATTTTTACTGGTTTACCATTTTGAGATAAAATAATTTTTCCATATGAGTTCTTACAATTTTTTTTAAAGGAGGTTAATGCAATATCATTACCTTGTTTAATAGAGTTAATGAGTTTTTTTATGGTTTTTTTTGCGATAAAAGGAGTGTCAGCAAAACATATAACAATCACACCTTTGAAATTTTTAAGTTCATTTTTTGTTTCATTAACTGCATTACCTGTACCTAATTGATCATTTTGAATAACAATTCGATTATTTTTAGAATATTCTGAATAATTAATATTTTTAGATGTTACTATTATTTTTCTATCAATTTTAATTGAATTGAGAGTATTAAGAACCCAATCAATAAGTTTTAAGTTTGCAACCTTATGAAATGGTTTAGGAGTAATTGACTTCATCCTAGAACCTTTTCCTGCTCCAAGTATAACTGTACAAACATTCATTATTTATTTATATATTTTAATATCAAAAATTCAAATTTATTATGTAAATGGGAAATATTTATGTGTGGTATAGTTGGTATAGTTGGAAAATTAAATGCGTGTAAAAGTGCTTTAAATGTTTTGAAAAATCTAGAATACCGAGGTTATGATTCTGCTGGATTAGCTTATTTACAAAAGAACCACTTAAATACAATAAAAGCTCTAGGAAAATTAAATAAATTAAATTCTAAATTTGAAGTTTTGGAAGAAGAGATAAAAGATGTTTCGATTGCAATAGGTCATACTCGCTGGGCAACTCATGGAAAAGTTTTATTAGAAAACACACATCCAATTTTATCTGAAAATGTAGCTGTAGTTCATAACGGTATTATTGAAAACCATGATCAAATACGTTTAGAATTAAAAGAAAAAATGTTGTTTTTGAAACATCAACTGATACGGAGGTAATTCCACATTTATTAAGTATTTCAATGAAAAAAACTAATAATTTCTTTGATGCTTGTGTTTCAGTAGTTAAAAAAATTGAAGGAGCATATGCCTTTGCTGCTATTCATAGTTTAAAGGAAGAGATTTTTGTTGCTCGAAAAACATCACCTTTAGTTCTAGGATTAGGTGATGGTTATAATATTGTAGGCTCTGATGCTCAGTCCATTTCACATATGGTCAATGAAGTAATTTATTTAAACGATGGTGATTATGCTATTTTAAACAAAACAAATTTCCAAATTTATGATTTTAACAATAACGAAGTTGAAAGAGAAAAGATAAATATTAAGTCAAATTTAAATTTTTTAAATAAAGATGGATATAAACATTTTATGGAAAAAGAAATCCATGAACAGCCTAATGTGTTAATTAACACTATTGGTAGTTTAGTAAGAGAAGAAAATGACTTAAATATTTTTCCAGAAAAAATGAATATACAAAAAAACTTTGGCATCACAATTTGTGCAGCTGGAACTAGTCATTATGCTGCTATGGTTGGAAAATATTGGATTGAAAAATTTTCATCTATTCCAGTAAATGTAGAACTTTCATCTGAATACAGGTATAGAAGCCCTGCTACAGCAATGTATTCATGCATGATAGTTATATCTCAATCAGGAGAGAGTATTGATACTTTAATGGCTATGAGAGAAGCAAAAAGATTAAATTTGACAACAACAGCAATAACAAATGTAGAAAATAGTTCAATTGATAGAGAAGCTGATTACTCTATTTACACACATGTTGGACCTGAAGTTGGAGTTGCAAGCACAAAATCTTTTACGTCTCAGTTAATAGTTTTGTTATCTATTGCAATGAAAATTGGAATGTATAATAAAAAAATTAATTCAGAAAAATATCAGAGTTTTATCCAAAATTTAAAATTAGTACCAAACTTTTTGTCTAAAATTTTGTCACTTAATGAAGAATTTATAAACTTAGCTCAATCTATAAAAAATAGCCAAAATATTCTCTATCTTGGTAGAGGAATACTTTACCCATTGGCATTAGAAGGAGCATTAAAACTTAAAGAATTAAGCTATATACACTCTGAGGGTTTTGCCGCTGGTGAGATGAAACATGGACCAATAGCTTTAATTGAAGAAGGTTTACCAATTATAATGTTTTTAACCTCTGATGGGATAGAAGAAAAATCAATTTCTAATCTTCAAGAGGCATTAGCAAGAGGGGGGGAAGTATTTTTAATTTCGGATCAAAAAAATATAAATAAAATATCTTTTATCGAAAATAAAGTTTTAATTCCGTCTTTTCATAATACTTGGAATGATGTTTTTTCTCCAATTTTTATGTCAATACCAGCTCAATTAATCGCTTATCATGTTGCTAGGGAAAGGGGAACTGATGTTGACCAACCAAGAAATTTAGCAAAGTCTGTTACAGTCGAATAAATTCAGAGTTTTTATAATTTTAGGATTTAAAAAGTATAAATATTAGATTTTCTTTAATTTTTAAAAATTTAAAAAACAGTTTTAATAAATTTCTTCTAATGAAATTTTTCAAATTAGCTAGATACGTATCCTTTATGAATAGTTGTTTTATGATTATTTTTTCTCATATCAATTATTTTATTTATTGGTCTAATTTCATTCAAAAAAGCTATTAAGTTAGCTTCATCTTCTTTTGATCTTTTCTTACTTAAGATTGTTTTAAAATTCTCAATTGATCCAAAATTTTCTTTAATAGTAAAGTCATCAATATTGTATTGTTTAAAATTCCTATTTATATGATTTTCAACTAATGTTATTTTAATAGACATATTCTCTCCTATCATATCCTTATAAGAAAAGTTAAAGATATAATGAAAACTAAGTTTTTAAATTTTTGTGAAATTTACTAATTGAATAAAATTTAATCAGGAATTTTAAATTTTGTTTAAACTCTAAACATAAATTTTTATAGTTTTATAAACAAAATTAAAATCTATGGAATAAAGGACAATTTATGGGATTTATGAGCCAAAGGTATGTACCTCATTGTTGTTTAGTATATCTAACAGAAAAACAAAAATATCTTACAAAAATTATTAAATGTGATGAAGAATTGATTTTAAAAGATATAGGAAGCATTGATATTTTTAAGGAGAAAATTGTAAAAGGTGAATTTTTGGAAAATGATATTTTTCTTTATGAAAGAAGTCAAAATGGAAGTGAAGTTTATGTTTGGGAGTGTAAACCAATGAAAAAAGATGTATTTGCTGAATATATTTGTGTAGAAAAACCAATAGATATTTTTTTTGGCATAGGTGAAGGGAGAGTGTATGTAGAAGAGGGTAGATTTAATACTGAAGATGAAGGTAAAAAAAAACTTTTAGATAATAATGGTTATTTAATTGATAATCCAAAATATAGATTTAGAGAATATGAAAAAGATAATAATTTGTTTAGGTACTGTAAATTAGGGTAAATAAATAAAACTTTATTATTTCAAATTGTATCTATTTACAACACTAATTAAATTCTTTTAAAAATTGTAATATTTTATAATTAAAAGCTTTTGGATTCTCGATATTAATAAGATGACCAGCTTCTTCAATCATTGAAAATTTACTATTTTTAATTAATTTGTGAATTTCAAATGCCATTGATGGTGGTGTTAATGTATCTTTTTCTCCAACTAAAATTAAAGTTGGAACATCAATTTTTGGAAAGATATGGTCATGAAAAGTAGACATAGAAGCGTCTATAGTTTTTAAATAGCTTTCTTTGTGTAATTTACTCATAGAACTGACTAATTCTTCAATAGCAACTTCATTATTTAAATTACCTACTAAGGACTTTGTTACTGGGAGGGCAATATCTTTAGGTTGTAATCCTTCCAAAAGAGGTTTTTTTCTACTATTAATAAATTTTTCAATTTCATTTTTGTCTAAATTTCCTAGACCGAAATGAGTATCACATAGTACCATAGATTTAACTTTTTCAGGATGTTTTTCATAAAATAAACATGCAATTTGCCCGCCCATAGACAAACCAATAATATGTGCTTTATTTTTATCAAAATATTTATAGATACTTAATAAATCATTTATGACATCGTCGAATAAAAGTTCACCTTTATAATCTTCACTTTCACCATAACCACGTGTGTCCCAAGCAACACACAAAAAATGTTTTGATAGTATAGGAAAATTTAAATCCCAATTATCTTTATTTCCACCTATTCCATGTAAAAAAATTAATAGATCGCCTGTCCCATCATATTTGATGCTTATTTTAGGTTTATTAGAAACAAAAGTTTTTTCATAAATTATTTAACATCTTTTTTAATTTAAAATTATTAAAAAATATATATTATAACTATAAATTTTTATAAAATTAAAATGAATTTATTTAAATTAAGCAGAATAATATCTTTAGTGAGTTTTTTTTGTATAATAATATCATTTTACTTATTAATTTTTGAAAAAAAAAGTGCCACAGTAGATGAATTAGTTTTAGTCGTATTAGTATCAATTGTATATTTGATGCCAATTTTGATTTTTAATTATGTTTGTTTTAGAGAAATTACTTTCTGGATAAAAAAGACTAGAGACGAATAGAATTTAAATATATTTTAATTTTTTTTTCATAAGAAAAACATGAATTATTTTTAAACTTTTGAAAATATTTTTCCGTTTCACCTTTAATTTCGTAGTTAATAAAATCTACACAGCTTTTGATATAATTATTTATTTCAATAAGTAAATTTTCATTTATACCATCAATTGTTTCATCATTTGTAAGTTTAATTAATTGTAACAATTCATTTTGTGTAAAGGTATTAAAAACAAAACTCAATTGTAAATAAGTATCTTCATACATATAATCGTGGGGAATTTCTTCGTTCCATATTTCGTTAGGTAAAGTCCAATTTTGGTTTAAATTAAATTTTAGAAGTTTAAGTTTTAATTCTTGAAAAGTATCTATCATTTAATATTCAAAATCATGGGGAATAAATTCCCCATTTTAATTTTAAGTTTGCACTTTCCTATATTTGACTATAGGAAGTGGTAACGAATAAAATTATATTAGACATAGACCACCTCCTTTCTAAAGTTAAATTATTTTAGAGACTAAAATAATTAAAATCGATTTTAGTCTAAGATTATAAAATGACAAGAATATTAAGATCTATTTTATAAATAAAAATAAATTAAGTATTTATTTACTTTTAATTTTAATTGATGATTTCAACTTCAAATTAAGTAATTTTTTTATAAGAAGTTTAAGGTAAATTTAAAAAGTCTTTGTATTAAATTAATTATAGTTATTTGTTTTTTATTGAATTCTTTATTTATATTATTTTAAAATTTCCTTTTGTTTTTCTTCTAAAACTTTTTTTGTGATCAATCCATCTTCATATAATTTTTTTATTTTATTAAGTTCTTTTTTAATTTTATTATCAATCGGATTTATCTCTTTAATTATGGTTTTATTGTGATTTTTATTTACAAAATTTACAACTATTACAATTATAGAAATTATAATTATTCCAAAAAATAAAAAACCAAAAATTTCTGTCATTAGAAGATTTAAAATTCTATAAAGTGCATGTCATGTCTTGTCCACAGCATAAAGGTGATTTAATTTTTCCATGTCCATTTGGACATTTTGATATTTGCACTGAACCATTTTCAACTTCCAGCGTATCATTTAATAGTTTTTCATCACATTTTCCGCATGTGGCATTAACAGACATTCCACATTTATTACATTCATAAGTTGCCATAATTAACTCCCTTATATTATCTTATATAAAAAATTGTATTTTTTAAGTTAAAATTGTAAATTTAATAAATAATTTTATATAGAGGATCACTTATGAGTGAATTTTTTGAATTAAGAATATACCAAGTTTTTCCAGGAAAAATGACTGAATGGTTAGAACTCATGGAAAATATTATAATTCCATTTCAAGTTTCTAAAGGAATGATAATTCATGGTAGTTTTACAGAAAATAGTTTTGATAGATTTCATTTAAGTAATGGAAAACGTGAAATGGAGACATTAGAAAATAGAAATTTATATATATGGATCAGAAGATTTAAAAATTTAGATCATAAACAAAAATTGTATAAAGATGTTTATGAAAGTGATGAATGGATAAACAATATTGCACCAAAAGTTGAAAAACTAATTGATAGGAATACTATAGTTGTACATAACTTATCACCAACTGCATTATCAATAATGAAATAATTAAAATAAAGAATTTAACCCATAATCTCCTAAGTTTTTAAGACTAAGAGTTAAAAAAATTGAATTTTCTGGTAGAATATCTCTGTCTGGTGCTCCATCTTTATTTTTATAACTGAGTTTTAAAGATAGACAATCTTGGAACATATATTCACCAACATAATCTAAAAGTATTTCTTCTTCGATTAATTCTGAATCATTGTTATTCAAATCATATTTATTAGTATAACTTATTTTCCAATTATCTATTTTTTTACCAATAGAAAATTGAATTTCTTCTCTATCAGAATTATCACTTATCAAATTTTTATTTACAGACCTATGAATTAAATTATAGTAAAAATTTGAATACTCTCCTGATAATTCTATACTTGTATAGTTGGTTTCTAAGTTATGATGATCTAAAAGTGCGTTATAAGACAAATTAAATTTTTTAGAGCTCATCCATTGGATTTCAGTTATAAAATCTGATTGTCTATCAGAAGTAGTATCTATAATATTTTGGTTTGTTCCACCAATTTTCTGACTTTGTCCAAAGAAAAGTGAAAAAGATCCAATATCTGTATCGAGATCATTATCAATACCAAAGTTTAATCTTTGATTTGTTTGGATGTTATCTCTACCTTGGTATTGATTGATTAAGAATAAATTAGCATGGTCAATTCTAAAATCTGAAGAGTCACGATTAGGAACATCATTTTTTCTATTTGTACTATGCATTGAAACGATTTGTACCTTTGGTGTCATTAACAAATCATGTTGACCAATGTTAAAAATAAAATCTTTTTTTGATAGAAAACTTACACCTAATGACAATCTGTCCAGATATTTGTTATTATTAGTGTCTGTAGATGGTCTATTTTTAATAGCATAAAGATCAAGTCCTGTTTCTGCACTTAACATTAAATCTATAAATTTATTATTAACTTTATGTTCTAATATTCCAGAGCCTGACCATCTTTGAATATCATAGCCTTCATCATCCTTGATTTCATGAGCATTCAAAGAAATTTCAGAGTTAATGTTTTTATCGTTAAAAAATCCTTTATGTTTTATAGATGGTTGGAGGTTTGGTTGATTATTTTTTGAATCAACTTCTAGATTTGTATATTTATACCATTCAATTTCAGAAAAGGAATTATTTGAAATTTTATTTGTTTTTATAAAATTTTTATATTTTGTCGAATCGTCAAAATTATATCTCCTCATAAAAGTATCTTGATCTGAATATTTCCCTGAAGCATTAATGTTCCAATTACTTTCAAGTTTCCCATCAAAATATAAATTTCCTGAAAAAACCTGATCTTCATCATCATTATTAGTATCTACTTGACCTTGAAATAAATTTGTTTCCAAGAAACCAGATGAGATATTTTTTTCTAACATTTAATTGATTTATATATCCATTTTTTCCTTTAAAGTGGTTTGTAAAAGTGGAGTCCCAACTTTCATCTTCAGTTGTAAAGTAATAGGGTATTGTTGTTTCTAGGCCGTTTCTATTTGAATAACCAATTGAAGGTGTAAGAAAACCACTTTTCTTTTAACTGATGGATCAGGAGTGCTCAAATAAGGAATATAAAAAAGAGGATAATCCATGATTTTTAATACAACATTTTTAAAATAAATCATTTTTTCTAATTTATCGTGAGTTACTTCACTTGAGTTAAGTTGCCAAACTGGTTTTTCTCCATTTTTAAAATCACAATCACATGGAGTATATTCTCCATTAAGAAATACACTTCTATCTGAATTTTTTGAAAGTCTTGAGGCTTTTAATTTTGAATTATCTTTAAATTTAGTAAACAAGGTTAATGCTAATATATCTTTAAATTCATTTGTTAAAATTATTTCTGATGTCTCAATTGTTGTTCCATCATTACTAATTATTGATATATTTCCAGACGCTGTTGCTTTGTCTAAAGATTTATCATATTTAACACTATCTGCTTTAATTGTTTCTTTTTCAGATTTAATGATTACATTTCCTTTAGCAATCATTAAATTTTTATTTTCATCAACTTCCAAACTATCACTGGTAAATTCAACATTACTTTTTGTATTATTTTGGGAATAAGAAGATACTGAAAAAAGAAAAAGAGATAATATTAAAATTATAAATTTCATATAGTTATAATAGCTAAAATTTTAAAATAATGAACACTTTAAATTAGAATTTTTCCAGGGTTCATAATATTTTTTGGATCAATCATATATTTTATATTTTTCATTAAATTATATGCTACTGGGTCTTTGAAAAATCTTAGATTATCTTTTTTTAATTGTCCAATGCCATGTTCGGCAGAAAAAGATCCATTTAATTTTTCAATAATTTTGTACAAGTTTTCAGTTATATTTTGAGATTGGTTTTCAAATCCATCATCTCCTTTGCCATTCCCAAATATATTGTAGTGTAAGTTTCCATCTCCTAAATGACCAAAGAAAATTGTTCTTGTATTTTTTATCTTTGTGGAAATCATTTTTTGAGTCTCTTGATGAAATTTTTCTATATTATTTATTGGTAAAGAAATATCATGTTTAAGACATTTTTTGGCATGAGAATTTATTAATTCTTTTTTTTCATTTTCAGCGGCATTTTCTCTAATTTCCCATAATTTATTTCTTTCTAAATCATTTTTACAAATTATTGCATCCTCAATTAATTCTTCATCTAATGCTTTTGATAGTAGATGCTCTAGTTTTTCGTGTAGAAACGTTGTCCCCTGGTTATTAAGCAAAGTATCATTTGTAGATGATGTTGTTAATTCTAACAAAACGCCCATTTCTGGCATTTTATTAAATGGAAGTGACAAATTTTCTGTATTATTTGATGCTACTTCCCAAAAAACTTTTGGCATAAGTTCAAATGCTTCCAGTTCGTTTTTCAATTCTTGTTCAAAAAGGTTCAAAAGTTTTATTGCATTATTTATTGAGAGCGTTTCAACAAAAGAAGTAATACTTAATTTTGGTTTTGGAAATAATTTCATGGTAGCAGCTGTAATAATTCCAAGAGTTCCTTCAGCGCCAATAAAAATATTTTTCAAATCGTAACCAGTGTTATCTTTTTTAAGCATTTTTAACAAGTTCATTATATCACCGTTAGGTAATACAACTTCTAAACCTAAACATAGATCTCTTGTGTTACCATATTTTAAGACATTTATACCCCCTGCATTTGTAGATAAGTTTCCACCAATTGTACATGAGCCTTTAGCTCCTAAACTAAGTGGAAAAAAAAGATCATTCTTTTCAACTTGTTCATGAATGATACTTAAAATAACTCCTGGTTCTAAGGTTATTGTCATTGATTCTTTGTCTATAGAAATAATATTATTCATCTTTTCCGTACTTATGATGATTGAAAAGGAATTTTTAAGAGGAGTTGCACCACCACAAAGGCTTGTATTTCCTCCTTGGGGAACAATTGAAATTTCATTATCATTAGCAAACTTTAAAATTTTTGACACTTCATATTTATCATGGGGTTTTAAAATTGCTATTGCATCTCCAATATACTGTCCTCTCCAATCTTTTGTATATTTAAGATGATCTTCAATATCAAAAATAGGTTTAGATTTTAAATTTAAAGCAGTTAATTTTTTTTTATAATCATTCATTAAAAGAAGCTCTTTTTAATCTATCATTTAAAGCCTTTCCAATTCCTATGCTAGGAATAGGTAAAACTTGAATAAATTTTAAGTCAAATTTATCTAAATACCTTAACCCTTCATAAAGTAAATGGGAAGCCTCAAATAAATTTTCAGATAAGCTTAAATTGAAAATATGTTTACAATTTCTAAAAGCTATTGGAAGTTTGCCAAAACCTAAACAAGCTGATCCAGCTATATATTTTTTTTGGTTTAATAAAACTTTGGTTTTAGGAGAATAATGTTTTTGTAACATGCCAGGTGATATTAGTTCATCAGTGAAATTTTTATTTGTTACTTTAATACCCATAACGTCTTCTATGTTTTTTATTGTAATAAATCCTTCTCTTAAAATTACAGGAAGCTCATTTCTACAATCTACAACAGAAGATTCAATACCAACTTCACATCCATCAAAATCTAAAATATCAGAAATTTCCCAAGTTGGACCATTTAATTTTTTAAAGTCTTGTTTCACATGTTCTGCAGAAGTTGGACTAACGCCTCCAGATTTATTTGCACTAGGCGCTAAAATAGGAGTTTCACATTTTGATATTAAGTCTAAAGCTACTGGATGAGAAGGAATTCTTACTGCAAGTGTATTTTTCCCTCTTGATAAAATTGTTGAAAATCGATTTTTTTCATTAATATTTAGAACCATTGTTAGAGGGCCAGGCCAAAAATTAGCAGCTAATCTATTAGCTAGATCTGTAAAAATCACATACTTTTTTACTTGCTCTAGGGAAGAAAAATGTGCAATTAGAGGATTGTTTTGCGGTCTATTTTTTGCTGCATAAATTGCAGATATAGCTTTTTCATTAGTGCCGATGGCTCCCAATCCAAAAACTGTTTCAGTAGGGAAAACAACAAGTTTTCCATTTTTTAAGGAGCTTGATGCAGTTTCAATTTTTTTTTTATAAACTTTATAATCTTCAATATTTTCTAAAAAATATTTGGATAATGGAAAGTTTTTATAATTACTAAAAGCTATGAAGTTACCATTTTTAAAATGATTTTTCCCATAATATAATTCTAATCCATTTGTAGTAAAAATATTACCACCACTTGCTTTTAAAATACTATGTCCTGCAGCTGTGTCCCACTCCATGGTTGGTATCGATCTTGGGTAAATATCATATTTACCCTCCGCAAGATAACAGAATTTAAGACTTGATCCTATATCTGAAATTTTTAATGGATTAATCATATTTAACCAATTTTTTATACCTGATTTTAAGTTTGTAGAACTACAAATCATGTTGAGTTTATTGTAATTTATAGTTTTAGGTTTTAATTCTTTAGCATCTAAAATGTTATATGTTTTTTTAATTTTATATGCTTTATTATTATTGTTAAACCAAATAGAAGAAGTTGTTGGTTGACATATAATTCCAAAAACAGGTTTGTTATTTGATATTAATGCAAAATTAATTGTAAAAAAACCACTTTTATTTATGAATTCTTTTGTACCATCTATAGGATCAATAAGCCAATATTTAGTCATATCAACTTCATTTAAATCAGTTATGTTTTCCTCTGATATTATTTTATCATTAGGAAACATTTCAGAAAGTTTATTAGTTGCGATTCTACTAATTTCTAAATCAGCTTTTGTTACAGGTGAGTTATCATCTTTAAGAGATATTTCAAGGTGTTTTTGTTTATAAAAAGTTAATGCAACAGCACTGCACTCTTCAATTATTTTGATAATGTTTTTGACTTCGTCGTATTTAATCATTTTTTTTACTGTAGTAATGCCATAACAACAAAGCAGCAGAACCCCTATACGGTCTCCATTTTTCTGCTATATTATTTGCTTCATTTTCATCAGGTCTTACATCTAATTTTTTTAAACTTTTAATGGCTTCTTGAACGGCTAAATCACCACCAGGCCAAGCATCACAATCTTCTAATACAAACAATTGATAATTATTAATTGTCCATTTGCCAATACCTTTAATTTTTATAAGAGAATTATATACAACCTCTGAAGATGATTTTTTAAACTCATTTAAGTTAATTTTTTTTTCATAAATATTTTTTGCTAAGTCTTTAATGTATATTATTTTTCTAAATGACAAACCAAGATTTTTTAAATATTTGTCATCAGTATTCAAAAAGTTTTTATAAGAAGTAATTTTTTTTTCTTTAAGTTTTTGATATATACTTTCAGCTGCTTTTCGAGAAATTTGTTGGCCAATTATTATTCTCATTAAAGTTTCAAAAGTGTTACTTTCCTTACGTGAATCTGGTAGGTTATATTTATTAATTATATATTTCAAGTCGTCATCTAATTCACTTAGTTTTTTAAAACTATTTAAAATTTTTAGGGACCAGTTTTTTTGCATTTTTAATATATTAATTTCAAAATCTATTTAATAATAAACTATGATTTGGGATTTAAACATTAGAATATTTCATTTAATGTTAATCATAACAATAATTATATCAATAATATCAGGAAAATTTTCTTATTTCTATATTCATGAAATTTCAGGAATAACTTTATTTTTTTTAATTTTATTTAGAATTTATTGGGGGTTTTTTGGTGGCTATTATTCAAAGTTTAAAAATTTTAATCTTAACAAGAATTCCTTATTCAATTATTTTAAAAATAAAGAGAAAAAATATTTTGGACATAATCCACTTGGTTCTTTATCTATATTTTCAATTTTTGTATTAATTTTATTAACATCTTTGTCTGGCATGTTTTCTTCAGATGATATTTTTTATGATGGGCCATTTGTAAAATTGGCACCACAATTAGTTGGAATTTTTACAAATATTCATGATATTTTGCATTATTTTTTATATTTATTAATAATTCTTCATTTAAGTGCTGTAAGTTATTATCAATTTTTTTAAAAGAAAAAATAATTAATCAAATGATCGATGGAAAATCTAAGGATAAAAATTTTATACAAAAAGATTATCCATCAAAAAAAAATGGTTATGCGTTATTAGTTCTAATTTTAATTTTTAGTGGGCCATCTATTTTTTACTATTTAACCAATATCTGGAATTAAATTTACGCTTTCAATACCGTAAATAGCTGCACTTTCATCATTATCAGATGTATCTCCAGATATTCCTATAGATCCAATGATGTCCTTATTACTGTTTCTGATCAAAACACCTCCTGGAACTGGAACTAAGTTTCCATCTGTCAAAGCATTTACAGCATTGATAAAATAAGCTTGTTGTTCTGCTCTATTAAACAAAGCTCTTGAACCCATCCCCATCTGAAATGCTCCATTTGCTTTTCCATAAGCAATACTAAACCTTAATGGACTTGTCCCATCTTCTGCTGCACATGCTTTTACAGCACCTCTGTTGTCAAGAACTACAACCATTAATGGATTAAGTTTTAATTCACGACCTTTTTCAAACGATTTTTCAATTATTTTTTGTGCTGTGGTTTTATCTATGTTATTCATCTTAACTCCTAAAGTGACAATTGTTATATGATAAGGTTTAGTAAAAGATTATGTCATTAAATCAAAATTTACAAAATTATCTAAATACAAATAACTCTACACTAGATAAATACATCATTTCAACTTTTTACAAATTTTTAGTATTAGAAAATTATAAAGAATTAAAAATTAAATTTGATAAATCTTTAAGTAAAACAAATATAAAAGGTACAATATTATTAGCAAATGAGGGGGTTAATGGAACTATTGCTGGCTCAGAAAGTGATCTAAAAAAATTCTTTTTATATATGGATAAATTTAGTCAATTTAAGGACATTACTCCAAAATTTTCTTCTAGTAATAAAAATCCTTTTTTGAGAATGAAAGTAAGACTCAAAAAAGAAATAGTTACAATTGGTATACCTGAAGTAAGTCCATCTAATCTAGTAGGGAAATATTTAAATGTAGAAGAATGGAATGAGTTTTTAAATGAGAGTGATAGTATGATAATAGATACTAGAAATGATTATGAAGTATCCATTGGAACTTTCAAAAACAGTATTAACCCTAAAATTAAATCTTTTAGAAATTTTCCAAATTGGGTTCAAAAAAATTTAATTGATAAAAAAGTTTCAAAAAAATCAAAAATTGGAATGTTCTGTACAGGTGGTATTCGTTGTGAAAAATCCACATCATACTTGAAACAACTTGGGTTTGAAAATGTTTTTCATTTGGATGGAGGAATTTTAAAGTATCTAGAAAATGTTAAATCTGATGAAAATGAATGGAAGGGTGAATGCTTTGTTTTTGATTATCGTGTTTCTTTAAATGATTCTCTGGAAAAGGGCGAATATGATATGTGTTATGCTTGTAGAATGCCCTTGAGTAAGGAAAATAAAAAAAACAAACATTATCTAAAAGGTCAAAGTTGTGAATATTGTTATGACCAAACAACAATTAAACAAAAAAAGAGATTTAATGAAAGAGAAAAGCAAATCAAGTTATCAAAAGTTAGGAATTTAAAACATTTAGGTCCTAAGGATTAGATAAATTCTATTTTATCAAACCACCAACTGATAATTCATTGAGATTAGAATTTTTAAAATTAATATTACATAGAATACGCCACAATACCCAGTCCAAACCATTTTCTTTTGGAGATTTTGCACAACTTGGCATGCCAATAATATAAATATCTTTATTAGAGGATTTAAATTTAGATAATAACAATAAATTTCCTGGTTCAACAGGAATGCCAAATCTGATTATTTTTGCTCCACTTTTTGAAATGGCATTTGGGATTACATCTTTAATATGCGTTATAGCGTGTGGACCAATGATTAAAATAATATCAACATTTCGATTTATGCAAATTTGTATTTTATTACATAAAATATTTTCTTTATGAGGAATTATAATCTCTTCGATTTTTTTTATACCGCATAATTCCAATCGTTTTTGCGTAACATTTCTAGACTTAACTATGAGTTTTTCATTAATTTTATTATCAAATGTTTGAATTAAAGTAATACTTTTCTTTTGGAAAGGTGCCACTCTAAAAGTGTCTTTTAGTCTTAAACTATTTTTTTGTAAGATTTTCTTATCAATTCCATAAGGTATTACTTTGGCTGTAATCAGTTCTTGGTTTTGTTCAACTTTAGAAAATGGTCTTATTGCACTTATGGCAATTTTTGAATTATCATTCAATTTTATTAAATTGTTTGCGTTATAAATAAATAATCCTGATTTAGTACTGTAAATATTACTTCTTCCAGTATTTAGATTTTTATAATTTAAATTATTTAATTTATTTGTACATATACTTCTAGCTATTAGATCTGATGCTTTATTTTCATCAAAATCATTTTCACTAAGTAAAAAACCACTAATTTGTTTAAAACCATTACTTACAAGAATGTTTTTAATTTGTTGGTTAATTTTAGTTCCTTTAGAAAGCTTAACTTTTTTTCCATTTTTAATAACAAAAATATTTTCTGGTAATATGTAACCAACACATTTTTGTATTTGAACAGTTTTAAATATCATTTAAGCAATATCTCAATATTTGGTCATAATATATATGATAAATTACTTGACGTAAATCTAAGTTAGTTATATCACAAATATATATTAATGGGGCTGTAGCTCAGTTGGGAGAGCGGGTGCTTTGCAAGCATCAGGTCGTCGGTTCGATCCCGTCCAGCTCCACCATTAAATATAATTTGTAGAGAGAAAAAAATGGCTGTTCCTAAAAGTAAAATAACTAAGTCAAGACGTGGAATGAGAAGATCTCACGATGCTATTGATAATGATGCATATGTTGAAAATAAGGACACTGGTGAGTTACATCGTCCTCATCACATTGATTTAAAAACAGGTATGTATAATGGGAAACAGATATTAAAAATCAAAACAAAAAATTAATATTTTCTTTAATTTAAAAATATTAAAAATATTTGATATTTGATATTTGATATTAGGTGACGGGTATGAGTGATAAAAAAAAAGTTTCCAAAAATCCAATGTTTAACATTGGTGATATTGTTAAACATAGAATATATCCATTTAGAGGTGTTATTGTTGATGTTGACCCAGAGTTTTCAAATACAGAAGAGTGGTATCAATCAATTCCAGCAGATTTAAGACCTTCAAAGAAACAACCATTTTATCATTTAATGGCAGAAAATTCTGAAACATTTTATTCTGCGTATGTTTCTCAACAAAATATTATTATGGATAGTGATAATGGTCCAGTTGATCATCCTGATCTTGAACAAATGTTTAGTGGGATTCAAAAAGGTAAATATTTATTAAAGCCTCAGGTTAGGAATTAATAATTTATTAATTGTTCTTTAATTAATGTTATATAATACTATATATATATATATATAATAATCTAAAATCAGTAATATTTTCAAATAAGGTATTTTAAAGTGGTAGCAACAACTGAAACTATTAATCAAGTAAAATCAACTACAGATAAATATAAATACGGATTTTCCACTAAGATTGAAGTTGATAAGGCTCCAAAAGGGCTGAATGAAGATATTATAAGATTTATTTCTGAAAAAAAAGACGAACCAAAATGGATGTTAGATTGGAGATTAGAAGCTTTTAAAAAATGGAAAAGAATGGAAAAGCCTAATTGGGCAAAAGTTTCTTTCCCAGATATAGATTTTCAAGATATTTATTACTATGCTGCTCCAAAAGCCAAAAAGAAGTTAAATAGTTTAGATGAAGTTGATCCTGAACTATTAAAAACCTATGAAAAATTAGGTATTCCTTTAAATGAACAAAAAATGTTAGCTGGTGTTGCGGTTGACGCGGTTTTTGATTCTGTTTCTGTGGCTACAACTTTTAGAGAAAAACTTTCAGAAGTTGGAGTGATTTTTTGTCCAATTTCCGAAGCAATAAAAAATCATCCAGATTTGGTAAAGAAATATATTGGTTCTGTAGTACCAGTAACTGATAATTATTACACAGCACTTAATTCTGCAGTTTTTACTGATGGTTCATTTGTATATATTCCAAAAGGAGTTAAATGTCCTATGGAATTATCTACTTATTTTAGGATTAATGAAAAAAATACTGGTCAATTTGAAAGAACATTAATAGTTGTTGAGGATGAAGGTTATGTCTCTTATTTGGAAGGATGTACAGCTCCACAAAGAGATGAAAATCAATTGCATGCTGCTGTAGTCGAACTAGTTGCTATGAACAAATCACAGATAAAGTACTCAACTGTACAAAATTGGTATCCAGGAGATGAACATGGTAAAGGTGGAATATATAATTTTGTTACTAAAAGAGGTAAATGTTTAGGTGAAAATTCTAAGATATCTTGGACACAAGTTGAGACAGGCTCTTCAATTACGTGGAAGTACCCATCTTGCATTCTTATGGGGGATAACTCAATTGGAGAATTTTATTCAGTAGCAATTACTAATAATGCTCAACAGGCGGATACTGGTACTAAAATGATACATATTGGTAAAAACACAAAATCTACAATTATTTCAAAAGGTATTTCAGCAGGAAAGTCACAAAATACATACAGAGGACAAGTTCAAATACAAAAAGGTGCTTACAATGCACGCAATTTTACTCAGTGCGATTCTTTACTCATTGGTGATACCTGTTCAGCACATACAGTACCTTATATTAATCAACATGTATCAAATGCTAAGGTTGAGCATGAGGCAACCACTTCAAAAATATCAGAAGACCAACTGTTTTATTGTATGCAAAGGGGTCTAGATGCCGAACAAGCAACTTCTATGATTGTTAATGGATTTTGTAAAGAAGTTATGAAAGAACTTCCTATGGAATTTGCTGTTGAGGCTCAAAAATTAATAGGTATTAGTCTAGAAGGTTCAGTAGGGTAAAGCCTTATGCCTATACTTGAGATTAAAAATGCTGAATTAAGCATTAATAATAAAAAGATATTAAAAGGATTATCATTAAACGTAAATGAGGGAGAAACTCATGCGATTATGGGTCCAAACGGATCTGGAAAAAGTACGCTTTCATATATGTTAGCCGGAAGAGATGGTTATGAATTAGATAATGGAAGCATTACATTTGATAATATTGATCTTACTCCACTTTCACCAGATGAAAGATCAAATTTAGGGCTGTTTTTAGCTTTCCAATATCCAGTAGAACTACCTGGTGTATCAAGCACAAATTTTTTAAGAGAAATTTTTAACTCTAGAAAAAAATATTTAGGTGAAAATGAATTATCACATCTTGATTTTATAAAGCATTTAAGAAAAGTTGCTGAAAATCTTAGTATTAAAGATGAAATGTTAAAAAGATATGTAAATTTTGGCTTTTCTGGTGGAGAGAAAAAAAGATTTGAAATACTTCAGATGGCTCTTTTAAATCCAAAAATATCTGTGCTAGATGAGACTGATTCTGGTTTAGACGTAGACGCACTAAAAATAGTTTCTGAAGGTGTTAATAACTTAAAAGATAAAAAAAATGCTGTAGTTGTAATCACTCATTATCAAAGATTATTGGATTATATAAAACCAGACATTGTCCATATAATGTCAGACGGTAAAATTATTAAATCTGGAGATGCAGACCTAGCTTTGTACGTAGAAAAAAATGGTTATTCTGAGATTTTGAATGAAAAAAGCTAGAAATGACCAATTCTTTTCAAATTTAGAAAAATTTGTTAATAAAGTTTATCCAAATCAACCTCAAAGACAACCTTATTTGAGTTTAAAGTCTTGGCCTTCTCCAAGAGATGAAGCTTGGAAATTTAGCCGATTAGGTAAGTTAGCTAGAAAAAATATTTTACCACTAAATTTGGAAAATCAACAAGATTTCAGTATTAATAAATTAATAAAAGATTCTATATCTTTAGTTTTTGTTAATGGAAAATTTGAAAAAAAATTATCAGATAAATTACTTTCAGAAATTGTAATTGAAGAAGTTCAAATAGAAGATTTTAAAGAGATAATTAATAAGTTTGATAACTTATCTGTAAAAAATCATCCAACATTAAATTCTACCCTTTCATGTTCTCAGAAGTTTTTTAAAATTAAATTTAAAAATGATATAAAGTTTTATAAACCAATTGAAATTTTTAATTTAGGAGGAAGTGAAAACACTTCAATACATCCTTTTATTTTTATTGATTTAGAAAAAAATGCAGATGTTCAAGTTTTTCAACATTACTCAACCTATGCCGGATTATTAGCTCCTTTTGAAATTATAAATTTATCAGAAAACTCAAATTTAGAAATTATTAAAATATATGATGATAAAATAAATTCACATAATCTATCATTGACACTTTCTGTAATAAAGGAAGAAGCTAATTTGAGAAGTTTTGTACTTATTAAAGGTGGTGAATTCACTAGATCGGAAATGCATACTTTGTTAGAAGGGGAAAACTCAAAAGCAGATATTAATGGCATTTATTTATCATCGGGAAATCAGCATCATGATTTAACTTCATGTGTTTATCATAATGTACCTAATTGCAAATCTTCTCAAATTGTTAAAGGTGTACTAGGAGAAGAATCAACTGCAGTCTTTCAAGGGAAAGTCAGAGTTGAAAAACTTGCACAGAAAACTGAAGCTAAACAAATGAGTAGGGCTATTATGTTATCAGATAAAGCTGTATCTAATTCTAAGCCTGAACTTGAAATTTATGCAGATGATGTGATATGTGGGCATGGAGCAACAGTTGGCGAATTAGATGAAGATCAAATTTTTTATCTTTCAAGTAGAGGTATATCAAAACAAAAAGCTAAAGTTATTCTTATAGATGCATTTTTAAATGAGATGATTTCTTTATCAATTAGTGATAAATTTCATGACATAATTTATAATGAAACTAAAACTAAAATTAATAAATTATTAGCTAATGAATATGAATGATATACATAAGAATTTTGATACACAAAAAATTATTAATGAATTTCCAGCATTAAAACAAAAAGTTTGGGATAAATCATTAGTATATTTAGATTCAGCAGCATCAATGCAAAAGCCAAAAGATGTTATTGATGTAATTAATAATAACTACTCTAAGGAATATTCGAATGTACACAGAGGATTACATTTTTTATCAGAAAAAGCCACAGAGAGTTATGAAGAAGCCAGACGAAAAGTTGCAAAATTTATAAACGCAGATGAAAAAGAAATTATCTTTACGTCAGGTGCAACTGCATCAATAAACCTAGTTGCTTATAGTTGGGGGATGGAAAATCTAAGTCCTAATGATGAAATAATTTTAACAATTGCAGAGCATCATGCTAATTTTGTACCTTGGCAATATATTGCTGGAATAAAAAAAGCTAACATAAAGGTTGCTTATTTTGATCCTGATAAAGATTTTGATATAAATATAATTAAATCACTTATATCAGATAAAACTAAAGTCATAACTTTTCCTCACGTTTCAAATGTTTTAGGGACAATATTTCCAATTAAAGAAATTTGTGATTTAGCCAAATCTGTTAATGCTATTTCTTTAGTAGATGGATGCCAAGGAATAAATCACTTCCCTGTTGATGTTAAAAATATTGGCTGTGATTTTTATTGTTTTTCTGGACATAAATTATATGGGCCAACTGGAATTGGTATTCTCTATGGAAATTATAAATTACTAGAAAACATGCCTCCTTTTTTATGTGGAGGTGATATGATTGACGTAGTAAGCATTGACAAAACTACTTTTGCAGACCCACCTCTAAAATTTGAAGCTGGCACCCCTCCAATTGTTCAAGCAATTGCATTAGGAAAAGCTATTGATTGGATTAATAAATATGGAATTGAAAATATTGGTAATCATGAACAAAAATTGATTTCTTATGCATATGATAAACTCGAAAAAATAGATGGTGTAAATATTTTTGGGAAAAATAAGAATAAAGCAGGAGTAATATCATTTACAATGGACTGTGCACATTCTCATGATATTGCTACAATAATTGATAGAGAAGGTGTGGCCGTTAGAGCTGGTCATCATTGTGCACAACCACTTTTAGATCATTTTAATTTAAGTTCTACAACTAGAGCATCAGTTGGAGCTTATTCTACATATGAAGATTTTGATAGATTAGTATTATCTTTGGAAAAAGTTAAGAAGATTTTTAAATGATGAATAAAGATACAAAAACGCTTTATGATTTTATACCAAACTACCCAAAAGGTTCAACAAAACCATTTATAGTAAAGTCAGGGAGTAAAAATACTTTTGATAAAATTTCAATATGTGAAAATGATATAATTTCGAATTTAACAAATGTTTATGATCCAGAGATACCAGTCAATATTTATGATTTAGGTCTTATATATGACATAAATATATCAAAAGGTAATAATGTGTTTATAAAAATGTCTTTAACATCACCTGGGTGCCCTGTTGCAGGTGAATTACCAAAACAGGTTGCAGATGAGTTGACTAAAATTAAAAATATAGGTCTAATTGAAGTAGAGCTTGTGTGGGATCCACCATGGACAAAAGAAAGAATGAGCGAGGACGCTAAATTAGCGTTAGATATATAAATGGAAAATAACAAACAAATTTTGACTATTACGGACGCTGCATTAAATAGGGTCAAATTCCTCATGAAAAAAACAGGTAATGATATCGTTGGATTAAGAGTTGGTATTAAAACAGCTGGTTGTTCAGGTTTAAAATATAATATTGAGTACGCTAAAGAAGTAAAACCATTTGAAGAAAAAGTAATTGTTGATGACGTACTTATTTTAGTAGATCCTGCAGCAACAATGTTTTTAATTGGATCAAAAATGGATTATAAAGAAAGTAAATTTAGTTCAGGCTTCGAATTCGAAAATCCAAATGAAATTTCAAGATGCGGATGTGGTGAAAGTTTCACAGTATCAAACTCTTAATTTTCAATGAAAAAAAATGTTAATGAAACAATAAATCCAAGTACATTGGATTTCCTTTCAATTTTGAAACAACTTTATAACTTTGTAATACCAAAAGGTAATATTGAAATTCCAGTTCGAATCTTTATAGCTGTTTTTTTTCTTTTTTTGGGAACATTAACTAATATATTGATACCATTTTTATATGGATATTCTGTTGATTTAGTAAATAAAAAAGAATTTTCAAACTTTTATTTAATAATTGTATTAATTGGTTGTTATGGTTTTGCTCGCTTTGCCAAGGTATTTTTTGATGAAGCTAAACAATTTGTTTTCATAAAAGTTGCTCAAAAATCTGTAAGAGCTGCAGCATTATTTGCCTTTCAACATCTGCATAACTTATCTTTAAATTTTCACCTTAATAGAAAAACAGGAGGATTATCTAGAGCTCTCGATAGAGGTGCTAAAGGAATAGAGCTTTTATTAAGATTCAGTATTTTTGAAGTTATCCCTGTTATTTTAGAGGTGATAATGGTAGGCGTGGTACTTTGGACAACGTTTGGTTTTTTTTATTGTGCTGCTACATTGTTAACTGTTTTTCTTTACGGTGTTTTCACCTTTAAACTGACTGAATGGAGAATCTTAATCAGAAAAAAAATGAATGAATCTGATGAAAATGCAGGAACCAAAATGGTTGATAGTTTACTTAATTATGAAACAGTGAAATATTTTAATTCTGAAATTAAAGAAATAAATTCTTATAACAATGCTCTCAAAGATTATGAAGACAAAGCTGTAAAAACAAGATTGTCACTTACAGCGGTAAATCTAGGACAAGGTTTAATTATTTCTTTAGGTTTATTTTCCATTATGTCTATGGCTGCATATGATATTTACCATGAAAAAATGAGCCTTGGTGATTTTGTTGTCGTAAACACATTCTTGCTTCAATTATATGTTCCATTAGAATTTTTAGGATATGTTTATAGGGAGATAAGACAATCAATTTTTGATATGAAAAAAATGTTTGAATTAATGAATGAAAAGTTAGATATATTTGATCAAGATAATGCCAAAAATTTTAAATTTCATAATGGCGAAATAAACATTTCAAACTTAGGTTTCAACTATAATTCCAGAAATATCATTAAAAATTTAAATCTTGAAATAGAAGGAGGTAAAAGTACAGCAATTGTCGGACCAACAGGTTGTGGAAAATCTACTTTAACTAAGTTACTTTTTAGATTTTATGATCCTCATAAAGGTGAAATTTCAATAGATAAACAAAAATTAAAAGATTGTAAAATGGACTCTATAAGATCAATTATTGGTGTTGTTCCTCAAGATACAATCATGTTCAATAATACAATAGGTTATAATCTTTCTTATGGAAACCCAAACGCCTCTATAAAAGAAATCAGAAAAGTAGTTGAACTTTGTAATTTAGATGATTTTATTGAATCTTTAGATTTAAAGTATGAAACTATTGTTGGTGAAAGAGGTTTAAAATTATCAGGTGGAGAAAAGCAAAGGATAGCAATCGCTAGAATGATGTTAAAAAAACCAAAAATTTTAATTTTAGATGAAGCAACGTCAGCTCTTGATTCTAAAACAGAGAAATTAGTCTTGGACTCAATAGATGAATATTTTAAAAATAATACGAAAATAATAATTGCTCATAGATTAACGACCATTCGTAACTCTGATAAGATTGTAGTTATGTCTAAAGGAAAAATAATTGAACAAGGAAAACACAGTAATTTGATAAAAAATAAAGGATTATATTATGAAATGTGGAACAAGCAAAAAGAGATAAAAAAACAAGTTATTTAATCTATTAAAAATTGTTCTTTTAAATGTCTGTTTTCCATATTATCTTCAGGATCGTGTAAAAGTTTTATATTAATATCTTTTCTCAATTTAATTATTACTTTTTTAATGTTTTTAACTTCTTCTGAATCTGCACTGGCATTAACTGGTCTATATTCTGGATTTTTTATTGTGAATGTAACAATTGAATTATTATTTAGTAAAGCTCCTTGCCAATTTCTTGGTCTGAATGGACTTATTGGTGTTAATGCAAGTATATCGGATTTAAGTGGTATAATTGGCCCTTTTGCAGAGTAATTATAAGCCGTTGAACCTACTGGAGTAGAAACTAAAATTCCGTCACAATATAAATCTCTTAGTCTTTCCACTCCATCAACTGAAATAGAAATAATTGAGCTTTGATTTGTATTTCTGAATAATGAAATTTCATTTATCCCAAGAAATGTTTGTTTTTTTCCTTTATGATCAAAACACTCCATCTCGAGAGGATGGACAGTTAATTGACTAGCTTTATTTATTCTCTTAATCAAATTTGTTTTATTAATTTTATTCATCAAGAAACCAATATGACCTTTATTCAAACCAAAAACAGAAGAGTTGTTTTTAATTGCAAGTCTTAAAGCTTTTAACATTTCTCCGTCACCACCTATAGCTACAATTACATCTGCTTCTCTTAAATTAGCTTGATTATAAAGTTCAGAATATTTGGATTTAAGAGATATAGCTTCTTTACTGTTCGATGATGTGAAGTGTATTTTCATTGTCATATCAATAAATTAATTATATACATAGTAAATCAAAAAAAGGTCAATAAGTGCAAATAAAAGAAACATTTTTAAATTTAACAAAAACTTATCAAAATGCAATTAATAGACTCGAAAAACTTTTTGATCCAGAATTTGAAAAAGCTGTAAAGTTAATTAATTCTTCAGATGGTCATATAGTTGTTTGTGGTATGGGAAAATCTGGTTTAGTTGGAAGAAAAATTTCCGCTACCTTAGCATCAACTGGAACGCCAAGTTATTTCTTGCATCCTGGTGAGGCTATCCATGGCGATTTAGGTATAGTTCAATCTAAAAGCATAATTATTTTAATATCGTATTCAGGTGAAACTGATGAGATTTTAGCACTTTTACCTGCATTAAATAGATTGAAAGTTAAAATAATTGCAATGACAGGTGAATTAAATTCTAATCTAGCAAAAAATTCAGATATTGTTTTAAACATATCTGTAGATAAAGAAGCGTGCCCATTAAATTTGGCTCCAACTACATCAACTTTAACAACTTTAATAATTGGTGATGCATTAGCTGTTTCTTTAATGAATTTAAAAAACTTTAAACAAGAGGATTTTGCATTAACTCATCCTGGTGGATCTCTAGGTAGAAGATTGTTATTGAGCGTTAAGGACGAAATGATTACTCAAAATTTACCTTTTGTGAATAAAAATGGGACTATGAAAGAAGTTGTTCTAAAAATGACAGAAAGTAGATTAGGATTGGCATTAATTGGAAATGAAGAAAAACTTGAAGGCATTATTACAGATGGTGACCTTAGAAGATCATTATTAATGTCTGATGATTTTACTAAAATAGAAATAAAAGATATTTTAAATAAATCACCTATGACGGCCTATGAGAACGATAACTTACAAGTTGCTCACGAGAGAATGAAAGAGGCCAGATTACAATCATTAGTTGTCAGAAATAATGATGAAAAGATAGTTGGTGTAATTCAAATATTTAAATAGACAATGAATATAGATCAATTTGATTTTAATCTTCCAGAAGATTTAATTGCTCAACAACCGGTAAATCCAAGACATAATTCAAAATTATTATCTTGTATTCATTCAGAATTAGGTGATTTTCATTTTTATGATTTACCAAATCTTCTGAGTCCTGGCGATGTAATAGTTGTAAATGACACAAAAGTTTTAAAAGCTAAATTAATTGGTTTAGTTAATGAAAAAAAACTTAGTTTTAATCTTCATATGAAAAATAGTGAAGATCAATGGTATGCCTTTTGTAAACCAGCAAAGAAGTGTAGAAAAAATGACGAGGTATATTTTTCTAAATCTTTTAAAGCAATAATTTTAGAAAAAAAAGATCATGGAGAAGTTTTGTTAAAGTTTAATTTTTCTGGTAATGAGTTGCTAGACAAAATTTCTAAATACGGAATCACCCCATTACCGCCATATATAAAAAATGAAAATTTAGAAAATGAAACACATTATCAAACATTTTTTGCAAAAAAGATAGGTGCTGTTGCTGCTCCTACAGCTGGGCTGCATTTTACTAAAGAAATAATTGATAGTTTAATCAAAAAAAAAGTTTTGATTACATCTATAACTTTGCACGTTGGTGCAGGTACTTTTCTTCCAGTTAAAACTCAAAATATAAATGATCATAAAATGCATTTTGAGTCTTATGAAATTTCAAAAAATACAGTAAATATTTTAAAAAATGCAAAATTAAATGGGAAAAAAATAATTGCTGTTGGTACAACTGTAATGAGAACATTGGAAGCAACTTTTTTAAAGTTCAATGATATAAAAAGTTGTTCTGATAAGACGGATATATATATTAAACCAGGATTTAAATTTAATGTTGTAGACTACTTACTAACAAATTTTCATTTACCAAAATCTACTTTATTAATTTTAATCTCAGCCTTTTCCGGAGAAGAGGAGGTGAAAAAAATTTATGATCATGCAATCAATAAATTGTATAGATTTTATTCTTATGGAGATTGTTGCTTACTGAAGAGAAAAGGTTATGTCAAATAAATTTGATTTTTCATTAGTTGCTGAAGATAGTAAAGCAAGAGCCGGATTACTTAGGACAGCACATGGTGATATCGAAACACCAATTTTTATGCCAGTAGGTACTTTAGGTACAGTAAAAGCTATGCATTTAAAAGATGTTTTAGAATTAGGTTCGCAAATCATTTTGGGTAATACTTATCATCTTTATTTAAGACCTGGTCAAGAAGTTATAAAAAAGTTTGGTGGTTTAAGTTCATTTATTAATTGGGAAAAACCAATATTGACTGATTCAGGAGGGTTTCAAATTATGAGTCTCTCTAAATTAACAAAGGTAACTGATAAAGGAGTTTATTTTCAATCTCATTTAGATGGGAAAAAAATATTTTTAACCCCTGAAATTAGCACTCAATTTCAACATATTTTAGGTTCAACAATTACAATGCAATTAGATGAATGTATTAAATATCCTGCATTGAGAACAGATGCTGAAAATTCGACTAATTTATCTATTGAATGGGCAAAAAGATCAAGAGAAGCCTTTATAAATAGACCAGGTTACGGACAATTTGGGATTGTTCAAGGATCAGATTTTGAGGACTTAAGAGAAACTTCATGTAATGAATTAACAAAAATTGATTTTGAAGGTTACGCAATTGGAGGTCTCGCAGTTGGAGAACCTCAAGATGTAATGTTTGATACAATTATTAAAACAGAAAAAAAATTACCAAAACATAAACCTAGATATTTAATGGGAGTAGGTAAGCCGGATGATATTATAGGTGCTATAAAAAGAGGTGTTGATATGTTTGATTGTGTTCTTCCAACACGATCAGGTAGAAATGGACAAGCTTTTACTTCTTTAGGGCCAATTAATATAAAAAATGCAAAATACAAATTTGATAAAAACCCATTAGATCAAGATTGTTTTTGTTATACATGTAAAAATTTTTCAAATGCATATATCCATCATCTTATTAAATCAAAAGAAATTTTAGGTGCATCATTATTAACTTGGCATAATTTATCATTTTATATGAACCTTGTTAAAAGAGCTAGGGAGAGCATTATAAGTAATAGTTTTAAAGAATTTGAAAAAAATTTTTTAAAAAAATACAATTTCAAAAGTAATGAATAATAAAAAACAAAATAATGAACAAATTAAGACAAAAATTAATTTATTATCAAAATCTTTTGGTTTTGATGTCTGCAAAATAACTAAACCTGAAATACCAAATCAAATCCAAAAACAATTTCAAAAATTTTTAAAAAATAAACTTTATGGTGAAATGGATTGGTTAAAAAAAACAGAATATAGAAGAAAGTCACCAATTAATTTATGGCCTGAAGCAAAATCAGCAATAATATTAGGTTTAAACTACGGGCCTAGAAATAATCCGCTTTTAAAAAATAAAAAGAATGACTTAGGGAATATTTCTGTTTACGCAAATGGAGAGGATTATCATAAAGTATTTAAAGGAAAATTAAAAAGGTTCGCTAGTAAATTATTTCCAATTTTGAATAAAGATAAACTTTTAGATTTAAAGGTATTTGTTGACACAGCGCCATTACTAGAAAAACCTCTAGCTCAATTAGCAGGTTTAGGTTGGCAGGGAAAACACACAAACTTAGTATCAAAAGAATTTGGTTCTTGGTTATTTTTAGGAGTTATACTTTTAAATAAAGACATACCAATTGATTTACCTGAAAATGATCATTGTGGTTCATGTAAGGCTTGCTTAGATATTTGTCCTACAGAAGCCTTTATAGCACCTTATGAAATTGATCCTAGAAAATGTATTTCTTATCTTACAATTGAATATTCTGGAAAAATATCAGAAATGTTTATGGAAAAAATGGGGAATAGGATTTATGGGTGCGATGATTGTTTAGCAATATGTCCTTGGAATAAATTTGCTAAATTATCATCTGAAATTAAGTTTTATGAAATTGATAAAGAGTTTAGTTTAAATATACTTTTAAGATTAGATGAATTTAGTTTTAAAAAAAAGTTTGCGAAATCACCAATTAAAAGAATTGGAAGAGAACGGTTTATTAGAAATTGTTGTATAGCAGCAGGCAATAGTAAAAATAAGATTTATAAAAAACAACTCAAATATTTGTTGGATAATGAAAAATCAGAAATAATTTTACATGCAGCTAATTGGGCAAATGAGAGGTTAGTTTAGTTTAAGACAAAGCATCATTTCCTGTTTCACCAGTTCTTATTCTGGTTGCGCTTTTAATATCAAATACAAAGATTTTACCATCACCTATTTGACCAGTATTTGCACTTTTGTTTAGGGTTTCCAAAACTTTTTCTTCTAATTCATCTGGAACAGCTAATTCAATTTTAAGTTTTGGTACAAAAGAAACGCTATACTCAGTTCCTCTATAAATTTCAGTTTGGCCTCTTTGTCTGCCAAAACCTCTTACTTCTGAAGCGGTTAATCCTTCAACTCCAATTTGAGTTAAAGCTTTTCTAACATCGTCAAGTTTAAAAGGTTTAATAATGGCAATAAAATATTTCATAATTTGATTGTATTTTAAAAATATATAATAACAATAGTTTTTTAGATGTTTTGGAGATTGAAATGACATATGAAATAAAACAAATAATAGCACCAAAGGGATATTTAAGAGTTGGAATTAACATGAGTAATTTTTTACTTGTTGTGGGTAAAAATGAAGATGGTGATCCAATTGGTATATCACCTGATATTGCAAAATTAATTGCAAAAAAAATTGATGTTAAATGTAAATTTATTTTATTTGAAAGACCAGGACAGTTAGCTGATGTTGTAAATGACGATGTTTGGGATATAGGTAATATCGCTTTTGAACCCGAAAGAGGTAATACAATAGATTTTTGTAATCCATATGTTTTAATAGATGCAAATTTTTTAGTTAAAAATAAATCTGGTCTTCTTACAAATCAGGATATTGACAAAGAAGAAAATACTATTGTTGTTGCAGATAGGAGCGCTTATGATTTATGGCTCAAATCAAATTTTAAATTTTCTAAAATTGTTAGAGTCAAATCGATTGACGATTCTCATACTTATTATAGGACTGGTAATGCAAATGTGTTAGCTGGTTTAAGACCAAAGTTAATTGATGAAATGCAATTGAAAAATAATGATAGGATTATTGATGAACCATTTACATATATAAAGCAATCAGTTGGGTTTAAAAAGAATTATCCTGAAGTTATTGAATTTATTAATTCAATAATATTTGAAGCTATAGAGGATGGATATATTAAAAATTCTTTACAAAAGCATAATGTAGATAAAAAATTAAGTATTCCAAAATCAAATTAATTTTGATGACCATTAAACCTTTTTTTTATCTTTTAATAACAATTTTAGTCTGGGGATCATCTTTCCCGGCAATGTCATACCTTTTAAAAGATTTAAACCCCATGGAGCTAGCTTTAGGTAGATTTTTATTACCAGGTATTTTGGGATTATTATACTTTTTAAAAACTAAGTTAAATATTTCAATGAGAGATTATTTTCGTTTTTTTTTATCAGGTTTTTTTGGAATATTTTTATATAATTTTTTTTTAAATACTGGACAAACTTCAGTTAGTGCAGGTGCAAGTAGTTTTATAGTAAATTGTAATCCACTTTTTGCATTTTTAATTGGTTTCTATTTATTAAAACAAAAGATAAAAGCTTACTACTGGGTTGGTATAATTATATGTATTGTAGGTGTATTTATAATTTCATTAGAAAGACAATTAGATACTATTTTGAATAAGGGTGCATTTTTAATATTTTTTGCTGCTTTTTTGACTGCAAGTTATTTTCATATTGTAAAACCATTAATAGATAAATATGGTGTTACTATTTCATTATCTTTAACTTTAGTTTTTGGAACAATTCCAATGTTATTCTGGTTCAATTCAACTTTAAACTCAGTGAGTGTTTTAGATGAAAAGAGTATATTTGCTCTTGTTTGGCTAACTTTATTTCCAACACTTTTAGGTTACTATACTTGGACATATTCAGTGGGTTATTTTGGTGCAAATAAAGCATCATTTTTTTTATTTTTAATTCCTGTTTTTTCAATAATAATTGACTATTTATTTCTTGAAAATCTACCAAGTTTGACAACTTTATTGGGAGGATCTTTAATTTTATCTAGCGTGTCTGTAATACTTTATTTAAATTTTAAATAAAATTTATGTATTTTTATGGAGCGGGTAGCGAGAATCGAACTCGCGTCATCAGCTTGGAAGGCTGAGGTCTTACCACTACACAATACCCGCATGTATTGGTAATATACAATCTTTTTAAAAAATGTAAATATTGGTTTAATTAAATTAAAATTAATTCCATCCTTTAATATTATTTTGAATTAATTTAGATAATAATGAAATACCTTCTTCCCTATCATTTAAGCAATTTATATAATTTAAATTTTTTCCACCATGCTCTTGAAAAGTTTCTAGAGCTTCATTTTTGATTTCATCAAGTGTTTCTAAACAGTCTGTAACGAAACCAGGAGAAATTATACTGATTTTTTTTGTTCCATTTTTGGCAAGTTCTATTAAGGTTTCATCAGTATAAGGTTTTAACCACTCTTCAGGTCCAAATCTTGATTGAAACGAAACGGTAAATTTATTATCTGGCCATTGAAGTTTTTCTTTTATTAATCTTCCAGTTTTTTGGCAATGACAATGATAAGGATCACCTAATAATAAATATCTACGAGGAACACCATGAAAAGAAACAATAAGATGCTCAGGTTTTCCAGTTTTTTTAAATGATTCCTGAATTGAGTTTGCAATATTAGTAATATATTTATCATCATCAAACCAAGGGGCTATAGTTCTAATGGATGGTTGCCATCTTTTTTTTAATAACCATTTAAACACTTCATCTTGTACTGATGCTGTGGTACTTGCAGAGTACTGAGGATAAAGTGGCAAAATTAATAATTTAGAACAACCTTTTTGAAATAAAAGTTCAAGTTTTTCATTTATTGATGGTTTCCCATATCTCATTGAATAATCAAATATTAATGAATCATTTGATTTAAACTTATCTTGTATTTTTTTTAACTGGCTTTCTGTTATGTATCTAAGTGGTGATCCTTTTTTTTCATCCCAAATTCGTTTATAAGCTTTACCAGATTTTTGAGGTCTGAAGGCTAAGATAGGTCCATTTAAGATTAACCACCAAAGTGGTTTAAACACATCTATTACACGTCTATCGCTAAGAAATTGTTTAAGGTATTTTCTCATTGACCAATAATCAGTGTTTTCAGGTGTACCTAAGTTTATTAAAAGGATACCAATTTTATCAAATTTTGTTTTTATATGATCTGGGGGTTTCTGTATCATTTCATTTACGCGGCGTTAATGCTGGTTTTTGTAAAATTAAATTTTCTAAATGTTTTTTCTAAACTATCAACTAAATCTAACATCATTTTTTTATTATGAAATGGTCCTGGTGTAACTCTTAACCTCTCTTCTCCTTTTTTTACAGTTGGGTAGTTAATTGGTTGTATATAATGACCATAGTTTTCAAGTAAGTGTTTACTTATTTCATTACATAATTCAGCATCTCTAATCATCACTGGGATAATATGGGTTGTATTTTTAAGTATCTCTATATCATGTTTTAAAAGTTCATTTTTTAAAAATTTAACGTTTTCTTGCTGTTTGATTCTTAATTCACTGTTAGATTTAAGATATTCAATAGATGCTCTTGCACTTTCAGCCACTAATGGAGGCAACGAAGTGGTAAAGATAAAGCCACTCGCTGTAGATCTAATAGCATCACAGACAAGATCATCAGATGCTATATATCCTCCTATTGTTCCAAAAGCTTTAGCTAGTGTTCCTTGAATAATATCAATATCATTTTGCAAATTTAACTTTTCTGAAATTCCTGCACCTGTTTTTCCGTACATGCCAACTGCATGAACTTCATCAACATAAGTGAACGCATTATATTTTTTTGATAAATTAACTATTCCAGCTAAGTCTCCTATACTTCCATCCATTGAATAAATAGATTCAAATATAATAATTTTAGGACGATTAATATCTACTAATGATAATTTATTTTCTAAATCAATCATATCATTATGATTAAAAATATATTTTTCACATTTATTTTTTTTTATTCCAGAAATGATTGATGCATGGTTCTTTTCATCAGAAAATATAATTGAATCCTTAAATATAGTTGTTAATGCACCAATTGCGCTTTCATTTGCTACATATCCAGATGTAAAAACCAACGCTTTTTGTTTGCAATGTAAATTAGCTAATTCAGCTTCTAATTTAACTAAAGGTGTATGAGTTCCAGATATATTTCTTGTTCCTCCTGAACCAATTCCATAATTATCTAGACATTCTTTTGCTTTTTTTATGGATAACGCATTTCTACTCATTCCGAGATAATCATTGGAACACCAAATGAGTATATCTTTAAATTTATTTTTATAAGCTTTTTTAGCTAGTGGAAAAGAATCATCTTTCTTAATCTCATTAAAAATTCTATATCTGTTTTCTTTTTTTATTTTTGTCAATTCATTAGCAAATAAATTTTTATACAGTTGTTTATTCATAAGAGTTATCTTTGTTGATTATTTATTTGGCATCTCTGAGTATAATTAATTTTTTAAAAAATATGTTGAACTTTTAAAGGTTTCATTATAAGCCTACATACAATTTATATAAGGTGTTTTTAAATGAATTCTATAGATAAAAATAAAATAAATAATGAATCTTCAAATAAGTCTGGTATTCAAGGATCTAGAATTGTATTACCTGAAAATTATGTGCCTACAGACATTGAAGAATATATGAATGAAAATCATTTAGAGTTTTTTAGACAAAAACTTTTGATATGGAAAAAAGAGTTATTAAATGAGGCTTCAGATACTAAAGATGATCTATCTGAAGATGGATTGCAGAGACCTGATATTGCTGACAGAGCTCAAGTTGAAAGTAATGCTGCTATTCAATTACGTACAAGAGATAGAGAAAGAAAATTAATTAGTAAAATTGATTCTGCATTGAGAAGAATCGATTTAGGTACATACGGTTACTGTGAAGAAACGGATGAGCCTATTGGTATTAAAAGATTAATCGCAAGGCCGATAGCATCTTTATGTTTGGATGCTCAAGAAAGGCATGAAAAAATGGAAAGAATACATAAAGACGATTAAAAAGAACAAAATGTGAACATTTGTTGACATAAGAACAAAACATGAATATTATATTCTTATAAATTTTTTAGGAGTATAAAAATGAATGCTGAGGTACTTGACTTTTCCATGGATAATGAGAATAAAAATTTAGCACTAGAAGGTGCGATTTCACAAATTGAAAAGAACTTTGGTAAAGGTTCTGTAATGAAATTAGGAGAAAATGATCAAAATATTGATATTCAATCAATTTCTACAGGATCACTTGGGTTAGATATTGCCCTTGGAATAGGCGGTTTTCCAAAAGGTAGAATAATTGAAATTTATGGTCCAGAAAGTTCTGGTAAGACGACTTTAGCGCTTCATGCTATCGCTGAAGCACAAAAGCAAGGAGGTTCCTGTGCTTTTGTAGATGCAGAACATGCCTTAGATCCCGTTTATGCTAAAAAATTGGGTGTGAATATTGATGAATTACTTATTTCACAACCTGATGCTGGTGAACAAGCATTAGAGATTGCTGATACATTAGTTAGATCAGGCGCTATATCAGTAATGGTTATAGACTCGGTTGCTGCTTTAGTACCACGAGCTGAATTAGAGGGAGACATGGGTGATACACATGTTGGACTTCAAGCTCGATTAATGAGTCAAGCATTACGAAAACTTACTTCATCAATATCTAAATCTAATTGTCTAGTTATTTTCATAAATCAAATTAGGTTAAAGATTGGTGTTATGTTTGGAAGTCCTGAAACTACAGCAGGTGGAAATGCTCTAAAATTTTATTCATCTGTAAGACTCGATATAAGAAGAATTGGAGCTATAAAAGATAAGGATGACATAGTTGGAAATCAAACAAGAGTTAAAGTTGTTAAAAACAAAGTTGCACCTCCCTTTAGAACTGTAGAATTTGATATTATGTACGGAGAGGGAATTTCAAAACATGGAGAACTTATAGATTTAGGTGTTGCAGCAGATATTATTGATAAGGCTGGTGCATGGTTCTCTTACAATGATCAAAGAATTGGTCAAGGTAAAGAAAATGCAAAAAAGTATTTAAAAGATAATCCAGATACTGCATTGGAAATAGAAAATAAAATTAGAAGTAATTCTGGATTAGTTGATAATATTATGATGAACCCAGAGATTTCTGAAGAAAAAAATACAGAAGAGTAATTTTTTATTATTTAAACTTGCTTTAACATTAACAAAATAATTAAATATATTTTTTAATTGGTTTTGTTATGAAAAATATGAATCTTTCAGAAATAAGAAATACTTTTATAAAGTATTTTAAGAAAAATAATCATAAAGAAATTAAATCCAGTAATTTAGTACCTGATAACGATCCAACTCTTTTATTCACGAATTCAGGTATGGTTCAATTTAAAAATATTTTCACTGGAGTAGAGAAAAGAGATTACGATAAAGCTGTTACTTCTCAAAAATGTCTTAGAGCCGGTGGAAAGCATAATGATTTAGAGAATGTAGGCCATACTGCACGTCACCATACATTTTTTGAAATGTTAGGAAACTTTTCATTTGGGGATTATTTTAAGGAACAAGCAATACATCAATCATGGGATTTGCTTACTAAAGTATTTCAAATTCCTAAAAATAAATTATTAGTGACTATATTTCATGAAGATGAAGAAGCTGAGCTTCTATGGAAAAAAATTGGTAATCTTGACGAAAGAAAAATCATTAAAATTAAAACAAGTGATAATTTTTGGAGTATGGGTGATACTGGACCATGTGGCCCATGCTCAGAAATTTTCTTTGATCATGGTGAAAGTGTTAAAGGTGGTCCACCTGGGTCAAAAGATGAGGATGGAGATAGGTTTATAGAAATCTGGAATCTTGTTTTTATGCAATTTGAGCAAATTGATGCTAAGACAAGAGTAAATTTACCAAAACCTAGCATTGATACAGGGATGGGTTTAGAGAGAATATCAGCTTTACTACAAGGCACACATGATAACTATGAAACAGACTTATTTAAAAACCTAATTAAAGCATCATCCGAAGTTACTAAGTCTAAGGTTACGATAAAAAACGCTGCTTCACATAGAGTAATAGCGGATCACATTAGATCAAGTGTATTTTTAATTTCTGAAGGAGTACTTCCTAGCAATGATGGAAGAGGTTATGTGCTAAGAAGAATTTTGAGAAGAGCTATTAGACATTCAAATATCTTAGGTTACCAAAAACCATTTATGAATGAATTATCTGATTACCTTGTAGATGAAATGGGGGATGCATATCCTGAGTTATATGAAAATAAAGATTTTGTTAAAAACATTATTCTGAATGAAGAACTAAAATTTAGAGAAACTTTAGATAGAGGTTTAGAAATATTAAATAGTGAGATTTTACAAAAAAATAATAAAAAAATATTTTCAGGTAAAAAAGCTTTTGAATTATATGACACATATGGTTTTCCATTAGATTTAACTCAAGATGTTTTAAAAGGTCATGGATGGAAAGTAGATGAAGAAAACTTTGAAATAGAAATGAAAAAACAAAAAAGTAGAGCAAGAGCAGCATGGACTGGATCAGGAGATAATGAAATAAGTTCAGAGATAATAAAGATTTTAAATGATTACTCATCAACGAAATTTATTGGTTATGAAAATTTAAAATGTGAAGGAAAATGTTTGAGTATCATAAAAAATAATAAAATTTCTAATAGTTTACAA
Organism: Alphaproteobacteria bacterium; assembly: GCA_038131545.1. GTDB lineage: Bacteria > Pseudomonadota > Alphaproteobacteria > Puniceispirillales > Marisalimonadaceae > TMED54. Next base: position 785,122 of record JAYPPQ010000004.1, read on the forward strand.
GAATCTGAAAAAGGAGACATAATTTTTGAAACTACTGTATTTTATGCTGAAAGTGGTGGTCAGAAAGGAGATACTGGTTATATTAATTCTAAAAATGCAAAGATAAAAGTTTTAGATTGTAAAAAAATTAATGTATCAGATAAAATTATGTTTTTGCATAAAGTAAAAGTAATAAAGGGCTGTATAAATACAGATGATGTATTTAATTTAGAAGTAGATACAGAAAACAGAAAAGAAATTTCTTCCCATCATACCTCTACACATCTTCTTCACGAAGCTCTTAGAGAGGAGTTTGGGACAAATGTTAAACAAAAAGGATCATTAGTTAGCAATGAAAAATTAAGATTTGATTTTAATTTAAATCATCCAATTCAATCAAATATTTTAAAAAAGATAGAAGATGTTGTTAATCAAAAAATATATCAAAATGACAAAGTAAATACTGAAATTATGGATCAAAAGTCAGCAATGGAAAAAGGTGCTATAGCTCTTTTTGGTGAAAAATATGGAGATGAAGTAAGGGTTGTTTCTATGGGGAAATCAATAACAAAAAAAAGAATAGCGTGGTCAGTTGAATTATGTGGTGGCACTCATTTAAAATCAGTTGGTGAAGCTATCAGATTCAAAATTATTGGAGAAAGTGGAGTAGCATCTGGGGTAAGGAGAATTGAAGCTGTTACAAGAAAAAGTGCAATGTTGTTTTATGAGGATAAAAATGAAATTATTAAAATAATCACATCAAAATTAAATATAAATTCATCAAATATAATAACAAAAATTGACCAATTAATAGAAGAAAATACAAAATTAAAAAAAATAAAAAAAGAGGTAAAGTCTGATGAAAATGACTTTCTAGTGAACTCAGAGATGATAAATGGTTTTAAATTTTTTTCAGTTGTTAGTGAAGAATTACAACCTAAAGAATTAAGATCTTATGCTGAAAAAATGTTAAAAAAAAATAAGTTAGATGTTGTTTGTATAGTTTCAACAATTAATGAAAAGGTTTCTTGCGTTGTAAATATAAAAAAAGAAATAACAAATAAATTAAATGCAGTAGAATTAGTTAATTTAATTTCTAATAAAGTTGATGGTAAGCCAGGAGGAGGAAGAGCCAGATATGGCTCAGTCCGGTGGACAAAATGTTAAAGGTGTACAAAATGCAATCAACCAATTAAAAAAATATTTAATTAATAAATAACATAATGAATTCAATAAATAAAAATATTTTACAAATTAAAGAAACTCCAATTATGGAAATTGCAAACTATGGTAGAAATTTCACAAAAGAAACTGGAAAAGTAGTATATCCAGCTTGGTTTGGAGAAGGTAACATATCAACAGACAAATTAATTTATAATGAAACAATTAATGCACTTAAAGCAGGTGAAACATTTTATACTTATCAGAATGGAATTCCTGAGATTAGGGAAGAAATATCCAAATATATGAATGATATGTTTGATGTTAAAACATCACCTTATCAACATTCTATAGTAAATGGTGGTATGCTTGGGATTAAAATTTGTTGTGAAATAACTCTTGAAAAGGGCGATGAAGTTGTAATAGTTGGCCCAGTTTGGCCAAATATTAGATCATCTGTAGTTTTAAGAGAAGCTGTAATAAATGAAGTTAGTTTAGATTTTGATAAAACATGGACTTTAGATCTAAATAAACTTTTAAACGCAATTACTGATAAAACAAAATTAGTTTTTATAAATAGTCCAAATAATCCAACAGGGTGGATGCTTAATTCAAGTGAACAACAAATTATTTTAGATCACGTAAGAAAGAAAAATTGTTGGTTATTGGCAGATGAAGTTTATCATAGAATTGTCTACAAAGGTAATGCATCATCAAGTTTTTTATCTTTAAGTGAACCAGAAGATAAATTATTAGTAATAAATTCATCTTCTAAAAGTTTCAATATGACAGGATGGAGAGTAGGTTGGATTACACATCCTGAATATTTAGGTGAGCATATAGCGAAATTGGTTCAGATATCTACAACAGGAGTCCCTGAATTTATACAAAAGGGTTTTATAGAGGCATTAAAAAATCATGAGTTTTTAGTTGAAGAAGTTATGAAGAATCTTCATATTTCTAGAGATTTTGTTTATAACAAAATGAAACATTGGACTAAATTAAAAATAAATAAACCAGTGTCAGCTTTTTATTTTTTCTTTAAAGCAAATGATGCTAAAGATTCAATTAGTTTTTGTAAAAATCTTATTAAAAAAACTCAAGTTGGTTTGGCTCCAGGAGTTGCATTTGGAAAAACTGGAGATAACTTTTTACGTCTTTGTTTTGCTGCAGATGTTAAATTTCTTGAAAATATTTTAAATAGATTAGAAGAAGAGTTTAATTAAACTACCAATGAGTAATATTTTCTTTGAGTAATTTATAACCTTCAATAAAACCTGGTCTTGTATCACCATAAATATCATCAAACTTTTTTAAAGTTATATCGAACCATTCTTTAAGTTCTTGGTTGTTGGATTTGCATCTAAATATGCATCTCTTATTAAAACAAAATGAATTCTTGGGTCATAGGGTTGCTTTGTTCCTCCCATACTTTCATCTCCATCTAATAATCGCAGTAACATTGCATCAGCTGAACCAAGTGTTTGTTCATGTATTGGTGGACCATCCATTCTGTGCATCACTGAAGTCATGTCTCTTCCATTACCAGTTGTGTAACCTAATTCATTCCATAATGTATTCATTTTTTTATCATGATTAATATGATTTAGAATGATATCACCAAATCGTCTTAATGGATCTGATATATCTGCGAGAAGGTCAGTCAGTCTATCTCCGTCTAAGTCAGTCGCTAAAACTACACATTCTTTCTTTTCGATCAAATCCCAAACCAAAAGGCCATAATTTGTATCAGATATATGTTGTTCGATTTGTCCAGTCCAATTTTCCATTCCTGATTTAAAATCTTTAGGAAGTAAATTTATAATTTTATTGATACTCTCTTTATGCTCTTCATATGCATTGACTGCCCATTTTCTACCTATTTTAAATTTTGTACCTTCAAGCAACCAAGTTATTATTCCCGCATTAATGCCATCTTCCATTGCCTGAGTTGGTTTAAACGCAATTCTGCCAAGCTTACCAGTTTCATTAATCATTTTTAAAAAAAGCCTTCCTGCATAAGCCATTTGTATTCCAGGTGTATTCATTTCTGAATGTATAATGCCTGTATCTTTGCTAACTTCAAACTTTTGCTTATTTTGAGAATATGGTAGACAAGGCATACATCTTACAACGGTTATTGGGCCATATGGTCTAACATTACAGTATACACCAGCTTGTGTTCTTAAAGGAGCATTGCCAGACTTTCCCATCACAACTACTCTAGATCCATTTTTATCATTGACATAAGCATCACCTGCAGTAGACCATTTTATTGATGTCATAGGCATATTTCCAAACCAACTCAAGGGCTCTAAATTTTTATCATGTCTAATTTGAGACCACATTGGAACTGCATAAAATGGTAAATTTAAAATATCAATTGCTGCAATTGTACCTAAAAGAGCATAAGCATCAGTTAATGAATGTGCTATTGGGTTAATATTTTTATCAAAGTTTCCACCTTCCCAAACGATAGCATTTGGATATCCTTTTGGTCTTATATCAGATGACTTATATAACGAAGATATTAATTTTAAAAGATCATTTCCATCAGCCTCTGTTTTGGCAATATTTAATAAATCAAGCATATTCATCCCTTACAATTGAAGTAATTATAAAATAAGGTATAGACTATAAAAAAAAATTTTCAAAAACTTTTTAATAAAGTTTTTAATTTATTTAAGTCATTTAATTCAATTAAATCTGAATAAAAATTATCATTCATAAATTTTTCTTTTTTCATCTTTTCAAGAAGCTTAATTAAGAAATTCCAATAATTTTTGTAGTTAAATATAATTATTTTTTTTTCTTTTATTTGTTTTAACTGAATTAATGTTAATACTTCAACGCATTCATCAAGAGTACCAATGCCACCAGGTAAAATTATAAATAAAGATGCTTTTTTATACATTATTGCCTTTCGAGATCGCATTGTAGTTGTAAATCTTGTATTGATACCATCTAATGGTTTTTCAACTCTTGCAAGAAAGTTTGGCATTACACCAAATACTTTAGCTCCAGATTGCTGGGCAGATTTTGCGCACGCTCCCATGAGTCCAGTACTACCAGCACCATAAATTAGATTGAAATTATTTTCTCCAATTATTTTACCAATTTTTTCTGCTAGAGTAATGAAGTCAGGTGAAGATCCTGAAGATGCTCCACAAAATACACAAATATTTTTTTTACCATTTTTTAAGTCTTTGATTTAAAATTGTAGTGATGTTAAATTATACAATTATTTTATAAAGAAAGATAAATATTTTGTCTAAAATTACATACTTACTTTTTTTAGGAACTTTTTTAGCTGTTGGGGCTATAACTTACAACATTTATCAACCAACAAATATTCAAGAAAAAAAAATAGATGTACCAGTAGTTAATAAAATTAAAGAAGCAAAACCTCTAATTGAAGAGGATAAAAAAGTAGACAATATTAAAAGTGAAAAAATTCTAAACTTACAAACAATCCGTGTAAATCCTGGTGGTGATGTTCTTATAGCTGGAAAAACGGTTCCTAATTCAGAGTTAAATGTAATTTCAAATGGAAAAATAATCGCTAAAACTTTATCAGATAATATTGGAGAATTTGTAATTGTTACTGAAAATCCACTTAGTACTGGCGATCATATTTTAGCTTTTAAAATAACTTCATCTGAAAAAAAAATTATAATTTCAAATGATGCAATAGCAATTAAAATTGATAATAATAAAGATACAGTTCCAATAGTAGCTATTATTGATACAGATGGTATTAAAGCTACTAAAATAATACAGTCTCCAAAATTAAACAAAAAGAAACAAAAACTAAAATTAATTTCCCAAAACTCTGTAAATAATTTAAATCCAGAAATTTCAATTTTATCACTCACAAATGATTTAGAATTAAATCAATTGCAGATATCGGGTTATTCCATAAAAGGTGTTAAGGTAGAAGCAAGAATATTAGGGGGTAAAATATTTAATGGATCAATTTTAGATAATGCTTGGAATATTACATTACCAAATTCTTTAATATCTGGTGAACAAGTTTTGATTGCAAATCTAATTGATAAAGAAGGTAAAATTGTTGCAAAAGATCAAATCAATATTTATGGAGAAATTCTAAAAAATGCAGGAAACAAAACTCTTTTAGTCGTTCAAAAAGGAGACGCATTGTGGAAAATTGCTTACCAAAGGTTGGGTGGTGGAGAAAAATACGTAGATATTATTAAATTAAATAAAAACAAAATAAATAATCCAGATTTAATTTTCCCAAAACAGCTATTTATATTACCTTAAAAAAATATGTTAGACCAAAAATTGAATTTATTTTTTAAACCAGTTTTAAAAAAATTTGCGACTATTCTTCTAAAATATCAAATTTCACCAAATCAAATTACATTATTTAGTTTCATTTTAGGTATTTTTTGTTTTATTTTTTTATCTCTAGGAATGATATATATTGCTTTAATTTTTTTTATATTAAATAGATTTTTTGATGGTGTTGATGGAACTTTGGCTAGGTTAAAAAAGCCAACAGATTTAGGTGGCTTTTATGATATAATTTCTGATTTTTTAATTTATGCTCTGTTACCATTTGGTTTTATTTTATTCGATAATAATAATTTCCTTTCAATGTCATTATTACTAACATCTTTTATAGGAACATGTGCCACTTTTTTAACGACAGCTTGGATTTTTGAGAAAAAAAAAATAAAAATTGAACAACTTTCAAAAAAATCATTTTTTTACAGTGAAGGGCTTATTGAGGGAGCAGAAACTATAATTTTATTTATATTAATGTTTGTATTTTATGAATTAGCAAGTTTCATAGCTTGGATATTTGCATTGTTATGTTTTTTAACTGCAATAATGAGAGTAGTTAAAGTTAGTAAAATATTAAATTCAATAAATTAAATTATAGAACTAATATATTGTAAATTTATGTAATTTTCTATATGGATTATGAATGAATAAAAATAAATTATCTCAAGATCAATATTATATTACTCAACAACATGGAACCGAACCACCTTTTTCAGGTGAATATTTACATAATAAAGAAAAGGGTATTTATAAATGTGTTTGTTGTGATTCTAATTTATTCTCAAGTGATACAAAGTATGACTCTCATTCTGGGTGGCCTTCATTTTTTGACACATTTAATTTAAATGCTGTAAGCTCCTCTAAAGATGAGACACATGGAATGGTTAGAACTGAAGTACATTGCACTAAATGTAAAGCTCATTTGGGCCATGTTTTTCCAGATGGACCAAAACCAACTGGTTTAAGATACTGTATAAATTCTTTAGCTTTAAATTTTAGTAAACAAAAATAAAATGAAAGCTAATACTAAAATTTTTGGTTGTATAGCTGATCCTATTAATCATGTCAAAGCACCAACACTTTTTACAAAAATATTTCAAGAACAAAAAGTAAATGCAATTATGATCCCAATAAATGTTAGTAGTGACAATTTAGAAAATTTTTTTTCTGGGATTAAGAGTATTAAAAATTTTATTGGAATGACCGTAACAATACCTCATAAAACTAATGTTCTTAAATATTGTGATCATTTAGAAAAAGAAGCAATAGATACACAATCAGTTAATTGGATAAAAATTGAAAATGAAAAACTTATTGGAACGAATTTTGATGGTATAGGTTTTGTAAATGGTTTAAAAAACAAAAATTTAATCGTAGAAAATAAAGATTTTGCAATTTTTGGAATAGGTGGAGCTGGTACATCTATTTGTTACTCTTTAATAAGAAGCTAAAGCAAGGAGATTAAAGCTAATTAACAGGAATACTGCTAAACTAAATTTATTAGTTAATAAACTTAAAAATTAAAATCTAATACTGAAATTTTAATTGATGATTTTAGAGATTATGATATTTCAGAATATGATTATGTTATAAATGCAACTAGTCTAGGCCTTAAAGACAATAAAGATTTAATTTTTGATGTAAAAAAAACAAGAACTAATTGTACTGTTATTGATATTGTCATGGATCCTGAAGAAACAATTTTAATTAAAGAAGCAATTAAATATAAAAGAAATTATCACTTAGGAAAAAATATGTTAGTGTCACAAATTAAATTAGCTGGAAACTTTTTCAATTTATGGTAGGAAAATTACATGACAAATAAAAATACATGGGATGATTTAAAACTTAAAAAATTAGAAGATCTATGGGATCAAGGCCATCCAATTTCTAAGATTGGTGAGATGCTTGGCGTTTCAAGAAATTCTGTTGCTGGAAAAGCTCATAGAATGGGTTTGCCAAAAGAACTTCACCTATATCTCAGAAAAAAACAAAGCGTAATCTAGTATAAAAGATAATGAAATTACTGATAAAATTATACCTTTAAAAATTAAGTTAAGAGAAGTACAGTGGTCTAGAACAAAATGTTGTTGGCCAGAAGGAGATCCAAAGCAAAATGACTTTAAGTTTTGTGGTGAAGATATTTTTCCTGGTCGACCATATTGTGATAAACATTCATTGTTGGCTTATACTAATACTCGAGAAAATTCTTAATAATTGAGTGATAAAAAATATAAACAATTAATAAAAAGAAAATCCTTCATACCTTTAGAATGGGTTTGTAAATCTATTTTTTTAAATTTTAAAATTTATAATGATTTTACAATTGTTGATTCTAAACTTTTTTTGATAAAAATAAAGATTTCTAAAAAAGGTAATATTTTATTAAACGGGAATAATTTAAATACATTAAAATTTAAAATTATATATATTTTTAAAAATAAACTAAACAAGGTAAAAAAACTAAATCCTAATTCAGATTATCTTGTTATAAAAGTTCCAACTGATTGTGTAAAATTAATTATAAAAAGTACAGTTAAATTAAATCCAAAAATAAATACTTCTCTAGAAGGTTTTTATGAATCAAATAATATGTTTTGTACTCAATGTGAACCAGAAGGATTTAGAAAGATAACATGGTTTACAGATAGACCTGATAATTTATCTTTATTTACAGTAAGGATAGAGGCTAAAAATTCATATAATAACTTATTGTCTAATGGAAATTTGGTAAGAAGTGGTAACATTAAAAATTATAATAGAAAATACGTTATTTGGAATGATCCTTTTCCTAAACCTAGTTATTTATTTGCTCTTGTTGTTGGTAATTTAGAGGTCTTGAAAGATTTTTTTATTACTAAAGATAAAAAGAAAGTATCTTTAGAAATCTTTACAGAAATAGGTCAAAGTAAAAATGCTCGATATGCTATGGAATCACTAAAAAAAGCAATGAAGTGGGACGAAGATAATTATGATCTTATATATGATTTAGAAAGATTTATGATCGTAGCTGTTAGTCATTTCAATATGGGCGCTATGGAAAATAAAGGATTAAATATTTTTAACTCAAAATTTATACTCTCTGATGAAAATAAAACAACAGACCAAGACTTAAAAAATATTGAAAGTATAATAGCGCATGAGTATTTCCACAATTGGACAGGCAATAGAGTAACTTGTAGAGATTGGTTTCAATTAACTTTTAAAGAGGGTTTGACAGTATTTAGAGATCAACAATTTTCTTCAGATATGCAAAATCCAATCGAAAAAAGAATTAAAGATGTTTTATTTTTAAGAGATTTTCAATTTGCAGAAGATCAAGGACCAAATAGACATTCTATAAGACCTGATCAATACTTAGAAATTAATAATTTTTATACTGCAACTGTATATGAAAAGGGTGCAGAGTTTATTAGAATGTTATCAAATTATATCGGAGAAAAAAAATTCAAAAAAAGTACAAATTATTTTTTAAAAAAATATGACGGTAAAGCAGTAACATGTGAAGAATTTTTAGATTGCATTCAAAAGTTCTCTAAAACCGATGTAGGAAAATTTTCAAAATGGTATGATCAAAAAGGAACAATAAGTTTAATTGTAAGAAGGAAATATCTTAAAAATCAAGGGTTAGAATTAATAATCAACCAAAAAAACAAATTTTGCAGATCTATTGTTCCAATACCTATAAAAATCAGCTTTTTTGATCAAGAAGGAAATAAAATTAAATTTCAATGGTTAAATAAATATAAAGATGAACACGATTTCATTATTGAAAATAAAGAAGAGAAAATTATATTTCCTGAAATAAATCATCAAGTTATACCATCTTTATTAAGAGATTATTCAGCACCAGTAAATTTAAAAACTGATTTAAGTGTTTCTGAGAACATTCATTTATTGAAATTTGATGATAATCTTTTTAAGAAATGGGATATTTGTCAAAATCTTCATTTAAGGTTATTAAAAAAAAATAATTTAAAACTTTTTTCTAATTCCATTAAACAAATTCTAAATGATAAAACTATTGATAATTCAATTATATCTTTAATATTAACACTTCCTTCTTACAAAACGTATCAAAATACATTATCAAATTATGACCCTCTTGATTTATACAAATTGAGAAATAATTATCTAATTAAATTTTATAAAAATTTTGAGGAAGAGTTATGTTATTTGTTTAAAAACTCACTTAAAAAATTTTATACAACTAATGATTTAGAAATTAGATCATTATTAAAAGTTCTTTTAGAAGCTTTATGTGCATTAGATAACAAATTTGGTAAAAACATCGCCGAAAAATTTTGTAATTCTAAGATTATGGAAATCAAAATAATGGGTTTGATATCTTGTATTAAGTATAATAATTCTAATAGTATTAAACTATTAACAAAATTCTATAATGAATTTAAAAATGATAAAATAGTTTTAGAAAAATGGTTTTTAATAAAGGTCTTCATATAATAATTTATATTTTGATGGTATTAATTCTATCAAAAATGTTTTAAAAAATAAAAACTTTGAATATAAAAATCCAAATTTTGTTAGAGCTCTTCTTGGTGGTTTTCAAAATAATAATATTGAATTATTTCATGCTAAAGATAATAGTGGTTACAAATTTGTTGCAGATCAAATTATTTTAATTGATAAAATAAACCCTCAAACCGCTGCAAGAATAATAACACCTATGACAAATATCTCAAAATTTAATAATGCTACAAAAAATAGGATTAAAAAATACCTAAATCTAATTTTAAACTCTAATCCATCTAATGATGTATTTGAGGTTATTTCAAGTCTTTAAATTAAAAATCAATATTATTAATTAAATTTGCATTATTTTTTATAAATTCGTATCTAAGTTCTGGTTTTTTTCCCATTAAAATCATAACTAATTCATCTATTTCTTTTCTTTGATCACCTTCGTAAATATCTTTTTGGAAGATTTACCTTTAATTAAAGTTCTTGTTTTTGGATTCATAGTTGTCTCTTTTAATTGATTTGGTGGCATTTCTCCTAAGCCTTTAAATCTACTAATTATTCCTTTTCCATTGAAATGTTTTTTATCAATCTCATCTTTTTCTATTTCATTTTGAGCATAATAAGATTTATTTGCTCTCGATATTCTAAATAATGGTGGTTTTGCAATATATAAGTGACCATTTTCTATTAATTTTGGAAAGTTTTTATAAAAATAAGTTAGTAGTAAAGCTGCGATATGTGATCCATCAACATCAGCATCAGTCATAATAATTATTTTATTATATCTTAAATCATTTATATCTATTTTGTTTTTCGAAAATCCTAAAGCCAAAATTAAATTATTTAATTCTTGATTTTGATTAAGTTTTTCATCGCTTGCACTTGCTACATTTAAAATTTTCCCTCTTAATGGTAATACAGCTTGAGTAATTCTGTCTCTTGCTTGTTTAGCAGATCCTCCTGCACTATCGCCTTCTACAATAAAAAGTTCATTTAACTCAATTTCTTTTGAAGAACAATCTGCAAGTTTACCAGGTAATTTATTTTTTTTTGTTTTTGTTTTTTTTTGGTTATCTAATTCTTTTCTTCTTAAGTTTTCGTTCATTCAAATTAGATATAACTTTGTCAATGATATAAGAAGATATTTTTTTATTATTTATTAACCAATTTTCAATTTTAACTTTTATGGGATTTTCAATAATTTTATTTAAGTCATCATTTACTAATTTTTCTTTTGTTTGACCTTGAAATTGTGGATTTTTTAAAAAAATTGATAAAATAATTCCAATATTTTTATAAATATCTTCAAAAATAATTTCATTAAATTTTTTAAAACCACATAATTCTGAATAGTTTCTAATTGATTTTAATAAAGCTGATTTAAAACTACTTTCATGACTCCCACCATAGGGTGTTGGAACTGTATTACAAAATGATTCAATGAAATTTACATTATCTTCATCAAACCAACTAATTGCGAACTCAAATTTTTCGTCATCAATTTCTATTTTATCATAATATTGTGTACCAAATAATAGGGGTATATTAGTTATTTTATCTGTTAACATTTGTTGAATACCGTTTTCAAAATAAAAAATATGGTCATTTGGTATTTTTTCATCATTTAAAATTGCGTTATTACACTTCCAATGTATTTTTACTCCAGGAGACAGGTAGGCCTTATTTTTAATAATTGAAAATAAATTTTTTGGAGAAAAACAAACATTTTCACCAAAAATCTCTTTATCTGGTGTAAAAAGAATTTTGGTACCATTCGTTTTAGTAGTTTCTGAAACTTTTAAAAGTTTTGTTATGGGTAAACCTTTTGAATATTCTTGCCTGTATATTTTTTTTTCTCTGATTACTTCAATAACAAACTTATCAGATAAAGCATTTACAACTGATGCTCCAACACCATGTAATCCTCCGGAAGTTTGATAATTTTCAGAATTAAATTTTCCTCCAGAATGTAATGTTGTAAGAATAATTTCAAGTGCACTTTTATTTTTAAATTTAGGATGTGGGTCTACCGGAATTCCTCTGCCATTATCTGTAATTTGAACTGTATCAATATTTAACAATTCGACTTCAATATTGGTTGCAAAATTATTAATGACTTCATCAATCGAATTATCAAGAATTTCAATGACAAGATGGTGTAAAGCTTTTGAGTCAATTCCACCTATATACATTCCAGGTCTTTTCCTGACTGGTTCAAGACCTTCAAGTATTTCAATGTTTTCTGAGGAATATTTATTAATACTTTTGTTTTTTGACATATCTACATATAGTAATATTTATATATTATTAACTATATGTAGATATTTAATAAATTAGATTATAAAATCAAGTTTTAACTTGAGTAATACATTTTAAATTCAACAGGGTGAGGTGAATGCTCGAAATTGATCACTTCTTCCATTTTTAAATCAATATATGCTTCAATTTGATCTTCTGTAAACACATTACCTTGCGTTAAAAAATCCATATCATTTCTTAATGCTTCTGTTGCTTCTCTTAATGAGGCACAAACTGTCGGTATATTTTGAAGTTCATTTTCTGGAAGCTCATATAAGTCTTTATCCATTGGATCACCAGGATGAATTTTGTTTTTAATACCATCTAAACCTGCCATTAACATTGCTGAGAAAGCAAGGTATGGGTTTGCAGTCGCATCTGGAAAGCGTACTTCAACTCTTTTTCCATTTGGACTGTCTACAAATGGTATTCTGCATGAGGCAGATCTATTTCTTGCTGAGTAAGCTAGCAAAACTGGGGCTTCAAACCCAGGTATTAGTCTTTTATATGAATTAGTAGAAGGGTTTGAAAAACAATTTATTGCTTTCGCATGTTTAATTATGCCTCCAATATAATGAAGACAAGTTTCTGAAAGTCCAGAATACTGATCACCAGCAAAAACAGGTTTTCCATCTTTCCAAATGGATTGATGAGTATGCATCCCAGTACCATTATCACCGGCAACAGGCTTAGGCATAAATGTAGCCGTTTGTCCAAAAGAATGTGCAACATTATGAACTGCATATTTATAAAGTTGAACATTATCTGCTGTAGAAATTAGGGTACCAAATTTAAGACCTAATTCATGCTGAGAAGGAGCTACTTCATGATGATGTTTTTCCATTGGCACTCCCATTTCAGTAAGGGATAAAACCATTTCACTTCTAAGGTCCTGCCCTGAATCAACTGGGGGAACAGGAAAGTAACCTCCTTTGATGCCAGGACGATGCCCCATATTACCTTCTTCATATTTTTTTCCAGTATTGTAAGGTCCTTCACTACTATCAATTTTATAAAAAGATGAGTTCATCTCAGCTTCATATCTGACATCATCAAATACAAAAAACTCAGGTTCAGGTCCAAAATATGCTGTATCACCAATACCCATACTTTCCATATATTTAAGTGCTTGTTTTGCAGTAGATCTAGGGTCTCTTTCATATGGCTGGCCAGAAATTGGATCTAAAACATCACAAAATATTGCTAATGTTGGTTGTGAATAAAATGGATCTACAACAGATCTAGAACAATCTGGCATTAATTTCATATCAGATTCATTGATAGCTTTCCATCCTGCAATAGATGAGCCGTCAAACATGAAACCTTCTGCTAAAGAATCTTCATCAATTGTACTTACATGTTGTGATACATGTTGCATTTTTCCTCTTGGATCAGTAAACCGCAAATCTACAAATTGTATCTCTTTTTCTTTTATTGTTTTTAAAATATTTTGAACATTAGACATTTATCACTCCTTATTTAAATTGCATCAATTCCTGTTTCACCAGTTCTAATTCTTATTGATTGTTCGATGTTAGTTACAAATATTTTGCCATCACCTATTCTGCCCGTTTTAGCTGAATTTTCTATACAAGTTAAAGCTTCTTCTAAAAGTTCATCGTCAATAACAATTTCAATTTTAACTTTTGGAAGAAAATCAACGACATACTCTGCACCTCTATAAAGCTCAGTGTGTCCTTTTTGTCTTCCAAATCCCTTAGCTTCGTAAACTGTTAAACCTTGAATGCCTATATCAGCTAGGGCATTTTTAACCTCTTCGAGTTTATAAGGTTTAATAATAGCTTCAATTTTTTCATAATACCTCGCAACAATAGTCTATATATTAAGCAAAAATGATTTAAAGTGTTAATTGCCATATATTTATTTATGAAAAATAAATGCCTAAATTTTAAGCTAATTTATAGATCAGATAATAATAATGATAATTTTTCAATAGCTCTTTTGATTGATTCTTCTGAGCTGGCGCATGAAAAACGTAAAAATCCTTCGCCAAATTCTCCAAAAGAAGTCCCAGCTATGGCTGCAATTCCTGTTTCGTTTAAGAGTTTATTTTGAAAATCTAAAGAACTGAAATTTAATTTGGATATGTTAGGGAAACAATAAAAGGCACCTTGTGGGTCATTACAAGAAATTAAATCCAATTTGTTTAATTGCTCAAACATAATCTTTGATCTTTTTTTAAATGCATTATTCATCATAGTTACGCAATCTTGTGGACCATTTAAGGCTTCTAAAGCGGCATATTGTGCGCTAGCGTTTACACATGAGTGAACATTTACAGCAAGTTTGTCTGCTGCATCAATTAGTGTATCTGGAAAAACTCCATAACCTAATCTCCAACCTGTCATGGCATATGTTTTTGACCAACCATTTAAAATTATCAATCTATCTCTAATAGAAGGATAATTTAAAAGAGAAGTGAAATGTGTTTCTCCAAAACAAAATTGATCATAGATTTCATCACTCATTAACATTGTATTGGGATGATTTTCTAAACCCTCTATTAATTTATCTATTTCCTCTTTTGGAATAATTCCCCCAGTTGGATTACTAGGACTGTTAATAATTATAAGTGAAGTTTTTTTATTTAATTTATTTAGAATATCATCAGCAGAGAAGGAAAACCCAATATTTTCTTTCAAGCGATAGGGAACTGGTTTTGCACCAGAGAATCTTATAGCTGATTCATATATCGGAAATCCTGGATTTGGGTATAAAATTTCTCTATCATGATCCCCAAGAAGCATTGAGGAGAAAAAAATTATAACTTTTCCTCCAGGAACGATCAAAATATTTTCTGGTGAAATTTCAACATTGTGTCTTCTAAAAATATCAGAACAAACAGCTTCTCTTAATTTTGGTATTCCAGAAGCTTGGGTATAACCATGATGACCATCTCTTAATGCTTTTATTCCAGCTTCTACGATATGTTCTGGTGTTAAAAATCAGGTTGCCCTATGCCAAGGTTTATTATTTCTTTGCCTTGCTCAGCAAGTTTATTAGCTTTTGCTAAAACTGAAAATGCAGTTTCTGTACCTAAATTTAAACTTCTATTTGTAATCATTTTAAAACAATGACAACATTTACATATAAATAAAAAAAACAAAAGTTTTTTATGTGATTTATACATATAGTTTGATTTCAGATCAGTCTTACTTTATTAAATAAAATGATGTGGCGAGTGTAGCTCAGCTGGTTAGAGCGCTAGACTGTGACTCTTGAGGCCGCCGGTTCGATTCCGGTCACTCGCCCCAATTTAATATTGATTATTTTGACATATACATATATTAGATAACTATAAAGTGCGGGCGTGGCGGAACTGGTAGACGCGCATGGTTTAGGTTCATGTACTGTAAGGTGTGGGGGTTCAAGTCCCTCCGCCCGCACCATAAATTAAATTCAGGAAGTTGAGATGGAAATAAAAGAAATAAAAACCACTGGGTTAAAAAGAGAATTTGAGATTACGATTACTAATAAATCAATTGATCAACTTGTTCAAAACAAAATTTCAGAACTTGCTCCCAAAGCTAGTATACCAGGTTTCAGGACAGGAAAAGTTCCTCATAACATTATAAAAATGAGATTTGGAAAACAAATTTTTGGTGAGGTGGTTAATGAAAGCTTAAACAATGCCTCAAAGAAAATTGTTGATGACTTTAAAATTAATGCTGCAACGCAACCTAAGATGGATATTAAGTCACTTGATGAAGGAAAAGATATTAAAGTTAATTATTCAGTTGAGGTAATGCCAGATTTTAAAGTCCCTGATTTAACCAAATTAAAAATTACTCGTCCAATTGTAAAAGTCGAAGAAAAACAAGTTGAAGAGTCAATAGAAAGAATAGCGAAACAAAATTCAAAGACTCAAAAGGTTGAAAAAGATAGAAAGACAAAATTAAACGATACAGTTGTTATTGATTTTGAAGGAAAAATGAATAATCAAGTTTTTGAAGGAGGTTCTGCAAAAGGCCATCATTTAAAAATTGGGTCTAATTCTTTTATACCTGGTTTTGAAGATAAATTAATCGGTAAAAATTTAGGTCAGAATTTAGATATAGATCTAAACTTTCCAGATGATTATCAAGCTAAAGAATTAGCAGGAAAAAAAGTTGTTTTCAATGTAACTATTAATGAAATTAGAGAAGATATAAAAACGGAAATTAATGATGATTTTGCTAAATCATTAGGTTTAGAAAATTTAGAATCACTTAAAGAAAAGTGTTAAAGAACAGATTGTCAATCAACATTCAATTCAAACTAGATCTAAGATGAAAAGAGAAATATTAGATTTGCTAGCTGATTCATTAGACTTTGAACTTCCAAACACACTTGTTGAAGATGAATATCAAAGTGTTTGTTTGGCAATGAAACCAAATCAAGAAACTCTTAATGAAAAGAAAGATAAAGCCAATGATGAAGGAATGTCTAAAGGCTGAAAAAGATGACGCATTAACCATTTCGAAAAGAAGAGTAAGATTAGGGTTAATACTTGCAGAGATTGGAAGACTTAATAATATTAAAGTTGAAGAAAAAGATACTCAAAACGCAATGATGCAAGAATTACAAAGATATCCTGGACGAGAAAAAGAAATCTTAGATTATTTCAAGAAAAATCCAGATGCTCAAAATCAACTTTCTGGGCCCGTTTTTGAAGATAAAATCATTGATTTTATTGTTGAATTAGCTGAAGTTAAGGAGAAAGTTGTTAATGTAGATGATCTTTATAAAGAAGATAATGTTGATATAAAAGATGAATTAAAAAAAGAAAAAAGTAATAAATCAAAATCCAAAGTTTCAAAAAAAAAATAAATATTAGCAAAGGAAGTTTTAATGAGTAAATTTGATATAAATGTTGGTAACGCTTTGTCGGCACTTGTGCCTATGGTTGTAGAGCAAACTAATAGGGGTGAAAGATCTTATGATATTTATTCTAGACTCCTTAAAGAAAGAATAATTTTTCTTATTGGACCTATTGATGATAACATCGCTTCTTTGGTATGTGCTCAATTATTATTTTTAGAAGCAGAAAATCCTTCCAAAGATATTTCAATGTATATCAATTCTCCTGGAGGTGTGGTGACATCAGGTTTATCAATCTATGATACAATGGAATATATAAAGCCAGATGTCTGCACAGTTTGTTTTGGTCAAGCAGCAAGTATGGGTTCGCTATTATTGACAGCAGGTTCTAAAAATAAAAGATTTTGTTTGCCTAATTCAAGAATAATGACACATCAGCCTTCTGGAGGTTTTCAAGGTCAAGCAGCTGATATTGAAATTCATGCTAAAGAAATTATGAGCTTAAGAAGTAGATTAAATCAAATCTATGTCAAACATAGTGGCAAGAAACTTGCAGATATAGAAAGTTTAATGGATAGAGATACTTTTATATCTCCTGAGGATGCTGTTAAATTAGGCCTTATTGATAAGGTTGTAAACAAAAGAGACGAAGTAAATAAATGATAAAATTGTTGTTGCAATTCTAAATGAAATAAACAAAAGTTAAGTATGAGTAAAATTGATAAAAATAATTCAACCCTATATTGTTCATTTTGTGGTAAAAGCCAACATGAAGTTAAAAAACTTATTGCAGGACCTACTGTTTTTATATGTGATGAATGTGTTGAACTTTGTATGGATATTATTAAAGAAGAGCATAAACAAAATTCATCTAAAGGATCTAGTGGAGTTCCTACACCTTCAGAGATTTTTAAAGTTCTTGATGAATATGTAATTGGACAATCAAGTGCAAAAAAAGTTTTATCTGTTTCTGTTCATAATCACTACAAAAGACTGAATTCATCAAACGAAATTGATGATGTAGAAATATCTAAATCAAACATATTGTTAGTTGGTCCAACTGGATGTGGAAAAACATTGCTAGCTCAAACTTTAGCTAAAATAATTGATGTGCCATTTACAATTGCAGATGCTACCACTTTGACAGAAGCAGGTTATGTTGGAGAAGACGTTGAAAATATAATATTAAAGTTACTTCAAGCTTCTGATTATAATGTAGAGCGAGCTCAAAAAGGTATTGTGTACATAGATGAGGTTGATAAAATTTCTCGCAAATCAGAAAATCCATCCATTACTAGAGATGTAAGTGGTGAAGGTGTACAACAAGCATTATTAAAAATTATGGAAGGGACAATAGCTTCTGTGCCACCTCAAGGTGGAAGAAAGCATCCACAACAAGATTTTTTACAGGTTGATACAACAAACATTCTATTTATATGTGGTGGAGCATTTGCAGGTATTGATAAAATAATCTCTAATAGAAGTAAAAACTCATCTATGGGTTTTGAAGCTGAAATAAAAGATAAAGATGAAAGACTTTCTAGTGAAATATTAAAAGAAATTCGTCCAACAGATCTTGTTAAATATGGACTTATACCAGAATTTGTTGGAAGACTACCAGTCTTAGCAACCTTAGAAGACCTAGATGAGGATGCATTAGTTAAAATATTAACTGAACCAAAAAATGCTTTAACAAAACAGTACAAGAAACTTTTTGAAATGGAAAATACAAAGCTAGATTTTAGAAAAGAGGCTTTAACTGCAATAGCAAAAAAAGCTATAGAGCTTGATACTGGTGCACGTGGTTTAAGATCTATTATTGAAAAAATGTTAATGGAAACTATGTTTGAATTACCATCTCAATCAAATATTGATGAAGTTGTTATTAATGAAGATGTTGTCATTAAAGATAAAAAACCAATAACTGTTCATTCTAAAAATAAAAAAAGTATATCACAAACAATTTCATAAAAATCTTTTCATACTAAAATACTTGAATTTAGTTTCTAGAGGCATACTTTTATAATTATGAACGAGCCTGTATTACCATTAAGAGATATAGTTGTATTCCCTCAAATGATTGTACCTTTATTTGTTGGTAGAAACAAATCCGTTAAAGCTTTGGAAATAGCTATGTCTGATAATAAGGATATAGTTTTAGTTACTCAAAAAGTTGCAAAAGTTGAAGATCCAAAGCCTAAAGATCTTTATTCAATAGGAACAATATGTAAAATTCTTCAACTGTTAAAGCTTCCTGATGGGACTTTAAAGGTTCTTGTTGAAGGAAAAAAAAGAGTTAAAATTGATTTTTTACCTGAAACAAAAGATATAAATTATTTAACTTGTAATTTTAAAATTTTACCTAATTTAGGTTCATCTAAAGTTGATATTACAAAAATTAACGTTCTTCATACGGTATTTGAAGATTATTTAAATCTTAATAAAAAAACTAATAATGAAATCATAAATTTAATAACAGATATAAAAGATCCATCTAAACTATGTGACACTATAATTTCACACTTGTCACTCACAATAGAAGAAAAACAAGAATTTTTGAAATTAAATGATGTTTCTCTTAGAATTGATAAACTAATTTCAAAACTAGAAATTGAAGTTGATAGTCTTCAAATTGATAAAAAAGTTAGAAATAGAGTTAAAACTCAAATGGAAAAAACTCAAAGAGAGTATTATTTGAACGAGCAGATGAAAGCAATACAAAAAGAACTTGGAAATGATGAAGACGGTAAAGATGAATTTCAAGAGATAAAAGAAAAATTAGTAAAGCTAAACTTTCAAAAGATGCACTAGAAAAAGTTAATTCAGAATTTAAAAAACTAAAAAATATGAGCCCAATGAGTGCTGAATCTGGGGTTGTAAGAAGTTATATTGATTGGATACTTAGCCTTCCATGGAAAAAACTTTCTAAAATTAACTACGATTTATCTTTAGCAAAGCAAATTCTAGATGAAGATCATTATGGATTAAAAAAAGTTAAAGAAAGAATATTAGAGTTTTTGGTAGTGCAAAAAAGATCAAAGTCGTTAAAAGGTCCTATTTTGTGTCTAGTTGGTCCCCCTGGCGTCGGAAAAACATCTTTAGGAAAATCTATTGCTAAAGCTACAGGTAGAACTTATTTAAGGATGGCATTAGGCGGCGTACGGGATGAAGCTGAAATCAGAGGTCATAGAAGAACATACATAGGATCATTGCCAGGCAAAATAATTCAGGGGTTAAAAAAATCTAAATTTAATAATCCTTTATTTTTGCTAGACGAAATTGACAAGATTGGCTCAGACTATCGAGGAGATCCTTCCTCAGCCTTACTAGAAGTATTAGACCCAGAACAAAATAATAGTTTTCAAGATCATTACTTGGAAATTGATTATGACTTATCAAAAACGATGTTCATAACAACTGCTAATACCTTAAATATTCCAGATGCACTTTTAGATCGTATGGAAATAATCAGACTGCCTGGCTATACAGAAAGTGAAAAATTACAAATAGCTAAAAACCATTTGATAACAAAGTTAAAGAAAGAAAATAATGTTAAAGATGATGAGATTTTATTATCTGATGAAATTTTAAAAGAAATAATACAAAAATATACAAAAGAAGCTGGTGTCAGGTCACTTGAAAGAGAAATTTCTAAATTAATTAGAAAAATTATTACTGATATAGAAATTAATGGACGAGTGTTTGGAAAAATAGATAAAAAAAGTCTGTTAGAATATCTTGGCCCACCAAAATATAATAGATTAGGTAAAGAAAATGTTAACTTGGTGGGTGTAACAAACGGTTTGGCTTGGACACAAGTGGGTGGAGAGTTACTTAACGTTGAAGTAGTAAAAGTGCCTGGTAAAGGTAGATTTTCATCCACAGGAAAGCTTGGTGATGTGATGAAAGAATCTATAAAAGCTGCTGAATTCTATATTAAATCTAATCACTTAAAACTAGGAATTGAACAAAATATTATAAATAGCTTCGATGTACATGTACATGTGCCAGAGGGTGCTACACCTAAAGATGGACCATCAGCAGGGGTGGCTATGATTTCAAGTATTGTATCAACGCTCACTGATAATAAAGTCCGATGTGATGTAGCTATGACGGGTGAAATTACACTCAAAGGTAAAGTGCTTCCCATAGGTGGATTAAAAGAAAAATTACTAGCTGCAATTCAAAATGGAATAAAAAAGGTATTAATACCATATGATAACGAAAAAGACCTTATTGAGATTGAAAAAGAAATTCTAAATAAGATAAAAATAAAAACCGTTAAATACGTCGATGAGATATTATCAGAAACATTAGAAAATAAAATTGAACCATTAATCGATATCAAGCCTGAAATTGGTCAAAAGATTAAGAATGACCAAATAGAGCCATCAACTCAAACACATTAAAAATTATTTATTTGCAATTACTTTATTTCTTAAGGTAATATATATTGTTTTTATTATTTATTGGAGGTTTGCATGAATAAAAATGAATTAATCACTAGTGTATCTGAAGCATCAGGTTTGTCAAAATCAGATGCAGGTAAAGCTGTTGACGGTGTGATAGGTGCAATCACAGGTGCTTTAAAATCAGGAGGTGATGTAAGAATAGTTGGTTTTGGGACATTTTCAGTAGCCCACAGAAAAGCAACAACTGGTCGTAACCCTAGAACTGGTGAGCCAATTCAAATTAAAGCTTCTAAAATGCCGAAATTTAAACCTGGAACTCCACTTAAGGAAGCAGTGAATTAATAACTTTATTTAAAATTAAAGTAGCTATTAAAAGCTACTTTAATTTTTCTAAATCCAAATAAGTTAATATTAGATTTTAATTATTTAAATTGCCATTGATATTAACTTTTTATTTGACAACTAATCATATATTTATAGTTTAGACTAAAGGGCGGTTAGCTCAGTTGGTAGAGCATCTCGTTTACACCGAGAATGTCGGGAGTTCGAGCCTCTCACCGCCCACCATTAATTAACCTACAAATGCTTTTTCTAAAACAAATGTATTAGGTTTATTTGTGGCTCCTTCTTGAAATCCTTTTTCAATAAGTAGATTTTTTAATTCATTGTTAAAATCTAAAGATCCACAAATCATTGCACAATCAGTTGAAAAATTTAGATCATCTAATTTTAAGTCAATATAGAATGATTTATTTTGAATATTATTTGTAATTCTTCCAGTGTATTCTGAATTTTCCTGAGTTGTCGATTTGTAATATATCAATTTGTCTTCAATAAAACTTTTTAATATTTCATCATTAATGCATTCATTAATTATTTTTTCACTATAATGTAACTCATTTTTGAATCTACAGGTGTGAGTTACTATAATTTTTTCAAATTTATCATATGTTTCGGGGTCTCTTATAATTGAAGAGAAAGGAGCAAATCCAGTACCTGTTGAAAAAAGAAAAAGTCTTTTTGCAGGTTTTAATGCGTCTAAAATTAATGTTCCAGTAGATTTAGACATTAATATAATTTCATCATTAATTTTAATATTTTTTAATTTAGATGTTAATGGACCATTTTCTACTATTATTGAATAAAATTCTAACTTTTCATCCCAACTTGGAGAACAAATTGAGTAAGCTCTTAAAATAGGTTTATCACTATTTGGCAGTCCAATCATAACAAATTCTCCAGATTTAAATTTAAAATCTTTTGGTCTTTCAATTTGAAATGAAAATAAAGTATCAGTCCAATGTGTTACTGATAAAACTTTTAGTAAAAATTTGCTCATAATTTTAATTCTTTTTTTAATAATGAATTTAAAAAATCATCAATCTTTGGATAAATCAAATTATAACCTAAATCATTACTCAATCTATTGCTATAAACTTTTTTTGATACTTGATAAAAGGACTTAATATTTTTGTTTATTGATTTATCGTCATAACTAATTTTTGTTGGTTTAGGTAAAGAAAATTTTTTACTTAATTTATCAATTAGATCAAAGTTATCAATAAAAAAACTATCAGTTGCATTTATTATACCATCAAAATTTTTAATTTTTATGATATTAAAAATTATTCCAATAAGATCTTCAATATGAATTCTATTAGTGAAGTGATTTTTTTTAAAAATAATTTTATGATCACCTTCTAAGAATTTTGTTAAGATGTTACTTGAATTACTGTAAATACCACCAGATCTAATAATAACAGTTCTTGTATTTAATTTTTGCCAATTTTTTTCAATTGATAATCTCCTAATTCCAAGTTTTGTAGTTGGCTTAGGGATTGTAAATTCATCTACATCTCCACTTTGGTAAACAGATGTTGATGAAATATATATAATTCTAGAAAAAGATTTTAAATTTGATTCTGGTATATTTTTTAAAATGTAATCTTCATCTTTTTCGTTAGGTGGAACTGTTGAGATTAATATTGAATCAGAAAGATTTAATTTATTTTTGAAAAAGTCTATTTTTAAGAATTCATAATCTAAAAAATTTACAGTATTTCTGGAAACTATCTTAAAATTTATTTTTTTTCATTTGAAAGTTTTTTTGCTAGTTCCTTACTAACTTGACCAAAACCAAAAATAAAAATTTTCATAATTTTATTTACTTTTTAAATTTAATATATTTATATTCTACTTAATGTATAGGTGCTTTGAACTTATGTTCAAGCTTAAAATGGGAAATTGGTAATATCATTGATGAAGCCAATACTGTACCCGCAACTGTATGTGAAGCGTTAAAACAAAAACCACTGAGAAATCGGGAAGGTGTTTTAACTAGATCACGAGTCAGGAGACCTGCCATACATTGTCGCTTCTTAAATTGTCGGGATAACAATTTATGCGTAAATATCGTTTAGCGACGTCCAACATGATTGAGCTAGGAGGTATTTATGTTCAAACTAATTTTAATTTTTATTATTAGTTTTTTTATTGTTTCAAAATTACATTCTCAAACAGTAGATGATGAACTTATAAACATAGTTGTAACACCCTCAGGTTTTGAACAAAAAATTAAAAATACAAACTCATTTATTAAAGTTATTTCAAAAAAAGATATTGAAAAATCATCTGCAACTAACCTGGTGGATTTGTTGAAAATTGAGAGTTCAATAGGTATTGCATCTACGGGTGGTTCAGGATCAAAACCCTCTTATTTTTTGAGAGGATTCCCCAAAAAATACTTAAAGGTTGTTATTGATGGAATGAATATTTCAGATCCCACTGCGCCTCAAGCTGAAACTTATCTCCAAAATATTTCTTTAGATGATATTAAAAAAATAGAAATTTTAAAGTCTCCTCAAGGTTCTGTTCATGGAGGACAGGCTGCTGGTGGTGTTATATCTATAACGACAGATGAAGGTATATTTAATGGAAAAAAAATTAGACAAAAGGTTAAGTTTGGTTCTAATAATTCTATTTATTCTGGTACATACTATTCTACAGGTGAGAATAATGTAAAAGTATCCTTAAGTGCTAATATCAGTCATTCTGATGGAATATCATCAGGCAACAAAAATGGGGCAAACACCGAAAAAGATGCTTATAATGAAGGCTCCATAACTTTTAAATCAACATTAAAAAATGATGAAAATACAAATAAAGTGACATTTGTTTTTAGAGATTCATCTTCTAAATATGAATATGATAACTGGGATCAGACAGACAATCATGATTTTAGTAAAACAAATATTCAATCAGGTTTAGTTACTTTTGAGTTCCAAACTGGAAACCAAACTAAACATGTCATAAATTATAACCCTACTAGAGTTAATAGAAGAGTAGCTAGTTCTTATCCTTCTGATCAAAGTTCTAAACAGCAAAAAGTAGAATATAAAATTCAAAAAAAAAATTAACAAAAATGATTTCATTGGATTTGGAATTGAATATAACAATACAAAATATAAAACATCGAATGTACGAGAAAAAAGAGAATCAGATGCCCAATACATTTATGGTCAGATCAAGCCAACTAAAAACAGTCTTGTAGATGTTTCATTAAGAACTGATCATGATCAAATATATGGTTCTCATGATAGTCACAGAGTTCAATTAGGTTACGATCTTTTCAATAATTTAAAGTTAAAAACGTCTTTTGGAACAGGTTATAGGCCTCCGTCTTTATATGAAAGTAATAATCTAGCAAGTGGAATAAATAAACTTGAGCCAGAAATAACTACAAATAAAGAGTTGGGTTTTGATTATAATGATTATAAGTCAGGTTTAATCAGTATCGTCATCTATATTTGAGAGTGAAATTGATAATGAAATTGAATATTCTGGAGGTGGATATCGACAAGGTTCAGGGTTTACTGAAATTTCTGGTTATGAAGTATCAGTAAATAAATACAATTTTATAGAAAATCTTGATTTATATGTTTCATATACTAAAACAGACAGTGATAAAAGTAATGGCGCAAAAGGAGCTTTAGTTCCCATGCATAAATTCAGCAGCTTGTTTGACTATAAAATGTCAGATAATATCAATAATCAATTTGAGTACATTTACCAAGAAAGAGCTTATGATACTAGCTCTAATGAATTACCTTCATTTTCTCTTGTGAATTATAATTTTAATTATAAGATTAATAATAATTTTAAAAGTAACTTCAAGATTTCTAATATTTTAGATCAAGATTATGAAGTAAATAGAAATTATAACACACCAGGAATTTCATTCTTTGGTGGTATAGAAAGTGAATTTTGATGAGTTATAAATATAATAATTTAGGAACAAACTTTTTACTTTTTTTATCTATGTTTGTATTTATTTTAGTCTTTAGATATATCCCTCATCCACCAAATTTTACACCAGTCCTCGCACTGACTTTATATACATCTATATATTTTGGTTTACGTTCAAGTCCATTTGTAATATTAGCTTTTGCTTTCTCAGATTATTTTTTAGGATTTCATCAACTTTTAATTTTTACTTGGGGAAGTCTAGCCATCATAAGTGTCATTGGTATGTTTGGTAAAAGCTTTTTATCTAGATTATCTCTATTATTTTTAAGTTCAATAATATTTTTTATGTGTTCTAATTTTGGTGTATGGCTGTTCTCAGAATTTTATACAAAAGATTTGGAAGGACTATTACAATGTTATGTCTTAGCAATTCCCTTTTTTACAAATACAATAATTTCAACTTTTGTTTTTGGAATGTTATTCGAAATTTCTATCATGAGCAAAAATAAAGTTACGTCATTACTTTATAAATAATTTCTTTTCTTGACCTATTTAATTTGTGTCTGTAATTATATTGTTAATTGGGGGTGTAGCTCAGTTTGGTTAGAGCGCCGGCCTGTCACGCCGGAGGCCGCGGGTTCGAGTCCCGTCACTCCCGCCATAAATCCACATTTTATTATTCAAGATATTAATAAGAATTATTTTTAATAAAATAATCCATCCTATCAACTGATTTGACTTTAAAATCAAGTTCTTTTCCATTTCTTTCGACACTAATATTTATAGAAACGCCACTATTACCGGTAGACCAAACGGTTTTATAAAAATTTTTTAAATTTTTTACCAAATTTCCATTAACTGAAGTTATTATATCATTTGCTTTTATGCCTGCTATATATGAAGGTCCGTCTTGACTTACTCTTGTAACAATTATTTTTCCGTTATTTTCTTGAGACGATAAACCTATATATGGTTTAATATTTGATTTTCTTCGGCCGTATTTTTTTAAATCTTTTAAAATAGGCTTTAATAGATTAATTGGTACAAACATATTACCAGGTGACATAATGCCAGGAGTAGCAGCATCTGCAATAAAAAGAGAACCAATACCTAATATTTCTCCATTTGAGTTAATAAGAGGCGAACCAGCCCAAGATTGATTATTTGGTAATGTGTATATTGGCCTATCCAGATAGTATTCCCACCAACCAGCAAATGGTCGTCTAGATACCATTTTGGCAATTGAACCTGAACCTTTTAAGGGTGAGGGTAAAATATAAAGTGGTTGATCTATATCTATTTTACTAGAATTTCCTAATTTAAGAGACTTTAATTCAGTTTTAATAATAGGAGAAATAATTCCAAATCCTGATGTATGATCGTATCCAGATAATCTTCCAGGTATTTTTTTTCCATTTCTTAAACCTATAGTTATTTCCTTTGCCTCTATAACGATATACCCAATCGTTAAAATAGTTTGATCATCGATTATCACACCGCTTCCTTGTCGAACTGTTCCAAGTGATTTTGCAGTTCTTGCATTTTCAGGAATTATAGAATCAATACTTACAATTGAATCGAAATAAAGTTGAAGTTTATTTTTATCAATAGATCCATCGCTGGCATAAGAAAAAAAAGGTAATAAGATTGTAAATAAAAAGAAAATAAATTTAAATTTAGCTAAATTATTTTTCAATATATCTATCCCCACATGCAAATATAGGTCTTATAAATTTTAAATTAATTTTACATTATTATTTATGTTGTATGCAATATTTTAAAATAAAATATAATCTAATTAATTTTTAATTTTTGTAAAAATATGATTGAATAATCTAATTGAGAATGTATATGAACGAAAACGCATCATTATTTTTTTTAGATAGACATGTTAATAGTCATATAAAAGAAAAAAAAGCTTTTATAGAGTATGGTTCTGATCAAAAGTTCATTACATATGGCAATTTGTATGAGCAATCTTCAAAATTAAGACATTTTTTTTCAAAATTTAAAATTAACCGTGAAGATAGGGTTGTAATTTTAATGCAGGACGTGATTTCTTACCCAATCATTTTTTGGGGATGTTTAAAATCAGGAGTTATTCCTGTCTTGCTTAATACTTTATTATCTTCAGAGGTTGTTAGTGAAATAATTGATAATAGTAGAGCTAACGCAGTATTTATATCTACTGGATTATTAAGATCTTTTGAAAATTCGTTAAAAAAAAATCCTAACATAAAACAAATAATTGAGGTTGGTACTAAAATTTCAAATTATATAAATTTTGATGAAGAAATTCAAAAATGTTCAGTTCAAGATACTATAAAATGTAGCAGAGATGAGGTCGCATTTTGGCTTTATTCTTCTGGATCTACAGGACAACCAAAAGGTGTCAAACATGTTCATGGAAGTCTTGAGTACACTTATAAGACATATGGTAAACAAGTTTTAAAAATCAAAGAAAATGATATTGTTTTTTCTGTAGCAAAATTATTTTTTGCATATGGATTAGGAAATGCAATGACTTTTCCTATGTCAGTTGGTGCCACTACTATTTTACTGCCTGAAAGACCAACGCCTGAAGTAGTAACATCATTATTGAATGACTTTAATGTAACAACATTTTTTGCTGTTCCTACTATATTTTCAGCAATCTTAGATTTTATAACATCAAAAAACTTTGGTGGATTTAAAAATCTGAAACTTTCTGTTTCGGCTGGTGAGGCGTTGCCAGAAAATATTGGAAAAAAATGGTATGAATTAACATCAACTCATATTTTGGATGGTATAGGTTCAACAGAAATGTTACATATTTTTTTATCAAATAAAATTGATGATTTAGAATATGGCACAACGGGTGTAGCTGTTCCAGGTTATGAATTAAAGTTATTAGACGAAAATAATAAAGTTATAAAAAATAATGATATAGGAGAGTTACTTGTCAAAGGTGAAAGCTCTGCTGATGGTTATTGGAACATGAGAGAGAAAAGTAAGAAAACATTTGAAGGTGAATGGACAAGAACTGGTGACAAATACATTAGAAATAATAATGGTAAATACATATATTGTGGAAGAACAGACGATATGTTTAAAGTTAGCGGAATATGGGTTTCTCCTTTTGAAGTTGAGCAAGCTATACTGAATCATGAAGATGTTTTAGAATCAGCTGTTGTCCCTGAAGTTGATCATGAGGGGCTTGTAAAATCTAAAGCTTTTATAATTTTAAAAGAAGAGGCTAAGGATAAAGACAATATAGAAAAAATTGAAAAATCTATTAAAGAAATTGTAAAAGAAAAAATTGGTTTGTGGAAGTATCCAAGATCTATTGAATTTGTCAATAATTTGCCCAAAACAGCTACAGGTAAAATTCAAAGATTTAAATTAAGAAAATAATGAAAAAAGAATTTTTTTTTCAAAAAGTGTTTGATCAGGAATTAGAAGTAGAAATCTTAGGTGATTTAAAAAGTGATAATTCGACAATTGTTCTTTTACATGAAGGTCTTGGCTCAGCTTCAATGTGGAAAGAAATCCCAATACTTCTTTATGAAGAATTAGGATTAAATATCTTAGTTTACTCTAGATCAGGGTATGGGAAATCTTCATCAGTTCAATTGCCTAGGCCTATAAATTATATGAATATAGAAGCAGAAAGTTATTTGCCTGAATTATTATCGAAACTCCATTTAAATAATGTTTATTTACTTGGTCATAGTGATGGAGCTTCAATTGCTGCAATTAATTCTAGTCTGAAGAATAATAAATATAATATTTTAGGAACTATTTTAATCGCACCACATTTTTTTGTAGAAGAAATAAGTGTGCAAGCAATAAAGAATATTAGGAAGATATATGAAAATGAAATTAAAAAAAAATTATCTAAATATCACGATAATGTTGATATAGCATTTTACGGATGGAATGATGCTTGGTTGAATCCTGAATTTAGAAAATGGGATATTAGGAGTTTTCTATCTGAAATTGAAAATCCAGTTTTAGCAATTCAAGGAGATAAAGATCCTTACGGTTCCTTGTCACATGTAGAAGTTTTAGAAAATAAAATTAAAGGAAAATTTGATAAATTAATCTTAAAGAATTGTGGCCATAATCCTTTGATTGATATGCAAAAAGAGTCTATAAATAAAATTAAAAGAATTTATAAACCAAATTGAAAAAAGTTAAAAATTGAGATGTTTTTATAAATGAAAAAAATAAATTTTAATGTTAATCCCGTAAATTATAAACATTGGGAAAGTTAAAATTGAAAATAATATTGGATATCTTATTTTCAATGTTAATGAAGATGAGGGGTTATTTGGAGATTATAAATTAAAACTAAATAGTTATGATTTAGGAGTTGATATTGAATTGTTTGATGCTCTCCAGAGATTTAGGTTTGAACATCCTTATCTTAATTTAATAATTATTAAATCAGGAAATGAAAGAGCATTTTCAGCAGGTGCAAATATTAAAATGTTAGCTGAAGCCTCTCACTCTCACAAAGTTAATTTTTGTAAATATACAAATGAAACTAGAAACTTTCTTGAATCTTCATCCTCAGAATCAGGTCAATATTTTATTTGTTCAATTGAGGGAGTTTGTGCAGGTGGTGGATATGAATTAGCATTATCTTGTGATCATATCTTGCTAATGGATGATGGTTCATCAAGTATATCTTTGCCAGAGGTTCCGTTACTAGCCGTTTTGCCTGGAACAGGTGGCTTGACGAGAGTGACAGATAAAAGAAAAGTTAGAAAAGATTTAGCTGATGTTTTTTGTACAATGGAAGAGGGGTTAAAAGCTAAAAAAGCTCAAGAATGGAAACTTGTAGACACTATAACAAAAAAATCAAATTATGATGAAACACTTAATGAAATTATTAAACAAAATATTAAAATTGATAATTCATATAAGAAGGGAATTAAATTAAACGAAATAAAAAAACAAATTATTAATAATGATCATATTCAATATTCTACAATTGAATTGCTAATTGATAGACCCAATAAGAATGCAAAAATAGTTATTAAATCACCCGATCTAATAAATGTAGATAATGAAAATGATATCATAAATCAAGGTGATCAATTTTGGCTCCTCAGATGTGCTAGAGAATTAGATGATATTTTATTACATTTAAGGTTTAATGAGTTAGATCTTGGAGTTATAATTTTTTCTTCTCAAGGTTCCTTAAATAATATTCTTTTTTATGATAATCTTTTACATGAATATAGCTCTAATTGGTTTATTAAAGAAATTAAACATCTTTGGAATAGGACTTTAAAGAGAATAGATGTAACATCCAGATCATTAGTAACATTCATAGAGCCTGGTTCATGTTTTGGTGGATTTTTATCTGAAATCATATTTGCATCAGATAGATCATATATGGCTGAGGGCGTTTTCGAAAATAGCAATGACCCTGAAGCTAAAATTGCTTTATCAAAATCAAACTTTAATTTTTTAAAATGTCTAATGGTATAACAAGATTAGAAACTAGATTTTTAAATGAATCTGAAAAAAATAAAAGAGCTAGAAAATGAGATTTGCAAAGAATTGGATAGTCAGATGGCTTTAAACATGGGATTAGTAACGTTTAGTTTTGATGATATTGATTGGGAAGATGAAGTACGAATATTTTTAGAAGAAAGATCAAGTTTTTCACCAGATAGCATGACAGGACTGGAAGCAAATCTTAGATTTGCGGGGCCAGAAACAATGGAAACTAAAATTTTTGGAAGGTTGACAGCATGGCAAAATTGGATATTTCAAAGGCCTAATGCGGTTGGTGAAGAAGGTGCACTAAAAAAATATGGATCTGGTAATAGAAGTAAATTTAATTGGGAAAGAGTTTAAAAGGGGAAATTTATGTTAGATAATATTAAAGTTGAATATGATACAATGATACCAAATAATGTTGGTTTATCATCCGATAAAAAAGTTCTTAAAGCTCTTGAAAGATGGCATCCTGGTTATATTAATTGGTGGAAAGATTTAGGACCTGTTGGTTTTCAAGAAAGTTTAGTTTATTTAAGGACAGCTATTAGTGTTGATAGAGAAGGTTGGGCAAAATTTGATTATGTAAAAATGCCTGACTATAGATGGGGGATTTTATTAGCACCTGAAAAGCAAGGAAGAACAATTCCATGTGGTGAACATTTTGGTGAACCAGCTTGGCAAGAGGTCCCAGGTGAATACAGGTCAATGTTGAGAAGACTTATTGTTATTCAAGGAGATACTGAGCCTGCATCAATTGAACAACAAAGACATCTAGGTAAAACAGCTCCATCATTATATGACATGAGAAATCTCTTTCAGGTGAATGTTGAAGAAGGAAGACATTTATGGGCAATGGTTTATTTGTTACAAAAATATTTTGGTTCTGATGGAAGAGAAGAAGCTAATGAACTCTTAAAAAGACAATCTGGATCAGAGGATGCACCTAGAATGTTAGGTGCGTTTAATGAAGTTACTCCTGATTGGCTATCTTTTTTTATGTTTACATCATTTACTGATAGAGATGGAAAAATGCAATTGGAAGCTTTAGCCCAGTCAGGTTTTGATCCACTTTCTAGAACATGCCGTTTTATGCTTACTGAAGAAGCACACCATATGTTTGTGGGTGAAAACGGAGTTAGAAGAGTAATCAAGAAAACCTGTGAAGAAATGGTAAAAGCAGGTATTTCAGATCCATTTGAAATAGAAAAGATACGAAAATTAGGTGTAATTGATTTGCCAACAATTCAAAAAAAGATAAATTTACATTTTACATTGTCACTTGATTTATTTGGCTCAGAAATTTCTACTAATGCTGCTAACGCTTTTACTGCTGGAGTGAAAGGAAGATTTTGGGAAACAAAAATTAAAGATGATCATCAATTACAAAATGATACCTATCCAATATTAGAATTTGAAAATAATAAAATTGTAAAGAAAGATGCACCTGCTTTGTTAGCGTTAAATATGAGATTAAGAGATGATTATATTAAGGATTCTTCTGTAGGTATAAAAAGATGGAACAGGACAATAGAATCATTCAATATTGATTTTAAAGTTAAATTGCCACATGAAGGTTTTAATAGAAAAATTGGAACATTTACAAATGCTTTCATTGACCCTGATGGGAATATATTAGATTCAAAAATGTGGGATAAAAATTTTAATAAATTTTTACCATCTAATGAAGATAATTTATTTATAGAGTCTTTAATGGTTCCTGAGCACGAGCCAGGAAAATACGCGTCGTGGATTGCTGCACCTGATCAAGGGATAGATAATAAATCAGGAGACTTTGAATATGTCAAAGTTCATGATGCTTAGTAAGCTATTAATTTTAACTTTCTAATTAAAATTGTAGCCAATATTGGTAAAGTTAAAGTTAATAATAAAACAGTAAGTAACAAAATTCCTAGCTCTGAATAATCTGCTTGAGTTGTTATATCACCAGTTTTTGATTTTACTTCTCTAGTGACTACAAATATTTGATTAAGATATTTTGTTCCTAAATTACTTGCTGAAAGTGCTAAGTTCGTAAAACTAGCTAAAACAGCAAAAAAAGTTGCTTTTAAATGACTTGGAGCAGATTGTGCTATCCATGCTAGAATGGGTATCATTGAGACTTGTCCAAGAGGACTTTCTAAAGCTGTATTAAAAATTGCAATGAATCTCGCATCAACAATGCCATTTGTTATTTTTGAAGTTATTTCGTGTATTCCATAAAACATAGCCAAAGAAGGAAGTAGAAAAATAGATCCTGCTATTGATAGAATTATAATGAGCTTACTCATAGAGGCGTTTTCCATAAGTGGTCTAAGAACAAATATTCCAACAATTGTTAGTATAGAAGCAATTAATCCTAAGAGAGATAAGAATTCTTGATCAAATTTAAGCACATCAATTTCAAACCATGATGCTCCTTGTCCTACACCTGGCATTGCTCTAAATACAAAAATGATAATTGCTGTACCTATTAACATTCTTTTCGAAACTGCATCTAATTGATTGGATAGTGTTATTAAAAGATAAACAATTATTAAAAAAGATCCAATAAAGACAATTTCTTGAGAAAATGGAATTTTAGAAATGCCAATAGATAATGTAAAAATAACAAATATAATAGATCCAGTAATTATAGATTTATTAGGTTTAGTAGCTTTTAAAACGGGATAAATTAAATTAAATGCTTTTTCAAAAGCTAGCCCGTTTTTAATAAGTTTGTTTAACCTTGATTTTGAACTAATATAAGAAAAAACGACTCCCATTATTGATATAATCGGAACAATTAAAGAATATAAATAAATCTTTCCATAGGTAACGATTTTTTCGTTATCTGACATTTCAGAAGAATCGGAAAACATTATAAGGTTTATAAATGAAACAATTAAAGTTCCTGATATTATAGAAACTCTTCCTAAAAGTTGCATTACAACATTTAAAGATTTTAAGGTTTTGAAATCTATTTCATTTCCTTTTTCATCAGTTTTTGGAATTGCTTCTACAGTTAATGCATCTGCAACAACATCTTGGAGAACAAAGCCAATTGGAGCTAGTAAGGTCGAAATGATGAACCAAGTTTCTGCATTTAATACACTTATCATTTCTTCTTTATGTGCGATTAAAAAATACATTATCAAACTGCTTATTGCCATTATCAATGCACCAAAAAAAACTAAAATGGATTTAAATTTCCAAATTAAATCTACAATATGTCCTAAGGGCATTTTTAATACCCATGGTAGACCAGCCCAAAAGCCTAAACCTGCTAAAAAAGCAGCAGAAAGGTCTAGATACTCCTTTACAAAAAATAAACCAACAATATTTGTTAATCCTGAAACGCCTGCTGCTAAATAAATCATTAATGGCGGCAGAAAGGAAAGTCTAAATGAAGAAATTATATTAAATGGGTTATACATTTTTATTTATTAATTATATTTTTAAAGTACTATAAATTAATCTAATGAAATAATTATAATAAGAAAACATGAAATTAAAGTTACATCATATTAATCTTTCCTCGAATAATGTAAAAAAAATGAATGAGTTTTATAAGCAAGTATTACTTTTAGATACGGAAACTAATGATCTTCCAATACTTGAGAGAAAAAAAGGTTATTCTGGAGAAGTGGAATTTGTAACAGATGGAAATATTCAAACCCACTTAGCTGAAAAAGATTTAGATGTTAATTTTAAAACAGGGCACTCAATAAATCCTCTTGAAAGAGGTCATATTGCCTATAGAACAGATGATTTAGACGAATTCAAAAAACATCTTGAAAATAAAGGAATTAAGTATTCTGACTGGGGAGAGACAGCAGTTGCAGGGTGGAAACAGATTTTTTTTTATGATCCTGATGGAAACATCATAGAGGTTCATGAAAAAGAAACTTTGTAACTTGAGATTTCTTTGACAAAACCTAATATTCTATTAATTTCAGTTTTAATAGCCATGCCTATTATGGGCATGACTATGATTTCTCCTTCATTACCATTAATTAAAGGAGACTTAAATTCAAGTTTTTCTGATACTCAAATGGTTCTAAGTATCTATTTTTTATTTTTAGCTATAGGTCAATTATTTGCTGGGCCACTATCAGACAGATTTGGAAGAAAGCCTTTAGTGATTTATGGATCTTTAATTTTCTCTATTTCATCTTTAGCATGTTCATTTTCTAATGACATTACGATTTTGATTTTTTTAAGAACTATTCAAGGCATTGGAGCAGCTGCTTGTTTTGCTGTGGGCAGAAACATAATTAGTGATAGTTTCAATAGATCAGAGGCCGCTTCAAAAATGTCAACTGTAACTGCTTATATGGTTGTTTTACCAATTCTGTGTTTTGTTTTTGGTGGAATATTTGCTGAATATTTTGGATGGCATTCAAATTTTATTGCCCTATTTTTAATTGGTATAATAATTTATTTACTTCTAAAATTTAACCTTCAAGAGTCATTAAAAGTAATGTCTAAAGATATTTCAATCTTAAGAATTTTAAAAAATTATAAAAACATTATTAAAAATAAGTGGTTTATTTGTTTTTCTATTATTGGCGGGATGCAAACAGGAATGTATTATTCAATGAATGGGTTCATGCCATATGAATATTTAAGATTAGGTGCAAGTGCATCTGAATTTGGTTTGTGGTTTTCATTAACATCTGTTGGTTATATTTTTGGAAATTTAATTAATAGTAAATACACTATTAAAATTGGTTTAGAAAAAATGTGTTTATATGGCACAATATTAAGCCTTATTTTTATTCTAACTTTAATAATTTTAAATTTAATTGAAGCTCAATCTATTTTTTTTCTGACTTTTATTTGTTTGTTGATAGGATTTTCTCATGGATTTGTTGTAGCTAATGCAATGATAGGTGCCATTAATTCTGTAAATGAAAATCAAGGAGCTTCTAGTGGATTAATGGGTGCTTTACAAGTTGGTTTTGGAGGTTTGGCAGGATATTTAATTATATATTTTGGAGGTGCAAATATATTTTTAATAAGTTTAATTGGAATATTGATAATGTCGACAATCTCAATTTTTTCTTCTATTATTGTAAATACAATTAAAAAGTAATTAAGGTTTTTATGAAAGTAAAACAGATTCATAAAAATATTGGTGTTTCAATTGAAGGTATAGACCTTTCACGCATAGATAATAACGTTTTTCAGCAAATCAAAGATTTATGGTTAGAACATTTAATTATAATCTTTCCAAACCAAAATATTTCTGATGAAGAACATATTAAATTTGGAAAAAAATTTGGTGAACTTGAAGTTCATCCTTCTTTATCCCATAGATCCTCAAAAAATCCTGAAATATATCGTGTATCAAACGTAGATGAAAATGGAAAAATTATCCCAAATAAAGAAACTTCTTGGCAATATTTAAAGCAATCTTGGTTATGGCACACAGATAGTTCTTTTAGAAAAATTCCAAGTAATGGTTCAATTTTACATGGTATTTCTACAACAAATGAAGGTGGAAACACTTTATTCGCTAATATGTATAAAGCTTATGAGGATTTAGATGACACTTTAAAAGAAGAAATTAAAAATCTTAGAGTAGTACATGATCATGAATACATAATTAATTTGTCAAAAGAGTTAAGTACACGAAAAAATAAAGGTAATTACGACAAACTTGATCCCGTAATACACCCATTAGTTAGAAGGCATCCCATAACTAAAAAACCAAGCCTTTTTCTTTCCCCACATACAATGGTTAAAATTGTAGATTATGATTACGATAAAGGAAGAGAATTATTAGAAAAATTAACAAAGCATTCTATTCAACCAAAATATGTCTATGAGCATATATGGAATAATGATGATATTGTAATGTGGGATAATAGATGTACGATGCATTCAGTAAAGCCCTTTGATAATAATATTATTAAGAGAATAATGCATAGAGTTACTCTAGTTGGTGATAAAGAACCATTAATGGCTTAGTTATTCTATGAATGAACAAAACATTCCAATAATTGACGCACATCATCACTTTTGGGATTTAGATAAAAATTATTACCCTTTTTTGGCAGATCATTATGAAGAAAATTTCTTTTTGGGTGATTACAGTAATTTAAAAAAAAATTATCTCCCAGAACATTACAGGAAAGATACAATCAATCACAACATAATTGGAACAATTCATTGTGAAGCCGAATGGGATAGATCAGACCAAGTAGGTGAGACTAAATGGCTAAAAAGTATAAAAGATAAATATAATTTACCTACAGCTGTTGTTGCTCACGCTTGGTTTCATACTAAAAATGCTGAAGAAGTTATTGAAAAACAGGCATCTTTTAAGTTTGTTAAAGGAATTAGATCTAAGCCCATTGTAAAAAATAAAGAAAGTGACAGTTATGATAATTATGTTGGAACTATGCAAGATCAAAAATGGAGAGATGGTTTAAAACTTTTAGAAAAATATAATTTGAATTATGATTTAAGAATACCATCTTGGCACCTAATTGAGTCATTACAAGTTATTAGACTTATTCCAAATGTAAAAGTCATCATTAATCATGCAGGTTTTCCATGGGATCGAAGTAAAGATGGAATCCTGAAATGGAAAAATTCTCTAAAAATTCTAGCAAATGAAGGGAATGTATATATCAAACTATCTGAATTTGGCGTTAAAAACCAAGATTGGAATTATGAGGAGAATAGAAGAATTATATTAGACATAATTGATATTTTTTCTCCATCTAGATGTATGTTTGCAAGTAATTTTCCAGTTTCAAGTTTAAAAATTAGTTTTGATGATCTTTATAATAATTATAACAAAATTGTAAAAAATTTTTCTCTTAATGAAAAAAAAGATCTTTTTTACAATACAGCATTAAATGTTTACAAATTAGATATAAAAATTGAGGAGTAAACACTCCTCAACTCAAGGTCATATATTGATTAATACATTTGAAGTCGTAAGAGTTCCATATTCACTTGCCTCGTTGACAATTTTTTGAAATTCTTCTGACATTCCTACTCTATCAATAATTTCACCCATAGAGGCAATTGATGAATAATAATAAACAACAAAAAGTGTGTCCATTTTGTCAGCAATGATTGGTCGAAGTGCTAACATTTTTGAATCTTCTTTTTGCACTATTTCTTCAACTTTAGATAATAACTCTATTGCTTTAGGCATAGATTTTCTTTCCATATCATATTCTCTTAGTAATAAGACATTATGATCTGGTGAAGGAGCCCCATAAACACCTGTATAAATTTCTGGCCCAATAAGTGTAGCAGCGGGACTATCTTCTCTTTCTTTCATTAAAGCTACCATCTCAGGATCTTTTGAATATGATTCAAATGATTTAGTTGCTTCACTCATGTTGTCATATATTGTTGTTAACTGAATTGCACCATTAAGCGATCCACCTATAAATTTTGCAGCTCTTGCTTTAGCTCCAGCTTTTATAACTAAGTCTCTAAATCTTGAAACTCTTGACAAAACCACATCAGATTTACCTGGAAATGGTTTCGCGATTCTTCTTGATACTATTGCCATTTTTTTCTCCTCTGTTAGATTAAAGTTGTTAATTTTAAGTTTTAAAATCGGTTTTAATCAATGTAATAAACTTTATTAAAGAATAATCTCTGACAAAAAGTATTAAATGGCTAAAAATTATACAAAAATTATCAACTCACTTCCTAGCTCTGTTCCTTTTGTGGGGCCTGAAACACAGGAAAGGCTCTTAGATAAACAATTTGATTCTCGTATAGGTGCAAATGAAAGTGTTTTTGGTCCATCACCTAAAGCATTAAAAGTTATGAAAGATGAGGCAAGCTCTCTTTGGATGTATGGAGACCCGGAGAATTTTGATCTTAAAATTGAAATAGCAAAAAAACATAATATAAAGTCAGAAAATATTGTGGTGGGTGAAGGTATAGATGGTCTTTTAGGGTATCTCGTCCGAATGTTAGTTGAACCAAATGACAACGTAGTTACAACTGATGGATCATATCCTACCTTTAATTATCATGTAAATGGATATGCAGGCATTTTGAAAAAAATTCCGTTTAAAGAGGATTTTGAGGACTTAGCTTCTTTATCTTCTTTTTCAAAGAAACTTCGTCCAAAAATTGTTTATGTGTCTAACCCTAATAATCCTATGGGTACATTTAATAACAAAACTGAAATTCAAGCTTTTATTAATGAAGTTCCTGATGATACCATAATATGTCTTGATGAGGCATATGCAGATTTTGTTCCTGACGATGACTTAATTGATATAAATGTAAATCAAGAAAATTTAATAAGAATGAGAACTTTTTCAAAAGCGTATGGACTAGCAGGTGCTCGAATAGGATATGGAATTGGGCATGAAAATTTGATAAATAACTTTGATAAAATTAGAAACCATTTTGGTATGAATAGAGTTTCTCAATTTGCAGCTATAGCATCGTTAAAAGACCATAATCACTTAAAAGATGTAATTTCTAGAGTTAAAAATTCTTTAAAAAAAATAGAAGAAATTGCAATTAAAAATAATTGTAAATTTGTAAAAAGTTCTACTAATTTTCTTGCTATTGATTGTGGTTATAATGGTCTTTTTGCAAAGAAAGTTTTAGATAATTTAATATCAAATGGTATATTTGTAAGAATGCCTTTTACTAGTCCTGAAAACCGTTGTATAAGAGTATCTGCAGGTACGGATGAGGATATAAATTTATTTGAGGAAAGATTTCCTAAAGCTCTAAAGGAAGCTAAAGATTTTTTTAATTATTAATATTATGGAGAGATAAAATGTTACAAGATTACCCAAATACACAGCTGTTTATTAATGGTGAATGGCAAAATTCAAAATCAAATGAAACATTAGAGATTATAAATCCAGCTACTGAAGAGGTGATTGGAAAACTGTCTCATGCTAGAAAAGAAGATTTGGATGTAGCTCTTAATGCTGCTGAAAATGCTTTTAATGAATGGAAAAACGTTTCAGCTTATGAGAGATCAAAAATAATGAGAAAAGCTGCTGACATATTTAGATCAAGAGCTGATTATATAGCTAAATTAATGACTATTGAACAAGGTAAACCATTATTTGAAGCTAAAATTGAAACCTTAGGAGCAGCTGATTCTATAGATTGGTATGCTGAAGAAGGAAGAAGGGCATACGGACGAATTATTCCAGCAAGAGCTTCTGGTGTTTATCAATTTGTTTTTAAAGAACCAGTAGGAGTTGTTGCAGCTTTTACACCATGGAATTTTCCATTAAATCAAGTTGTAAAAAAAATAGCAGCTGCTTTTGCTGCTGGATGTACTGCAATCGTAAAAGGACCTGAAGAAACACCAGCAAGTGTAGCTGAGTTAATTAAAGCTTTTGATGAGGCAGGTATGCCTAAAGGTTCAATTAATCTTGTTTTTGGAATTCCGTCTGAAATTTCAGAATATTTAATTCCACATCCAATTGTTAAAAAAGTTACTTTTACTGGATCTACTGCTGTAGGTAAACAGTTAGCTTCATTAGCAGGAAAATATATGAAACGAGTAACTATGGAATTAGGTGGTCATTCTCCAGCTATTGTTTGTGGAGATGCAGATGTTGATACTGCTGTTAAAATATTAAGTGCTAATAAATTTAGAAATGCAGGACAGGTATGTATATCTCCAACAAGGTTTTTAGTTCACGACTCTGTTTATGATAAATTTGTTGATGGTTTTGTTAAATCAGCTGAATCACTTAAAGTTGGAAACGGTCTAGAGGATGGTGTTAAAATGGGACCACTGGCTCATGATAGAAGATTAACTGCCATTGAAGGGTTTGTATCTGATGCAGTTGAAAAAGGTGCTAAAATTTTAACTGGCGGAAAGAGAAAAGGTAATAAAGGTTATTTTTTTGAACCAACTGTTATGACAAATGTTAGCAAAGATGCTAGAATTATGAGTGAAGAGCCATTTGGTCCTTTAGCTCCAATTTCTTCATTTAGTGATATGGACGAAGTCATTGAAGAAGCGAACAGGTTAGATTATGGTCTCGCCGCCTATGCTTATACTAATTCAGCTAAAACTGCTCAAGATTTAGGTGCTGGAATTGAAAGTGGAATGGTATCAATTAATCATCATGGATTGGGTTTAGTAGATACGCCTTTTGGTGGTGTAAAGGATTCAGGATATGGATCTGAAGGTGGGCCAGAAGGACTGGAAGCTTACATGACAACTAAATTTGTATCTCAAGTAGGACTATAATTTAAAATAGGAAAAAACAATGAGTTCATGGGTTGCTCTAGATTGGGGTACAACTAATTTTAGAGCCTACCTAATGGA
Source organism: Alphaproteobacteria bacterium (assembly GCA_038131545.1). Lineage (GTDB taxonomy): Bacteria > Pseudomonadota > Alphaproteobacteria > Puniceispirillales > Marisalimonadaceae > TMED54. The sequence continues at coordinate 826,606 of JAYPPQ010000004.1, forward strand.
CAATGATGATATTGTTGATCAAATTTCTACTCAAGAGGGAATGAAATTTGTTAATCAAAAAGATTTTGAAAAAACACTTATTAGAAATATATCAGCTTGGTATCAAAAATTTAATTTTAAAGTTGTTATAGCTAGTGGAATGGTAGGAGCAAAACAAGGTTGGGTTGAAGTACCATATATGGAATGTCCTTGTGATTTAAGTAATCTTAATTTTAAAACTTTAAATATACTAGGTGATGTAAAAGTACATATATTATCAGGAATATCTCAGTCAGAGCCTGCAGATGTCATGAGAGGTGAAGAAACTCAAATAAGAGGTTTTCTTTTAAATGATATTAATTTTAAAGGATCTATATGTTTGCCGGGAACCCATAGTAAGTGGGTTAATGTAGATAGTTATAAAATTAAAAATTTTTCTACGTTTTTAACTGGTGAATTATACGAAATAGTCAAAAATTATTCTATTTTAAAACATAGCGTAAACACTAATGATCTTGATCCTGAAATAATTAAATCAGCTGCGTGTTTAATCATTGAAAATCCCTCTTTAATTTCAAACAAGTTATTTGAAATAAGAGCTGAGAATATATTAAAGAACTCAACTCAAACTTTAAACAATTCAAAATTAGTGGGTTATTTATTAGGAATTGAATTATCTGGTAGTAGAAACTATTGGGAAGATAAAGATTTAATTATCATTGGAGCATCTAATTTGAATGATTATTATGAATTAATTTTAAATGAAAGATCTAATACAGTTAGATTGTACAATTCAAATGATATGGTCTTAAAAGGTTTATCTAGTTTTAAGAAAAGTTTAAATTTATGAAATATTCTCCATTAATTGCGATTTTGAGGGGGGTAACTCCTGATAAAATTTTAAATGTAGCTGAGATTTTAATTGAAAATGGAATTAATATAATTGAAGTTCCCTTAAATTCTCCTAATCCTCTAAAAAGTATACAATTATTGGTCGATAAGTATTCTGATAAAGCCCTTTTAGGGGCAGGTACAGTATTAAAAACGTCAGAAGTAAATAATGTCTTTAATACAGGTGCAAAGTTAATTGTTTCCCCTAACACCGATTATCAAGTAATCCAAGAAACAAAGAAATTAAAAATGGTAAGTATGCCTGGTTGTTTTACGGTTTCAGAGGCATTAAGTGCTCTTAAATTTGGAGCAGATGCTTTAAAATTATTTCCTGCGTCTACTCTTGGTCCAAATACATTTAATGCTATTAATCAAGTATTGCCAAAAGACACAAAATGTTTTGCAGTTGGTGGAATTAATTCTGATAATATGAAAGAGTGGGTTGATTTTAAAATTACAGGATTTGGTATTGGCTCAAATATTTATAATCCTAAAATGAGTTTATATGAAATTAAAAATAAAGTTGAAGACTTTATGAAAATATATCAAAATACATTAGGTAAAGGTTTAAAGCAAATATCACTATAAATTCAATAATGTATGCAAGAACAATCAAAATAAATTTTAAAGACAAAATGTCAAAAGACATGTTTGTAAATTTTACAGATAATAAAGCTGACTCGGAAGGCATTAAAAACGGTACATTGCTTAAGTTTATTTTTGAAAATTCTGATACATCAGCAACATTGGTTTTGTTATTTCCAGATTTTCAAACATTTAAAAAAGATCATGACAATTTAGCTGGCCCAATTATTGAATCTTTAAAAAAACAAGAATTAAAAATACAATTAGAAGATGGACCAATTGTTGGATCAACGGCAGTCAAACAAAATTTTTTAAATGTTTTAAAAAATAATGCGACTTTTTATCAATAAATAATTTTATTCACTTGATTTGTTTTTTTTTAAATGTTAAAAGTTGCCTAGTAAACTATTGCCTAGTAAACTAAATTATGGACGAAGACTATAAAAATAATATTGGTTTCTTAATTCATGATGTTGCTCGTCTTATGAGAAACCTTTTTGATAAAAGAATGTCAGAACTTGGGTTAACAAGGTCTCAATGGTGGGTTTTAAATTATTTGTATTTCAATGAAGGGATCAATCAATCGGACTTTTCAAAATTATTAGATTTAGAAAAGGCTCCATTAAGTAGATTGTTAGATAGAATGGAAAAAAAAGGTTGGATAGTGAGAAAGAATGATAAAGTTGATAAAAGAATTAAAACTGTTTTTTTATCAAAAAAAATAAAGCCAATTATTGTTAAAATGAGAGATAAGGCTCAATTAACTAGGCAAGAAGCTCTATCAAATTTAAGTTATATAGAAGATCAAAATCTTAGACATTATCTTAAAAGAATAAAAGAAACATTAATCAATAAGAGCTAAGTTAATGTTTTTAAAAATGATAAAATCAAGAATATTTTTGTTAGTTGTAATACCAATTGTTTTGATGTGGATAATATTAGGTTATTATTATTCACTCGGTAAGTTAATTAAAACTGATAATGCTTATGTAAAGGCTCCTATAATTTCGGTTCAAAGTGAAGTTTCTGGTAAAATAAAAGAAGTTTTAATTAGAAATAATCAATTTGTTAAGAAAGATCAAATTCTGTTAACTATAGATGCTGAAAATTTATCAATTAAACTGATTGAAAATGAACAAATCCTTAAATCAATTGAAGAAGAAATTAAATCAAAAAAATCAAAATTAAATGAAATAGATGAAGAAATATTAATAGCTCAAGAGGATATTAGATATAGAAGCAATGAAGAAAAAAGAATAAAAAATTTAATCGATAACAAAATCAAAATTGCTAGAAGTGAAGTTAATTTTTTTAAATTAGAATATGATAGACAATTGATGTTGAGCAAAAAAGGGTTTGGTATTAAAAAACATCTCGAAGATGCTAAATTCAAATTAGATAAAGCCAAAACAAATCTTATTTCATTAAATTTAAATAAAGAAACTGATGAAGCGAAGTTCTATAAAAAAATTGCAATTAAACAATTAAATTTATTGATTAAGAAAAAAGAAACTATATTGACAACATTAGGTGGGAAAAGAAATGTTGTTGTACAAAATCATCCTCTTTATTTAAAGCAAAAAGCAGTTATAAATGGTATTAAATTAAATATTAGAAAATCAACTATTAAAGCTGACAAAGCTGGATTTGTAGCTAATATGAATCTTGAAAAAGGTGAGGTGGTAAGGCAAGGTCAAAAACTCTTTGTAGTTGTTCAGCAAGACAAAATTTATGTTGAGGCGAACTTTAAAGAAACTCAAATAACTAATTTTAAAATTGGTCAGAAAGGAAAATTTATTCCAGACTCCTTTCCAAATCTAGAATTTCAAACAGAAATTGAGAGTTTAAGTCCTGCAACTGGTTCGGAGTTTGCCATTTTACCAGCTCAAAACGCATCTGGTAATTGGGTTAAGGTTGTCCAAAGAGTTCCTATTATTTTGAAAATTAATGGAGTTTCAAATTTAAATAATATGAATTCAAAATTAAAAGTTGGAATGACAGTTTCTGTTGTTATCAATACTGAGTTTAAGAAAGATATTCCAATTATTATAAGACCTATTTCAAATTTATTTTATAAATTTCAAACATTATAATTGATGTATTTTTCTGAATCAGACAAATACTTTAAATGGTTTATCCTTTTGACAGGATCGTTTGTTACAATGTTATATGGGATGGCTGTCTTTATTGCAACTATAGCTCTTCCCGATATGATGGGTGCTTTATCTGCAACTCAGGATCAAATTACTTGGTCTGTGACTGGTAATATAGTTGCTACAGCTATATTTACACCATTTGCTGGTTGGTTATCCAATAGGGTTGAAATTAGATATATTTTAATAATTAGCGTTGTTGGTTTTACTCTTTCATCTGTTTATTGCGGATATTCATCTTCTCTTGAAGAAATAGTTGTTGCTAGATTTTTGCAAGGTGCTTTTGCTGCTCCACTTCCACCTTTATCGCAGACATTAATATTAGGTGCATTTCCAATTACTCAGAGAAATTTGGCTATGTCAGTATGGGGAATGGCAAACATATTAGGGTTAGTAATTGCTCCAATGATAGGTGGTTTTTTAGGCGAATTACTTGAATGGAGATGGATATTTTATTCATTAATACCTTTTGGATTTGTTGCATTTGCTTTAGTGTATTTTATTGTTCCTTTTTATAAAAATACCTCTTCTAGTTCCTTTGATTGGGTAGGTTTTTTATCAATATCATTATGTGTTGGCACTCTTCAAGTCATGTTTGATAGAGGTGAAAGAAATGGATGGTTTGAAAGTAATGAAACTTTATTTCAATTAGCTTTAGCTCTTATTACATTTTATATTTTTATAGTTCATAGTGTTACCTATAAAGGACCATTTATAAATTTAAAGATTTTTAAAGATTGGAATTATTCACTTGGCTTAATTTTAATTTTTTTCTTCGGAATGTTAAACTTTGTTCCTATGATAATTTTTCCTCCACTTTTACAGGAATTACGAGGTTATCCACAATCGATTATAGGGCTTTTAATTGGTGTTAGAGGTATAGGAGCTTTTTTTGGATTTGGATTAATGGCATTTGCTTCAAGACTTGATCCAAGAATTTCTCTAGCAATAGCATTTTCATTGCAAGGACTTTCAGGTTTATATATGGCCTCATTTAATATAGATATGACGTTTTCCCAAGTTGCCTGGGCTGGGATAATTCAAGGCATGGGTGTTGGAATGGCATGGGTTCCAATAAGTGTGTTTACATTCTCTACTTTAGATAAAACTTATTTTGGTGAAGCGACAGCAATGTATCATTTGATAAGAAATGTTGCTTCTAGTTTTTTCATTTCTATTACAGTTGCTGTTGTTTTACATACGGGTCAAATAAATTTTGGTAACTTAAGTTCATTAGTATCAGATTGGAATACTGGTTTAGCTTTAAATTTTAAAAATCAATTTATAGAAAATTTTGATCAGGTGACAATTAAGAATTTAACTAGTGAAGTTAATAGACAAAGTTTAATGATAGGATATATTAATTCTTTTAAATTATTTGCAATGGTAAGTTTTTTAACTATACCATTTATATTTCTAATAAGACGTTAAAATAATGAAACAAATAATTTTTTTAGATGGTGGAATGGGTCAAGAAGTTAGTTAAACGAAATTCATCAACAAATGATCCTTTATGGTCAGCTAGAGTTCTCCTAGATAATTTTAAATTAGTTAAAGATTTACATATCGAATTTATAAATTCAGGAAGTTCAGTAATCACTACTAATTCATATTCTTGTACACCCCAAAGGTTAAAAAGGTATAATCTTGAAAACGAATTTAAGCATTTACAAAGATTAGCCATTAAAGCTGCAAAAGAAGCTATTATGCTAGGTCAAAATAATCGTCACATCAAAATTGCAGGATGTTTTCTCCTCTGCCAGGAAGTTATTTTAAAGACAAATCAATAAGCAAACAAGAAATGATTGAAACCTATTTTTCAAGATAGGAGAAATTCAAAAAGATGCCGTTGATTTTTTTATTATTGAAACAATGTCTTCAATTGATGAAGCTGTCAATGCAGTTGAAGTTTATCAAAATTTTAATAAAAAAATTATTGTTATGTTTTTGTTTATGGAAGGGTGATGGTCACAAAATTATTTTCTGGAGAATCATTAAGGGAAGCTTGCCAATCCAAATTGATAAAATAAACGGACTTGGTTTAAAATTGTTGTAGTCAAATTGAAGATATTTCAAATGGTTTAGATATATTAAAAAATTTAATTTACCCTTATGGAGCTTTTCCAAATAATTTTAAATCAGTGAAACCATTAAACTTGGAATGTCAGTTGACAACATAAAAAAAAGAAATATAATATTTTAATTTTTGTAAATTATGCAATTAAATGGATAAGATGGGTGTACAATTTTAGGTGGTTGTTGTGAAATTACACCAGATTATATAAATGGATTAAACAATTATTTTATGAATAATAAATATAAGAAAATAAATTTACTTAATTAGGTGTTATATGGATTTTAAAGGATCAAAAGAATATGTCTCAACAGATGATTTATCTATAGCAGTAAATGCTGCCATAAATTTAGAAAAACCTTTGCTAGTAAAAGGTGAGCCAGGAACAGGTAAAACTGAGCTTGCAAGACAAATTTCTAAAAGTTTAAATTTAGAAATAATAGAATGGAATATTAAATCAACTACAAAAGCTCAACAAGGTTTATATGAATATGATGCCGTAACAAGGTTAAGAGATAGTCAGTTATATAAAGACAAAATTGATGATGTCTCAAGATATATTAAAAAGGGAAAGTTATGGCAATCATTTGAAAGTAAAAAAAGAGTTGTTTTATTAATTGATGAAATTGATAAAGCAGATATTGAGTTTCCTAACGATCTTTTACAAGAGTTAGATAAAATGGAGTTTCATGTTTATGAAACAGGAGAAACTATAAAAGCAAAGAAGAGACCAATAGTTATAATAACTTCGAATAATGAAAAAGATTTACCAGAGGCTTTTTTAAGAAGATGTTTTTTTCATTATATAAACTTTCCAAATATTCAAACTTTAAAAAAAATAGTGAATGTTCATTATCCTGACATTAAAAAAAATTTATTAGATAATGCTTTAAAAATATTTTTTGAAATAAGAGAGATTAAAGGATTGAAAAAAAAACCTTCAACCTCAGAAGCATTAGATTGGATAAAATTATTGCTAATTGAAGATATGAATCCATTAGAATTAAAGAAAGATTCTAAGGATTTATTGCCAAAATTACATGGTGCGCTTATAAAAAATGAACAAGATATTCATCTTTTTGAAAAATTAGTTTTTATGTCAAGAGGACAGAATTAGAATGTTTTTAGATTTTTTTTTAGATCTAAAAAAAGTCAAAATACCAGTTTCTTTAAATGAATATTTTAATTTCTTGGAAGCATTAAAACAAGGCTTATCTCTTTTTGATCTTAATTCTTTTTATTATTTAGCTCGTTCTAGTCTTATTAAAGATGAAAAATTAATTGATCGTTTTGATTTGGTTTTTTCAAAGTATTTTAATGGTCTAGATGATATCCAACTCGATGATGTTTTAAAACATTTAAAAGTACCTAAACAATGGATTGATAAATTAATTGAAAGAAATTTTACTAAAGATGAAATAAAAAAAATTAAATCATTGGGTGGTTTAGATAAATTAATGGAAGAACTTAAAAAAAGAATAGAAGAGCAAAAGAAAAGACATCAAGGTGGAAGTAAATGGATAGGAACTTCTGGTACATCTCCTTTTGGTGCATATGGATACAACCCTGAAGGATTTAGAATTGGTCAAAATGAAAGAGGTCAAGGTAAAGCTGTAAAGGTTTGGGATAAAAGAGAATTTAGAGATTTTGATGACAAAAAAGAAATTGATACAAGAGGAATGCAAGTAGCTTTAAAAAAACTTAGACAATGGTCTAGGATAGGTTTTAGTGAAGAGTTAGATATAAATGATACAATATCATATACAGCAAAAAATGGATTTTTAGATGTAAAAACCAAACCAGAAAAAGAAAATTCTATAAAAATCCTTCTTTTTTTGGATGTTGGAGGTTCTATGGACGAGCATGTTTATAAAGTTGAAAGTTTATTTTCAGCTGCAAAAAGTTCATTTAAGCATTTAAAACATTTTTATTTTCATAATTGTTTATATGAGGGCGTTTGGAAAAATAATTCCAGAAGATGGTCTGAACAATTTGAAACTTTTGAAATTTTAAGGACATATGGTGAAGATTATAAATGCATATTTGTTGGTGACGCATCTATGAGTCCTTACGAAATTATGATACCTGGAGGTGGAAATGAACATTACAATGAAGAAGCTGGTCATGTTTGGTTAGAAAGAGTAACAAATAAATGGAGTTCTCATTTGTGGATTAACCCAACACCACAAAAATATTGGAGTTATTCTCATACAACTCAAATTATTAAACAGATTTTTGATAATAAAATGGTTCCACTTACAATAGAAGGGCTTGTTGAAGGAACAAAAATTTTATCTAGAAAATATTAATTTATGTCTTTCAATAATGTTAAGGGTTTTGATGGTCCATATGAAGCTCCTTTAAGGCTTCCATCAAGAAAAGTTTTAAAATCTTGGATTGACTATAACGGACATATGAATGTTGCTTACTACACAATGGCAATAGACAATTCAATTGATCATTTTCTAGAAGAAATTTTGGGAATTGGTGAAACACACGCTAAAAGAAATGACCAAGGCCCCTTTGTTGTTCAAGCAAATTTTACCTATTTGAATGAAATGATATATAAACAAAAATTCTTTGTTCAATGTTCACTTATTAATTTCGACGAAAAAAAAATGCATTTGTTTTTGGAAATTATTTCTTCAAGTAATAATGAAGTTATGGCATTTTCTGAACAATTATTATTAAATGTTAATTTGAAAAAAAGAAAAACAGAAAATTATCCTAATTGGTGCTCTTGGAGAGATTATCTCAATTAAAGAAGGATCATAAAGAGATCCAGTTTCCAAAAAATGTAGGTATCTCAATAAAAATTAAAAATCCTATTCTTTAGCATCTTTTATTGATAGGTATGTTGTTGAAATTAAAATTATTATTCCTCCAAAAATTACAAAAATATCTAATTTTTCATCAAACAACATTATGCCAGCTATTACAGACCAGACTAGCTGAAGGAAAGTAAATGGTTGAATTATAGTCATTGTTGTAGCTTTTATGGCCATCGTCATAGTTAAATGTCCAACTGTAGCAATTATAGAAATCAAAATAATAATTGATATTTGATCTGTATTTAATTCAACCCAATTAATTAAAGCTAAAGGCGTAAGAAATATTGTAGTAAATAATGACAGGTATCCTACTATCTCTAGAGAACTTTTTGTATTCGCTAAATACTTGACCATTAAATAAGAAAAAGAAAAAACAAATGCTGCTAAGAGCATTGAATATTGTCCTAATTTAATTTCTTGAAAACCAGGCCTTAAAATAATCATTGCTCCAATAAAAGATAAAGTAATAGCAAATGCTCGAAAGCCTTTTATGTTTTCCTTAAAGAATATAATTGCACCAATGCATACAAATATAGGTGTTAAATATCCTATTGCAGTTACTTCAGCTATAGTTATCACTGTCATTCGAATAGAACCAAAGACTTACTCCAATAGCATGAAAAAAACTTCTTAGGATAAATTTATTAATTAGTTTAATTTGAATGTCTCTAAAGCTATTTATTATTATTGGAAGTAAAAAAATGGTTCCAAATAAATATCTTAAAAATGCAGTCTGAGATGAAGGTATTTTTTCTCCAAGAGTTTTTACAAATATTGTTACACCAACAAAAAATATTGTTGTAACAATCATCCAAAAAATACCAATCAAAGAAGATTTTTCTTTAAGTTTATTTAACATTATTAACATGTTAAATGAACTTGATATTAATTACTATATCTTTATCTACATACCTTGATAATTTGGACCCCCACCACCTTGAGGTGAAACCCAATTTATATTTTGAGTAGGATCTTTAATATCACAAGTTTTACAATGTACACAGTTTTGTGCATTAATTTGTAATTGTTTTTATTGTCTTTTTCAACAATTTCATAAACGCCTGCTGGGCAATATCTTGTTTCAGGATTATCATATTTTTCAAGATTTATTTTGATTGGAACAGATGCATCTTTTAATTGAAGATGACAAGGTTGATTTTCTTCATGGTTTGTTCCTGAAAATGAAACATTAGTTAATCTATCAAAACTAATTACTCCATCTGGTTTAGGATATTTTATTGGTTCATACTTTCCTTTATTTTCTAGTGCTTCATGATCACTATTTTTATGTTTTAAAGTCCAAGGAGCTTTTCCTCTAAATAAATAAGTGTCAACTGCACTATAGGCTAATGCTTTCCAAAACCCCCACTTGAAAGAAGGTCGAATATTCCTTACTGAGTAAAGTTCTTTATAAAGCCAACTTTTTTTAATATTTTTAGAAAATGCTGTAAGCTCGTTTTCTTTATCTATATTTTCAATAATTGTCTCGGCAGCAATTATTCCAGACTTAATTGCTAAGTGAGTACCTTTAATTTTTGGAACATTTAAAACCTGCTTCACAACCCACAAGTAAACCACCAGGAAAAGTTAATTCTGGTAATGATTGGATTCCTCCTTCATTTAAAGCTCTAGCACCATAACTAATTCTTCTTCCACCTTTTAAATGTTTAATAATTTCAGGATGGTGTTTAAATTGTTGAAATTCTTCATAGGGCGATAAGTAAGGATTTTTATAATCTAATCCAACAACAAATCCGATTGAAACTAAGTTTTTATCAAAATGATACAAAAATGAACCACCATATGTGTCACTGTTTAAGGGCCAACCAGTTGTATGAACTATTTCACCAGCATTATGATTTTTAGGATCAATTTCCCAAAGTTCTTTTATTCCAATCGCGTATGTTTGACCTTGATTATTTTTGTTTAAGTCAAATTTGTTCATTAAAATTTTTCCTAAATGACCTCTACAACCCTCTGAAAAAACTGTTTGTTTTGCTAATAATTCTATGCCTGGCTCATAGTTTGGTCCTTTAGTTCCATCTTTCAATATACCCATGTCATTTGTTGCAACCCCTGACACGCTTCCATCAGAATTAAAAAGTATTTCACTAGCTGCAAATCCTGGATAAATTTCAACTCCTAAATTTTCAGCATATTGACCTAGCCAAGAACATAATTTTCCAAGACTAATTATAAAATTTCCATGATTATTCATTTGAGGAGGAGTAGGTAATTTATATGATTTTTCTTTTGTTAAATATAAAAAACTATCCTTTTTGGCTTTAGTTTTTAGAGGAATATCTGTTTCTTCCCAATTAGGTATCAATTCAGATAAACTTTTTGTCTCAATTACTGCTCCTGATAAAATATGTGATCCTATCTCAGAGCCTTTTTCTAGAATGCAAACAGAAATATCTTTATTTTTTTCTTTACTAAGTTGTTTTAACTTTATAGCAGTTGCTAATCCTGATGGTCCTCCGCCAACTATAACAACATCATATTCCATTTTTTCTCGATCACTCATTAGTTTTCCTAAAGTTGTTGAAATTTAAATAATATTAATTATTAATAATATATATTATCTAAAATTCAAAGAGAGTTATTAAAAATATAGAGAGTTTTATGGATCCATTGACAGGTGTAATTATACTAGCTGTTTATCCTATTGTTTTAGTAGGTGCGTTAATCTTATTTGGAAAATATTCAAAAAATCCAGAATAGGATATTAAGAATTTTTTATTGATTTAAAAAATGCTTCAAATGGCATTTTTATGCATGTATGTCTATTTTTAATATCTTGTATTGGTGAGAATATTTTTAATTCCTCAGGTAATTCATCAGGATAGTTGTCATGGTTTTTAGAAAGCCATTTATTAAAATATTCCATGAAATCATTTATTGGTAAGTTTTTATTAGAAAAATAATTAACAACAAGACCTGCTGAAGCTTCACATAAAGCACAACCTTTAACTTTTGCAGATAGGTTTTTAATACTATTATTTATAATATTAATTCTGACCTCAACTAAATCACCGCAAAGAGGATTTTTAACTTCTTTAGAAAAATTAAAGTCATTTATTTCTAAAGTTTTTCTATTAGTAGAGGCTAATTTTAAAATTTTTTTATGATAAATAGTTAAATCGTTCAATTTTGATTAAGCAGTAGCCAAACTACTGATCCTATCGAAATAGCATAAAAAAGATATATTAATAGGTGAGCATTATTATAGATATTTTCCTCAGGAACCCCTTTAGGTAATTTTTTTTTGTTCATTTTTTTCCTCTTCAATTTGAGTTGTTCCATCTACAATTTTTACAAAATTATCGAAAAATTTTCCAGCTAATTTTTTTGATGTTGAATCAATTAATCTTGAGCCTAATTGAGCTAATTTACCACCTATTTGAGCTTCTACAGAATATTTTAAAATAGTTGTATTTTCTTGTTTTTCTAAATTAATATTTGCACTTCCTTTAGCAAATCCAGCTGCACCACCTTTTCCGCTTCCTGAAATCGTATAACCTTCATAAACTTTTATGTTTGAAAGTTTAACTTCTCCATTAAATTTTGCTGACACAGGCCCTATTTTGATTGTAACTGTAGCTTTGAATTCATTATCATTTTCTTTGATTAATTCTGTACAACCTGGAATAGAATTTTTAAGAACCAAAGGATCATTTAAGTTTTTCCATACATTCTCAACATCTGTTGGTAGGGTGTATTCGCCATACATTTTCATTTGCAACTTCTCCCTATAAATTAACTTATTTGTATAAAAATAAGTATAAACACAATTATTCCAAAAATTTGTAATACAATTTGTGTATCAAAACCGGCTTCTCTATCAATAACCTTGTTTTCAAACATAATATCATGAAAAAAGTTTTTAATAGAATTAAAACTTTTAAAACAATTTAATGAAAATTTTTCATTTAGAATTTTTAAACCATTAACAAGATTTGATATTACAGCTGGAAACATTCTTCTGTAAAACCAATCACTATTTAATACTGTAGAATTTAATTCTGGTGGATAGATCTTAAAATGCCATAAACATATAAAAGCAAATGCTGCAAATGTTAAAAGTTGTAATTGAGATAAAACGTGGCTGAAGTCATAAGGTTGATAATCCACTGAATAAGGAAGTATTTGATAAAAAATAGATGGGAAAACTCCGATTAATATACATAATACTGATCCAATTACCATTGCAACAATCATATTTAATGGTGCTTCTTTAGGTTTATGACCAGATTCATGAGCAAAGAAAGCAAAGAATGGTATTTTAATTCCAGAGTGGTGTAAAACACCTGCTGATGCAAATAAAAGCATAAAATAAATAAACGATAAACCTTCATACCCTAATGATGACATGATAAGCGACTTTGCAACAAAACCACTAAAAAGTGGGAATGCAGAAATTGAAATTGCTCCAATTATTGAACACACAGCGGTTATAGGCATATATTTAAATAATCCTCCTAATTCTGATGCCTTACAAGTTCCAACTCTATATAAGACAGCGCCCATACTCATAAACAAAAGACCTTTATAAATTATATGTGCAAATGCATGCGCAACAGCTCCATTAATTGCTAACTCTGTACCAATCCCAACTGCAACAACCATAAAACCAAGTTGGTTATTTAAGCTATATGCTAATACTCTTCTCAGATCATTTTCAATTACAGCAAAAAATATAGGAAAAAATGTCATTAAAGCGCCAATATAAATAAGGATGTCTGTTCCTGCAAATGACCTTGCTAAAGCATAAATTGCCAATTTTGTTGTAAATGATGACAATGCCACAGTTCCAACTTCACTTGCTTCAGGATATGTATCTTGAAGCCATCCATTTAGAAATGGAAAAGCAGCTTTAATTCCAAATGCTAAGAAAATTAAAAGACCTGATGTGTCATCTATTGACATTTGACCTAATAAAGCATTTCCATTTGAGTATAAAAATAAAACAGCTCCTGCTAATAAAAACATTCCTGAACCTACTTGAATTACAATGTATCTAAAAGCAGCTCTATAGGCCCTAGTAGTATTACCACCTAAAATTAAAAATACTGAGGTAAATGCAGTAGCTTCCCACCAAAAGAATAATGTAAATAAATCTCCAGCATGCAATGCTGCAATAGCTGCACCCGCATAACTTATGACAGCAACATTTTCTTTCCAATCATCTTTATGACTTCCATAAATTATTGTAATAAATGCAGCTATATGAAAAACAATAGCAAAAGGAAGTGATAAATTATCAGAGTGATTGATTATAAAATTATAGTCTAAAACATTAATTGTTAAATGTGTTCCAAATCCATTAAATAATGAAAAAGCAGATAAGATGCACTAAAAAAATCATATAAACTTGTCTACCAAGTTTAGGAAGGAAGGGGATTAAAAATGCCCCGATAAACATTATAAATCCAGGAGGTAAGGAATTAATCATAATAATCCTCATCTCTCATGAATATTGATCTTAAAGCCACACCTACTTTGAAAATTACAATACATGAAATGTAACCAAAAAGTGCAGGAAAAAATAAAAAATCCTCAATTTTGAATTCACCATGTCTATGGCCAACAAATTCAAGAAGTAACAATATGATGCATATAAATAAAACTATAGAATTTATTTTGCCGAAATTTTTAATCAATTTTGTAAAAAACATCATTGGTTTCCAAATAATAAGTTAGTTATATTTTTAAGTGGTTCTATGTAAATAAATAACACAATCGTTAACATTGCAGCAAAAAAGTTGGATATACTATCAAAGGATGTTTTGTAACTTGAGTATTTGTTTTTTGATGTTGAAAAAATGCTTTAGCTGGAATTTCTAATAAATAATAAACATTTAGCAAAGTTGAAATGCAAAGTATGGAAATAACAACCAAATACTCTTTTTCAACTGAACCTAACATTAGGTAAAATTTACTCCAAGATCCACCCATTGGTGGGACACCAATAATTGATAAAGAGCCAATAAAAAAGGCTATAAAGGTTAAAGGCATAGATTTTCCTATTCCATTTAAATCTGAAATTTTTGATAAATGTGTTGCAACATATATTGAACCCGCTGCAAAAAATAATGTAATTTTACCTACAGCATGCATTACAATATGAAGTGATGCACCTTGTACAGCAATATTTGTTGCAATGGCTCCACCTAAAACTATGTATGATAATTGACTTATTGTTGAATAAGCTAATCGAGCTTTTAAATCATCTTTAGTAATTGCAATACAACTTGATAAAAGTAAAGTTATACTTGAAACCCAGATTAACCAAACAGCGCCGTTAGTTTCAGTTAGAAAATCAATTCCAAATACATACGTTATTACTACCAACATGGAAAATACGCCAGCCTTTACAACTGCTACTGCGTGTAATAATGCTGACACCGGAGTAGGTGCGACCATGGCTGCTGGCAACCATCTATGAAAAGGCATTAATGCAGCTTTACCAATTCCAAAAGCAAATAAAGCCAATAAAAATGGGACATATTCATTGGATATGTTACCTTTTAAAACTCCATTTGGAGAAAAATCTAAACTACCGGTTAGCACCCAAACTATAATTATAGCTGGAAGTAAAAAAACTATTGATGTTCCTACCAAAATACCCATGTAAAGTCTTCCAGCTTTTTTAGCTTCATCATTTTGTTTATGGGCAACGAGGGGATAAGTAGAAAAGGTTAAAACTTCATAAAAGATAAATAATGTTAAAAGATTACCAGAATAGGCAATACAAATTGCTGCAAAGATAGCTATTGAATAAAAAGTAAAAAATCTTGTTTGATTTTTCTCTTTATTACCTCTCATATATCCAATGGTATAAATAGAAGCTAAAATCCATAAGCCTGAAGCTACAAGTCCAAATATTACACCTAAGCCAGTAATTTTAAATGAAATAGATAATGTTTCGTTTATTTGAAAAAATGTAAAATTAAGTATTTCTCCATCTAAGTACAATGATGCAATATTAAGAGAACTATAAAAAGTAACAATTCCACCAATTGGTCCTAAACTATCTCTTAAATTAGGGTTTGATGATAATAAAGGAGTTATAAAAAAGGCAATAAGAGGTGTTAAAATTGATAAATATATATAAAATTCATTAGCCATTATTTTATTCCACTTATTAATGCATCAGAAGCAATAAAGCTATTATCAATTATCAAACCTGCATCTATACCAAAATAAATATTTAAAAAAGTAATAAATAAAAGAGGTATATAAATTTCAGGTAATTCTTTAATTTTTTCAGATTTTGAATTTTTTTCATTATACCAAAGACCTTCGATCAGTTTCCATATATAGATTAATGACAAAGCTGAACTAATTAAAACTAAAAAAGGAAGCCATATTCCTTCACTCATGTAGGCAGCCTTAATCAAATAAAGTTTAGATATAAATCCAACTGTTAATGGTAATCCTGCTAAGCTTAGAGCACAAATCACAAAAGCAAAAAACGTAATTGGTAGTCTCCTTCCAAGGCCAGCGATAGTATTAACATCAATTCGTTTTAAAGTATAATATCCCATGGCCACAACTGACATAAATAGACCAGCTTTTATTAGCGCATGATTAATTAGATGAATAAAACTCGAAGCAATTCCAGGGCTTGTTGCTAAAGAAATTCCAAGAACGATATAGCCTATTTGTGCAACTGAAGAATGTGCTAAAAGTTTTTTTACATCTTTTTCAAATATTGCCATAATAGTTCCTGCAAACATCGCTAAAATTGCAAGATATAGCAAAATGTATCTTAGACTTTCAAATGAATAAATTTCATATGAAGATCCAAAAATGGTATATGAAATTCTAACTAATATATATATAGAAACTTTTGTTGCTGTCGCAGCTAACAAAACAGAAACTGGTGATGGAGCATAAGCGTAAGCATTTGGCAACCAAATATGAAGAGGAAAAACTGCTGCTTTAACCATTATACCTAACATCATAAATGTGAATGCAACTATAACTGATTTATTTAGTCCTAGAGCTGGAATTTTTTGAGCTAAATCACCCATATTTAATGTTCCAGTTACACCATATAATAGTCCAACACCAATAACATAAAACGTTGCTCCAACTGCACCTAAAATTAAATAATTATATCCTGCAACTAAAGCTTTTCTATCTACTTTTGATCCTAATGCAACAAGTGCTACTGCTGATAGTGATGAAATTTCTAGAAAAACAAAAAGGTTAAAAGCGTCAGCAGTCGTGATTAAGCCAATCAAACCTGCGATTGTTAGTAACCATAAACTATAAGTTTTAGAAACAAGTTTTTCATCAATTTCTAAAGTAAAAAAATTATGTGCAAATAATGTAGCTATTAAGCCAATTACTGAAACTATCATAATTGGAATTATACTTATTTTATCAATTACATATTCTATGCCAAGTGGCGGAGGCCAATTACCTAAATAGTATGAAATATTACTATGATTAGAAACTTCAAAGCAAAGAAGAATTGAAAATATCATTGTTAGAAAAGATGCAAAAGTAGAAAGGGCCCATGCTAATCTATTATTATTTAGAACCGCAACTATTAATGAAAACATCAAAGGTGTTATAACAATAAGTATAGGTAAATTTTTAATTATAAATGACATCATTTTTAATTTTTATCTTCAAGATATTTTTCATGATATTCGACTAAATCTGATGCAGAAATTTCATCTTCATTAATAGTTCCATATGCTTTGTTAATTCTGACTGTCAATGCAAGACCGAGTGCAGTTGTCGCAACGCCAACAACAATTGCTGTAAGTATCAGTACATGTGGAAGGGGATTCGAATATATTTCATTTACATTATCAGTTAAAATTGGAGCAGTGCCTCCAGCAATTTTCCCGAATGTTATATACAAAAGAAAAACAGATGTTTGGAAGATAGCTAGACCAACTATTTTTTTAAGAGGCTTTTTTTTGAAATGACAATATACAGCCCAATCATCATTAAAATGAAGACTATCCAATAATTCCAAACACCAAATATCTGATCAATCATTATTTTTCTTTCCAAAATTAAAATTTGCAAATGAGTAAAATAAAGAAATCATCACATTACATACAGTTAGACCAACTCCAAATTCAACAAGTAAAATACCTATATGTTGACCAGCTTCTTTTGTCGAACCTAAAACATCATAACTAAGATATGGATCACCTAAAATTAACCCAATTATTCCAACAAACCCATAAAGAAAAGCTCCCAATGCAAGTAAAAAGAAATTTAATTTTGGTGGCATAATCACTTTACAATCTTCAACACTAAAAACCATTGCATACAATATAAAAGCTGCTGCAACAATAACGCCAGCTTGAAATCCTCCTCCTGGACCAAAATCACCATGAAATTGAACGTATAAACCAAATAAAATTATTGGAGTAAATAAAACTTTTGTACACACTTTTAAAATTAAATTATCCATTTATTTATTTTTTTTCCTTATTAATTTTTGATGTTTTTGAAACTCCATCATATAATAAAACTAATACAGCGATACCAGCAGTATATATAACAACTGTCTCACCAAAAGTGTCATATCCCCTGTAGCTTGCAAGAATAGAAGTAACTACATTTGGAATCCCTATATGGTTTCGTGATCCTTCAATAAAGTCTTGTGCAAGGTGTTGATGAACAGGGTTTTCTAATTGACCAACTAATGGCAAATCATAACTTGCCCAAATTAATAATCCTGCAACGATTGTACATGTACAGATTGCATAAATATGTTTTATGTTAAATTTTTCTTCTTTTTCCTCTTTTGGAAGATAGCTTAAAGCTGCTAAGAATAATATTGTTGAAATTCCTGCTCCAACAGATGCTTCTGTAAATGCAACATCTACTGCATCTAGACTTACAAACATAAGAGCTGCAACTAGAGAATATGTGCCAGTTAATAATATAGTTGATATCACTTTTCGAGTATTAATAATAAATAATGCTATTGTTAACATTAGAGTTACAAGAAATGCATTTATAATAATTTCGCCTATCATAGAGTTTTACCTTTTGTTTTTCCTACAGGAGTAACACCTTTTTTTCTAGCAAGGTTTGCAGTTACATGACCTGTAATAGGACTTGTGAAAAATATAAAAATTCCAATAAATACTAATTTTGCAGTAATTAATGAAAAACCACTTTGTAAAATCATTCCTAATATTATAAATGATGCCCCAGCTGTATCAATCATGCCAGCTGCATGTATTCGAGAAAAAACATCAGGTAATCTTATCAGCCCTATAGATCCTGTTAATATAAAAAAACTCCAGCTATAAAAGATATTATGGATATTATTTCAATTGAAATATCTAACATTTATTTATCCCCAAGAGTTCCTTTATCAAAAAGTTTTAAAACAGCAACTGTTCCAATAAAATTTATGAGTGCATAAACTATAGAAATATCTATAAATTCAGGTCTACCCATATAAAAACCATGAACAGAAATTCCTAAAACAATTATAGTACCAATACTATTTGCAGCTAAAATTCTGTCGAATGTAGTTTTCCCAATAATCAAACGAACTAAAATTAACAAAAATGATACAGCAAGGGCAATCAAAACAGCTAAAAACATTATTTACCCTTTTCTAACCAAGTTACCATTTTGTCCATCTCAGAACTTCTAACATCATCACCAAACTCTTTAGTTAATGCATGAACTTCAAATACGTTATCTTTTATTTGTGTGGTTACAGTCCCAGGTGTAAGCGTGATAGAATTTGCATAAGTTACTTTTCCTTCGTTTGTTTTTTGAGTAGCTTTAACAGAAAATAATTCTGGTTCTTCTGATTTAGATAAAAAAAAGATAGCTGTTTTTATATTTGATATGTAGTTTTCTTTGACTACCCAAATTGTATATTGAATTAATCGAGGAAAAAAATAAATTGGTATAGTTTCGTTATCTAAAAATTTTCCTTTAATTGTTAAATAAACACATAACAAGCAAGAAACTACACCAAGTGATGTAATTAAAGAGTGTATAATATCCTGACATTAATAGCCAAAAACCAAATAACGATAAGAATAATGTAATACTTTTACTATTAATCATGATTAATGAATATAATCACGGTTTAATAAATAATTCAATATTATGTATCTTTTTGATTATTTTTTTATTGTATAGGAAATTTTGAAAAACTTTATAAGCCTCTAAATCATAAGCACTAGGACGTAAGGTAAATCTTCTAACAGTATCTTTATAAGCTCTTTTATTTAATTCATCGTTTAAGCCTTTTTTATAACTTGAAAAATCTTGCCATGTTTCTTCAGGGCTATTAACAATCTTAATTGTAGCTTTTTGAATAGCTTTAAGAAAACTCGTAAACTTTTGTTTTTTTCTATCATTTTTATTAATAATATAAATTAATTCTTCATAATGAGGAACTCCATGTTCTTCTGGATAGAATGCTTTACCAGCTCGGTTTACAATATCCATTTGATTTAGTTCAAAGTTTCTAAATGCACCAATTACAGCATCTACTTTTTTGAAATTAATGAAGGTGATAGTGAAAAATTAATATTAATAAGTTCAACATCTGATAATTTTAATCCATATTTTTCAAACATTCCTGCATCTTCAAAACCACCAAAGAAAAGCCAATTTTTTTATTTTTAAATCTTTGATTGATTTAATTGGACCATCTTTTAAAACAACTAGACTATTTAAGACTAAAGCTAATCTACAATTTTTCAATTTGCAAATGAAATTTTTAAGATCAATTTTTTAACTTGTTTTGATTTTATTGCAGGTTCAATAATTTCTTTTAAAAAAATACAAGACTATTTAATGGATTAATGTATTACTGAAAAGATCCTAGTCTTATCAATTGGAAGTAAAAAGATTGATCAATTTGTAAATGAAATTGATGTCGTCTTCACCAAAATATGTTCCTAATTGAACTTCAATAACAAGATATCGTTTCAGAGAGTGCAAGAGGTATATCATTCACCTTTTTTAGAATAATATTTTTTCCCATTTGCAATGCTCAGATCTTGTTTAGATGTGGGATTCATTTTTTACTTTGCAGATTTTAGAATCTAAAATATTCTCAAATTTTCCGCAAAAGTATGTTCAGTAGCGCTTGAATCATTTTTTTAATGACTTTTTTTCAAATCCTTTTTTACAACCAATTTAATCCATTTTTCTTTAAAATTTGAATAAATAATTGTATTTTTGCTATCTAATAAAAAATTTTATTATTTTTATTTTGATTATTGAAATATATTTTGATAACTCACCCCAATTACCTAAAATCCAAACCAGAAATATCTTTTTCAAATTCCAATCTTGAAGGAATTTTTTTAAGTATTTGTTGATTAAGCTTTATATTATTTTCATTTGACATAGAAAATGATGAGTAAAAAATAAATTTAAGAAATAAAATTAAAGAATTTACTAAATTACAAAAATATAATAATCTGATGGCATAATGAACTCAGTTTCCTCCGACTAGCATTATCTAGATCAGGTTTTTAGTTCTATTTAGGTTTTGTAAAAAGATTTTGATTATCATTAAAATTTATAAATTGTTTTGGAAAAGCACCCCTGTTCCAGAAAGACAATAGGTTTGCATTTTTTAACTTTATTTTTCAAATTGATGTAAACTTAATTATTCCCACCAAATCAACTTTTTGAGTATTAAGTCAATAAGATGATAAAGTGAGATAGTAATAACAATTAAAATTATTAATGCAGCAAACATATTATCAATTTGTAATCTTGCGTTACTGTAGATCATATAAGATCCTAATCCTTGACTTCCTCCAATCCATTCGCCAACAACTGCCCCAATAGGTGCAAAACAAGCCCCAACTCTTATACCAGAAAAAAGTCCAGGTAATGCATTTGGGAGTTTAATTAGGTTAAAAATTTGTAACTTTGAAAACCCTAATGTTTGTCCAGCATGAATATATTCTTTGGGAATTTTATTTAGTGCATCTGAAAAGTTTGAAGCGATAGGAAAAAACAATTATAGTACCTATTATAACTTTACTTGAAATTCCATAACCAAACCATAAAACTAAAATTGGAGCCAATGCAAAAACTGGTATTGATTGACTTGCTAGCAATAAAGGCATAATCCATCTTTTAAGTGTTTCAGATAATGAAATTAAAACTGCAAAAAAACTTCCTAAAACTATTCCAAAAAACAAAGATAGTAAAATCTCTAATAAAGTAATTGATGAATGATTTAAAATTTCAGAAAAATTATTAAATAAAGCAATTGCTACTAGTTTGGGTGAAGGTAAAATAAAAGGTGGTAAATCAAATATTAAACAAATAATATGCCAAAAAAATAATGACTGTAAATGTAACCAATATTCTAAACATACCTATAAATAGCATACTAAAATGAAAAATTTTCTTTTTTCTAGCAAAATTTTTAAAGGATCAAGATATGGTGAAGGACACCCTTTAAATATTGATAGAGTTTGGCCAAGTTTAGAATTTTCAAAATTATGAATTGGGTCTCTGATGAATGAAATAATATTTAATGAACCTGCTTCAATTGAAGAATTAACATTATTTCATGATATTGACTATTTAAATTTTGCAAAAAGCTGAAAAGTTTCAAGATTTATCAATTAAAAGAAAAGAAAAATTTAAAATTAGGTGTTGGTGTAAATCCAATATTTAAAGAAGTTTACTCAAGACCAGCTTCAGCAGCAAAATCTTCTATGAGAGCAATAGAATTTTTAGCAAGTAATAAAGCAAAAAAAATTTTAAATTTTTCTGGTGGCACACATCATGGAAGAAAAAATTTTGCTTCAGGCTTTTGTTTTTTAAATGATTGCATACTCGCAATCTTAAAAGCTAAAGAATTTGGCTTTAACAAAATTTTATATATTGATTTAGATGCTCATCATTGTGATGCAGTTCAAGACTATTTCTTAAATGATGACAACGTACAATTAATATCAATACATGAAAAAAATAAATGGCCAAGAACTGGAAAAATAGAAGAATCAAAAATTAATAATTTAATGAATATTCCAGTTCCTGAAAATTTTAATGATAATGAAATGCTTTTTATTCTAAATGAATTAATAATGCCTTATTGTAAATCAATAAACCCAGACATTACAATTATTCAAGCAGGAACAGATAGTTTAAAAGATGATCCACAATCAAAAATGATACTTTCAAACTCTGCATATTGGCATGTAATTTCTATGTTAAAAGATATATCCACAAAAACTCTTATTTTAGGTGGAGGTGGCTATAATCCTTATATAACTGCAAAAGCTTGGGCTGGAAATTGGTTAGTATTAAATTCGAAAGAAAAACTTCTTCAATCTAAATTGAATGATGAATGTAAAGAAATACTTAGATCATTAAAATGGAAAAATTCAAGAGTAAGAAATGGAATACCAAATAAATGGTTAGATAAATGGATTGATGATGAAGTAAAATGCAAATTAGAGATGAAATTAAAAGAAATTGTTCTTTATATTAAGAAAATTAAAAATTATAAATTATTTTTTTATTTTATTATTTAGCTTATTTTATAATATCTCAAAAATCAATATCATGTGAAGCCCAGTATCTAAAAAAAGAAAAATTATTTGTAGAAAATAAATTGTCAAAAAATAAGGAATTATTTTTAGTTGAATTAGCAAAAAACAACTATGAAAGACAAAAAGGATTACAGTGTAAAAAAAAACTTAAGAAAAATGAAGGTATGTTATTCATATGGTATGATGAGGATTACAGAAGTTTTTGGATGAAGAATACAGTAATACCTTTAGATTTAATTTTCATTAATTCAAGCTTAGAAGTTATAGAGGTTTATTTTGATGCAAGACCATTTAGTGAAAAATCAATTAGAAGTGAAAAAAGAGCTAAATTTGTTCTAGAATTAAATGCTGGTGTATTTAAAGAGCTAGGTTTTGACATAGGCGATAGAATTATATTTTAAAAAAAATAAAAAAATTGTTTTAAAAAACTTAAATTTAAATTAAAAGAAGCATATCGGGGCGTAGCGCAGTCTGGTAGCGCATCTGGTTTGGGACCAGAGGGTCGGGAGTTCGAATCTCTCCGCCCCGACCAACACAAGTAACTAAAAAGATATATTTAGACTAAGTAATTAGAAATGACTTTTTTGCTCTTAAAAAATGAATTACCATTTCGTTGTGACACATTTATCACTTTATAAGATATAGGATCTTATTTTAATTTAATGATTTGATCTGCAGTTCGTCTCTGGTTTGCCACAACACGTTCGCGGTCTGCTTGTATGCGTTCACGTCGTTTAGCAATTTGATCACCAAGTTCCAAGATACCTTTTGTATCATCCTCAACACGACGTCACTAAATTAGTAGCTTCATTCTCTGCAACATGAGCTCTATCTAAAAGTTTTTGTAATCGCTCAGTATTAGATTTGACAGATTGTGCATTTGTATTTGGAGTTGCTTTTGTCATTTGCTTGCGGATCGATCCATCAGCCCACTCAGCATTCTCAGAAATCATGTCATCTCCTTGTTCAACTACTGCTTCGTTCGCTTCAGTAATCAAAGTATTAACTGACTGCAGCATCTGATTTACTTCAATCATTTTAGTGGCAATATCTCGTAAAGTATCGTTAAGATCAGTGCGGTTTTCAAGTTGCTCAATCCTTACTTGATTTAGCATTCGTACCTTGAAATTAGTTTGTACGTCAGATGATGGTTCTAGCGCTTCAAGCATTGCTATTCGACAACCATACAGATCATTTACATTGTCAATTGCTATTGATCGGTTGCCCATAAAAGCAGAGGTAAAATTTCTTTGTAGCAACGAACGATTCTCTTCAATGTCAGCCAGTAAAAGCATGAGTTCAGCATATGTCGTAGATACTTCTGCATCCAGCTCGAAAATCTTACGTCTGTTCTTACGAATATTCGTTTTATTTTCAGATATTAAATCAGTTTTTTTTACCATGGTTTCACCTATTATTCTGTAATTTCTTCTAACTGTGAGTTTTCGTCATCCTGGAGTGAATGTTTGGTGGATCTCTTTAGTTTATTCATATAAATTATTCCTTTGTTGGGCTCGGATAATTCGCAAAAGCGATAAATAAAATCAAATATATTCTCTGCTTGATCAGCAGTCACTACAACATGAAATTGCTCTACATCAAATGAACCCGAAACACCTGCGACGGCTTTCTGCCCAATTATCGTGCCAGCCACGTTGTAAAAGTAAACCTCATTGATACCACGTTTCATAAGTTCAGGAATTAATTTGTCGGTACCACCTTCATACAATATACCCGAAATTAACCATGTGTAGTCAAGATAGCGCACCCGAGGATCACTTTTTACTTCAGGAAAAACCATCTCAAGAACCTACATATTTAGATAAAATCGAAGGCGGAACGTAGGTGGCAGCCTGCATTAGAGGGGTGGCGTACATGAAACCCATACCAGGTGTATCTAACTTTCCAGCTAAAAACATACGCTCAAAAACTCTATCTACTTCGTCACTTGAAACCATTACATTGACAACATCTCTTTCGGCATCTACAGCTACACCCAAAGCACCTAATCTTTCACGAATTCCTACGCCCATTGCGCCATGCACAGTTGACCCTTGAATTCCTACTTCTAGTAAAGCATCAGTTATGATCTCACCATAACCTTGTTGTACAACTGCTGTAATTAATGTTGCTTCTGTCAATGTTGTAAATGAACGTTTCATTTTGTCTCTCCTTCAAGGGCAAGCTCACGGGCAACGCGGCGCTCCTCACGTTTTATTTTAAATTGAACATAAATACCAAGCGTTAAAACAGCGACAATAGGGCAAATTGAGGCTGCAGCCAAAATACCAAATCCATCGGTTGAACCGAGCGCATTTCCAAATCCTAGACCCATCGCAAGGACTAGTGGAACAGTTACAGGCCCGGTAGTTACACCTGCTGAGTCCCAACCAACATTGACAAATTCTTCAGTCGATAAAAAAGTTAGTATCAATCCAAGAGTATAACCAGGTATTAAAATGTACATTATATGAAATCCATAGATGAGCTTCAAAACACCTAGCATTATTCCAGTCGCTACACCAAATGCAACTGCTATCATTAACATAGATTTTTTGAATGCTCCGTTGGTTAAATTCTGTACTGTCATTCCAAGAGCGTTTAGAGCAGGCTCTGCAAGAGTAGCTGAAAGACCAAGAACCCAAGCAAATAAAGCTGCAATCCCAACACCGACAGCCATGCTATATAGCGGACTTGCCGTGATGGCATCAATTGATGTAAAAGCACCTGCAATCAATCCGCCAGATTGATCTCCGAGTTTTGCTAAACCGTAGGTTAAACCAACGTTAAAGATACACATTCCAACAACAGCTAGTATAATACCATAGTAAGTAATGAAGGCATTTTTTAACTTTTCACGTAAAATTACTAATAGCACCACTGCCAAGAAAATTACCAATGGTACAATGGCTCTTACGCCTAAGATTACTTCTGTCCAAGGAGTAACCTCGTACCATTGTGGTTGAGTGGTCGCAGTCTGTGCAGCCAATTTGATTTCAGCAGCCTTTTCGATAATTAGTTCTGGAGGAACGGTATAGGCTGTGTAAAAACTTAGTATCAAAACGCCTAGAATTGGGAACACTGATGCCAATGTCACAATACCAAAGCCAGACAATGAAGAATCAGCACCTTTACCAGCTGCTGCAGCAACACCGATACCTAGTGCAAGTACTAAGGGCACTGTAACTGGTCCAGTTGTAACTGCTCCACAATCCCATGCCAAACCAACAATTTTAGTTAATTCAGGATCCATAAATGCAATAACACTTAAAATCAAAGTAGGTACGACACTTAAAAAAATCATTGGCTTTAAACTCCAACCCCGTAGAAACCTTACTGTCCCTAAAACTGCTGCCAAACCAACTCCAAGTCCAACAAGTAAAACAGTTGCACCTGAACGATCATTTAGTAGTGTAAATAAATAAGGTGCTTGTTTTGGATCAACAATTGATCCAGCCACCTGTAATGCACCAATTGCTGGCTCAGCAAATGTTACACCTATTCCCAACAAAAATGCGATAAACAGTACGCCAGCCAATGGTAATTTACGTGGCAAAGTATTTCCGATTATTTCACCAAAAGGCATCAGACCAAGCTTCAAGCCTTCCATAAACATCATTAAGCCAATCATAACTGCAAACAATCCGCCTGCAATTATACTTGCGTCCATCACAGGTGTTTGAAGAACCAAATATTGGAAAAGGGCTAAATAAATTGCCAGTGGAACAACTGCACGTGCTTGATCAATAAATCGTGTAGACAGATAAGGTTGTAAAATTTTAATTATATCACCACCGCCCAATTTCATTTTAGGAACTGGTTGTGGATGTTCATTACCATGACGATCAAACAATGGCTCTGGCATTAATTCTTGATATGGAATTTTTTGACTATCGATTGACATTGCTTGGATGTAATCACCAAATCTTATGGTTTTGCGACGCGACATAACTAATCCTTACAATGAATTGAACTAATTTTTAATAAATAACTGTATTCATTAATTAAATCAATAAATTTTGTTTAGGAATATTTAAAGATAAATTGTTAAACTAATAAATTGTTAATAAAAGAATTGTGATCTTATCATTATCAATTTTTTAAAATTGCTTAGCGTAGTCTAGTAACGTATCTGGTTTGGGGCTAAAAAGTCGGGAGTTGTAAACTTGCAATTTCAAAAAAACCAACAATTTGATCAATTAATAAACAAATTTACTTTTTGCATAAATTTTAATATTCTTTATTGATATGTGTAATTAAATAGTTCAGACTTTATAATTATAACTTAAATTTAGCTTAATACGTTTAGTTATTATTTAAACTTAATTAAGGAGAAATTATGAAAAAGTCATTCTTTTCAAGCCTAAAATTGAAGATTGCGAGTGTTGTTTTTGGTTCGTTGTTTTCAATTTCATCTAGTGTCTCATTTGCAGATACTGTCAACATTCTAGGGCTGTTTCCGTTTAGTGGTCCATATGCAGACTCAGGAAAACTTACTGATCAAGGTGCAAGAATAGCTCTTGAAGAGGTAAATTACACAATTAATGGAAAAAAAATCAAGTATATTACTAGAGATAGTGAAACTAAAGCTGGTCCCTGCAGCTAGAAGAGCACAAAGCAAATGATACTGAAGGTGTAAAATTTATTGTAGGTCCATGGTCTTCGGGTGTTGCATTAGCAGTAACTGAAGTAGCTAAGAAAAATAAAGTTATGTATTATTTTTCTGGTGGAACTGAAGACATTTCTGGAAAAAAATGTCATAAATATGCTTTATGTGGGCTGCAAATGCATGGACTGCGATGGATGCTAATTTAAAAATTTTTAAAAAAAGCTAACCCTAATGCAAAAAAATATATTTATTTGTAGTTGATTATGCATTTGGATGGACACTTCAGAAATATGTTGAAAGTCTTGCACCTAAGTATGGATTAGAAGTTGTAGGTGTTGACAGACACCCACTTGGTCACAGAGAGTACTCTACTTTTATAACAAAAGCCATGTCAACAAATCCAGATGCTGTGTATATGATTAATTTTGGATTAGACGCTATTTCAGCAGTTAGGCAGTTAAATAATTTTGGTTTTACACCAAAAAAACCAGTTATTATGTCTTGGTCTTCTGGTTTTGAAGAATTAATTCAATTAGATCCTGCCGCAAGAGAAAATCTCATTGTTGGTTCTAATTATTATTATACTATAGATAATCCAGATAATAAAAAATTTGTAGAAGCTTATAAAAAGAAATTTAAAGGTGTTCCTCCTGGGTACGCAGGTGCCGCTGGATATGGCCTTATGAAAATGACTTTATTAGGCATGCAAAAGTCTGGTAGTACCGAACCTCAAAAGGTTATTACTGCTTTAGAAGAACATAAAGGCAAAAACTTCGTTGGTGATTTTGAAATTAGAGGAAGAAATCATCAAACAGTTCGTCCATTTTTGTTCTACAAACAAAAAAGAAAAGTGAAATGAAAAATAAATACGATATGGCTGAAGTTGTAGATATAAGTTCTACAGAACAGCCTAAGAATATCAATATGTGTAAAGATATTGGATCATTCTAAGTATTTAAATCAATAAATAAGACGGCATTAAATGCCGTCTTTTAACTTTAAAGAATAAAATGACTTTTTTAATTATATCTCAAATTTTAAATGGCCTTGGTCTAGGCATGTTGTATGCTCTTGTTGGGGTTGGTCTAACTTTAATTTTAGGTGTATTAAATATACCAAATTTTGCCCATGGTGTGCTTTATGCGTTAGGGGCGTATTTAGCGTTTACGATTGCCAATTTAACAGGTTCATTTTATTTTGCGATGTTCTTATCACCGCTGTTAGTGGTTTTAGTTGGGTTTCTCTTAGAAAGTCAAGGTGTTAGAAGATTGTATCATGCACATCATGATTACCAACTGTTATTTTTATTTGCTTGTGCGCTTATCATTCAGGAAATAATTATTATTATATGGGGACCAATAGGTTTCTCATTATTACCACCTCCAAGTTTAAGTGGCGCTGTTGATCTTGGATTTTTAATATACCCAAAATATAGACTAGTTTTAATATGTTTCGCACTTTTTATGATCGTTTGTCTCTATTTGTTCCTCACAAAAACAAATTTAGGTGCAATTCTTCGTGCTGGTATTGAAAATAGAGATATGGTCAAAGTTCTTGGAATTAATGTAAATATAGTGTTTCTATATACGTTTGGCCTTGGTGCTTATTTGGCAGGTTTAGCTGGAGCTTTATCTGCTCCTATTATGGGGCCTTACACCATCTATGGGACTTGATATTTTGCCAATATGTTTTGTCGTTGTTGTAGTTGCTGGTTTAGGAAGTATTCCAGGTGCTATAATTGCTGGAATTTTAATTGGTTTGTCACAAGGAGCTGCAACTATCTGGTTTCAGAAGCAACAAATGTCGTGATTTATGTGATGATGGGATTGACAATAATTTTTAGACCACAAGGTCTTTTTGGTGTGAGATGATGAAGAATAAATATAGTTTTATAGCATTAATAATATTTTTATTTGTAGGTCCATTTCTTTTCCCTAATGCAACTATTGCAGAGATGTTAATTTTGGCATTGTTGCAATATCAACAAATATTATGTTGGGTTACACTGGCATGTTATCTTTTGGACAGGCATTATTTTTTGGAACATCAGCTTACATTTCAGGTTTGATGTTACTCGGTGGTTTTCCATTATTTTTAGCTATACCAGTAGCTACTTTAGGTTCTTTTATAATTTCTTTATTTATTGGTTATTTTTGTGTCAAACGAGAAGGATTATATTTTATTTGTCTTACATTTGCTTTTAATCAAATGTTTTATTTTATAGCTTATGTTTGGCACGATGTAACTGGTGGAGAAGACGGCCTTGTTGGTGTTGAAAGACCTGCTTATATAGATACTCAATTAACGTTTTATATATTTACGGCGATAATGTTTTTATTTGCTGTTATCGCTCTATATAAAATTGTTACATCGCCACTAGGTTTGATTTTTAAATTGATTAGGGAAAATGCCAGCAGAGCTGAAGCTATAGGTTATAACGTAAGATTTTATAAATTAATCTCATTTTCAATAGCTAGTACATTTACAGGATTAGCAGGGTCACTCTATGTTTTAATTCATAGCATGGTTCCTATCGATCAAATACATTGGTTAAAATCTGGAGATATAATTTTTATGACACTTTTTGGAGGCGTTGGAAGTTTTCTAGGACCTTTAATTGGTGTGGTTGGATATATTTGGCTCTCTGATACCTTTTCAATTATTTGGGCAAGATGGCCACTAATTATGGGTGTAATTTTCGCTATTGTAGTTTTATATTTTAGAGGTGGTGTGAGTGAGTTACTAGAAAACCTTTTAAAAAGTACAAATCAATTTCAAGAAAAACTGAACATGAACAAGATATTAAAAATACAAAACTTAACTAAAAATTTTGGAAGTGTTTCTGCTGTTACTAATATTAATTTAGAAGTAGAAGAAGGTACAATACATTCAGTCATTGGGCCTAATGGAGCTGGTAAATCTACATTTTTAATATGATTTCAGGTGTGATCCCTCCATCAAATGGAAGTGTTTATTATAAAGATAAAGATATTACAGGTTTTGAAAGTTATAAATTGCCACATATGGGTATTGCTAAATGCTTTCAAATAACAAATGTTTTTCCAAAACTAACTGTAAGAGAAAATGTTTGGGCGTCAATTTTTTCTTGTAGTCATAAAAGTAAAGTTGATCTTTTTAAATCAATGAATGATTTTAAAACAATTGATAAAGATACTGAAAATATAATTAGTGATGTAGGACTTTCTCATAAAATTGACGATAAAGCTGAAGAGCTTTCTCATGGTCAACAACGAATGTTGGAGATGGCAATAACGCTTGGTGCTAAACCTGATTTATTATTGTTAGATGAACCAACCCAGGGACTTGCACCAGAAGCTACAGTTGAAATGACAGAGCTTATTCGTAAGCTCTCAAAAAATTATACGATATTGTTGATTGAACATAAAATGCATATCGTTATGGAAATTTCTAAAATAATAACAGTTTTAAATTTTGGAGAAAAAATAGAAGAAGGTACTCCTAAACAAATTAAAAATAGTAAAAAAGTTCAAGATGCTTACCTAGGAAGAAAATAATGCACTTAGAAATAAAAAATCTGCACACATACTATGGACTAGTACACATGCTAAAAGGTGTAAGCCTTAACGTTAATGAAGGTGAAATTATTAGTATTTTAGGTAGAAATGGCGCTGGAAAAACAACTACAATTAAAAAGTATTATGGGTCTTGCTCCCTCTAGTGAAGGAAGTGTAATATTAAAAGGTGAAGAAATAACAAATTTTGAACCTCATGAAGTAGCTAAAAAGGAAATTTCTTTTGTTCCAGCAAGTAGAGGTATATTTTCAACATTAACAGCCTATGAGAATTTAAAAATATTTCATTTAAAACATTCAAAATGGAACATTGAAGATGTATTTAAACTTTTTCCAAAACTTGAAAAATTAAAATTTAGAAATGGAAATTCATTATCAGGTGGTGAACAACAAATGCTGGCAATTGGAAGATCTCTAGTCATTAATCCTTCTGTTATAATGTTAGATGAACCTTCACAGGGACTTGCTCCAATGATTGTTGAAGATGTAAAAGAGATGCTTCTTAAGTTAAAAAAAGAGGGTATGAGTATTATTCTTGTTGAACAAAACCTTCAAACTGCCTTGGATGTGGCAGATAGAGTTTATATTTTAGATCAAGGAGAGATTGTATTTGAAGGAAAGTCAGAAGAACTCTCTAAAAATAAAAAACTCACTCTAAAATTTCTTGGTGTGTCTACTTAGTTATAGGAGCTGTAATGTCTTCAAATTATGTTAAAAATCCTGGTAACCTTCAAAATTTATTTAATCAAATTAAAGATAAAAAACTCTCACCTGTAGACCTAATTAATAGTTACATAAATAGAATTAACGATACCCAAAAAGATATTGAGCAATGGAAAAGCTATGATTTTGAAAAAGCTATTGAAACAGCAAAATTAAGAGAACAGCAGGTAATAGATAATAATATTTTAGGTCCTCTTCATGGAATACCAGTTGGTATTAAGGACATCATTCATGCCGAAGGATTTAAAACTGAATTTAATTGTAAGGCTTTTAAAGATACAGAAGTTTCAAAATTAGATTCTGGTGTTGTTTTAGCTTTAAGATCTGCTGGTGCAATTATTTTGGGAAAAACGCATACAACTGAATTTGCGTTTTATGATCCATCTCCAGCAAGAAATCCACATAACCCAAATCACACCCTGGGGGATCGAGTAGTGGATCTGGTTCATCTGTTGCAAGTGGAACAGTTCCAATGTCAGTGGGAACTCAAACCATGGCGTCTGTTAATAGACCAGCAATTTATTGTGGCATTTCAGCCTTTAAGCCTACAAATGGTTCAATAACAACTTATGGTATATCTCCATTAGCACCGTCCTTTGATACGCCTGGATTTTATGGATGGTCAATAGCTGATGCATGTTATGGCTATAACTCTGTATCTTTAAATGACAAATTACCTTTGAAATCTTTGAACAAAGAAGATGTCAATATAGTAAGTATAATTGACGATTTAACGTCAGATATTAATCCAAATGTATCAAAACAAATTGAAGAGACTAAATCTATGTTGAAAGAACTAGGTTTTAATGTTGAAGAAAAAGCGTCTCCAGTAAAGTTTAACGATTTATTAGATTGGCACTGGGAAATGTTAATTTATGAAACAGGAAAAAATTTACAATTTTTACTCAATCATCCTGAAGAATTAATTGGACCAAGACTACTTCAAATTATAAAAAGATGGATTAAATATAAACATTGAAAAATATACAGAAACAAAATCAAAACTTAATAGATCCATAAATAAATTCTTTTCATCATTTAATAAAAACACAATTTTCATTTTTCCTGCTATTCCTAATTCCGCTCCTGTAGGTCTCGAAAGTACAGGAGAGCCAAAATATATTGCCCCATGGACAGCTTTATCAGGTCCTATTGTAAGTTGTTCAACTGGATTAGATGATAATAAAATGCCAGTTGGAATACTTTTATGTGCACATCCTTTTAAAGATAGATATTTATCCAATTTTTGTTTGGATATTTATAACAAGTCAGAATACTTCACAGGTCTTAAACTTTAATTAAATAAGAATAACAATTTATTCTTTTATACTTAAATCTTCTTTAACTTGACCATCATAAGAACTTTCGGAAAATGATCTTTCGTTATCCCAAATATTAGATGGCATAGGAAGTCCAGAAAACAAAGATTCATTTAATGCAATTTTTGGAATTATATTAAGCTTCTCCTTAAGAAGTAATTCAACTTGTCTGCAATGTTGTCCTGAATGCCATGCTGTTCTCTCAAGCACTTCATGAAATGAAACTTCTCCATAATAGACATTTGCAGGTTTTGAAAAATCAAAATTCTTTCCTTCATTAGACCACCAACTTTCAAATCTTAACTTAATATCTTCAGCATAATGATAGAGATCATTTTCATCTTTTATTTGATCAGGAAGTATTGAAAGTAAAGCTTCATAAGTGTAAGGGGTATCATTTTCAAAGTAATTTAAAAAGACCTCAGGAATATTAAAAATATGATAAATTAATTGTCTATATGATCTTGGTCTTCCTGGTAATATAACATCTAATTTTGATGCTGGTATTTGTTTTAAAAAGAGCATGTAATTTCGTTGATTTGAATAATTTTTGAAAAAAAGGATGTTAGGGTCAAGCATTTTATGCTCGTTATAAGAGAATTCTGCAACTTTTGCTACATCTCTAAAAACAGCTCCATTTGCCCAGTTT
This sequence comes from Alphaproteobacteria bacterium, assembly GCA_038131545.1. Classification (GTDB taxonomy): domain Bacteria; phylum Pseudomonadota; class Alphaproteobacteria; order Puniceispirillales; family Marisalimonadaceae; genus TMED54. Next base: position 860,519 of record JAYPPQ010000004.1, read on the forward strand.
TCTCCTTTAATAACAATAGGAACCATTCTTAATCCAAATTTTTCTAAATCTTTAAATCCTCTTGGATCTTCTAATATGTTTATTGATTCAAATTTAATATTATTTGTTTCAAGAAATTCTTTTGTTTTTAAACAACTTGAACAACCTGGTTGCCAGTAAACTTTTACCACTTCATCCATATTTAGATCCTCATAGTAGTTTTAATAAATATATAATAATTCTATACTAAGTTATTTAATACTTAAATAATGAATATTTTATCATGCTAAGTCTATTAATTAAAAAAACAAAAGAGGATAAGACGTTATGAATGCAAAACAATATAATATTGGCTTTATTGGTTTGGGGCTTATGGGTAAAGGTTTTACTGAACGTCTTGTAAAAATGGGTCATTCAGTCATTGGTTATGATCTGGATTTAAAAAAAGTGGAAGAAGCTTCAGTCTATGGTGTTCGTGCTGGAAAGTCTCCTGCAGATGTTGCGTCTCAAAGTGATATAGTGATGTTGTGTGTAACTTCTACTGCCGCAGTTGAGGATGTAATTTTTGGACCTGAGGGAGTTAGTAAGGGTGCAAATTCAAGAAGTTTACTAATTGATTTTTCAACAACTATTGTTGCTTCTACAAAAGAGATGGCAAAACGTTTAAAAGATGAGTCAAATATGGGGTGGATTGATGCTCCAGTATCTGGAGGACCAGATGCTTGTCGAGATGGATCGCTTGCCATAATGGCTGGTGGTAGTAAAGATGATATTGAGAGTGTTAGACCATTGCTGGAACAACTTTCGGCAACTTTTACAGTTTTTGGAGATGTAGGTGCAGGACAGGTCGCTAAAATGGTTAATCAAGTGTTGGTTTTGAATAATTACGTTGTTCTTGCAGAAGCACTTGCCTTAGCAGAAGCAGGTGGTATTGACGCTTCTAAAATACCTGAAGCTCTTGCAGCAGGACACGCTGGTTCAAATTTATTACGAGATATATTTCCTAGAATGATTGCTAGAGATTTTGAACCTAAAGGATATGCACGACAAGTCCTTAAAGATCTTGATATGGTGCACGATCTAGCAAAAGAATTCAAAACCCCAACACCTATGTCAGCACAAGCAGCAGCCTTGTTTCGTATTTTAAACTCTAAAGGTTATGATAAGCTAGATGGAATAGCCATTTTAAAACTATTAGACCAGAAGGATAAAGTTTGATTGAAAATAAGATATTAAATAATATTTTTGAAAAGCCTAAATTTGTTTCATTAACTTTACCTTTTTCTTTATATTATTTTTTTAAGCTAAATTATGATGAAAAATAAATTATTACTGAATAATCAGTTCTAATTTTCTTCAAGTTTTCTCATGCCTAATCTATTTATTAAAAGCATGACTGAGCTTACAAATAAACAGATTTCTATACCACCATAAGTGTATGATAATCCAGAAAACAAAGTTCCTATTAATCTTCCCGCTGCATTAGACATATAATAAAATCCAACATCTAAACTAACTCTTTTTTTATTTGTAAATTTTAAAATTAAAAATGAATGAAGAGATGAATTTATTGCGAAGAAAAAACAAAAAGCTAATAATATTATTATCGTAATTATTAAATTAAAATTGTCATTATGTGGGTATAATTTTAGTAAAAAAAATAAAATTATTGGAATTGGAAATAAATACAAACTCCAGTCTTTGGCAACTTTTACTGCAGAAAATTTTAAAATTTGATTACTTAATAATTTAGGTGTTAATGCTTGAACAATTCCATATATTATTATCCATAGTGCTAAAAATGTTCCAATAATAAAAAAAGCTTTTTTATTATCATCCACAGATCCATCAGATAAAATTGAATAAAAAAATAAAGGTAGTCCAACTACAAACCATACATCGCGAGCACCAAAAAGAAAAACCCTGCTAGCACTTAAAAAATTAATATTTTTATTTTTAGAAAATACTTCAGAAAATTTCACTTTTTTGTCTAAAGAACCTAAATTTTTAGGCATTATTATATATGTAATAGTAAGCACTAAAAACAAAATTAGACTCATTATGATTAAAGAGTTTTGAAACTCAAATAAGTACAATAAAAGTCCACCAATAAAAAAACCTAACCCTTTAACTGTATTTTTTGAACCAGTCAAAAAGCTAACCCATTTGAAAAGTTTATTATTTGTTTCAGGAGCCAGTAATTTTACAGCACTTTTAGAACTCATTTTTGTTAAATCTTTGGAAACACCAGATAAGCCTTGTACAAACATAACAAAAATAACCGAACCAAAAATAGTCCAGTTTTCATTTACTTGAGTTAATAATAATAAAGAAATTATTTGTAAAATTAATCCTGAATAAAGTGTAACATTTAATCCAAATTTTGATGCAAGCCAACCAGCCGAAAGATTGGTTATTATTCCAGCAAATTCATACAATAAGAAAAGATACGCTAATTGTATTGGGTTAAAACCTAAAACATGAAAATGTAACAATACAAGCATTCTTAATGCCCCATCAGTCAGCATAAAAGACCAATAAGATATAGTTACTATCAAGTAAGAAAAGATATTTTTGTCTTTAAAGTTAATTGAGCCTAACAAATTGATTTTCCAACCATTTTAGCAATGTCAGCTAATCTATTTACATAACCCCATTCATTATCATACCAAGTATAAACTTTTACATGGGTTTTATTGACTACCATTGTTGAGTCTGCGTCCACTATGGAACTTCTTGGATCATTTAAGTAATCTGAGGAAACTAAAAGTTTTTCTTCATAGCCAAGTATATTTATTAATTCATTTTTAGATGCTTCTTTAAAAAGTTTATTAACTTCTTCTTTAGAAGTGTTTTTTTCAACTTCAAAAACACAGTCTGTTAATGAAGCGTTAACTACAGGTACTCTGATAGCATGCCCATTTAATTTACCTTTTAGCTCAGGATAGATGAGGTTGATAGCTTTTGCAGAACCTGTAGTTGTTGGAATAAGATTTGTCATTGATGCTCTTGATCTTCTTAGATCTGAGGAAGGCTTGTCAATTATTGTTTGGCTATTCGTAATGTTATGGATTGTTGTAATTGATCCATGATTGATTTTAAGATTATCATGAATCACTTTCACAATTGGAGCTATACAATTAGTAGTACAACTTGCTCCTGTAATAATGTTATGTTCATTTTTGTTATATAAATGATGATTTACACCATAAACTAAATTTAATATTTTAGGATCATCTATTGGGGCAGAAACAATTACCTTTTTAACGCCATTTTTTAAAAACTTCTGCAAGTATTCAAAATTTTTATTTTTCCCTGTACAGTCAATTAAAACATCAATATTTGATAATTTTTCATCATTTAAATTTTTATAATTTGTAAACTTGATAGTATGATCATTTATCTTCAAATTATCATTATTGGCATGTACAACTTTATTCCATTTACCATGGATTGAATCATGCATTAATAATTCAGAATTAATCTCTAAATCACCATTTATCTCATTAACTAATTTAATAGATAAGCCTTCATCAAATAAAACACGAAAAAGCAATTTTCCAATTCTACCTAAACCATTGATTGCAAAATTAATATTTGTCATAAATTCTATTAATAAATAAATGTTACATTTTTATTAAAGTTTTAAATTTAATCCCAATTCGGAGTTCTTTTTTCTAAAAATGCTTTCAAACCCTCTTGAGCATCTGGAGTAACTGTAGCATTACAAAAATCTTCAACAGCATTAGCGACACTTCTTCTATAATCGAAATCATTTGCTCTCATAAAAGCGGCTCTACTTAATCTCATAGAATTAGCTGATTTTTGAGAAAATATTAATGCTAATTTTTCTGCTTCTTCATTTAATTTCGATTTAACAAAAATATTATTAATCAGTCCCATTGATAATGCATCTTTAGTTCCAAATGTTTGACCACTAAAAAGTAGTTCAAATGCTTTATACCTACCTATAATTTTTGGCAAATGAATAAAATGTATAGCTGGTGGAAGTCCCAAATTTATTTCTGGGTAGCCAAAAGATGCATCCTCTGAGGCTAAAATAACATCACAAGAAATAGCTAAAGTCATTCCACCACCTCTTGCAGAACCGTTAACAACAGCAATTGTTGGTTTTCCCATGTTATATTGTATATCCCAAAGTTTGACGTACAATCTTTCAAGAAATTCTCTTACTTTTAAAATTGGTTTATCAATAAGAATGTCTAAATCTAAACCAGCGCAAAATATTTTTTCAAGATTACTTTTTATTAATACTGCTTTTATAGTCTTGTCATTTTTTGCTAATTCTAACGCACTTAATATTTCATCTAGAAGTTGAATATTAAAAGCATTAATTGGGGGACGATTTATAATTATTTCTGCAATAGGGGACTTGATTTGATAATTTAAAAATTGAAATTCTTGCAACTTAATATCCAAGTTATTTTTATAATTAAATATAATTTAAAAAAGTTTTTAATTTAAATATGTAATAAAACTGTAATATTTTTTTAATATATTCGCAATGCGAATCAATAATAAGAAATACATATTTTATTAAGGAGTAAATATGTTAAAAAAATTTTTTATAATCAGTTTAGCTGTCATTTTTTCTTCTAACATTTCATTAGCAAGAGATTATATCAGTATCGCAGGTTCTTCAACTGTGTTACCATTTGCTACGATTATTGCTGAAAAGTTTGGAAAAAATCCATCTTTTAAAACACCTGTAGTTGAATCTGGTGGTTCATCAGTAGGAAAAAAAAATGTATGCGAGGGTGTAGGTGTTAAATACATTGATATAGGAAATGCATCTTCTAGAATGAAACCTAAAGAGTTAGAATTTTGTAATAAAAATGGTGTAAAACTTACTGAAATTAAAGTTGGTTATGATGGTATTGTTGTTGCAAATTCAAAAAAGGGAATATTGTTAAAAATTTCTAAATCAGATTTAGGAAAAGCATTAACTGCTAAAATACCTCAAAATGGTAAATGGATTGATAATCCTTTTAAAAAATGGAATGAGATAAATCCTTCTTTACCAAATTTACCTATCAGAGTTTACGGTCCTCCGACTACATCTGGGACAAGAGCATCTTTTGCCGAGATGGTTAATCAAAAAGGCTATTGTGCAAAAGATAAAGAAGCTAAGGAAGCATCTAAGGCTAGGGGTGATAAAAAAGGTAAAAAATGTCGTGCGATGAGAACTGATGGCGCATTTATTGAAGCAGGAGAACAAGATAATTTAATTGTACAGAAATTAAACGAAGATCCTAATGCATATGGAATTTTCGGATTTTCTTATTTAGATCAGAATTCAGACACGTTACAAGGTGCTGAGATTAGTAAGACTGCACCAACATTTGAAAATATTGCAAGCAATAATTATTCGGTATCAAGAGCTCTATATTTTTATGTAAAGCATCAACATATAGGAGTGATACCTGGTGTAAAAAAATATTTAGAAACTTGGAAACAAAGTTGGTCTGAAGATGGTGTTTTGTCTGATGCTGGGATGATACCAATGCCAAAAGAAGAAAGAGAAAAATATTCAAAAGCAATGGATAATTTGCCAGTTTTAACTGCTGACATTTTAAAAAAATAAAGTTATATTGATGAAACCCAGAAATGGGTTTCATTTTTTTTGAGAGGTCTAAAATTTGATTACATTTTATTTATTTTTAGTCCTCTTAATGATTCCAACTATTTGGTTTTTTTACGGAAATAAAACTGCACAAAAAATTAAATTAAAAAATGGTAAATTGCATTCATTAATCCATTATTATGGTTTATTTGTTTTATTATACTCATTAATACCTTCAATTTTTGTTTACATAATAATTCTAGTTGGTGATGATATTTTATTTTCATATTTAATAAATGATTACATTCCAGAAAATATAAAAAATTCTAGTGATTACAATAAAGTCATTGTAATGACACAGATACAAAATATTTTAGATGGTATTTATTTTGGAGAGCAACCTGACTGGGTAAAATTAGCAGCTGAAAAAATACAACATTGGTCAAATTTATCACTTTTTGTTAATTACTCTTTAACAATTTCAATATCAATTTTAGGTGGTTTTTTAGGGTTTAGAAAAATAAATCCAGATTTAAGATCAAGAAACTCTGTTGAAACTATAATTATTTATGTCTTAGGCTTTAGTTCATTACTTGCAATCTTAACTACCGTTGGAATTGTTTTTTCAGTTATTTTTGAATCTCTCAGGTTTTTTGCTATCATTCCTGCTTCTGAGTTTTTATTTGGTCTTACATGGAATCCTCAGTTTGAAGGTGCAGAAAGAGCTGGTTCTGGACAAGAAGGACTAGCTTCTTATGGATCTGTTCCATTATTTGTAGGAACATTTTTAATATCTTTTGTTGCTTTATGTATTGCTGTTCCTGTTGGTTTATATAGTGCAATTTATCTGTCAGAATATGCGTCAAAAAAAGAGAGGTCTATATTTAAACCTCTTCTTGAAATATTAGCTGGTATACCAACTGTAGTTTATGGTTTTTTTGCAGCTTTAACTGTTGCACCAATGTTAAGATCTGGTGGAACTTTAATAGGTTTAGATGTTGCTTCTGAATCAGCCTTAGCTGCAGGTTTTGTAATGGGTATCATGATCATACCCTTTGTTTCATCATTATCAGACGATGTTATAAATGCAGTTCCACAATCGATAAGAGATGCAGGATACGCTTTAGGTTCAACTAAAAATGAAGTTGTCCTTCAGGTAATATTGCCTGCAGCATTACCAGGTATCATTGGAAGTATTATATTGGCAGTATCAAGAGCTATTAGGGGAAACTATGATTGTAGTTATGGCAGCTGGTCTTGCTGCTAATCTATCATTTAATCCACTTGATGCAGTCACAACTGTTACTGCTCAAATTGTTACAATTTTAGTTGGAGACCAAGAATTTGAATCAGCGAAAACATTATCAGCTTTTGCCTTAGCATTAACACTTATCGTAATAACTTTGATTTTAAATTTCTATGCACTTCACATCGTAAAAAAGTATAGGGAGCAATATGAGTAATAATAATAAAAATTATACTTTGATGGATGCAAAAAAAGCAGAAGAGATTGTTAGATCAAATGTAAAAAAAAGAAGAAGAAAAGATATTGTATTAAAATCTATTGGCCAATTTGCTATTTTTGTAGCTTTATCTTTTTTAGTATTTCTTTTTGTATCTATTTTTGCAAAAGGAATACCAGGCTTTTTTCAACATTATGTTACTTTAGAGGTGAACTTAGATCAAAAAAGATTGGATCCAAAAGGGGATTTGTCACCAGATTCTCTTTATAGTGGCGATGCCAGGAAATTAGTTTTAGAAGCTCTCTATAAAGAAATAAATCCTAAAGGAAGAAAACAAAAAAAAGCTGCAAAAAAAATCTTGTCGTCTAATGCTGAAATCAGAGTAGCTCAAATGGTTTTAGAAAATCCTTCATTGCTAGGAAGAACAATTCCAATTACTTTTGCACTTGATGATGACATTGATAGTTTTTTAAGAGGATATATAAAACGAGATACACCTGAAAGCGATAGAAGGATAAACAATACTGTAATAAAATTTGTAGATGTACTCGTTGAAAAAAAATTAGTTGATTACAAATTTAGTGATTACATATTATCTGGTAGTGCCTCAAGGTCTCCTGAAATAGCAGGTGTAAAGGGAGCTTTGATAGGGTCAATTCTAACGCTTTTTGTTTGTTTTATATTGTCTTTTCCAATAGGTGTAGCAACTGCAATTTATTTAGAAGGCTTTGCTCCTAAGAATAGGATTACTGAAATTATTGAAATAAATATTAATAATTTGGCTGCTGTACCCTCAGTCGTATTTGGTATTTTAGGATTGGCTATATTCATTGGAGTTTTCGGTATGCCAAGATCAATTCCATTAGTTGGTGGAATGGTTCTGGGTATAATGACATTACCTACCATAATAATATCGTCCAGAGCAGCTATATCTGCTGTTCCTCCAAGTATACTTGATGCGGCATATGGTGTTGGAGCTTCAAAATTACAAACAATGTTTCATCATGTAATACCTTTGGCTATTCCGGGCATGTTAACTGGAACAATAATTGGTATGGCACGAGCCTTAGGGGAGACTGCACCATTATTAATGATTGGAATGGTTGCTTTTATAGTAGATATACCAAATTCAATCCAAGAGCCTGCTACAGTACTTCCTGTTCAAATTTTTATGTGGGCTGATTTCGCAGAAAGGATGTTTGTTAATAAAACGAGTTCTGCTACGATAATTTTACTTGTTTTTTTAATATTGATGAATGGTATAGCAATCTTTTTAAGAAATAAATTAGAGAGAAGATGGTAATAATGAATTATAGTAATAATATGGATATAGAAACAAAAACAATTGGGAATATATTTTCAGAAAACCCAAAAATAACATCAAGAAACGTCAATGTTTTTTATCATGACAAGCAAGCAATCAATAATGTGTCTCTAGACGTTGGTTCTAAAGAAATAATATCATTAATAGGACCATCAGGCTGTGGTAAATCAACATTTTTAAGATGTTTTAACAGAATGAATGATACTATTGATGGTTGCAAAGTAGAAGGAAACATTGTTTTAGATGATCAGGATATATATCATCCAAGTGTAGATGTTGTACCCTTGAGGGCTAAAATAGGAATGGTATTCCAAAAGCCAAATCCATTTCCAAAATCAATTTATGATAATGTTGCATATGGACCTAAAATTCATGGCTTAGCTTCTACTAAAGATGAATTAGATAGCATAGTTGAATTGTCTTTGAAAAATGCAGGATTGTGGAATGAAGTTAAAGATAGGTTGCAGTCTCCAGGAACAGGTTTATCAGGTGGGCAACAACAAAGATTATGTATAGCCAGAGCAATAGCAGTTAGTCCTGAAATAATTCTGATGGATGAACCTTGTTCAGCTTTAGATCCAATTGCAACTGCAAAAATAGAAGAGTTAATTCACCAGTTGGGAAAAAACTACTCTATTGTGATAGTGACACATTCGATGCAACAAGCCGCTAGAGTATCTCAAAGAACTGCTTATTTTCATTTAGGTGAATTAATTGAAGTTGGCCTAACAAAACAAATATTTACAACACCTCAAGACAAACAAACAGAAGCATATATTTCAGGTAGAATAGGATAGGATATAAATGGATAATGATCATATATTATCAACATTTGATAATGATTTAAATAGATTGAATAAAGATCTATTAAAGCTTGCTAAGCTTGCAACAGAACAGTTTGTTAATTCAATTGATAATTTTTCTACTCAAAATATTGAAGATATTGATAAGTTAATTGCAAATGATAAAAACTTAGATGATTTGGATGAAAAAATTCAACAATTAGGATTTGAGATAATTGCATTAAGAGCACCTCAGGCAGAAGATTTAAGAAGAGTTATATCAGCTTTAAAAATATCAACAATTTTTGAAAGGATTGGTGATTATTCAAGAAATATTTCAAATAGAACTAAAGCACTATGTGAAATAAGTTCTGACGATACTCCAGGGGTGAATATTGGGAAAATGGGACTTGTAACTCAAGAAATGTTGGAAGATGTTATAGTTGCCTATAAAGATAAAGATAGTGATTTAAGTGTTAAAGTTAGAGATACTGATGTTGTTATTGATAAGATGAACACAAAACTTTACCAGGAAGTTCTTGCATCAATGAATAGGAATAAAAAAAATATTGTCAGTGGAACTCATATTTTATTTATCGCAAAAAGTATCGAAAGAGTTGGAGATTACGTAACTGATATAGCAGAGCATAATTATTTTTTAATTAATGGTAAGCCATTAAGTGATAATAGACCTAAAGCCGATAAAACAAGCCTTTATGGCATAGATTAGAAATAAATATTGAAGAAAAATATTGTAATAGTTGGAGCAGGAATAACTGGATTATCAGCTGGGTTACAATTATTGAGAGGTGGACTTGAAGTAACTCTCATAGATAGAGTTGATATTGGTAGTGAAAAACAGACTTCTTACGGCAACGCTGGTCTGTTAGCTGCTTCGTCAATTATACCACTATCATCTCCTGGATTAGTTAAAAATTTACCATTTTATTTATTTTCAAAATCCTCTCCTTTGTTTTTAAAATATTCATATTTGCCAAAATTATTACCTTGGTTAATTCCTTTTTTAAAAAATTCACAAAAACATAATTTTACAAATATCATAAAAAATCTTCATCAACTGACCTATGACACAGTAGAGCAGCATGTTGCATTAACCAAAAATACCAAAGCATCAAAATTTATAAATAAAGGAAAAATTTCAATGATTTTTAGAGATCAAAGTGAGATTTTAAAAAGTAAATCTGATTTTGAGATTAGAAAAAAATATGGATTTAATTTTAAAAATTTAAGTGATTATGAATTTACTAGTCAATACAATTTTTTATCAAATAATTATAATAGTGCTGTTGAATTTTATGATCATGGTTGGATTTCATCACCACAAAAATATCTCGAAGCTTTAAAAAAAGAGTTTATTTCTTTAGGTGGTATATTTAAAAAAGCAGAGGTTACTTCAATATCAAATAATCAGGTAACATTAAAAGATAGTAATATTATCTCTGCAGATAAAATACTGATATGTTCTGGAATTTGGTCCAAAAAACTTTTAAAAAATATTAAACACAGAGTTAATATAGAAGCTGAACGAGGATTTCATATCGTACTAAAAAAAGTTAATTTTATGCCACCTAATCCATTAATGATAATTGACAAAAAAATTGCAATTACTCCAATGGAAGATACATTAAGGTTTGCAGGAATAGTAGATTTTTCAGGTGTTGATGCACCTGCTAACAACTCTCGATATGATTATATACGATCACTAATTAAAAATATTATGCCTACTTTATCTTGGAAAGAAGAAGATTTGTGGATGGGGCAGAGGCCATCAACTTCAGATAGTTTGCCTGTTATAGGAAGATCTAAATCAATGAAAAATATTTATTTTGCATTTGGAGGCCAACATGTTGGCCTTACAATTGGCCCTAAATTAGGAAAGATTGCATCAGATTTGATTTTAAGTAAAAAAACGAATATAAATCTAGAACCTTATTCACAGCATAGATTTAATAATTGAGTATAAAAACATGAAAAGATGGCGTCATTTTATTGTTATAATTCTTTTAATTCCTTTTTTTCTTTTATATTTATGGCTTTCTTCTTATTTGATTGATTATTTTACTGGTCAAAATCAATATTTGGATTGGGCATTATATATAGTTATAGGTTTAGCGTGGATATATCCTGCAATTAAAGTAATTAATTGGTTAGCTAAGCACGAGTCATTTTAGATTTTAATTTTGGCTTCATTTAATTTTGAAAACCATAAAAATATTATATAAAATGATAATAAACTAATTGGTATTAACGATAAATAAAGCATCATATGCCAGCCAATAGATGCTAATAAATTACCCCCTAAAAAAGAAGATAATGCTACGCTACCAAAAATAATAAAATCAGTTACACCTTGAACAATTGGCTTTTCTTTTGGATTACTACTTTTAGCAATTACATCACTTCCTCCAACAAATAAAAAATTCCATCCTAGTCCACAGCAGAATAATGATAACCAAAAGTGATATTCAGTTTGTCCTATGGTTCCAAAAAAGATTGAAAGCAAGTAAAAAATTATTCCAAATGTCATTAAATTTAAATTTCCAAATCTATTAATTAATTGACCAGTAAATAATGAGGGTGCAAACATAGCTATAACATGCCATTGGATTACATTAGCGTTAATTTCATTGCCAAGCTTACATATGTTAACAATCTGAATTGGAGTTGCTGTCATAATAAAACTCATAAGTGCATAACCAAGTGCAGCAGAAAATACTGCAAGGATTAAATTTTTCTTAAATAAAATTTCTGATAGTGGGCGTCTTGTATTAACTACTTTTTCTTGTTTTGGAATTTTAAGAAAAAGCAAAACAAATAAGTTTAATATTTGAATTAATCCCGCAATTAAATATGTGGCAAGGTATAGATATTCAGTTAAAAAATTATAAGAGATTTTAGATAATTCTGGACCTAAAATTGCCGCTATTAATCCACCTGAAATAACATAAGACAATGCTTTACTTTTAAAGTTATCTGGAACATTGTCTGCAGCGGCGTATCTATAAAATTGCTGAGTAGCTTGGGATATTCCGATTAAGATTGATCCTAAAATAAAGAATAAAAAATTTTTTTCAAATATCGAGTAGGCAACTATTAAAGTACCAATTAAAGATGAAATCACTCCTAGAATAAATATAATTTTTCGTCCATATTTTCCCATCAAAAGTGAAACTGGAATTAATAAAAGTGCTAAGGTTAGAAATTGTAAAGAAAGAGGTAAAGTTGCATACTCTTTTTCTGGAGATAATAAAAAACCTACAAGCCCTGTATTAATTATACCTATATTAGTTGTTGTAACTGACAAGCCTTGAGCAATTGCTAAAATCAATACATTCTTTTTTGCTAATTCCAATTAGAAACCCATGTTTAACATTGTTCATCAATGTTTTATTGACTAAGATACAGTAGTAGAAAAATTATAAATATTGAAGGAAAATCATGAATTGGAAAATTTTCAATGTTTCTATACCTGTAAAAGATTTAGAAAAATCTAAAATTTTTTATAACGATTTATTAGGTAATAATACTGTCGACACAGAGTTTTATAAAAATTTTTTTAGTGATGATAATGAGGATTTATTTTTAGGAAGTAATGGATTTGGAGTAAGATTATTTAAGCCAAAACATGATTTAGAGCTTAATGATAATATCCAAAGTAGAAGAAGCTATGTTTCAATAATTATTAATGATTTTGAATCTGTTTTAAAAAAACTTCAACAATCAAATTTTAGATTTATTTATAAAAAGATAAATTCTTTTGAAACAGTAATTTTACAAGAACCCTCTTTAAATATGATGCAATTTATAAAATCTAACGAAGTTTTAGATAAGTATTCTAATTACTTTTTTGAAAATTCTAATTTTTATATTCATCATATGAATTTAGAATCACTTGATGTTCGAGAAAGCGTACATTTTATTTCTGATTTAATTGGTTTGAAAGAAGGCAATTGGGTTGCTCCAAATGATAAAGGTGATTTTAGTATAGACAAAAAAGAATTATCTTTATTCCCAATCTCAAATGATAATAAAGGACTTCATTTCATTAAACCAGACGAAGGATTTGCATTTAGAAATAATTTTATTCATAACCCTTCAATTGGTGGTCATCCTGCTTTTACTGTGAAAAACATTAATTTAATTAAAGAAAAGCTAGATAACCTTAATATTTTATACTCTGATGCTAATGTCTATGCGATGCCAGGGTTTCATCAAATTTATTTATATGATGCAAATGCTAATACTTTAGAGATAAATCAAGAGGTTTAATTAATGAAAAAAGTATTTAAAAATGCATGTGTGACAGGTGCTGGCAATGGTATAGGAAGATCTATTGCACTTTCCTTAAATGAAGAGGGCTATAACGTAGTTTGTGCTGACATTGATGTAAAGGCTCTTGATAAAACATTAAAGCTGATGTCGAACAAAAACAGCAAAAAAATAAAAATCAAATGCAATGTTTCGATCTTAAAAGACATAGATAAAATGATAGCTAAAACTGTTAAAGAATTTGGATCACTTGATATTATGGTTAATAATGCAGGAGTAACAAAAAGTTTAAGTTTATTTGATTTAGATGAAAAACATTGGGAATGGATGAATAACATAAACGCAAAAGGTACTTTTTTTTGTTTACAAAAATCTGCTAAACAAATGATTAAGCAAGGACATGGAGGAAGAATTATTAATATGTCTTCTGTAGGAGCTAAAGGATTTGTTGATGTTTCAAATGCAATTTATGCAGGGACTAAAGGTGCAATTTTAAGTATGACAAAAACTTCTTCTCAAGAACTTGGTGAACATAATATAAATGTCAATTCTATATGTCCAGCTCCTACTTATACCGACATTGTTAAAAAATTAGTTGAAAAGCGTGCAAAAGAAAAAAAAATATCAAAGCAAAAAATGATTGAATACTATATGAGAAATGTTCCACTTGGGAGGTTTAATGAAACTGAAGATATATCATCCATGGTATTGTTTTTGTGTTCTGAAGGTGCAAGAAATATAACTGGTCAATCATTCAATATAGATGGTGGTTTAATACCTAGTTAATTTGTGAAAAAGGTCCATATACAGGTGTTGTTCCTTCAACAGTCCCTCTTATCATAGCTCGTCTATATTTTGAATAATCATAGGGGATTACTCTATGTAATAAAACTCGGTTATCCCACATGATAAGATCATTAATTTGCCAATCATGGGTCAAATGAAATTTTTTATTGTCAATATAATTTACTAACCAGGAATGTAATTCTTTTCCTTCTTTGAAACTCATGCCTCCAATCTCTAAACTTGTATTAGATGTGAAAAAAGAGATTTAGTCATATTTCTATCAGGATGAATACGTATTAAAGGGTGAGTTACAGGCGGGAAACCTTGTTTTTCCTCTATGCTTAATTCAGGTAAAGAAGGCTCTAATCGCCTGATATCGTTATAAGAATGAACTTGATGAAGAGGTTGAAGTTTTTCTTTCATATCTTTCGGTAGATCATTATAGGCAAGAATCATATTACAAAATTGAGTTTGTCCACCTGCCGCTTCTTTAGGAAGAATTTCCTTACCATAAAGTAAAGAAAATAAAGCTGGGTAAAATCTATATGAACTATCTGTATGCCAACGAGAGTTATTTTTTTGAAGAACAACTCTTGGATCATCTTCACTTAAGTGATCTCCTTCTGAAGAAACATTTGCGACGTTAAAAATTTGAACATTTTTTTTTGTCTTATCTTTTTCTGGATAACTTTCCAAAGTTCCAAATTGTCGTGCAAAATTTAAAAGAGTATCTTCATTTAAATTTTGGTTTCTGAAACAAATAAAATGTTTTTTTTGAATAAGCTCTCTAATCTGCAAAATTTTTTCATCATTAACATCTCTAGAAGCATCAAAGTTATTTATAATTATGCCAGTGTGATCCGTAATATTTTCAAATTTAATGGTCATATTTCTATCTTTCGATATAAGATTATATTATAAGGATACTTATTATGCATCAAATTAAATTTACAACTTTATTAATCGTATTTTTACAAATTTTTATTTCTTTAGCTTTTGCTTATGCAAGTTCAAAATTAGAAAATAATTTAAAGTTGTCTAAGCTTATTGATTTAGAAAATCCATGGGGCATGGATTTGATAGATAGTGATAATATTTTAATTACAGAAAAAAAAGGAACTCTTAGTATTTATAATTTTTTAAACAAAAAAATTATTGAAAAGATATATTTTAAAGATGTTTTTTTAAAAAGACAGGGTGGCTTGTTAGATGTTCTATATATAAAGCATAACAAAAAACAATTTGCTTATACATGTTACCAAGATCTAAAAACTGATTTAGTAATCGCAAGGCATGAAATAAAAAATAATAAATTTTTTAATAAAAAAATTATATTTAATTCTGAACATAGATCTAATAATGGTGTCCATTTCGGGTGTAGAATGATTGATTACAAAGGTTCTATTTTGATCAGTTTAGGAGATAGAGGTGATAGAAATAATTCTCAAAACCCCAAAAACTATCCAGGAACTATATTAAAATTAAATTATCAAGGTATTCCAGATGTTAATGTTGAAAATTGGAAATCAGGCATATTTTCTATAGGTCATAGAAATCCTCAAGGTTTAATTTATTTAAAAGAATTTGATGAGGTTTGGTCTCATGAACATGGTCCTAAAGGCGGGGATGAAATTAATATAATTAAAAAAAATAAAAATTATGGATGGCCTATAGTTACTTATGGAAAAGAATATTGGGGAGGTAAAATAGGAGTAAATCGACCAGTTGAAGGTTATGAAGAGCCTATATGGAAATGGATACCTTCTATCGCTCCATCTGGTATAACTTACTATAATAAAAATTCTATAAAGAGCTTTAAAAATAAAATATTAGTTGGATCGTTAAAATTTAGAAGTCTTTATGTTATAGAACTTAAAAATAAAAGGCCTATTTCTGAAATAGGTATTTTGAAAAATAAAATTGGTAGAATTAGAGATGTATTAACTCATCCCAATGGTTATGTTTTACTTATTTCTGATGAAAAAAATGGTGGTTTGTTCAAACTCGAAAAAAATTAATTTTTTATAGAATTTCTTTTACATTTCTCTGAACAATATAAAACGTTTTCCCAATCTTTTTTCCATTTTTTTCGCCAAGAAAATTCTAATTTACAAGTTTTACAAATTTTTTTAGGTAGATTAAGTTTTTTATGCATTTTTAAAAGTTCTTAAATAATAAAATTAACCCTAATATCATTAAAGTTATAAGTATACATTTTCTAAAAAGATCGTTTGATAGTCTATGTCTAATTTTTGTTCCAAAATATTGTCCTATAAGTGCGGGTATAATTAAGAAAAAACTTATAAATAAGTCATTTAAGGTACCAAGGCCATGATATAATAATGAACCGTATAAGGGGATTGATCCGATAAAATACATTGTAGCAATTGTTCTTATAAAAAATTCTTTAGATAAATTGACGGATATTAAATAGGTTAATATTGGAGGGCCATAAAAAGTAGATAACCCACCAAGTATTCCTGAAAAAAAACCTAACACTGATGTAATTGGTCTTTCATACTTTAAGTCTATATTATCTATACGAAAACCAAAAAAATTTACTAATGCTGCAAAAATAATTGAAATAGCAATTATTATCGAAACAGTATTAAGTTCAATTTCTACAATTAATCTCCCACCAACTATTAATCCAATAACTAAAAAAAATAACAATGGAAGAAATCTTAAACTTCCTAGACCTTTTTGTATTTGCATTTGAAGAAAGTTTGTACTCAATATCGGAAAGCAAAGAAGCATCATAGCAGTCGTAGGAGGTAGGAAGTAAGCAATTATCGGCACTGCTACCATGGGCATTCCAAGCCCAAGAGTGCCTTTCATTAAACCACCAGCCATTATTGATAGAATAATAATTAAAATTAAGTTTGGATCTAAATAATACATTCGATAATAATTGTTTAGATGACAATATAAATATGTAAAGTAATATTTACTGAGAGGTTTTTCTTATGAATGAAATAATAAGTTTTTTAAAAAAACGAAGATCTGTGACGGCAAAAAAAATGTTGCCAGGAAAAGTTCTAGATAGTGATTTGAAAGATATTTTAGAATGTGCTTTACGAGTTCCTGATCATGGTGCATTAGCTCCTTGGAGATTGATTGTAATACAAAAGGATATGAGAAAAACCATTGGAGAAGAAATATTAGAACCAGAATTTAAAAAAAATAATACTGACCTTAATGAAGAAAAATTACTATTTGAAAGAAATAGGTTTATGAGAGCTGATAAAATTATTGCAGTAATTTACACCCCAGCAGATAGTCAAAAAATTCCGAATTGGGAAATGATGCTTTCTACTGGAGCTGTTTGTCAAAATATAACTATTGCAGCTCAATCTTTAAATTATGCAGTACAATGGGTTACTGAATGGTATTCCTATAATAATAAAATGTTAGAATATTTAGGAGGAGATGTTTCTAAAGATAAGATTGCTGGGTTTATCTACATAGGAGAAAAAAAAGAAGATCCATTAGAAAGAATTAGGCCTAAGTTTGAGAAAGTTGTAAAATTTCTAAATTGAAATTTTTAATGATTTTTCAAAAATGTCTGGGTCTACATTTCCACCAGAAGCAATGATCACAACCGTTTTGTTTTTAATGTCAATTTTATTGAACAATGCAGAAGCTAATGCAACTGCTCCACCAGGTTCTAAAATTATTTTGAAATATTGAAAAGCATATTTCATTGCTTTCAATGCTTCTAAATCACTTACCAAAAGTGATCCACTTAAATTTTCTTTGTTAATTGAAAATGTCAGTTCTCCAGGTTTACTGGCTAATAATGAATCACATATTGATTTTTTTGAAACATCAACTTCAGTAATTTTATTATCTCTTAATGATAAGTAGGTATCATTATAATCTTCAGGCTCAACTGCATATATAGGAACATTAGGATATTCTGATTTAATTGCTGTACTTACTCCTGCGATAAGACCACCACCACCGCAGCAGCACAAAACTAAATCAGGAACAAGATTATTATTTTTACAATCTTTTATAATTTCATAGCCTACTGTACCTTGACCGTTGATAACGTCAGGGTGATCAAATGGAGGAATGATTTCAGCATTAATTTCTTTTGCTAAATTAGTACCAATTTCTTCTCTGGATTCTGTATATCTGTCAAATGTTACAATATTTGCTCCCCATGATTTTGTTCCATTTAACTTTGCATTTGGGGAGTCCTCTGGCATAACAATTGTAGCATTTTTATTAGTCAAATAACATGCAGACGCAATGGCTTGTGCATGATTGCCACTTGACCATGCAAGAACATTTTTTTTATCATCATCAAGTTTTAAAATTGAATTCATAGCTCCTCTAAATTTAAAAGCTCCAATTTTTTGTAAATTTTCTGCTTTTATAAAAATGTTGGAGCTAAATTCTTTATTTAAAAGGTCAGATGAAAGTAATGGGGTCTTCGTAGCATAGTTAGATATTCTATTATACGCTTTTTCTATTTCTTGATAATTAACTAGACTTTTCATATAACTAAATGTTTAATAATTCATTATTAAATAAATGCTTTAATTTTGTAAATATTAAATAATTAAGAGGTAAATATGTTGTTCACTGGTTCATATACTGCACTTTTAACACCCTTTAAAAATGGTGAAGTAGATTATGATGCATATAGAAAATTAGTTGATTTTCAAATAGATAATGGAACCCATGGCTTAGTTCCTGTTGGAACAACTGGAGAGTCTCCAACTTTATCTCATGATGAACATAAAAAAGTTATAGAAGTTTGTATAGATCAAGCTAATGGAAGAGTACCAATAATAGCTGGAGCTGGTTCAAATTCTACCGCTGAAGCAATTGAATTTGTTAAACATGCTTGTGATGTAGGGGCAGATGGACTGCTTGTTGTTACACCTTATTATAATAAGCCAACTCAAGCCGGACTATTGGCTCACTACACTGAATTAGCAAATGTAAGTTCAAAACCTATAATAATTTATGATATTCCTGGTAGATCTGTAATTGGGATGACAGATGAAACAATGGCTAAGCTGGCCGAACATGAATTAATAGTTGGAGTAAAAGATGCAACTGCAGATTTAGGTCGTCCTACGCGTCTTTTAAATGTTATTAATGATAAATTTATACAATTGTCTGGTGAAGACGGTACGGCTTTACCTTATCTTGCTGCTGGAGGACATGGTTGCATTTCTGTTACAGCTAATATAGCACCTAAGTTACTGTCAAGAATGCATAATGCTTGGCAACAAGGCGATATTAAAACTGCCCAAGATATAAATCAAAAACTTATGCCTCTTCATGATGCTTTGTTTTGTGAAACAAGTCCTGGACCATTAAAGTACGCAGCATCTCTACTTAATATTTGTCAAAGTGACACAAGATTACCAATTGTTGAAATAGCATCTGAAAGTAAAAAAAGAGTTGAAGAAGGGCTTAAGTTTGCTGAGCTAATGTAGTTTTAAATGAATAAACCAATTGCTGAAAATAAAAAAGCAAGATTTGATTACAATATTACTGAAACTTTAGAAGCTGGGATTGTTTTACTAGGTAGTGAAGTGAAAAGCTTGCGTTTGGGAAAAGCTAGTATAAGAGAAGCATATGCAAGTCAAGAAGATGGAGATCTTGTTTTAATCAATTTTAATATTCCAGAGTATGATTTAGCAGCCAAAGGGCAAAATCATGAGCCTAAAAGATTTAGAAAATTACTTTTGCATAAAAAAGAAAAAAATAAAATTTTTGGAATGATTAAAAGAGATGGTTATACAATAATTCCATTAAGTTGTTATTTTAACAAAAAGGGGATTGTTAAAGTTAATTTAGGTTTTGCTAAAGGTAAAAAACAAGTTGATAAAAGAGAAACTATAAAAAAGAGAGATTGGGAAAGGTCAAAGCAAAGACTTTTAAAAGTGCAATAATTTTTTTATCAATTTAAAAATATTATCCAAATCAGAAATTTTTAATCTCTTAGTATTAATATTATATTTTGAACAGTGATAACTATTAAGCAAAATAATTTGATCATTAATCTTATGTTTTTTAAGGTGTTTGAATTTATATTCGGATAAGTTTTTATTTAATGCAATGATCGTACTATTGTGAGAAATTTGACCTAATGTTAAAATAATTCTTAGATTTTTCATTTTATTAATTTCTGAACGTAAAAAAACATTACATTTTTTTATTTCAAAATGAATTTGGTTTATTATTAGGTGGCAAACATTTGACTGCGTTTGTAATTCTACAATTAATATTACTTATTTTTTCAAGTTCAGAATAGCTCTCTGAAATATTATATTTGTTTAAGAACTTGAAAAGCAAATTTCCAGAAAAATCACCATTAAAAATTTTACCTGTTCTATTTGCTCCTCGTAAGCCAGGCGCTAAACCAACAATTAAAAGTTTACTAGAAAGTGATCCTATCCCTAAAACTCTATCATTGTAAAAGTCTGGAAATAAGATTTTGTTTTGAGTTCTATAATCGGCTAATCTATTACAAATAGTACAATTTTTTTTTGGTTTCATAAGTTTAAATATTAAATTATAAAATTAAAATGAAAAATAAATTTATCATATCTGTTGGATCAAATATAAATAGTCCAGAGGGTTTTTACCCAATAGAAAACTGTAATAAAGCTATAAATGAACTTTCTAAATTTAATATAAAAATAATTCAAAAATCATCTTGGTATATAAGTGAACCTATTCCAAAAAGTTCTCAACCAAAATATTATAATTCTGTATTTTTATGTAATTCAAATCATAACGTTAATAAAGTTTTAAAAATTATTCAAATTGTAGAACAAAAATTTGGACGTGTAAGAATTTTTAAAAATATGCCAAGATGTATTGATCTTGATATTATATCATTTAATGGAAATGTAAAAAATTCATTGTTATTAAAAATTCCTCATCCAAGAATGCATTTAAGGAAATTTGTTTTATTGCCACTTTTTGAAATAGATTCACATTGGTTACATCCATTGTTTAAAAAGAACATTAAATTTTTTTTAGAAAAAGTGAAATGCCAAAAAATTAAAAAATTAAAAATTGATTGATTTTTTTAATTAAAACTATTATGCAAAGTCGTTCAGAGGTTTTTATGGCAAGAGTAACGGTTGAAGATTGTATTAGAAAAAGTTCAAAATAGATTTGAACTAATTATCGCAGCTTCGCAAAGAGCAAGAGAAATTTCTAACGGAGTTCAAATAGAAGTTGATAAAGATAATGACAAAAATACAGTAATATCATTAAGAGAGATTGGTGACGGTGCAATAACTTATGATGATTTAAAAGAAAGATATCTCAAGTCTCTTCAAAAAGTTGTAATAAACAATGAAGAAGATGAAGAGAATGATATTGAAGAAGAATTTTCAAGTTATTTAAATCAAGAAGAAATGATAAAAACTTAAATCCAAATAGTTTCTTTAAAAACACAGAAGATTCATTTGAAGATGTTTCAGATGAATTAATTAGAAAAGAAGAATAGCAAAATTTATTATATTCGTTATAATTTCTGAAAGATAATTATTTCAGAAATGATATGCTTGACACTAAATTTTTTCTAAATTTAAAAAATAAGAATTACATTAAATCTCTAGATTTAATTAAAAAAGCTTATGATTTTAGTAAATCGAAGCATGCTGGACAATATAGAGATGATGGAAAAGATTATTTTACTCATCCAATAGCAGTTGCAGAAATTCTTTCTAATATGGGTCTAGATAGTTCCACAATTATTACAGCTTTACTTCACGACGTTGTTGAAGATAGTGCTGTTACTATTCAAGATATAAAAAAATTATTTGGTTTAGAGATTAGTAAGTTAGTTGATGGTGTTACAAAATTAACAAAAATTGAACTTAAATTTGGACTAGCTCAGGCAGAAAATTTTAGAAAGCTTTTAATCTCTTCGTCTGACGATATTAGGGTACTACTTGTAAAGTTAGCTGATAGACTTCATAATATTAGAACAATTGAGGGCATTAAAGATAAGCAAAGACAAATTAAAATTTGTACAGAAACACTTGAAATTTATGTTCCATTAGCAGAAAGACTTGGAATAATTGGAATTCAGTCAGAGTTAGAAGAAAAATGTTTTTTTATAATTAATAATGAAACAAGAAACTCTATACAAAAAAGATTAGACTTAATTTATTCAGAGGACAAAGTAAATATTCCATTAATTATTAAAGAAATTAAAAAAATTGCATTTGATAAGAAAATTTTTGTTGAAATTTCTGGAAGAAAAAAGACTTGTTATTCCATTTGGAAAAAAATGCAAACAAAAAAAGTTGGAATGGATAATCTCTCAGACATTATGGCTTTTCGAATTATTGTCAAAAAAAAAGAAGATTGTTACAAATTATTAAGTCTATTACACCAAAATTATACTGCTATAATGGGAAGGTTTAAAGATTATATATCAGCACCAAAAAGAAATGGTTATCAATCATTACATACAGGCTTGATTGGACCTAAAAAAACAAAAATTGAAATTCAAATTAGAACTTACGAAATGGATGAATTCGCTGAAAATGGAGTTGCAGCTCACTGGATGTATAAAAATGGAACAAAATATAAAGAAGGTATAAAATTTAAATGGGTTAGAGAATTACTTCAAATAATTGAAGAATCTAACCATCCTAATGAATTCCTAGAACATACTAAATTAGAGATGTATAATGATCAGGTTTTTTGCTTTACTCCAAAAGGGAATATAATTAATTTACCTGTTCATGCTACTGCAATTGATTTTGCTTATGCTGTACATTCTGAATTAGGAAACGCTGCTGTTGGTGCAAAAATTAATAATAAAGTAAGACTTTTAACTTCAGAATTAAAAAATGGTGATCAAGTAAAAATACTTACTTCATCTAATGGTTATCCAGATCCTAATTGGCTGGAAAATTGTATCACTGGTAAGGCAAAATCAAGCATTAGAAGATTTATTAGAAAAAAAGAAGTTGAAGAATATAAACAACTTGGAACATCTTTATTAAGAAATGAGTATAAGCAGAAAAATAAAAAATTAAATTTTAAAGAATTAAAGAATTTTATTGAAAAATATGAATTATTGGATGTAGATGAACTATTGATTGAGATAGGTAAAGGTAATATTTTTTCTAGTGAAGTGATAAAATCTATATACCCTGAAAATAAGTATTTTAATGTTTTTAGAAAAAAACCATTTATAAAAAGAATTTTTAATAATAAAAAAGATAACCTAAATATAAATGGTGCAATCCCAGGCATGGCAATTCATTATGCTCATTGTTGTAGTCCACTTCCAGGAGATCGTATTGTAGGAATTGTAACCACTGGCAAAGGAATTACGGTTCATTCTTTAGATTGTTTTTCTCTTGAAAAATTTCATGATACTCCAGAAAGATGGCTAGATATATCATGGGAAAGAGAAAAAGATATTTTGTATAGAGGTAAATTAATTGCTGTTTTAATGAATGAACCAGGTAGTTTAGCTGATGTAACAAGAATAATTAGTAGTATCAATGGAAATATTTCAAATCTACAAGTAATAAATAGAGATATAAACTTTTATAAGTTTACAATAGATCTTGAGGTTGAAAACCTGTCTCATTTAAATGAAATTATAGCTGCTTTAAGATTGTCAGATTTTGTAGAAAGTGTAGAAAGAGAAAAAGTTAATGAACTTTTTAAAAAAAAATCAAAAAGTTTTAAAATTTATTTTCGATTAATTTAAAAAGAGCAAGTTTATTTTATTTTTAAAATTAATAAGAGTAAAAGATTCAAAAGATAAAGTTAGCTGATAGGATTTGCTTGTGGTTCAATGGTATCATTCACTCCATTTATAGGGTTTCATTTTTTACTTGCTGTTATTTTTGCATATATTTTTAGAGGTAATATAGTAGCTTCACTAATTGGAACATTTGTTGGGAACCCATTTACTTTTCCATTCATTTGGATATTTATATATAAAATAGGAAACATATTTTTTAATATTGATCAATACTTTTCTCTAGAATTAACCTTTCAAAGTTTATTTAACCAAGGTTATGATATTTTAATTCCAATGTTGATTGGTTCATTAATTGTATCAATTCCTGTTTGGTTTATTTCTTATTTTACAGTAAAATTTTTAATGTCTTCATTTAAAAAAAGAAAAGCATGAATATATAACTAAAATGTGCAAATTAGGAATAAATATAGACCATGTTGCAACATTAAGAAATGCCCGTGGTCAAATTCATCCAGATCCTCTTAAGGCGGCTATGATTTTAAAAGAATGTAAGGTTGATTCTGTCACCATGCATTTAAGAGAAGACCGAAGACATATTAAAGATGACGATATTTTTTTAATTAAGGATAAAGTTGATTTACCAATTAACTTAGAAATTGCACCTACTGAAGAGATGACTAAAATAGCTTTAAGATTGAATCCTAGATCAATTTGTTTTGTTCCTGAGAAAAGAATGGAAGTTACAACTGAAGGTGGTTTAGACGTTAAGTCAAATATACAGAATATAGAAAGATTATTAAATTTTTTATCAAATTCCAAAATTGAGGTAGCCTGTTTTATCGAGCCTAACTTTAATCAAATTGACAGCCTCAAATCTTTAGGTATTAAAACATTAGAATTTCATACGGGTTCATATGCAGATTCAAGAACAGAAAAAATTATGAATGAAAAATTATCGTTGATAAAAGAAGCTGCTCAATATGCAGAAAAATTAGGTTTTGATTGTCATGCAGGACACGGCTTAAACTATGATAATGTTTCCAATATTGCTTCAATAAAAGAGATTAAAGAATTGAATATAGGACATTTTATAATTGGAGAATCCATTTTTAGTGGTTTAAAAAATAGCATTTTAAAAATGAAAGAGATTATAAAAACAGCTAGAAAATGATTTACGGTATTGGCACTGATTTAATTAACTCTGAAAGAGTTGAAAAATTATTAAATAAGTTTGGAGATAAATTTTTATTTAAAATTTTTAGTAATGAAGAAATCAATAATTCTAAAAAACTCTTACAATAAAGCTCTTTATTTCTCTAAAAGATTTGCTGGAAAAGAAGCGTTTTGGAAAGCTATATCACCAAATAGAGAAAATACATTGCATTTAAATGAAATTGAAATTTTATCTAACGATAATGGAAAACCATATGTTAATTTAATTGGTAGAACTAAAATCAGAGTATCTGATTTAGAAAAATCATTGAATTGTAAATTTAATTTCCATATCTCAATATCAGATGAAAAACCTAATGCATTGGCTTTTGTAATTATTTTTCTTGCTCATCTAAATTAGCTATTGCATAAAGAAATAAATAGAGATTTTAAATGTCAATAAACAAAGATAAAAATAATAATAGTTTTTATGAATTAATAAAAACCTTATTTTATGCAGGTACTATAGCTGTTCTTTTTAGATCCATTTTATTTGAGCCATTTAATATACCATCAGGGTCAATGATACCATCATTATTGGTTGGCGATTACTTATTTGTTTCAAAATATTCTTATGGTTATTCAAGGTATAGTTTTCCATTTGGTATTTTGCCAATTAAAGATAGATTGATATACGATGTTCCTCAAAGAGGTGACATAATTGTTTTTAGAAAACCAGGTGATGAACAAGTTGATTATATAAAAAGATTGATTGGATTACCTGGTGATACTGTTCAAGCTTTTAGATGGAAGGTTATATGTCAATGATAAATTGGTAAATAGAAAAAAAACTAATATTGGCCAAATCACTAAAAATAATGGAAGTAAGATAAATTTGATTGAATATGAAGAAAATATTTTTAACACAAAATCATACAAAATAATTGAAGCTAGTGACAATGATTTTTTTGATAATACAATTAAATTTACAGTACCCATGGATAATTTTTTCTTTATGGGAGACAACCGTGATAATAGTAAAGATAGCAGAGCTTCTGAGGTTGGTTTTGTCCCAAAAATTAATTTAATTGGTAAAGCTCAAATTATTTTTTTCTCTCATAATGGATCTGCTAGATTTTATGAATTTTGGAAATGGCACAATTTAATTAGATTTTCAAGAATAGGAAAAAAATAGAATAAATTTTATTCTGAAATTGAAAAAATTTTAGATTATAAATTTAAAGATATTAAACTATTAGATGAAGCTCTTACTCATTCAAGTATAAAGATAAATAATAAACATAAAAAAGTTTTTAATTATGAAAGATTAGAATTTCTTGGAGATAGAATTTTAGGCTTCATAATATCCGATTTGATATTTAAAAAATTTCCTAATTTTCAAGAGGGCGATTTAAGTATATTATTTCAAAAATATACAAATACAAAATTTTTATCAAATGTAGCAATAAGTTTAAATTTAAACAAATTTGTGGTTGTACAAAAGGAGACTCTTTAGAAAAAAAAAGACTCAATAATGTCAGATCTTATTGAATCCATAATTGCTGCAATTTATATCGACTCAAATATAGATAATGCAAAATTTTTTATTGAAAATAAAATCTTAAATAACTCAAATATTAAAAATGTTGTTGATAAACATCCAAAAAGTTTACTTCAAGAATATTCTTTAAAGTATTTTAAAAAGATTCCAGTTTATACTGTTGAAGAAAAAACTGGGCCAGACCATGATCCTCAATTTAAAGTAAATGTATCAATTAATTCTCATAATTATGCTTTTGGTGAAGGTTCAAGTATACAAAAAGCTCAAGAAAATGCTGCAAAAAATCTTTTAAAAATGATGGAGTCTAAAAATTAATACTAAATCTGGATTTGTATATTTAGTTGGACCTCCTAATGTTGGAAAATCAACATTGCTAAATCATTTGCTTGGACAAAAAGTTTCGATTGTTTCAAGAAAGGTTCAAACAACAAGATTTTCAACAAAGGGGATACTTAACATTAAAAATACTGAAAATAATAAACCAGATTGTCAAATAATTTTTGTAGACACACCCGGATTGTTTGAGCCAAAAAAAGCTTTGGAAAAACATATTGTTAAAAACACTATTTCTGAATTAAATAATTATGAACATATTTGCGTTTTATATGATGCAACTTCAAGTAAAAATAAATTTTTAGAATTTTCAAAAATTATTAAAAAGTTTAAATCTCAATAAGAATAATTCTTCTTTAATAATTAATAAAATAGATTTAATAGAAAAGGAAAAACTTTTAATAATTGTAAAAAATATCCAAGAAATTTTTAAATTTAAAAATGTTTTTATGGTTTCAGCTAAAAAAGGACAAGGTTGTAAAGATTTAATTGATTTTCTGCAAACAACTTATACCAAGTAAGCCCATTTTTATATAATAAGGATCAACTTACAGATTTATCTGAAAGAGTATTTTCTTCGGAAATCACAAGAGAAAAACTTTTTAATTATCTTAATTCCGAATTACCATATAACCTTTTTGTTGAAACTGTCATTTGGAAAGAAACAAAAAAATCCATCACAATTCATCAAAATATAAATGTATCAAAATATAATCATAAAAGAATTATTATTGGTAAAAATGGTGAAAATTTAAAAAGATAGGAATTTCTTCTAGAGAAGATTTAGAAAAAGTTTTTAATAAAAAGGTGAATTTATTTCTATTTATTAAAATTAAAAATAATTGGATGAATAATATAAAAGAATTGAATCACAAAGGTCAAAATTAAATGGATAATTGGACAGATATTGGAATTATTTTAAAGATTGAAAAAAGAGGAGAAAAAGGAAATCTTTTGAACGTACTTACTAATAATCATGGAAGGCACATGGGTTGGTTTAATAACTTTAATAAGAAGCAATATTTAATACAACCAGGTGATTTAGTGAGTGTTTCATGGTCTTCAAGAATATCAAATCAATTGGGTTTTTTTAAAATTGAGTTAATTGAGACAACTGTTGGAAAAATTTTTAATGACAAAATAAGACTAGATATAATTTCGTCTTTTTGTTCGTTAACTTCATTCATTTTGCCTGAAAGAGAAAAATGCTCCTTTTTTTTTTCAAAAATCTAAAACTTTCTTAAAAGAAATTCCAATTAATCCTTCAAATAATGAAGTTTTGAAATTATATATTTTTTGGGAATTAGATTTGTTAAATGAAGTTGGCACCCCATTAAATTTTAGTGAATGTACTGTTTCAGGAGATAAAAAAAATTTAAAATATGTAAGCCCTAAATCTGGAAATGCAGTAGGTAGCTCTTTTGCTGGGAAATACGAAAATAGATTATTAAAATTACCGTTTTTTTTAGGAGGTGTAAATGTTATTAACAATAATGAAAATGATGATATATGTTCTGGATTTAGCTTAACTTTGTTTTTTATAAAAAAATTTTTAGATACTTTTGATTTTAATAATTTAACTAAATTATTATTTGCAAGAATAAGATTACAAAATAATTTTAAATAAAGAGGTTTATGATGGAAGATTTGAAAATTATTAATAGATTATTTTCTGAAGAAATTTCAGAGAGATATTTATCCTATGCCCTCTCAACAATTACATCTCGTTCATTGCCTGATGTAAGGGATGGATTAAAACCTGTTCATAGGAGATTAATTTATGCTATGAGGCAACTAAAATTAAATCCCAATAGTAACTTTAAAAAATCAGCTAGAGTTGTTGGAGATGTAATGGGTAAGTTTCATCCTCATGGTGATGCAGCTATTTATGATGCCATGGTAAGAATGGCACAAGAATTTTCATTAAAATACCCATTAGTAGATGGTCAAGGTAATTTTGGAAATATTGATGGAGATAATGCTGCTGCAATGAGATATACTGAGGCAAAGCTCACTGAATTTGCAGAATTATTGATAAAAGATATTGATTCAAATACTGTTGATTTCAAAGAAACATATGATGGTGAAGATAATGAGCCAGTTGTACTTCCTTCTGCCATACCAAATTTATTAGCAAATGGTTCACATGGTATTGCTGTAGGTATGGCAACTTCAATTCCACCTCATAATTTATCAGAATTATTTGATGCTTGTTTACATTTGCTAAAATTTCCAGACGCTACGGATAAAAAAATTATTAGTTTTGTAAAAGGTCCAGACTTACCCACTGGAGGTATTATAATTGAATCAGAGGATTCAATTTATCAAACTTACAAATCTGGAAAAGGAAGTTTTAGAGTTAGGTCAAAATGGAATGTAGAAAAGTTAAAAAATGGAAAATGGCAAATAATAATTTCTGAAATTCCATATCAAATTATTAAAAGTAAATTAATTGAGAAAATTGATAATTTGGTAGAAGATAAAAAAATTCCATTAATGTCGGAGATATTGGATGAAAGTGCTGAAAATATCAGAATTGTAATTGAACCTAAAAATAGAGATGTATCACCAGAAATTTTAATGGAAAATTTATTTAAGTTAACTGACTTAGAGGCTAAAGTTCATTTAAATTTAAACTATTTAGATAAAAATAATATTCCTGGAGTAAGATCGCTTAAAAACGCATTGATTGATTGGCTAGAACATAGAAAAGAAATCTTAGAAAGAAAATCAAATTTCAGATTAAACAAAATTACAGATCGTTTAGAGGTTATTGATGGACAAATAATTGTTTACTTAAATCTAGATAGAGTAATTGAAATTATTAGACAAGAAGATGAACCTAAAGAAGTTCTAATCAAAGAGTTTAAATTATCTGAAATACAGGCCAATTCAATTTTAGATATGAGATTAAGGTCTTTAAGAAAGTTAGAAGAAATTGAATTAAAAAAAGAAAAAAATAATTTGTTATCTGAGCAAGAAACATTATTAAAAATCCTATCAGATGAGGGGATTAAGAAAAATGTTTTAATTGATGAGATTAAAGAAATAAAAAATAGTTTAAAAAATAAAATCAATAGAAAAACTACTTTTGAAGTGGCTCCTAAAATAGAAATACCAGATTTTAATGAATACATAGAAGAGGAGCCAATTACAATTATTTTATCTAGTCAAAACTGGATTAGATCGCAAAAAGGTCATATTGAATTAAATTCAGAATTCAAATTACGAGAAGGAGATACCATAAAAAAAGTTATTCACGCTAAAACAAATGATAAAATAATCTTTTTTTCTGAGAATGGATCTTTTTATAGTATTTTAGGAAATAAATTACCCTCTGGACGTGGTTTTGGTGAACCGTTATCAAAATTTTTTGATTTAGATAATAACGAAAAAATAGTGAACTTATTTAGTTATTTTGAAGGCGAGGTTGCAATAGCATCATCAGATGGTTTGGGTTTCAAAATAAAAACTGACAAATTAATTGCAGCAACAAGATCAGGTAAAAAAGTTTTTAATCTTAATGAAAATAAGAAAGCTAAAGCTTTGACAATTTGTGATAAAGAGTATCTGGCAGTGACAGGAAGTAATAGAAAAATGCTAGTTTTCAGTTTATCTGAACTGCCTGAATTGAATAAAGGTAAAGGTGTTATTTTACAAAGATATAAAGACGGTTATTTGGAAGATATAAAATCAATTTCTAAAACAGATGGAATTGTATGGAATTTAACAGGTGGAAGACAAAGAACAGAAAAGGATATTTCAGGTTGGATTGGAAAACGTGGAAGCGTTGGTAAATTAGTTCCTAATGGTTTTCCAAGGCCCCCAAAATTTGATTAAATTTTAAGCTAAAATAAAATATATTAATTACTACAAAATAGTACTTTTTATTAATATATTTTTAGTTTAGAATTATTCTAATAATAAATTTCTTAGATTTAGTGAATTATGGAGGAATTAATGAAAAGAAGAGATTTTTTCAAAAAAGCAGGAGTTGCAACTGCTGCAGGTTTGGGTGGGTTAGCTTTACTTTCATCTTGTGATCAAGGTGAAAAAAAGATGTAAGTGCTCCAGCTGTCCAAAAATCAAAAAAACAATCAATGTAGTTTCTACATGGCCTAGAGATTTTCCTGGACTTGGTTTATCAGCACAACGATTAGCTGCAAGAATTACAGAACTTTCAGAAGGTTCTTTAGAAGTAAAATATTTTGCTGCTGGTGAAAAAGTTGGTGCTTTCGATGTTTTTGATGAAGTTTCATCAGGAAATTCTCAAGCTTATATTGCCGCAGAATATTACTGGAAAGGTAAACATGCTGCTTTTAATTACTTCACTTCGGTTCCCTTTGGAATGACTACAGTTGAATGGAATGCTTGGATAAAATTTGGTGGTGGCCAAAAGTTATGGGATGAATTATCTGGAGAGTTTGGTTTAAAAGCTCTTCCTTGTGGTGGAACAGGAACTCAAGCTGGTGGCTGGTTTAATAAAGAAATAAATTCTGGTGAAGATCTTAAAGGATTAAAAATGAGAATACCAGGACTTGGTGGAACAGTTATGTCAAAACTGGGCGCATCACCAGTATCTCTGCCAGGCGGTCAAATTTATGAAAATCTTGTATCAGGATCTATTGATGCAACAGAGTGGGTTGGTCCTTATAACGATTATTTCATGAAATTTTATGAGGCAGCAAAGTTTTATTACACTGGCGGAATGCATGAGCCAGGTTCATGCCTTGGAATGGGTTTTAACGCAAGTTTTTGGGGTGGATTAACTAAAAATGAACAAGCTTTAATTACTGCTGCTTGTATGGAAGAACATGCCGCACAGTATGAAGAAACTTGTGCAAAAAATGGTGAATATTTAGCCAAACTTGTTAAAGATCATGGAACGCAAGTTAAGTCATTTAACGATGATGTTTGGGATGCATTTGGTGAGGCAGCTAAAGAGGTGTTTGAAGAAACTAGAGCTCACTCAGCAATGACCAAAAAAGTTGATGATGCATATCAAAGTTTCATGAGAGAGTGTGGAACTATGATGGCTAATTTTGAAGTGAATTACACTAACCAAAGAAATAGAGTATTAAATATTTCTTAACATAAAATACAAAAAAGGATTAAGAGTTTTCTTAATCCTTTTTTTATCAATAATATGAAAGCTTCAGATTTAATTTTAAAACTATTTGGATGGTTATCCATTTCCTTTATTATTGCATTTCTAATTGATAATGTAATGCAAGTAGGGTTTGATTTTCCTGGTATATTAACTCTTTTTAAAAAATTTTCTTTTTTAGCTATTTTTGAATTATTGATTTACATAATTATTGCATTAATAACAATTTATTATGTTAGAAAAAAAAGTATTTCTTATAGAACTGATTCAATTATTTTACATAATTTAAATCTCTATTTAATTAGATCATTTTTTTGGATTGTATTAATAATTGGTATTGTTGATATAACAATAGCATTTATGCGAGTTGAAAAGATTTTTGATTTATTTTTATCTAAACAATTTGTTTCTAATTTTAGTCGTCCTGTTTTTGTTGGGTTGTACTTTCATATACCTTTAATTTTTTTAGGTTTTATTGTAGCTAAATACACAAAAACGATTGGATTTCACTGGTTATCACTTTTAATTGTAGCATCTGAGTTAATCATTGTAATTACAAGATTTGTATTTTCTTATGAACAAACATTTATGGGTGATTTAGTAAGATACTGGTATGCAGGTTTATTTCTTTTTGCATCTGCTTACACATTGTATGAAGATGGTCATGTTAGAGTTGATATACTTTATCAAGGATTAAAAGATAAAACTAAATATTTACTTAATTCAGTAGGGTCAATTATGTTAGGATGGACTACATCTATTGTTATAATTTTTGTGGGTTTTAATGGAAAGCAATCTATAATTAATAGTCCAATCACAAATTTTGAAGTCACACAACAAGGCAGTGTTGGAATGTTTATAAAATATCATATGGCTGTTTTTTTAGGTATTTTTGGAATTACAATGTTAATACAATTTATTAGTTATTTTTTTGAGTCCATAGCTGATTATAAAAATGAAAAAGGAAAAAGGGTAGCAACAAACTCTTCAGGTTATTAAATATTTATGGAATTACTTTTTTTAGCAATATTAATTATTTTGATGGGAATAGCCTTAGCCTCTGGATTTCCTGTAGCGTTTGCTCTTCCAGGCTCAGCAATTTTGTCAATAATGCTAGCTTCTTTAACTGGACTTGTTTTAGAAGGCAATGTTGATGCTTATTTTTATTCTGGTGGAGCTGTGGAGTGGCTTTCAGCAGGTGTTACAAATCTTAGGGGTGTTTATTGGGAAGTTGAAAGAGACACATTAATAGCTATACCCTTATTCATATTTATGGGTATCATGCTTCAAAGATCAAAGATTGCTGAAGATTTATTAGTTACAATGGCACAACTTTTTGGGCCTGTTCGTGGTGGATTAGGTATTTCAGTAGTTTTTGTAGGAGCTTTATTAGCTGCTACTACTGGAATTGTTGGGGCTACAGTTGTTGCAATGGGATTAATTTCATTACCTGCAATGTTGAGGAATAAGTACTCTACACCACTTGCTACGGGAACTATTGCGGCATCCGGAACATTAGGTCAAATAATTCCACCTTCTATAGTATTAATAATTTTAGCTGATCAGTTGTCTTCAGCATCTGATCAAGCAAGTACTATGAGAAAAGCTCTTTATAAAGAATCAACTGGTGAATTTTCAATGCCATCAATGTTTGATGTTATTTCAACAAGTGCAGGAGAAATGTTTTTAGGTGCATTCGTACCAGGTTTACTTTTAGTTGGTATTTATATGGCATATATCTTAATTGCTGCCTTTTTATTTCCTAAAATTGCTCCACCAGTTCCATATAAAGGCAAAATGGATAAAAAATTTTGGATTAATGTTTTATTAATTTTAATTCCACCTTTAACACTTATTATTTTAGTTTTAGGATCTATTATTTCTGGTATTGCCACCGTTAATCAAGCCGGAGCTATTGGGGCAGCAGGGGCAATTGTTATGGCGGGATATAGACAACACAATAATCGCTTTTCATATTATCCAGCATTAATAATTTTAATTGGATTATTTTTAATAGGTTATGCCATTTCTAATTATGACATGAATATAAAACTTATTAATTCATTTGATGATAAAATTGGTATATTTCTTGGAATTGTTGGCTCTATCTTAATTATTGTATCTTTAGTTTGGAGTGGCAAGCGCCTATTTAATAAAGAAAATACAATGCAAGAAGTTATGCTAGAAACAGCTAAAACTACTTCACTAGTTTTTATTATCCTTCTTGGCGCAGCTATGCTTACTGCAGCATTTAGAGCATTTGGCGGTGAAGAATTAGTTAAAGATTATCTTAACTCTCTTCCAGGAGGGTTTTGGGTAAAATTTATAATTGTAATGGCTGTAATTTTTGTTTTAGGTTTTTTCTTAGACTTCATTGAAATCGCGGTAGTTGTTGTTCCTATTATTGCTCCTATTTTACTTGCTGACCCATCTGCTAACATAACTGCTGTTTGGTTAGGTGTAATGATTGGTTTAAATATACAAACTTCCTTTTTAACACCACCTTTTGGTTTTGCTTTATTTTATTTAAGAGGTGTTGCTTCTAAAACTGTCAAAACAATACAAATGTATAAAGGTGTTATACCATTTATTATTTTGCAGCTTATAGCCCTAAGTATTGTTGGTATATATCCAACATTGGTAAATTATTTACCTAATCGAGTTAGTTATTTATCTGAAAATTCTCCTCCTCCAAGAAACCCAAAACTACAATTATGCATCGAAGAATATGTAACAGTTAATTATCTTGATCAAACGAATAAGATTGAACGTGAAATTAATAATTTAAAATCTCTCAATTTTTCAAAATTAAATTCACAATACAATAAAATTATAACAACTTCGATTATTGATGTAGAGAAGGCTATATCTTCTCTTAAAGATGCTAACGAAATTAATATTGTGATATCTAAAGAAAAGGAAAAATATTTTACTCACAAAGATAATAAATTAAAAAACTGGGAAAAAATTAGTTCAGACTTTAAATTTTTAGTTAAATCAGAACAAAAGAAAAGATTAGAATATAGAAGATTGGCTGACACATCTTTTACTAAATTAAACACATTAAACTATTTGTTTAAAAATGTAGAAATATATGAAGGTTTAAATGATGAATTTAGCCAAATATTAAAAAATATAAATTCGTTAGAAAACAAAACAATGTCTAACAAAATCAAAGAATTTTCAAAAAAAATAAATCAAATACCATACAATGAGAAAATAGTTAAAAATTTAAGAAAAGCTTCACGAGAATTAAATAAGAAAAACACAGATTTAAATTTAGTAAGAACATTGATTGAAAAAGAATATAAGGAATACAATGATAAGTTAGTATCTTTAAAAAAAGTAGACATTAATGTTATACAGAAATTAAACAATTATCTCAAGTTTGTAAGTAACAATGTTGCTTTGAGACAACAATCTAAGTTACCAAGAAATGTAGCATTGTATTTAGCAAAGTGTAATTCTAATCATAGAGATCTTTCCATTTATTTTTGATGTTTCAAACGATCAAATCATTAAATAATATGATGGTAAGTCCTCATTGGTTGGCTACACAAGCTGGATCTGAAATAATGAAATCTGGAGGAAATGCTGTTGAGGCAATGATTTGTTCTGCAGCTGTTATTTCAGTTGTTTATCCTCACATGAACTCATTGGGAGGCGATAATTTTTGGTTAATGAACACTTTTGATCAAAAATTAATTGGTATTGAATCTACAGGGTTTTCTTCAGAAAAAGCAACTATAGATTTTTACAATTCAATTGGATTAAAACAAATACCTGGCAGAGGTGATTTTGCTGCAATTACAGTTCCAGGTGTTGTTAGTGGTTGGATGAAAGCTTATGAATATAGTTTACAAAAATTGAATGGTAAAAAATCATTAGAAGAAATTTTAGATCCAGCTATACAAATTGCTAATTCTGGGTTTTCAGTAACTTCCACATTAGAAAAAAACTTGAAAAGTAAAAAATCTGAATTAATAAATTTAAAAGAATTTGCTAATAAATATTATTCAAATGAATTAATTGAAGGTTCAGTTATTAAATTTCCAGAAATGGCTGAAACTTTTAAATTACTTGTTAAAAATGGATTTGATGATTTTTATAGAGGAGAGACTTTAAAAAAGATTTTTTCAGATTTAAAAAAACTAATTGCATATTAACAGAAAATGATTTTAAAAATTTCAATTCAAGATTTGTAAAGCCTATTCACTTAAGCTTGGATGATTGCAAGGTATATAATTTACCTCCTCCAACTCAAGGTGTTGCTTCCTTATTAATATTAGGCATACTAGATAAACTCAAACATAAATGTGAATCAGAGTTTAATTTTATCCATAGTATTGTAGAAGCTACTAAAAAATCTTTTATATTAAGAGATAAATATATAACTGATCCAGATTATATGAAAATAAATATTGATGATTTAATAAATGATGATTTATTTTCAAAACTAGCAAATGAGATAAATTATAAAAAAGCACTGGAATGGCCTATTACATCCCAAAAAGGTGATACAGTTTGGTTGGGTTCGTCTGATCAATTTGGGAATTCAGTAAGTTTTATTCAGAGTATTTTTTGGGAATTTGGATCAGGCATTTACCTGCCAGAAACTGGTATTACATTGCAAAATCGAGGAGCAAGTTTTTCTTTAAATAGTGAAAGTCACAATGCTCTTTGTCCTAGAAGAAGACCTTTTCATACAATTCAACCAGCTTTAGCAAAGTTTAATGATGGACGATGTTTGTTATATGGCACTATGGGCGGTGATGGACAACCACAGACACAAGCAACAATTTTTTTGAGATATAAAGAATTGAAACAAAATCTTCAAGATGCAATAAACAATCCCAGGTGGTTGCTTGGCAAAACTTGGGGAGATGACGTTCATAACCTTAGATTAGAAAAAAGGTTTGATGATAAAATTATAAAAAGATTAATTGAGGCAGGTCATCAAATACAATTAGTAGATGATTTTGATGAAATAATGGGACATGCTGGCGCAATAATTATAGATAAATATGGAAATAAAGAAGCTGGGTTTGATTTAAGGAGTGATGGAATTGCTCTAGGAAATTAAGTTTTAGTCCATTTTCCATCTGAATATAATTCTCCCTCCTTAAATTTTAATTTATAATTCATTCTAGGTGCATTTTTGATATAGTAACCTAAATAGACATAGTCTAGAGTAAGTTTTTTTGCTAATTCTATTAACTCTAAAATCATGAAATTACCTAATCCACTTTTTTCAAATTTGACATCATAAAAACTATAAACAGCTGATAAACCATCCTTTTGATGATCAAATAACATTAATCCTACAAGTTTTTTTTCTTTATTTCTAAACTCACAAAGTTGTGTATTAATTGGAGAGGTTTCAATCATTGATTTAAAATCATCAAATGTCATGTTTGACATTGAACTACCTGTATGTCTCTTTTGTTGATAAGTTGAAAATAAGTCAAAATATTCTTCAGAAGCTAAATTATTTTTTAATGATGTACTTATTTCTAAATTATTTTTTTTAATTCTTTTAAGACTTTTGGTAAGAATAAATTTTTTTACGTTTACTCTGTAAGATTTACATTCAGTACAATGACTACAAGATGGTCTATACATCCAATTTTCAATTCTTCTAAATCCAGATAAAGATAATTCGTCAAATAAAAAAGGGTTATTATTTAAATCTGTTACTAATCTTTTTTCAGACTTATTACCAAGATAAGGACACTTGGTTTCTTTTGTCATAAAGAAAATAGGGTAATTTAAAAGATTTACTTTTTCGAATTTAGCCATAATTTATTAAACGACTTAATTAAATATTTTTCAATTTATTTTCTTTTTCCATATCCACCTGGAGTAGGAGTTTCTATGACAATAGCATCTCCTTTTTTTACTTTTCTATAATCACAACCCTGTAAAACTTCTTTATTTTTATTTTTTCTTATAATGTAATTTTTTCCTAATTGCCCATTCTCTCCACCTTGAAGACCATGAGGTTTTATTTTTCTATGACTTGATAAAATTGCTAATTCCATATCTTCTTTGAAAAGTATTTCTCTGTAAGTACCATCTCCTCCATTATAAATGCCTTTGCCACCAGAGTTAGGTCTAATATGGAAATCTTTTAGTATAACTGGGAACTTCAACTCTAAAATTTCAGGGTCAGTTAATCGTGAATTTGTCATATGAACTTGTATAGCATTGGTTCCGTGAAAGTTTGGGCCTGCAGGAGAACCAGAACAAATAGTTTCATAATATTGATATTTTTTATTTCCAAATGTTAGATTATTCATCGTTCCTTGACTAGATGACATTACATTTAAGGCCGAAAGTAAAGCATTAACTAGATGCTGGCTAGTTTCAACATTACCAGCTACTACAGCGGCAGGATATTTTGGATTAAGCATACAATTTTTAGGAATAATTATTTTTATTGGTTTTAAACACCCTGAGTTCATTGGAATATTTTTATCAACTAATAATCTAAAACAGTATAAAACAGCTGCTATGACAACGGGTTTTGGAGCATTAAAATTATTTGGAAGTTGATTAGATGTTCCTGTAAAATCAACGATAACTTTTTTGTTATTTTCAATCTTTGTTATTTTAACTTTAATTATTGCATCATTATCTGTTTTGAGAGTGAAGTTTGAATTTTTAAGATTTTTTATTGCAGCAGTAACGCTCTTTTCAGCATTTAGACTTATAAATTTGATATAGTTTAAAAATTTTGTTTTACCAAATTGTTGATATGCTTCTTGTAATAGGAGTAAACCTTTATAATTAGAGGCTATTTGAGCTTTTATATCTAATATATTTTGTAAAACATTTCTTGCTGGATATTTATGTTCTTTAAAAATTTTAGTTATTAATTTCTCTTTAAATACTTTTTTTGAAATTATTTTAATATTGTCAAAAAGAACACCTTCTTCTTCTATGTTTTTAGCTAAAGGTGTCATAGATCCAGGAGCTGTTCCTCCTACATCTGCATGATGTCCTCTAGAGGCTACAAAAAATGTAAGTTTATTTTCAATAAATACAGGTGTTACTATTGTAATGTCAGGTAAATGAGTTCCGCCATTATAAGGTGCATTTAAAGCAAAACTATCGCCTTCATGGATCGTATTTTTGTTATTTTTAATAATACTTTGAACAGATTGCTGCATTGATCCCAAATGAACTGGCATATGTGGTGCATTAGCAATAAGTTCACCTCTTTTCGAAAAGACAGCGCATGAAAAGTCAACTCTTTCTTTAATATTTACAGATGATGCTGTTTGTTGAAGTACTGTACCCATTTGTTCAGCAATGTTCATGAATAAATTATTGAATATCTCTAGTAAAATAGGATCAGATTTATTAAAATTTAAATTATTAAAACCTTTTGAACTATTATCACTAACTCTGTCTAAAATTATGAATTGATTACTTGCAAATTTTGTTTTCCAACCATCTTCAACAAAAATTGTTTGATTATTTTCAATTATTAACAAAGGTCCCTTGATTTTTGTGCCATTTAAAAATTGTTCTTCTCTTATAACACTTACATTCTGCCATTTTTCATTTAAGAAAACCTTTGTTGTTTCTAAAGTATAAGGGTAGTCAACAAAATGAGTATTATTTTTAACTTTCTTTGAACTGGAATTGTTAATTACTACTTCGGTTTCAATAAAATCAATCATTATCTCGGATGTATCAAATAAAACACCAAATCTAAGTTTATGATTTTTATTAAAATTCTTTTTAACAATATCAAGTTTATTAAAGGGTATTTCTATAGTTGTCGTAGAGTTAAAATATTTTAAAAATAATTTATAATTTACAATAACTTTTTTTGGTTCATTTGATTTTTTAAAGAGTTCATCCAAACATTCTTGTTTTAATGTATCAAATATTTTATTTAAATTATTTAAATTTTTATGATTAAGTTTTTCATTTACATTCTTTTGTCGATAGCTTCTTACACTTGATATGCCCATTCCATAAGCAGACAAAACACCAGAGAATTTATTAAAAACAATTTTTTTTATACCTAGAGAATTAGCAACTGAACAAGCATGTTGACCGCTTGCACCTCCATAACAAGATAATGTATATTTGGTTATATCATGACCTCTTTGTATAGAAATTTTTTTTATTGCATTAGCCATATTCTCAGAGGCAATTTGCAAATATCCAGAGGCAATTTTTTCTATACTTTTAGTAATTTTATTTTTATTTTTTAATTGTTTGAATTTTGTAATCACCTTTTCTTTGTTAAGTGGTTTATCCTGATTTTTCCCAAATATTTTTGGAAAATATTTTGGTGATATTTTTCCTACAATCAAATTTGCATCAGTAACTGTTAAAGGTCCATTATTATCATAGCATGTTGGGCCTGGGTTTGATCCTGCTGATTCAGGCCCTACTTGAAACCTATCATCTTCAAATTTTAAAATTGAACCACCACCTGCAGCTACTGTGTGAATGTCTAGCATGGGTGAGGTAATTCTAGTACCAGCAACTATATTCTCGTTTTTTCTTTCGTAATCTTTGTTAAAATGTGAAACATCAGTAGATGTACCACCCATATCAAAGTTTATTATTTTATTAATGCCAAGAGATTTTATGGTTTCAACAGAACCTACTACTCCACCAGCTGGCCCTGACAAAATTGAATCTTTTCCTTTAAAATTTAAGGCAGATGTCAAACCTCCCGAAGACATCATAAAATAAACACTTTGTTTTATTTTATCATTACTTTTTAAACTATTACTTAAATTAGAAGTGAAGTTTTGTATATATTTATTTAATACTGGTGACAAATATGCATCCGCAACAGTAGTATCACCTCTACATACAATTTTTACTAATGGTGATACTTTTGAGCTTATTGAAATTTGGTCAAATCCGATTTTCAAAGCTACTTTTTCAATTAATTCTTCATGCTTTTTAAATTTATAACCATGCATAAGAACAATCGCTAAACTTTTAAATCCTTTAGATTTAAATTTAATTAGATCTTCTTTTACCTTGTTAATATTTAACTTTTTTAAAATATGTCCATCACTATCAATTCTTTCATCAACTTCAAGCACTTTTTTGTAAAGGTTTTGTGGTTTAATTGGTTTTTTTGCAAAAATATTTGAACGATCTTGATAAGCAATTTCTAGAGCATCTCTAAATCCTTTTGTTATAACTAATAATGTTTTTTCTCCTTTTCTCTCAAGTAATGCATTAGTAGCAACAGTAGTTCCCATTTTAATTTCATCAACACATGATGAAATATTATTGTTTAATTGATTATATTCATCTAGGATATTTAAGATGCC
The DNA here is from genome assembly GCA_038131545.1 of Alphaproteobacteria bacterium. Taxonomy (GTDB): domain Bacteria; phylum Pseudomonadota; class Alphaproteobacteria; order Puniceispirillales; family Marisalimonadaceae; genus TMED54. The sequence continues at coordinate 901,915 of JAYPPQ010000004.1, forward strand.
AAAAGATGCAGCGTCCTTATAAACTTTATCATTTTGTGAAAGAAATTTTTTAACAACAATTTTATTTTCAGGACTTTTGGCAACAATGTCTGTAAATGTTCCACCCCTATCAATCCAAAAAGACCATTTTTTTTGATTCATTTATTTATCTTCATTCAAAATTTTAGATACTACAGGGGCAAAATATGTTAAAATTCCAGAACAACCAGCCCTTTTAAAACTTGTTAAAGTTTCTAAAATTACTGATCTATCTAATAATCCATTATTAATTGCGTTCATAATCATTGAATATTCCCCAGAGACTTGATATGCAAAAATTGGGATATCAAATTTTTGATTTAATTTGCTTATGATATCTAAGTAAGGCAACCCAGGTTTGACCATAATCATATCTGCTCCTTCTGAAATATCTAACTCAGCTTCCCTTATTGCTTCTTTTGAATTACCGTAATCCATTTGATATGATGATTTATCTTTATTTCCAAAATTATTAGATGAACCTACCGCATGTCTAAATGGACCATAAAATGATGAGGAATACTTCGCAGTGTAAGACATGATTAAAGTATTTTTATAATTATTATTTTCGAGTGTTTCTCTAATTTTTCTAATTCGTCCATCCATCATATCACTAGGTGCGATGATGTCACATCCTGCTTCAGTTTGAATAAGAGCTTGTTCACATAAAATTTTGACGGTTTCATCATTGTCTACATAGTCATTAATTATGACACCATCATGTCCATGGTCAGTATAGGGGTCTAATGCAACATCACATACTATACCTAATTCACTAGTTGTATCTTTAATTAATTTAATTGCATTACAAACAATATTATTTTTATTAAGAGCCTCTGAGCCTGATGAGTTTTTTAAATCATTAGATATTTTTGGGAAAATAGCAATTGCAGGAATATTTAAACTTAAGATGTTTTTAATCTCATTTTTAAGATTATCTAAGGAATATCTAAAAAGACCTGGCATTTCTGGTATAGGCTCTTTTTTATCATTACCATCAACTATAAATATAGGATAAATTAAATCATTTACTGTTAAACGATTTTCTTTAACAAGATTTCTTATAAATTTTTTTGATCTTGTTCTTCTCATTCTAGTCAAAGGAAAGCTATATGAATTCATAAATTAATCACTTATCTTTATCTTTATTTAAAAATTAACTTAATTGATAATTTATTTACAATCTACCTTTAAATTTTAAATAATTTAGATTAGATTAAACTTGAGATCATTTATGAAACTAACAGATTATTTTTTACCTCTTAAAAAGGATAAGCCCAAAGAAGCTGAGATAACTTCTCATATCCTAATGCTAAGATCTGGGATGTGCCAACAATCTTCTTCAGGCATTTATTCTTGGCTACCTCTTGGAAAAAAAGTTTTAGATAAAATAGAAAAGATTACAAAAGATGAAATGAATGCTTCAGGAGCCGTAGAAATTTTGATGCCAACAATTCAGCCGGCTGAGCTTTGGATCGAATCAAGCAGATATCAAGATTATGGTAAAGAAATGCTTAGAATTAAAGATAGAAATAAAAAAGAGTTGTTGTATGGGCCTACTAATGAAGAATTAATTACGGATATTTTTAGAAATAATGTACAAAGTTATAAAAATCTTCCATTAAATTTATATCATGTACAATGGAAATTCAGGGATGAAGTTAGGCCAAGATTTGGAGTTATGAGGGGTCGTGAATTTTTAATGAAAGATGCCTATTCATTTGATACTAGTCAAGATAATGCAAAAAAATCTTACAACAAAATGTTTGTAGCTTATATGAAATTATTTAAAAAAATGGGTTTAAGTCCAATTGCAATGAAAGCGGAAACTGGTCCTATTGGTGGTGATTTAAGTCACGAGTTTATTATCATTTCAAAAACTGGAGAAAGTGATGTTTTTTTTGATGAGAGTTTACTTGATATGCAAAAACTTTTTGATGAAATCGATTATAATGATGATTTACAAGAATATATCAATAAGTATACGTCTTTTTATGCCGCTACTGATGAAATGCATAATCCTAAAGAAACACAAAATATATCTGGTAATTTAATTAAAACAAAAGGGATTGAAGTAGGGCATATATTTCATTTTGGTCAAAAATATTCAAAACCAATGAATGCAACAATAACTAATGAAAAAGGACAAAACTTACCTGTTTTTATGGGTTCTTATGGTGTAGGAGTTTCAAGATTAGTTGGAGGGATAATAGAGGCTAATCACGATGAAAATGGAATTATTTGGCCTAAAGAGGTTTCTCCGTTTATGTGTAGTCTAATAAATTTGAATTCTGATAATAAGGAATGTCTAGAGGTTTCAAATCAAATTTATAATTATTTTAATAAAAAAATGATAGATGTTTTGTTTGATGATACTAAAGAAAGTATTGGTTCAAAATTAGCAACAGCGGATTTGATAGGGTTCCCTTACCAAGTGATAATTGGACCAAAGGGTATAAAAAATGATAGTTTTGAAATCAAAACTAGAAAAACAAATAAAATAATAAATTTAAGTTTAAATGAAATTTTTAATTTTATTAATGAAAATATGGTTTAGTTTTAATGTTATTTAAATCCTTTGAATTATATTTAGCTTTTAGATATTTAAGGTCAAAAAAAAGTGAAGGTTTTATATCTTTATCTACTTGGTTTTCATTTGTTGGCATTGCTCTAGGTGTAGCAACTTTAATAATTGTTATGTCTGTAATGAATGGTTTTAGAGAAGAATTAGTTAATCGAATACTTGGAATAAATGGTCATTTAGTAGTTTATGCTAATAATGGAAAACTAATAGAAAATTATAATGATATTTCAAAGAAAGTAAGTGACAATAATAATGTTTTCTCTGTTATACCTCAAATAGATGGTCAAGGTTTAGCAAGGTCAAAAGATTACGTTAGTGGTGTAATGATAAAAGGTATAAGATGGACAGATCTGCCAGCAAAAAAATTATTATGGGATAATTTAAATAAATTAACAAAAGAGAATTTTAAAACAAAAAATGAAATAATAATAGGTTCAAGATTAGCTAAAAGATTAAATGTTAAGATTGGCGATAAAATAACAATTGTTTCAGCTAATGGTATCAAAACAGCCTTAGGTGTCATCCCTCAAAAACAAATTTTTAAAATTGGTGGGTTGTTTAATGTAGGTATGTATGAATATGATAATAATTTCATTTTTATGCCATGGAAATCTGCACAAAATTTTTTACAATTAGGAGATGTTGCAAATAACATTGAAATTTTTCTTAAAGATTATAAATCTTCAGATGCATCATATTTAAATCTTAAAAAAGTTTTAAATGATAGCTTTGAAATTATAGATTGGAAAAAACAAAATAATACATTTATTAATGCTTTAAATGTTGAAAAAAATGTAATGTTTTTAATTTTAACTTTAATAATTTTAGTAGCGGCTTTTAATATAATATCCTCTATGATCATGCTTGTTAATGCCAAGTCAGGAGATATTGCTTTACTTAGAACAATTGGTTCATCAAAGAAAGCTATAGTAAAAATATTCTTGTTAATAGGCACATCTATTGGTCTATTGGGAACAGTATTTGGTGCAATAATAGGTGTTTTTTTAAGTGTTAATATAGAATATTTAAGAAAATTTTTATCAATAATTCTTAATCAAGAACTTTTTTCACCTGAAATATACTTTCTAACTGATTTCCCATCAAAAATTGATTTTTCTGAGGTTTTTTATATTATTTTTACTTCTATATCTTTATCTATTTTAGCAAGTATTTTTCCATCTTGGAAAGCTGCTAAAATATTGCCAGCTGAAGTGTTAAGATATGAATAAAGTACTTTCAAATTATTTGGAATTATTTGATGTAAGTTATCATTATAAAAACAAACTAGAAAATGTTGAAATCTTTAAAAATTTAAATTTAACAATTTATCCTGGAGAAATGGTAGCTTTATTAGGCCCAAGTGGATCAGGGAAATCAACACTTTTAAATTGTATTGGATTATTAGATAAATTTGTTTCAGGTAAGTTTAAAATTTTAAATAAAGATTATTCTTTATTGACTGAGAGTGAAATTACAAATATTCGGCTAAATGATATTGGCTTTGTATTTCAAAATCATAGACTTTTTCCAGAATTTTCTGCACTTGAAAATATTATTATTCCATCTTTGATAAAAAAAATTCCTTTTGATGAAGCAAAAAAAAAGGCAACACAAATTTTAACTTATTTAAATCTAGAACATAGGATTAATCATAGACCAGCTAAATTATCGGGTGGAGAGTCTCAAAGGGTTGCTATTGGCAGAGCTTTATCAAATAATCCTAAATTTATATTGGCTGATGAACCAACTGGAAACTTAGATAAAGATAATACGTTATTAATTTTCAATATTTTAAAGAAAATTACTTTAGATACTGAAAAAAGTTGTATTGTAGCTACCCATAATAATTTTTTAGCGGAAAAGATGGATAGAATTTTTTTAATTGAAAACCAAAATATTAAAATTTTAAAATAATTTTTTATGCATAGTCAAAACTTTGTTAACTTAAGAACCCATACAAATTATTCATTAGCTGAAGGAATGTTAACTTCAAATTACATTGCAGATTTTTGTGTAAATGATATGCAACCAGCATGCGCTATTACAGATACATCTAATCTTTTTGGTGCATTTGAGTTTTCCGAAAAGCTATTTTCTTCAGGTGTCCAACCTATAATTGGAATGCAGGTGAACGTATACGACAAATATTTTGATGGCAAACATTTTGAATTAGTTTTGCTAGCAAAGTCTGAGGAAGGCTATAAAAATTTAGTTATAATTGCTAACAAAATTAATAGTAACATCAATTTAAATATCCATAAAAAAATTAATATTGATTTTTTAATTAAGCATAGACGTGGATTAATTTTTTTAAGTGGTGGTTATCAAAATGGATATATTGGTAATCCAATATTTCTAGGAGAAAAAAAAATTTCTTTTGATCGTGCTAAAAATATTAAATCCTTTCTTGGACATGATTTTTATATTGAGTTGCAAAGGTCTAACATTAAAGAAACAAATTCAGCTGAAAACGAACTTTTATCTTTATCACTAGAGCTAGAAATACCTATTGTTGCAACAAACGATTCTTATTTTAAAGATAAAAATCATTTTGAAGCTTTTGAAATGTTATCATTGATAGAGAAAAGCAAAACAATTTCTTCAAAAAACCAAAGTTCATTTTCTAGTGAAAATTATTTTAAAACTAAATCTGAAATGATATCTTTGTTTGAAGATTTGCCAGAAGCACTTCAAAATACAATTATTATTGCTCAAAAATGTTCTTTTTGTTTAAAGCCCAAAGAATTATCTTTGCCAAAGTTTGTAAGTTCAGAATTAAATGACGAGTTCACTGTTTTAAAACAAATATCTGAGTCTGGTTTAGAAAAAAGATTAAAAGAAAATCAAATTATTCAAGATTTAGATAAAATTCAAATATATAAAAATCGTCTAAATAAAGAATTAGACGTTATTTCAAAAATGGGTTTTTCGGGTTATTTTTTAATTGTTTCTGATTTTGTTAAGATGGTCAAAAGATAATAATATTCCAGTTGGACCAGGAAGAGGTTCTGGCGCAGGTTCAATTGTAGCTTGGTGTATTCAAATAACAGAATTGGACCCCATAAAATGGGGTTTATTATTTGAGAGATTTTTAAACCCTGAAAGAGTTTCTATGCCTGATTTTGATATTGATTTTTGTCAGGATCGAAGAGATGAAGTAATAAACTATATTAAAAATAGATATGGTCATGAAAATGTAGCACAGATTATTACATTTGGAAGTTTACAAGCAAGAGCTGCAATTAGAGATGTAGGAAGAGTTTTAGAGATGCCTTATAATCAAGTTGATCAAATTGCTAAACTTATTCCAGCAACCCCAGCTAACCCAGTAACATTGTCAAAAGCCCTAGAAACTCAAGAAGAGTTGTTAAAATCAAAACAAGAAAACGAAGAGGTATCAAAATTAATAGATCTTTCTTTGGCAATTGAAGGTTTGAATAGACATGTTTCAACTCATGCGGCTGGAATTGTAATTGCTGAAAAAAACTTAATAACATAATTCCACTTTATAGTGAAAAAGAAGGTGAGATACCAGCGACACAATTCAACCAGAAATATATTGAAAAAGCTGGTTTAGTTAAATTTGATATTCTTGGATTAAAAACATTAACAATTATTTCTTTGCCGAAAAATTAATAAAAAAAAATAATAAAAATTTTAATATTTCAAAAATAAATTTAGATGATAAAAAAGTATATTCTATGTTGTCAGAGGGACAAACTATTGGAGTTTTTCAACTAGAGTCAAAAGGAATGCAAAGTGCTCTTAGAGGATTAAAGCCAGATAGATTTGAAGATATTATTGCTGTTGTAGCTTTATATAGACCAGGTCCAATGGAAAATATTCCAAATTACATAAATAGAAAACATGGCATTGAAAAAATTGAGTATATGCATGAAAATTTGTCAGACATTTTATCAGAAACATATGGAATTTTTATTTATCAAGAACAAGTGATGCAAGCAGCTCAAGTCTTAGCTGATTATAGTTTAGCTTCAGCAGATATCCTGAGAAGAGCTATGGGAAAAAAAGATAAAAAAGAAATGGATATGCAAAAAGAAAAGTTTATTGATGGTGCAAAGAAAATTGATATAAAAAGATCTAAAGCAGAAGAAATTTTTGATCAAATTTCTGCTTTTGCAGGTTATGGTTTTAATAAATCTCATGCCGCAGCTTATGCACTTATCGCTTATCAATGCGCTTGGTTAAAAGCTCATCATCCACATGAATTTTTTGCTTCATTAATGACTTATGATTCAGATAATGTTGAAAAATTATCAATTTTTGTTCATGAATTGAATAGAATGAACATTAAAATTAATCCTCCATGTATAAATTTTAGCTATGATAAATTTACTGTTGAAGAATTAAATGATCAAAAATGTATACGATATAGTTTGTCTTCTCTAAAAAATGTTGGAAATGAAGCAGTTAAAAAAATGATTTCTATTAGAAATAAAATAGGAAACTTTAAAAGTTTTGATCATTTTGTTGATCAAGTGCCTCAAAATATTTTTGGTAAAAGAGGATTAGAAAGTTTAACTATTTCTGGATCTTTTGATAATTTCAATATGTCTAGAAACCAGTTGTTTAGCTCTATATCAAATATTTTAATTTTTTCACAAAGGATAGAAAATGATAAATTAAGTAATCAGAATAATTTATTCAATGATACAAATCAATTATCATTAACAAAATCATTAAAAAATGTACCTGAATTTTCAATTTTTGAAAATGAAGAAAATGAATTAAATTCTCTTGGCTTTTACTTGAAACAACATCCAATAAAAAAGGTGGAATCTATTTATAATAAATTTGAATTTAAAAAATCTGATATTTTTAACAATAACCATGATTTAACTAGAACGTCTACAATCTATAAATTTATTGGGATTGTTAAACAAATTTTTAAAAGAAAATCACAAAATGGTAATCTATATGGAGTTATTGAAGCTTCTGACGCCTGGGGAATAGTTGAAATTTTTATGGATATAAAAGATGTTTATTTTATAGAAGAGAATTTTGACAAAAATCAAATTTTTGTTTTTAATCTAGAAATTAGATTAGATAGAAACTCTGGAATTAGGATAATTTGTCAAAGTATATATAAACTTTTTGATAATATTTCTAAAAAAATTAATTCTTTAGATCTTTATATTAAGGATAAAAGTTGTTTAAAAAGTCTTAAAGATAAACTGAACAATACTCAAACTGGTAATTCAAATATTAATATTTTTTAAATTAAATAAAAATAATTTGGTAAGAGTTGATTTTAAATGAAAATATAAAAATTAATGATTTTTTTATAAATGAAATTTCAAGAATACCTTTTTTAGAAAAAATTTTAATTAAATAAAATGTTGATAATTAATTAAAAATAAATTATTAGAAGATTAAATTGTGTAATACTTTGGTTTAAAAACCCTCCGGTGCTACTTATAAAGTATTACTTAACATTAACCGGTAAAGGAAAAAAAATGACTATACCTACATTTACTATGAGACAGCTATTAGAGGCTGGAATTCACTTTGGTCACCACACACGAAGATGGAATCCAAAAATGGAAGAGTTTATTTTTGGAGAAAGAAATAAGATACATATAATAGATTTAGAAAAAACAGTTCCTATGCTTTATACTGCATTAGAAATTATTCATGAGATTGCAAAAAAAAAGGTGGAAAAATTTTATTTGTTGGAACTAAAAGATCTGCTTCAGAAATAATAGCTTCATCTGCAATAAATTGTGGTCAATTTTATGTTAATCATAGATGGCTTGGTGGAATGCTTACTAACTGGGAAACTGTGTCACAATCAATTAAAAGACTTAAAGAATTAGAAAGTAAAATTGAATCAGGTGAAATAAATAATCTTACAAAAAAGAAAAACTAAATATTGAAAGATCTAAAGAAAAATTAGAATTAAATTTAGGAGGCATTAAAAATATGCCAAATTTGCCTGATGCAATTTTTATAATTGACATTAATAAAGAATCTATAGCTGTACAAGAGGCAAAAAAATTAAATATACCAGTTATTGCAATCTGTGATACCAATACAGATCCTAGTGATATTGATTATCCTATTCCAGGAAATGATGATGCTGTTAGGTCAATTTCTTTATATTGTGATCTTATTGGATCTGCAATTCTAAGTGGAATGGAAGAAAATCTTGCAGAATCAGGAGTTGATATTGGCAACTCTGATGTTAATCTTGATGAAGATATTCCAAGTGATAAAGAAATAGAAACAATACAAGATAATGATAAAAAAGAATCTGTTGAAAGTGATGATAATAAAATTCTTAATATGGATTTAGAAAATAATTCTAATTCGAATTAAAATTATTTTATGGAGTAGGTGCTAAGATGAGTTTAAATGCTAATTTAATAAAAGAATTAAGAGAGAAATCAGGAGCAGGTATAGTTGATTGTAAAAATGCCTTGATGCAAAATGAAAATGATATCGACAAGTCAATTGACTGGCTTAGAAAAAAAGGATTATCTGTTGCTGCAAAAAAAAAAAGTGGAAGAGTTGCTGCTGAAGGTTTAGTTGGTGTTCATATATAGATAATAATCAAGCATGTTTAATAGAAATAAATTCTGAAACGGATTTTGTTTCCAGAAATGAACAATTTCAAAAATTTGTAAATGATTGTTCAAAAATTGCTTACAACTACTAATGGAGATTTATGTGATTTACTTAAATCAAAGTTTATTGAGAGTGATAATACTGTTGAAGATGAATTAACTAAAAATATTGCAACTATTGGAGAAAATTTAAATATCAGGAGGATTGAAAAAATCACTTTGGATGTTCCTGGTTCCATTGTTTCTTATGTCCATAATTCTGTTTCAGAAAATTTAGGAAAAATAGCAGTAATTTTATCTTTAAAATCAAATGCTGATCAAAATAGTCTAGAGAACATTGGAAAAAAAATTGCAATGCATATTGCTGCTTCAAATCCAATTTCATTAAATCTTGATGGTTTAGATCCTGAAATCGTAGATAAAGAAAAACAAGTATTAATAGAACAAGCTGTTTCATCTGGTAAACCTAAAGAGATTGCAGAAAAAATGGTTGAAGGCAGAATTAGAAAATTTTGTGATGAGGTTGTTTTATTAGAGCAAACTTTTGTTATCGATGGAAAAACTAAAATAAAGGATGTATTAAAACAATATTCAAGTGAATTAGGGACTGAGGTTACAATTGATTCATTTAAAATGTTAATTTTAGGCCAAGGCATTGAAGTTGAGGAAAAAGATTTTGCAGCTGAAGTTGCGGCTACTGCAAATCAATAGAAAGTTAGATTTTGAAAAAATTATATTGGAAAAGAGTTTTAATAAAATTGTCTGGTGAAGCTCTAATGGGCAACAATGATTTTGGAATTTGTCCAGATATGCTTAATTCTGTATCTAATGAAATCAAAGATGTTGTTGATCTTGGAACAGAACTTTGTCTAGTGATAGGAGGAGGAAATATTTTTAGAGGAGTTACAGGAGTTTCAAAAGGGATGGATAGAACAACTGGTGACAATATGGGAATGTTAGCGACAGTAATGAATTCTTTAGCACTTCAAAATTCTTTAGAAAAATTAGGGATTCCAACAAGAGTACAATCAGCTTTGCCTATTTCAGCAGTTTGCGAACCATATATTAGAAGAAAAGCTTACAGACATATAGAAAAAAATAGAGTTGTAATTTTTGCAGCTGGAACTGGTAATCCTTATTTTACAACAGATACAGCAGCTGCATTAAGAGCATCAGAAATGAATTGTAATGTTTTAATAAAATCTACATTAGTCGATGGAATTTATTCATCTGATCCTAAAAAGGATAAAAAAGCAAAAAGATATAATTCGTTAACATATATGGATGTTTTATCAAAAGATTTAAAAGTTATAGATGCTTCAGCTGTGTCTCTTGCAAGAGAAAATAATATTCCAATAATTATTAGCTCAATTTTTGAAAATGGTAACCTTTTAAAAATTTGCAAAAGCAATGAGGGTATTTACACAATTGTAAATTAAAATAGGATTTTATAATGAATGATTTTAATGAAAATTTGATTAATCAAAAAATGGATAAGGCTATAATTTCTTATCAAAATGATTTAAATGGTATAAGAGCAGGTCGAGCCTCAATTAATATGTTAGATACTATTAAAGTTGATGTTTACGGTAATAAAACATCTCTTAATCAAGTAGGTAATATAAGTGTTCCTGAGGCTAGATTAATTACCATATCAATTTGGGATGCTAATAATGTTTCAATAGTAGAAAAAGCCATTAGAGAAAGTAATTTAGGTCTTAATCCAATGACAGAGGGTAATTTAATAAGAGTACCAATTCCTGCTTTATCAGAAGAAAGAAGAAAAGAATTATTAAAAGTTGCAGCTCAAATTGCAGAAAATTCTAAAATTGCAATTAGAAATATCAGAAGAGATATTATAGAGGATATCAGAAAAAGTCATAAAAATAATGAAATTAGTGATGATGAAAAACATCAAAATGAAAATGTGGTTCAAAAAGTTACAGATGATTTCATAAATAATATAGATAAAATCTTTCAAAAAAAACAGTCTGAAATTTTAGATACTAACTAAATGAAGCCAAAACATATTGCAATTATTATGGATGGAAATAGAAGGTGGGCAAAATCCAATAATTACTCTCTCTTTTAGAAGCTTACGAAAAGGATTAGAAACTCTTAATGATACAATAAACAATTTTATTAAATTAAAAATAAAATATTTAACAGTTTTTGGCTTCTCTACAGAAAACTGGAGTAGATCAAAAAAAGAAATCTCTTTTTTAATGAAATTATTTAATAAATTTTTAGATAAAGCAATTTCAGAAGCTGAAGTAAATGAAATTAGAATAAAATTTATTGGTGATCTAGAAGTTTTTGGCAAAAAAATAAAAGAAAAAACTTCTTTATTATCTAAATTAACAAATAAAAAAAAAAAGCTAACATTAACTATTGCAGTTAATTATGGTGGTCAGTCAAGAAATTTTGATTGCTGTTAAAAAATATTTAACTGATCATTTTAAATAAAAATTTTAAAAGTTTAAAAAATTGAATGATTTTGAAAAATATTTGTTCAATTATAATTTTCCAAATATTGATCTTTTAATTAGAACTGGTGGTGAAAAAAGATTATCAAACTTTATGCTTTGGCATCTTGCCTATACAGAATTAATATTTTTAAATCAAATGTGGCCTGATTTTAACTTTGATTTGTTAAATAATTCTATAAATGAATTTATTACAAGAAAAAGAAAATTTGGTGGAATGTGAAAATTAACTTTAAATAATGAATTTTATAAAAGATTAACTACTTCATTAATTTTAATAATTTTATTAATTGGAATTTTTTCTATTGGAAATATTGGGATCTATTTAATGGTTATGGTTTTGAGTTTTTTTTCATTTTCAGAAATTAATAACCTACAAAATTTTAAAATAAAGTTACAATTATTTATATTCCATTTTTTATACTTTTATATATTTTTTAATTTCAAAAAGTAAAATATTTAATTTAATTTGATTCTTTTTTATTAATTTTTTATACTTTAAGTTCTTTATTTTATAATTATAAGTTTATTTCAAAATCTAATATTCATTTTTCAATTATTGGATTTTTAATAAACTCTACTTTTTTTTCAATAATTTATATAATTACAAATCAAGAATTTAGAATATAAATTGATTTTTATTATTATTACAATAATTTCACTTTGTGATATTTTTGCTTATTTAATAGGAAAAAAATTTGGAAAATTTAAAATTTTTCCAAAAATTAGTCCTAATAAAACAATAGAAGGTTATATTGGAGGTGCTTTTTGTTCATTATTTTTATTTGTAATAATTTTTTTATATTACAATTTAAAAGATTTAAATTTGATTTTATATGTAATTATAATAATAATTTCATCATTTATTGGTGATTTGTACGTATCTTTTTTAAAAGGAAATTAAATATTAAAGATTTAGGAAAACTTTTTCCCGGTCATGGTGGTGTTTTAGATAGAATTGATAGTTGGTTATTTACATTTCCCTTATCATTTTTATTATTACAATTTAATTAAATGAGATTGAGTTAATGACATCAAAAAATATAATTTTATTAGGTGCAACTGGTTCAATTGGAACATCAACTTTAAATTTAATTAGGCAGAAAAGAGAAAAATTTAATCTAATAGGATTTCTGCATATAAAAAAACTGAACAATTAAAATTAATTTCAGAAGAATTTCAATGTTAAAAATGTTTGTTATTTTAAAAATGATAAAGATATTAATTCGATAAAAATACAAAAGTTATGAAAGGTCATAAAGGTCTTCTAGAATTAGCTTCTTTAAATTGTGATATAGTTGTTTCAGGAATATCAGGATTAGCTGGTTTAATGCCAGCTTATATGGCTTTAAATAATGGAAATCATATTGCTATAGCAAATAAAGAACCACTTGTAGTTGCTGGTAAAATATTAATAGAGTGTTCAAAAAAAAATAATGTAAAGATATTACCAGTTGATTCTGAACACAATTCAATATTTCAATGTTTTGATAATAATCAACGTGAAAATATAAGTCATATAACTTTAACAGCTTCAGGTGGACCATTTTTAAATAGATCTCTTAATAGTTTTAAAATATTACAATTGAAGAAGCTTTAAAACATCCAAATTGGGAAATGGGTAAAAAAATTTCAATTGATAGTGCAACATTAATTAACAAAGCTTTAGAGGTAATTGAAGCTGGATTTCTTTTTGAATTAAAATCTAATGAAATTAACGTCGTAATTCATCCTGAATCAATAATTCATGGTTTAGTTCATTATAAAGATGGATCAGTTTTAGCAAACTTAGCACTACCTGACATGATTAGTCCTTTATCAGTAGCTATTGGTTATCCTGAAAGATATAATCTTGATTTACCTAAATTAAATCTAGTTGAAATTTCACAATTAAATTTTTTAAAACCTGATTTAGAAAAATTTCCTGGATTAAATTTTGGTTGGCATGCATTAAATGAGCCTAATAATTTTTCTATAGTTTTAAATGCATCTAATGAGATTGCTGTAGATTTATTTTTAAAAAAAGAATAAAGTTTACTAAGTATAGTAGAGATAATAGACAAATGTTTAAATGAACAAAAATTTAATTCTGCAAACAATCTAGAAGAAACTTTAGAAATAGATAAAATGTCTCGTATATTTGCTAAAAAAATCTCGGAAAAATTTTATGTTTGATAATACATTTTTTATATCATTAATTGGATTTTTAGTTGTTCTTACACCATTAGTTTTTATTCATGAACTAGGTCATTATTTGGCTGCAATAAAAAATGGCGTTATAGTTGAACAGTTTTCTGTTGGGTTTGGCCCAGAATTAATTGGTTTCACTGATAAACATAATACTAGGTGGAAAGTGTGTTTAATTCCATTTGGAGGATATGTAAAAATGAAAGGAGAATTACTTGTTAATAATGAAAATTATAAAAATAATTATGTTAATAAAGGATATTTTAATAATGCAAGTTTATTTGCTCGCTTATTGATAGTTTTTTCAGGTCCATTAGCAAATATCGTATTGGGAATTATGATTATCTCAACATTATATTCTTTTCACGGAAGATATGAAGTAAAACCTGAAGTTAATCAAGTAGTAAAAAAACTCTCCAGCTGATAGATCAGGTTTAAAACCAAATGATCAGATAATAAGTATTAATAACAAAAAAGTGTATAATTTTGAAGATATTAGAAAAATAGTTGTTCAATAATAAGGAAACAATTAAGTTTTGAAATTTTAAGAAACGAACAAATAATATTTTTTAATATAAAACCAGAAATATTAAATCCTAAAGATTTAGAAACAAAATCTTATAAAATTGGTATAATTGCATCAAATCCAATTTTAATTAAACATGATTTTATTTCTTCTATTTATTATGGATTTAAAGATACATTACTCTTAACTTATGAATGGATAAAAGGATTTATAAAATTAATAAGCTTTAAAATAGATAAAAAGATATTGCTGGTCCAATTGGAATTGCAAAAATTTCAGGTAATGCTATTTCTTTAGGACTTCCTAATTTTCTTTTTCTGATGGCTTTATTGTCCATTAATCTTGGTTTAATTAACTTATTACCAATACCGGCCTTAGATGGCGGATATATTATAATGTATTTTACAGAATTTATTTTAGGTCGGCCAATTAATCAAAAAATACAATTAAAATTAATCCAGATAGGAGTGTTTTTTTTAATGTTATTGATGATAGTAATAACATTTTTTGATATTCAAAAATTATTTGTTTAATTTGAATTAAAATTGATATAATAGACACTTAGTTAAGAGGGAAACATGAAAAGTAAAAACTCTTTTTTAATTTTTATAATATTAATATTTTAGATATAAGTGTATCTTTTTCAAATGATTATTTTATTAAAAAAGTTGAGATAACTGGAAATAAAAGAATTCCTTCATCTTTCATAACAAATATTACAAATAAATATTTTAATAAAAAAATTACAGGTGAAGAAATCAATTTGATCACCAAAGATTTATACAAGTCTGATTTTTTTGATGAAATAACAGTTAAAGTAGATAATGATACACTTCAAATTGAAGTTATTGAAACTCCAATAATTAATGAAATATATTTTTTTGGTAATAGTTTTTTTTCAGAAGAGCAACTTAATGATATAGTTAAGATTAATAAAAGAGATACGTTTAGCAAAAATAAACTAAATAAAGCTATTGAAAATATTAAATTACAATATTCAAAAACTGGAAGAAAATTTGCAAAAGTTGAAGTTTCTAAAAAAGAACTATCTCAATCAAGAGTTGATTTATTATTTGAAATTACAGAAGGTGAATTAGTTAAGGTTAATAAAATTAATTTTTTTGGAAATAAAGTTTTTAGCAATAATAAATTAAAATCTGTAATTAAAACAAAAGAAAGTAAGTTTTATAGATTATTTGGTAGTAGTACATTTAAAGAAGAAAACATCATTTTAGATAAAAATCTATTAAAAGAGATTTTATAATAGAAGAGGTTTTATTGATTTTAAAGTCTTGTCATACAAAAGAGAATTACTTCCTGATTACTCAGGTTATAATATAAATATTATTTTAAATGAAGGTAATCCTTTTGTTATTAATGATATTTTATTTCAAAATGAACTTTCTAATGTTTCAAAAAAAGATCTTTTTAAATCAAGTTTTTAAAAAAAGGTGATGTTTTTGATGAAAGAGCTCTTGAAGAAAGTAAAAAAAAATTAAATAATTTTTTGAAAAAGATGGTTTTACATTTATTAAAATAAATCATGAAATTTTAAATAAAGATAATAAAAAATCTAAATTCGATCTTAAATTTATCATTTCAGAAGCTGTTAAAAGTTATGTAAGAAGGATAAATATAGTTGGAAATACTAGAACTCTTGATAAAGTTTTAAGAAGAGAATTATTAATTTTAGAAGGAGATCCATTTAATGGTCAAAAATTAAAAGATTCTCTTAAATGCTTTAAAAAGATTAGGTTATTTTAAATCTGTCAATATAGATATCCTACAAACGGAAACTCCTGGAGTTGTTGACATTGAAATTAAAGTAGTTGAAGATTTAACTGGATCATTTTCATTTGGAATTGGGTATGATTCTGTTGAAAAAACTTCTTTTACAATTGGTTTAGATGAAAAAAATTTTTTAGGAAAAGGTTTAAAAACTAGAATATCAATCCAATTCTTCTGAAAAATCAACGAAATATAATATAGGTATTACGGAACCATTTTTTCAAGATACACCTTTATCTTTGTCTGGAGATATTTTTGATCAAGAAACAGAAATTGGACAAAAGATATTGAAAAACAAGGTTTTGATATTGGTTTTGGTTTTAAATTATTACGATTATCGTAATAGATTTGGTTATAGATATATTAACTAGTAAAACAACTACTGATGACAGTTTTACAGGAACTTCCATTTCTGGAGAAGAGGGAATTGAAATAGAAACATCTTTACTTAATTATTCAATTTCTTCTAATGATACTGATAGCTTTTTAAATCCAACAGAAGGAGTTAAAAATCTTTAAAAATGTCTATGGCAGGATTAGGAGGTGATGCCAAATTTTTAAAAACAGAAGCTTCTTTTAAACAGTATATTCCATTTAATTATGGTGATTATGTATTTAGTTATGGTGCTAAAATCGGTGCTATATCCTCTTTAGATGATGAAAAAGTTACAAGTTCTAACAGATTTTATTTTAATTCTAATTCTGTAAGAGGCTTTGACTCGAACGGAATTGGTCCTAGAGATAATGGAAATGATAATGCTGTTGGAGGAAACAAGTTTTATACAGGCCAGATTGAACTTAAAGCAACTAAACTAATACCAGGAGACTTAGGCATTGATGTGTCTATGTTTTCTGATATTGGATCACTTTGGGATACAGATTATCCTACTAATGTAAAAGGTGTTAATGATTCTAGTCCGAGAGCATCAGCTGGAGTGGCAATTTACTGGAATACTGTTGTAGGTCCTTTAAGCTTTATTTGGGGTTGGCCAATTAGTGAAGAAAGTTATGATAAGGATAATAATTTTAAATTTTCGATAGGAACTTCATTTTAAATTGTTATGAAATTTTCTTTTAACTTCATTAGTTTATTTTTTTTTATTTTATCTAACATAAGTTCTAGTTATGCTTTAATTATATCATTCAGATTATCAAAAATAATAAATATTAATAATAATATAAATTTGATAAATAATCCAAAAATTGGAATTGTAGATTTTAGAAATATTTTAAAAGAATCTTTAACAATGAAAAAACTTGGTAAAGAGTTTTTGAAGTTTGAAAGAACACTTAATGATAAGATTAAAAAACAAGAAAAAATTTTAAGAAATAAAGAATTAAAATTATCATCAAATAAAAATAAAATTTCAAATGAACGATATAATCAAGAAAAAAATAATTTAAATAAGGAAATTACAAATTTACAAAAGTTTGCCTTTGCTGAAAAAAGGAGTTAAATTTATCATTTCAATTAATTCAAAAAAAACTTAGAGATATTTTGGCATCTATAATAAAAACAATTTCAAAAAAAAAAAATTGATTTTGTTGTATTGAAAGAAAATATATTTTTAATAAATAATTTTGATTTAGACTTAACTAAAGAAGCATTAAAAAAGTTTGATAAAAAAACATCTAATTTAAAAATACAATTTGTAAAAAAAAAAAGGTAAAAAAATTGAATAAACGTTTTTTAAGTTTAAAAATGATCTTTCAATTAAAATTATATTAGAATATTTAAATATTTCAGAAAAATTTTTTTTTGAATACAATAGTAAAAAAATTAATATAGATGATTTTAAAATTAATCAGTTTTCATCATTATCAAATTCATCAGATGATAGTCTTGATTTTTCTTAATAAAAGCATTAATTGCAATCTAAAAAACATTAAAGGTGTATGTGTTACAAAAGTGCCGTTGCAAGAATATAATTTTAAAAATAATATTATAATTCCTTCAAAAAATCCAAAATTAGATTTTTGTAATTTAATAAATGAATTTTGTATAAAAAAAGAAAAACAATCTGAACTTGTTAAAATTAATAATTCTTTAATTTCTGACACTTCTATTATTGGTTCTAATTTTACTATAGGTAATTTTTCGAAGATAGATGCAAATGTTAAAATTGGAAATAATGTTATTATTGGGAATAATGTTTCAATATCTGAAAATTGTTTGATTGGAAATAATGTACATATAATGGATGGTGTTTGCATAGATAGTTCAGTAATTGGAAACAACGTAACAATCTCACAAAATACAGTAATAGGAAAAAATGGTTTTGGATTTCATTCAGGTTCTCCTAATAGTCAGATTTTTTTTCATATTGGCGGGGTTAAAATTGGTAATGATGTATTTATTGGATCAAACTGTAATGTTGATAGAGGACATATTGATAATACAACAATAGGTGATTTTGTAAGAATAGATAATCAAGTACATATTGCTCATAATTGTCAAATTGGAAAAAATTCAATTTTGGCAGGCAAATCTGCACTTTCTGGATCTGTTAATCTGGGTGAAAATGTTATTCTTGCTGGTGATGTAGGAATTGCTGATAATATAACTATAGGAAGTAACTCTTTTATCTCTGCTGGAACAAAAGTATTTAAAAACTTTCCTGAAAATAGTAAGATTGGTGGTTATCCAGCAAGAAGTTTATATGATTGGCAAAAAATTCAGGTAAAGTTAAATAAAATGTTGAGTAAAATAAGATGAATAACTCTAAAACTATTAAGCTAAATTATCATGAAATTATTGATTTAATACCTCATAGATACCCTTTTTTATTAATTGATAGAGTTGAAGAAATAATTGTAAATGAAAGTGCTACTGGCATAAAAAATGTTACAATTAATGAAAATTTTTTTAATGGTCATTTTCCAGATTTTCCAGTTATGCCAGGCGTTTTGATTGTAGAAGCTATGGCTCAAACCGCCGCATGTCTTATGTCTTATTCGAATAAAAGCCTTCAAAAGAGAAAAGCTGTTTTCTTAACAGGTATTGAGGATACAAAATTTAAAAAAATGACTACTCCTGGTGATATATTAAAACTTAAAGTAAAAGTAATAAGTAATAGAAAAAATTTTTATAAATTTTCTGCAAATGCTCATATTGAAGATTTTTTGGTGGCTACATCTAATTTTTCAGCAATGCTACAGAGTTAATCATTATGCCAAATAAAATTCACCATACTGCAATTGTTTCTGATGACACAATATTAGATGGTGACAAAATAGAAATTGGCCCTTACTCAATTATTGGTCCTAATGTTACTATTGGTGATAATTCGAAAATACATTCTCACTGTGTAATTGAAGGGGACACAGTCATTGGAAAAAATAATCAATTTTCTCCATTTTCAGCTATAGGTTCATTTCCTCAGCACAGTAAATTTACTGGTGGAACATCAAAATTAATTATTGGTGATAATAATATTTTTAGAGAACATGTTACAATTCATCCGGGTACAGAAATTGGATCAAAAATAACAACAATTGGAAATAATGGCTTGTTCATGGTTGGATGTCACGTTGCACATGATTGTATAGTTGGTGATAATGTAATTTTTGTTAATGGAGCAGTTATTGGTGGGCATGTTGAAATTGGAGATTTTTGTTATTTGGGAGGTTACTCAGCTATTCATCAATTTTGTAGAATTGGAAAACATGCTATAATTGGAGCAAGTACAATGGTTGAAGGTGATGTCATTCCTTTTTCTTCTGTTGTAGGAGCTAGAGGTAAATTGAGTGGTTTAAATTTAGTAGGATTAAAAAGAAGATCTTTTAAACGAGATGATATTAAGTTACTTAGACAAGTTTATAGATTATTATTTGCACCAGAAGGAACCTTTACTGAGAGGTTACGTGAAGTTAAAGAAGTCTTTGGCAATAAACCACTAGCTAATGAAATTTTAAATTTTTTAAATAATAATTCGCATAGATCAATTGTGCACCCAGGGTCAAATAATTCGTGAAAAGTTGTATTATTGCAGGCGAAGGTAATTTACCAATATTATTAGCAGAAAAAAATAAAGATTTTCTTGTTATTGCAATAAGAAGTCTTGCAGTTTCGAATGATTTTAAAAATAAAACATATATGGTTGATATGCTTGATTTTAATGAAATGATTAAAATATTTAAAACTCATGATATAAAAAAAATAATTTTTGCTGGTAAATTTTATCGACAAAAAAAATATAGAAAAAACATTTCTAAAGAAATTAAAAAAATACTATATGAAACTAAATTTTTTGGTGATGATTCAACTTTAAAAAATTAAAAAATTTTTTTGAAAATAATGGTTTTGAAGTAGTTTCACCTAATGCTTTAATTAAACATAATTTTAAAGCTAATGAAATTATTTTTAATAATAAATTTCATAATGATGAAAACTTAAAATATCTTAAAAATACAATTAAAATTGGTAAAAATATACTAGATTTAATTTCAAAATTTGATATTGGACAATCAATTGTTGCTCGAAAAAATCATATCTTAGGTATTGAAGGTATTGAGGGAACTAATGAATTAATTACGAGATGTGGAAAATTTTATAATAAACAATTAAATGAAGACAATTCATTTGGTCCTGTTTTAATCAAATTACCTAAGATAAATCAGACATTAGATTTAGATATACCTGTAATAGGTATTGATACGATAAAATTAGCTCATAAGTATAATTATTTCGGTATAGGGTTTTCGCAAACAGGTGTGCTCATAATAAATGAACCTGAAATTAGATCTTTTTGTGAGAGTAAAAATTTTTATTTATATTGTATAGGAAATAAAGTTTAATTTGAAAAAATCAAAAAAAATTTTTGTTTTAGTAGGAGAAGAATCAGGTGATATTATTGCATCTGATTTAATTCAAGAAATAAAAAAACAAAATAAAGATAAATTTAATTTAAAATTTTATGGTGTAACTGGCCCAAGGATGAAATCAAATGGTGTGTCCACTATATTTGATTTTACTGAAATAAATTATTTAGGGGTTTCAGAGATAATTTCAAATTTTTTTTCATTAAAAATTAAATTAAATAAATTAATTAAAAAAATTAAGATTATTAATCCTAATATTTTGATAACTGTTGATGCAAAATTATTTTCACTTTCGCTTGCAAAAGGTTTAAAAAAAAAGAATGTATCAAATGATATTAAGTTAGTACATGTTGTTTTACCTACAATATGGGCACACAGTCCATCTAGAGCTTACAAGTGGAAAAAAGTTTTTGATCTTCTGGTTTCAATTATTCCAAATGAAGATAATTACTTTAAAAATTATGAAATCAAAACAGTATATTTAGGAAACCCAATTTTTGAGAAATTTTTAAATAAAGTGAATACTTTAAAATATTTAAAATACAAAAATCATACAAAATGCCTTAATTTTACCAGGCAGTAGAGAAAATGAAATTAAATATAATATTGATATATTATTAAAAACTGTATTAAAAATTAATCACCATTATAAAAATAAAATAAAGTGGTTGCTTCCTACATTAGATCGTTTTCAAAAAACTATTCTGCATAAAATTAAATTTTATAATCTTCAACACACTATTGAAATTGTAAATTTTGATAAATCATTTCAAAAAATTGCTGAATCCAAAGTTGCTATTAGTTGTAGTGGAACAGCTACACTACAATTATCGTTGTTATCAATTCCAACTATAGTAATTTATAAAACAAGTTTTTTGAATGCAATTTTAGGAAGATTGTTTGTAAATATTGACAATGTAGTTTTACCTAATTTTATTTCAGGAAAAAAAGTTTTACCTCATTTATTTCAAGAAAAATGTAACACAGAAAATTTATTTAAATTATTTTGTGAATTCTATGATAATTATAAAGTTCATAAAAGCAAATTTCAAAAGTTGTCTAATGATCTTAAAAAAGAAATAATTCGGGATAAAAATGGATTTAATTATAATTTAACTAAAACAATTTTTAATATTTTATCTTAATTATCTTTTTTCTAGTGGCACAAATTTTCTTGAAACTTTTCCAGTATATAACTGTCTTGGTCTTCCTATTCGTTGAACTGGGTCAGTTATCATTTCATTCCATTGAGCAACCCAACCAACAGTTCTGGCTACCGCAAATAATACTGTGAACATATCTGTAGGAAATCCCATAGCTTTTAAAATTATCCCTGAGTAAAAATCAACGTTAGGATAGAGTTTTTTCTCTATAAAATATTCATCGTTTAATGCAATTTTTTCTAATTCCATAGCTATATCTAAAAGAGGTTCATTTTTAACTCCTAATAAATCTAAGACTTCATGACATGTTTCTCTCATTACGGATGCTCTTGGATCATAGTTTTTATAAACTCTATGACCAAATCCAAAAAGTCTAAAAGGGTCATCTTTATCTTTAGCTTTGTTAACGTATTCCATTATTTTATCTTTAGAGCCTATCTCTGATAACATATTCAGCACCGCTTCGTTGGCTCCACCGTGAGATGGGCCCCATAATGATGCTATGCCCGAAGCAATACAAGCAAATGGATTTGCTCCAGAGGAGCCAGCAATTCTGACAGTTGATGTTGAGGCATTTTGTTCATGATCCGCGTGTAATATAAGTATTTTATCTAATGCATCAGAAATAGTTTTGTTAAGTTTATATTTTTCAGCTGGTACAGAAAAACACATATTTAAAAAGTTTTCAGAATAATTTAAATCATTTAATGGATAATTGAATGGTTGTCCTAAAGAATATTTATATGCCATGGCAGCAATAGTTGGTATTTTTGCAATTAATCTTCGTGATGAAACCATTCTTTCATAAGGGTCATCAATATTTGTTGAATCAGGATAAAAAGCTGAAAGAGCTCCAACAACACCAACCATAATTGCCATAGGATGAGCATCCCTTCGAAAACCTCTGTAAAAGTTTATTAATTGTTCATGAACCATAGTATGAAGAGTAATAGCATTTTCAAATTCTTCTTTTTCTTCTTTTTTAGGCAGTTCTCCGTTTAACAATAAGTAAGCAACCTCTAGAAAAGAGCTTTTATTTGCAAGATCTTCAATAGGGTATCCTCGATGTAACAATACACCTTCTTCTCCATCAATATATGTTATTGCAGATTCACATGAACCAGTAGCACCATACCCAGGGTCATAAGTGAAACAACCTAATTCGCCATAAAGTTTTCTAATATCTATTACTGACGGTCCTACCGAACCATGTAAGACATCTAGCTCAACTTCTCTATTATTATAAATTAATTTTGCATTCTTATTATTATTCATATTTCTGCCTTCATTAAACTTTAGTTAATCTTCTTATACACTCATTTCTACCAATAATAAATATAACTTTAAAAATATCTGGAGTATTTGTTTTTCCTGTCAAAACACTTCTTAAAATTGGCCCTAAATCTTTCATTTTTAAGTTATTTTCAACTAAAAATTTTTCTAAATTTTCTTTTAATTCAATTAAATTCCATTTAGTTGATTTTAATATATTTAAGACGTCAAATACAAGATTTAAATCTCCTTGATCTAGATCTGATAAATTGTTAGTAAAATCATTTGACAACCAAAGAAGGTCATCTTCAATTTCATTTAAGTAAGTATATCTTTGAATTAAATCTGGTAACAAAAAATCAAGTCTTTTTAAAATTTCTTCATTCAAATTAAATTTTGTTTTTATTTTATTGAGTAAATTATTTAAAGGTTGTGTTCTTAAATACAACGCATTCATATTGGATAATTTTTTTAAATCAAATCTTGATGGACTTTTATTAATTTTATCTAATTTAAAATTAAATGTATTATTCTCTAAATCATATATTTTATCGTCATTTATTGAGTAACCTAATCTTAATAGGTAATTTTTTAATACTTCCACCTCGTAGCCATCTTGTTTATAATCCATGACATTTTCTGCACCATGTCTTTTTGATAATTTAGTTCCATCTTCTCCATGTATTAATGGAATATGAGCATAAGTTGGTATTGGCCAATTCATATATTTAATTATTTGAATTTGCCTAAAGGCATTATTAAAATGGTCATCTCCTCTAATAATGTTGGTTATTTCCATATTGTAATCATCTACAACTGATGCCAACATATAGGTTGGTGAATTGTCCTTTCTTAACAAAACCATATCATCTAGTATTGAATTATTTACATTGACTTCACCTTGAACTTTGTCATTTATAGTTGTTTGTCCTTCTACAGGCATTTTTAATCTAATAACAAAATCTTTATTTTTTATATTGGCTAAATTATCTCTATAAGGCGATTTAATGACTTCACCTTTTTTACGAGATTGATTTCTCATTTCATTTAATTCTTCAGTAGATAGATAACATTTATATGCAAATCCATTTTTTAGTAATTTATAGGCAATATCTATATGTTGTTGGGTTTCGTTAGATTGATATTTTTCTTTTTCTGAAGGAATTAATTTAAGCCAATTTAACCCATTCAAAATTACATCTATATTTTCTTTAGAAGATCTTTTGATATCTGTATCTTCAATTCTAAGTAAAAATTTGCCACCATTACTTTTTGCAAAAAGGTAATTAAATAATGCAGTTCTTGCTCCTCCAATATGAAGTTTACCTGTTGGCGATGGTGCAAACCTAGTTCTTATCATGATTTTAAATTTTAGTAGTGTCTAT
Source organism: Alphaproteobacteria bacterium (assembly GCA_038131545.1). Lineage (GTDB taxonomy): Bacteria > Pseudomonadota > Alphaproteobacteria > Puniceispirillales > Marisalimonadaceae > TMED54. The sequence goes on from JAYPPQ010000004.1 coordinate 926,732, forward strand.
ATAAAGAAGTTAGTACACCTTGAACTTTTATTCTATTCGGCCCATAGATGTATGTTTTATAATTTATGTTTGCTGGTTCAAGAGCAATACTCTCTCCATTTTTTCTAAAGCGCTTTAAAGTTACATCTTCTTCATCAATCAATGCAACTACTATATCGCCGTTTATGGGATGTTTTTCTGAATCAATTATTGCGATATCATCTTGCAAGATACCAGCTTCAATCATTGAGTCACCATCAACTTTTAATGCATAGCATTTCCCTTTTCCTAAAAAGGAAATAGGAACTTCTATATTTTCGTTAGCAGTTTCAATTGCCTCTATGGGTAATCCAGCAGCAATTTTACCTAAAAGCGGTATACTCAAGGTGTTGATGTTATTGGATTTTTCATTGTCTTGATCTTGTTTTAATGTAGAATAAATTTTACCATTTGGATATTTTTTTGGATATATAGACCTAGCTTTATTATTGAGCTTTATAATATAATCGCGTTCTAAAAGACCTTGAACTATTCTATGAATACCTGATTTTGATTTTAAATTTAAGTGAATGCAAATTTCTTCATATGACGGAGATGTACCACTATCCTCAATCTTTTTTATTAAGTAATTTAGTAATTGTGATTGTTTAATAGTAAGCATATTCACCTTTTGTTCTTACATAAATTGTTAATTAAGTCAATAATTTATATTAAATCAGGAAATTTTATAAAATTAACCTTAGTATTTTTTAAAGCTTTTTTCTCAAAAGGTTTTCTTAAAATAAGACAGTCACATTTAGAAAATAAATTAATCATTGAACTATCTTGTTTTGAAAATGGTATTATTTTATTTTTATCATTTTTATCAAAATACGCTCTAACAAAATCAAGTCTTTGATCATTTTTTTTTAATTCGCCATTAAGAATTCCAACATGCAAATCAGGAAAAAAATCATTTATACCTAAAATTTTGTTAATTGATGTTCTTAAGAAAATTAATGAACAAACTCCTGCAGAAACAGGGTTTCCAGGCAACCCTAAAAAAGGAATATTTTTATATTTTCCAAATATTAGAGGTTTCCCAGGTCTCATAGCTATCTTCCAAAAATCTACATTGGTATTACTATTTTTTTTATCTAATACACTTTTTAATAGGTCGTATTTACCTACAGATGCACCACCAGAAGAAACGAAAAGATCGCAATCTAAATTTTTATTTAAGATTTTTTCAATATCTTTAGTTTTGTCTTTCGCAATAGGTAAAATTTTTGGAATTCCTCCAAAAACCCTAACCATTGAAGAAATCATCAGATTATTTCCACTAGGTATTTGATTTTTTCCGATTTTTTTTCCTATATCAACAATTTCATTTCCTGTTGACAAAATTCCGATTACTGGTTTTTTTTTGACATAAACATTATCGTTATTAGACATAGCTATAGAAGAGATAATTCTGGAGTTAATCACAGTATTTTTTTTAACAACTAATTCTCCAAGTTTTAAATCTACACCTTTTTTTCTAACATTTTGATTTTTTTCAAATGTTACAGTGTTAGTAATGATTTCTGGAGTTAAATTTTTAATATTTTCTTGAATAATTACAGTGTTAGTACCTTTGGGTAGGAATGATCCTGTAAAAATTTGAACAGTTTCATTTTTACCCACTTTACCTTTGAAAGGATTTCCAGCAGACGACTCTCCTATAATTTTAAATTCATTAGTACTATTTTTTATATTTATAGCAAAACCATCCATTGCAGAGGTATCTTCACTAGGATTATTTCGTTTTGATATAACATTTTTAGATAATATTCTTCCTAGACTATCTGATAGTTTTATTTTCTCTTCTTTTTTTAATGGTAAAATTTTTTTAACTATAGCTGATATTGCTTGATCAACTGATAGAAGAACCTTTTTAGGCATTGAAAATACCAGATTTTCCACCTGATTTATGTTTTAATTTAATATCAGTAATAGTTATTTCTTTATCTAAAGATTTACACATATCATATATTGTTAAAGCAGCAACTGAAACTGCTGTAAGTGCTTCCATTTCAACACCAGTTTTCCCTACACTGCAAGCTTCTGAAGTAATTTCAATTAAGTTTTTATTTTTAGAAATTTCAAATTGTATTTTTACATATGAAAGTGATAAGGAATGACAAAGAGGAATTAATTCGTGAGTTTTCTTCGCAGCTTGAATTCCAGCTATATTTGCAACTTCAAGGACGTTACCTTTACGTATTTTATTTTCAGAAATAAGGTTGAGTATTTCATTATTTAAAATTACTTTTGCATAAGCCTTTGCAATTCTTTTGCTTTCTAACTTTGAACTTATATCTACCATACTTGGGTTGTTATCATCATCTAAATGTGAAAATTTTTTAGACATCTATTGCCTTTAAATTCTTGAACATTTTAGCTATATTATTTTCTTTCATAAATGCTTCACCAATTAAAAAAGTATTGAATCCAGATTGAACTAAATTTTCTAAATCTTTTGAGTTAGAGATACCACTTTCAGAGATTGGTATTTTACTTTTTTCTATATAATTTATCAAATTTATTGAGGTTTTAATATTAACATCCATTGTTTTTAAATTTCTATTATTGATTCCAATTAGTTTGGCTTTAAGTTTGTTAGCAAGTTCTAATTCTTGTAAATCATGAACTTCAACTATTACGTTCATTCCTAAACTAAAAGCATATTCTTCATATTCTTTTGCTTGATCAAATGATAAACATGATAAAATCAACAATATACAATCAGCACCCAAATATCTTGATTCTTCAATTTGCCATTCATCAATAATAAAGTCTTTTCTTAAAACAGGGAGTGAAACTTTACTTTTTACAGCTTTTATGAATTTGTCATCACCTTGAAAAAATTTTTTATCAGTTAAAATCGAGAGACATGTTGCTCCATTTCTCTCATAAATTTGACCAATTTCTAATGGATTAAAATCACTTCTAATAACACCTTTGCTTGGTGATGCTTTTTTTATTTCAGAGATAATACTTATCTTAGATTTGTTACTTTCTATTTGTTTTAAAAAGGGTCTTGTTGGATTATAATTAGAGCTTTCTTCTTTTATTTGAGTTAAAGTCAAAAGCTTTTTTTTTATATTAACCTCTTCTTTTTTATATTCAATAATATCAGATAATGTTTTCATTTTATGTATTTGAAACTTGTTTTAATAAATTTAGTTTTTCCAATGCAGATTTGGAGTCTATAGACTTAGTTACCATTTCAGATGCTTCTTTGACATCGTTTGTGAGCCCAGAGGCTAAAATTGAACAAATCGCATTGACTTTAACTATATCTCTAAATGGTCCTTTTTCTCCATTTAACAGTTGCATTATTTCTTTGGCATTATAATTCGGATCCCCACCTTTAAGTTTTTCAATTGAAACTTTATCTATTCCAAAAGTTTTTGGTTCAAGCTCAAATTCTGATAACTTTCCATTTAATAGCTTCACCCCAAAAGTTTTTCCTGTTGTGGTGACTTCATCCATTCCATTGTCGCTGGATACAATCCAAGCATTAGTAGATCCAAGCTTTTTAAGGGCCTTTGCAAAGGGCATTAAAAGACTTTTATCATAAACACCAACTAATTGTTTTTTTACAAATGCAGGGTTCGATAAAGGGCCTAATAAGTTAAATATTGTTCTAAAATGAAGTTCTTTTCTAACATTCATAACATGTTTCATCGCACTATGATGTTTTGGTGCAAAAAGAAAACATATGCCACATTCATCTAAACATTTTTGAACATTAGAAATATCATTTTTAATATTTATACCTAATGAAATTAAAACATCAGCAGATCCTGACATTGAACTTGCTGAATAATTACCATGTTTTGCCACTTTTATACCAGTACCTGATATTACGAGAGCTGTAGCAGTTGAAATATTTAAAGTATTATGACCATCTCCACCAGTTCCCACAATATCAATTGTATCGTCTGGGGCTTTAATTTTAATTGCTTTTTCACGCATTATATCTGCACCAGCTGCAATAAGGTCGTGAGATATACCGCTATTAATAAATATAATTTTTAAGGATGTTAGAAATGATGAAATTAATATATCAGTCGCATTGCCAGTCATTATATACTCAAATGCAGACTTACCTTCATCATAGGACAAATATTTGCCGTTAGATAAGACCTCAATCTGTTTCTTAAAATCTTCAGTTGTTAACATTTAGTAAACATAAAAAAAATCTTTTAATATGTAAATTATAAAACTTACTATTTATTGTTTTGATTTGTTGACTAATTAAATCATTGCTTATATAAAGCACAATATATTTTGAGGATATTATGAGACCAAATAAAACTTTTATACCTAAAGTGTCTGATTTGAAGAGAAGTTGGTACATTATAGATGCTGAAGGACTAGTGTTAGGTAGATTAGCAGCAATTGTTGCAAATAAATTAAGAGGTAAAGATAAAGTATTTTTTACACCAAATATGCAATGTGGTGATAACATAATTATTGTCAATTCTGAAAAGGTTCTCTTAAAAGGTCAAAAAAGATTTAACAAAAATTATTATTGGCATACTGGTTATCCTGGAGGTATTAAATCTACTACACCAGAAAAAATATTAACTGGAAAAACTCCTTCCAAGGTGATTCAACTTGCAGTTAAAAGAATGATACCAAAAGGTCCCTTAGGAAGAAAAGTTTTAAAACAACTTCATATTTATAGTGGAAGCGAACATCCTTACGAAGCTCAGAAACCTGAGGCAATTGATATTAAATCTTTAAACAGAAAAAATAGTTAGGTCAAATATGAATGAAGAAGTAAATAGTTTGAATGAATTAGATAGTAATTCTAGTCCAGAACAACCAATACAGCCAACTGAACCTAAAATTGATAATTTGGGTAGATCTTATGCTACTGGCAGAAGGAAAGATTCCACTGCTAGAGTTTGGGTTAAACGAGGTTCTGGTATAATGACTGTGAACGGCAAAGAAATGCCAATTTATTTTGATAGACCAGTTTTACAAATGCAACTCAACCATGTCTTTGAAATAGCTAATAGAGTTAAAGAATTTGATGTAATGGCAACTGTCAAAGGTGGTGGCCTTTCAGGTCAAGCAGGTGCTGTTAAACATGGAATAAGTAAAGCTCTTTCTTTATTTGAACCTGAATTAAGAACAACTCTAAAATCAGCTGGGCTTTTGACAAGAGATTCACGTACAGTTGAAAGAAAAAAATACGGTAAAGCAAAAGCTAGAAAAAGTTTTCAATTTTCTAAAAGATAAGTTTTATGACATCATTACCCGTTTCAATTGGAATAGCTGGTATTGGAAATGTTGGCAGTGAAGTTGTTAGTCAATTAATTAAACATAAAGAATATAAAAAATCTTTTACTATTAAAGCAGTTTCTTACAGAAATAAAAAAAAGAAACGTAATTTTATACCAAAGGGTATTACTTATTATTCAGATGCTAAGAAGTTAGCTCAGGATAAAAATATAGATTTAGTTATTGAATTAATAGGAGGTTCTGAGGGCATTGCTAAAGATGTTTGTTTTATAGCCATTAAAAACAACAAACACCTAATAACCGCTAATAAAGCTCTAATTGCTGAATATGGCAAGGATTTATCAGAATTATCAAATAAAAATTTAGTTTATTTTGGATTTGAAGCTTCAGTTGCTGGTGGAGTGCCAGTCATTAAGGTAATAAAAGAAAGTTTAGTTTCTAATAAAATTTCTCAAATTACAGGTATTATGAATGGCACATCAAATTATCTTATGGATGAAATTGAGAAGAAATCTATAGATTTTGAAAAAGTTCTTAAGACTGCTCAAAAACTTGGTTATGCAGAAAAAGATCCAACTTTTGATGTTGAAGGAATTGATGCTGCACATAAATTAGCAATTTTATCTCTTTTAGTATTTAAAAAGTTACCAAGATTATCTGGAATGCATGTGAGAGGTGTCTCAGAAGTAACATTATATGATATTAAAACTGCTCGTGATTTTGGTTACAAAATAAAATTGCTTGCCATATGTTCAAATCAAAATTCTTTTGAATGTTCAGTAGAACCATGGTTGATTTCTAAAGATCATAGTCTTGCTAAAATTGATGGCGTTCTAAATGCAATTGAAATTAATTCTAATTTAGCAGGACCACTACTTTTGACCGGTGCTGGAGCTGGGTCAAAGCCAACTGCTTCTGCAGTTATGTCTGATGTCTTTGATTGTTTAGCTGGAGGAAATAGAACTGGACTATTAAGAAACGGTGATAAAATTAATCAAGTATCAAATTCAAAATCATTTAAGTCTGAAGTCAAGTTTTATTTAAGAGTAAGTGTTGTAGATAAAGTTGGAATTTTATCTGATTTAACTAGTATTTTTAAAACCTTCAAAATTTCTATTGAAACTATTTATCAAGATTTACAAAAAGGTAATCAAGTTGCAAATTTAATTATATTTACTCATAATGTTAAACGTACCCAGATGGAAAAAGCTGTTTTAAAAATTAATAAATTAAAAGGTACAGTAGGTAATGCATTGGCTTTTTGTATATATAATTAAAATAAAATGGATGATAATCAAAATAGTTATTATCAAAATAAAAAATCAATAAATCAAAATTACTGGAAATTATCAACTAAAACAGAATTAGAAACACATTTTGAATTGTTCTTTTCTCAAAGGTTTAATTTTCCTTCTGCATTAGTACCAATCCTTATTGAAAATAAGGTTTCAAAAGATAATTTTGAACTTTTCTTAGACCCAAAGATAAAAAACTTTCTCCCTGACCCAAATATTTTTATAGATATGGATAAAACAGTTAAGCGTATTGCAAATGAAATAGAAAATAAAAATCCTATAGGTATTTTTGGTGATTATGATGTCGATGGTGCAACTTCTGCAGCTTTGTTAAAATTATTTTTACAATATTTTGGGATTGAAGTTCACATTCATATACCTGATAGATTTTTAGAAGGTTATGGCCCAAATATTTCTGCTTTGAACAGTTTAGTTTCAAAAGGCTCAAATTTAATTATAACAGTTGATTGTGGAATTAATTCTCATGAACCATTAAAAGAATTAAATAAGACAGACATAGATTGTATTATCATTGATCATCATACACCCGACGATGATTTGCCTCCTGCTTTTTCAATAGTAAATCCTAAGCGTAAAGAAAATGGAATTGAATATCATTATTTAAGTGCTGTTGGGGTTACTTTCATAATGATTGTTGGTTTAACTAGAGAGCTAAGAAAAAGAGGTGTTTTTGAAAAAATAAAAGAACCAAATTTATTTAAATTTTTAGATTTAGTTGCTTTAGGAACAGTTTGTGATGTAGTCCCTTTAAAAGGTCTTAATAGATGTTTTGTTAAAGCTGGTTTAAATATTATTTCTCAGAGAAAAAATCTAGGTATAAATGCTTTATGCGATATATCGGATCTAAATAAAATACCAGATGAAGAAACTTTGGGTTATAAACTAGGGCCAAAAATTAATGCAGCTGGAAGAATTGGTTCAAGCGACATAGGTGTAAGTTTATTAATTTCAAAAGATATTAGTAAAGCAAATGAGCTTGCATCAAAACTTTATCAACTTAATGAGAAAAGAAAGAAATTAACTAACAACTCTACTTTAGAAGCAATAGGCATGGTTGAGAGTGAAAAAAATAAGATAGGAAAATTACCTGATTTTTTATTTTTAGTTAGTGAAAATTGGAATGAAGGAATTATTGGTATTCTTGCTGGTAAGATTAAAGAAAAGTATAATAGACCTTGTTGTGTAATCTCATTAGGTCAAAATTATTCCAAAGGATCAGCAAGGTCTATTGCTAATATTCCAATAGGGGAATATTTTTTGGAAGCTTTAGATAAGAAATTACTTGTTAAAGGTGGAGGTCATGACTTAGCTGCTGGTCTTACAATTGAAAACAATAAAATACAAATGTTTAAAGATTTTTTGATTTCTAAGGTTGAACATGCCTTCCAAGAAAATGAATTAGTTTCAGAAATATCTGTTACAAGTGAATTATCAATATCAGCATTAAATAGTAATTTAATGGATTGGATAAAAAAACTTGGGCCATGGGGACAGGGAAATCCAATACCAAAATTTCTAATAAAAGATGTAATAATTAAAAAATTAGTCTTTTTTGGAAAAGAAAAACAACATCTTCTTGTTAAAGTTTCTGATAATTCAGGTGAAATAGATTGTAAAATTTTTAATATTAATGAAACTGCTTTTTCATCAGTTTTAGAAAAAAATAAGTCGTTACATTTATTAGGTAACTTAGTTTCAAATGAATGGAATAATAAGAACAAAGTTGAATTTAATTTAATTGATATAATGACTTGATAACTTCTTCTTTTTAATTTATGAATTAAAAAACAATGGCCCCTTCGTCTAGTGGTTTAGGACATCGCCCTTTCACGGCGGCAACACGGGTTCGAATCCCGTAGGGGTCACCACAAAAAACTCAAAAATATCAATTATTCTTTACCTTAAGTTTATATTTTGATTAGATTATTGGCATGAAACTAATAATTGCAGCACCAAGTCCATATGCACGAAAAGTACGAGTATCACTTCAAGAAAAAAAAATAGATCATGAGGTTATTATCGATGTTCCTTGGAATAAAAACACTTTAACTAAAGATAAAAACCCATTAGGGAAAGTACCAATTCTAATTACTAAAGAGAAACAACACATTTTCGATAGCAAAGTAATTATTCGATACCTAGATCAAATTGTTCCTAACCCAAAATTGTACCCTAGTGATCATAAGAATGAATTATCTACTTTAACTATTGAAGCAATTGCCGATGGTATTTGTGATGCAGTTGTTCTAATTCGTCTTGAAAATGTAAGAGTTAATAATTTGATTAGTAAACAATGGATAGAAAGACAGGAAGAGAAAATTTTTAATGGACTTAAATACTTATCTAAAGATCTTGGTTCCAAAAATTATTTTGTAGATGATTATTTCAATATTGCTGACATTTCTGCTTTTACAAGTCTAGAATATGTAGACATTAGATTTAAAGAACTCGATTGGAGAAGAGAATTCCCTAATTTAGATAATTACTGGAAATTTCACAATACTAGAGTTTCATTTGCAAACACTAAACCAAGTAGTCAAAAAATTGATCCTATAACTTATTAATATCTTTAATCAGTTTTGTTTTTTATAAAACCAAATTTTTTTAATTGTATAATTCTTTAATGTGTAAAAATAAATTTTAATTTACTTAAAAAGTTTACTAGGAAACTAAATTTAAAATTTTCAAAAATAATTTTAAATTAATTTATCTATGTATAATTTATTGATATTATAATTTTAAAAAGTATTTTTATAAATTGTTGGATCTATGAAAAAAGATAATGAATTTAAATTAGCAAATATCATTTGGAACCATTGGCAAAATGGAACTTTAATTGATGACATTACTGTTATTGATGATATTGCACCAAAAGATAGAATTGATGGTTATGAAGTTCAAAAGTATTTTAATGAATTTTCAAACAAGGATATTTTTGGTTGGAAGATTGCTGCAAGTAATAAAGCTGGTCAGGAACATATAGGAGCTCAGTCGCCACTTGCTGGAGTTTTGCTCGAAGAAAAAAAAAATAATTATAATGAAAGTATTAAATTATTACCAAATCAAATGTTAGTTGCTGAAGTGGAATTTATTTTTAAAATGAAACATGATTTAGATTTCAACAAATCTAATTATTCAGAGCAAGAAACACTCTTAATAATTGAAAGTTTATATGCTGGCATTGAGCTACCAGATTCTAGATTTTTAAATTTTACCAAAGTAGGTGAGGCTAATTTGATAGCTGATAATGCATGTGCAAATCAATTTATTCTTGGACCAAAATTATCTGATGATTGGAAAAATAAAAACTTAAAAGATCAAAAAGTTTCAATTTCAGTAAATGATGAAATTAGTGAACATGGTTTGGGAGAAAATGTATTAGGAAGTCCAATATTGGCACTTAAGTGGTTATTAAATGAATTATTAGAATTTAAAATTCCTTTAAAGAAAGGTCATTTTGTTTCTACTGGCACTGTTACAAAGCCAATCCCAATAAAAAAAGGTGACATTGTTAAAGCAGATTATTCAGATTTAGGTAATTTTCAAATTATATTAAATTAATTTTAGATTTAAATCATGAGTTCACAATTAATTTTATCAATTAAAGAAGCAATGGTTAGGTTTAAAGATAAGCCAATATTTGAAGATCTAAATTTCAACCTTCATCAAAAATCCAGGATTGCTCTAGTTGGTAAAAATGGTTCTGGTAAAACAACTTTAATGAAAATGATTGCTGGAGAAATTGAACTAGAAGAAGGCGAAAGGTGGTTGGAAAACAAGATAGAAATTGGATATCTGAATCAGGAGTTTATTAATCTTTCTAATAAAAATATTTTACAGGAATTAGTATCAACGATTAATGATGACGAAGAAAAAAAGTTTAAAATTGATATTATAACAGAAGCATTAAATATAAATTTAAAGAGTAAACTTATTGATTTATCAGGTGGTCAACTAAGAAAAGTAGGTTTGGCAAAAGCTCTTATAAATGAGCCAGACATTTTGTTATTAGATGAACCTACTAATCATCTTGATCTTGAGGTTATTGAATGGTTAGAAAATTATTTGAATAAATATAATGGGACTATTATTTGTGTTTCTCATGATAGGACTTTTTTATCAAACGTAACTGATAAAGTTTTTTGGATAGATAGGGGTAATTTAAAAATAAGTCCAAAAGGATTTAAGTTTTTTGATGAATGGTCACAATCTTTATTAGAACAAGAGGAAAAAGAATTAAGAAATAGAAAACAAAGTTTGTCAGTGGATATTGAATGGGCCTCAAAGGGAGTTAAAGCAAGAGTAAAACGGAACGTTAGAAGGCTTGAGCAAATTAAATTAATGCAAAAAAAACTAGAAGAAGATGAATCATCTTATAGACGTGCAATTTCAAAATTAAAGTAAACTCTAATATTAAATTTAAAGATCACGCAAAATCAATTTCAGAGTTTTTTAATGTTTCAAAATCATTTAAGACAAATTCTGAAGAAATTAAAATTTTAGAAAACTTCAATTTTAAAATTAATAAGGGGGATAGAATTGGAATACTTGGTGGAAATGGATCTGGTAAAACAACCTTCTTAAAACTTTTATTAAAAGAAGAAATTCCAGACAAAGGAACAATTAAAAATTTTAAAAATATAGAATTTTCATATTTTGATCAAAAAAGATCAGATTTATTTTTGAAAGAAACTATTAAAAAAAACATGTGTCCCTCAGGAGGTGACTATATAAACGTTATGGGAAAAGATAGACATGTATATGGATATTTGAAAGAATTTCAATTTGATCCAAAGATATTAAATGATTACGTGTCTACTTTGTCTGGAGGACAAAAAAACAGATTAATGCTTGCAAAGATACTTGCAAACCCTAAATCCTGTTTAATTCTTGATGAACCAACAAATGACCTTGATATGGATACTCTTGATTTGTTGGAAGAAATTCTCATAAATTACAAAGGCACATTAATTATAGTTTCTCATGATAGAGATTTCTTAGACCAGACAGTTACTAGAATTTTAGCATTTCAAGGTGATGGTAAGGTTATAGACTGTATAGGAGGATATTCAGATTATTTAAAATTAAAAAAAAATAGTTTTAAAAATAAAAATTTAATAAAACATGATTTAAATAAAGTCAAAAAAGATAATCAAAGTAAAATATCAAATAACAATAAATTAACCTACAAATTAGAACATGAATTGTCCATCATACCAAGTGAGATTGAAAAATTAGAAACTATTATATCACAGATGAACAATATCTTATCTGATGCAGATTTATATACAAAAAATATTGATAAATTTTTAGAATCTTCAAAAACTTTAGAAATGTCTAAAAAGAAATTAGATGAATTAGAAACAAGATGGTTGGAGTTAGATTTACAAAAAAATAAATTGTAGTTAAATAATATTATTGATAATGTATAAATTGAATTAATGTATTTCTATAATTTGATTGAACTAACTTTAATTCATTTGATCAACAAAGTTAAGGAGTCGGTTATGGAAGGTGTTGTTAAGTGGTTTAATTTTCAAAAAGGATATGGTTTTATAACACCTACAGGTGATGAAAAAGATGTTTTTGTTCATAAGACTTCTTTAGAAAAAAATGGCATAAGAACTCTTACTGAAGGCCAAAAAGTTACTTTTGAAGTGGCAGTAAATAAAGGTAAAAGTAGTGCTGTTAATATTAAATTAACTTAAAAATTCACTTTTTAACCAAGATTTTAAATTTAGAATGCCTTCGTTTATTTTTGGAAAGAGCTCATTAAAATCATCATCTTTTATTGAAGTATTATCTTTGATAAAAGATAATGCTTTGTTTCCATCAAAATCTACAAATGCCATTCTAGTAATAAGTTTTTCATCTTCAATTCCAAAGTTTTTTCCTGGAAGCATTGCAAATCCAGTATTCTGAAGTACTTGTTCGCATAGAGTTGTTGCATTATTAATTATGTTGTTGTGTTTAATTATTTTTGAAAAATCACATAATATATAAAATCCTCCTTGAGGTCTTATGCATTCTATTCCTATTTCTGATAGTTGATCATAAACAAAATCAGCTACTCTTTTTAAAATTATTCTTGAGTTGTTCAAATATTCTGAATGATCTTCTGTGTAAGCCTTTACAGCTGCATATTGAATGGGCGCACTAACTGATGTAAATGTCTCACTTGCTAATGATCTAACACTATCATGAATTATTTTTAATTCTTTTGGAAATGTTAAGGTTCCTAGTCTCCATCCACCAGCACCGCACCACTTACTTAGTCCAGAAGAAATGATAGTCCCTTCAGGATAAAAATGACTAATTGAATGATAATTTCCATTAAAATCTAATTCAGTATAAATTTCATCTGAAATAACTATAATGTTATTTTCTTTACAAATTTTCGACAATTCTTCTAAATCTTCATTATTTGTTCCAGTCGGATTATTAGGTGAATTAAGTATTAATAGTTGATATTTATATTTGTTATTTTTGCAATAATCTCTAAGTGCATTTGCACTCAAATGCCAATTTGTGTTTTTTGATGTGTCAATCCAATTTACATCTTTTTTTAAAATCTTTGCTTGTGGTTCATAAGAAACCCAACTTGGTTTGGGAAGCAACAAGGGCATTTCTGTAACCATTTGACACTGAAATATAAGTTCTTTAGACCCTGGGCCTATTATCACATTATCTTCTGGAATAATTATAAAGATTTTTTTTGGAATGATATTTAGCAACAACCTCTCGAAGTTTTAATAGGCCTGATACATTTAAATAATCTTTTTGATGTGCATTTTTTTTTAACGTTTCAATCAGAATTTCTGGCACTGGGAAAGGTGATTGACCAAGCCCAAATTTATAAACATTTTTTCCTTCATCAAGAAGTTTGTTAGATATTTCATTAATTCTAAGTGTGCTTGACGGTTCGGTATTTCTAAATCTTTCATACAACATATTTTGCTTGTTCATTTAAAAAAAACGTTTAAATATTTAGTGCTTTGATTATATCTTTAACTTAAATTTGTGAAAGAAAAACTTTATAACCCACACTTGTTCCTTACCCTAGCTTCATTATTTTGGGGATTCAACGCTATTGCTGGCAGATTGGCCGTTGATGAGATTTCTCCAATGTTAATTGTTACAGGTAGATGGCTAGGTGTTATGATTATTTTATCAATTATATGCAGGCACCAATTAAGCTTAGGGTTTCAAGTTTTTAAATCTCATTATAAATGGATGGTTATAATGGGATTATGTGGGTTTACAACATTTAACTCTATTTATTATATCTCTGCACATCATACAGTTGCTATCAACTTAGGTATAGTTCAATCAACAATGCCTGCTTTCATAATGATAATATCTATGTTTTGGCTTAAAACTATAATTAATTTCAAACAAGTTGCTGGTTTGTTAGTTACATTTGTAGGTGTATCAATTGTTATTTCTAATGGTGACCTTGTATCATTATTAAGACTTAAATTAAATAATGGGGATTTATTAATGATTTTTGCATGTATTTTTTATGCAATTTATGCTGTTGGTTTAAGAAAAAGGCCTGAAATAAATGACATTTTGTTGATGACAATTTTTTCATATATTGCGTTTGTAGGTTCTTTGCCCGGATTAATCATTGAAATAACTAATTATTCATTCTTTTTTCCAACTGTTAAAGGATTAATTATTTTATCAGTTATAATAATATTTCCCTCATTACTAGCACAAATTTTATTTATGAAAGGAGTTAAAATTGTTGGACCATCTTTATCTGGTCTTTATACAAATTTAGTTCCACTATTTACCTCTGTGCTAGCAATAATAGTCTTAGATGAGGATTTTCATATTTATCATTTAATTTCATTAATTGTAATATTCTTGGGCATTTACATTTTTGACAGAAAAAAAATATAATTGATATAATATTAATTTTTTTTAAACTGATATTGACATTATTTTATATAATGTTAACTCATTTATATAAGGTTTAAATTAAGGATTATCTTGAACGAAAATTTAATAAATTATTTACCTATACTTATATTTATTATGTTTGCAATTGCTATTTGTGTTGCTTTTGTAGCCTCAGCTTTTGTGGTCGGTAATCAAAATCCAGATCCAGAAAAAAACATGCCTTTTGAATGTGGTTTTGATGTGTTTGAAGATACTAGAGTAAATTTTGATGTCAGATTTTATTTAGTTGCTATTTTATTTATTATATTTGACTTGGAAATTGCTTTTCTATTCCCTTGGGCAGTCTCATTAGGTAATATTGGATTGTTTGGTTTTTGGTCAATGATGTTTTTTTTATTAGTTTTAACTTTTGGTTTTATATATGAATGGAAAAAAGGTGCTTTAGAATGGGAGTAGATGATTTTTTAGGTAAGCAATTAACTGAAGACCCAAAATTTTCTGGTCAAGACGATATTTTAAATGCTGTTACTGATGAAATCTCTAATAGAGGCTTTATTATAGGTCAGGCAGATAAGTTATTTAATTGGGCTAAATCTGGATCTTTATGGCCAATGACTTTTGGTTTGGCATGCTGTGCAGTTGAAATGATGCATAGTGCTGCATCACGTTACGATATGGATAGATATGGTATGCTTTTTAGACCTAGTCCAAGACAATCAGACGTTATGATTGTTGCTGGAACTCTTACAAACAAAATGGCTCCAGCTTTAAGAAGAGTTTATGATCAGATGGCTGAACCAAGATGGGTCATTTCTATGGGATCTTGTGCAAATGGTGGAGGCTATTATCATTATTCTTATTCTGTTGTTAGGGGTTGTGATAGGATAGTTCCAGTTGATATTTACGTCCCAGGATGTCCTCCAACTGCAGAAGCTTTAATCTATGGATTGCTCCAACTACAAAAGAAGATTAGACGTACTTCAACCATTTCAAGAATTTAGTAAATTAAATGTCTTTATCAAGTCAAATAAAAGAATATTGTAATGTAAAATATAGATCAATTAAAGTTGCCCTTAATCAAGTTGAAATATCAGTAGAAAAAGATAATCTTTTAAAATTAATTCAATTTCTTAAAGACGATCCATCTTGTCTGTTTGATCAATTGTCTGATATAACAGCAGTAGATTATCCAAACAAAAAAGATAGATTTTTAATAATTTATCAATTTTTATCAGTTAGCAATAATCAAAGAGTAAGAGTGTTATGTTCTATTAAGGCTAATGATGTAATTCCGTCTATATCTAAATTATACTTTTCTGCTCTTTGGGCTGAAAGAGAACTTTGGGATATGTTTGGTATTTATGTTGAAGGTCATCCTGATTTAAGAAGAATATTGACGGATTATGGTTTTCAAGGTCATCCATTAAGAAAAGATTTTCCACTAACTGGATTTGATGAAGTATCCTATGAAACAGAAAGTAGAAGAGTAGTCTACAATAAAGTTAAACTCACTCAAGACTATAGAGATTTTGACTTTAACTCTCCATGGGGCGCAGAAGACTCAATTAAGGATGAAAAAAATAATGACTGATACAAAGATCAAACCAATCACAATGAATTTTGGTCCTCAGCACCCTGCAGCACATGGAGTATTAAGGCTGGTTATGGAAATGGATGGAGAAATAATTAAAAGAGCTGATCCACATATTGGATTACTTCATAGAGGTACTGAAAAACTTATTGAAAATAAAACATATGTTCAGGCATTACCTTATTTTGATAGATTGGATTATGTGTCTCCAATGAATCAAGAGCATGCCTATGCTCTAGCAATCGAAAAATTATTAAACGTAAATGTGCCATTAAGAGGGCAATATATAAGAGTATTATTTTGTGAAATTGGAAGAATTTTAAATCATATTTTAAACATTACGACTTTTGCTATTGATGTAGGTGCTATGACACCTCTGTTATGGGGCTTTGAAGAACGGGAAAAACTCATGGAGTTTTATGAAAGAGTTTCAGGTGCAAGATTGCATGCTTCATATATAAGGCCTGGTGGAGTTCATCAAGATTTACCAGATGGCTTACTTGAAGATATAGGTCTATGGGCAGATCAATTTCATGGATTTATTGATGATGTTGAAACATTATTAACTGAAAATCGTATATTTAAGCAAAGGACTGTCGGTATTGGAAAAGTGTCTAGAGATGAAGCTCTCTCTTTAGGTTTTTCAGGTCCATGTTTAAGAGCATCTGGGGTGAAATGGGATTTAAGAAAATCACAGCCTTATGAAGTATATGATAAATTAGACTTTGATATTCCTGTTGGTAAAACAGGAGATTGTTATGCAAGATATCTGGTTAGGATGGAAGAGATGAGACAGTCTCTAAAACTTATTAAGCAAGTTATTAATGAAATTCCTAATGGTGATTATATTACAGAAGATAAAAAAATTGCTCCACCAAAAAGAAGTGAAATGAAAGGCTCTATGGAAGCCTTAATTCATCATTTTAAGCTTTATACTGAAGGTTTTAGGCCACCTAAAGGAAGGACATATACCTGTGTAGAGGCACCAAAAGGGGAATTTGGTGTTATATTAGAATCAGATGGTTCTAATAAGCCTTACAGATGCAAAATTAGAGCTCCAGGGTTTTATTTTTTATCATCATTAGATTATATGTCTAAAGGACATATGCTTGCCGACTCTGTGGCAATAATTGGATCATTAGATATTGTTTTTGGTGAAATAGACAGATGAAAAAAGAACAATTAAAAGCAGAAAACTACAAGCTTTGTAATATTGATCAAGTTAAAGTTGATGAGATTTTAGATAAATACCCATCAAATAGAAAGGCAAGTGCGGTAATACCTTTACTTCATTATGTTCAAAAAAAATCAAATGGTTGGTTGCCAGTGCCAGAAATTGAAAGAGTAGCTGAGATATTAGACATGCCATATATGAAGGTTTATGAAGTTGCTTCTTTTTATACCATGTTCAATCTAAAGCCAGTTGGTAAAAAACTACTTCAACTATGTCATACAACACCATGTTGGTTAAGGGGCTCAGATGAAATAGAAAAATCTATATTTGATACACTTAAAATTAAAGATGGAGAGACTACTCCTGATAACATGTTTACTTTAATGAAGGTAGAATGTCTCGGTGCTTGTGTAAATGCACCAATACTTCAAATTAATGACGATTATTATGAAGATTTAGATTATAAATCTACAAAAGAGTTATTAAACAAAATTAAAACAAAGAAAAATATTAAACCTGGTTCAGTTATTGGAAGAAAGTCATCTGAACCATATGATAAAAATGGGAATAAAAATGTTACAAAATAAGGATAAAATTTTTAATAATATTTTTGGCTTTCAAAGCAATAAACTATCTTATGCTTTAAAAAGAGGAGATTGGGACAAAACAAAGAAAATTTTATCTTTGGATCATGATGTGATAATTGAAAAAATTAAAAACTCTGGTCTACGTGGAAGGGGAGGTGCTGGATTTTCGACAGGTCTTAAATGGTCATTTATGCCAAAAACTCTTGGAGAGCGACCACATTACTTAGTAGTAAATGCAGACGAATCTGAACCTGGGACATGTAAAGATAGAGACATTATTAGGCATGAACCGCATAAGTTGATAGAGGGATGTTTAATAGCATCTTATGCAATGAGGGCACACAAGTGTTATATCTACATCAGAGGTGAGTTTGCAAACGAAGCTAAAATTTTACAATCAGCAATAGATGAAGCGTATGAAAATAAGTTGATTGGAAAAAATGCTTGTAAAAGTGGATGGGATTTTGATTTGTATCTTCACAGAGGAGCTGGTGCTTATATTTGTGGAGAAGAAACTGCTTTATTAGAATCACTAGAAGGAAAAAAAGGTCAACCAAGATTAAAGCCACCTTTCCCAGCTGGGGTAGGACTTTATGGTTGTCCAACAACTGTAAATAACGTTGAATCAATAGCTGTAGTTCCAACTATACTTAGGAGAGGTGAAAATTGGTTTTCAAAGTTAGGAAAAGAAAATAATACTGGAACAAAATTATTCTGTATTTCAGGTCATGTTAATAAACCTTGTAATGTAGAAGAAGAAATGGGTATACCTTTAAGAGAATTAATTGAAAAACATGCTGGTGGAGTCATTGGCGGTTGGGATGATTTGCTTGCAATTATTCCTGGTGGTAGTTCAACTCCAATGTTGCCTAAACAAATATGTGATACAATAGCTATGGACTTTGATTCACTTAAAAATGCTGGAACTGGTCTAGGTACAGCCGGAGTCATTGTTATGAATAAATCTACAGACATTGTTGAAGCAATAGTTAGATTAGCATTTTTTTATAAGCATGAAAGTTGTGGACAATGTACACCTTGTAGAGAAGGTACTGGTTGGATGTGGAGATTACTTAAAAAAATAGCTTCTAAAGATGCAAGCCCCAGAGATATTGACAATCTTTTAGAACTCACAAAACAAGTTGAAGGGCATACTATATGTGCTCTAGGTGATGCGGCAGCATGGCCTATTCAAGGATTATTTAAAAATTTTAGAGATGAAATAGAAATGGGCTTAAAACTAAAAAAAATAGCAGCAGAATAAGTTAATATAAGTGAAATAATATGGACGAATTAAGAAATATTAATATTACAATCGATGGTATTGAGATATCAGTGCCACAAGGATCTACAGTTTTACAAGCATGTGAAGCAGCAGGTGCTGAAATTCCAAGATTTTGTTATCATGAAAAACTATCAGTGGCAGGGAATTGTAGAATGTGTTTGGTAGAAATGGAAAGATCTCCAAAACCTATAGCCTCTTGTGCAATGCCTGCCTCTGATGGAATGATTATTAAAACATCTTCTGAGATGGTTGAAAAGGCAAGGAAAGGTGTTATGGAATTTCTATTAATTAATCATCCTTTAGACTGTCCAATTTGTGATCAAGGTGGTGAGTGTGATCTTCAAGATCAAGCACTTTATTTTGGTAAAGGTGAAACTCGCTTTGAAAATTCTAAAAGAGCAGTTTCTGATAAAAATATGGGTCCTTTAATCAAAACAACAATGACAAGATGTATTCATTGTACAAGATGTGTAAGATTTGCAAATGAAGTAGCAGGGGTAGAAGATCTTGGAGCAACAGGAAGAGGAGAAAATGTTGAAATTTCAACATACTTAGAAAAAGCTGTAACTTCAGAACTATCAGGAAACTTGGTTGATTTATGCCCTGTTGGTGCTTTAACTTCTAAACCTTATCAATTTGTTGCTCGACCTTGGGAACTTACAAAAACTGAATCTGTTGATGTAATGGATGCTATAGGCTCAAATATAAGAATTGATAGTCGTGATGGAAAAGTTTTAAGAATATTGCCTAAGAATAACGAAAGTATTAATGAAGAATGGATATCTGATAAATCAAGATATGCAATTGATGGTTTGTCAAAACAACGTTTAGATACTCCTTTTATTAAAATAAATAATAAATTGCAAAGAGTTTCATGGGATGAAGCTTTTGAAGTTATAAAGTCTAAAATTAGTAAAATTTCAAATGAAAACTGTGTAGGTGTTGTTGGTAATCAAGTTGAGAATGAAGCAATATTTGCTTTTAGAGAATTATTTAAAAAACTTAATTTAAACAAAATTTTACCATTTCAAAAAAAATTAATGTTTTCAAAAGAAAATAGATCAAATTATTTATTTAATAGTAAAATTGAGGGACTAGATAAATGCGACTATCTTCTGTTAATTGGAGCAAATCCTAGAGTTGATAGCGCTATCTTAAACGCAAGAATTAGAAAAAATTATATTCATAGAGATTTGAAAATATCATCTATTTCATCTCAAAAATTTGATCTAAAATTTAATTATGAGTACTTAGGGTCTGATGTAAAAATATTAAATTCAATCTTAGAAAAAAAACATAAAATTTCAAATGATTTTGAAAAAGCTAATTTTCCAATGATAATTATTGGAGATGAAGTATTACAAAATGATTGTAGTTTAGATGTTCAAAAAGTTTCTACGTCTATTCTAAAAAAATTTGGTGGATTTCAACAAAAACTGGAATGGTTTTAATATATTACATAATTATGCAAGTACAGTTGGTGCAATTGATATATTAAGTGAATATTCTGACTATAACCATTCAGCTCTAAAAAATGATATTAATAATAATTTAATTAAATTTGTCTATTTGCTTAATGCAGATGATTTTGATTTTGATATAAGTAATTGTTTTGTCATATATCAAGGGCATCACGGTGATAAAGGTGCTAAATTAGCTGATGTAATTTTACCTGGTGCTGCTTACACTGAAAAAGAAGGGTCTTACACTAATTTAGAAGGAAGGGTGCAATATTCTCAAAGAGCAACTTTTCCTCCAGGTGATGCAAAAGAAGATTGGACGATTTTAAGAGCATTGTCAGAAAAATTAGGTAAAAAATTAGATTTTGATAATTTACTTCAACTTCGTGACATCATGTTTAGTTCAAAAACAATGTTAAAATTTGATGAAAATATTTATTCTTCAGAACCTAAAATAACAACAAAATTAGATTTTAAATCTTCAAAATTAAATTATGAAAATAAAAATTTCTTTATGACATGCCCCATTTCTAGATGTTCAAGTACTATGGCAGAATGCAGTAAGGTTAATATTTAGTTATGAATTTTATAAACGATTTTGGAATTAGTGTTTTTGGACATAGTGATTTTTCTTCTTTTATCATTGTTATCTTAAAAATACTTGCCATTGTATTGCCGTTGTTAATTAGTGTTGCTTATTTAACTCTTGCTGAGAGAAGGGTAATTGGATTAATGCAATTGAGAAAAGGTCCTAATGTAGTTGGTCCATTTGGTTTGCTTCAACCTTTTGCTGATGCCCTTAAATTAATGTCCAAAGAAACTATTATTCCAAAAGAGGCTAATAAATTTTTATTTTTATTAGCACCAATGATTACTTTTATTTTAGCTCTAATAGCCTGGGCAGTTATTCCTTTTGATGAAAATAATGTATTAGCAGACATAAATGTTGGAATACTTTATTTATTTGCTGTTTCTTCATTAGCTGTTTATGGAATTATTATTGCTGGTTGGGCTAGTAATTCTAAATATGCTTTTTTAGGTGCTTTAAGATCTGCTGCGCAAATGGTTTCGTATGAGGTGTCAATTGGTTTAATAATCATAACAGTTTTATTATGTGTTGGATCTTTAAACTTAACTGATATTGTCAATGCACAAAAAAATGTATGGTTTGCAATACCTCTTCTTCCAATGTTTGTTATGTTTTTTATATCAGTACTTGCTGAAACTAATAGAGCGCCTTTTGATCTACCAGAAGGTGAATCTGAATTAGTCGCTGGATATTTTGTTGAATATTCTTCGATGTCATTTGCTTTATTTTTTCTTGGAGAATATGCAAATATGATATTAATGAGTGCATTAACTGTTACTTTATTTTTAGGTGGCTGGTTGCCAATAATCGATGTATACCCTCTAAATGAAGTTCCAGGTGTTATTTGGTTCATTATAAAAATAATTTTTATTTTATTTATTTTTTTATGGGTTAGAGCTACTACACCAAGGTATAGATATGACCAATTGATGAGATTAGGTTGGAAAATATTTCTACCTTTTTCACTTTTATGGGTCGTGTTGACAGCAGGATTCTTAGTTTTTTTTGATTTAGTGCCAAAAAGTATATGAGGTTATTGTGAAATTTAAAAATATAACAAATGACTTAAAAAAGTATTTTCTTATAGAAATATTTAAGGGTCTTTATCTTACTTTAAAATATTTATTTAAGAAGAAAGTAACAATTAATTATCCTTATGAAAAAGGTAAACTTTCACCTCGTTTTAGAGGTGAACATGCTCTAAGAAGATATCCAAATGGTGAAGAAAGATGTATTGCTTGTAAATTATGTGAAGCAATATGTCCTGCACAAGCTATTAAAATTGAAGCTGAGCCAAGAGAAGACGGTAGCCGAAGAACAACTCGTTATGATATTGATATGACAAAATGTATATATTGTGGTTTTTGTGCAGAGGCTTGTCCCGTTGACGCTATAGTCGAAGGACCAAATTTTGAATTTGCTACAGAGACTAGAGAAGAGCTTTTTTATGATAAAGAAAAATTGTTGGCTAATGGAGATAGATGGGAAGAACAAATTGCATTAGCTCAAAAAATGGACTCTCCTTACAAATAGAATTTTTATGTACTATTCAATACTATTTTATATTTTTTCACTTTTTGTAATCTTATCATCAATTGGTGTGATTACATCTAAAAATCCAGTATATTGTGTTCTTTATTTAATTCTTGCATTTATTAATTCTGCTATTTTATTTTTATTTTTAAATGCTGAGTTTTTGGCAATGCTTTTAATAGTAGTTTATGTTGGTGCAGTAGCTGTTTTATTTTTGTTTGTAGTTATGATGCTCAATATTAATATTGAAGAGAAAAAATCTAAACTTTTAAAATTTAAACCACTTTCAGTAATTTTAGGCTCAATTATTTTAGTAGAATTTTTGTATTTTTTGATAATAGACAATTCAACACTTGAAAAGTTATCAAATACACCGAATTTAGAGCAAAAAAATAATACAATTTCTCTTGGTAACATTCTGTACACTGATTTTGCGTTATTATTTCAAATGTGTGGAGTTATTCTTCTTGTGGCCATGATTGGAGCAATTGTTTTAACACTTAGAAATAGGCCAGGTGTAAAAAAGCAAATCATAAAGAACCAAGTTGACACAAAAAAAGAGGATGTTATTGAAGTGGTTAGCGTAAAAAATAATGAAGGTGCGTAATGATTGAATTTTTTAATCTTCCAATATTAATTAATCACTACTTAATATTATCTTCATTGATTTTCTTATTAGGTGTTACAGGTATTTTTTTAAATAGAAAAAATGTAATTAGTATTTTGATGTCGATAGAATTGATTTTATTAGGTGTTAATATAAATTTTATAGCATTTTCATACTTTTCTAGTGATTTAACTGGTCAAATCTTTTCATTGTTTATTTTAACTGTAGCTGCTGCAGAAGCTGCTATTGGTCTTGCAATTTTAGTAGTTTATTTTAGAAACAAAGGCACCATTGATGTCAAAGATATTAACGTTTTGAAAGGATGATATGTATAATTTAATTATATTTCTTCCCTTAATTGGAGCTGTACTTTCCTGGATTTTAGGAAATAGATTTTCTTCAATACCTACATATATTGTTTCAATTTCTTGTTTGTTTTTATCAATGATAATATCTTGGATTGCCTTTTATGACATAGCCATTTTAAAAAACGATTTTGAAGGGGCAAGTCTTCCATGGATAAATTCTGGAGAGTTTAGAGCTCTATGGGAGTTTAATTTTGATACTTTAAGTTGTGTTATGTTTTTAGTCGTTAACACTGTTTCTGCAATGGTTCATTTATATTCTGTAGGTTATATGTCGCATGATAAATCAAAGGCTAGGTTTATGGCATATTTATCATTTTTTACATTTGCAATGTTAATGCTTGTTTCATCAAATAATCTTTTACAATTATTTTTTGGTTGGGAGGGTGTAGGTGTCGCATCATATTTACTAATTGGTTTTTGGTATAATAAAAAAAGTGCTACATCAGCTGCAGTAAAAGCTTTCTTAGTGAATAGGGTAGGAGATCTAGGTTTTATTTTGGGTTTGATTTTTGTTTATACTTATTTTGATACAATAATGTTTGAAAGAATTTTTGAGTTAGCTCCCTCAATGATGGATGAAAATATCGTTGTTTTCGATAATAAATTAAATGTTATTGAATTGTCATGTTTTTTACTTTTTATTGGGGCAATGGGTAAATCTGCTCAACTTTTTTTACATACATGGTTACCTGATGCTATGGAAGGACCAACTCCAGTTTCAGCATTAATACATGCTGCAACAATGGTTACAGCTGGGGTTTTTATGGTGTGTAAATTATCACCTCTTTTTGAATATGCTCCCAATGTTCTTACTTTTATAACATTAATTGGAGCTTTAACTGCTTTGTTTGCATCTACAATTGCTTTAACTCAATTTGATATAAAAAGAGTTATAGCATATTCAACTTGTTCTCAATTAGGATATATGTTTTTCGCTGTCGGTTTGTCAGCATATCCGGCAGCTATGTTTCATTTAACTACACATGCATTTTTTAAAGCACTTTTATTTTTAGGAGCAGGTTCAGTTATTCATGGTTTATCAAATGAACAAGATATGAGAAAAATGGGTGGTTGCTTCAAAAAATTACCTGTTACCTATATTTTGATTTGGATAGGTTCGCTTGCATTAGCTGGGATACCTTTTTTTGCAGGTTATTATTCAAAAGACATGATACTAGAAGTAGCTTTTGCATCAGATTCTGAAATAGGTTATTTCGCGTTTATTTGTGGATGTTTAGCAGCAGTTTTAACAGCTTTTTACTCATGGAGACTTATCTATTTAACTTTTCATGGTGATTTTAAAGGAAATAAATCGACTTATAATAAAATTCATGAAAGTCCTTTAGTGATGCTATTGCCTTTATTTGTGCTAGCTTTTGGAGCTGTTTTTTCAGGTTGGTATTTTAAGGAAATGTTTATTGGTGTTAATTGGGATTATTTTTGGTCAAACTCTATATTTATCTTGACTGGAAATGATGCAATTTATAAAGCTCATAGTGTTCCAAAATGGGTAAAATTATTACCAATAGTTTTAGCAATTATTGGAATTTCAATTGCAACAGTTTTTTATGTATTAATTCCAGATTTACCAAGTAGAGTATCTAAGGCATTTAGGGTTTTATATACTTTATTTTATAATAAGTGGTATTTTGATGAAATTTATAATTATTTGTTTGTAAAGCCAATTAAAACATTTAGCGTATTCTGTTGGAATATAATTGATAAAAAAATTATTGATGGCATGGGTCCTAATGGTATTAGCTCAAAAGTATTTTCCCTTTCTAAGATTAGTTCAAAAATCCATACTGGTTATGTTTATCACTATTCATTTAGTATGTTTATTGGATTGGCATTATTAACCTTAATTCTTTTATATAATTTACAAGTAAACTAAAATGATTGAAAATTGGCCAATATTAAGTATTTTAATTTTTCTTCCAATATTTGGGGCTTTATTAATACTTTTAATACCTAACAAAATAGATCAAGAAGGTAAAATTTTAAAAAATTCAATTACTAATATTAAATTGGTATCTTTATGGACAAGTATAATGACTTTCCTAATGACATTACTTTTGTCTTTAAAGTTTAATTATACTGAAAAACAATATCAATTTTTAGAGTTTTATGAGTGGGTTCCATCATTAGGTATTGTCTATAGAGTAGGATTAGACGGATTGTCACTTCCGTTTATAGTGCTTACAGCTTTTTTAGTGCCTATATGTATTTTATGTAGTTGGAATACTATTCAGCATAAGATTAAGGAATTTATGATATCTTTTTTAATTTTAGAAGCTTTTATAATAGGTATGTTTTCTGCTTTGGATATTGTTGTTTTTTATATTTTTTTTGAAGCTGTTTTAATTCCAATGTTCTTAATTATTGGGATATGGGGAGGTGTTGAGAGGATTTATGCTTCATTTAAATTCTTTTTATATACTTTGCTAGGCTCTGTTTTAATGTTGATAGCTATTATATATATAATAGGTACAACTGGAACTTCTGATTTGATACAAGTTTTAGATTATGATTTTTCAAAAACAGAACAATTATTATTATTCCTAGGTTTTTTCTTTTCTTTTGCCGTAAAAGTTCCAATGTGGCCATTTCATACTTGGCTTCCAGATGCTCACGTACAGGCACCAACAGCAGGTTCAATAATTCTTGCTGGAATACTTCTTAAAATGGGAGGATATGGTTTTTTAAGGTTTTCATTACCTTTGTTTCCTGATGCAAGTTTGTTTTATCAACCATACATATTTTTTCTTTCTTGTGTTGCAATTATATATACTTCTTTTGTTGCATTTGCTCAACAGGATATTAAAAAGTTAATTGCATACTCTTCAGTTGCTCATATGGGGTTTGTTACAATAGGTATATTTTGTTTTAATACACAAGGTCTAGATGGAGCTGTTTTTCAAATGGTTTCACATGGTATTATCTCTGGAGCATTATTTTTAGCAATAGGTGTTATTTATGAAAGGACTCATACTAGAGATATTAATAAGTTAGGTGATTTTGCTACAACTATGCCAAAGTATTCTGTTTTTCTAATGTTTTTTACATTGGGTTCCGTTGGTTTGCCTGGAACTAGTGGTTTTATAGGTGAAGTTTTGGTTTTAATAGGTTCTTGGAAAGTTAACCCTTTGGTTGCAATTATCTCAGGGTTGAGCTTAATACTTGGTGCTATTTATATGTTAAGGTTTTATAGAAAAATATCTTTTGGTATATCTGAAAACCAAGATAAGTATGAAATTCATGATGTAAATATGAGAGAATTTATGATTTTGATACCTTTAGTAATATTTATTATATTATTTGGTATTTTCCCAAATATAGTTTTAAATTTTTTAAAAGTTCCTCACTTTTTAATTTTAGAGACTTTTAAGTAAGAGGCATTTGATGTTTACACAAAACATAATTAATAACTATTTACAAATTCCTGGCATAGATGGAATGCTTTTAGCGATGCCTGAAATCTTTATTTTTTGTTCTACTTTGATATTAATGATATTAGACATTTTCTTTTTTAAAGAAAAAAGCTTTAAAAATACAAATAAGTTTGGAATTTTTATAATTATAATTGCATTTTTTCTAGCTTTATTACTTCCTTCAACTGGTATTGCTTTTAATGGATTATATTTTGTTAGTGAACTTTCTACATTTTTTAAATTAATAATTTTATTTTCAATATTTTTTGTTTTTTTATTATCTTATAATAAAGCTGACATTGAAGGGATAAAATTTTCAGAATTTAATTTCCTTTTATTACTATCAACTTGTGGCATGTTAATTTTAGTATCTTCAAATAGCTTTTTAACATTTTTTTTAGCATTAGAGTTACAAGCATTACCAATTTATGTAATGTGTGCGCTTAAAAAAAATGACATTAAATCTGCTGAAGCTTCTCTTAAATATTTTTTATTAGGTGCTCTGTCGAGCGGTTTTATTCTGTTTGGAATTTCATTAATTTATGGATTTGTTGGAAGTATATCATTTGAACAGGTTTCAAATATAAGTTTAAAAGACAATATGGGAATAAATTTTGGATTAATTTTAATTTTAGCTGGAGTGGCTTTCAAAATTTCATCTGCACCATTTCATATGTGGGCACCAGATGTCTATGAGGGCACTCCTTCTCCAATTACTTTTTTTATTGCTACAGCTCCAAAAATTTCAATTCTTGGTATTTTAATTTACTTAATTTATAGAGTCTTTTCTGGTATCCATGATAATCTTTCTGATTTGATTATTGTTTTATCTTTATCATCAATGTTAGTTGGATCAATTGGAGCGATTGTTCAAAAAAATTTAAAAAGGCTAATTGCATATTCAAGTATTGCCCATATGGGTTTTATTTTAGTTGGTATGGTTGCATTTTCTGAAAAAGGTCTGCATGCAATAATGTATTACTTGATTATTTACTTATTTCTTTTGACTGGTGTTTTTGCAATTATTTTAAGTCTTCAAAAAGATGATAAACCCATAGAATTAATTTCAGACTTAAAAGGTCTTTATAATGACCATCCATTTATATCAATTTGTTTGTTAATTTTTATGTTTTCTTTAGCAGGAATTCCACCACTATCAGGTTTTTTTGGCAAATGGCTAGTTTTCTTTTCAGCAATAGATAGTGGATTTTATATATTGGCTATTTTAGGTGTTTTATTTTCAGTTATTTCAGCATTTTATTACTTAAAAATTATAAGAGTAATGTTTTTTGAAAATTCTGATACACCGCTTATTTTAGATGGGAATAGAGAAATCCGTTTTTTAATAAATTTATCATTATTTGTAAGTGTTTTGTTTTTTGCTTTATTTCCTATATTTGATTATATGATTTTAAATATTAAAATTTAAGATCATGATAAACATTAACCTTCAGATAATTGAAGAATGTAAAAGTACAAATGAGTCGTTAATTAAATTAGCAAAGGAAGGTTATCCTGAGGGATATTCTCTATTAAGTATTAACCAAACTTGTGGAAGGGGAACTAGAAAAAAAAAATGGGTCTCTATTTCTGGCAATCTTTTTTTATCAACTTTAATTAGACCTAATGTAGAAATTACGAAATTGAGTCAGATTTCTATTATTTTTGGTTTAAGTTTATTTCAATTCATAAAATCATTAGGTTTAAATAAAAAACAAATTAAAATAAAATGGCCTAATGATATTTTAATTGAATCAAAAAAAGTCTCTGGGATTCTTGTAGAGAGATTTGAAAATTTTTGTGTAATTGGGGTGGGATTAAATATAAACTCACATCCATGTGAAAAAAATACTGGCATTAAAAGCACTTGCCTTAGTAATTATATAGATACAAGTGATTTTAAACTATCAATTTTATCTTCACAATTATTAGAATTTTTTTATAAAAATTATAATATTTGGTTATCAAATTTTCTTAATCCATTTTTAAACCAAATAAATTCAAACTTAGCTTTTTTAAATAATAAAGTAGATTTTAATCATGGTAAAATTATTAAATCTGGTAAAATAATCGGTATCAATTCTGATGGAAATTTAAAAATATTGTTAAATAATAATAATCATTTATATCTTACATCTAGTGAAGCTATCCTTAACACAGGTGTTATATGTTCTTAGTTATTGATATTGGTAATACAAATACAGTTTTTGCTATTTATGAACAGTTGAAATCAGGATTTCAACTACTTAAATCTTTTAGAATATATTCTGATCTAAGAAGAACCCCTGACGAATACTCTTTAATAATAAATCAAAGTTTTAAATTTAATAATTATAATTTAAAAAACATAGATGGTGTTGCAATTGCTTCAGTTGTTCCTGAGATATTAAATAATTTAGAAATTTATTTTCGAAATAATTTAAAGCTACCTATATTTAAAGTAGAAGCAGATAAATTAAATATTGAAATTAATATACAAAATCCAAATGAAGCTGGACAAGATAGACTTATTAATGCATTTGCTGTTAAGAAAATGAAATTTGATCCAGCAATTATTATTGATTTTGGAACTGCAACGACTTTTGATGTTATTGGAAATGGAGGAGCATACTTAGGAGGTATTATTTCACCAGGAATTAATTTATCAATTGAATCTCTTTACAAATCAACATCTAGGTTGCCTAAAATTTCTCTTAAATCACTTGATAATGAAAAAAATACTTTATTAGGAAAAAGTACTATATCAGCTATTGAGTCTGGTGTTTTTTGGGGATATGTATGTATGATTGAAGGTTTAATTAACAAACTAAAAAAATATCATTCACCCTCTAAAGTGATTGCAACAGGTGGTTTAAGTCAAGTTTTTAAAAATAATATTAAATCTATTGACCTAATTGAACAAAATTTAACAATAAATGGTCTAGCATATTTTTATTTGTCACAAGAGAAAGATATATGAAATTTAAAAAAGATAATCTAGGGTTTATTCCTGTAGGTGGTTCTGAACAAATTGGGATGAATGCAAACCTCTACCAATTTAATGATCAATGGATTTTAGTTGATCTTGGCATAGCTTTTCCTGATGAAACTCAAATTGGAGTTGATATACTTTTACCTGATTTTGATTTTATTAAAAAAATTAAAAATAAACTTTTAGGAATTTTTTTAACTCACGCTCATGAAGATCATTATGGAGCTATACAGTATTTTGTTGATGAAATTAATTGCCCAATTTGGGGTTCAGAATTCACTTTAGCAATGTTGAAAAAGAAATTGTTAGATAATGGCAGTAAAAACAAATTAACTTTAAAGCATTACCCTAGGAAATCTAGTATACGTTTAAATGAATTTGAAATAGATACTATTCAAAATTCTCATTCTGTCCCTCAATCAGTAAGTTTATTAATAAAAACAAAAAAAAATATTATTTTACATACAGGTGATTGGAAATTTAAAGGAGCTAAAAACTTAAAAGAAAAGCCATTTATAAATGAATTAAAAGCTTTAAAAGATTTAAAAATTTCAACTATAGTTAGTGATTCTACTAATTCATTAATTGATGGTTATACCCCATCAGAAAATGATGCTTATAATGGTTTAAAAAAATAATTTCTAAAAGTAAAGGTTTGATAATTATTACATGTTTTTCGTCAAACATTAGTAGAATTAAATCTATCCTAGAAATTGCAAAAATTAATGAAAAAAAAAGTATGTATTTTAGGAAGAGCTATAAAGAGGTCAATTGAAGCAGCTATCGATGTTGGGCTTATTGAAAAAAACTATACTTTTTATGGTATTAACGAAATTGAAAAGTTTCCTAAGAAAAATTTATTAGTTATATGTTCTGGCTCGCAAGGAGAGCCTAACTCATCTCTAACAAGAATTGCATCTGGTAAGATTGAGAAAATAAAACTAGATCATCAAGATTCAATTATATTTTCAAGCAAAAAAATTCCTGGCAATGAAAGAAAAATTTCAAAAGTAGAACATATGTTTTTAGAAAAAAATGTATATGTCTTTAATGAAGACAATGATCAGTCAATTCACGTTTCAGGACATCCATGTAAGGATGAAATTTTGGATATGTACACATTGCTCAAGCCAAAAACGGTGATTCCTGTTCATGGAAATTTTGAGCAACTAAAAGCAAATGCTGAAATTGCTAAATCTTGTAAAGTAAAAAATATTTTAATTCCTAAAAACGGTCATGTGTTTCAATTTATAGATGATAGTCCAACCTGTGTTGACAGAATAGAAATGGATACAAAAGTTTTCGATGGAGAAAAAGTTGTTTCATTAAAAGATGAAAAATTTTCTATAAGAAAACAGGCTCTTTGGAATGGTGTTTTGATGGCTTCGATAGTCTTAGATAATAGGGGTAATTTAATTTCAGTTCCAATTTTAACAGAATTAGGAATATCAAAGACTGAAAAAATGAAAAATGCATTACTTGAAATAAGTTTAAAAATTGAAGATTACATTGAAGGATTAAATGAAACTGAAACTTTAGATGATGATAATTTAAAAGAAACTTTAAAGAAGATCATTTTAAAAGAAATTAGAATATTATTTTCAATTAGACCTTTAGTAAATATTCATATCAATAGAGTTCAATGAGTATAGTTTCTTTTTTTGTAGTCGTCTTCATACTTTGGTTAATATTCTTTTTTATTTTTTTGCCATTAGGTTTAGAAATACCTGAAAAACACGAATTTGGTCATGCAAACTCATCACCAAAAAAAACTTATTTGTTTTTAAAAATTGTTTTATCATTTCTAACCTCTTTGATAGCTTCTTTAATATTTTATTATTTTATTAAAATTTCATTTTAATAATGTTTAAGTTATTAAATTGTGCTAAACAATTAGTAAGTTTAGATCTATGACAAAAAATATATTCATATCGTGTGACCATGGTGGCTTTTACTTAAAAGAACAAATATTTGAGTATCTTTTAAAAAAATCATTTAAAATAATTGATCTTGGTACAAAAGATTCCTTCTTCGGTAGATTATCCTGATTATTCAAATGTTTTAGTTGATAAAATAAAGAATAATTTAGATAGTATGGGAATATTACTTTGTGGAACTGGTATTGGCATGTCAATAGCAGCAAATAGACATTCTCATATTAGAGCAGCTTTATGTACAGACGAAGATATGGCTAGACTAAGTAGACAACACAATGATGCTAATGTATTAGTTATAGGTGGGAGAACTACATCTTTAAACTCTGCTAAAAAAATTATAGATGTATTTGTTTCGACAGAGTTTGAAAAAGGAAGACATACTAAAAGATTAAAAAAAATAAGTTAAGAGAAAAATATGAATGAACAAAAAAAAATATTATTTTACGAAGAAGGATTTTTTGAAAAAAGTATCCATGAATATGATCCCATTTTAAGTTCATATTTAGATGAAGAAAAAAAAAGGCAGCAGAATCAAATTGAAATGATTGCTTCTGAAAACTTTGTTTCAAGGTCTGTTCTAGAAGCACAAGGTTCTGTATTAACAAATAAATACGCTGAGGGCTATCCAGGTAAAAGGTATTATGGAGGTTGTGAATTTGTAGATAAAGTTGAAGACTTAGCAATTAAAAGAGCACAAAAATTATTTAATGCAAAGTTTGTAAATGTTCAACCTCATTCTGGTGCCCAAGCTAATCAAGCGGTATTTTTAGCTTTGCTTAATCCAGGAGATTCAATTTTAGGAATGAGTTTAGATGCAGGTGGACACTTAACTCATGGTGCAAAACCTAATTTGTCTGGAAAGTGGTTTAATTCAATACAATATGGATTAAATAAAGATGATTGTTTAATCAACTTTGATCAAATTGATCAATTATGTAAAGTTCATAAGCCAAAATTAATTATTGCTGGTGGTTCAGCTTATTCAAGGTTTATTGATTTCAAGAAATTTAGAGAGATTGCAAATAAATATAATTCTTATCTTTTAGTTGATATGGCTCATTTTTCAGGATTAGTAGCAGGCAATGTTCATCCAAACCCTATTGATTACGCTGATATTGTAACAACAACAACCCATAAAACTTTACGTTCTGGAAGAGGAGGAATGATATTAACAAATCATGAAGATCTATTTAAAAAAATTAATTCTGCAGTTTTTCCTGGTCTTCAAGGTGGCCCTTTGATGCATGTTATTGCTGGAAAGGCTGCGGGCTTTGGGGAAGCCTTAAAAGACGAGTTTAAAGTTTACTCTCAAAATGTTGTTAAAAATGCAAAAACTTTGTCAAACACACTTATTGAAAGAGGAATAAACATTGTTTCTGGTGGAACTGATAATCACATAGTTTTAGTTGACCTTAGAAATAAAGGCATTACAGGAAATAATTGTGAACAAGCTCTTGAAAGAGCAGGTATAACTTGTAATAAAAATGGAGTTCCATTTGATGAAACACCACCATCCATTACTTCTGGTATAAGATTGGGCTCTTCAGCAGCAACTACTAGAGGACTAGCAGAGAATGATTTTAAAGTTTTAGGTAATCTTATTTCAGATGTGATTTGTGGTTTTAAAAATAACATTTCTGATAATGAAATTGAAAATGAAGTAAATAGAAAGATAATAGATATTTGTAAAAAATATCCTATTTACTAATTAAAATTGGAGATTATTTATGCGTTGTCCATTTTGTGGAACTGATGATACTCAAGTGAAAGATTCAAGGGGTAGTGAAGATGGTGCTTCAATAAGACGAAGAAGATTATGTTCCAGTTGCGGGTCTCGTTTTACAACATTTGAAAGAATACAATTAAGAGAATTGATTGTTGTAAAGCGAAATGGTAAAAAAAATATTTTTGATAGAGAAAAAATTGTAAAGTCAATGGAAATAGCTCTAAGAAAAAGAAAAGTTGATAATGATGTTGTTGAAAGAGCACAAAATGGCATTGTTAGACAATTAGAATCATCGGGAGAAGTTGAAATTCAATCAGATTTAATTGGTGAGCTTGTTATGAATGCTCTAGGACAAATTGACCACGTAGCTTATATCAGATATGCATCTGTTTATAGAAACTTTAGGGAAGCGAGTGATTTTGGAAAATTTGTAAAAGATCAAATTGAAGATAATTGATTGTTAATAAAGTGTGAACAATTCATTAAAAACATATTTTATGAAACAAGCTTTGCTTGAAGCCTATCGCGCTATGGGTACAACTGGAAAAAATCCCAATGTTGGATGTGTTCTGGTAAAAAATAATTTTATTATCGCTAGATCAAGAACTTCTCCAGGAGGTAGGCCACATGCTGAAGAAAACTTGATTTCACAATTGTCTAAGACAGAATTAAATGGTTCATCATTATTTGTTACATTAGAACCATGTGCTCATAAAGGTAAAAATGGAACTTCTTGTGCAGAGTTGATATCGAATTCTGGTATAAAGGAAGTTTTTATCAGTAATTATGATCCAGATTTAAGAACATCTGGAAAAGGTTTAGAAATTTTAAGAAAATCTAAAATTGATGTTTATACTGATTTTTTAGTTAATGAAGGACATGATTTAAATATTGGATATTTAACTAACTGTTCATCCAATAGACCATTTGTAACAATAAAATTTGCAATAAGTTTAGATGGTAAAATTGCACTTAAAAATAAAAATTCTAAATGGATAAGTAATGAGTTGTCCAGAAATTATGGACATATGATAAGAGCTCAATCAGATGGGGTTTTGACTACTAATTCTACAATTACAGAAGATGACTCAATGCTTAATTGTAGATTAAATGGTTTAGAGAAATATAGTCCTTTGAAAATTATTGTTGATAGAGGATTAAAATTAAATGAAAATTATTCAATATTTAAAAATGCAAAAAAAGAAAATTTAATAATATATCATTGTTCAAATGACAAAAGTAAAATAAAAAAATATCCTAAAAATATAGATCTTGTTTATTTTAATAACAAAAAAAATTTTCTTAACTTAATTTTAAAAGATTTAGCAAATAGAAAAATTAAGAATTTGTTAATTGAAAGTGGTACAACTTTTTGTAGTGAAATGATTAAAGCTAATCTAGTTGATCAAATTGCTTTTTTCAGATCTAATAAAATTATTGGAAATGATGGATTACCTTTTGTTAACAATTTAAGTTTAAAAAAATATCAGATAGTATAAGTATGAAAGTTATTGATATTAAATTTTTTGATAATGATATTTATGAATTGAGGAGGTTTAATTAATAAATGTTTTCAGGAATAATTTCAGCTTTAGGCAATGTAAAAAACATAACTTATAATGATATTTATTCAGTAGATATAGAAATTACAAAAATTAATTTAGAGGATTTTGAGAAATCAGATAATCTTATTAAAATTGGTTGTTCAATTGCTTGTTCAGGTGTCTGTTTAACTTTAACAGAAAAAAAGGATAATGTTTTAACATTTGATATAAGTAAGGAAACAATGAGTAAAACAAATCTTTCTGATTGGAAAATTGGTAGTTTAGTAAATTTAGAAAGAGCACTTAGAGTTGGAGATGAAATCGGAGGACATTTTGTCACTGGTCATGTTGATACTGTTCTTGAATTACAAAATATTATTGAGGAAGATGGATCCAAAATTTTGTTTATAAAATTAAATAAAGAAATTTCACCATATATAGCTTCTAAAGGTTCAATTACTATTGAAGGTGTTTCGCTTACTGTAAATGATGTTAAGAATGATTATTTCAATGTCAATATTATACCTTTTACATGGGATAATACAAATTTAAGAAATATAAAAGTTAATGATTTTGTTAATGTTGAAATTGATTTACTTTCTAGGTATTTAGTTAATTATCAAAAACGGAAAGATAATTAATATGGACGTATCAAGTATTGAAGATGTTATTAAGGACGCTTCACAAGGTAAAATTTTTATATTAATTGATGACGAAAATAGAGAAAATGAGGGTGACCTTTGTGTTCTAGGTGATTTTGTAAATCCCAACGTAATAAATTTTATGGCCACACATGGAAGAGGTTTAATCTGTTTAGCAATTACCAAGCAGCAATCTGATAAATTAGGATTGTCTTTGATGGAAAGAAGAAATGAATCTAGATACGATACAGCTTTCACTCAATCAATCGAAGCAACACATGGTGTTACTACTGGAATTTCTGCATCAGATAGATCAATCACGATTAAAACTGCAATAAATGAACAAAATAATGAAAATCACATTACTACGCCAGGACATGTTTTTCCAATAATTGCAAGAAATGGAGGAACTCTAATTAGAGCAGGGCATACTGAAGCTATAGTTGATATTGCAAAAATTTGTGGATTAAATCCATCTGGTGTTATTTGTGAGATAATGAAAGATAACGGTGAAATGGCAAGATTGCCAGATTTAAAAAAATTTGCAAAAAAGCATGGTTTAAAAATTGGTACGATTGCAGATTTAATTTCTTATAGAAGAAAAAATGAAAATTTATTAGTAAGAACATATGAAAAACCATTTAATAGTTCAAAAACTGGATCATGGAGAATAATAGTTTATAAAAGTTTAATAGATGAAGTGGAACATTTAGCTCTAATTAAGGGAGTAATAACTTCTAAAGATAAAACCATGGTTAGAGTTCATTCATTTAATCCTATTGTAGATCTTTTAGAAGATTTAAATGTAGATGGTCAAAATAACTTAATTTATAAGGCAATGAAGAAAATTGATAATAATAATAGTGGTATAGTTATTATTATCAATGATTCTTATAAAGATTTCATAAGTAAAAAGTTAAAGGTTGATGAAATTGAAACAAAAGATAAA
This sequence comes from Alphaproteobacteria bacterium, assembly GCA_038131545.1. Classification (GTDB taxonomy): domain Bacteria; phylum Pseudomonadota; class Alphaproteobacteria; order Puniceispirillales; family Marisalimonadaceae; genus TMED54. The sequence goes on from JAYPPQ010000004.1 coordinate 963,608, forward strand.
AGTAATCTTCGCCAATATGGAGTTGGAGCTCAAATACTTTCTGATTTAGGTGTAAAAAATATGATTTTATTATCAAACTCTAAGAAAAAAGCTATTGGATTAAAAGGTTTTAATTTGTCTATTGTTGATTGGGAGATGTTAGATTGACTAATAGAAAAGTTTTAATAATTATATCTAAATATTATAAAGATATATCTGAAAATTTATTAAAATCAGCAGTAACTTTTTTAGAAGAAAATTCAATTCTTTTTGACGTAATTGAAGTACCTGGTGCTTTAGAGATACCTCAAGTGTTAAATTTTCAGGTTAATAATTCTAACAACCTAAAGTTTGCTTATGAAGGTTACATTGCTTTAGGTTGTGTAATAAAAGGTGAAACTTATCATTTTGAAATTGTTAGTAATGAAACTAATAGAGGCTTAATGAATATAGCTCTAAAACATTTTTTCCGTTAGGAAATGGTGTAATTACAGCATACAATTATGATCAAGCTCTAAAAAGGTCTTTAGATAAAGGAAAAGAAGCGGCCCAAGCTTGTTATGAATTAATAAAAATAAAAAATCATAATAACAAAGTTGATAAAAATTGATTGATAATATTAGACACAAATCTATTAGAAAAAAACTGCATCTAGAATTGCTGCTATACAAATTTTATACTTACATCAATTTAATGATCAGCCTCTTTTGAGTCTATATCAATTTACGAATTAAATTATAAGAAATTTTTACTTGAAAAATTAGATATAAAAGAACTAGATACTAATTTATTATCAGATTTGTTAGAAAATTTTGATAAAAATACAGATGCTTATGATACAATTATAGAAAAAAATTTATCTAAAGATTGGAAAATTGCACGATTAGGGAAAAATGAACTTAATATATTAAGATTATCTATTTTTGAACTTAAATTTTTTAAAAAATTTGATAAAAAAACAATTATTAATGAATATGTAAGTTTGTTTAATAATTTTTGTGGAGAACCAGATTTTGCAAATGGTTTTTTAAATAATGTATTAAAAAGTGAATAATCAACTAATGGATGAGTTTGATTTAATCAAAAAATATTTTGTACCAATTTCATCAACAGAAAGTCAAAATTTATTAAATGATGGAGCTGTTTTTAAACCAAAAAAAGACTTAGATTATGTTGTTTCAACTGATACAATTGTTGAAAAAATTCACTTTATAGGCAATGAGCCACCTAATCAAATTGCAAAAAAAGCATTAAGAACAAATCTATCTGATTTAGCTGCAATGGGAGCTGATCCTGAGTTTTATAGTTTATCAATAAGTTTACCTAAAGCAAAATCTAAAAGTTTCATTGAAAATTTTGCAAAAGGGTTAAAAGAAGATCAAAAAAAATATAAAATTAAATTGCTTGGTGGAGATTTAACAGCTTCGTCTGAATTAATTACAATAACAATAAATATTATAGGAACTGTTCCAAGTGGACAATGTATAAGTAGATCAAACTCAAGGGTGAATGACCTTTTATATGTAACAGGTGTCTTAGGTTTGTCAAATATTGGACTACAAAATCTAGAGAAAAATGATAAAAAATATTCAATTCCTAAATTAAAATATTATTTGCCACAACCTAGGGTAGAGTTTTCTTCTTCTATTAGAAATTTTGTAACATAAATGATTGATATTTCGGATGGATTTATTCAAGATTGCAGGCATTTAGCTCGATCATCAAATTTAGAGTTTGCAATTAATATCAAAAATTTACCTATTTCTGACATCGATTTGTTGTCTTATGAAGAAAGGTTGAATGCTGCACTAATTGGAGGAGATGATTATGAACTTTTATTTACTTCACCACCTGTTCATAAAGAAAAAATCAATAAAATAGCAAAACTCCAAGGATTACAAATTACAAATATTGGTTATGTTAAAAATGGAAAAAATGGACAGGTTACATCAAATAATAGACCTATAAATATAGATGCATACAAACATTTTTAATTTTCATTGTTTCTTCTTAAATTACTTAATATATTTCTTAAAACCTCGAATGATGTTCTATCATCTCCTATAGATTTTTCATTTAATTTACTTAAACTAATATTATTAGGTAAATTTTCTTTTTTAAAATTATACTCAACAACTTTATCATTTTCATTGTAAAAAATTTCTAAAAAACTTACTTCTTCAAATTGGTTAACATTCCCAATTTCTTTTTTCATCTTTTGAGAAATATAATAAACATTTTTTCTATCATATGGATTAATAAATGAGGGTGGACCAAGTTTTTTTATAATAAAAGATTTTGTGGTTTCTCCTTTTTTTATGTTAATTTGATCAATATGATTTTAATATTGGTCCATAATTGATAATTTCTTTGTCAAAAGATAAGCTACATGATACTAAGAGCAATACAAGATGAAGATTAAATAATTTTAAAGCCATTTTAATTTATGTTTTTTAAAAAAAAAAAATATGAAACAGTATCTAATGATATTTATCAGAAAATTGTAAATTTTTCTAGAAATAAAATCTTTTATACTAAGTATAGTGTTCCTGACACAATTGATGGAAGATTTGATATGCTTGTATTAATCACTATCATTGTTGTACATAGATTATCAAAAATAAAAAATGAAGGCAGTGAATTATCACAAAAGATATTTGATATTGTTTTTAAAGACTTAGATTATTCTTTAAGAGAGTTAGGTGCTGGAGATGTATCTGTAGCAAATAATATGAAAAAATTAATATCTTCATATATGGGAAGGCAAAAAATTTATGTTAAAGCTTTTAAAAGTGAAGATGAAAAGTTTTTAGCATTAGCCTTCAAAAACAATATATTTCGAAATAAAGACCAAAAGAAAAGTTTAATATTATTATTATCAAAAAATATTTTTAAGATTAATAAAAAACTTCATTTGATAGAAGATAAAAAAATGCTTATTGGAGACTTTGATTTTTCTATTAGTCTTTTATAAAATACTATGTTGCAATGTTTCATTCTAACTGATAAAAGTCATCAGTTAATATAAGTTGGAGTTTTTTTGAAAAAAATTAAGATTTCATTAGATGCAATGGGTGGAGATCATGCACCTGAAATTGTAGTTGAAGGTGCTGCTGAAGCTAAGGTAAGATATCCTGATATTGAATTTATATTTTTTGGTAATAAAAAAATCTTATATCCATTAATAGATAGTAAGCATAATTTATCTGAATCAGAAATTGTACATACAATGGAATTTATTAAACCAAATGACAAACCTAGTAATGTAATAAGAAGAGGTGCTAATACATCAATGGCACTTGCTATAAAATCAGTAAAAAATCAATCAAGTGCGATGGTCTCAGCTGGCAATACAGGTGCTTTAATGGCATTCTCAAAACTTTTTTTAAAAACAATTTCAGGTATTAATAGACCTGCAATAGCAGCATGTTTTCCAACAAAAACAAGGTGAAGTTTGTATGCTTGATTTGGGTGCAAATATTGAATGTGATAAAAATAATTTAATACAATTTGCTTTGATGGGACAAGCTTTTGCTAAAATTGTAATAGGTATAAAAAATCCTAAGGTAAGTTTACTTAACATTGGTGAAGAAGAAATTAAAGGCTTAAGTTATATACAAGAAGCCTCAGAAATTTTAAAAAATTTAAGTAAAATTATTAATTATTGTGGTTATATTGAAGGTGATAGAATAACTGATGGATTAGTTGATGTAATAGTAACTGATGGTTTTACAGGTAATATTGCTTTAAAAACAGCAGAAGGAACTGCAAGTTTCTTTACAAATTCTCTGAGAGAATCATTAAAAAAATCAATTTTTTCTAAATTAGGTTATTTTTTAGCAAAAAAATCATTAGAAGGATTTAGGGCACATATGGACCCTAGAAAGTATAATGGTGCAGTATTTTTAGGTCTAAACGGAGTTGTTGTTAAAAGTCATGGAGGAACTGATTCTTTTGGGTTTGCAAATGCTATAGGTGTTGCTTATGATATGGCAAAATATAATTTTATTGAAGACTTGAAGAAAAAATTATCTATAACAACAAAACATCTGATTTGATGAATTCAAAGTTTCAAATTTTATTAACAGGTGTTGGTTCTTATCTTCCAAAAAAAAAGACATCTAATTATGATTTGGAAAAGTTCATGGATACTTCAGATGAATGGATTAGAAAAAGAACTGGTATAAAGTTTAGACATTTTGTTGAAGATAATGAATTAACATCAGACATGGGAACCAATGCTGCTGAATTAGCTATTTTTAACGCTGGTTTAAAACCTAATGATATTGACTTAATAATTCTTGCAACAACTACACCAGATAATACCTTCCCTTCTACAGCATCTAAAATTCAAAGAAATCTGGGATGTAAAGCAATTTCATTTGATGTTCAAGCAGTTTGTGCAGGTTTTATTTATGCAATTTCTATTGGAGTTGCAATGCTTAAAGATACTCATGGAAAAAAATGTTTAGTTATTGGTGCAGATAGTATGTCTAAAATATTAGATTGGAATGATAGATCAACTTCAGTTCTATTTGGAGATGGTGCTGGAGCTGTTGTTTTAGAAAACAGTATTTCACAAAATGAATCTGTTCAAAATGATCAATGGGGCGTGTTAGCAACTAAAATTTTTACTAATGGTAAATATTATGATCTTTTAAATACTGATGGAGGAGTTTCAAAAAGTAAAAGCATTGGTTTCTTAAGAATGAATGGAAAAGAAATTTTTAAACATGCAGTTGAAAAATTGTCCTCATCACTTCTAATTTGTTTAGAGGAATGTAATATGAATATAAATGATTTGGATTGGCTTATCCCCCATCAAGCCAATCAAAGGATAATTAATGCTGTATCTAATAAAGTTAAAATACCTCAAGATAAAATAATAAGCACTATATCTAATCATGGTAATACATCTGCTGCATCTATACCATTAGCTTTAGATGTAGCAACTAAGAAAGGTGATATAAAAAATGGTGATATTTTAGCCTTGCAAGCTATAGGTGGAGGGCTTTCTTGGGGGTCTTTGATTTTAAAAATAGGAAATCCAAATTAAGAAACTTGTTGTAAGCTTTATGATTTTAATTAATATATTAATATGAGTAAAACATGGACAAAAAATGATTTAATAGAAAAAATTCAATCGGAAATTGGAATTTCATTATCAGATTCATCTAAAATATTTGAAGAAATAATTGAAGAAATATTATCTTCTCTTGAAAATGGAAATGATGTTAAAATTTCTAATTTTGGTACATTTTCTGTTAAAAAGAAAAATTCTAGGCTTGGAAGAAACCCAAAAACTGGAGATGAAAAAGAAATTACAGCAAGAAATGTTATTTCATTTTATCCATCAAAAACTATAAAAAGTAAAATTTCTTAAAAAACTATGTCAGAAATCAGTTCATATTATACAATTTCAAATGTTTCAAAAAATTAAAAGTTCCTACCCATGTATTAAGGTTTTGGGAAAAAAAATTTAACTTCATAAAACCTAAAAAGAATAACACTGGAAGAAGATATTACTCAAATCAAGATATAGTCAACTTAGAAATAATAAAAGATTTGTTACATAATAAAGGTTATACAACAATAGCTGGTGCAATTAAGTTTATGAAAAATAATGATCAACTAGATAATAAAAATGAAATAGATCATTTAAATGTAAGTAACGAAGCATTGGTTAAAAAAATTGAAGAAACTTCTGATCTAATTTTAAGTGCAAAAAATATACTTAATAAATATTAATTAAAAATCGGGTTATAGCGCAGCTTGGTAGCGCATCCGTCTGGGGGGCGGAAGGTCGCAGGTTCAAATCCTGCTAACCCGACCATAAAATTTTTTAGAAACCTTTTATAAAATTTTTTTATTTATTTAAAATTTTAAATAGATTTAATTTAAGATTATTTAATTATAAATTAATTAAGCCAACAAAAGTTAGTTTATTTTAATATACATATTAAATAATATTAAAATTTTTAAATAATTTACTAGTAAATTTTTATATAATTATATAAATGTGATTTAATTAAATTTTAAGGATAGATTATTTATGAAAATTTTGTACGAAGATATTTTATCAACTTATAACAAAATTAAACCATTTTTAAAAGTTACTGAAACATCATATTCAGAACAAATTTCTAAGAAATTCAATTGTAATTTATTTATAAAATTTGAAAATAGACAAAATACAGGATCATTTAAAATTAGAGGTGCTTTATCTAAATTACTTTCCTTATCTTCTAAAGAAAAATCTAAAGGTGTAATAGGTATGTCAGCTGGAAATCATGCTCAAGGATTGGCTTATTCTGGAAATAAATTAAATGTAAATACAAATATTGTCATGCCTTTGGGTACTCCTTTTACAAAAATAAGACGAACAAAAAATTTTGGAGGGAATGTATTTTTAAAAGGAAATGATCTTGATTGAAAGTAAAAAATATGTAAATGAACTTATTGATAAGTTTGGATATATTGAAGTACATCCTTACAACGACTATGAAGTTATAAAAGGTCAAGGAACTATTTATCTAGAAATGTTAAAACAGATATCAGAGCTTGATTTTTTACTTGTGCCAGTTGGAGGAGGTGGCTTACTAGCTGGATGTTCAATAATTAATAATTCATTATCCAAAAAAACTAAACTGATAGGAGTTGAATCAAAATTTTACCCTTCATTATATAATAAATTTTATAAGAAAAAATTAAAATGTACTGGATCTACAATTGCCGAAGGGATAGCTGTAAAGGAAATTGGTTTAATTCCCTATAATTATATTAAAGATAAAATAGATAGTGTTATTCAAGTGTCTGACACATCTATTGAACAGGCTATTGCAATGTTAGCATTAACAGAAAAGGTTGTTGTTGAAGGTGCAGGTGCAGTTGGATTAGCTGCTATTATAGAAAATCAAAAAACATTTAAAAATAAGAATGTAGGTATTATTTTATGTGGAGGAAATATAGATTCTAAAATCATCTCTTCTATTTTAATGAGAGATTTAGTTAGAGCTAGACAAATTACAACAATGACAATAACAATGCCAGACAAACCTGGACAGTTAAATATAATTTCAAATATTTGTGCAAATTCAGGTGCTAATGTACTTAGAGTTGAACATAATAGATTTACAATGGATTTATCAGCAAGTTTAGCAAAATTGGATATCACTATAGAAACACAAAATGAAGATCATTTAACAAAAATTATAAATTTAATAGAAAAAGAAGGGTTGCCAGTAACTCTAGATGATAATAATTGAAATTATTGATTAGGATTAACTAAACTATCTAAAGATTCTAAATTAGATTTTATTTTGTGAAAAATTTCAAAATTTTTGAAATAATATGTCTGAATATCAGAAAGCATATTTTCTTTAAATTCATTATCAATTTGATTTACAAATTTTTTGTCAATTTTTTGGTTATGATTTTCTTTTAAGATTTTGAAAGTTAAAATACCAGTCGGTGTTTCAATAGATTTTAATTCCCCAATTTTTGATTTAAAAATATTATTAATAACATAATTATTAAAAACTTTACTTAAGTTTTTGTTTTCAATTCTCTTTAAGTTTAAAATTTTATTTAAATTTTCAGATTTTATGTTTTTAAAATCATTTTCAGATTTTAACTTAGATTTTTCAACTTTTAATTTTTCATACAATTTTTCTGAAACAAGTTTTTCAGCATCTAAATATGATAATTGTTTTTCATTAATTTCATTATTAATATTTACCAGTACAAATTCATTTTCCTTTATTTCTAATAATTCTGAAATTTCATTTACTTCAAGTTTCCATATTTCATTCAAAAACTTTTTATTTAAATTAGATTTTTTTGGTTTAAATTTGTATAAACATCTCCATTTTTTGAAATATTAGATATTTTGTTTATTTTTAAATTTTTGATATCAGATAATTTGATTATCTCATTTAAATTATTACCTGAAAATGCTAAATCATTTATAAGTTCTATCTTTTCATATAATTTTTCGATTGCAGAGTTGTATAGTAAGTCTTTTTTTATAATATCTTTAACTTCGTTAATTAGTTGAACTTTTCCTTTATTAATTTTGTTTACTTGAACGACATGAAAACCAAAATTAGTTTTAAATGGTTTCATTAGACCTATGTTTGGTATATTAAAGATTTTATCCTTTATATTTTTTGTTAGATCATCTTTAGAAATTTTGTCAAATTTAACATCATTTTCATTAAAGTTTAGAAGCTTTGATTGATTTATAAAATCATTGTTATTGAGTACTTTTTTATAAAAATTCTCAGCTTTTTGTTTTGTCTTAAAAATTACTTGAAAATAGCTTCTATTTTCTGGAGTTTTAAATTCACTTATTCTTTCATTATATGAGTTTGCAATTTCTTCTTCACTTATAATAATATCATCGTAAAGAAGATCTGGTTTGAATGATATATATGATAAGTTTCTTAATTTAGGAATTTTAAAGTTATTTTTATTTTTATTGTAAAAAGTTTTTTTGAATTTTCATCTATTGGTTCATTAATTTTCTTGAGGTAAGGTGTAAAAATATAATTTAAATCTAGTTTTCTATTTTGCCATTTATAAAAATCTGTTGAAAAAAAATTGCTGTAACCCTTAATATCATATAAATGGTCAAAGATTTTACCATTTAAAATTTGCAGTTGAAGATTTTCAATATATTCGTTTTCTGAAATATTATTATTTCTTAATAATGCGTTAAATTTTTTTTCTGAGAAAATATTTTGATTATTTAAATTTTCTTTAAACTGATCATTTTCTGAAATTTGTTTTTTTATTATTAATCTAGGAACATTGAGATCTAAATATTGTGATTCTTGATTAATAATTAATTTCGCTTTATTACTAATTAATACATTATTTAAGAATCCATTTTGAATTGCAGTTTGAACATCAAGCACACCTGTATTTGTGGCTCTTGATTTATTAAAGTCATTAATAATTTGTTCATAACTAATCTCAAAATCATTTGATTTAAAAACAGGAGGAATTTTATTACCTGTTAAATCACCAACACCCCAAGCAGCAAAACCTATAACAATTAAAACTAGAAAAATTTTAAATAAAAAAGATTGAGATTTATTTCTTAATGCTCTTAACATAATTATTAATTATATTAAAACTAAATGAATTACAACATTTTGAATAAATAAAAATAAGGTAGTTAAAATATGTTAATAGCTGGAAACTGGAAAATGAATTTGAAATATGAGGACATTATAAATTTTAAAGATATTATTTCTGATTTTAAATTAGATAATAGTGTTGAAATGGCTATTTTTCCTCAATTTCCATTACTATATTCTGCAAAAAAAAATCTTTCAGATTATGATATTGAAATTGGTGCTCAAACTTGTTCATCACATTTAAAAGGTGCTTTTACAGGAGATGTTTCAGTTGAAATTATTTCTGATATAGGATGTAAATATTGTCTTGTTGGCCACTCTGAAAGAAGAGAATTTCATAATGAAACCAATGATTTTGTAAAAAAAGCGTCAACTTTATTGCTAACTAAAAATATTGTTCCTATAATTTGTGTTGGAGAGTCTCTAGAAATTAGAAATAAAAAAGTTACTAATCAATTTATTAAAAATCAGATTAGAGAATGTGTCCCAGATAAAATAAGTTCTAACTTAATAATAGCTTATGAACCATTATGGGCTATTGGTACAGGTGTAATTCCAAATTATGAAGAAATATTTAATATTCACAATGTTATTATAAATGAGTTGTCTCATATTGAAAATTTGAAGGTTATTTATGGAGGGTCTGTAAATAATGAAAATTGTTCTAAAATATTTGAATTGAAAACTGTCCATGGTGCATTAATAGGTGGTTCAAGTTTAAAATTTAAAGATTTTCTTGCAATTTATAAAAGTGCAGTTAAACAGATAATATAATAATTTTTTAAATAGATTTAATATGGAAAATACAGTTTTAATTATTCATGTCGTTTTAGCATTCCTAATTATTATTTTAGTATTGCTTCAAAAAAGTGAAGGTGGTGGATTAGGTATTGGTGGGAGTCAAAGTGGAGGTTTTATGACTTCTAGAGGTACTGCTAATACACTTACAAAAATAACAACTATAGTAGGTGCATTATTTTTTATTACATCTATACTTCTTGCAATATTATCTGGAAGTAATTATAAACCTTCAATCTCGCAAGAGATTAAAACTGATACAATTAATGAAAATAATAATCCAAAAGTTCCTACTGATAATTGAATTTTTTTTTATTTGATATAATCTTTTAATATGAAAAATAGCACCCCTAAATTTATTTTTATTACAGGTGGTGTAGTTTCTTCACTTGGTAAAGGTCTAGCTTCAGCTAGTTTAGCATCTTTGTTTATATCTAGAGGTTTTAAGGTTAGATTAAGAAAATTAGATCCTTATTTGAATGTTGACCCAGGAACAATGAGCCCATATCAGCATGGAGAGTGTTTTGTTACAGATGATGGTGCAGAAACAGATCTAGATTTAGGCCATTATGAGAGATTTACAGGAGTTAATTCAAGAAAATCAGATAATGTCACTACTGGTAAAATTTATTCTCAAGTTTTGAAAAAAGAAAGAAGAGGAGATTACCTTGGTGCAACTATACAAGTAATACCACATGTAACAGATGCTATAAAAAAATTTATTATATCAGATATCAGTGACGAAGATTTTATGTTTTGTGAAATTGGAGGAACGGTTGGAGATATTGAATCCTTGCCATTTATTGAAGCAATTAGACAATTAAGAAATGATCTTGGGAAAGAAAATACATGCTTCGTTCATGTTACATTATTACCCTTTATAAATGCAGCAAAAGAATTAAAGACTAAGCCTACTCAGCATTCAGTTAAAGAATTGCAAGGCATGGGAATTCAACCAGATATTTTGTTATGTAGAACAGAGATGAATATTCCTGAAGATCAAAAAAAGAAAATTGCCCAATTTTGTAATGTTAAAGAACAAGCTGTAATTGAGGCAATTGATGTTAACTCAATTTATGAAGTTCCAATAGCTTATAACAATGCTGGATTTGATAAAGAAATTCTTGATTATTTTAGCCTTTATGACAAAAAATCCCCAGACTTGAGTATCTGGAAAAAAATAATTTCTATACAAAAATCCTCTGAAGGTGAAGTTAATATTGGAATTGTAGGAAAATACACGTCTATTATTGACTCTTATAAATCTTTGATTGAAGCAATTACTCATGGAGGTATAGCTAATAAGACAAAAATTAATTTAGTTTGGATTGATTCCGAAAACATTGACAAGGTATCAAATTGTTTCAAAGATGTTCATGGAATAATTGTACCTGGTGGTTTTGGTGAAAGAGGATCTGATGGCAAAATTTTAGCAATTAACTATGCAAGGTTGAATAAAATACCTTTTTTAGGAATTTGTCTAGGAATGCAATTATCTGTAATAGAGTTCGCAAGAAATGTTATGAATTATAAAGAAGCTTCTTCAACTGAGTTTGGCGCAACTAAATTTCCCATTATATCTTTATTAACTGAATGGCAAACAAAAAAAGGGAAAGAAAAAAGAGATATTCTTAGTGAATATGGAGGCACAATGAGGCTTGGGTCATACGAATGTCATTTAAAACAAAATTCAAAAATATTTAATATTTACAATAATGAAATAATACATGAAAGACATAGGCATAGATATGAAGTTAACTTAGATTTATGTGATAAATTTGATGAAGCAGGGATGTTTTTTGCTGGAATGTCTCCAGACAATATACTTCCTGAAACTTTAGAATTAAATGATCATCCATGGTTTATTGCTGTTCAGTTTCATCCAGAACTTAAATCAAGGCCTTTTCAGCCTCATCCTCTTTTTGTCTCATTTATAAATGCGTCATTAAATCAATCAAGATTGTTATAGGTTAAAAAATAATGATTAAAAAAATTAAAATAGGAGGATTTGAAGTAAAAAATGATAATAAGTTATTTTTAATTGCTGGTCCGTGTGTTATTGAAAATAGAGATCACGCATTATATCACGCTAAAATGATTAAACAAATATGTGATGAACTTTCACTAGATTTTGTATTTAAATCCTCTTTTGACAAAGCAAATAGAACAAACATTAATTCAAGTAGAGGAGTTGGAATTGAAAAAGGTCTTGAAATTCTAAATGAAATTAAAAATAGTTTAAACGTTCCCGTTTTAACAGATGTTCATGAAAGTTATCAATGTGATCTTCTTAAAGAAGTTGTTGATATTATTCAAATACCTGCATTTTTATGCAGACAAACAGATTTATTATTAAATGCTTCTAATACTGGAAAAATAATTAATATTAAAAAAGGACAATTTTTGGCTCCTTGGGATATGGTGAATGTTGTAGAAAAAATAAAATCTACAGGTAATGAAAAAATTATATTAACTGAAAGAGGAAACTCTTTTGGATATAATAATCTGGTTTTTGATTTGAGGTCATTAATTGAAATGAAAAAAATAGGATACCCTATTGTATTTGATGCTACTCACTCTGTTCAAAGTCCGGGCGGATTAGGAAATGTCTCTGGTGGAAATAGAGAGTATATTCCTTATTATTCTAATGCCGCAGTAACTGTAGGTATTTCAGGGATATTTATGGAAGTTCATGAAAATCCTGACATAGCCCCGAGCGATGGTACAAATATGATTAGATTAGATAAATTGAAAAATATTCTTAAAGATATTTTGAAAATAGATCAATTAATTAAAGAACATTCCATAGGATATTATAATGATTAAAATTGAAAATGTAAAAGGAAGACAAATTCTAGATAGTCGTGGAAATCCAACAGTTGAAGTTGATATAGTTTTGTCAAATGGATTGGTTGGTAGTGCAAGTGTCCCTTCTGGAGCATCTACTGGTAAGTATGAAGCAGTTGAACTTAGAGATGGATTTAAATCATATCATGGAAAAGGTGTTACAAAAGCCATAGATAATATTGATAATGATATAAAAAATATAATTCTAGGCAGATCACCTTTAGAACAAACCAAGATTGATAACGATTTAATAAGTCTTGATGGAACATCAAATAAAAATAAATTAGGAGCAAATGCAATTCTTGGTGTTTCAATGGCCGTAGCAAGAGCAGGTGCAGTTTCATTAAATCAACCATTGTATAAATATATCGGTGGCTTAAGTTCAAAAGTAATGCCAGTACCTTTAATGAATATTATTAATGGTGGTGCACATGCAAATAATCTTCTAGATATTCAAGAGTTTATGATAATGCCTGTTAATTTTGAAAGATTTAGTGATGCATTGAGAGCTGGCGTTGAAATTTTTCATAATTTAAAAAAAATATTAGATGATAAAAATTATTCAACAAGTGTTGGTGACGAAGGTGGATTTGCTCCTAAAATAGATGATCCTAAAATTGCTTTAGATTTAATCTCAAAATCTATAGAGGTTAGTGGTTATAGAGTAGGCGAAGATGTTTTTGTTGCATTAGATGCAGCTGCAAGTGAATTTTACAAAAAAAATAAATACATATTAAATGATAATAATAAATTATTAACTACTGACGAATTAATTGATTATTGGGGAGGGTTAATTAAGAATTATCCTATTATTTCAATTGAAGATCCATTTGATGAAGATGATATAAATGGGTTTGCTAAATTTACAAATTTGTATGGTAAAAATCTTCAAATAGTAGGAGATGATTTATTTGTGACTTCAGAAAAAAAATTAAATGAAGGAATACAAAAACAAGCTGGAAACTCCATTTTAATTAAACTAAACCAAGTTGGAACTCTAACAGAAACTCTTGATACTATATCAAAAGCAAAAAAGCATAATTTTAATACGATCATTTCACATAGGTCTGGTGAAACAGAAGATAATTTTATATCTGATTTGTGTGTAGGTATTAATGCTGGTCAAATTAAAACAGGTTCTTTATCAAGATCTGATAGAACCTCAAAGTATAATCAGCTTCTAAGAATTGAAGAACAATTAGGAGAAGAAGCTAAATTTATAGGTAATGAAATTTTAGATATTATAAATAAAGAATGATTAATTACTTTAGAAGAGAATTTGTAAAGCTATTTTTATCGGTTATTATTATTATTTGCATTTACAATTCTGTAAATTTAACTTTTTTTTCAATGAAAAATCTGTAACAAAAAATTTTTGAATTAAATGAAAATATTTTACTTTTAAATCAAGAGTTGATGAATTTGCAGGAGATACAAGACAAATTAATGACTAAAATTAAATTTTTATCATATGAAACTTTAAATAAAGATTATGTGAGTGAGTTAGCTCAAAAAACTTTAGGTATGATAAAAGAAGACAACGTTTTAGTAATATTGGATGAATAATATTATGATTTTATTGTATTTAAACTTTAAAATATATATATAGTTACTATGAATATGAATGAAAAACAAAGTGATAAAGTAGCTTCAAAAAAGAAAAGCAATTATGATTTAGATCTTTTGTTAAAACTTAATGAACAAATGCTACTAATTAGAAGGTTTGAAGAAAAAGCTGGTCAACTTTACGGAATGGGTAAAATTGGTGGTTTTTGCCATCTTTATATAGGACAAGAGGCTGTTGTTGTTGGTATCAATTCAGCACTTAAAGACAATGACACTATGGTCACTTCTTATAGAGATCATGGGCATATGTTAGTTTGTGGCATGGACCCAAAAGGGGTTATGGCTGAATTAACAGGCCGTATAACAGGTTACTCTAAGGGTAAAGGTGGTTCCATGCATATGTTTAGCAGAGAAAAAGGTTTTTTTGGAGGTCATGGTATTGTTGGTGCACAAGTCCCAATTGGAGCTGGGTTAGCTTTTTCTCATAAATATAAAAATGAGAAATCTATTTGTGTTACTTTTTTTGGGGATGGAGCTGCAAATCAAGGTCAAGTTTATGAAACATTTAATATTGCTGCTTTATGGAATTTACCTGTACTTTTTGTAATTGAAAATAATTTATATGGTATGGGAACTTCTGTTGAAAGGTCTTCATCAACTGATAATTTTGCAATCAGAGGTGAAGCTTTTGGTATAGAAAATAAAACTGTTAATGGAATGGATGTTTTAGACGTAAGAGAGGCTGCTATTGAAGCTGTAAACTACTGTAGATCAAAACAAAAACCATTTATTTTAGAAGTGAAAACCTACCGTTTTAGAGGTCATTCTATGTCAGACCCTGGTAAGTACAGAACCAGAGATGAAGTTGCTGAAATGAGAAAAAATGGACCATTGAAAGCTTTACAAAAATTAATTTTAGCAAAGCGGCTTTAATGAAAGTGAACTTAAAGAGATAGATAATAAAATTAAATTAAAGGTTAATGAAGCAGCTGACTTTGCAGTAGAATCTGAATTACCAGATGAAGCAGAACTTTTGAAAGATATAATTATAGAATAATGAAAAATAATGAGATATTAATGCCAGCTTTAAGTCCCACTATGGAAGAGGGAACACTTGCAAAATGGTTAGTTAAAGTTGGTGATAAAATTAGTTCTGGAGATTTAATAGCTGAGATTGAAACTGACAAAGCTACTATGGAAATTGAAGCTGTTGAAGAAGGTTTTATTTCAAAACTTATTGTTGAAGAAGGTACACAAGGTATAAAAATTAATACTCCTATTGCTGAATTTAGTGAAACTGAAAAATTTAGTGAAACTAATGATGATGAAAGCAATAAAAATGTAATTGATATTTCAAACAAGGAAGTAATTGAAGTAGAAAAGTCATCTGTTATTGAAACATCAGATAATGTTTTAACCTCATCTAACAATGATGCTACAAAAAAAATTACTGTACGGGAAGCTCTAAGAGATGCAATTTTAGAAGAAATGGAAGCAGATAATGATGTTTTTATTATGGGAGAAGAAGTTGCAGAATATGAGGGTGCCTATAAAGTCACTCAAGGTCTTTTAGAAAAGTTTGGAGATAAAAGAGTTATAGATACCCCAATAACAGAACATGGCTTCACTGGTATTGGTGTAGGAGCAGCATTTGGTAATTTAAAACCAATAGTAGAGTTCATGACATTTAATTTTTCAATGCAAGCTATTGACCAAATTATAAATTCAGCAGCTAAAACATTATATATGTCTGGTGGTCAAATGGGATGTCCAATTGTATTTAGAGGACCAAATGGTGCTGCTAGTAGAGTTGCTGCTCAACACAGTCAATGTTTTGCAAGTTGGTATTCACATGTACCTGGGTTAAAAGTCGTAGCTCCTTGGTCAAGTGAAGATGCAAAAGGATTACTGAAATCCGCAATTAGAGACCCTAATCCTATAGTATTTCTTGAGAATGAAGTCATGTATGGTCAATCTTTTGAATGTCCAGTATCGAATGAATTCACATTACCTATTGGGAAAGCTAAAGTTGAAAAAAACGGCTCTGATATAACAATTGTAGCTTTCTCTATAATGGTAGGCAAAGCATTAGAAGCAGCAAATGAATTAGAAAAAAATGGTATAAACGCAGAAGTTATTAACCTTCGTACACTTAGACCTTTAGATTTAGAAACCATTATAAATTCAGTTAAAAAAACAAATAGATTAATTACTTGTGAAGAGGGTTTTGGATATTCTGGAATTGGTGCTGAAATTTCATCATTAATTCAAGAGAATGCATTTGATTGGCTTGATGCACCCGTTTTAAGAGTTCATGGTAAAGATGTGCCTATGCCATATGCAGAAAATTTAGAAAAATTGGCTTTGCCACAAACAAGTGATATTATTAATAAAGCTAAACAAATTTGTTCCTAGAGTGGATCTAGTATGAGTAATGAAATTTTAATGCCAGCTTTAAGTCCAACAATGGAAGAGGGAACTCTTGCTAAATGGCTTATTTCAGAAGGAGATACAATTTCATCTGGTGATTTAATTGCTGAAATTGAAACCGACAAAGCTACAATGGAGGTGGAATCGATTTTTGATGGGACTGTTGGAAAACTTTTTTTTAATGAAGGATCTGAGGGTATTAAGGTCAATACACCGATCGGTATAATATTAGACCCTGGAGAAAAATATGATGAAAAAGTACATGGCCCTAATGTAAAATCCGGCTCTAATGAGAATAATGATAAAGAATTAATTAAACAAGATGGTGGTGATAAGCCTCTTGATCAAGTTGTAAAAATTGAGCAGGTTGATGAACAAAAATCAAATACATCTGATAGTGATAGTGCAGTTAATAGTAATGAAAAAAACCTTATTTTTGTAAGTCCACTTGCTAAAAGGATTGCAAGAGAAAAATCCATAGATCTTAATTTGATTAAAGGTTCTGGCCCACATGGAAGAATTGTTAAAAAAGATGTTGATAATCATAATTTGAATTCTTTACCAAAAGAATTTAAAAATTCAATATCTGATGTAAGTGATTTTGAATTAGTTAAAAACTCCTCAATGAGACAAACAATTGCAAAAAGGTTAGTTGAGTCTAAAACTAATGCACCACACTTTTATCTATCTATAGATTGTAATATTGATGATTTATTATCATTTAGAAAAAAAGTTAATGATGAATTCCCTGAGCAAGGAAAAATATCTGTCAATGACATAATCGTAAAGGTTGCTGGCTTGACATTAAATAAAGTCCCTGAATGTAATGTTAGTTGGACAAATGAGAGTACAAAATTTTTTAAATCTTCAGATATTTCGGTAGCTGTCGCTATAGATGGAGGGTTAATAACTCCAATAGTTAGAAATGTTGAAGAAAAAGGGATTCATAAAATTTCAAGTGAGATAAAAGAGCTTGTTGAAAAAGCGAAAAATGGTACTCTTTCACCAAATGAATATAATGGTGGAACTTTTTCAATCTCAAACTTAGGAATGTATGGTATTAAAAATTTTACAGCTATTATAAATCCACCTCAAAGTGCAATTTTAGCTGTAGGCTCAGGACAAAAATTACCAATTGTCAAAGATGATAAAGTTGTTATTTGCAATGTTATGAATGTAACTCTTTCATGTGACCATCGAGCTATTGATGGAG
The DNA here is from genome assembly GCA_038131545.1 of Alphaproteobacteria bacterium. Classification (GTDB taxonomy): domain Bacteria; phylum Pseudomonadota; class Alphaproteobacteria; order Puniceispirillales; family Marisalimonadaceae; genus TMED54. The sequence goes on from JAYPPQ010000004.1 coordinate 981,584, forward strand.
CAGTTGGAGCAAAATTCCTTCAAGTTTTTAAAAAAATAATTGAAAATCCAATGTTGATGTCATTGTAATGTCAGAGAATAATTTAAAATATGACCTTCTAATAATTGGTGGTGGACCAGGTGGTTATGTTGCTGCAATAAGGGCTTCACAACTTGGATTGAATGTTGGCCTAGTAGAAAGAGAAAATTTAGGTGGTGTTTGTTTAAATTGGGGATGTATTCCTACAAAAGCTCTGTTAAGAAGTTCAGAAGTTAAACATTTGTTAGATAATTCTAAATCATATGGTTTTTCAATATCTAATTATCAAGTTAATTTTGAAGATATAATTAAAAGATCACGTTCAGTTGCTAAATCTTTGTCTTCAGGTGTAGAACATTTAATGAAAAAAAATAAAATTAATGTTCATAACGGAACTGCTAAAATTATAGAATCAAATAAAGATCAAAAAGTTGTTAAGGTCATTGATAAAGAAAAAAAAGAATTGCAGATTACATCAAAATTTTTAATTATTGCTACTGGTGCTACCTCTAAAAATCTACCTTTTGTATCTTCAGATGGAAAAAATATTTTAGATTATAGGACAGCTATGACTCCTAAGGAACTTCCTAAATCATTGATTGTTGTTGGTTCAGGTGCGATAGGATCAGAATTTGCTTCTTTTTATAATGATTTGGGATGTAAAGTTACAATAATTGAAGTACAAAATAAAATTCTACCAAATGAAGATGACGAAATTTCAGAATTTGTTTTAAAAAGTTTTAAAAATAGAGGTATAGATATTCACATCAATTGTGAACTACTAAATGTTGACAGTAAAATATCATCCGTAGAATGCGAAATAAAAAATGGCAATAAAAAACTTAAATTGAATGCTGATAAACTTTTACTATCTGTTGGAATTAAACCTAATGTTGAGGACTTAGGTTTAGAGTCACTTAATATACAGATGGAAAAAGGATTTATTAAAACAAATGAACATATGCAAACTTCTGAAAATGGTATATATGCCATTGGAGATGTAACTGATGGTCCTTGGTTAGCGCATAAAGCTAGTCATGAAGGAATTTTATGTGTTGATGCTATTAAGGGATTAAAAACACATAAAATACAAAAAGAAAATATTCCTGGTTGTACATATTCAAGACCTCAAATTGCTTCTATTGGATTAACTGAAAAAAGAGCTTTAGAATTAAATCATGAAATAAAAGTTGGAAGATTTCCATTCATAGGAAATGGTAAAGCAATAGCTTTAGGAGAGCCAGAAGGATTTATAAAAACCATATTTGATAAAAAAACTGGTGAGTTTTTAGGCGCTCATTTAGTTGGTCCTGAAGTAACAGAATTAATTCAAGGATTTGCTATTGCAAAAAAATTAGAAACAACAGAGGAAGATTTAATGGAAACAATTTTTCCACATCCTACTTTATCAGAGGCTATGCATGAATCTGTTTTAGATGCTTATGACAGAGTAATACACTTTTAGATTTAGATAGATGAAAATTAGACATCCTGAAAAAATTAATACTTCCGATAAATTATCTCCTTTAAAACCTAATTGGTTAAAAGTTAGATTTAAATCAGGCGATAATATCAATTCAGTTAAAGAAATTGTTAAAAACAACAAAGTTCATACAGTTTGCGAAGAAGCTAATTGTCCAAATTTAAGTGAGTGTTGGTCTAAAAAACATGCAACATTTATGATAATGGGTGATACATGTACCAGAGCATGTACTTTTTGCAATGTTAAAACTGGAAAGCCAAATTATTTAGATCCTTTTGAACCTGAGAGAGTCGCAACTTCAGTAAGAGAGTTAGGTTTGACTCATGTTGTTATAACTTCTGTTAACAGAGATGATTTAAAAGATAATGGTCTCTCACATTTCTTAAATACTTTAAAAGCTATAAGACAGCAATCTCCTCAAACAACAATTGAGATTTTAACACCTGATTTTATGAAAAATAGTAACGCTGCTAATTTTATTAGCAAATCTGCACCTGATGTTTTTAATCATAACCTTGAAACCGTTCCAAGGTTGTATAATGAAGTGAGGCCAGGTGCTAGATATTTTACATCATTAAAGTTACTTAATGATGTTAAATCATATAACCCCAAAATTTTTACTAAATCTGGATTAATGGTTGGATTAGGTGAGAGTAAAGATGAGATTATTCAAGTTATGGATGATTTAAGAGCTGCTGATGTAGATTTTTTAACGATTGGTCAATATTTGCAGCCAACAATAAAACATCATGCTGTTATTGATTATATTACTCCAGAGTTATTTGATTTATATAGGGACATTGCTATTTCAAAAGGGTTTTTACTTGTTTCCTCATCACCGTTTACAAGAAGTAGTTATCATGCTGATGAAGATTTCCAAAAATTAAAAATAAAAAGAAATTTATAGATGTAAATGAAATATAGAGAGAAAAAAATTTTAAATTATAAGCCTGAACAGCTTTTTGACTTAGTTAGTGATATAAAAAAATATCCTGAATTTCTACCTTGGTGTTTAGGTTCAAGAGTTAAAAAAATTTCACATAAACAACTAAACGCAGATCTTATTGTTGGGATGAGAATTTATAGAGAGATATTTAAATCTAACGTTCATTTAAATAAGGCTTCTTCTACTATTGAAGTAGAATATATTAAGGGACCATTTAAACAATTAAAAAATAAATGGATTTTTAACAAAGTTGATAATGGATGTGAGGTAGACTTTTATGTAGAATTTGAACTAAATTCAAGATTACTTAATGGTGTTATCAAAGCTTTTTTTGAAGAAGCAGTTGTTAAAATGATTGCTGCGTTTGAAAATAGAGCTGGTAAACTTTACGGATAATTTTTTAAAAAATTATTTAACTCTTTTAAGCTTTCTAGTGTGGCCTTTAATCTTATATCTAGCCTGTTTCCATTAAATAAAAATTTTTTTGTTGTAATTTTATTTTTAGTTCCAAAACCTATCCAAACTAAACCAACTGGTTTATTTTTTGATCCTCCATTTGGACCAGCTATTCCTGTAATTCCTATTCCAACATCTGCACTAAAGTTACTAACTAAGCTTAAGGCCATATGATATGCAGCTTGTTTACTAACGGCACCAAACTCTTCAATTATATTGTAATTTATTTTTAAAATATTTATTTTTGCTTCATTTGAATAGGTTATAAAACTTCTTTCAAATGCTTCGCTTGCACCTGAGTTGTTTACAATCGCAGATGATAGTAATCCACCGGTACAACTTTCTGCAGCACTAATTTTAAAGGATAATAGTTTTAATTTATCTATTAATACTCTACTTTCCTTATTTATATCTTTCCAAACCATAAAAATAATAAATATATTATAGGTATTGTATAAATGCCACCAATAATATCGTCAAATAAAATGCCAAATGTACCTGGTATTTTCTCTACACTTCTTAATCCAATTTTAGAAATGTCAAAAAATCTGAATAATAAAAATATAATACTGATATTTATGATGTTATTTTCTAGCTCAAATAATGGAATTGAAAATAAAGCAATATATTGACCTAAAAATTCATCAATTACAATGCTTTGATGGTCTTTATTTCCATATAATTTTAAATAATTTTGTATTGATAGAAGGCTTAAAAAAAAAACAATAAAAAATATTAAAATTATTATTTCTATTTGGAAATATGTATTTAAATAAAAAAATATAATGCATGTAAATAAAGAAGCTGTTGTGCCAGGGGCATATTTAAATTTTCCAATAGGGTATAATTCTGAAAATTTTATAAGAAATATATTATTAATCATCAGTAATTTTAATCGTTGTATTAGAAAAAACAGCAATACCTTCTTTTCTTCCAATAAATCCTATACCTTCATTTGATTTACCTTTAATTGATAAAATTTCTTTATTTATACCTGTGGAATTTGAAATTTTATTTTTTATTTCATCTACATAATCTAAAATTTTAGGACTTTCTGTGATTATGACAGAGTCAATATGAATTAATTCAGCATTCTTCTCTTTTAATTTGCTTAATGCATGTTTTAAAAATACGAAGCTATCACAATTTTTCCATTTATTTTCAGTAGGAGGAAAATGGTAACCAATATCATTTTCATTTAATGCACCATATATGCTGTCAGTTATAGAATGAAGTAAAACATCTGCATCAGAATGTCCTTCCAAGAAATAGCCATTATCAATTTTTAATCCACCCAAAATAAGTTTTTTGTCTTTTGTTTTAGAATTAATTTTTACAAGTTTATGAACATCGTAACCTATTCCACTTTTAGTTATGTAATTTTTCATATGTTGATTTTCTATAATTGATTTGATTAAATGCAAATCATCTACATAAGTAATTTTTAACGATTTTGGATCACCTTCTATATATTTAACTTTCAAAACCATTTTCCATTAATAAAGATGAATCGTCATCATAATTTTGTTTCTTATAAACATTTCTATGAGTCATTATTAGGTTCTCGAAATTACATATCTGTGGTGTTTGAATTAAGAGATAGTTTTTTTTATTTAAATATTTAACTTTTTTGTTAGTTTTATTTTTTATAATAGCATCTGAAACTTTTAAAGCTGGTACAACACATGAGACATTATTTTTCATATTATATTTTAAATTTTCAATTATATTTTTATTAATATATGGCCTTGCAGCATCATGTATTATAACATTTAGGGGGTTATATTTTTCAATTTTTTTTAGAGCTTTGAAAACACTCTCTTGTCTAGTCTTTCCACCTATTATAGGTGCTTTTAAATTGTATTTATTACATATTTTAACAGCATCATTATACCTGTTTTCTGAAACAACAATAAATAATTTATTATCCAATTTTAATTCAAGAAAATTTTCTATACATATTTCTAATATTGATTTTTCATTTATTAAATAAAATTGTTTTTCAATATTAATATTTTTAGATTTAAACCTTTCACTTAATCCTGCAGCTAATATTATGTAAAATAAATTCATTTTTGCCTAATTTTTGTACTAAAAATTAATATTTTAAAAAATTATAAATAATGTTCATTTTTTAATCATTATGTTTATATTTAATAATATGTTTAATGATATACTAAATAGTTTTATAGATCCAATTCTTGTTATAAACAAAGAAAAAGATATCAAATATGTAAATGCATCATTTGAAGAAACTTTTTATGTAAATTCAAATTTAATATTAAACCAAAATTTAAATTCTATAATTGATGAAGATTCACCACTTATTTTATTAATAAATAAAGCTATTAAAAATGTAATAAATCTTAAGGAAGATAAGCTTGTAATTTCGTTAAGAAATCAAAGTAAAAAACAACTTAAAGTTAGTATATTTAATACTTTTGTTGAAAAAGATTTGATTGTTATTCATTTTGAACAAAATCTTAAAAATCAAACTTTTATTTACCATAAAATTAATTCAAAAATTTCACAATCTTTTAGTTCATTAGTTGAAATGTTAATGCATGAATTAAAAAATCCACTTTCTGGAATAGTAGGTGCAACTCAACTATTACAAAAAGATTTGAAATCCTCAAATTATGTTGAAATGTTAGATTTAATAAAATTTGAAGCTGATAGAATTAAAAATTTACTTTCAAATATGGAAAATCTCTCTGCTGGAGAGGGTAATATGTCTTTAGATTTTATTAATATTCATAAAGTATTAAATTATTGTACAAATTCTGCAAAAAATAGTTATGGTACTGAAATTTTATTTGAAGAGATATATGATCCTTCATTACCTGATTTTTATGCAAATGAAGAATTATTAATTCAAATATTTACAAATTTAATAAAAATGCTTGTGAAGCACAAAATAATAAAGGAAAAATTATTTTAAAAACTTCTTATAATGCTAGTAAAAAATTTTTATTAAATGAAAATGATTTGCCAGAAAAAAAACCCTTACAAGTTGAAGTTATTGATTTTGGAATAGGTATTCCAGAATCAGATTTTGAAAATATTTTTGATCCATTTATCACTAAAAAACAAGATGGAAAAGGTTTAGGATTATCAATTGTTTCAAATTCAATAAGAACATTAGATGGATCTATTGAAGTTACCTCTGAAAACGGACGTACTAATTTTTGTTTAAATTTTCCATTAAAAACAACTCTAAAGGATGATTATGAAAAAAATTTTAGTAGTTGATGATGATAAAAGTATAAGATTAGTTTTATCAACTGCACTCACAAGAAGCGGTTTTTTAGTAAAAACTAGTGCTACAACAGCTGGTTTCTGGAGTTTATTAAATGATGATGAGTTTGATGTAATGATAACTGATGTTGGTCTTCCTGATGGAGATACATTAGATTCGTTGCCCAAAATTCAAAGCTTAAATCCAAAAATGAAAATAATAGTAATTTCAGCTAAATCCACATTAATTACAGCAGTGAGAGCTGAAAAAAAAGGTGCTTTTTATTATTTTCCTAAACCATTTGATCTTGATGAATTAATTGGATTAGTAAATAAAATATTTGAAACATCTGAGTTTTATTAGATGAAAAAAACTTATTGAAAGTGAAAATCTTGTTTCTGATAAACCAAGTTTATATGAATCAGGTCCTATTATTGGAAAATCTAAAATAATGCAAGATACATATAAAATATTGCAAGATTAATTAAATCTAATATTACTGTTTTAATAAATGGTGAAATTGGTACAGGAAAAAAATTATTAGCTAAGTCAATTCATGATTTAACATTTTCAAGTAAAAAGAAATTTATAAAATTAAATATCAAAAATTTTAGAATAATTAATGAAGAATTGTCTCTATATTTAAATAATAAAAATCATAATTTTTTATATATCAATGATCTTAAAAATTTAGATGGTGGCACAATTTTTATTGATCAAGTGTGTGAAGGATCTCTGGCTGAACAATATGAGTTATTAAATTTTATTGAAAATTTTAATTTAATTAATAAACAGAATTCTAAGGAAATGAACCAAACAAGAATAATTGTAACTTCAAAAAAAAATCTTATAAAAGCTTGTTGAAAAAGGAGATTTTAGAGAAGATTTATACTATAAATTAAATGTAATGCCAATTTATCTTGCCTCCTTTAAGAAAAAGATTAGAAGATATACCAAATTTAATTAATTATTTTATAAATTTTTTAATTAAAAATAATGAGTAAATTATCAATTGATAATTATCATTAAATTTTTTAAAAACTTATCATTGGCCAGGAAATATTCAAGAATTAAAAAACTTAATTGAAAGATTATCACTTTCATTAACTAATAATAAAATTACAGTTTCAGATGTAAAAGATCAGTTAAAAATTCTTTTGAAATTAATGATGAATGATGAAAATTTAACTTTAGAAAATTTAATTGAATAAGCGTATAAATAAGTTTATATCTTCTATTAATGATAATTAAGTTAAATGAATGTATATGATGATTTTATTAAAGACAGTTGAAAAACCTCTAATTGAAAATATTTTAAATTATACAGAGGAAATCAAATTAAAGCATCTTCTATATTAGGATTAAATAGAAACACCTTAAGAAAAAAAATATCAGAATTAGGTGTAACTGTTAGGAAAGTTAGAAAAAATAGTTTATAATAATTTCGTATAAATTATTTATAAAACAATGAATAAGCTTTTAACTTTAAAAAAATTTTTAAAAGTAAATACAATATTTTTAATTCCATTCTTATTATTAATATTAGGACTTATATATATATAAATAATTTTAATTTAAATATTAAAAATCTTTCACAAACTTATTTTTATATAATTTTTATTATTTTATTTTTTCCTATAATTTTTCTTTTTTATAAAGTTTTTAAACAAATATACACACTTTTTTCAAGCTAAATTAAAGATTGCTGGTTATGAGCTTCATAAAAAATTAGCTGTATTGTTTTCTATTGTTTGTTTAATGCCATCAATAATTATTTCAGCTTTTTCAATTTTTACGATAAACACTGCTTTAGAGGGATGGTTTAGTGAAAAGATTTCAACAGCAGTTTCTCAATCTGTTGAAGTTGCTAATAAGTATCTTCTTGAGCATCAAAATGCTATGAAAGGAGAGGCTTTAGAATTTGCAAAACTACTGAATGACAATGCTATCTCATTTTCATCAAATCAAGATAAAATTAATAAATTTTTAAATTTTTATATTAGTAAAAATAATCTTACAGATGCTGTATTAATTGGTTCATCAAGAAATGTATTAGCAAGATCACAATTTGCATTTGAAATTAATTATTTAGATTTACCAAATAGATATTATGATTTAGCTAATGATGGGAAAATAATAATTTCAAATGACCGAGATTCAAATAAGGTAAATGCATTTATAAAGTTAGATCAATTTGTTGATGCATATTTATTAACGTCAAGATTTATTGATCAAAAAGTTTTAGAAGCTATTAGCAAATCAAATATTGCATCTGACGATTACAAATCTATAGAATTAAATTTATTTGATACAAAAATTTCAATATTAGCTTTATTTCTTTTTATTTCGTTATTTTTATTATTAATATCTTTATATTTAGGTTTAGGATTGTCAAATAGGTTAATATCTCCAATTGCTGAATTAATTCACGCGTCTCAAGAAGTTGGAAGAGGAAACTTAAATTATCAAATTAAAAATAAAACACTTTTGCAAAATAAAATCAGTGAATTAAAAAAACTTGGCAATGCATTCAATAAAATGGTGCTTGATATTAAAAATAATAGATCAGAACTTATAGAAGCAAATGATCAATTGGATCAAAGAAGACAATTTTCAGAAGCTGTTTTATCTGGTGTTTATTCTGGAGTAATTGGATTAGATAAAAGTTTTAAAATTAATTTACCTAATAAAACTGCTGAAAAGCTTTTAGAAATTAATATTTCAAAACATTATAATAAAAATTTGAAAAACTTTTTCCTGAATTTCAAACTTTAATTAATGAAATTAAATTATAAAATAATAATTTTGTTGAAAAAAATAGAATTTTTAAAAATAATAAAAAATATATTTTAATATCTAGAATTGTTAAACAAATTAATGAAAATCAAATAATAGGATATGTTCTTACATTTGAAGATATTACAGATCTGATACAAGCGCAAAAGTTGGTTGCTTGGTCAGATGTTGCAAGAAAAATAGCACATGAAATTAAAAATCCTCTTACTCCCATAAGATTAGGTGCAGAAAGAATAGCTAATTCATCATTAATTAAATCTGATCATAAATTAGTAAATACTTCTGAAATGATTTTAAAAAATGTTGATGATATAAGACATTTGATAGATGAGTTTTCTTCTTTTTCTCGATTACCTAGTCCAATTTTTGAAGATATAGTTTATATTAAATTCATAGAGAATACTTTTAAATTTTTTAAAACATCTTATCCCGATATTAAGTTTGATAATTTAGCTTATAATAGTGTTAAGAAAAAAATAAAAATTAAAGCTGATGAAAAACAATTAAGACAAGTAATTGGTAATGTAATAAAAAATTCTTCTGAAAATTTTGAAGAAAATAATATTAAAAATAAAATTATAACTTTTTCATCTATTATAACTCAAAATTATATTTTATTAAGTATTCAAGATAATGGTGTTGGAATAAAAGAAGCAAATAAAATTAAAGTATTAGAACCATATTTTACTACAAAAAAAAATGGAACAGGTTTAGGTTTAGCTATTTCTAAAAAGATAATTGAAGATCATGAAGGTAAAATTGAAATTGAATCATCAGAAAAAGGTACCAAAGTAAATATTAAATTTCCTATTAAAAATAATTAACAAAGAAACATATGATAAATAATAAAATTTTAATTGTAGATGACGAACCTGATATTTGTAATTTAGTTTCAGATATATTAATTGAGAGTGGTTATTCAGTTAATAGTGCATTTTCAAAAGAAGAAGCTATTAAGGTTATGGAAAACTCAGGTATATCTCTTGTTATAACTGATATTTGGATGAATGATAATGAAAAAGAAGGATTTGAATTACTTGAATGGTGTAAATCTTTTAATGCTTTAACTCCAGTTTTAATTATGTCTGGACATGGAACTATTGAATATGCAATGAATGCGGCAAAAAATGGTGCTTATGATTTTTAGAAAAACCATTTAACTCTGATAGATTATTATTTTTAGTGAAAAAAGCTCTTCAAGAAAGAGATTTAAAAATAAAGCTGATGGATTCTAATAATGAATGGCTTAAAAGTAATCATATAATTGGAAAATCATCTAAAATAAAAAATATAAAAAATATTTGTTTAAAAGTATCAAAGAGTAATAGTAGAATACTTATAACTGGCCCATCTGGTTCAGGTAAAGAGACTTGTGCACGTTTTATTCACTCTGTTTCAAATAGAATGAATCATCCATTTGTTGTTGCAGCTTGTGCAAGTTTATCTAATCAAATGGTTGATCAATTACTTTTTGGTTTTAATGATAGTAAAAATAAAAAAGATACTAAAAGTTTATTTGAACAAGCAAATAATGGTACTATATACTTTAACGAAATTTGCGATCTTCCTATTGATACTCAAGCTAAATTAATTAATGTAATACAAGATCAAAGTTTTTATAAATATGGTTCAAATAAAAAAATTAAAATTGATATTAGAGTTATTGCTGGTACTACATATGATCCAAATGATGCTGTAAAAATGGTATTTTAAGGGAAGATTTATATTATAGATTATCTGTTGTGCCAATATCTATACCATCTCTTAATTCTAGAATTGAAGATATAAATCTTCTAATTAACTCATTTATGGAAGTGGCTTCAAAGTTATTTAATAAAAATAAATTAATCCTTGCACAGGAAACTTATATTTTATTACAAAGCTTTGATTGGAAAGGTAATGTAAGACAATTAAAAAATTTAATTGAGTGGCTTTTAATAATGTATGGAAATGAAAAAAATTTTCAAATTGAAATATCTCATTTACCTCCTGAATTTAAAAGAAATAAAGATAATGAAAATAAACATAATTATGATTTTAATTTACCTATTAAGGATGCAAGAAAAATTTTTGAAAAAAAATATTTAGAAACTCAATTAAATAGATTTAAAGGTAATATAGCTAAAACATCTACTTTTGTTGGAATGGATCGTTCAGCTTTACATAGAAAAATAAAAGAGTTAGATATAGAGATTGAAAAATAAGTTTATGGTAGAATTATGAAAATTATTGTTTGTGGTGCTGGAAGAGTTGGGATGTCAATATCAGAACATCTTTCTACTGAAAATAATGATATAACTGTTATTGATTCAAATTCCTGATGCTCTCAAAAAGAATAACAGACCTTTATGATGTTCAAGGAGTTTTAGGTTTATCTTCTCATCCAGCTGTTTTAAAAAATGCAGGAATTGAGGATGCCGAGATGTTGATTGCCGTAACGGAATCTGATGAAATTAATATTATGGCTTGTCATTTATCAAATCTACTTTTCAATATCCCAACAAAAATAGCTAGAATTAGATCTAGAGAATATCTAAATGAAGAGTTGTTAGATTTATTTCAAGAAGGTAAAATACCAATAGATCACATTATTTCTCCTGAAGAAGAAGTTGCTTCAGCAATAGTAAAACAATGGAGAACTCCTGGTGCATTTGATGTTGCAGAATTTTGTAACTCACATGTAACAATGCTTGGAATTTTATGTAATTCAAACTGCCCAATATTAGATACTCCATTAAGAGAATTAGTAGATTTATTTCCAGGTTTAAATGCTACTATAATGGCTATAATAAGAGACAATAATTTAATTATTCCAAGATCTGGAGATGATGTTTTAAAAATAAATGATAGAATATATTTATCTTGTCAAACTGATCAAATTGAAAGAACTTTAGCGGCATTTGGTCATTCAGAAATAACTTCTCATAATGTTATAATTTCAGGTGCTGGTAATTTGGGCGTTATGATTGGAAATATGATAAATAAAATTTCACCTGATACAAATCTTACTTTTATTGAATTAGATAAAGATGTGGCAAGAAATGCAGCTGAGCAGTTAGAGTTTGCATCAATCATATCTGGAGATACACTAGATCCAGAAATAATAAAAGAAGCTAGAGTGGGTAAAGAAACATCATTTATTTCAGCTACAAATCATGATGAAGTTAATATTTTATCATCTTTGTTAGCAAAAAGATCAGGAACAAAACATTGTATTGTTTTATTAAATCAACCAGCATTTTTTCCTTTAGTAAACACCTTAGATTTAGAAGCAGTTATAAGTCCTCCAGTCATTACAGTATCATCAATTTTAAAGTATATTAGAAAAGGTCAAATTGAAGCCGTCCATTCAATAATTGAAGAATTTGGAGAAGTAATATCTGTTGAAGCTCTTGAAACATCTTCAATTATTGGAATGCCTTTAAAAGAGATTAAGTTACCGAAAAATGTTTCTATTGGATCAATTGTAAAAAAAGATAATGAAATTATACCAGCTAGGGGTAGTTCAATAATTGATCCAGGTGATAAATTAGTTATGTTTGTTCCAGTTAAATCAATTAAAAAAGTTCAAGAACTTTTATCTGTTAGATTGGATTATTTTTAATGTTATCTTATGTAAATAATAAATTTTGTTCTCTTGATAAAGCTCAAATCTCAGTAAATGATAGAGGATATCAGTTTGGTGATGCAGTTTATGAAGTAATATATTATAAAAATGGCAAATTTTTAGATTTAGAAGGTCATTTGAAAAGACTTAGAATGTCAATGTCTAGAATTGATTTTGAATTAAAGTATTCAGATTCAGCCATAATAACAATCATGAAAAGATTAGTTGCTGAAAATAATATAAAAAATGGTTCAATTTATATTCAAGTATCAAGAGGTGAATATTCAAGAGATCATAGTTATTTCAATATGCCTTTAAAACCTATTTTAGTTATTATAACAAAAAAAATTAAAGAAGACTTTAAAACTATTATTCCTGGCATTAAAGTATATACAACTTTAGATACTAGATGGAATAATCCAGATATTAAAACAACACAACTTTTACCTAATGTATTAGCCAAAACCAAGGGAATTAAAAATGGTTTTGGTGAAGCATTATTTTTAGACAAAAAGTCATATATAACAGAGGGGTCAAGTTCAAACTTTTGGATATTAAACAAAAATAATATACTAATTACAAGGTCTCTTGATGGAAAAATATTAGCTGGAATTACAAGAGATTCGATCTTAAATTGTGCTAAAAATAAAAATATTAAAGTGGAAGAAAAAAAAATATCATTAGATAATATTAAAGATTGTAAAGAAGCTTTCATCACAAGTGCTTCATCTTTTGTTACACCTGTAATACAGGTAGATAAAATCATAATTAATGATGGAAAAGTTGGGAAATTTTCTAATTTACTTCGAAAAACATATTTAGAATTGAATGATTAATTATTAGTAAATTGAATAATATAAGTAATTTAAAAGAAAAAGTACTAATAGTTATTCCTATTATAAATAACTATAAAATATTTAAAGATTCTTTCTATAATAAAAATAACTTAGAAAATAGAAAATCGGAAACAATTTCATTAGTTCGTGCATTAAATGTAAATGTATTAGATGTATTAACCATAAAAATTAATAAATTTTCATCCGCATATTTATTTAACAAAAATTCATTAGACTGCATCTTAGAATTAATACAAAAATTAAAAATTAATTTATTAATTATTGATTTTCAATTATCTCCAATACAACAGAGAAATCTAGAGCTTTTTTTTAAAGCTAAAGTAATAGATAGAACACAAGTTATTTTAGAAATATTTTCTTCAAGAGCAATTTCAAATGAAGGTAAAATCCAAGTAGAATTAGCTGCTTTGAATTTTCAAAAAACTAGACTTGTAAGATCTTGGACTCATTTAGAAAGACAAAGAGGAGGCTCTGGATTTTTAGGTGGTCCTGGAGAAAGACAAATAGAGTTAGATAGAAGAATAATTAATAAAAATATTAAAAATTTAAATGCAAGTCTTCAAAAAGTTGTCAAAACTAGATCAATACAAAATTCAAAAAGAAAAAACTCATCATCAATTATAGTTTCTTTAGTGGGTTATACAAATACTGGAAAATCAACATTATTTAATAATCTTACTAACTCTTCGGTAATTTCTAAAAACATGCTATTTGCAACATTAGATCCAACTTTAAGATTAATGAAGCATGAAATGTCCTATAAAAATAAAATAATTTTATCTGATACTGTTGGTTTTATTTCTTCTCTTCCAACTGAATTGGTAGAATCTTTTAAATCTACTCTCGAATTTATCAGAGAATCAGACTTTTTGTTAATTGTTAATGATGCTTCTGATAAAAACATGGAAGATAAGTATGATATAATTTTAAAGACACTTAAAAGTATAGGTATTGAAGATAATTATTTAAAAGAAAAAGTTATTAATGTTTTTAATAAATGTGATTTGGTGTGTGATAAAATACAAAATTTATATTTTCCTAATTTTAAAAATTGTATATTTACTTCTTCATTTAATATTGATGATATAAAAAAATTAAAGAAAAAAATTTATGAATTCTCTTTAAATATAAATAATAAGTAATTATAGAATGTTTGATTTTACAAAGAAAAAAAATAGAAAATATTTAAATGATTTTTTCTTTTTTTTATTAAAAAAAGTTAATGATGATATAATTCTTAAACATTTAGAAAATCTTAATTCTGATGAGATTTTTACTAAATCTGATAAAGATGATTTTGTCACTGTTTATGATAAAAAAGCAGAAGAATATATCATTAAAGAAATAAATAAAAAATTTACAACAATTAAAATTATTGGAGAAGAAACTTCTTTTCAAAAAAATATTGATTTGTCAATTATAGATGATGGATATTATCTTACTATTGATCCAATAGATGGAACAAAAAACTATATAAATAAAAATAAAAATTTTTGTAGTATGGTTTCATTGATTTTTAAAAAAAAACCAATAGCAACTTTTATATATTATCCAATAATCAAAAAATACATTAGTTCATTTGAAAATTTTGGTTCTAAGATTTTAGATTTAAATACCAATGAGATTTGTAAATTAAAAATTAATAAAGAATTAATTAACTTTGCAACAGGTGGAACAAAAGGAATACCTGAAATTACTAGAAAAATTATTTTAGAAAAATTTAATTCTAATTTTAAGAGGTATTTTATTGGAAGTGCAGGTGTTGAAACTTTAATGTTAGCAAATAATGAAGTAGATTTCATTTTTCATGGTAGAGTAACTCCTTGGGATCATTCACCTATGACTTTAATCACAAAAGAGGCAGGTGGTGAAATTTTGATGTTTAATGATGCATCCACATTTAATGTTTTTTCTAATGGTCCAATATTAGCTGCAAAAAACATTGAACATTGGAATCATGTAAAAAGTAAATTAAATATTAATTAATCAATTTTTTATAATATTAAATGGGTTGAATGCTTGCAAACCTGCCATTATTTCAATTCTATTAACATTAATATTTTTTGGTCTAGTTGCAACCCAGTAAATAGTTTCACCTATATCTTCAGGTTTGATAAAATTTGTATTTTCATAAACTTTATTAGCTTTTTCGTTATCACCTTTAAATCTAACTAATGAGAATTCTGTTTCAGCTAAGCCAGGCTCTATTGATGTTACATTAATCCCTTTACTAACCAAATCAGCTCTAAGGTTTAAGGAAAACTGACTGACAAAAGCTTTAGTTCCTCCATACACATTTCCTCCTGGATATGGGTATGATCCGGCTACAGAACCTATATTAATTATATGCCCACTTTTATTTTGAACCATTTTTGGTAAAACCTGTCTTGTTGCATAGATTAAGCCTTTAATGTTTGTGTCAACCATTTTGTCCCAGTCATCTAAATTTGCTTCATCTGCACCTTCTAATCCAAGAGCTAAGCCAGCATTATTACATAAAACATCTATTTTGAAAAATCTGGAGGAATATTTTCTATTTCTTTTTTTACAGCAACTCTATCAGTTATATCAAAGCAAAGTGGAAGGCAATTTTCACCTAATTCTCTTGTCAGATCTTCTAGTCTATTACCTCTTCTTCCAGTAATTATTACTTTCCATCCATTTTTAATAAAAATTTTAGCTGTTTCTTTTCCAAATCCTGAAGTGGCTCCAGTAATAAGAATAGTTTGTTGTAAATCATTCATTATTCAATTCCTCTTTAATTTTTGCATCTTTCCATAATTGGTGAATATTTTTTGAGTTAATTTTAATATTATTTTTTTGAAGTGTTTTTTCAATATTTAAAAATCTATTTTTAAATTTTTTTATTGATTTTTCTACAGACTATATCTGGATTTAAATCTAAATGTCTCACAAGGTTTACAACAGAGAATAATAAATCTCCAATCTCTTCTTCAACTTTTTCTAAATTATTGTTAATCTCTAATGATTTTTTTACTTCAATTAATTCTTCTTCTATTTTATTTAACGGACCTAAATAATCTTTCCAATCAAAATTCACTAAACTCACTTTTTGTTGAACTTTTAAGCTTTTTAGAAGTGGAGGTAAATTGTTAGGAATGTCATCTAATATACTGTTAAATTGATCTTTTTTATTTTGTTTTTCTTTTAATTTAATTTTCTCCCATGTGTCTTTTGGAGTATCATTTTGATTATAATTGATATCAAATATTTGCGGATGTCGTCTAATAATTTTTTTTGTAATTTCATTACAAACTTCCTCAAATGAAAACATATTATTATCTTTGCTAACTTGACTAAAAAGTACTACTTGAAGTAACAAATCTCCTAATTCTTCTTTAATATTTTTAATATCTTTATTATTTATTGCATTTTGAAGTTCGTAAGCTTCTTCGATTGGAAAATTACTTAATGATTCAAAAGTTTGTGCAATATCCCAAGGACATCCATTTTCAGGATGTCTTAAAAGTTCAATTACTTTTAATAACTTATTTAGTGAATTCAGTTTATTTAATTCATTTAATTCTTTTAATGTTAACTTTTTCATACTTATTGTGTATACATTTAATAAAGTAAAGTAGTATGACTAGTTTAAATAATCAACCGAATACAAATGTATCAATTTTATCTAATTTTAGACGTTTTTTTCTAACAGGTCTATTAGTAACTGCTCCAATAATAATTACAATTTACGTTACATGGCTTGTAATCACTTTTATTGATGTCAAAGTTGCAAACCTCTTGCCTGAATATTTAGATTTTAGAAAAGCATTACCATTTCAAATTCCTGGTCTAGGTTTGGTAATTGTTATTTTTGTTATAACTTTAATTGGTGCAATTACACCAGGATTAATTGGAAGAAATTTACTAAAGCTTGGTGAAATGATTTTATTTAAAACACCAGTTATTAGAACTGTATATTCATCAATAAAGCAAATTATGGAAACTGTTATGTCCACTAATTCTAAAAGTTTTAAAGAAGTGGTTTTAGTTGAATATCCAAGAAAAGACATTTGGGTCATAGCATTTGTTACAAGTTCTGTAAAAGGTGAAATAGATAATAAAATTAAAAAATCTAAATTAGTAAGTATTTTTGTTCCTACAACTCCCAATCCCACAAGTGGTTTTTTACTTTTTGTTGCTCAAAAGGATTTGATATATCTAGATATGCCAGTTGAACAAGCAGTTAAATTAGTTATTTCTGGTGGAATTGTTTCTCCAAAACAAAAAAAATTAACCGCCTAATGAAATAAGTGCATTTTTGTTTTGGAAAATTTCATTAAGTTGTTCTATTTTTTTTGAATTTATTTCAAAATTATTAAATAAAAACTCTGCTTCGATCTTAGCATTTTCAATTAAATCTTTATGAAGAATTAAATTTACAAATCTAAAATTAGCATCTCCAGATTGTCTGACACCCAAAACTTCACCAGGACCTCTTAAAATTAAGTCTTCCTCAGCAATAATAAACCCATCGTTTGTAGATTTTAATGTATTTAATCTTTTTTCTGCAATTTCAGATAATTGATTTTCATATAAAAGTATACAATAAGACTGTTTATCACTTCTTCCAACACGACCTCTAAGTTGATGTAATTGTGCTAATCCGTACCTATTTGCAGATTCTATAATAATTATATCTGCATTTGGAACGTCTATTCCAACTTCCACAACTGTAGTTGCTAAAAGAATTTTCGATTTTCCATCTCTAAAATTATTAATTATTATATCTCTTTCTTCTGATTTTTGTTTTCCATGAACTATATCAAATTCTGTACTCTTAAAATATTTTGATAAATATTTCTCTCTTTCCTCAATAGATGTTAAATTTGTAGTATCTTCATTGAATTCAATTGCAGGGCATATCCAATAAATTTGTGATCCTTCAGAAATTCTTCTTTTTAAACCTTTTACAAGTGAATCTAATTTTTTGATAGAAATAAGAGATGTATCAATATTTTTTCTTCCTTTTGGTTTCATTTTTATATTTGAAACATTCATATCATTGTAATATGTCAAGGCTAATGATCTTGGGATTGGTGTTGCAGTCATAACAAGTAAATTTATATCTTTTCCTTTTTCAACTATTGAAATTCTTTGATTTACACCAAATCTATGTTGTTCATCTATAACTGCTAATTTTAAATTTTTATATATAAGCCCTTTTGAGGTTAAAGCATGTGTCCCTATTATTATTTTAGATTTACCATTTTTAACATTTTCATAATTTTCTTTTTTTAATTTTGCGGATTGTTTCCCAACTATTAAGGTAATTTCAATATCTAGATTTTTAATTAGCTGTTTTAAATTTTGATAATGTTGTTGAGCTAAAACTTCAGTTGGAGCCATTAAAGCTGCTTGAGATCCTGAACCTACAACTTGTATTATGGCAAATATTGCAACAATTGTTTTTCCACTTCCTACGTCACCTTGTAACAATCTTAGCATTGGTTTGTTAGACTTTAAATCATCTGAAATTTCATTTATGACTTTAATTTGATCTTCTGTAAGTTCAAAATTTAAATTTTTGAGTAACAAGGTATTTAAATCATTGTCTAAAATTCCAGAATTATTGGCTTTCATTTTATCTTTTAAAATCATTAGCGAAATAAAATTTGATAATAATTCATCGTGAGCTAACCTTTTAATTAAGTTACTTTCTGGATTATAAAACTCTTGTTCTTTTGGCATATGAAGTGTCTTTATGGTATTTGAAAAACTTAAAAAATTAAATTTCTCTAGGGTTTCATCTTTAGACCATTCTTCTAAATCATTTAAGTTTTCTAAACCATAATTTATAATATTATTAATTTGGTTCTTTTTGATACCATTTGGTATCCTGTAAATTGGATCATATTTAGGTATTTTATAATTTAGTTCTTTAGGGATAAAGTAATCAGGATGAGTGATTTGAGGAATTCCTTTAAATATTTCAACTTTACCACTAACTGTATATTCATTATTAATTTTATACCATTTTGAAAAGCTGTTTGAGTATAGATTGAAATATACAATATCAAGTCTTTGATTTGATTCCTCATTTAATCCAAATGTTATTATCCTTGAAGGAATTCTTCTTTTAAAAAATCCCTTTTTGATATTCATTTCAACGATAACAACATCTACAGTAATGTAATCTCCTTTTACAGAATTTTTAATTGAGGTTTTTGATATCTATTAATATATTTTGTTGGTAAATTTAATAAATGATCTATAACTCTTAAACCAATTTTATCTTTAATTAATTTAACTGTTTTAGGACCAATGCCTTTTATATTTTCAATAGAATTAAAAATTTTTTCTGATAAATTGTTTTTTTGAATGCTTGTAGACAATTATAAGTTCCTAATTTTTTGTAAACCAAAATAATTTTATGAAAGAAAATTTAAACAATAAAGACTTAATTATAAAAAAGCTTATTTATAGATCAAAATATACTGGAACAAAAGAAACTGATATTCTTTTATCAAATTTTGTTGATGCTCATATATACGATTTAACATTTGAACAATTAAAAACATATCAAAGTATTTTAGATTCTGGTGATCCACGCATTTGGAGATTAGCAATAGATAATGAAATTTCTAATGATGAAAAAGAACTTTATCTTCTTAATATGATAAAAAAAAGTGGTAATATTAATGATTGATTTAAAAATCAATCAAGAACCAAATAAATTTTCATCTTTTAATGGTATTGATGAAGCATTCTTACCAATTTTTATTAGTAAATATTTAAAATTAAATAATAAACTATTTTTAGTTTTAAAAGACGATAAACAATTGAATGAAATTGAAAGTTTGATTTCGATTTCTAATCCTAATTGCAAAGTTTTGTCTATACCTGCGTGGGATATTTCACCTTATGATAATTCGTCCCCTAACAAAGTATTAAATGGACAAAGAATAAGTACATTATCTAGTCTAGTAAATAATGATTTTTTAGATGATGAACTTGTTATCTTAACAACATTTAATAGTGTTTTCGTAAAAACAGCACCATTCTATTTTTATAAAAATCTTTATTTAGATATTTTTATTTCACAAACTATTTCGATTTCAAACCTAAGAGATAAATTAACTGAAATGGGTTACACAAAAGTAAATACTGTAAGAGAAAATAATGAATTTGCAGTTAGGGGAGATATAATTGATATTTTTAATTCTGGAAAAGAAAATCCTATACGTATTTATTTAAACAATGATAAAATTGAAAAAATTTCATTTTTGATGCACTTACACAAAGAAATAAATCCAAATTAAAAATTGATAATAAATTAATTATATTTCCAGCATCAGAAATTCTTTTATCAAAAGAAAACATAGAAGTTTTTAAAAAAAATTATTCCAGCAGTTTTGATATTGATTTAAAAAATGATGATCTATATACGAAGATTTTATCTGGACATAGAATTTCAGGCATAGAAAATTATTTTAGTTTATTTTTTAACACAGCTCTTTCGAATATTTTTGATTTAATTTCAAAAAATAAATGTTTTAGTGATATGAAATATTTAATCTTTGATAAGAATATTAATCATGTCTTAAAGAAACTTGAAGAGATTGAATTATTATATAAAAGAAGAAGTGATGAATTTTCAAAATTTCTTCAACCTGATTATAATTACTTAACTTTAAATGAATTCAAAAATTATCAAAAAACATTAAAATTTAATTTCATTAATGATTTGCAACTAAGTAATTCTATTGATTATCATTCAAAAAAAATTATTTTCCCAATAAGCAATTCTGTAAATAGAAGTGCTTTGGAGCATCTATCAGAATTTATAAATAACCAATTAAATAATAGAAAAACTATTATTTTCTGTTGTGAAGAAAAAGAAAAATTATTTAACTATAAAAAATATTTTGTAGGAACAATAAAAGATAAAAAAATAAAAATAATTTATTTGAATTATTATGATTTATTAAATTCCACAGAATTAAGTAATTTAATATTTTGTAATATTAATATTACAAATAGTTTTGAATTTAACAATTATATCTTTGTCAACGAAAGTGATTACTCTCATAAAAATTATAAACCAAAAAAATCAAAAATTCGAAAGGCAGAAAACTTTTTAAAAGATTTAAACTCACTTAAAGCTAATGACTTTGTTGCTCATGTGGATCATGGAGTTGGCATTTATAGATCCTTAGAAATTATTAATATTTCTAATAATGATCATGATTGCTTGAAAATTGAATATTCTGGTGGAGATAAACTTTTTGTACCGGTCGAAAATATTAATTTATTATCTAAAATTGCTGATGGTTTAGAAAATAGAATTTTAGATAAACTAGGATCATCAAATTGGTTAATTAAAAAAAATAAAATTAAAAATAAAATTGATGATCTAGCTAATAAATTGATAACTACAGCTGCAAATCGAAGAGTTCAAAATAAAGTACAAATTTATGAACCAAAAAATTATAATGAGTTTGTTAGTAATTTCTCTTTTGATCTTACTGATGATCAAGAAACAGCAATTGAAGATACTTTGAATGATATCTATTCAAACAAATTGATGGACAGGTTAATTTGTGGAGATGTTGGGTTTGGCAAAACAGAAGTCGCTATAAGAGCGTCCTTTGTTGTGGCATCCTCTGGCAAACAAGTAGCTATTGTTGCACCAACAACAATATTAGTAGAACAACATTTCAAAACTTTTGAAGATAGATTTAAAGATTTTGATATAAGTATCAAAAGCCTATCTAGGATGACTAAAAACAATGAAAGGTTAAAAATTAAAAATGATCTTAATAATGGAAAATTATCTATTGTGATTGGAACACATGCTCTTTTATCTAAGGATATATCATTTTTAAATTTAGGATTGATTGTTATTGATGAAGAACAGCATTTTGGAGTTGCTCAAAAAGAAAGGCTTAAAGAACTGCAATTTGATATACATGTATTAACTTTATCTGCAACTCCAATTCCAAGAACTCTTCAGTTATCTTTGACTGGTTTAAAAGATTTAAGTCTTATAACAACTCCTCCAACTAACAGATTAGCTGTAAGAACTTTTGTTAATGAATGGGATAAGGTTACTTTAACAGATGCTTTAAAAAGAGAGATAGAAAGGGATGGTCAGATTTTTGTTGTTTGTCCAAGAATTAAAGATATTGAAATAGTATTAAAGTTAATTAAAAAAATGTCTCCAGAATCAAAAATTTCTGTTGCTCATGGTAGATTAACACCGACCGAACTAGAAGATAGCATAATAAGTTTTTATCAAAAGGAATCTAATATTTTAATTTCTACAAATATTATTGAATCTGGAATTGATATCCCTAATGCTAATACACTAATTATTTATAATGCTGATTTATTTGGTTTATCTCAACTATATCAGCTCAGAGGTAGAGTTGGAAGGAGTGATAAAAGAGCTTATGCTTACCTTACAACAAAAAAAGGTAAAGTTTTAAATGATAATGCGATCGAAAGGTTAAAAGTTTTAAAAACTTTAGACAATTTAGGTGCAGGATTTTCTTTAGCTAATTATGATTTAGATATTAGAGGTGCAGGTAATTTGTTAGGTGATGAACAATCTGGTCAAATTAGAGATATTGGATATGAACTTTACCAAAAAATGCTTATGGAAACAATTAATAGCCTTAAAAAAAATAAAAATACTCAATATGTAAATTGGTCACCTACGATTACAATTGGTAAAGCAGTATTAATACCTGAAGATTACGTTGAAGATTTATCAACGAGAATGTCATTATATAGAAAAATTGGTGATTTAACCTCTAATGATGAAATTAAAAATTTTATAGAAGAATTAAATGAAAGATTTGGCCCACCACCTAATGAGGTTTCAAATTTGATTTATACAATATCTTTAAAAATAATTTGCTTAAAATTAAATATTAATTTTATAGACATTGGGCCTAAAGCATTAATTATTGGTTTTAGGAAACAAGGAGAAAAAGAAATTTCTAAAATTTTAGATTGGGTTAATAAAAATAACAATTTCATCAAACTTAGAAATGATGAAAAAATCGTTATAACCTTAAAAGGTAAGAGTGTTAATAGATTTAAGTTACTAAAAGATTATTTGAAAGAGATAAATTACATATTAAGGCCTTAATTACATCTAAAAGTTCCCTTGGTTTTTTCAAAATCAATTGTACTTACTTTTACCAAAATAAATTTATTTGAATTACAGGATTCTATTAACTTTTCTTTTGCAGTTTGAGGTAAATCAGTTATGAATTTAGGATTTAATCTCCATTCAATTGTAACATACTTAGTCATTTCTTTTTGAACTATATTTTTATCAACTGGCTTATTTGTAATATGTGAAGAGCAGTTAGCAATAAATAAAATCAAAAATACATAAAAAAACAAATATAATTTTTTCATAAAATTTCCTTTACCATGTTCCTGTATTATCCATTGATTTCCAAGGATCTTTAATTTCTAATGCTTCTCCTTGTTGAAGAAGTTCAATTGAAATATTATTTGGAGATTTAATGAAAGCCATTCTTCCATCCCTAGGTGGTCTATTGATAATCACACCTTTATCCATTAATTTTTGACAAGTCTCATATATATTTGGAACTGAGAACGCCAAATGACCAAAATTTCTTCCTTTATCAAGGTCCTCATAGTCCCAATTATGAGTAAGTTCTATTTCTGGTGATCTAGTATTTATTGCAGAATTTTCATCTTCAGTAGCAGCCAAAAATATTAATGTAAACTTTCCTTCAGGAACATCTTTTCGTCTTGTTTCAATTAAGCCTAATTTATTACAAAAGAAATCTAATGATTCTTCTAAATTGTTAACTCTAATCATTGTATGCAAAAATTTCATTAATAAACTCCAAGTAATATTAAAAATTATATCTATTTGTTAGAAGATTCAATAAATTTATTTTATATTAGTTTTATGTCCAAATTAGATTATGGTTATAACATACCTGCCTTAAAAGGAATGAAGTTAGAAGAAATTCAAACACCATGTTTGTTAATTGATTATGAGACATTTAAATTAAATGTTGAAAAAATGAGATCGTTTACTCACGAAAATAATATAAAACTCAGACCTCACGCAAAAATGCATAAATCTGTAGAGGTAGCAAAATATCAACTTCAATATGGAAATGCTTCAGGTATATGTTGTCAAAAATTAAGTGAAGCTGAAGTATTTGTAAAATCGGGTATAAAGGATATTTTAATCACTAATCAAATAACAGATTTAAAGAAAATTGATAGATTATGTAAAATTAACAGGTCAGGTTCTAAGGTTACTTGCTGTGTAGATAATATAGATAATTTAAATGATATAAATAATATTGCCTCTGATAATAACGTCAAAATTGAAATTTTTATAGAATTAGAGTGTGGTGCTCAAAGATGTGGAACAGATAACATTGATGATATTAAACTAATGATTCAATTTATTAATAAATCTTCAAATATAAAACTGTCTGGGTTTCAAGCATATAATGGCTCTAATCAACATGTGTTAGATTCAAAAGAAAGAGAAACAACAGTTAACGATACTAATAAAAAAATTTCTAATTTACTCAAATATTTTGATATGTCCAATTTGATCGTAACTGGTGGAGGTACTGGTTGTTTCGAAGAAGAAACAAAAAGTAAAATTTATAATGAAATTCAAGTTGGCTCATATGCATTTATGGACGCACATTATTCAAGTTTAAAGAAGAATAAATCTAATATTCTTTTCGAAAACTCACTATTTATTTATACAAGTGTCATTTCAGTAGCCAAACCAAATTTTGCAGTTGTTGATGCTGGTTTAAAGTCTATGTCTGTAGACAGTGGACTACCAAAAATATTCAATAAACATGATCTAAAATATACAAAATGTTCTGATGAGCATGGAATAATTGAAGATTATAACAACTCTCTTAAATTAAATGATAAGTTAAAATTGATACCGGGGCACTGTGATCCAACATGTAATTTACATGATTGGTATGTTGTTATTGATAAAAATAGAAAAGTAAAAGATTTATGGAAAGTTTCAGCTCGTGGATTTAGTTTTTAATGATTGAGTATAACAAAAATAATTTACTTGTAATATTAGGTAATCAGCTTTTTCCATTGGAATACATTTCTCAGTTAAATATTAATAAAGTTTATATGAAAGAAGATATTGAACTTTGTACTTATTTTAAACATCACAAAATGAAATTAACTCTTTTTTTAACTGCCATGAGAGATTATCGTGACCTATTAGAAAAAAATGATTTTGAAGTTCATTATAAACCATTAAAAATAAACCAAAAGACAAATAGCAACTATATAGATGACCTTAGAGTTTTCATAAAAAAAAATAAAATAAATAGATTATACGTCTATGATATTATTGACAAATTTTTTGAAAAAAAATTCTTAACTCTTTCTAATGAAGTAGATTTAACTTTTATTCCATCTCCAATGTTTTTTTTAAGTCAAGAAGATCTTAAAGAGTATGGAGATAATAATAAAAATTTAAGAATGGTTTCTTTTTATCAAATGATGAGAAAGAAACTAAATCTTCTTATAGACGAAAATGAAAAGCCTACAGGGGGGAAATGGTCATTTGATGAATTAAATAGAAAACGACTTCCAAAAGATATTAAAATTCCAGCTGCTACAATTTTTAATAAATCTGAAAATATTGATGACGTAAAATTAATTGTGGATGAATATTTCTCTAGTCATCCAGGAGATAATAAAAATTTTTGGGCACCAACTAGTAGAAAGCAAGCTCTTAATTTATTAAAAGAATTTATTGAGCTTAAATTTAAAAACTTTGGTGATTTTGAAGATGCAGTTGATATAGATGAAAACTTTTTATTTCACTCTTGTCTAAGTTCGTCTTTAAATTTAGGTTTAATAACTCCAAAAGATGTAATCGAAGAAGTAAATAAATCAAAAGACATACCATTAAATTCTCTCGAAGGGTTTATAAGACAAATAATTGGATGGAGAGAGTTTATAAGACTGATTTATTTTCTAAAAGGTGATTTTCAAGAAAATTCAAATTATTGGAAACATGACAGAAAATTAAAAGATTGTTGGTATGATGGAACAACTAACATTAAACCTTTAGATGACACAATAAAAAAGTGTTTAAAATATGGATATGTACATCACATACCACGTTTAATGATTTTAAGTAACATAATGAATTTATGTAAAATTTCTCCTAAAGAAATATATAGATGGTTTATGGAAATGTTCGTTGATAGTAGTGACTGGGTAATGGTGCCTAATGTTTATGGAATGGGAACTTATGCAGACGGTGGAATTTTTTCAACTAAGCCATATATTTGTGGATCTAATTATATTCTAAAAATGAGTAATTACAAAAAAGATAAATGGTGTGATGTTATGGATGGATTATATTGGTCTTTTATTGATAATAACAAATCTTTTTTTTCAAAAAATCCTCGTTTAAATATGATGGTAAGAACATTGGAAAGAATGAATGTTGAAAGAAAAAAAATAATTTTTGAAAAAGCTGATGAATTTATTGAAAACGTTACATATATATAATTTATGAAAAAAATATTTTATCTATTAATTAAAATTAAAATCATTTTCTTTTTATCAATTTTTCAGTCTAAATCAGATACTTTTTACTACTCAGGCGGTTGTTTTTGGTGCACTGAACAAGATTTTGAAGAATTTAGGGGGGTTAAAGAGGTTATTAGTGGTTTTACTGGAGGAACAACTCCAAATCCTAAATATTATCCTAATCAATGGGGAGACCACAGAGAAGCAGCTAAGGTGATTTATGACCCAAACAAAGTTTCATTTGCTGAATTAGTAAAACATGTTTTCAATACAGTTGATTACGAAGATTCAGATGGTCAGTTTTGTGATAGAGGTCATTCATATAGCCCAGCTATTTATTACAAAAACAATGAACAAAAAAATATTATAAATGATATTGCTCCCAAAACTTCAAAAGTTGCTGTAGAAAAAGAAACAAAATTTTATCCTGTAAGGGATGAACATCAAAATTTTTATAAAAAAAATTCTTTAAAGTATTATCTCTATAAAACTGCATGTGGTAGAGAAAAAAGATTAAAGCAATTGAAAAAAGTTAAATAAAAAAAATGTCTATTTGGGGAACATTAATCGGTGGCATGTTAGGTTTTACTATTGGTGGACCGATAGGAGCATTATTAGGATCTTTTCTAGGAAGTAAATTTTCAGGTGGAAAAGTTAAAAGTATAAACTTTAGTAATGAAAACTCTCAACAGATTTTTGCATTAGCTTTAATTATTTTGTCTGCAAAAATTAGTAAAGCAGATGGAGTTGTCACAAAGGATGAATTACTTGCAATTAAAGAAAAGTTAAATATACCAGATAGTGAAATTGATAATGTTTCAAAAGTGTTTAATGTAGCAAAACAAGATGATTTAGGTTTTGAACCATATGCACAACAAATAAGCCAAATTTATTCAAAAAATAAAACAGCTTTAGTAGAAGTTTTAAATATTCTTTTATATATTGCTGAAGCAGACGGAGAGGTTAGTAAACCTGAAATTAAGATGATAAGAGAAATTGGTTTTATCTTTAATCTTACTGACATTGAAATAAATAGTCTTTTTGAAAGCAGAAAATCATCAGAAAAATTAAATCCATATATAGTTTTAGGAGTTAAGCCATCTGATGATATTAAAGAAATTAGAAAAAAATATATTAATTTATCAAAAACTTATCATCCAGATTTATTAATTAATAAAGGTGTTCCAGAAGAAGTTCTTGAAAAAAGTAAAGAAAAAATGAGAATAATTAATAATGCTTGGGATCAAATCCAAAAACTAAAAAAAACTAGTTAATTCAATTTTTTAAAATTGCAATCAATTTTTTAGAAATAGTATTAGAAATTATTTTAACTCCCTTTTCATTTGGATGAATGCCATCACTTAAATTTAATTCTGGATTTAAAGCCACGTCTTGAAGCAAAAAGGGAATAAATAACAGATTAAATTTTTTTGCTAAATCAGGATAAATAATGTCAAAGCTATCTTTATATTTTTTTCCATAGGAAGAAGGTGCAATCATTCCAGCTAAAATAATTTTAACATTTTTAGCATTAATTATTTTAATGATTTTTTCTAGGTTTTTATATGTTTCATTTGGTTTAATGCCTCTTAGCATATCATTTGCACCTAAACACAATACAACGTGTGTTATATTTTTTTCAGCAAGCGTCCAATTAAGTCTATTTAAACCTCCAAAACTAGTTTCACCAGGGATGCTAGCATTAATTATTTTATAATTATATCCTAACAGTAAAAGTTTTTGTTCAAGTATATTATTTAAGGAATTTTTTTTATCCAATTTATACCCAGACATTAAACTATCACCGTATAGCAATATTTTATCTAATGCATAGGAGTTAAACGTAACTAGACAACTTAAGATTAATGTAATAATAAAATGTTTGAGCATGAACAAACTTCTCGAAATAAAAAATTTAAGTTTATCTTATAAGATAAATAATAAGTCATTACAAATACTTAAAAATGTAAATATTGATCTAAATTATAAAGAATCAATTTCAGTCATTGGAGAAAGTGGCTCAGGTAAAACTAGTTTGATTATGTTAATAGCTGGTTTAGAAAAATTTAATTCAGGAGAATTAATTTTTGATGGCAATAACTTTAAAAATTTAAATGAAGATGAACTTTCAGATATTAGAAGAAAAAATATTGGTATAATTTTTCAATCTTTTTTTCTTTTGCCAAATTTTACGGCATTAGAAAATGTAAATTTAACTTTAGAAATTAACAACATAAATAATGGTTTAAATAAATCTAAAGAAATTTTAGATAAGGTAGGTTTGAAACATCGATTTAATCATTACCCAAGTCAACTCTCTGGAGGTGAGCAACAAAGAGTTGCTATAGCTAGATCATTGGTTATGAAACCAAAGTTAATATTAGCTGATGAGCCTACAGGTAATCTTGATAAAATAAATTCATCATTAATTTCAGGTATCTTATTTGATATTGTAAAAGATTCAGGATCAAGTCTTATATTAGTAACTCATGACACCAAAATTGCCAATAAAGCTAATAAAAAAATTGAAATAAATGATGGAAAAATTATTTAATTATACTGATATAAAATTTATATTTTTATTTTCAATTAAAGACTTATTCAGAAGTAAGGCTAAATTATTGAGTATTTCAATAACTCTTTTTTTAAGTTTGTTTATATACAGTACAATTTTAACAATTAATTTAAGTCTTAATGAAGAGTTATCAAAAAATCAAAAAACTCTTTTGGGTGGTGATTTAGAAATTGATTACAACAGGGGAAAAGCTGATTATAATTTAATATCAAAAATAAAAAAAATTGCACAAGTAACTGAAATAATTGAATTTAATTCAATGATTAATAAAGATAATAAATCAATTTTTGTAAGAATTAAATCAATTGATATTAATTATCCACTATATGGAAAAGTTGAAACACATCCAAAAAATGCATTTCAAATAATGAAAAAAAATTCCAATACAATTTTATTAAATAAAAATACATTTGAAAATTTGAAACTTAAAATAGGAGAAAAAGTTAATATACAAAATAAAAATTTAACTGTTATTGGTTATTTAAAAAATATTCCTGATATAGGTGGAGCTTTTGTATTTGGTGATTATGCGATGATAAATAATATTACCCTTGACGAATTGAAATTACAAGCATTAGGAAATTTAATAAATAAAGAGTTTAAATTAAAATTTAATAAAAACATTGAAACTAAAAATGGTATTAAATTAGTAAAAAATATTCTAAATGAAGATAAAAATCATAAGATCAAAATGCCTGAAAATTCTGGAAGAGGTCTAAAATTAGCAATTAACAACTTTATTCAATTTTTGTCATTACTATCAATTAGTGC
The DNA here is from genome assembly GCA_038131545.1 of Alphaproteobacteria bacterium. Lineage (GTDB taxonomy): Bacteria > Pseudomonadota > Alphaproteobacteria > Puniceispirillales > Marisalimonadaceae > TMED54. The sequence goes on from JAYPPQ010000004.1 coordinate 1,011,897, forward strand.
TTTATTAATAGCTTCAGTTGGATTGGCTAATTCACTTTTATCATATTTAAATGATAAATATATTTCTATTGCTATTAAAAAAGCTATTGGAATGAAAAATTCTAAAATTAAATTGATATATTATTGTGAATTATTTTTTCTATTAATTATATCATCATTATTTTCTTATATTTTAAGTTTGTTTATAATACCAATCCTAAATTCATTCTTAATTAATTTTTATAATATTCAACTTTCATATCACTTTTCCTTATTTACTTACTTAAATGTTTTTTTTGCAGGTTTTGTGGTATTTGTAATTTTTTCTATCCCAACATTAAATGCAATTGATAGTATTAAAGGAAATGATTTATTAAAAAATGTTAAAAGAGACATCACATTTATTTTTAAAACTAAAACAAATTCTTTACTTTTTTAACATCTTTAATTTTTGTTTTATTTATATCTTTAAGTTCGTTTAGACCAATTTATAGTTTAATTTATTTTATAAGCTTTTTTATTTGCATTTTAATTTTTTATTTAATTTTTATATTTTTTTTGCGTCAGTTTAAAAAAATCTATATAGAGAATTTTATATCATTTAAGTTTGCTTTGAAAGATATTATAAAATTTAAAAATATATCGTTGGTTGTTTTAGTTACATTGGGTTTAGGAACAACACTTCTTTTATCTCTGGGATTAATTGGTTTTAATTTAAAGAAAGAAATTTCTAAATCAATTCCAAATCTTGCTCCAGATTATTTTTTTATTGGGCTTCAAAATAATCAAAAATTAGAATTCATAAACTTTATTAAAAATAAAGATTCTTTAGCTGTAATTAATGCCATGCCAATGGTTTCTGTAAAGTTAATAAAAATTAATAATATAGATCCATTAAATTATATTGATCGCTTTAATGAAAGCTTTTGGTTTATAAATAATGACCGAAGAATATCTTGGTCAGATAATCCACCTATTAATAACCCAATCACAAAAGGAAAATGGTGGGAAAATAATCAAAATGAAGAAGAATTGTTGATTTCATTAGATAGTAAAATTGCAAAAGATTTAAATGTTAAACTTGATGATGAATTTACATTATTAATCTCTGGTAGAGAAGTCATTGGTAAAGTTGTTAATTTTAGGAAAGTAAATTATCGAGATCTTAATATAAATTTTGCAATGTTAATTAATCCTTCATTTGCAAAAAAATTACCAAGTGAAATTCTTGCAACTGTTAAATTTGATAAAGAAGTAAAAAATATTAATTTATTAAATGAATTTCCAAATGTTTCTTTTATCGAAGTTAGAAGTTATTTGCAAAAAATTTCAAATTTACTTAACAAAATCTATTTATCAATTTCATTGGTATCGTTGGTTGTTATATTTATAGGCTTTTTTGTTATTGTGAGTGCTATTGTTGTTCAAGGTAAAAGTAAAATATATCAAAATTTAGTTTTTAAAATAATTGGCCTAAGTAAACTACAAATAATTAAATCCTCCATTATTGAATTCTTAATTCTTTATGGGGTTACAATTTTTTTCTCTACAATTTTTTCAATAATAATATCTAATTTAGCTATTCAAGGATTTTTTAATTTATCATGGGAATTTGATTTTAATACATTTTTTATAATTATAAGTTTTATTATAGTTTTAAGTTTACTATTAATATTTTTTACAAACTTTAAATATTTAACTCCTAAAATTTATCCTTTAATTAGAAATGAATAAAGTGTAGATTGTGTTTCATAAAGAGGTGTGTATGTTAAGAATTTTTATTTTAGTTATTTTGTTTTTTACCTTTTCATCAATGTCACATGGTAAAGTATTTGATAAAAAGAAATGTGAAGAAATTTTAAAAAAATATGACGTAAGTTATCAATCATGGAATAATATTCTTAATAGATATCTTAAAGAAAGAGAAAATTTAAAAGATAAAGATAAAAAAGAAATTAATAGAATGCAGAATATCTTTGGAAATGCAATGAGAGTTCATGAAGTAAGAATGAATACTTTCGCTAACTCTTATGAGGCATTTTGTAAATAAAAGCCTGTTTTTATAAGTCTAATTTAAAACTTTTATGTGTACTTAAAAAGCCAAGTTTTTTATAAAAATTGATTGCTTTAAGTCTTTCTTTATTACTCGTTAATTGTATCAATCCACATTTATTTAATTTTGCGATTTCAATACCTTTTTTAATCAATTCTGATCCATAACCCTTATTTCTGTAATCTTTCTTAATTCTAACTGATTCAATTTGGCATCTTGTCATACCTTCCATAGATAGGCCTGGAATGAAAGTTAATTGCATCATACCGATTATTTGATCATTTAAAACCATTATAAAAATTTCATTGTTTGTATCATTTAGAATTTTCATAAATGATTTCTTATAATTATTAAACGATGTTTCACTTATATTCTCTCTATCTTTTCCAAGATCATCGTCAAATAGAAGATATATTAAATCTTTAAGGTTTTTTAATTTTGCTTTTTCAATTATTAAAGTTGACATATTTATTAATCATTTTTAATTAGTACAATAATTTGTAATTTCTATAACATTTAAAAAATGATCATTAAACTTCTTTTTTATGCACTTTTATTGATATGGCCATCAGTATTATTATCGAGTTCAAAAATAGATAAATATAATTTTTCAATTCAATTTTCTAATTTATCAATTGCAAGAATTTCAGCCACAGTTAACAAAAATGAAAATAAAATTTTATATTCAATAGTATCTTCTTCTGATGGTTCTCTCAAAAGTTTTTACAAATTTTCTTCAATTATAAAAGGACAGTCTAAAAGAATTAAAGATAAATTATTTCCTTCGATTTATGAAACTTTTTCAAGTTATAAAGGCAAAACTAGAAAATCTAATGTTGAATGGGACAATTCAAATAATGTTTTAAAATTTAAAAATACACCAAAGTTAGATTTAAAAAAAGTAAATAAAATCCCCCAAAATACTATTTTTAATGTATTGGATCCATTTACAGCATTGATTAATACAATTGACAATCTCCAACTAAATAATTCATGTATCAATAAATTTAGAATTTTTGACGGTAGAAGAAGGTACGATTTAGAAATGATAGAGTTAAGCAGGTCATTTTTGAAGAAAGATAGACCAAAAACTTATGAAGGTAATGTAATAGTATGTGGTTTAAGATTTTATCCTATTGGAGGTCATTATTTAGATTCAAAATGGAAACCTGAAAATGATAAATTTTCTGATATAAAGTTATATTTTGGTTTTTTAAATAAAAAGGTTTTTCCTGTTAGAATGGAAATTAATAGATGGTTTGGTTCAATAATTACGCGAATTATTTTTACGTAAATATTAATGAAATTTCTTTACAAAACATCTAAAGATTCAAATTTTTTATCTCTCACATCTTTATTAATTGGTATTTTAATTTTATCTTACCAAGATGCGCTCATAAAATTCATTGCTAATGATACAACATTTTGGCAGTTACAATTTATAAGATCATTTTTTAATATTATGTTTTTATACATAATTGTAATTTTATCTCAAAATAAGAGTTTGTTAATTCCTGAAAATTGGTTGCCAGTTACAATTAGAGGTACAATGATGGTTCTTTGCATGTTTTGTTTTTTTTCAGCATCCCCAATATTATCCTTATCTCAAATGGCAGCAGGTTTATATACTTTTCCAATATTTGTAACAATTTTATCTATAGTGATTACAAAAGAAATGGTTGGAAAATACAGACTTATAGCTCTTGTAATGGGTTTTATAGGAAGTGTATTTATATTACAACTTTGGAAAGAAGATTTTAATCTATATCAATTATTACCAATACTTGCAGGCTTTTTTTATGCTTGTAATATTATAATGATTAGAAAATACTGTAGGAATGAAAGTCCAGTTGCTCTTACTTTTGTTGTGGGAATATTATTTTTCATATCAGGAATTATAGGCATCATTTTTTTTGAATTTATATTTGAATACGATCAAAATTTTACTATAGATTTTATAACTAATGGTTGGGTTGATTTAACTTTAACAATCTTTTTATTTATTGTTGCATGTTCTTTGTTAAACATAATAGGAAATTTAGCACTAGCTAAAGCTTATCAGAATGCAGAAAGCAGTTGGCTTGCACCTCTAGATTATTTTTACTTGGTTTTTGCTTGTTTATGGAGCAAGTTAGTTTTTGATGTTTGGCCAGAAAATATAGAATTTGCTGGCATTTTTTTAATAGTTACTTCAGGGTTAATTATTACATACAGAGAGAAAATAAAAAGTAAAAATTTTCAGTAGTTATATGGCAAATTTATCAAACAATAAATTAAAAACAAACAATACATTATTTGACAATAACGACATATTATTCAAAAAATATTTAATGAAATCTAATGTTTTTGCGGAATATGGTTGTGGACAATCAACTTATTGGGCATTAAAAAACACAACCGCTAAAATCTTATCTGTTGATACATCAATTGACTGGATAAAAACAATTAAACAATCAAAAGTCTATGACGATCAAAAAATAAAATTAAAATATATTGATGTAGGTAAAGTTGAGAACTGGGGGTTTCCAATAGATTATTCAAAAAGAGATTCTTTTATTGACTATACAAATTGGGTTTGGAAACAAAATTTAATTCCTGATACTGTTTTGATTGATGGAAGGTTCAGGGTTTGTTGTTTTTTTACGTGTTTAAAATTTGCTAAAGAGGAACGACAATTATATTCGACGATTATTTTGATAGACCATATTATCATATAGTTGAGAAGTATTTAAGAGTTCATCAAAAATGTGGAAGGCAAGCAATCTTTAAAATTTTTGATAAAAAGAAATTTGATTCAAAAACAATTGATACAGAAATAAAAAATTTTCGTCATGTTTTAAATTAAATTTTATTGTGTTTCTAAACTATTGAATTAAGTTAATTTTATGAAAAATTTTTTTGTTTATTTTTGTTTATTTTTATTTTGTTTTATTCAAAATTCTTGGTCAGATGATTTTAAAATTAATAATATAGTTATAAATAAACCATGGATTAAATCTATACACTCTGGTCAAAAAGTTACTTCTGGATATTTAGAAATTATAAATAATGGTAAATCAGATGATGTTTTATTATCCATTGAATCAAATTTTGCTAAAAATAATCAAATACATTCTATGAATATTCAAAATGATGTTATGAAAATGAAACACTTGAAATCTGGATTGCTTATTAAAAAAAAATCTAAGATTTCATTAAAGCCTGGTGGTTTCCATTTAATGTTTTCTGATATTAATGAAGAGTTAAAAAATAAAAAATATTTATATATAAAATTAAACTTTAAAAAAAATGGATCTATAGAAATACCATTCCAAATTAAAAAAAATAATACTAAAGGTCATGTTAATCATAAACATTGAATTTGTTTAAAATAAAATTTTTAAATAAAAAATTGTTAATAACCCAACTGATATACAAGCTATGAAACCTACAATGAGTGGCTTATAACCAAGAGTGAAGACTTGATTGAGATTTGTTTGCAGTCCCAATGAGAGCATTCCATATAAAATTAAAATTTTAGAAATGAATTTTATGATACTTATACTTTCAATCCACATTATCTCGTATCGTGTATTTAAAAAGTTTAAGTCCCCCAAAGTTCTAAAAATACTAAACACGATAAATCCAACCACAAACATAGGTAGAAATTTTATAAAATTAGTTTTGAAATCTATTTTTGTTTCTTTTATAAATTTTAATGTAAGTAACGGTATCAATAATATTAAAAAAGAATTTCTTAATAATTTTGTAGCCATTGCAGAATTTAAAGCATTTTCTGAATCAAATGTTTCATCATAAATCATTCCAGCAGCACTGACTTGAGCTGTATCATGAATAGAAGCACCCAAAAAAATACCAGCTAAAATGTCATCATTTTTAAAAAGTAATTCAGAAAGATAAGGGTAAGTAAGTACCGTAATAAGTCCAAATATAGTAACAATTGATACGGCGTAACTAATTTCATTTTTTTTAGGGTTGATGATACTAGATGTAGCAATTATAGCTGTTACACCACATATTGCTGTACCCATGCCAATTAAATAAGAAAGATTTTTAGATAAATTAAAATAATTTCCAAATATATATATAATTAAAAATATTAAAATAATATTTAAAATAATTAAAAAAAATGACATGTATCCAAACATTATAAGTTGATTTAGACTTAAAGAGATTCCTAAAAGTGCTATGCCTAATCTAAGAAGTTTCTTTAAAGAAAATTCAGTAAACTTTTTTAATGTTGCATGTCTTAAGTAAAACTTGTTTAGAGTTATTCCAAAAATTAAACTTATAAAAGCTAATGAAAGTAAAATATTTTGTGACTTTAGATAATTATCAATTAAATAACAAATAAATAGAATAAATGTACAAAATACTAGGCCAGGAGAGTAATCTTTAATGATTTGCATATTTCTTAATTTCTAATATAAAATTTGAAAAAATCAGAGGACTTTCTTGTGGCACATTATGACCAACATTTTTTAATAATTTATGTTTAATAAGATTGGTAAACTTTTTTATATTTTTTTCACGTTTTGGTTCTCGAACTCCATTCATTAAGCCATCAATTGTAATTGTTGGAACTTTAATTTTTGGTGTTAATGATAATTTATTTTCTATATTAGAATAACTTTTATCACCATCGACAAGACCATATCTGTGTTTGTAGCTATGAATAACAACATCTACGAAATCAGGGTTTTTAAAACTTTCTTGAGATAACTCAAAATCTTTTTTTGAAAATTTCCAAGTTGGTGACCAAGTTTTCCAGAGAAATTTTATAAGATCATTACGATTTTTTGTTAGAGAGTTAAAACCTCTTTTTGTATGAAAAAAATATTGGTACCAATAATTTTTTTCATTTTCTGGTTTATCTGGGGTGATACTATCAATCTTAATATTTTGAATATTATAACCATTACATGAGATAAGCCCTATACATCTATGGGGATATAAAGCAGCTACAACACATGCTGCTCTACCACCCCAATCATAACCAGCAAGTATTGCTTTTTTAATATTTAATCCATCCATAAGGTCAATAAGATCTTTTCCTAATGCTGCTTGTTCTCCAGATCTAAAAAAGCTTTTATTTAAAAAACTAGTAGGTCCAAACCCTCTTAAATATGGAACTATAATTCTTAAGTCATTTTTTTTTAAAATTTGAACAACATTTTTATAAGCATATATGTCATATGGAAAACCATGCATAAGAAAAACTGGAATACTATTTTCATTTCCAATTTCAAAATATGAAATATTTAATTTATCAGTTTTAAGAGATTTTAAATTATTTTTCATTTTATAATTGCCAATTAATCTTATCAATATTTTTGCTTTCTAAGAAGAAATTTGTTTTCGAAAAAGGTTGTGATCCAAAAAATCCATTATTAGCTGAATATGGAGATGGATGAGGACTCTTTAAAATTTTATGTTTGCTTTCATCAATTAGTGAAATTTTTTCTTGTGCTTTTTTACCCCACAAAATAAATACTAAATTCTCTTTTAAAGAGCTAAGTGAATGAAGTATTTTGTCTGTAAATATTTCCCAGCCCTTATTTGAGTGAGAAGAAGGTTTAGAAGATTCAACTGTTAAGATTGTATTAAGTAACAAAACTCCTTGCTTTGCCCAATTAGAAAGATCACCATGTTGAGATGGTAAAATATTTAGGTCTGAATTAAGTTCTTTAAAGATATTTTGTAAAGATGGCGGAATTTTATTTCCAATTTCTACTGAAAAGCTAAGTCCATTTGCTTGGTTTTGGCCATGATATGGATCTTGACCTAAAATTATAACTTTTACTGATGTAAATGAAGTTAAATTTAAAGCATTAAAAATTTTTGAACCAGGCGGATAAATTCTTTTGTTATTTTTGATTTCATTCTTTAAGAAGGCAGATAAATTCTTCATATATGGTTTTTCAAATTCATCTTTTAAAATTTTTAACCAACTACTTTCTAAATTTATCTTACCCATATAATTTAAATAACTAAAATATTGATAAATTTTCAATATTTTTTATAGTTTAGTTGTGAATAAATCTTTTTTTCGAAAAGTTGGTTTTGGTCTCGGGGTGGATGAATCAATTCCGCCTGATCCACTTGAGTGGTCTATCTCACAAATTGAAAAATTACCAAAACTTAATTGGTCAGGACCTATTTATTCATTAAAAGAAATGATGGAGTTTCACGGTAATTATAATTATCAAGATAGAAGAGTTCTAAGAAAAAAATTTAAAAAAGATAGAAAAGCATATCAAATAGAAAAACGATTTCTTAAATACAAAACCGGTCATTATTATTTTGAACCATTATGGTTGTATATTAGGCACAATGAGGCAGTAAATGGTAGTTCACCTGTGTTTCAAAGATTTTTACATTTTTGGGGAAATCATTTTGCAATTCAAAAGAAAAATGCAATGTATTCTTATGATGTAGGCCCCTATCATAGAGAAGTGATTGCACCTGCAATGTTAAAAAATATAGAAGATTTAGTCTATGAAGTAACAATTTCCTGGGCAATGATACATAATTTAGATAATACAAAATCTATAGGACCTAATTCACCAAAAGCTTTTAAATATGCTGAGAGAGGAAAAACAGCTAATTTAAATGAAAATCATGGTAGAGAGCTATTAGAGTTACATACAGTTTCACCAAATGCAGGTTATTCACAAAATGATGTTATTGATATGTCAAAAGTCATGTCTGGTTGGATGCATAGGATACCAAAAATGAGTTCAAGAATTCATAAAAGAGAAGAAAATGTACCCGTTCATTTTATTGAAGAATATCATGATAGTGGTCCATTTAATATATTAGGGAAAAAATATGTAGAGGGATTTGGCACTAAGGCAGCTAGAGAAATGTTAAGAAAAGTGATTAAAGATTTAGTTAAAAAACCAGCATGTATTGAATTTATATCAAAAAAATTATGTAATCATTTTGTTACACAAAATCCTTCTGAAGAAATAATAAATCCTGTTATTAAAGCTTGGAAAAAATCAAATGGTGATCTGAAAACAATTCATTCTGAAGTTTTAATGCAAGCTTACAAATTTTCTCATTTAAGAAAATTTCAACAGCCTGAAACTTGGCTTTTGCAATTTGTTAAGATGTCAGGAATTGAGTATTTTCCAAATGATATGTCTTATGATTTTAAAACTATGATCCCTAGAAATAAAGACCGTGTAAGAAGAGTTTGCAGAAATTTGGGTCAATTGCCATTTAGACCACTTCAACCAAATGGTTGGTCAGATTTTGAAGAAGACTGGCTTTCCCCAGAATTTTTATTTAGAAGAATTGGTATTCTAAATTCATTAAAACAAAAAGGAAAACTAAGTCATTTAGATAAAAATTATTTAGATCAAATTATTGAATTAAATTTTGATAATGATAATGAGGTAAAAACTTTTCTTAATAAAGTGAGCAATAATGAAAAAAGCGTTGCATTTTTTAGTAGTAAGTGGATGTTAAAAACATGAAATTTAATAGAAGACAATTTACATTAGGATCAGCATCACTTTTACTGTCAGGAATGGTGCCATTTAAAGCTAATTCATCTAGGTTAGATAATAAAAAGAACTTAGTTGTGATTATGTTAAGAGGGGCTATGGATGGATTAACATCAGTTCCTTATATTCATGATAATACATTAGAAAAAGTAAGACCTGACATAGTTGTAAAAAAGTTATTAGATTTAAATAGTGATTTTAGCCTCCATCCAAAACTTTCAGGCTTCCATAAATTGTGGAAAATAAATGAAGCATCAATTGTACATGCAACGAATATTCCATATACTGGAAGGTCTCATTTTGACGGTCAAAACTTAATGGAAAGTGGTGGAACAATACCCTATAAGTTAAAAACTGGATGGCTTGGAAGAGGGATTGATGTTTCAGGATTAGAGGGTTTATCAATGTCTTTGCCAATGCCGTTGCTATTAAGGGGTAAGGCAAACCAAGATAATTTTTTTCCTTCGAAGTTAAATATGCCAACTCGAAACTTAGTTGATATTTTAAAGAATCATTATAGCGATGAACCTTTGTTAAGAAGTTCTTTTGATAAATTGATAAGCAGACCAATTTCGATGACTAAAGCCCCTAATAACAAAAATTTAAAAACTCTTGCAAGAATTGCAGGCTCAGAGTTAAAGAAGGTTGATGGTCCTAGAGTTGCTGTTTTTGAAGTATTTGGGTTTGATACGCATGCTGCACAAGGAGGCGCTGATGGTGAACATGGGCAAAAACTTAAACAAGTAGATTATACATTTGATGTTTTGAAAAAAACTTTAGGTGATACTTTCAAAAATACTTTAATAATTACACTTACTGAATTTGGCAGAACATTAGTTCAAAATAATGGCTATGGAACAGAGCATGGTTATGGCACTTCAATTCTTTTAGGGGGTGGTTTAGTCAAAAAATCTCAAGTCTATGCGGATTGGCCTGGCATTAAAGAGAATAATTTATTTGAAGGAAGAGATTTAAACTCTACTTTAGATGCTCGTTCAGTTTATTGTTCAGCAATGTCAGTGTGTTTTAATACAGACTTTCAATTATTAAATAAAGAAGTTTTTCCAGATAAAAAATTAAAAAATCTGACGGATATTTTATTTAAAGTATAGTTTAATAAATTAATTTAACTTATTGTTTATATTAATTATTTATAAATTTAATATTGCAAAAAAACTTCACCATGTTTCACCAAAAGGTCTTAACTCCACTCTAAATGACCATGTTGATTTATCTTGAAGAACTGTTTTGTACATTTCTTCTGCTATGGCTGTTGGTTTAGAAAAGTAATCATCTGGTTTATCTGGCTTCATATAAGGACGTGTTCTTGGTGTATCGATTGCTGCATCAATAATGAAATAAGCAACGTGTATACCTTTGGGACCAAATTCTCTTGCAATTGATTCAGCTAAAATTCTTTGAGCTGCTTTTGTAGATGCGAAAAATCCCCAATGTGATTTTCCTCTGGTTGATGCTGTATTTCCAGTAACTAAAATACTTCCTGTTTTTTCTTTTAACATATCGGGTAATGTTTCTTTTACAAGATATAACAAGGCTGTTGTGTTTACTCTAAAATTTACTTCCAAATCATCTGGGTTTAAATCTAATATACTTCCTCTTGATGCACTTGGTGCATTGTGAATGACAACGTTAGCTGGTCCTAATTTATTTTTTATATTCTCTAATGTAGTTTTAAATTTTTGAATATCACTTACGTCACATGGATAAGAAAAAATATTATTATATTTTTTCTCTAAATTATCTAAGTTTTCTTTATTTCTTGCAATCATTGCAACTTTATAATTTTTTCTACCAAAAAGTTTTGCAATTTCGGCTCCAGTTCCTTTGTCAGGACCAACTCCAGTAACTATACAAACTTTTTCTTGTTTAGACATCAAAGCAATCTTGTGTATATAAAGTATTTTTCCATCTTATTGTATTTGGTAAAGATTTTGGAATTTCAAACTTTAATAACTCACATGATTTAAATATTGAATAGCCAGTGATGTCAGCGATTGTAAATTGATCACCACAAATAAATGTATTTTTTTCTAGATGCTTGTCAATTCTCTGAAAAAGTAATTCAATCATTTGTATGCCTCTTTCAACAATTTCTGGCATTTGTTTAATATCATTTCTTGTGCCTGCTAATACTCTATTAACAAAGAATGATGATTTATTTCTAATAGCATTTCCTAAAGGAGAATAACCGTCTAATTCTAACCTTCTATTCCACATATCAATATAAGCCTTCATCTTTGGTGTAGAGCCGAACAAATTAGGATCTGGGAAATGTTCTTCCTCTAAATATCTGCAAATACTAATACTCTCTGAAATGACTGTACCATCGTCAAGATGAAGAAAGGGTACACAGTTAAAAGGGTTCATAGATTTAAAAGGTTCGTTAAATTGTTCTCCATCTCGAACATTTATTTCCTGTTCTGGAATTTCTTTATTTTTGTATTTTAAAAAAATTTTTACTCTTCTTCCATTTGGAGCAAGTGTAAAATTATATAATTTCATCTTAAATCCTATGTTTTAATTTTATAACCCGTTTTAAAAATTCTCCATATAATTATTATACACAGTAAAATAAACAAAGAAATTGAAAATAAACTTAGAAAAATATTTATCTCACCTGTTCCAAAAAAAGAATATCTAAAACCTGAAATTAGGTAAAATATAGGGTTAAACAAAGTAACAGATTGCCAAAAATTTGGAAGTACATCTATTGTATAAAAACTTCCTCCTAAAAATACTAGTGGAGTAATTATAATCATTGGAACAAAATTTATTTGTTCAAAATTATCAGAACAAATACCAATTATAAAACCTAATAGACTAAATGAAATACAAGACAATAAAAGCATTAATAACATTAAAAAAGGTTTGTCGATGCTTAAATCAACAAAAAATGTTGAAGTTATTAAAATTAGTAATCCTAAACAAAAAGATTTTGTAGCAGAGGCCCCAACATAACCAACAACAATCTCAATATATGAAATTGGGGCAGATAAAATCTCATATGTTGTTCCAAGAAATTTTGGAAAAAAAATCCCAAATGAAGCATTTGTGACACTTTGCATTGAAATAGTTAAAATTACTAAACCAGGAACAATAAATGCACCATAAGGAATTTCATTTGTAAAGTTTATATTATTACCAATAGCTGTACCAAATACTATGAAATATAGTACAGTTGATAAGATAGGCGAGATAAGACTTTGAATAATTGTTCTAAATGTACGTGACATTTCAAAAATATAAATTGCCTTAATAGATCTAAAATTAATCATTTTTTAAAATCTCAACAAATATTTGTTCAAGTGATGATTGTTTAGTTTGAACATCAACTAATTCTATCCCAGTTTTTTTAATTTGATTTAATAATGATGTTATTCCAGTTTTTTTCTTATTTGGACTATAATCGTATTCCAGACTTTTTTATCTCTGCCAATTCTTAGATTGAATTTAAAAAGTGAATCATCAATTTTATTAATTTTCATATTAGTGTTAATAGTTAACGTTTTCTTGCTCATTCTATCAATTAAATTATCTTTTTTATCTATTAACAAAATTTTTCCGTTATTTATAACGGCAATTCTATTAGCCATTAATTCTGCTTCTTCAATGTAATGAGTTGTTAAAATAATTGTAACTCCACTTTTTTGTAGGTTCTTGATTGTTTTCCACATATCTTTTCTAAGTTCAACATCGACGCCAGCAGTTGGCTCATCTAAAAAAAGTACGTCTGGTTCATGACTAAGCGCTTTTGCAATTAAAACTCTTCTTTTCATTCCACCTGAAAGAGATCTTATAATCTGATCTTTTTTATCCCATAAACTTAATTTTTTTAATAAATTTTCAATGTATTTAGGATCAGGTTTTTTTCCAAATAATTCTCGTGAAAATTTAACGGTATTTATTACCTTTTCAAAAGGTTCAAACGATAATTCTTGTGGAACTATTCCTATGCATTTTCTAGCTTCTCTAAAATCATCCACAACATCAAATCCACTAACACTTATATTTCCTGAAGTAATCGATGATATTCCACATATATTAGAAATTAATGTCGTTTTACCAGCACCATTAGGACCCAATAAAGCAATAATTTCTCCTTTAAATATATCAAGATTCACATTGTCTAAAGCGACTTTATTATCTTTGTATATTTTTTTTAGATTTTTGACTTCTATAATTGTTTGCATTTATAATTTCTAATTAATAATTATTAATCTTAACATATATATAAAATATTTTTTTAGAAGAAAAAAAATGAAGGAATTATTTATAACCGGAGCTGGTGTTAGTTCAGCAAGTGGGATACCAACATTTAGGGGTAGTGATGGATTTTGGACAGTAGGTAGTGTTAATTATACACCACAAGAAATGGCTACTAGATATATGTATGAAAATTACCCGGACCAATTTTTACTATGGTATTTTAAAAGGTTTATTGCTTATAAAGATGCAAAACCAAATTTTGTACATAAATGGCTATCTAATAAAAACCTTATAACTCAAAATATTGATGGTTTGGATGCTAAAGCTGGAAATAAAAATTATATAAGTATTCACGGAAGATTAGATAAAGTCATTATTTATCAAGATGAAATGGAGTATCAAACACCTATTGATGCAAATTGGAATGAAATTGATCCTTCACATGATGATAATAAATTAATTTCATCTTTATTTGATAAATTTAAAATTTTAGAAACAAACAATTTTAAACCTAAAATTAAATTTTCTTTAAAGCCTTTTGTATTATTATTTGACGAAATGTACACCGAAATTTATAGGTTTTCTGAGGCTGAAGAATGGATGAATTCAGCAAAAAAAATGATATTTATAGGAACTTCCTTTAGTGTGAATATAACATCAATTGCTTTGAGAATAGGTATGGCAAATAATATTCCTATTGAAATAGTTGACCCCAAACCAATGAAATTAAACTATCCAAAAATAAAATATTTTGAAATGTCAGGAGAAGAATACTGTAAGTTAAGGGAGAACTTATAAAATTTTCCACGTTGATGTAGCGTATGCAGCTAATTTCCCATCTTCTCTAAATAATTTAGAATCTAGTGTACTTATAGTTCGTCCTTTTTTTAAAAAAGATCCAACACATTTTATTTTTTCATGTTTAATAGCTGACATAAAATTCACTTTTAATTCTAAAGTAGTTCCTGCACTTTGTTCATTTTTTATTAAATGTCCCATTGATATATCCATAATTGTTGTAATTATTCCTCCATGAAGAGTACCTTGGGGGTTAAACATTGGTGGAACAGATTCTAATGAAACTATGCATTGATTAGGTTCAAAATTTATTTTAGCGCCTAAAAATCTTAATAAATAGAATGACCCAAATTCTTGTTTATCTGAACTTAAACCACGTTCATGCATCTTATTACTGATTGATCTTATTTCATTATTCATAATAAGTTAATCAATCTTAAGTTTTGAGAGTTTTTCAAAATCAAAAACAACCCCATGGCCAGGCTTGTCTGGAGCAGGAGAGTATCCATTATTTATTGAAAGTTTTTCCTCTATATAATCATCAATTCTCCAAGCATGAAATTCCATATATGAAGCATTTGGACAAGCCGCAAGTAGGTGAACATGAAGTTCATGAACGCCGTGTGAAACCACAGGTAAGTTATTTATTTCAGCAAGTTTTGCAACTTTCATATAAGTTGTTATTCCACCACAAGTAGTTAGGTCTGGTTCAACATAATCAACACCATTATGTTTTATTAATAAATTCATTTCAGCTAGTGTGTGTAAATTTTCCCCTGCCGCAATTGGAACTTTTCCGAGTGATCTTAAATATTTATAACCTTCAAAATCGTCAGGTTTGATAGGCTCCTCCAGCCAAACTAAATTAAACTTTTCAATTTCGTTGAATGCTTTCATGGCTTGATTAACTGTCCATGCCTCATTGGCGTCAGCCATTAATGATATATCACTTGGCAAGTGACTTCTCATTGCATCTAATCTTTCCAAATCTTCTTTTAATGTTTCTCTACCAAGTCTCATTTTGATTGCTCTAAACCCTTGATTTAGAGATTTCGTAGCTTCAGCTAATAATTTGTCTTTTGAAAAATTTAAATCTATATTACCTGCGTAACATAATACATTTTTTTGATATCCACCTAATAAACTCCATAATGGTTCATTTAGATATTTCCCTTTTAGATCCCACAATGCCACATCCACCGCTGCTATTGCAAAGCTTACTGGTGCACCTCTTCCTGCGTAATGTACTTTTTTCCACATGAGGTTCCATAAATACTCAATATATCTAGGATCCTTATTTTTGAGTAAATCAATAAAACTATCTTTTATTATTTGTGCAATAGCTTTTCCTTGATTTTCATGGACTGTTATGTACCCAACTCCTTCAACTTCATCATCATTTTTTATTCTACATACAACTAAGTCAAAAGATTTCATAACTCCTGCCGCGTAAGCTTCAACTGGTTCTGGTAAAGGAATGTTATAAGTATCGATTTTAATTTCTGAAATAAACATAGAAAAAATATACAATATACTATTGAAATTTCAAATTAATTAACCATATCAACATTAGACATTGCATTTATGGATGTCTATTAAAATTAGAAAATCGCCATAATGGGATTTTCGTTAACTTGCTTTTAAAGGAGTATATTATGACAATATTACCAACACTAGCTCTACGTTCTTTTGTAGGATTCGATAACCTTTTCAACGAACTAGAGAACTTTAATAATCAAAAACAAAGTTCATTTCCTGCTTACGACATTATTAGACTTTCTGATGATGAGTATGAAATAACTTTAGCAGTATCTGGTTTCAATAAAAAAGATATTAATATTGACGTACATGATGGTGTTCTTACAGTTAAAGGACAAATCATGAGTGACGTTCAAGATAAAAATATTCAATACCTTTATAATGGAATTGCTAAAAGATCATTTGAACAAAAGTTTAGATTAGAACAGTATGTGGATGTCAAAGAAGCTAACTTATCTAATGGACTTTTAAACATTGTTCTTAAAAGAGAAATTCCTGAGGAAAGAAAACCTAAAAAGATACCATTAAAAGTTATCTAATATAATATTGTCTTACAAAGTGACTTGAAATGTCGCTTTGTAAGATTACATGTTTAACATGGAATTCCTATTATTATGGTTTTTTAATCAAGACGTATTTGTAAGTGGCTTAAGATATAAATCAGCTGCTGAATGTTTTACAAATGCTCAAAATGCAGGATTGGAATTAAGGGATGTTGGTTTAAATCCACCAACTTTTACATGTATTCCAGTATCAAAAGATAAAGAATTAAAAATTTACAGACAAGGATCTGTATCTAAATTTCCTTTTTAATTTCATTTTAATTTAATTTTATTATAGTTATTGTACAAAAAGTAACTTGGGGAGGATTTATGAAGTTATTTTATATTTTTACAACACTTTTAGGTTATTTATTATCTAGTACTTTAACTTTTGCAGATACTAAAATAACATACAAATCAGCTAAATCGACATCATCATATTATCAAATGGGTGTTCAAATAGCTGAAGCGATGAAAAAAAACTCAAATGGTTCAATTATTGTCACCGTAGAAGAGAGCCAAGGTTCTGTACAAAATGTTAAAGAAGTTAAGGCTAGAAAAGGTAATTATGTATTTACTACACCACCAGTTTTAATAAAACTAGCTATCGCTGAAAAAGCTATGTTTAAAGGAAAGGGTGACCCTAGATACTCAGATATAAGAGCCTTATTTCCAATTCCATCGTTAACTATGCATTTTGTTATGTCAAAAAAATCAGGAGTTACCAAATTTTCAGAAATGTCTGGAAAATCAATATTAATTGGTAAAGGTTCTTTTGGAGCTAGAGAGGGTGCAAAATACCTTAAGATGTTTGGTTTGGAAGGCAAAGTTAATTTGGCAAATGTAGAATTGTCAAATGCTGTTCCCGCACTAAAGAATGGTCAAATTGATGGTTTTGTTACAGCTGGATCTTACCCAGCTCCAAATGTTATTGAAGCTGCTTCTTCACTCGGAGTAAATGTAATTTCACTATCAGATGATCAAATTAAAAAAACAAAAAGAACTAAGTTAATTATACCTAGTGGAACTTATAAAGGCCAGAGTTCTGATATTCAAACAACTTCATTACCAGTAGTTACTTATACTACAACAGATATGAGTTCTGATGTTGCTTATAACTTAACTAAAACTTTTTGGGAAAGTAAAAACTCATTAGGTCAAGCTGCTAAATGGTGGAATGGTGTTGAATTTAATATGATTAATAATATTTCAACTAAAATTCACCCAGGTGCATTAAAATATTACAAAGAAAAAGGCGTAAAAATATCTTCTCATCATAATTAATGAGAATTGATAAAAATATATGGATAATGATTGGCCTAGGGTCAATCATTTTTCATATGTACTTAATTTTTTCTGGATTGATACCAAATTTAGTTTCAAGACCCATTCATATGGCTTTTGCTATACCATGGATTTTTTTATATTCAGAAAATGATAAAAAAGTTTCTTTTATAAATATAGTTTTAGCTGTTCTCGGTGTTTTATCTTGTTTATGGATTGCTTTAAATCATGATTTGTTATCTGATCAATATGGTTTTATTGAAAATGAATTTCAATTCATACTAAGTTTATTTTTATTATTTTTAGTTTTAGAAATGGCTAGAAGATCAGTCGGTTGGCCTTTACCATTAGTTACGCTCATTGCTTTGTTATATGGCATGTTTGGCTATTTGATACCTGGAGAATTTGGTCATCCTGGAATACCTGTTAATAGTTTTTTAGGTAACTTAACCATTGCTGAAACTGGACTTTGGGGGTCTTTAACCAATGTTTCGGTTACCATTGTGTCAATTTTTGTAATATTTGGATGTTTTTTAAATGCTGGAGAGGCAGGAGAAGGTTTCATGAATATTGCAAAATTTTTTGCTGGAAAGCTAAAAGGGGGTGCGGCAAAAGTTTCAATAATTTCATCAGCATTATTTGGATCCATATCTGGCTCTGCTTCTGCTAATGTTGCTTCTACTGGTTCAATCACATTGCCAACTATGAAAAAACTTGGGTACCCCAAAAAGTTAGCAGCATCTGTAGAAGCAGTTGCTTCTTCCGGAGGGCAAATTATGCCTCCACTTATGGGTGCTGGTGCTTTTGTTATGGTGGAGTTAACAGGCATACCTTATGATGAAATAATTGTTGCTGCTTTTCTTCCTGCATTATTATTTTTTTTTACAGTTTGGATTGGTATTAATTTTTATTCAGGTATTTATAATTTAAAGCCTTTGCCAGAAAAGGATACACCTAATAAAAAGTTAGTTTTTTTTACATTTATATTTTTTCTTGTTCCATTTTTTATCTTGTTATTTTTTATGTTTAGTGGCTTTACTCCACAATTTTCTGCTTCAATTGCAATTTTATTATCGTTTGTACTATTATTTTTTAATCTAAATACAAAATTTGATATTAAGATAGGATTTGATAGATTTAAAAAAGCTTGTAATTTGTGTGGCAAACAAATTTCTTTAATTGCTTCGATAATTTTATGTGCTTCCTTGATTATTGGTGTTTTGGCAATGACAGGACTGGGCATAAAGTTAACATCTTTAATAATGTCATTTTCAAACAATAATGTATGGCTGGCATTATTATTCACTGCTTTAGCATGTTTGATTCTAGGAATGGAAGTTCCAACTACTGCAGCTTATATAATTTGTGTAACTGTAGCTGGGCCAGCATTGATTGATATGGGATTAGACATACTTCTTGTACATTTATTTGTATTTTGGTTTGCGCTTTTATCTACTATAACTCCTCCAGTATGTGGAACAGTTTTTATCGCAGCTGGAATGGTAAATGAAAACTGGGTAAAAGTATCTATAACTTCTATGATTTTAGGTTTGGGGTTATATTTTATTCCTTTAGGAATGGTTTCAAATCCAAGTTTAATAAAATTAGGATCAACACCTATAGAAGCATTAATTGCAATGTTTAAAATTTCAATTTGTTTATTAATGTTTTCATTTTCTATAATTAAAGCTAAACATTTTTTATTAAAAATTTTAGGGATGTTTATTGGTTGTTTAATTTTGTTTTATTAATTTTGGTTCCAAAATTAACCATTTTCCAATGAAGGATCGTCCTTTCGAAGTTAGAAGACTTCTATCTATATCATTTAAATTATGTAATTCTGGTAAGTCTTTGAAATTATTTGAATTACTGAATATTTCTCTTGTATTAAAATAACGATGAATGTTTTTTTCAAACTTCATTTGATTTGATTTAGAAGTTGGATGTATCTCAATAATCAAAAATTCATTTTTTACTAATTCTAAATTTTTTAATGAAAAAAGTTTATATTCATATCCTTCTATATCACACAAAATTAAAGAAGGAGATTTTTGTAATTTTGAAACTAATTCATTTTTAAAATTGTTTGAATTAATTTCTCCAAAGACTTTAATTTTATCAAGAACTTTGTTAGTTATTGCATTTTGGATTATTGACTTTTGGCCAATTTTATTTTGTTCAAAACAAATTGCATTTTTAAATAATTTTAATCTTAAAAAACCTATTGGGAAAAAGCCATCTGCTGATCCAATATTTATAAATTGTTTTATTTTGTATTTTTTTACTATTTTATAAATTATTTCTTGAATATCTTTTTCATAAAAGCCATAAATTTTTGCTCCTAAATCTCCAGAATTCCAATATTGTTCTTTATTTAATTTTAAATCTTTAAAAAGTCCTTTTTGGACTGTAAAATTGTTTAAAATACCATGTTTTTGGTTTATTAACTTCCAATATTTTTTTGTAAATTTATAAAAAAGTTTTTCTTTAAAACTGTTAATCATGATTAATATACTTCTTTATACGCTTTCCCAAAACCTTTTACGTAAAGGGAACTTTTAACATTAAATTCATAAAAATTAAAATCTAAGAACTCACCCCACATTTTTGCGCTTTTTTCAATGAGAATATAATTTTTTAATAATTTTCTAAAAATTTCATCATTTTTATTTAGCTTTAATTTCTTAATGAGTCCTAACAAAGTAAGTCTAGGATTATTAAGTCTCTCCTTATGAATTTCTTCTCGAGCAAAATATATACTTACCTTTTTATTAATTTTTAAATTTTCTGTATGATCGCTTAAATCACTTAGTAAAAGGTATATTTTTTTTTCGTAATAAAGAGGCAGTGTTTTTGATAAGTATGGGTATCCATTTTTATCTAAAGTACCTAACACACATTGTTGGTATTTACCTTTTAATATGTTGTCTACTTCTTTTTTTATGACATCATTAGTCAGATTGTATTTATTTGTATTAGTTTGGTTCTTCATCTAATTTATGATACTTAATAAATTAAATTACAGTAATAAATTATTTTTTCAATTATGACTTTAAAAGATATGGATTTTAAAAAATCAATTGTTCCAATATTTATATTATTTTTTTGTCTATTTATGATTTCTGTTAGTAGAGGAATGGGAGAAAGTTTTGGTGTTTTCCTCCTTCCATTAAGTGATACATTTGACTGGGACAGAGCTTCTGTAACTTCAATTTATTCAGTTTATATGTTTAGTTTAGGGATTGGGTCTCTTATATCGGGAATAATTTTTGATAAATTTGGAGGTAAGTTTAACTACGTTTTAGGCACTTTGCTTCTATCATGTGGTTACTATATTTCAGGATATTTAAATGAATTATGGCAATTTTATATTTTCTTAGGAGTTTTTAGCGGACTAGGTGCTTCAATGGTTGGGATCATACCAAGTCAGAGTATTATTTCAAAATGGTTTAATAAAAAGTTATCATCAGCATTATCAATTGCTTATTCTGGCCAAGGACTAGGTGTTTTAATTTTAGCTCCACTTTGTCAAATATTGATAAGTAAGTATGGTTGGAAAACTTCATATAATTTCATTGGTTTGTTCTTTCTTGGAATTTTGATTTTATTATTTTTTCTACCTTGGAAAAAAATTAATGTTGGTATTTACAATTCAGTAGATGTTTCTACAAATAAATTAAATGATTCATCATTATTTGAAGCTTTAAGAGAAAATACATTTTGGAAATTTTTTCTAATTTATTTTTTTACAGCGATGGGTATTTTTGGAATTAGTTTACAAGTTGTTGTTTATTTAATTTATTGTGGGTTTTCAGATTTAGAAGCTGCTTTATACTTTGGTCTGATGGGGATGCTAACTTTTCCAGGAATGGCATTAACTGGTTTTGCTGCTGATATATGGCCAAAACATTATGTTTCAACTTTAAGTTATATATTAAGTTTATTAGGAATTTTATCACTATATTTTATACAATATTCTGATTTTAAATATTTAATTGTATTTTTATTTATTATCCCTTTTGGTTTATCAGCTGGTGCTAGAGGTCCTATAATAACTACGCTTATTGCAAAAATTTTTGCAGGAAAAGGTCTTGCTTCTATCTATGGAGCTTCTAATCTGGGTCAAGGCCTTGGTGCTGCATTAGGTGCATTTATATCAGGTTTTTTATTTGATCAATTTTCAAATTATAATGTTGGATTTTTCTTTTGTACTTTATTTACAATAATTGGTGCTTTACTATTTTGGTTAATACCAAATATAAAAAAAATTTAGAGTTTAATTATGGAAAAAAGATTTAATCTCGAAACTTCAATTTTGACTGATGATTTACTTTTTCCGGAAGGTCCAATTTATTTAAATGATGGAAGTATTTTATTAGTTGAAATAGCTAGAGGTACTCTAACAAAAGTATATCAAAATGGAAAAAAAGAAATTGTTTCAAATTTAGGTGAAGGGCCAAATGGAGCCGCAATTGGTCCAGATGGATTTTGTTATATTTGTAATAATGGTGGGTTTGATTGGGAAATCTCAAGTGATCAAAAGAAAAGGAGACCAATTGCTCAAGCAAAAAACTATAAGTCAGGTAAAATTCAAAAAGTTAATTTAAATACGGGTGAATTTGAAACACTTTATTCTGAGTGTAATGGATTACCATTAAATGGTCCAAATGATATTGTTTTTGATAAAAAAGGAAATTTTTGGTTTACAGATTTAGGAAAAGTTAGAGAAAGAACTATGGACCGAGGTTCCGTTTATTGGGCAAAGCCTGATGGTTCAGAGATTAAAGAAGTTATTCATCCTATTATGACACCTAATGGAATAGGTTTATCTCCTGATGAAAAATTTTTGTATATTGCTGATACTGAAGGAGGTAAATTATATAGTTTTGAAATTCTAGGTGATGGTGAGGTAAATAAAATCCAATTTCCAAATTCTGTATATGGAGGGCAATTACTTAATCAAAATAGGGGACTTTTTAGATTCGATTCATTAGCAGTTGAATTGAATGGGAATGTTTGTGTAGGTACACTTTATGATGGAGGAATAACTGTGATATCTCCATCTGATGGATTTAAAGAGTTCTATTCAATTAAAGATCCTTATATTACAAATTTATGTTTTGGAGGATTAAAAAATAAAACAGCTTTTATAACAGCATCTTATGAAGGATTGTTATTAAAAGCAAATTGGCCTAGGCAAGGTTTAAGTTGCAATTTCAATATCTAAATCTTTAAAAAATTATTATCTGGTTTTTTTTAAAGAATGCTTATTATATTATAAAATAACAAAAAAAAGAATTTAAAATGAAGATTGATTATTTAATTAAAAATGGAACTATTATTGATGGTTCAGGAGATAATAGATATGAAGCAGATATCCTAATAAGCGATGATCAAATTGTTTCAATTTTAAGTAAAGGCCAAAAAACTATTAAAATAAATGATGAAAATTATAATTTAAACGATTTATCATTTAATAATATAATTGATGCTACATCATTGATAATTGCACCAGGCTTTATAGATGTTCACACTCATGATGATCAAAATATTTTTATTGATAGAAGTATGTCATGTAAAATTAGTCAAGGAGTAACTACTTGTATTGCAGGAAATTGTGGCATAAGTTTAGCTCCATTTGACTTCTCTGGAGATGTTCCAGCTCCTATTCCATTACTTGGCGATAAAGATGCATATAGATTTTCATCTGTTTCATCTTACAAAAATGCATTTAATGAAAACCCAAGTTCAATTAATATTTCACTTTTGACAGGACACTCAATGCTTAGAGTTCAAGTAATGAATGGAGAAATAAATAGAGGTGCAACCAAAGATGAAATTATTAAAATGCAAAATATTCTAGAAAATGCATTGATCGAGGGTTCAATTGGATTATCAACTGGTCTTGCATACCCAGCTGCTAATGACGCACCAACCGAAGAAATTATTGAGTTGGCAAAAGTATTAAAAAAACATAATGGAATTTTTACAACTCATATGAGAAATGAAGGTGATAATTTAGTTGAGTCTGTAAATGAAACAATAAAAATTGGTAAATTAGCAGATGTAAGAACTGTAATATCACATCATAAATGTGCAGGAAGATCTAATTGGGGTAAAAGTAAAGAAACTTTAAAATTAATTAAAGAGGCTAAGAAGGAACAAAACCTTGATTTAGATTGTTACCCTTATACAGCCAGTTCAACGATGTTGTTAAAACATTTTGTGGAAAGGGCCGACAAAGTATTGGTTACATGGTCAGATAAAGTAGAAGATTTAAAAGTCAATGATATCAATATGATAGCCAAAGAATTTAATTGTACGACTGATGATTTGGTAGATAAGCTTTATCCTGCTGGAGCAATTTACTTCCAGATGGATGATGAAGATTTAAATCGTATAATTAGTTTTGACGGGACTATGATAGGCTCTGATGGTTTACCTGGAGATAAACATCCACATCCAAGACTATGGGGAACTTTCCCAAGAGTATTAGGTAAATATTCCAGAGAGATGAAACTTTTTTCTTTGGAAGAAGCTATATATAAAATGACTTTTAAAAGTGCTAAGACATTTGGTTTAAAAAAAAGAGGGTTAATAAGAAAAGGGTATTTTGCAGATTTAGTTATTTTTGATCCTGATATCATAATTGACAAAGCAACTTATGAAAAGCCACTCACACCGGCTTTAGGAATTGACACTGTTATTAATAATGGCCAAATTGTATGGCAATCTATGAAATCTTCAGATATTTATAGCGGTAAATTTTTAGAAGGAAAGTCATTTAATTAAAAAAAAGTTCTTCTTCTTTTTTTATCTTCAAATCTAATTGGTTCAAATCCAAGTTTTTGATAAAGGGGAAGTGCAGCCTTATGATCTAATGTACATGTATTAACAGTTAATTTATTAATATAATTTGTATCCCAACCCATTAAGAATGCTGTTTTAAAGAGATATTTACCTAGACCTTTTCCTAAATTACCCTTAGTCAATCCAATATAACTTATATCGCAGATTTCTTTTTTTCTATAATCTAAGATAAAAAATCCAACTGGTACACCAGATGATACGAGCGAATAAAAATATACATTTTTGTCATTTAAAAACTTTTCTGTAACTGCTTTTTTTTGTTTCAGCATATCTGTCCATTCATATTCTTCTCCAACGGATTTATATAATGAAATAAAATACCAGTATGGGATATCTTTTGATTTTATAATATTTGTGAATTTGATTGGGCAATTAGGGTATGTATAACTAGGGCGTTTCTTCATTTCTAAATAAGTAACCCTATATTTTAAAAATTTATTTTTGTCTTCTTTCATGTTTATATATAGATGTATAATATATAATTAAAAATAATGGAATAAAATGAAAAAAATTGAACATCTTATCAATGGCAAACTTAACTCTAATTTTGTTAATGAAACATCATCAGTTTTTAATCCAGCAACCGGTGAAGAAGCTTCACAGGTTGTATTAGGTACCGAAAAGTGTGTACAAGATGCAGTAAATTCTGCAAAAAATGCATACACGTCTTGGTCAGCAGAAACACCACTTATGAGATCAAGAAAAATGTTTAAATTAAAAGAAATTATTGAATCTAGAAAAAATGAGTTGGCTGAACTAATTACATTAGAACATGGTAAAACTTTTGATGATGCATTAGGAGAGGTTGGAAGAGGACTAGAAGTAGTTGAATTTGCCTGTGGAATACCAAATTTATTAGCAGGAAATTATACTAGTGAAGTTGGTAGATCAATTGATAGTTGGTCAGATAATCAACCTTTAGGAATTGTGGCCGGAATAACCCCGTTCAATTTTCCTGTCATGGTACCCTTATGGATGTTTCCTATTGCAATTGCATGTGGAAATTGTTTTATTTTAAAACCATCAGAAAGAGATCCAAGTTCTTCTTTATTGTTGGCGCAAATGGTATTGGATGCTGGATTCCCTCCAGGTGTATTAAATGTTGTGAATGGAGGCAAAGAGGCTGTTGATGCAATCTTAAAAAATAAAGATATTAGTGCTGTCAGTTTTGTTGGTTCAACACCAATTGCCCATTATATATATCAAGAAGCTGCAAAATATGGGAAAAAAGTACAAGCTATGGGAGGCGCTAAAAATCATATGGTTGTTATGCCTGATGCAGATATAGATTTAGTGTGTGATTCTATTATGGGATCTGTTTTTGGATCTGCTGGTGAAAGATGTATGGCTGTTTCTGTTGTGGTGCCAGTTGGGAAAGAAACTGGTGATGCTATTAGATCAAAAATCACTCCAATGATAGAAAACTTAAAAATAGGTCCAGGTTTAGAAAAAACATCTGAAATGGGTCCTTTAGTAACTAAACAACACTTAGATAAAGTCAAAAATTATATAGATATTGGCATTAAAGAAGGTGCTGATCTAGTGGTCGATGGAAGAAATTTTAAACTACAAGGCTATGAAAATGGATATTACGTTGGGGGGACATTCTTCGATCATGTCTCAACTGATATGAAAATCTACAAAGAAGAAATATTTGGCCCTGTGATGTCAATGGTAAGGTCTGATAGTATGGTAGAAGCTTTAGATATGGTTAATAATCATGAATACGGAAATGGCACTGCTATTTTTACTTCTGATGGTGGTGTTGCCAGAAAATTTGCAAACGAATGTCAAATAGGAATGGTAGGCATTAATGTACCAATTCCAGTTCCGATGGCTTATCATTCTTTTGGTGGTTGGAAAAAGTCTGTATTTGGTGGTCACGCTGTATATGGAATGGAAGGCGTTAGGTTTTATACCAGACTTAAGACGGTTACAGGAAGATGGCCAGTTGGAAAATCTTTAGGCGCTCAGTACACATTTCCAAATAATAGTTGAATTTAACTCATCATTAAATCAGGAAGCCAAGTTATTACTTGAGGGAACAACACTAATCCTAAAATTGTTAATATGTCTGCAATAAAGAATAAAGTTACTCCTTTAAATACATCAGTAACAGGTATATCTTTCCTAACACCTGCAACAACAAAACAATTCAAACCAATAGGAGGTGTAATAAGACAAACTTCGGCCATTTTAACAACAATAATTCCAAACCAAACACTGACTTGATTGAATGTCATTCCAAATGGACTTTCTGCGGCTGTAACATCTGGCCCACCATTTAATAACATTACGGCTGGATATACAACTGGCAGTGTTAGTAATAATAATCCTATTGCATCTATAAACATTCCTAAAATAACATATCCAAGAAGTATTAATAAAAGTGTTACATATGGGTCTAAAGGAAGTGATATAATCCAATTAGCAAAATCTTCAGGGAGTCCAGAAAATCCTAAAAATCTTACAAAAATCAAAACACCCCATATTATAGAAAATATCATAGCTACTAATTTAGCTGTTTCTATCAGTGCAGCTTTTAGAGCAGTAATCTTAACTTTATTATAAATTGCCATAATAAGAACTACAAATGCACCTAAAGATCCAGCTTCAGTTGGAGTTGCCCAACCTGCATAAATAGCACTTATAATTGTCGCAATAACAACCGCAATAGGTAAAATTCCAGGTAAAGTTTTTAATTTTTCATTTAATGTATATCTTCTAGACGGTGGTCCTAATTTAGGATTCATTTTAGCCCAAAAAATAATTATTAACGCGTACACAATTGCAGAAAATACACCAGGTAAAAAACCAGCTAATAATAGTGCTCCAACAGATTCTTCAACTATAATTGCATAGATGATTAAAATTGCAGATGGTGGGATTAAAGATGCTAAAGTTCCACCAGCGGCCACCACACCAGCAGCTAACTTTTTGTCATAACCTTCTTTAAGCATTTCAGGTATAGCTATTCTTGAAAAAACAGCTGCGGTGGCAGTAGAAGCACCTGAAACTGCTGCAAATCCAGCAGTTGCAAAAACTGTAGCTACAGCTAGTCCACCAGGGACAAAACCAACCCATGCTTTAGCTGCCTCAAACAATTGTCTTGTTATTCCTGCTTGATAGGCTAAAAAACCAATTAATATAAAAATTGGCAATAAACCAAGAACAAATGTAACAGATTTTGAATATGGTATTGCTCCAATGTTTCCTAAAGCTGGACCAATTCCAATTAATTCTACAAGTCCAATTATTCCAGCAATACTTGCTGCAATTACAACTCTTACACCACAAATAACTAAAACTAAAAGAATACAAGTACAAATTATTCCAACTAATGATGGATCATTATATCCAATGCCAAAAATGCCTTCTGGTTGTCCTTGAAGTAGTTTTTCAAAAATCATATTATTCTCTTATTGATTTAATTTCTTCATTTGCTAATTCTTCTGCTGTTTTAATAATTGGTACATACATTGGTTCAGCATTAACATTTATTACTAATCTTAAATAGCCAATTAATTCTAAAAACAGTCTTAAAAACCAAATGGTAAAACCTATTGGAACCAAAATTTTTGCTGGCCACGTAGGAAATAAGTAATCCATTGTACTATCACCAATCACATAAGCGTCTATAGCAAATAAACTACTATAATATATTAGGATACCTATTACTATGAATGCACAAAATGTTGCAATAAACTCAATTGTCCATTTAATTCTTCCTTTTAAATTTGCAACAAGAAGTTCCATACGAATATGAGCATCCATTCTTTGAGCAAAAGCAACACCTAGAAAAGCAAAAATTGAAATTGCTAATTCTGATAATTCTAAAAATGCAGGCCAAGGATAACCAACAACTCTAGATATAATTTGGATAGATGTTAAAATCATCACAATGAAAATCGAAATTCCAACAAATAAAACAAGAAAGTCTTCGATTTTACTCAGTTTTTTATTAAATAAATCTAACAATTTAAAGCCTAAAGTAAAACATGTGTGTAAAGAATTACACACATGTTTTTATTTGTATATTATTTTATATTTGAATATTTAAAGTTTAGAATGACGTCTAATACTGCTTGAGCATCAAATTGATCCTTGTTAGCAGCAACCCATTCATCCCAAATCGGCTTACCAACTTTTGCTTTAAATTCAGCAAGAGTTTTATCATCATATCTAATCTCTGTGAATTTTTTCTTCCAAACAGGTAAATTTTTATCATCAGCTTTCTTGTATGCAGCTTTAAGAGATTCTAAAGCTTCACCGCGAAGACATGTACACAAATTTTGATATTGTTTTGGAAGTTTATTGTAAGCTTGCATATTCATTACATATGGACAATCAGATGTCCCTGGAGACAAGTTTGCAGTATACCAATCTGCTACTTCATCAATCTTATAAGCAGCATGTGCATATGTGAATGGGAATGAAACTGCATCTACAGCTCCTCTTGCAATAAGTGTATATGTCTCTGGAGCAGGAACTGACATTTTTGTAGCCCCTAATCTTACCATTGCTGTTCCAACGCCACCACCAGCTCTAACTCTTAATCCTTTAAAGTCAGCAAGTTTTAATGGAGGCTTCCCTTTACCCATAAATTCATATTGTGGTAAATTTGAAGTCATAAAATATATACCATTAAATTTTGATGCTTCTTTTTTTAATATTGGATGATCGTAGACTGCTTGTCTTAATTTTGCATCTCTGTCAAAGCTTTGTCCAAGTGGTAAAAATGGAAGTGTTAATGCCATTAAACCTGGGTTTTTCTTAGGATGGTAAAAGTTACAAACTGTTGCCATTTCGAAAGAATTAGCTTTCAAGCCATCCCAATTTTCTCTTGATTTTGCCAATTGGCCACCATAAAAAATTTTTAATTTAAATTTTCCGTTTGTTTCTTCTGCCAATCTTTTAGATAATGTTTCTGCGCCTTCTGTGAAAGCTCTTCTTTTACCCCATAAACTATATTTCCAAAAAACACTTGGGCCATCAACTTTAGCCAAAACAATTGTTGCAAATATATTGGAGATCAAAAACATTAATGAAACTGTTATTAATCTTTTGATTTTTAACATTAATTTTCCTCCTAGTTAGTTTTAATGTTTAGATTTATTCGATAATAAACTAATTGATTTATAGTAGTCATCATATTAATGGAAATGTCAAATTAGAATTACATAACATATTAACAATTAGACTTTATTAATATCCCGCACCTTTTTCTTTTGATATTTTACTTTCTTTAACATAAGTTTTTTGTGAGAATTTCAATAATTTATTCCATTCTATAGAATTTACATAACATCTATCACAATATAGAATTTTATTAAATTTAACTTTTTTAATCTTCGAAGGATATAATTCTGTTTCAATATAGTAAAAATCATTCTTTAAATTTTTTTTATTTAAATAAACTGTCGAATTGTAAATATAGAAAATTGGAACTTTTTTATTGTTAAGTAATAAAAAATTTTTTTTATTTTCATGATTATAAATCAGCATTGCTGAAATTAAATAATTTGGAGCAATTACATTCCCTGACCAATTAATATTTTCAGAAGCTAAATACTCAATTAAATTAAGTCCATAAAATGGAGCTATCAAATCATTAGATGTTTCTTTATTTATACTGTTATTTTTAATTTTTGTAATTTTATATTTTTCTAAAAGAGTTATTAAATCCTTTAAGAAAGGAGTTTTTGTTTTAGCTAGGTTGCAGCATAAATTACTACAATCATCTGCTAGAGATTTAGAGAGATTCATACCAATCAATGCTTTAAATGTTTCAGATTTAATTTGGTTAATTGATTTTTCAACCATAAGCATTTAAGAAGGGAAAACTAAACATATGAGTTTTATTTTCTTTAAGGTTTTCAGGTAATGGTACACCTTGAAATAAAGTAATTCTAGTCCATAGATTAGATTTAGGATCAAATTTACAAGCTCCAAAAAACTTAATTTGAATCTTAAGATATCTATTGGACGCATTTTCTTATCTTCCAAGTTTTCATGTATTTCACTGAATTGGTATTTTTCATTAATTAGAACTCTTTTTATAATAGATTTGAATTTATAATGTTTTAGACAAAATTCACTAACCTTCATTTTATCTGGCATTTTTTTTAATGTTTCATTTAAGTCAGATATTTGCTTTGCAATATCTAATGGTAGTCGTTTTTCATATCCATGATCTTCTTTTGATAACCCAAGTCTTGGCTCTTGCTTTGTTTCAGATACATACCAAAAGAAGTATTTACTTGATGAACGATTGAAATTAATTTTTAATGCCCAGCTATAATTTAGTTTAATTAATGATTTAATTTTTGCGATTGAATAATTAGAATTTAAAGTTACCTTATCAGAGGCATTCATTTTTCCTGAGTATGTATCTGTAATTTTAGGAAAGAGTTCTAAAAATATACTATACAATATTTCTCTTGTTTCATTGTTAATTCTATTAAATTTTGAAAGTATCTTTTTTAATGGATAGTCAGAATTTAGAATTTCAAATAATAGTTTTGAATTTATAATTTGATCAACTTCTTTCCTTGATTGATTTATTAGTTTTTGTTGTTTTTTATCTTCTACTTCCCATTGATTAATATGTTTTTTTGAATTTTCTAAAAGTAAAAGAAATAACTTTAATTTATTTTTAGATAAAGTTTTTTGATCTAATGCAATTTTAATCAAAGTTTGTTTAGTATTTATCCACTTATGGATTAACTTAGGATGATTGACTACAAAAGGTGCCATTCCTAGGCCTGTTGCGTTTCCAGTTCCCAGATAATCTGATATATTATCATTTAATTTAGTATAATTTTTAGATTTATTTTTTGCTAAGAAATTAACATATTCTATAGAAAAAATTTTTAACATATAAACTGTTAACATTTCTGCCCAAAATCCATTTCTTAATATTTTAGAATCTGATTTAAAATTATAATCACCAATACCAAATTTCCCATTTCCGTAAACTGCAGTTGTACGTAATAAATAACCAATTTTTTTTACCTGTTCGAATTCAGGCTGCAATCCATTAGATAAATTTTCTAAAAAATGATTAAACAACCTTGTAGATTTGTTAGCTCTACTTAGGGTTAATTGTTTTTTTAAGTGATTACCATTTTCTTGTAGGGGGACATTTTTTTTTAGATGTTTTAGTTCTTTCTCATTAGGTATCCCAGTAAAAAGACTAAATGTGAAGTCCCATTTTTCAGCAATAACTCTATCGCTTCTTTCTTCATCTTTTATCAAATGTGAAAAAATTATTAATGAAAAAACATCTTTTTTATTTTTTGTGGAAATAATACAATAACCTTTTCCATGTTTATTAATTTTCCAATCTTGAAATTTAAAAATCCATTTTTCTTTTATTAATGTAATTATTAATTGTCTGGAAAAAGATAATCGGGTAGGGTGGTATGAGCCTAAGTTTTTAAGTTTCATTATATCTTTAACATATTGAAAATATTGCATAATTTATTTAAAAGCCTTTGTTTTTATTAAAAAATTATACCAATTTAAACCTTTTATTTTGTCAATTTCTTCTTGTTTTAACCCTAATTCCTGCAGTTTATTTAATATGTTTTTCCAATCTTTATTACCTTTAAACCATGAAGGCATTTTAGGAAATCCTGAATTAGAAGCTGATCCTTCACCATAATCTATTTTTTTAGTCCATTTCCCGACTCTCATCCACTCAACAACACTGTCTGGTTGATCTTGGCATAAATCAGAACCAAATCCAATATGATCAACACCAATAAGATCTATCAAATCAATTATCATTGTACAAAAACTATCCAATGTACAATTAGAGTTATTTTTTAAATGATGTGGATATAAAGAAAGTCCTAAAATACCACCTTTTGAAGCAAGTAATTTTAAAATCTCGTTTGATTTGTTTCTCTTTGCATTATGCCAAAAACTTGGATTAGCGTGACTTATTGTTATGGGTAATTTTGAATATTCAATAGCTTCAATCGTCGACTTTTCACCTGAGTGTGACATATCAATTATCATCCCAACTCTATTCATTTCTTCGATAACTTCTTTTCCCATTCTTGATAGCCCATTATCTTTCTCTTCATAACATCCAGATGCTAGCAATGATTGATTGTTATAAGTTAGTTGCATAAACCTACCACCTAATCTATGAAGTATTTCAATTAAGCCTATATCGTCTTCAATAGGCGAGGGATTTTGAAATCCAAAAATTACACCTGTTTTCTCATTAGCTTTTGCATATTCTATATCCGATATTGTATAAGCTGGCATGATAAGATTTGAAAAATTTTCGAAATATAAATTCCATTTTTCAAAATTTGAAACGGTTTCTCTAAATTGTTCATGATAAGAAATAGTAACGTGAACTGCTGTTAAATTGGCTGATCTCCAATCTTCAAAAATTTTCTTTGACCAATTGCAATATTGTAAACCATCAATAAACATTTTTTTCAATTACTTTAACATATTTGAAAAATCATTTATTTCAGGTAGAGGCCAGTCAGGAGTATCATTTGGTACTTTAAAAACATTTAAAGTCATAGATATCAAACTGTAATATCCACATATTCCTACTATATCAATAACTCTTGTTTGTCCCAATTTTTCAATCGCAATAGCAAAAGTGTCATCTTTTACATTTTTTAAAATATTGCTTTCAGCAGCAAAATCAAAAACAATTTGTTCAATTTGATTATCAAAAATTGGTCTTTTTGCTTGTGCAATTGTGTTTACATATTCTTCATTAATCCCAGCTTTTATTGCTAATGGTGCGTGGTGCTCCCATTCAAATTTGGATGACCATACACGTCCAGTTGTAATTATAGCTAACTCTGACAAAGAATTATCCAAGCTAGTACCATAACGTGCATACGCTCCAACTTGTTGTGCAACTTTAGCAAGTTTTGGATTATTTAGCCATATTCTCAAAGGCCCAACAACTCTTCCTCTTGGGCCATTTACTATTTCATCATGAACTTTTTTTTGTTCTTCGTTTAAATCCTCAATCGTCCAATCTTTTAATCTTTGCATATTTCCTCCTAAAATAAATTTAAATTGTTTAATATGATCTCATCTGCATTTTTATTTCCTAGAACAGATAATCCAATAGGACCAGTGCTGCCTTTAAACTTTGGAATGCTTATTTGAGGTCTTGATGATAAACCTCCTATACAGGTAAATTCCATAACTTTTTTTCTTAACTCAGATAAATCATCGTCAGACTGCCCTTTAATGGGAGCTGAAAAAGGTGTTGTTGGAAAAATTAAAATGGATTCTACTGGTAAATTTTGGTCAAGCTCTGAGATGAATTCTTTTCTTAGATTTACAGCATCATCATACATATTTTTTGTAATATTTTTTGCCATTTTAAATCGAGAATTAATTTCAGTAGAAATTTTTGGATTATATTTTTCAACCCATGGTAAAATATTTAATTTTATTTCATATCCTTGTATTACTCTAAAACAATCTGCCAATTCAGTTTTTTTATAACTAGACAGTTGTACTTTTTTTAAATTTTTAAATTTATATTCACAATAATTATAAAATTGAGATTTAATGTTGTGATCTAAATCATCTACAATATCAATTGGAATTAAAATATTTTTTTGTTCGATTTGAATTTCTCTAAAATTATCAAAAAATATTTTTCCTAATTTTAGCATGTTTGATTTATCGTTAGAAAACCATCCTAATGTATCGAAACTTTCTGACATAGGATAGACTTTTTTAAGATTAATTCTGCCATGAGTTGGTCTAAATCCAAAAACTCCACAAAAAGATGCGGGAACTCTTACTGACCCACCAGTATCAGTTCCTATTGTAAAATCATAATCCATTTCAGTTAGAGCCGCAGCTGAACCAGAGCTGGATCCACCTGGTACACAATTGGGTGCATTTTTATTAATTGGTGTCCCATAATGAATATTCTCTCCAATAATAGAGTAAAAAAATTCATCACAAATCGTTATACCTTCTAGTATTGCACCTTCATTCAATATTTTCTGTAAAAATGGAGCGTAATCTAAAGCCTTTATTGAGTGTTTATAAAAATCAGGATTTCCACATGAAGATTTGTTTATAAAATGATTAATTAAAGTTACATCTTTTTATGATAGAGGTTTAAGAAAATAATAATAAAGACGGTTTATCTTGGTGAATCTGGTGATTTAGTTGATATGGAAGCATATGTATATGCAAAGTTTTCTCAAAAATTTAATATTGATTTTTATGTTATAAATTTGTATCAGATTACGCTGATAAAAATGGTCAAAAGAACTTCTCGTTGAGCAAATTATTTAAAAAATTATCAGAAATTTGTAAAATTTATAATATTAATTAGATTTTTAAAATTAAGTTAGTATAAATATAATATGATAGTTAATGAAAACATTACACTTTATTTGAGAAATGAAAAACAAGTTTTTATAATTGATCAAAGAATTCTTCCTCCAAAATTGTTGAACTTAAAAATTTAAGTGATTTTTGTAGCCATTAAAGATATGCTTGTTAGAGCCCCTCTTATTGGTGTTACCGCAGCATATGGAGGGCCGTTTCTTTGTTATCTGGCTACAAAAAAGAATGACCTTGAAATGATTTGTAGTAATTTACTAGAAACTCGACCTACAGCTGTAAATTTATTTTGGGCATTAGAAGAAATTAAAAGGCACTTTTATCAGTAAATGATGATGATATTTTAGAAAAAGCTTTTAAAAAAGCAGATGAAATTTTTGAACATGATATAATTTCAAATAAAAAATAGGAGAAAATGGTTTAATTATTATTCAAGAAATATTAAAAAGAAAAATCAAATAAAATTAATATATTAACTCATTGTAATGCTGGGATGTAAACAGTCGATTGGGGTACTGCAACTTCTCAATTTATCATCGAAAAAAAGGGTATTGATGTTCATGTTTTTGTAGATGAAACTAGGCCAAGGAACCAAGGTGCACAATTAACAGCTTGGGAATTAAGTCATAATAACATTAATCATGATCTAATAGTGGACAATGCTGGTGGACATTTGATGCAACACGGTGAAATTGATATGGTTTTAGTTTCAGACAGAACAACTTCTACTGAGATGTTTGCAATAAAATTGGAACTTATTTAAAAGCTCTGTCTGCTAAAGATAATAATATCCCATTTTATGTAGCATTACCAAACTCAACAATTGATTGGAATTTAAAAATGGTTTAACAGAAATACCAATTGAAGAGAGAAGTCATGAAGAAGTTTCTCACGTACAAGGATTGTTAGAAGGTAATAAAATTGAAAAAGTAAATATATCATTAGCTGGAACATCTTGTAGAAATCCTGCTTTTGATGTAACTCCATCAAGATTAGTTTCTGGGTTAATTACAGATTACGTTTATGGAGGCAGATGAAAATTCTTTAAAAATTAAAAGAGTTAACAGAATAATATGTTTAAAAATTTATGGAATGAAAAAAGATAAAAATTCATATGTAAAAAAGATCAACAATTCTTTATTTAGCTATGATTTAGGTACTCGAGTTTATAGTTCTAGAATTATAGGTAAGATACCTGATTTAGTTATGCATGGAGGAGGCAATACTTCATGTAAAACTATTCAAGAGGATATTTTGGAAATAAAATTGATGTTTTATGTATAAAAGGATCTGGATGGGATCTAGATACAATTGAAGCCCCAGGATTGCCTGCAGTTGAATTAGATCCATTTTAAAATTAAGAAATTTAAATTCTTTGTCAGATGAAGAAGTCAACTTACAACGTGCAAACTTAATGCTTCTACTTCACCCAATCCTTCTGAAACATTATTGCATTTTTCATAAGTTTGTTGATCATACAGTTTTAGTATTAGCAAACTTAAAAATTATAAGGAAATTACAGAAGAAGTATTTGGAAACAAATTTTGTATACTTATATAATGCCAGGCTTTAAATTATCTAAAAAAAGCTATTGAAATATATGCAAAGATGTAGAAGCAATGCTTCTAGTAAATCATGGGTATTTTACATGGGGTGATCTAAATCATCTTATGAAAAAGTTATTGAGCATTCAAATAAATTGGAAGACTTTTTAAGCAAAAATAAAAAAGTCTATCAAGCTAAATCGGTTAAAAAAAATAATTTTAATTATCAAGATTTTATTTCTATATTCAGAAAAAATATTCTTAAACATACTGATGATGCAAGTTATTCTCCAATATTTGATTTAAGAAACGATAATTTTGCATTAGATTTTATGGAAAGAAAAGATCTACTTCAATTAAGCAAAAAGGTGTTTCTTCACCAGATCATGTTATAATGATCAAAAAAGAACCTATAATTTTAAATTTTTCAGATAATAACTTTGAGGCTGAATTATCAAAAAAATTATTGCTTATAAAAATAACTACATAAAATATTTTAAAGCAAATAGTAAAGCAAAAGTTCATATGTTATGTTTCCATTGCTTGGGTTAAAGGTGTTGGTCTAATCGGTATTGGCTCAAATAAAAGAAATTCAATTATTGCTGGAGACATTGGGCTACAAAATATAAAAGTAATGTCTAAATGTGTTGATTTAGGAGGTTATTACCCAATAAATGATAATAACCATTTTCAGATGGAATTAGAACCAAAGTTAAAATTAAGCAAACCTAAATCGTTAAATGGTAAGATAGTTATGGTTACTGGGGCTGGAGGTACAATTAGGTTTTAAAAGTTTTTAGGTGCTAAACTCTTTTTGATATTAATGAAAAATCTTTTGAAACTTTGCTCAAATTAAAAATGATCTTATAGTTTAGTTGCAGATATTACAAAAGAAAGAGATTTAAAAATGGTTATAAAACATTGTTTAAATTATTTTGGAGGATAGATATTTTAATCTCTAATGCTGGCATAGCTATAGAAAAGCCATTTATTGATCTTGACGAGAAGTTACTAAGAAAAAGTTTTGAAATTAATTTTTTTGCCCATTACAATTTATCTCAACTTGTTTCGAAAGTTTTAATAAAACAAAATTCAGGTGGTGATATTATATTTAATGTTACTAAACAAGCCGTAAATCCTGGAATGAATTTTGGTTCGTATGGATTACCTAAAAAGCATCATTATTTTTTTAGTTAAGCAATTAGCGCTAGAATTAGGAAAGTATAATATTAAGGTAAATGGAATTAATGCAGATAAAATTAAATCTGGATTATTAAATGATAAACTTATTAAAGCCAGATCAAAAAGTAGAGGTGTTTCTGAAGAAAAATATATGAAAGGTAACTTATTGAAAAAAAGTTTTAGCAGAGGATGTTGCTAAAGGTTTTTATCTTTAGTTAAATCTAAAAACTACTGCTCATATTTTTACAGTAGATGGTGGAAATATTGAATCAAGTTTAAGATAATTGTTAATGCCCTGAGAATTCACATAATGTTTGAACTTCAATGCCTAAGTCTGATATTTTTTTATTGCCTTCAAGAACTGGTAAATCAATAATAAAAGAACAGCCAGCTATTGAAGCTTCTAATCTTTTGACTAATGATATTGCGGCTAAAGCAGTTCCACCAGTAGCTATTAAATCATCAATTATTAAAACATTATCATTTGAGTTTAACGCATCAGAGTGTATTTCAATTGTTGCTTTTCCGTACTCAAGTTCATAACTTTCTTCAATAGTATCGTGTGGAAGTTTCCCTTTTTCTAATTGGGATGAATGGCAGCCCAAGTTTCAAAGAAACGCATGACCCTATGATAAAACCTCTTGCTTCAATTCCAGTTATTTTGGTTAGGTTTTTATTTTGCCAATAACTACAAATTTCATTGATTGTTTCTTGGAAAGCTGGGGGATTGCTAAATAATGTTGTAACATCTCTAAACATAATCCCTTTTTTTGGAAAATCAGGTATTGTTCTAATCGATTCTATAATTTTATTCATTAATTAACCTCTATGAACTTACTCTTTTTAAAATTGCATCTAGTTTTGTTTCAAGAGTTTTATCTCTATGTTGTGAAGGAGTAATTATTGCATTATCAAGTGCTGTATTACACCCATATTCACAAAATTCTCTTTCTTTAGGAATGTTACTTGTAAGTTCTTTTATTAATGACTGAGCATTCGATGAGTTTTGAGTTAATACTCTAATTATATCTGATACTTCAACTTTATCATGATCTGGGTGCCAACAATCAAAGTCAGTAACCATTGATAAAGAAGCATAACAAATTTCTGCTTCTCTAGCTAATTTTGCTTCTGGCATATTTGTCATTCCAATGACGTCACAATTCCAAACATTTTTGTAAAGTAAAGATTCTGCCAATGTAGAAAATTGCGGTCCTTCCATCGTTAAATAAGTCCCACCTTTAAAAATATTTAGGTTAATCTTCTTTCCAGCTTCAAATAGTAAATTACTTAATCTTTCGCAGGTAGGATGAGCCATACCGTGGGCAACACAACCAGCTCCAAAAAACTTTTTCTCTTTTAAAAGTTCTGTCAATATATTGATCTACCAATACAAAATCACCAGGTTTATAATTTTCATTAAGGCTTCCACAAGCTGAAACTGATATTATATCAGTTACTTCAAGTCTTTTTAATGCATCGATATTAGCCTGATAAGGAATATCACTGGGAGAAATATTATGATTTCTACTATGCCTTGGTAAAAAAGCTAGCTCTATATCATTTAATTTTCCTGTTAAGATTTCATCAGATGTTTTCCCCACGGGGATTTTACTCTTATCCAGTTTGGATTCTCTAAGCCATCTAGATTATATACTCCTGACCCACCAATTATACCAATCTTAACTTTCATAATAATTTAAGAAAACCCATTTTGTGCGACAGTCATTCCTACTAACATAGGAATAGATAAAAGAGTGTTTGTTCTTGAAAACAACATTGCTTTCTTTGCTGCTTTTGCTTTTGCATCAGCATCAACTTCAATTATACCAAGTGCTCTTTTTGGTTTGGCCAAATAACTCCCCATACATTAATGAGCATAATTATTCCTAACCACATTCCAACACCAATAGGCC
Source organism: Alphaproteobacteria bacterium (assembly GCA_038131545.1). GTDB lineage: Bacteria > Pseudomonadota > Alphaproteobacteria > Puniceispirillales > Marisalimonadaceae > TMED54. The sequence continues at coordinate 1,051,707 of JAYPPQ010000004.1, forward strand.
AAAAACCCTCTGAAAAGGTCATTGCTTGATGTAAATACCCATTTAAATAAGCTAAAATTAAACCAGTTATTACTGTAACTAATGCACCCCATCTAAACCAAAATAATGCTGCTGGAGCAATTACTTTACTTATTGCAGGCTTTTGGTCATCAGGAATTTTACTCATATTTGGAATTTGTACAAAATTGAAATAATATAATATTCCTACCCACATTATACCAGATATTACATGAAACCATCTAAATAACCACATATTGAATGCTGTTTGATCGAATTGGCCATTTTTAGCTAGAAATATAATAAATATGAATGCTATTAAAAAAGATACCGATATCGTGATTCTTAATTCTGTTAATATTTTCAACATTTTATATCCTTATTTAAATATTTACATTCTAGATGCTACATTTTCCCAATTAACAAGTTTATTTAAAAAATTCTCTAAATAAGCAGGTCTTTTATTTCTAAAATCAATGTAATAAGAGTGTTCCCAAACATCACAACCTAATAATGCTGTTTGATTAAAACATACTGGATTTACCCCATTTTCTGTTTTAGTAATTTTCAGTGATCCGTCATTCTCTTTTACAAGCCAGCACCAACCTGAGCCAAACTGTGTAGCGCCAGCATCACAAAAAGCGGTTTTGAAATTATCTATACTTCCAAATTGATCTGTTAGTGTTTTTTCCAACTCACTTGGCATATTATTGTTTGATGGTCCCATCATTTCCCAAAATTGTGTATGATTCCAATGTTGAGAAACATTATTAAATATACCATTTTGAGCGACTTTTGAACTATCATAGTTTCCTTTAATAATGTCTTCTAATGATTTGTTTTCCCATTCAGTACCAGATAGTAATTTATTTCCATTATCTACATATGCTTTGTGGTGAATATCATGATGAAATTCAAGGGTTTCTTTACTCATTCCATTTGACTCAAGTGCGTCATGTGAATAAGGAAGGTCTTTCAATTCTAAAGGCATTTATATCTCCATAAATTTAAATAGTTATGATTATTAATAAATTATTGTGACAAATGTTTCAATTTATATAATTTACAAATTTAATAAATATTAAAATTGTATTATTTTAAAATCTATAAAATATAATTACTTTTTCTTTAAGTTTGTTTATATTATGAGAGTTATCAGTTCACTGATAATATGAATTTCAAATTTTTAATTCTTGAGAGGTTTTATGAAACAAAGAGTAGTAAGTTTATCTGATTTTGGTCCAGCAGAAAATATGTCTTTAATTGAAGCTGACATTCCAACTCCAGGAAGTGGCCAAATTGTTGTAAAAAATAATGCTATTGGTCTTAATTACTTAGATACATATTTTAGATCCGGTTTATATCCTTGGCCTAATAACAATGATATTAAAATTCCTGGTTCTGAGGGAGTTGGTTATATTCATGCAGTTGGTTCTGATGTATCAGATTTTAAAGAAGGTGATAGAGTTTCATACGTAACTCCAGTTGGTGCATATGCAGAATATGCGGTTATTAATGCTGCACATGCTGCAAAGATTAACGTTGAAGTAGAAGATCATGATGTAGTTGCATGTACTTTGAAAGGGTTAACTACCCATTATTTACTTCATTTAACTACTAAAGTAACACCTGGCATGACAACTCTTGTTCATGCAGCGGCAGGTGGCGTTGGACAATTGATGGGACAGTGGGGAAAAGAAATTGGTGCTACAATGATAGGAACTGCTGGAGGGCCTGACAAAGTTGCTACTGCTTTAGAAGCAGGTTATGATCATGTTATCGATTACAAAAAAGATAACTTTGTTGATGAAGTTATGAAAATCACGAATAATCAAAAATGTGATGTTGTTTACGATAGTGTAGCAAAAGATGTTTTTCCTGGATCTATGGATTGCCTTAAGCCAAGGGGTTTGTGGGTATTGTTTGGTCAAGCTTCAGGGTCTATAACAGATTTTAATTTAGCTATGCTATCTGCTAAGGGTTCATTATTTGTTACGAGGCCAACATTATTCAGTTACATAGCAAATAGAGCTGAGTATGATGATGCATCACATCAGCTTTATAGTCGTGTATCAGATGGTAGGCTAAAAGTTTATATTCATGATAAAATGCCATTAGAAAAAATAGTTGAAGCACATAACGAACTAGAAGGTCGTAAGACAAAAGGTGGAATAGTAATAACATTATAAAACAAAGGATTTAAAATGATAGATTTATACACATGGCATACACCCAATGGAAGAAAAGTTTCAATAATGTTAGAGGAAATTGAAATGCCTTATGAGGTTCATTCGATAAACATTGCGAAGGATGAACAGTTTCAACCACATTTTTTAAAAGTATCACCTAACAATCGAATACCTGCAATTGTAGACAGGGATAATAATAATTACTCCTTGTTTGAATCTGGCGCTATTCTTTTATATTTAGCAGAAAAATCAGGCAAACTTATTAATACAGATAATCGGGATGATTATTATAGAACTTTAGAATGGCTAATGTGGCAAATGGGTGGAGTAGGGCCAATGTTTGGCCAGGTTCATCATTTTGTTAAATATAATAAAGGAAAATCAGAATATTCTGAGACTAGGTATTCAAAAGAAGCTAGACGTTTATATGGTGTTATGGACAAAAAATTATCAAAGAGTCAATATATTGCTGGTAATGATTACTCAATTGCTGATATATCAATTTGGCCTTGGACAGCTAGGTTTGATTGGCAAGAAATTGATCTTAATGAATTTCCTAATGTAACAAGATGGTATAAAGAGATATCTAGCAGGCCAGCTGTTCAAAAGGGTTGGCTAGTTCCAGAAAATGATCAAGTAATACCTCAGCCTTAGATTATGTTTAAGCTCATAATTGCTGGATTAGGTTGGTGGGGTAAGGTGATGATACAAAGGTTATCGTCATCTAAAAAAGTTAAAATTGTAAATTTAATTGAACCTTACCCTGATAAAGAGGCCTTGCAATTAGCTGAAAATTTTAACCTAGATATTTCACATGACTTTGAACAGGCTGTAAAATCAATCGATTTTGATGGCATAATATTATGCACTCCTAATTCATTTCATAAAGATCAAACTATTTTATGTGCTAATTTAAAAAAACATGTTTTTTGCGAAAAACCACTATCATTAATACCTTCAGATGTAAAAGAAATGATTAAAGTTTGTAAAGATAATAATGTTCTTTTAGGTGTTGGGCATGAACGTAGATTTGAAAATGGATGGCAAAAATTAAAACAAGTTATTGAAAATAATTTGTTAGGTAACATTATGTATGCTGAAGCACATTTTAGTCATGACAAATTAGCAAATTTACCTTTAGATAACTGGAGAACTGATCCTGAAGTTGCTCCTGCTGCAGGGATGACGGGCATGGGTATACATTTAACTGATCTCATGATTTGGTTATTTGGTTCTGTAAAAAAAGTTTTTGCTACAACAGCAAAAAGAGCATTAAAGTACAAAACTGGAGATGTTGTTAGTGCAACACTTGTTCATGAAACAGGTTTAAGTACACAAATAACAGCAATTTTAAAAACACCTCATTATCAAAGAGTTACAATTTTTGGAGAAAATGGATGGGTAGAACTAGTTGACAGTTCACATCCTGATACACCTGGAGACTCAGAAATGACAATAAGAATGAATAATGGAAGTATTGAAAAAATAAAATTTAATTGGACAGATACTGTTTCAAAAAATATTCATAATTTTGTTGATGCTTCAACTAATAATAAAGAATATTTGTTTACAGATAATGAGAAATATCAAAATATAGCTGTTTTAGATGCAATTAAACGATCTAGTTCTGATGATATAATTGTTAATATATAATAAAAGATTGTAACAGAATTGTAATTTTTTTAAATTAAAGATTAATTAAATTAATTTATGAATCTAAAAAAAAGTAATTTCAAAAAAAAGAAAACTTCTAAATATTTTGTAGATGTTGGAAATATCTTGGAAGATGGATTTATTCTAATTAATAATTCTGGACAAGTTTTAGTTTCAAATAAAGTATCTCAAGAATTATTAGGAAAAAATTTATTAAATAAAAATATTTTAAATATTATTAAAAACCCAGATTTTAATTCATTAAATTTTGAAAAATCTAATAAGAAATATGATCATTCATTTGTGCATGAATTAGATGATTATCTAAACAGACAATTAAGAATAAAATTAAAAAAAATTAGTAAAAACAAAATTTTATTAACAATTACTGATTTAACTTTGCAAAGAAATCTTGAAAAAATAAGAAGGGATTTTGTTGCTAATGTTAGTCATGAGCTTAGATCTCCATTAACAATTTTGTCTGGTTTTGTAGAAACAATGTTAAATGATGATAAAATTGATAAAACAACACTCAAAAAATTTTTAAATATTATGAACGAAGAATCTAAAAGAATGAATACATTAATTGATGATATTCTTTCTCTTTCAAAAGTAGAATCCGAGGAACATATTTTACCATCAACAACTATTTCAATTTTTGAACCTATCAATTCCGTGATTTCAACTATCAAAAAGTCTGGTTTATTAAAAAACAATAATCTTATTTTAATTGACGATAGAGTTGATAAAAACCAATCACTTATAGTAGAAGCAGATTTTTTAGAATTAACACAAGTATTTTATAATTTAATTGAAAATGGTATCAAATATGGGAATTCAAATTCAGATATTTTAATTAAAATTGATCAAATGCAAACTAATGAATTAACGGTATCTGTAATAAATGAAGGCGAAGGTATTCCTGAAAAATACATTGATAGAGTTACAGAAAGATTTTTTAGAGTAGATAAAGCTAGATCAAGAAAAATTGGTGGTACTGGTTTGGGGTTAGCAATTGTAAAACATATTTTAATTAAACATAGGGCAGAACTTTCAATTAGAAGTGATCAAAATAAACAAACAATATTTTCTATAACTTTTCCAGTTTTAAAAATATGAAAATTATAATTTATTGAATATTGTAATATAAATGTAATATTTATTTATTATTAAAATACTATGAATGAAATTTTACTTGCAGATGATGAACCAAATCAAATTGAATTAATGAAATTCAATTTAGAGAAGAATGGGTTTTTAGTTAAATCAGCATATAATGGCGAACAAGCTCTTGATATGATTTATGAAAAAAAACCAGCTGTTCTTATAGCAGATTGGATGATGCCAAAGATGTCTGGTATAGAGTTGTGTAGGATACTTAGATCTAACAAAGATACAAAGTTACTTCCAATAATAATGCTAAGTGCAAGAAGTGAGGAAGCTGATAAATCACTTGGATTAGATACAGGTGCCGATGATTATATATCAAAACCATTTTCTCCAATGGAACTTGTTTCTAGAGTTAAAGCGCTTATTAGACGAACAAATACATCTATGTCTATAGACGAATTGATTGTTGGAGAATTAAAAATATCTTTATCAGAGATGCAAGTTTTTAGAAATGATCAATTGATTAAACTAGGTCCAAAAGAATTTAAATTATTAACTCTTCTTGCGGAAAGGCCTGGTCATATATTTTCAAGACAAAAATTATTAGACACAGTTTGGGGTCATGGAATTTTTATAGAGGATAGAACTGTTGATGTTCATATGAGTAGATTAAGAAAAGCTCTTAGAATCAATGAAACTGACACAGATTTGATTCGAACAGTTAGAGATGGAGGTTACGGTTTACTAAAGCTATAAAGTCTTATATTTTATATTTTTAAGGTTATTGGCTTGAGAAAAATTTTTGTACATGGTTTATCAGCTTTAGATTTAATACACACTGTATCAGATTTGCCAAAGTATGCTGAAAAATATAAATCTAACTCAGTATATGTAAGCATTGGTGGAAACGCAGCAAATGCTTCTGTAGCACTTTCAAGACTGGGTGTAAAAGTTTTCTTGTCTACAGTAATAGGAAACGATGAAGTTGGTAACATTTTAAAACAAAAGTTACTATCAGAAAACATAGATCTTAGTTACTCACATTGTATTGATAATTTCAAAACTTCTATTTCATCTATTATTATTGATAAAAATGGTGAAAGATTAGTTTTAAATAATCGTGAATTTAATGATGTAGCAATAAAAAATAATATAGATTATGAAATATTTGATGGATTTCTATTTGATAGTAGAGACATTAAAAATTCTATTAAGATTTTAAAGCGAATTAAAAATATCAAAAAACCAAAAGTACTAGATGCTGAAGAAAATACTACAAATGAACTTTTAAACTATTTTTCTCATGTGGTATTTTCTTATCAAGGACTGAAATCTTTTACAGGTATCGATAATATTGAACATGCATTAAAAACTTTTGCACAGAAAACTAAATTTCAAACATTAGTTACAAATGGTGAGCACGGTTGTTATTATATTCAAGATAAAATGATTAAAAATATTCCAGCCCTAAAAATTAAAGCGGTTGATACGTTAGCCGCAGGAGATGTTTGGCATGGTGCTTTTTTATTTAAATTAGTTAATAGATCTTCTTTGGTAAATAGCATTGAGTTTGCAAATTATATTGCTTCATTAAAATGTAAAAATTTGGAGGATCTTCAGGTATGCCATTTTTAAGTGAACTTAAAGAAAATTTTGTTTTATGATATATTTACATAAAATAATTCCTTTAATAACTTCTCCTTTATTTTTTGCACTAACTTTATTAGCTATTTCAATTATTTTAAGAAAATCCAAATTTATTAAACTTAAAAATTCTCTTTTTATTTTTATCATTTTTAACTTTATTTTTATTTTCTAACCCATTGATTTCAAATAAATTAGTTAAATATATTGAAATGCCTTATCACCCTGTAAAATTATCTGAAGTTCCTGAAAGTGATTACATTGTTGTCTTAAGTGGAATGGTGCAACATGTTAAAGATGATGTGTATGAATGGTCTGATCCTGATAGATTTTTTGCAGGAATTAAACTTTTAAATTTCAATAAAGGAAAAAAAATTATTTATACTGGTGGATTATTACCTTGGGAGAAGAAGAAAAAAACTGAAGGTGAATTGTTAAAAAATAAATCTATAGAATTTGGTGTTCATGAAAATAATATTATAGTAACAAAAAAAGTACAAAATACTTACGAAGAAGCTAATGCAATATCTCATTTAATCGATAATAAATCTAAAATTATCTTAGTAACGTCTGCATTCCATATGAAGCGAGCAGAATTTCTTTTTAAAAAACACACTTTTAATGTTTTTCCATATCCTGTCGATTTTAAATCCAAAAATCATAAAATTACAATTTTAGATTTTATTCCATCAGCTGGTTCATTAAGTAGATCATCATTTGTAATTCGTGAGGTATTAGGTAGGATGTATTATCGTGTTAAATTTCTACTTAAATAGCAACTTCATTACAATACCAATCATGAATTTCTTTTCCATTCATAAATACAGCATCATCAAATTTCATTACATAATCTAATAATTGATTTAAATAATTAATTCTATGAGGAACACCTGTTAAATATGGATGTATACTTATGCACATAATCTTAGTAGTTTTTTTTGCTTCTTTATATAATTGGTCAAACTGATCTTTGCCCCTGGTAAAAATAGCGTCTGAGGGATGATTATGAACAGCCGTAATAGAAACATCATTTATTTCAACTGTATAAGGCAAAGCTAACATCCTATTATTATTTTTTACCTTAAGATCCACAGGTTGATCATCTATAACCCAGTTGGCAACATATTTAATTCCGTTTTCTGAGAGAACATCAATAGTATCATTGGTTTCTGTTAATCCTGGACTTTCCCAGCCTATGACATCTTGATTTGAAAACTTCCTCAGTTTCTCAACTGTGCTTTTAATATCTACATATTCATTATCTACCTTATGCATGGGTCTTTGAATAAAGCCGTGCCCCATAAGCTCCCAGTCAAGCTTTAAAGCTTCCTCAACAGCTTTTGGATAAACATCTACAACTACGCCATTAAGAGCAAGAGTTGGCTTTATGTTTCTATTTTTTAGGCTATCTATAAATCTCCAATATCCTGTCCTCATTCCGTATTCGTGCCAAGACCAATTTGGAAGGTCTGGTAACATAGGAGTACCCATTGGAGGAGGTAAAACATTTCTTGGTTGTGGTAAATTTGGATCCCAAACTTCAATATTTACTACCACCCAAATTATTAATTTCTCTTTTCCATTTAGCAGAAGTTTCTTTCTAAATGGCGCAGGGTCATAAATTAATCTATCTCGTCTATCCATAAATTAGACTTTATTCCAATTTTCAGTAATTTTTGTCCCAGAATTAGCTATTACTTTTGAAATAGGGCAATACATTTTTAATTGTTCTTTAATCTTATTAAATTGATCTTCATTGGCATCACATTTTATATTTATATTTAACATTATTTCTGGAAAAGGAACTTCAATTTCTTCAATTATGCTTGCTCCACTTTTATCAAATTTTGCATCTGCTGTTATATCAAGGTTTTCAATTTTAACACCTTGTTTTTCTGCAATTCTATGAGTTATAACGTTAGAGCATCCAATTAAAGAGGCTAAGAGTGTTTCAGTAGGTGTTAACCCTAAATTAGTTCCACCTCTTACTTCAGGCTCATCAATTACACTTTCTACGTCTCTTGAAATAATATCAGCTCTAGAATGACTTTTTGATGATCCTTCTACTTTCATTTTAACTAAATTAACGTTGTTCATTTAACTTCCTCATTACTTTAAATTTTATTTGATATACTTAAACAATAATGTCTATAATTAGTTATATAAATTAGAGGTTTTTAAATGAAATCACCAGCATTTTCTTATTATGAAGCAAAAGATTTAGCAGATGCAATAAATGTAAAAAAAACAGATGATGATGCAGTAATTTTGGCTGGTGGTCAGTCTTTATTACCGACCTTAAATATGCGTTTATCTAACCCAAGTGTTCTTATAGACATTGGTAAAATTAAAGAATTAAGAGAAATAAAAATTGAAGATGGTTTTTTAAGCATAGGTGCAATGTCCAGTCACTCAAAAGTCATGAATAATAAAGACGTTAATAAGGTCTTGCCGATATTAAATAAAATTTTATCACAAGTTGCACATCCTGCTATTAGAAATAAAGGCACTCACGGTGGAAGTGTTGCTTATGGTGATCCTGCAGCTGAATTGCCAGCTTTTGCTGTTTTGGTTGATGCTCAAATTGTTTTATCTGGATCTAGTGGTGAGAGAATAGTGTCAGCAAAAGAATTTTATAAAGGTTTATTTGAAACTTCAATAAATCCAGATGAAATCTTAACTTCAGTTAAGTATCCAATTAATCAAAATAACAAGCAATTATTTTTTGATGAAATTACAAGACGTCATGGAGATTACGCAATGGCTGGCCTTGTAGGTTCAATTAAACAGAAAAGTAATATTAATGAAGAGATTAATTTAGTTTTTTTTGGAACTGGTGATAAACCCAATGAAGCACCAAAAACTTGTGAGTACCTTCTGAAGAATGAATATAATTATTCTAATATTAAAGATATATTAAAAAATGATATAGAGTTTGCGTCCGATATCTCTAGTTCATCAGATATGAAAGCTCACTTATCAGCAATTTTAGTTGGAAGAATGATGAAGGAATTAAATTAATGTCTTATTCAAATAAAGTTACAATATCAATGGTTATTAATAATGAAAATTATGATGATTTAACTGTAGAAACTCGTCAGCATTTGGGCGATTTTTTAAGAGATTTAGGGTTTAAAGGAACGCATTTAGGTTGTGAACAAGGTGCTTGTGGTGCTTGTAATGTACTTGTTGATGGTGAATCAGTAAGATCTTGTCTCATGCTAGCGGTTCAAGCAAATGGTAAAAACATTACAACTGTAGAAGGTCTTAATTCTTCAGAGATGGAAATTGTTAAAGATTGTTTTGTAAAGAATAATGCTATGCAATGTGGTTTTTGTAGTTCTGGAATGTTAATGACTACCTATGAAATCATAAAATCTAAAAGAAAATATTCTCGTGAAGAGATTAGAGAAATGATTTCAGGTAACTACTGTCGTTGTACAGGTTATCAAGCAATTGTTGATGCAGTTGAAGATTCACTTAATAAAATAAACGTAGGGATGTAATATGGATGATTTAAATCAAAACCCTAAATTAGGTTCAGCAGATAGACCTAATTCTTATATTGGACGAAGTGTACCAAGAGAAAGAGCCAAAAAACTTTTAGAAGGTAAAGGTAAATACGTAGATGACATACTTTTACCTAGAATGGTTCATTTAAGTTATGTTAGATCACCACTTGCACATGCAAAAATAAAATCTATTAACACAGAGAATGCAAAAAAAATTCCTGGTGTATTAAATATTTTTACAATTGATGATATTGAAAAAGTTTGTTCTCCTTGGCAAGGTGTACTTGGTCATTTAGGTGAAATGCGTTCACCAACTCAATACCCTCTCGCAAAAGATGTTGTTAGATGGCAAGGTGAACCTGTTGCTGTAGTAGTTGCTAATAAAAGAGCAGTGGCAGAAGATGCGTCAGAACTAGTTGAGATAGATTATGAAGATCTTGATGCTCAATTAGATATGGAAACTGCTATGGATAAATCAACAAAAGTTATCCATGATGATCTAGGAAATAATCTTTTTTGGACTAGAACTGTTAATCAAGGTGATGTTAGTGAAGCATTTAAAAAGTCTCATATTGTAGAGAAGGTTACTCTTGATTTTGCAAGACATACAGGAGTTACATTAGAAACAAGGGCAATTGTAGCAGACTGGGACTCTTCGGAAGAAAGAATGACTATTTATCACAATGGTCAAGCACCTCATATGATGCAGTCAATAATAGCAAAGCATTTAAATATATCTGAAGGATTAGTACGGATCATTAGTTGTGACGTAGGTGGTTCATTTGGTATAAAGGTTCATGTTTACCCAGATGAAATGGTTACGGTTGCAGTTTCTAAACTCTTAAAAAGACCTGTGAAATTTGTAGCTGATAGACTAGAGAGCTATTCAACTGATATTCATTCAAGATGCCACAAGATTTCAGGTAAAATAGGAGTAGATGACAAAGGTAAAATACTTGCATTTGAAATAGATGATTTATCTGGAATTGGACCTTTTAGTGTTTACCCAAGAACATCAGCTATTGAAACAAATCAAGTTTTAAATCTTTCTGCAGCTTCTTATGTTGTTCCAAACTATAAGGCAAAAGGTACAGTAGTATTTCAGAATAAAACGCCAATGTGTCAATATAGAGCAGTAGGTCATCCTATTGCAGTGGCAATTACTGAAGCATTGGTTGATAAAGCTGCTAACTCATTAGGCATAGATCGTTACGAATTTAGAAAGAGAAATTTAATACCTGATAATTCTTACCCTACGAAAACACCGTCAGGAGTGCCCTTAGAGGATTTATCACATCAAGCTTGTATAGAAAAACTTAAAGATATGATGAATATTCCTGAGTTAGAGAAATATAAAAAAGAATCTTTGGCAATTGGAAAATATAAAGGTTTTTCAATTATTAACATGGTCGAGGTAACAAATCCTAGCCCTGCATTTTATGGTGTAGGTGGTGCACCAATTTCATCTCAAGATGGAGCGTCAATTAGACTAGAAGGATCTGGAGCAGTCCATATATCAACCTCTATAACTGAACAAGGCCAGGGAACTGAAGCAGTAATGCAACAAATTGCCGCCGATCAACTTGGTGTAAAGGTAGATACTGTAAGAGTTACTCATGGAGATACTGATGCTACGCCTTATGGTGGTGGGACATGGGCCTCTCGAGGTGTTGGAATTGGTGGTGAAGCTGTTTTAAAAGCATCTAGAAAATTAAAAGAAAATATTTTGAATATTGCTGCAGTTATTATGCAAAGTGAAGTAAATAATCTTGATGTTCAAGATGATCATGTCATTAGAAAAGATGGTGGTGAAGGCATATCTTTAAAAGACTTAGCGCAAATCGTGTATTATAGGGGACATGAATTACCTCCTGGAACAAACGCCGAGCTGATTGCGACAGCATCATTTTCTATTGAAGGTGTGCCATTTGTTTTTACAAATAGTGCCATGGGTTGTTTGGTAGATGTTGATGTTGATACGGGATTAACAAAAATAGAAAAGTTTTGGGCTGTTGAAGATTGTGGAACGCAAATAAACCCTAAGCTAGTTGAAGAACAAATAAGAGGAGGGGTTGTTCAAGGTATTGGTGGTGCTCTTTATGAAGAGTGTATTTATGATGATATGGGCAATTTAACGAATGGAAATATGGCAGATTATCTTGTGCCAATGGCTTATGAAATGCCAGACATTATTGTAGATCATGTAACAACAAATTCTGGTAGAAGTATACTTGGTGCAAAAGGTGCAGGAGAGGCTGGAACAGGTGGTGCTCCAGGAGCTATAATGAATGCTATTAATGATGCATTAATTCCTTTAAATACAGAAGTAACTTCACAACCAATTACACCAGAAAAAATTTTAAAAGCTTTAGGAAAAATATAATTATTTCAATAATTTATATATTTAATTGAATAAATTACTTTTATTTGGATAATCATTTATATCTTTAATACTCACTGCTGTTTCATTAAGAACTATTTCATCTTGTGGCATAATTATTGATTCATCTTTTTTAATATAAAAACCCATTTCTCTACTTCTTTTTACAAGAAACATTCCTTCTTTTATTCTTTTTTGTTCCCATGATTTAAGAGCATTATTTAAATTTTCTAATTTAATATTTTCTAAAGATTTCATTAAGTCATAACAGTCAAAGCCTGCTTTTGTAACACCCATTCCCGCATGTGGTCTAGCTGTGAAAGCACAATCTCCAATAATAACAATATTTTCATTAACCATTTTATTACATTTTAAATCATAAATTGGCTGAACAAGTATTTGCTCTGTTTTATTAATTAATTCATTTATCGAAGTAGGTAGTTTTATTTGACCTTCTTCTTTTAAATTATCAATAAATTTATCTCTTATTTCATGAGGTGGTATGCCATGCTGATACTTTGTATTAGATTTGCCAGTTAATATACTATTATACTCATTCATTGAAACTGGTTTATACCATAGCCAATTAATTCTCCTTTTTCCTTTTTCTAATCCTTTATTACCAATACCTGCAACAGGATAAGTTAAGAATTGTTGGTTTTGCGGAAGAACAAAACAAAAGTAATCTGAAATTAAGTCAAACGTATCTTTTGATAGATCTGACTCATTAACAAGGCCTCTCCAACCAACATATCCTGCAAATTCTGGTTCGTTTTCATCTACAATTTTTTTTATGTTTGATCGTATCCCATTTGCAATAATAATTAAGTCAGCTTGAATTTCTTTGCCACTTTTAAAAATTAAAGTATTAATATTGTCTTTTTTAAGAATTTGAGCACATTCATCTCCAAGAAAATATTTTTTTTTATCTATATTTGATAACAAAACATCGTATAAATATTGCCAACTAGTGAAAACTTGAGGATATTCCATTTTTGTTACAACAGAATTCTTTTTATTTAAAACAATTCTTTCATTGCAACTTGTTCCTAGTGATTTTTTATAACCTGTGGTTAATTTAACTAATTCTGCCAATTCATCATATGTTGCAATGCCTGCTCCTCTTCCTGACAAAGGTTCAGGAACCATTTCATGTATTGAATAATCCCAGTTTATTTGTTTAAGAAAATTAGCTGCAAAAAGACCAGACATTGAGCCACCAATGATGGCAGCTTTTTTCATCTATTTTATTGCCATTGGATTAATTGGTGAACCAACTGCTTTTGTAATAGGTAAGGGTGGTGCACAAAAGAAAAAATCATAAACTTTGTCTTCTTCACAATCCTTAGCTAATTCTCGTAGGTAAAAAATTTCACCCATTGTTATGCCAATCATTGGAATAACAACCCAATGCCACGGTTGTTGGGCATCTTTAGTCTCATTAGGTCTTACTTCACAACCCCATGTGTCAGTACATATAGCAGCAATCTCATTATCATAAATCCATTGAGCTGTTTCAAAAGCGAGTCCTGGAGCATCTCCTCCAGCGTAACCACCCCATTCTCCATCATCTAGTCTTTGTTCCATTTGACCTGTTCTAACAATAACAAAATCTCCACGTTTTATTTCAACATTTTGAGCTTTAGCACATTCATTTAAATCATCATTTGTTATAGCTGTACCATCTTCAAAATAGTCAACACCTGCCCAACGTGCAACGTCAAGTAAGACACCTCTGCCAGCCATTTCAGCACGAACTTTTTCAATTCCGTTTTTCTGTGCACCGTCACTATCAACAAGTGCTGCAGAATAACCATTCCACATTTTATTATCATAGAAGATATGAGCCAAAGCATCCCATTGTGTGGCACATTGTAAAGGTAATGATATCATGTCATCTGCATATTGTAGTCCAAAATCATCAAAACGACCCGCTATTGAATCTGTTCCAGTAGCTAGCATTAAATGAATTGGATTAAATCTATTTCCCCATGATCCTTTTTGTGGGCCATGCCTATCAAAATTTAAACCTAAACTAAATCTTTTTCCTTTTTTAATAAGTTTACTTGCTTCCACAACTGTTTCTGGAGTTATAAAATTTAAAGTACCTTTTTCATCATCTGGGCCCCATCTTCCCCAGTTCTTTAATTTCTCTGCAGTTTCTCTAAGATGTTTTATATCAAACATTTTTTCATCATATTTTCTTGGCATGATAAACTCCTAATTAATCATTTGTTGGAAAATTTAATTCTACTTTTACACCGTCTGGGTCATCAACGAATAATTGTTCAAGTGGAAATCCAGGAACCTTCCTGTGTGTATATTCGATTGATTTACTATCAAACATGTTTTTCATGCCTTCAATATCCTCACAGTTAAATGCAACGTGATCAATTGCACCAGATCCAGATTTAACATTATCTTTTTTTCCAATATAGTAATCTTGACCATCTCCTTGCTTTCTCATTGCCAGATGAATACAAGCTGCTTTGTCATCTTCATTGAGATATAACCAGTGACCTGGAAAAGGAAAGTCTGGCCTATATCCATCTTTTAAACCTAATAAATCAACGTAAAATTCTTTGGTTTTCTTTAAGTCATCAGCTAATATAAGTACATGTTCAAATGTTTTTAAAGACATTTCTTACTCCTAAAATTTAAGCTTATTTAATTTTTTATTTAAAATCAAATTTATAAACTAGTTTAAAAAATCACTTAAAATTTTATTAGTTTCTTCAGGCTTTTCAAGGTTAAATACATGTGCAACACCTGGTATACAAACATATTTACTATTAACTGTTAAATGATGCATTTCTTCCATGGCTAGAGCTGGTGCACCTACATCATTTTCACCTGAAACAAAAAGAAAGTCTTTTTTAATTTTTCCAAGTTCTTTTAAGTAATCTAAACCTTTTATTGCGTTACAACTTCCAATATAACCATTCACTGAAGTTGACTTAATCATTTCTCCAGCTTTGTTAATTACATCAGAATTAGAACTATTATTTCTAAACTCATCACTGAACCATCTTTCTAGTGAACCTTCAACAACGCCTTCAGTTCCTTTGTCTTCTACAACGGCCATTCTTTGGTCCCATGATTCTATTGCTGGTGGAGGCATATCAGCTCGAGCTGCACAGCAAACCATTTTATTGAATCTATCAGAATGTTTTAATGCCAAACCTAAAGAGGTCATACCTCCCATGGACAAACCAACAAAATGTGCTTTTGCTATATTAAGATCATCCATTATAGAAACTACATCATTTTCAAGCATGTCAAAAGTATAAGGACCTTGAGCAGGAGAACTTTTTCCATGACCTCTTTTATCATATAAAACCAATTGGTAATCATTTTTAAAAAACTCAACTTGTGGACTCCACATGCTTAAGTCTGACCCTAGCGAGTTAGAAAACACTATTGTTGGTTTTCCCGAATTCTCATGAAACTCGTAGTTAATAAATTCATTATTTCCAAGATCTAATTTACTCATAAGAATCCTACTCTGCGGCTATGTTAATATTATTATTAATTTGAGGCATGACTTTTTCTGCCATTAATTTCATGGAATTTTTAGCTAAATCTACGTCTTTCCAATCATGTCCAGCATATAAAAGTGTACCAAATTCTCCAACCTCTTCTCTAAATGCTAAAATTTTATCAGCAACTTCATCTGGAGTACCATATAAAATTAGTTTTTTACATATATCTTCTAATTTTAAATCTTCATCCGGCATGTTTTGATCTTCTTTAAAAAGATTTGCACGTCCATGCTTTAACATTTTTGTTAATAATTGACTATAATAGAAAACATAAGGACTACCATTACCAAGTGCA
Source organism: Alphaproteobacteria bacterium (assembly GCA_038131545.1). Classification (GTDB taxonomy): domain Bacteria; phylum Pseudomonadota; class Alphaproteobacteria; order Puniceispirillales; family Marisalimonadaceae; genus TMED54. Next base: position 1,068,029 of record JAYPPQ010000004.1, read on the forward strand.
TATTCTTCAGCTTTTTTTCTATCTTCACATACAAAAATAGATTTAGCTATTCTCCAATCCATAGGATTTGCTTCAGAGTTTGCTTGTTTACATCCTTCAGCATACCCTGGCCAATGTGTTTTAACCCATTTTGGTAATAAAAAATTTGCAGATATTGGTTTCCAACCCCTTGCTGCTGCTGCAGTGATTCCTTTGGAATAGGGTGCAACTACAGTACAAATAATTGGAGGATATGGTTTTTGTAGTGGCTTAGGCATAATGCCTTGACCAATGTCTGTCATTTGTGTTTTTTCTGTGGTAACTTCCCAATATTTACCTTTTATAGAGTAGGGTGCATCTCTTTTCCAAATTTCTAAAATCATGTCAATGCATTCAACAAACATCTCATTTCGGTTTTTTTCTAGATTACCAAATACTTCTGCATCAGAGGCTAATCCACCTGGGCTAATACCAAAATTAAGTCTACCATCAAGCATATGGTCTAACATAGCTATTTGACCTGCGACTGCTGCCGGATGTGAATTTGGTAAATTTACTGTGCCAGTTCCTAATCTTATGTTTTTTGTGGCAGCTGCTAATGATGCTATGAATACTGTACTTGATGTAATGTTTTCAGCAGCATCTGTATAATGTTCTCCACAATATGCTTCAGAAAAACCTATTTCATCTGCTAATAAAAATGCTTCTCTATCTTCAGCTAAAGTCTTTCTATAATCCTTATCTAAAGGATGTATAGGCATAGTAAAAAAACCAACTTCCATAATGATCTCCTTTAATAACCATATATAATTATATATAATAAATGTATTAAAAGAAAAAATAATAATATTTTATAGATTCTATCAAAAAGGTTGATTTAGAATATATTTATAAATTTTGAATTAACAATTTTGAGAGGGTTTTTCTATGAATATTGGGTTAATAGGTTTAGGTGCTATGGGTGGAGCCTATGCAAAACATCTTTTAAAAAATAATTTTAAATGTTTTGGAATAGATTTAGATAAAAATAATATTTCAAAATTTATTCAATTAGGTGGACAAGAAATAACTTATGATGAATTGTTTAATAAAGTTGATATTGTATTAACAAGTCTTCCTTCATTGATTGCCTATAAAGATGTTTTAAATAATTTAAAAAGATTAGGTAAAAACAATTCAAAAAAAATTATTTTAGATATGAATACTATTTCTATTGATGATAAAAAAATGTTTAAAAATGAAATTAATGGATTAAACATTGATATGCTTGATAGTCCTGTGAGTGGAACAGGTGCACAAGCGTGGGAAGCTGATCTAACTGTTTTTGCTAGTGGTTCAAAAGAATTGATAGACAAGTGTATGAATATTTTTAAAGCCTTTTCAAAAGAAGTTATTGATGTTGGTTCATTTGGTAATGGGATGAAATTTAAAATACTAGCTAATTTGTTAGTGACTATTCATAACACTGCCGCAGCTGAAGCTTTGAGGCTTGGAGAATTGGCTGGCTTAGACCAAGATATGATATATAAAGTGTTAGGTAATAGTGCAGCTACTTCTGTCATGTTGCAAAAAAGAATGCCATTAATGATTAATAAAAATTATGAACCCCCAACGGCTTCATTCAATATTTTTTTAAAAGATGTTGATATTATAAGAAACTTTATAAAAAATAATAAGGTAAATTTGCCTACATTTGAAGGTTCGGCAAAAATATATGATAAAGCTGAAAAAACTTTGTCTAAGAATTGGGATACAGCTTCAGTATATGAGGTTTTAAAAATGGAGAATATTGATGAGTGATAATGAAAAAGAATTACCTAAAATTAGAGTTTGGAAAAAAGATGAAATGAGCAAAAGAATTGCTTTTTTTAAAGATTTAAAAGGGTCAAAAAAAGGATTACCAGACAGCCTTCTTCCTGAATGTACTAGAGAATTAATCAATGTCATCGGGTTTGAGCCTCCAAAAGGAACATCAAAACATGTATCACCATTAGGTGATGATAATTCTCAAATGCCTGCAATAAATATTTCTGAAGGTTTTAATTTAGGTTTTTGTAGGTGTAAACCAGGTAAAGGTCCTTTGATGCATAACCATGATACAAATGAGACTTTTATGCCAATAACTGGAAAATGGAGATGTGAATGGAATGAAGGAGAAGATTTTCAGTCTGTAGATGTTGGTCCATGTGATGTGGTGTCATTTCCTCCAGGTTGTGCAAGACGATTCATGAATATTACTGAAAACGAGCCTGATGTAGAGCATGTCTTGCTTGTTGTTATAGCAGGTAATGCTCCAAAAGCAGAATTTACTGAAAAAGCATATGACAGAATATCTGAATTTGAAAGAAATCAAGCTTAGGATAACTTATGATTTGGATAATAGTATGTAAAGATAAAGTGGGTTCATTACCTAGAAGAATGGCTGTAATTGAAGATCATAGAAAGTATTTATCAACAAACCCAATAAAAACATTAGTATCAGGTCCTTTAACTGATTTTGATGGTGAAACTATGAATGGTTCATTCTTTATGGTTGAAGCAGATGAAATTTCAGAAATTCATACATTTCAAGAAAATGATCCACTATATCATGCAGATGTTTGGGAAGATATTATCATATCGCCTTTTAACAAAAGGGTAGATAATTTATCAAATAAATAAGAGGTTTATATGAAAAAGTTTATTGATTTATCCGTTTCACTAGAAGAAGGCATCACATCTGACCCAGATTTCATGCTACCTAAGATTAATTATCATCATCATAAAGATACCGCTGAAGAAATTATAAGCTTTTTTCCTGGATTAAAAAAAGAAGATTTGCCAGGTGGTGAAGGTTGGGCTATGGAAACCATCACTGTAAGCACACATAATGGCACTCATATGGACGCTCCTTATCACTATCATTCAACCATGGATAATGGAAATAGGGCTATTACGATAGATGAGGTGCCATTAGAATGGTGTTATGGAAAAGGAGTTAAATTCGATTTTAGATCTTTTCCAGATGGTTATGTTGTTAATGTAGATGACATTAAAAAAGAATTAGATAGAATTGATCATACTCTTTCTCCTTTAGATATAATATTTGTCAATACAGCCGCATCTGGTCATTATGGTAAACCAGATTTTTTGTTAAAAGGTTGTGGCATTGGTAAAGATGCAACAATTTATCTCCTTGATCAAGGCGTTCGATTAACTGGAACAGATGCTTGGAGTTGGGATGCTCCATTTACACATACTGCAAAGAAATTTGAAAAGACTAAAGATCCTTCATTAATTTGGGAAGGTCATAGAGCAGGCATGCATAAAGGGTATTCTCATATAGAAAAATTATGTAACTTAGAACAATTACCTGATAAAGGTTTTTTAGTTTCTGCTTTTCCATTTAAAATTAAAAATGGTTCGGCAGGATTTGTAAGGGTTGTTGCTATTTTAGATGATTAATCTTTTATTAATAAGCTAATGATTTTTTCACTAGCTTTCTGACACAAGGGTCTAAATATCATTATTGCAGGAAAAGCAATAAGAATAGCATAAAACCAATTTATTGGCCAAACTTCCCAAAATAAACTTAAATCATCCAGAGATTTGAACGTTACAACAGAACTTATGAACATTGTTATGACAATAGACATAAATATTGATGCTAAGTAAATTACGTATTTTTGTTTGTTCATAATAAAAAAAAGGCACACAATTTCTTGTATGCCTTAAATGTTTGTTGTTATTAATTAACCACCAATTTTATATCTTACAGGAAACTTGTGACCAGTTTTTTCAACTTCGTCCATGTAAGCATTCATTAAAGCTGCACCATCAATTCCTGGATATCCTTTAGTAATATCAGCAGCTCTTGAGTTAGGCCAATCTTTAATTGTCTCAGCCCAAATCTTTTGCTGTTCAACAGGTAAGTATGTTACTGCATCTTTAATACCTTTCTTCTGTCCTAACTTCATTAAATCAGTAAGACCTTTCTGGTATCTTCTTTGACCATCTTTAACAGCTGATCTTTCGTAATTAGCAGCTTCTTCCATAACAATTTTTGCTACTTCAGGTGGAAGTTTAGCTAAAGTTTTTAGGTTGATTGTTGTAATGGTTTGTGCCATTGCACCAAAACCTATAACTTTCCAGTATGGAGCTTGCTCATAAAACTTAAATCCACCAGCGTGAGCTGAAGGGAAGATAATTACGCCTTTTGCAACACCAGTTGCTAAGTCATTATACATAGTAGGTAATGTTGAAGTTACTGGAATTGATCCAAATAATGATACCCATGGTAAGTTTGGACCAGCAGCAATCACTTTAACGCCTTTAAGTTCTTGTGCTTTATTCCATTGTTTAACAGTTCCAATTCCATAATCATCAAAACCCTGCATAGCTATGAATTTTTGGTTATATTTATCTTCAAGCATTTTTGCTAATTGTGGGAATTTTTTAAGAACTCTGTGCTTAACTTCCCAGTTAGTCTCGAGATTTGTTAATGTAAAAGGAACAAAGTAATCAAAGTTCCATGGTAATAATTTTGCAGTTTCAAAACATACGCAATATGAACCAATATCTAGCAATCCTTTTTCAACTGCTTCTAATGTTTCGTGAACTTTTGCTATTTTACCAGCATAAGCTTCAATTATCTTAATTTTGTGTTTTGTTTCAGCTGCCACTCTTTTTTTAACATTTGGTACAAAAACTTTTTCCATTCCAGTTACATATGCAGTAGGAGCTGATGGATGTCCTGATCCAACTCTTAATGTATATGACCCTGCAATAGCAGAAGTTGCAATTGCACCAGAGATCAAAAGCCCAAGTGGAAGTGCTTTTTTTAAATTTTTTAACATATATTTTCCTCCGTTAATGTTAAAAGTTTAGCATCTTTTATTTATTTTTAAAGTTTAAACAAACTTTGTTGGCCAGCTTGCTAATTCTGGAATTAGATAAACCATAATCATAACAAACAACATCATGATCCAATATGGAATAGAACCCATAAAAATTGTTCCAAGTGGAACATTGTCATTACTACCCGTGAGTACACCTTTAACAGTATACACAATGAGTCCAAATGGTGGCGTAAGAAGTCCAGCTTCAATTGCTAAAATACCAAATATAGCAAATGCATAAGGGTTCATTTCAGGAACTAAATGAATAAATAGAGGTACGGTAAGAAGTATAATCGAAATTGAGTCTAAAAGCATTCCTAAAACTAGCCATATAACAACCATCATAATTAGAATAGCAAACTGATTTAAACCAACAGATGTAATGGCTTCAAGAATGATTGAATTAATATCAGATAATGATAGGAATCTAGAATACATTCCAGCTGTTATTAGTAATATCATGATTGGTGCAGATGTTTTTCCTGCATCAATAACAGATTCAACAACACCTTTAAATTTCATGCCTTTGCATAACGCTATTATAAAACTTGCTATAGCTCCCATTCCAGCTGCTTCTGTGGCAGTAAATATTCCTCCCCAGATTCCACCTAATACTAAAAAAATCAGTGCTATTATAGAAAAGCCAGAATAAATTTCTGTTTTTGTTAATTTTGTTGTTAATCCAACTTTGTCTGGTTCTGGGGCAAGTTCTGGTTTCATAATTGCTCTAACAAGGTTGTAGGTTACGTATAATAGAGCAAGAAGAATTCCAGGTATTACACCTGCAACAAATAATTTACCAATTGAATCTTCTGTTATAATTCCCCAGACAATAAGTAAAACACTTGGAGGTATTAACATTCCTAAACATGCACTACCGGAAATAGCTCCAAGTGCAAAGCTGTGATTGTAACCAGCTTTTTTCATTTCTGGCCATGCTATTCTGGTAAAAGCTGCAGCAGAAGCTATGGATGTTCCTGTAACAGCTGCAAAAGCTGTATTACCAGTTACTGTTGCCACACCTAATCTTCCAGGTACACCTTTAAGGCCTTTGTTAATGAGATTGTATAGATCAGCTGCAGCTCCGCTTCTCGATAAAAAATCTCCCATAAGAACGAAAAGGGGTATTGTCATAAAAACATGGTCTCTAATCAATTCATATGCCGCGCCACCAACTTGACTTGCTGCCATATATGCATCTTCAAATATGAAGTATGTTCCAATCATTGCTGTAGCACCTAATGCCAGTGCTATATGAACTCCTGCAAAAATTGCCAGTAACATACCAAGCAATGTAATTAACATTAAGACATTTAAATCCATTTCCATCTTTATTCTCTGTGTTTAATTATTTTTTTTTCTGAATTGATCAATTATAAGACTAGCGTATATATACACTATAATAATAGCTGCGAATATTATAACAGTTCTAACGATGTAAACAGGAAATTCTATTGCACCAATTCCTTGATACTCTCTGATTTCCCAACCTTTAATCATATCTGTCCATCCACCAACTGCTATTCCAACAAAAAGCATTATTCCAATTAAAAAAGAAAGTACATTAATTATTATTTTAGAATTCTTGCTACAAAACTCATATATTAAAGTCGTTCTCAACATTGTTCCTGATACAATGGCAAAGGGGACTTGAAGAAAAACAATTGCTGGCACAGAGTTTTGTACTATCTGATCAGCTCCCAAAAACAATCCAAAATTTCTAAATGTTACTTCAGCAAATATTGTAAATGCTACAAAAACAAGCCATATAGCGGCAATACCCTGTAAAATTTCAGAAACTTTTTTTACCATTTTTTTCATTCCTCTTCGTTTTTAAGAATAGACATATTGACCTTTCAATCAAGGATAAATTGAATTATTCAAAATTTCTGAACTCTTTGATTTAACTTCTCACTAATATTTTTAATTTCTTCACATATTTTTTCGCTAAAAAATTTTGTAACTGGACTAAGTTCTCTACTTGCTGAAGTAATTAAAACATAATCTGTTATTAAAGAAGGGGAATCTAATGGAGATAAAGTTCTTGATTTTCCATCTAGATCTAAATCGCATAAAGCAGCAGGAAGTATGGAACACCAATCACTATAAGCAACCATTTCTAAAGTCCCAATCATACCATCCATTTCGAGGATGGACTTAGGTTTTATCCCATGTGTTGATAAGTATTGATTTATAGCAATTCGTCTAGAATTTTCAGGACTGGGTAATATTATTTTTAAATCATGAGATTTTAGTTTTTCAATTTTTAGAGGTTTTAAATGATCAAATGGAGAGCTTTTAGAACTTACTAACAAGTTCAAATCTTTTGACACAAATTGAACATTTAAACCTAATGAGCTTTTCACAGACGGCACAATAGCAAATTCAATTTTATTTGACCTTACCATCTCTTCAAGGACACCAGAGTAAGCTTCTGTTATTTTAAATTCAACTTTGGGATGATCTTCTAAAAATCTTGATAATGTAATTGGCAATGCAGATCTGGTGAATGTTGGCATTAAACCACAATCAATAGTTCCAGTAAATTCTTTTGAATCAGCTTTCGTGTCTATGAGAGCTTTTTCCATTAATTTTAATATATCAATTGAATATTGATAAAAATCTTTTCCGCTCTCAGTTAATTTCATATTCCCAGGAATTCTGTCTAATAGTTTTTTTCCAATGCTCATCTCAAGATTTTGAACTAACATAGACATGCCAGATTGAGTTGCATTTAATCTTTCGGCAGCTTGACTAAAAGATTTTTCTTCAACTACAGCGACAAATGCTTTAAGTTGTTTTATTGATACAGTCATAATTATCAGTTAAATTGATACAATTCATATAAATAAATAATTACTTATTATACATAAACAATGTTAAAACAAAACCGCTAATTAATCATTCAAGAATATGAATAAAAAGAATTTAAGAAATGTTTTATCTAAATTTGCTACTGGTGTAACAGTTGTTTCCACTATTGATTGTGATGGGAAGCCTATAGGAATGACTGCAAATAGTTTTACTTCTGTTTCACTTGACCCGCCATTAGTCCTATGGAGCATTGGCATTAATCAACCAAGTTATGATGCATTTTTAAAAGCTAAAGGTTATTCAGTTAGTATTTTATCAAAAGATCAAAAAGATATTTGTGATTTATTTTCAAGTCCAATTGAAAATAAATTTAGTGATATTGATTACACTCTCACTGACAATGGATTTCCTATAATTCAAAAATCATTAGCATGGTTTGATTGTTTAAAATGGAATAACTACCCGGGTGGTGATCATCAAATTTTAGTTGGTGAAATTAAAAATTTTTATGCAGATGAAAATGATCCTTTGATATTTTGGAATGGCTCTTTAGCTTAAAAAACACTTGATAGTTTTAAGTATTTTTGCATCAATTAAATTATAAAAAAAGTTAATAAAAGGAATTATTATATGGCTATTTGGTTAAAGGAAGGCAAATCAGAGAGTGAAATTATAGAAGCTGATGAAAAAGTTAAAAGAACAGTTGAAAGTATTTTGAATGATGTCTCAAAGAGAGGTGATGATGCTGTCAGGGAATTATCATTAAAATTTGATAATTATTCGCCTAAAAATTTTATTCTTAACAAAAATGAAATTGAAAATATTATCGACAAAGTAAATAAAAAAGATTTAGAAGACATTAAATTCGCTCAAGACCAGGTTCGAAACTTTGCACAAAAACAACTAGAATGTTTAAAAGATTTAGAAGTGGAAACAATGCCTGGAGTTGTTTTAGGTCATAAAAATATTCCTGTAAATTCTGTAGGATGTTATGTTCCAGGGGGCAAGTATCCTATGGTTGCTTCAGCTCATATGTCTGTTATTACCGCAAGTGTCGCTGGTGTAAGAAACATTACAGCTTCTGCTCCACCTCAAAATGGAGAGCCTCATCCTGCAATTGTTTCTGCAATGTATTATGGTGGAGCACATAAAATACTTTGTCTTGGAGGCATTCAGGCAGTTGCGTCAATGGCTTTAGGAACAGAAAGCATTACTAAATCAGATATGATTGTAGGTCCCGGAAATATGTTTGTTGCAGAAGCAAAAAGACAACTTTATGGAAGGGTTGGCATAGATTTATTTGCAGGTCCAACTGAAACATTAGTTATAGCAGATGAAACTTCAGATGCAGAAATATGTGCAGTTGATTTGTTGGGGCAAGCTGAACATGGCCCAACAAGTCCAGCAATTTTACTAACTAATTCTAGAAAACTAGCAGAAGATACTTTAGTAGAAGTTGAGAGACAGTTAACTATTCTTCCAACTGCAGATATAGCAAAAAACTCGTGGAAAGAATATGGTCAAGTTATTGTATGCGACACTTTAGAAGAAATGGTTCAAGTTGCTGATGAACTGGCTTTTGAACATGTTCAAATTATGACCGAAGACGTTGACTATTTTCTTAATAATATGACAAACTATGGAGCATTATTTTTAGGGTCTCGGACTAATGTTGCGTATGGTGATAAAGTTATCGGAACTAATCACACCTTGCCAACAAAAACAGCTGCTCGATATACTGGAGGCTTATGGGTCGGAAAATTTATAAAAACATGTACTTATCAAAAAGTTTTAACTGATGAAGCTTCTTCAAAAGTTGGTGAATATTGTTCAAGACTTTGTGCTTTGGAAGGATTTGCTGGACATGGTGAACAAGCCAATATTAGAGTAAGACGATATGGCGGCAGAAACATTAAGCCTTATGCTGCAGCTGAATAGGAGATAATGATGAATTTTCCAAAAACACCAAGTTTTAGTTTAGAAAATAAAAGAGCTTTAGTTACTGGAGCTGGAAGAGGTATTGGTCTTGGTGCTTCTATAGCGCTAGCTTCTGCGGGCGCAGAAGTAATGATGGTTTCAAGAACAACTAAAGAGTTAGAAGAGATAGATAAGCACTTAAAACAATTAGGTCATAAATCAAGTTATAAATCACTAGATGTAACTAACCAAAATGATGTTTCTAAACTTATCAATGATGAAGATTGTTTTGATATTCTTGTTAATAATGCAGGCACTAACATTCCGTCAAGTTTAGTCGATACTAAAATTGATGATTTTGATTATGTTATGTCCTTAAATGTTAAATCAGTCATTAGTTTAACACAAAATGTTGTACAAAAGATGATTAATAACAATGTAAAAGGATCAATTATTAATGTTTCTTCTCAAATGGGTCATGTTGGAGGGCCAAATAGAACAACATATTGTTCAACTAAATTTGCGATTGAAGGTTTTACTAAATCACTTGCAATAGAACTTGCTCCAAATGGAATAAGAGTAAATTCTATTTGCCCAACATTTATAAAAACACCTATGACAGAACCATTTTTAAAAGATGAGGAATTTAAAAAACAAGTACTTTCAATGATACCTCTTGGTAGACTTGGTGAGATTTCTGACTTAATGGGACCTTTTGTTTTTCTTGCATCTGAAGCATCGTCTTTAATGACCGGATCAAGTGTACTTGTTGATGGTGGATGGACTTCAAGGTAATTTAATAATGAGTAAATCTGAATATAACATAACAGTGAATGGAGAGACTAAGTCTGTAGTTATAACAGAAGATAAGCCTTTATTATATGTTATAAGAGATGATTTTAATTTAACAGGAACCAAATTAGGTTGTGGCCTCGAGCAATGTGGGTCATGCGCTGTATTAGTTGATGGAAATAAGGTTTTAAGTTGTAACAGACCAGCTGTAGAATTTGTTGATAAAGAAATAACTACTATTGAGGGAATTGCAAAAAATGATGTTTTAAATGAAATTCAACAATCTTTTAAAAAATTTAATGCTGCACAATGTGGTTATTGTACAAGTGGTATTATCGTTTCATTAACAGATCTATTTAATAAAAGAAATCACCTGATAGAAAAGAAATTATAGATAATTTGTCTGGTCAATTATGCAGGTGTGGTTCTCATGCTTCTGTATTAAAAGCAGTTAATAATCTAATCGAAAAAAGAAAAATGAATGGTTAATACAATTAAACTTAATACTGGAGCAAGTGTAAAAGATTACAACAAAGTATCTGACTGGTTGTCATTTGAAACTCCTGATAAAATACTTATATCGTCTGGAAAAGTTGATATAGGACAACATATAAGTACAACTTTAGCTTTAATTTCTTCTCGGGAGTTAGAAGTAGACATTAACTCAATTACAGTTAAAAAATTAAATACAGACGTAACCCCAAATGAAGGTATTACAGCTAGCAGTTTATCTGTTCCTAATTCAGGAACTGCAATAAGGTCAGCTTCAATAATATTTAAAAAAAGTTTTTTAGATTATGCTTCTAAGTCATTAAATTTAAACAAAAATAATTTAAAATTAGATAATGGTGTTGTAAAAGACCCTGATTCAAATGCTAGTATGAGTTATTGGGATTTTTCTAAAACTGATGAATTTTTAAAATTAATTATACCTGAGAACATTGAGATTTTTGATCAAACTAATATTGATCATGATTTGCATGTTGAAACTAAATTTATCAATTCAATTGTTAAGGGTGAATATAAATTTTTGCATGATTTAAAATTTGATGACATGTTACATGCAAGGATAATAAGGCCGCCAAGTTATTCACATAAATTTTTATCTATTGATGATAAAGTTAATAAATATTTAAATGACCATAACCTAGAATTATATATTAAAAATTCATTTATTGCTGTTCTTGGAGTTGACGAGTACGAAGTTATCAAGTCTTTAAATTTTTTAAAAAATTCTATCGAATGGGAACAAATTAATAAATTAGCAAATGACAAAATATTTAACTTAATAGACCAAAATGAAAAAGATTCTCTTGTAGTTAAAAGGGGTGGAGAAGCTTTTCATGAAGATGTTCCTGAGATTAAAAGCTTTGATGACAATTATAAAACTATAACAACTGAATTTAATAAACCTTATTTGATGCACGGTTCAATTGGGCCGTCAGCTTCTTGTTCAATTTATAAGAATGGAAAATTTGAAATATACTCTCATAGTCAAGCTATTTACGCGTTAAAATCCATTTTAACAAACGCTTTTAATCTTAATGAAAATAATATAACACTTCATTTTATGCCTGGAGCTGGATGTTATGGTCATAACGGTGCAGATGATGTGACTTATGAGGCAGCATTACTTTCTAAAGAATTTGAAAATAAACATGTCCTCTTAAAATGGACTAGGGAAGATGAAAATTGTTGGGAGCCTTATGGAAGTGCCTCTAAAAACAAGCTGACTGCAACATTAGATGATAAAAATAGGATTATATATTGGTCTAGTGAAGCCTATTCAGATACATATTTAACTCGTCCAATGGTAAATAAATTAGAGAATTTTGTATCTCAAAGGTTTTTAAATAACGATTTCAAAAAATATAAAGCTTCACCTAGAACAGGTGCACATATGGGAATTCATAGAAATTTAGATCCAATATATAACTTTAAAGAAACAAGACTCGTAAAAAATCTAGTACATGATTTGCCTTTAAGAACGTCAGCTCTTAGAACATTAGGGGCTTTTGCTAATACAACTGCAACTGAAACCTTTATGGATGAACTCTCCATTGAAGCAAATATTGATCCATTTGAATTTAGAATTAATCATTTAGATGATGAAAGAGCTATAGATTTGTTAAATGATTTAAAAATGCATATGGAAAAAGATAATCCATTAGAAAATAGCTATAGAGGTATAGCTTTTTCTCGATATAAAAACTCAGCATCTTATTGTGCTGTAGGTGTAGAGTTAATTGTTACAGATAATGTAGAGATTGAACTTCAACGAGCATGGATAACTGTTGATGCAGGAGAAATTGCCTTTAAAGAAGGTATAGAAGCTCAAGTAGAAGGTGGTTTTATTCAAGCTGCCAGTTGGTCTCTTTATGAGCAAGTTGATTTTGATAATAATGAAATTTTATCAAAAGATTGGGATAATTATAAAATAATTGAATTTGATAATATTCCTTTGATAAAAACCTCTGTAATTAATAGAGTTGGTTATCCGTATCTTGGAGTTGGTGAAGCTGTAGCGGGTCCAACTGGAGCGTCAATTTCGAATGCTATAAGAAGAGCTTTAGGCGAGAGAATAAAAACAATGCCATTTAGTCAAGAAAGTATAAAAAAACAACTTCTTGGATAAATATTTTTTCAGTTAAGGAGATCTAATAATGTCTAATAAAAAAGAAATAGGCCTTGCAATCATTGGTTGTGGAACAATTGGAAGAATAAGGGCAATGATGGCAAAGGATTATCCTGGAATTAGTTGGATTGGGTTATGTGATATTAATGAAGAATTAGGAAAGAAACTGTTAAATGATTGTGAAGCTGACTTTTTTACAACTGATTATAATGACTTAGTAAAACGTTCTGAAGTTAATGCTGTTATTATTGCTACTGACGAAAATCATCATTTTGGTCCCATTATGGCATCTCTTGAAAATGAAAGTTCTTTATTTATTGAAAAGCCTCTTGCAACCGATTTAGTTGAGAGTAGGGATGTGTTAAATAAAATAAAGTCAACTAATGTTGATGCAGTATTAGGGTATACTCAAAGATTTAGAAGAAGATTTTTAGCTGTAAAACAAAAATTAATGGATCAAAAGATAGGTCATGTTACATCTGTTGTAACTAGAGCATTTATGAATAGCATGGTTCCTATTGCAACTGTAAGAAGAACAAATGAAAGAAAAAATCTTACGCCAATGGTGGTTTCTGGGACTCATAGTCTTGATATGTCTTTTTGGTTAATGGAAGGTAAATATCCAAGATCTGTATTTGCACAATCAGTAGATAAAAAATTACAAAGTCATGGTACTAAAGATTCAACTTTTGGTATTTTTACAATGGATGATGATACTATTTTTAGTATGAATATTAGTTGGGCTCTTCCTACAGTTTGGCCAGGATCAGTTTATGGATTAGAAATTGGTATAGTTGGTACTGAAGGCGTTATAGATATAGAAGACACACATAGAGATTTGGTTCTTGCAAGTGAAAAACCGCAGGGGCATGGTTACAATCCATCAGGATTCACGCCTTCAGATGCAAGACATGTTGATTTTTTAACTTCATACCCACCTGGAGATATTTACAATAATCAATTGTGGGGACCAATGAGAGAAGAAACAAATTCTTGGTTTCAAAGGTTATATGTTGGTACGGAAACACCTCATGCATCAGCTGAAGACGGACACAAAAATTTAGTCATGACAATGGCAATGGATGCTTCAAGTAAAATTAATGATAAAATTGAAATTTCAGATAATATTGAAGCTGAAATTTTGAAAATACAAGGACAATAAATAAAATGCGCGCTTTACTCTTAAATGGTCCTGGAAAGCCCTTTTCAATTGAAACAGTAAATGATCCTACTCCAGAGAAAGGATATGCTGTTGCTAAGGTGTTAGCATGTGGTTCGGGGTTAACTATTCAACACGTCAAAGCTGGTAGAATTATAGTAGATTATCCAAGAATTATTGGGCATGAGATTATTGCAGAAGTTGTAGAAATTAATGGGGCATCAAATGAGTATAAAGTTGGTGATCCAGTAACTGCTTTTTTTTATTTAACTTGTGGTCAATGTAAATGGTGTAATGTTGATCGTGAAACTTTGTGTAATAACTTCAAAGGCTATATTGGAAGAGAAATTGATGGTGGTTATGCAGAATATATTAAACTTCCAATTGAAAATTTTATAAAAATACCTGAATCAATAAATTATAAAAGTAATCTATTAGAAACAGCAGTAGTTTGTGATGCTGTAGCTACACCATTAAAAGTCATTAAAAAAGCAAGAATATCATCTTTTGATAAAGTTGGAGTTATTGGTGCAGGTGGTGGCCTGGGCATTCATATGCTTAAAATGTTAAAATTAAATAATATTTCAACTATAGGTATAGACACAAAAACTGAAAAGTTTGATGTTTGTAACGAAAATGGAGCAGAATTTTCAGTTTCACCAATGGAAAATGATTTAAATAATAAAATAACTGATTATACACAAGGTAATGATTTAGATGTTGTTATTGATTTTGTTTCAAGTAAATCTTCTCTTGAGTTGGGTGCTTCAATTTTAGGTAAAGGCGGAAGATTAGTTACACTTGGTGGTAGTGGAGAACAATTTTTAGCAAACTCAGCTGATATGCTTGTTAAAGAATTAGAGCTTATTGGCTCTCGTTATTGTACTAAACAAGAACTTAAAGAAAGTTTAGATTTGTATGCAAGAGGTCTTGTAAAGCCATTAGTATCCCACAAAACAGACTTTAATGGAGCCGAAGAATTGCATAATAAAATTGAAACAGGTGATATTACTGGAAGAGCAGGAATATTAATTTAATTTATTTAAAATTTCTTCTTTTTTCATAACCCAGGCTATTGATTGCGACATGATTTTAAGAGCCGTTTGATGTTGGTCTTCACCACGCATAGAACCTGTACAACATTCAATAACAATGGGATTGTAACCTCTATTACTTGCACCAAATGTTGTTCCATAAACACAAGTATCTGTATTAACTCCACAAATTATAATGTTTTTAACGTTTAATGTTCTTTTTAATAGCATATCTAGTTCAGTGTCTTGGAAACAATCAAAGTTACGTTTGCTTGTAATATGAATATCATTTTTTTTAACAAGTAATTTTGGCAGTTCACAAGAAAGGGTTCCTTCAACTCTTTCTGGTTTTTTTCTTGCTCCAGCTTGTCTGTTTTGTGAGAGATTATTTTTTTGACTTACATCAATATAAGGACTTATCGAAAAGTTATATTTTAATTCTTCTTTTTTTCTTACAACATAACAATGTACAATAGGAATGCTTAATTTCCTTAATTTATTTAATAGAAAATTTGAATTTTTTAAAATTCTATCAATATCTAACTTTGCTAGTGGAGATGTTCCAACTTTTGGATCAAGATACTCGTTTTGCATGTCTACAGTAAGTAAACAAGTTTCTTTTTGCTTAATTTTAAGCAATTTATTCATTAAAGATTTATAATTTGTAAAGTCTGCTTTCATATTATAATCTTCATGTTAATGAAAATAGATGCTGTTTTAAACAATAAAATTGGGATAGTTGGACTTGGTGTTCTTGGCTCGGCTATAGCAGAGTGTTTTGTAAATAAAAAAATCAAAATAATAGGCTTCGATTTATCTGATAAATTTTATAAAAAACTTAATAAATCATATTTTTCTTCTGCATCCTCATTAGATGAACTATTTAGTGAATGTGAAATAGTTCTTACTTGTTTACCTTCAGAACAAAGTCTTTTAGATGTCACTGAAAATCTAAAATCAGAAGTTTTAATAATTGAAACTTCAACATTGCCACACGAATGTAAGAAAAAAGCATTAGATCAATTAAAAGTATCTAATTGTAAAATTGTTGATGCTCCATTATCTGGAAACAGATTAGCTGCTCTTGAAGGGAAATTATCAGCCTATTTAAGTGGTGATGAACTTGATAAAATTATTGCTAAGAAAATTCTTGATATTTTTTGTCAAAAGGTAACTGATGTTGGTGATTTTGGTAATGGTATAGTCATGAAATTGATAGGAAATATCCTAAATTTAGTCCATAACGCAGTCTCAGCCGAGGTTTTGACACTAGGCATGAAAGCTGGTTTAAAGCCCGAAGTTATTCATAAAGCCATTAGTGGAACTTTTTCATCATCAGGCGTATTTGAAAATAGAGGAAAATTGATGGTTGATGAAGATTTTGAAAAAGAGGGTATGAATTTTTCAACACCAATGAAAGATTCAAAATTTATAACTGAATTATCTAGAGAAAATCTAGTTGCATTACCTATTTATCAAGTTGCTTTACAATATTATTATTCTGCAGTCGCTAATGGACTTGGTAAGAAAGATGCCTCTTCTGTAATCAAAATTATTGAAAGAAATGCAAATTTTTCTAGGTAATTTGATAAATTACTGAAATTAATATAAAATAATTCACCATAAATGGATGAGGGATTATAATTGTTTAACAATTCAAGATTTACATTAGCATTAATTGGCGTAATTTTAATGGTAGAAAGCTTTGGATTTGTTATTTTTGCTCAACAAATAACTGAGATTATGTTCCCTTTTTCAAAAAATAATCCTGAAGCACTAGAACTTGGTATTAGTCTAAGATACGCAATGGCTTCTGGATTGTTTTTCTTAGGTATGTTGTTATTTATATGTCGAGGTGTTACTAGATCAGCTGCACAAAGACTATTATTTTCTTGTGGTTTAGGTTTTGTAATAGTTATATTAAGTTTAACTTACTTAGCATTTGTAAGAGATGTTAATATTTCTAAAATAATTTTCATTGTTCACATAATATTAGCGTTTTTAGCTTTTTATGTTTCATCTAGAAAATTTCAGGAATAAATTAGAAACATTAACACCTTTTAATTTATTTAATTTGAAAATTAATTAATTTTTTCTACTTTGTAAACCTCATGAGAAAGCCCAAGATTAGTTTCCATTTCCTTAAAATCATCTGAATTCATAAATTCTTGAACCATTTCAGGGTTAAAAACTTCAGTTAAAACCATTGCAGTATTATCATCAACTTTACCAACAGTGGTATTTCTCATCATTTTGGATTGTACTTCAGCATCTTCATCAAATTTAATTTTCCAATCTTCATAACTAACTTTTGTCATTTTTGCTATTATCAATGTATTCATATTCATTCCTTTTTAATCAGAAACATTCATTACGTTAGGCATTTCTTTTATATCATTATCAAACATATTTGCCATTTCACCTAAGGTCTCAATAATAGCTTCAGGAGAATTAGCTTTCCACCAGCAATACATCACCATATCGTTTTTTTCGTTATTCCAGTTAATTTGAAAGCTTGCATTTTCATTTTTCATGTTAGATCTAATATCATCTTCTGTCATTGACGCAGACATTTCAAAATATTGATCCCTAAGTTCTTCTGATTTAAATTTGTGTTCAACCATATAATCTTTCATAAAATACTCCTCTTTTAATTAATGAAATTAAAATAGTAGTAGCTTTAAATAAGATAATAACTTTTTTAATGTTAACATTATGATTAAATTTAGATTATTGAACATTAAATGTGCAACTTGATACGATTTAATTTCAAATATAAATTTAATTAATATCTTCAATATTATCTTTACCCCAATTTTTATAAATTGTAGTAAAATCATCCTCGTTAAAATTGTCATCAATTGTGTTGAGTATATTTGTACTTAACTTAGTGTATGACATGCTAAGATTAGTTTTTTCTAAAATAGAAGAAATCATATTTAAATCTTTCTTAAGATTATTTATTGTTGATTTTCCATTGAATTTTCCAGAAAGAATATTGTCTGGAAATCTTTTTTCAGATATATAACTTCTTGCATTAGATTTATTAAATACATTAATAACGTCCTCTTCATTCAAATCAAAATTCTTTGCAATATTTAATATTTCACAATTAAGTAAAAATATACTGTGACAAACTGAATTATGGAGTAATTTCATCATGTGTCCATTACCTGATTTACCAAGATAAAATATATTTGATGCAAATGTTTTTAAAATATAATTTATCTCTTCAAATTTTGATTTATTTCCACCTACCATTAAAGATAGTGTGGCATTTAATGCTCCAGAAGCTCCTCCTGACATTCCAGCATCGATATAATAGCTATTAAATTTTTCTAAATAAGAGTTAATTTCTATTGTAATGTCGGGTAAAGAGGTAGTTAAATCAACAATAATTGTATTATTTTTGATTTTATTTTTTTTTAAAATATCAAAAATTTCTTTATTTGTTTTGATACAAAATATTATCAACATCACAAACTTCAAATATTTTTTTACATCTGTAAATTTATATAATGAATTAATTTTAAATTTTGTTGATCAAAACAATAAGGTTTTTCATTGATTTAGAAATATTATCAAATATAGGTTTCCCCATATTTCCTAATCCAATAAATCCAATGGTATGATTATTCATGTAGTTTTATAATTTGAGTTTTGGATCTAACCAATCTCTTAAACTATCACCAAATAAGTTGAATGAAAATACTGCTATACTAACAGCTAATCCAGGGTAAATAATCATCCAAGCAGCAGTTCTGTAATAATCACTATTAACTCCTGACAACATTAAGCCCCAAGAGGGTGTTGGCTCAACCACACCTAACCCTAAAAATGATAAACTTGCTTCAAGTAATATTGCTTGCCCAATAAAAGCTGTAAGCATAATGAGATAAGGGGCACTTACATTGGGTAAAATATGTCTAAATATAATCCTTGAGTGACTGTAACCAGCGGCTTTTGCAGCATCAACATATGGTAATGTTGATATTGTTAAAGCTTGGGATCGAATTACTCGAGCAACTTTTGGAGTAAAAGGTATCGCAATTGCTATAATTACATTTACGTCTATTCCTGCAACAACAGTTTTTGGGAAAACTGCTATAACAACTATTGCTAAAACTACAATTGGAAACGAAAGCATTAGATCAATAAATCGTTGAATTAACAAATCAACTTTACCACCAAAATAAGCTGAAGTTGTTCCAATTATTGCACCAAGTGAACAACCTATAAAGGCCGATAAAAAACCAATTGATAATGCTGTTCTAGCTCCATAAATTAGCCTAGATAAAATATCACGACCAAATGCATCTGCACCTAATGGATGAGCAAGTGAGGGTTGGCCACCTCCTAGTGCTGGAGAAGCTTCAAAATCAACATCTTCTGGATGATATGGTGCTACTTCTGGCGCAAATATCGCTGCAATAAACATAACAATTATCATTATAAAACCAATTGAACCTAATGGTTGCTGGATTATGAAATCTAATAATGTTCTTCTTGATGGGTTTTGACTCATGATTGATACCTAATTCTTGGATCTAATGCAGCATAACAAAGATCAACTAATAAGTTAATAAATACAAAAGCTGTTGCTACAGTTAAAACTAATCCCTGTAAAAGATTTAAATCATTTCTTACAACACTATCCACAAATAATTTTCCAATACCATTTAGATTAAAAACCGTTTCAGTTACAACAAGACCTCCCAATAAAAGGCAAATTCAAGACCAATAACTGTAACAGTTGGCAAAAGTGCATTTCTCATTCCGTGTTTTACTATAACAACTCTTTCAAACAAACCTTTTGCACGGGCAGTTCTTATATAATCTTCTGAAAGAACTTCTAGAATTGAAGATCTTAGCATTCTTGCTACAACCGAGCTATATCTATAACCTACAGATATAGCTGGCCAAATCATTTGGCTCAGATTGACCATAAGGATCTGCAAAAATACTTACAGTTCCAAGTGGGGGTAGTTTACCCCACACTGCTAATACCAGCATTATTAATAACATTCCTAAGCCAAAATGATGGAACGGCTATTCCACCAATTGTTAAAATTCTTATAAAATAGTCGAATATAGTTCCTCTATATAAAGCTGCCAATGTTCCCAGGGGAAAAGCAATAATTACTGCCAGTATTGTTGAAATTAAAGCTAATTCAAAAGATAAACCAATTCTTGCACCAATTTCTTCAGCAACAGGCTCTTCTGTCCAAAGTGATATTCCTAAGTCTCCTTGAGGTAATTCCAGTTATATAATCATAAAATTGAATATGAATAGGGTCATTTAATCCAAGTCTAGTTTTTTCAGCTTCTATTTGTTCTTCTGTTACTTCTCCACCTTCTGCAGTAAGTTTAAGAGCTACAATATCTCCTGGAACAACTCTTAAGACTAAAAAAACTAACACTGCAACTGCTAAAAGAGTTGGAAACATTAAAAGTATTCTTTTTAGAGCATATCTTAACATTATTTAACCTTTATACATGATACAAAATGTTGTTTGCCATAGTTAGCGAGATCTGGAATAGCTTCAGAACAATTTTTACTATATTGAGGACATCTTGTTGAAAAAACACAACCCTTTGGTGGATTTAAAGGGGAGGGTAGTTCACCTTTTAAAATCATTCTTTTTCTATTTTTTTCTATTAATGGATCTGGAACAGGTGCTGCATCAAGTAAAGCTTTTGTGTAAGGATGTTTTGGATTTGAATAAAGTTCTTTTTCATCTGCGAACTCCATGATTTTACCAAGATACATTACAATCACTTTATGAGATATATGTCTAACTACTGCTAAATCATGAGCAATAAAAAGATAGGCTAATCCTAAATCTTTTTGTAAATCTTCAAGTAAATTTATTATTTGAGCTTGAACAGATACATCTAATGCTGAAACAGGTTCATCACATACAATAAGTTTAGGTTCCATTGCCAATGCTCTTGCTATACCAACTCTTTGTCTTTGGCCGCCAGATAACTCATGAGGATACCTATCTGCCATGTAAGTGTATAGTCCAACTTGTTCTAAAAGTTGATGAACTCGTTTTTGTCTTTCTTTTTTATCTTCTATAATTTTATGAACCATAATAGGCTCTTCAAGAATTTTTCCAACAGTCATTCGTGGATTTAGAGAAGAAAATGGATCTTGAAAAATTATTTGCATATCTCTTCTAACAAGAGCAATAGATTTTTTGTTTATGGATAAGTCTAAAAAGTTTATTTCACCAGATGTTGGGTCATTAAGGTGCAATATAGATCTTCCAACCGATGTTTTTCCACAACCTGATTCACCAACTAATCCAACAGTTTCACCTGGATAAACTTTTAAAGAAACATCATCTACAGCTTTTACTGTTCCAGATACAGTTTTAAGCCAACCAGATCTTAATGATATATTGAAATATTGCTTTAAGTTTTTAACTTCTAAAATAGGCTTTTCTGAATTTTTAGGCTTATTTTTTGTCGTTTTCTCTCCAGCTTCATACATTTTTGAACCATTTTTCTCGGCGTCTTTATATAACCAACAAGATACAGATGAAGCTGTTTTTTATCTAACTCAGTTAATGAAATGGAGAAGTTTTACATTTATCTTTTACGATTGGACATCTTGCTGCAAATCTACATCCTTCTGGTGGGTTCATTAAATTAGGTGGCAAACCATCAATTGTTGCTAAGTTTTCCTTTTCTTGAAACATCTAATCTTGGAACAGATCTTCAAAAAGGCCAATAGTGTATGGATGTGAAGGATTTTTAAATATTTTTGTAGATGTTCCTGTTTCAATAATTCTTGCAGCATACATTACGTTAACTCTATCTGCATATGCAGCTACAACACCAAGATTATGAGTAATCATTATAACTGCGATACCCATTTTTTTTGATATATCTTTTAATAATTCTAAGATTTGAGCTTGAATAGTAACATCTAATGCTGTCGTTGGTTCATCTGCGATGATCAAATCAGGTTCGCATGCTAAACCAATTGCTATCATAACTCTTTGTCTCATTCCTCCAGAAAACTGATGAGGATATTGTGTTAATCTTCCTTCTGGCTTCAGGAATGCCTACCATAGTTAAAAGTTCAACAGCTCTCTTGTTAGCTTCTTCTTTTGTCATTTTTAAATGCGTGATTAGAGGTTCAGTAAGCTGATCACCTACAGTCAACACAGGATTAAGACTAGTCATAGGTTCTTGAAATATCATGGAAATTCTTTTTCCACGTATTGTTCTTAATTCTTCATTACTTAATTTTGATATATCTGCGCCATCAAACAAAATATGTTCAGATTCAATTTTAGCAATTTTTTCAGGTAATAATTTTAAAATAGATAATGCTGAAACAGATTTACCACAACCTGACTCTCCCACAACAGCAAGAAATTCACCTCTATCAACTTTAAAAGAAATATTATCTACTGCACCAACAGTAGCGTTCTTTAAATTAAAAGTTACACTGAGTTTAGATACATCAAGTAAGGTTTTGCTTTTATTATCTTTCATAGATTTCTCAAAAAAAAAGATAGCAGGGAATTACCCCTGCTATCAATCACTAATATTATTAGTTATCTAAATATACACCTCTCCAGGTGTTATTTAAGATATGGGAGTTTGCAATCACATAACCTTTAACTTTACTGTTAAGTGCGATAACACGATCAGTATAAGTTATTGGTAATACCCATGCATTTTCTAAAGCTGTTTTTTCAAATTCATGAACAACTGCTTTTCTTTTGTTTTTATCTACTTCACCTTTTTGTGCGTCAAAAAGTTTATCTAAACCTCTATCTGTATTTTTAGAATAGTTAGAAGCTGTTCTGTCAGCAGATATATATTTAAAATGCATTAATGTTGGATCTGGTAAAAATGATGGAGCCCAATCGATTGTAGCATCAAATCCACCTTCTCTTCTGATTTTAACAAACTTAGATGTTGGATTTGTAATCATTTTAGGCTTTAAACCACACTTTTTCCACTCAGACATTAACCAAATAGCTATATGATCATATGGATGTGATACAGCTCTATTACTGTAAGTGAATTCTAAACCTTCTGCTCCTGCTTCCTTAAGCATTTGCATAGCTTTTTTTCTACTTGCAGCAATATCTTTTTGAAATCCTGGAATTTTATATAATTCTTCATCAGGTAGAGCATAAAATGTATCATATAATAGATATCCAGACGGTCTAGGTGCTGTAAAAGTAATTTTTGCTAATTTCTTAAGACCAGCATGTCTGTCTATACACATGTTAATAGCTTGTCTAACTCTTTTGTCAGCAAAAGCTTTTGTTTTACTATTTAAAGAAACAACCCATAAAGTCATAAGTGTTTTAGCTTGAAAAGATACATTGTCACCCATTTCCTTCTTTAAAAGTACTCTTTCTGGCGGTGCTGTACCTCTCCATTCAGCCATAATTTGACCACCAATTAATGGTTCAGCTACTTTTTTAATTCTGAATGACTCAGTACCATCTAAGCAATTGTCACCATGATGGAAGTCTGCAAACTTTTCAGCTTTCCAACTTTCACCTTTTTTGTGAGCAACAAATTTATATGGTCCAGTACCATTAATGTTTTTAAGATGCCATTTTGGATCTTTTGCAATATCTTTTGCAGAGTAAATTGCGTTAAATGGTGATGCAAATCCATCTAGCATAAATGCATCAGGTGAGCTTAATTTAAAAACAACAGTACTATCATCTGGTGTTGATATATCTGATATTGAAGAAAAAAGAGCTTTTCTTACAGATATGACACCTTTTGGTGGGTTTCTTAAACGGTCATAAGTAGCTTTAACATCTTTTGATGTAAGTGGTGTACCATCATGAAACTTAATACCTTTTTTAATTTTAAAAGTATAAGTAAGTCCATCAGATGAAACTTTCCAGCTGTCAGCTACATCACCTTCCAATTTAGGAAACTTATTCCAATCAAAAGTTAATAATGTTGAATAATGTTGTGCGACAAAGTGCATAACGGCGTATGAGTTTGTTCCGTGCATATCATATGTAGGTGGTTCAGCCTTAACACCGTACTTTAATATGCCACCAGTTTTAGGACATGAAGCACTGAGTGCTAAATTCCCTGATAAGGCAAAAGAGAGAAGGGCAATTCCTCCAATCAAGCCTTTCTTAAAACTAAGCATATATTTCCTCCTTTTGCTTAAATGTAATATGTAAAGTTTGAAGTAATTAACTGAGTTAATCAATATATAAAATTAAAATTAATATTTTAATTTGTAATAATGAAAATTATGATTTCTGATATGGGTATTTACTTATCTTTTTATTTTTAAAATAGCCTTTAATCCATTTTTTGTTTTTTCAAAATTTAAACTTCCAGAATGTTGTTCAGCTATTGTTGAAACAATGGTTAAACCTAATCCTGTCCCTTTAATATAATTTGAATTTTTACCTCGTAAAAAGGGTTCTTTTAAATTGTTAATTAATTCCTCTGTTATATTTTTCCCTTCATCTTCAACTATAATAAAAACAAAGTCTGATGATGTTTGTATTGATAATGTTGCTGACCGACCATATTTCAAAGCATTATCAATAAGATTGTTAATAGCCCTTTGTAATGAAAGAGGTTTAACTTTAATTAATAAAGGCTGTTTATTATAATCTTTAAGTGATATTTTTTTTGAATTTCCTCCAAAAATTGAGGTTACAATATCTAAATTTTTATCAATTTCTTTCTTAAAAGAAACGTTTTTATTAAGGTCTTGATAATCAAACACAATGGATTCAATTAATGAAATTAATGATATTTCAGCAATCTCTTCTAAATCAAGTTCTGATCTAGTATAAGCTAAAACACCATCCATCATTTTAATTATTTTATCTATATCTTTATCAAGTTTCTCTTTTAATACTTTATCATCTATCAATGTTGTTCTTAGTTTGAGTTTTGTTGCAGGAGTTCCAATATCATGACTTATCGAAGATAAAACCATTAATCTATTTTCAAGTTTTTTTCTTTCATTAGCAATGAATGAAATTAATGTTTTACTAATGTCTTGATATTCTTTTGGCCCTTTGGTTTCTTCAATAGCATTTTTTTTGGTTCCCAGATTATTTTTTAAGTTTTTAATAAAATCTAAGTGTTTAATTTTATTCTCTCTTACATAAAGAGATAAAATTAAAAATGAGACCAAAAATATAATTATAGATGTTAACCTGTAATCATAAGGTGCTTCATCACAATTCCAAATATGATTACCATTAACTTTATACCATTTACTTTTATCTATCTTGATAAATAACAGTGAATTAGAGCAATATTTAGCCAACAACTCGGTTACTTTACCAAGCTGCATTTGTGGATTATTTTGATTAAAATTCTTTAATTCAGCTATTGGATATTTTAATTTAGGAGAAACTATATGTATTGAAGTTTTTATTTTTTTGTTGAGTAATTTATTATCATTCAACATTGAAAAAGAAGTTATTAAATTTTGTGAAGGAAAATTTACGTTCTTTAAAATTTCTTCAGTAGACAACTGGTCATGTAAAAAAATTTAATTCTTGAAACTCTTCATTGTTAATTGATTTATATCCATAACTTATATCATTATGAATATTTATCCCAAAGTTATAGGCTTTTTTTAGATATATGTTCCAATTATTATTAGAAGATATCCATAGATATGTTGAAGTAGTTCCAATTAAAAATGAAAATAAAATAAATAAAATTAATTGATTATTATAACTAATTATTTCTCTTAAATTAAACATTTTTAGGTTTAACTTCTGCAGTAAATATATAACCTAATCCACGTTCTGTTTTTATTAAAGTTGGCAGCTTTGTGTCTTTTTCTATCTTTGATCTCAGCCTTCCAATTAAAACATCTATTGCTCTACTTTCATCCAGTATTTAATTTGTTATCTAAGATCTCGGGAATCATCTATGGCATTAGCAAGTTCTTCTCTAGAAAGAGAAATGTTAGGGTTAGCTAAAAAAAACTTTTAGCATTTTGGTTTCTTTATAAGAAAGAGAGATATGAAAACCTTCAGGTGAAACAATAGTGTCTTTTTTGCCATCATAAAGCCAGTTATCAAATGAATAACTATAAGTATTTCTTCTATAGCTTAAAGATGGAACTTTTAATCCTCTTTTTAAAACTGCTTTAACACGTGCAAGCAATAAATCTGGATTAAATGGTTTGACTATATAATCATCTGCACCAACACCATATCCACTTAATCTGTCTTGATCAGTTGCAAGTGCTGATACAATTATAATCGGTATATTTTGGTTAATTCTAATTTCTTTACAAATAGTAATGCCGTTTTCATCACCAAGCATTACATCTAATAAAATAAGATCTATTCTATGTTTTCTTAATTCATTTTGCAGTTCATCAGAATTTGTTGCAGCATAAACAATAAAACCATTTTTACGAAGAAACTTTAACATCATTTCTTGCATTTCATAATCATCTTCAACAACTAAAATGCTTGGTATGCTCATATTTCCTTATAATTTCTTCTATAAAATTTTTATTAGTAACACAATGTAACAAATCTCATTAAAATATTATATACATTTAAGAAAAACAGTATTCCTTATTTAAATTATGATTATGATCAAAATTATTTTTATAGGAGGAAATATGTTAAATAAAAAACTTGGTATCGTTGCAATAGCATCAACTTTATCATTTTCATCAGTTTCTTATGCAGGACCATCTGCAGAAGTGTTACATTGGTGGACATCTGGAGGTGAAGCAAAGTCAGTTGCTGTTCTTCAAAAAGAATTCTCACAAAATGGTGGAAAATGGACTGACATGCCTGTAGCAGGAGGTGGTGGTGATGCAGCAATGACTGCTCTTAAAGCAAGAGTTTTGTCTGGTAATGCACCTGCAGCAGTTCAATTAAAAGGTCCATCAATTCAAGAATGGTATGAAGAAGGTGCTCTGGCTGACATATCATCTGTAGCTAAACAAAATAATTGGTCAAAAGTTTTGCCAGGATCAATTGCAAATCATATGAAATGCGAAGGTAAATGGTGTGCAGCTCCAGTTAATGTACACAGAATTGATTGGATTTGGGCTAATGCATCTGTTTTATCTTCTAATGGTTTTGGTATGCCAAGAACATGGGAAGAGTTTAATGCAACTGCAAAAGCTTTACAGAAAAAAGGAATAATTCCTTTAGCTCATGGTGGCCAAGCATGGCAAGACGCAACAGTTTTTGAAGCTGTGGCATTAGGCATTGGTGGAGCTAATTTTTTTCATGATGCATTCGTTAAACTAGATAAAAACGCACTTCAATCAGATACTATGATTAAAGTTTTTGATCAAATGAGAACCATGAGAGGTTTTGTTGATAAGAACTTTTCAGGAAGAGACTGGAACCTTGCCACTGCTATGGTAATGAATGGAGAAGCTGCTTTTCAAATTATGGGTGACTGGGCTAAAGGTGAATTTTTAGCTGCAGGTAAAGTACCTGGAAAAGATTTTCTCTGTGCATCAACACCTGGTGAAGGTTTTCTATATAATGTAGATAGTTTTGCGATGTTTAAAGTTAAAGGATCAGATAGACAAGATGGACAAAAACTTCTTGCTAAGTTGATTGTTGGAAAAAACTTCCAAAAGGTCTTTAACTTAAATAAAGGATCAATTCCAGCTAGAACTGATGTAAGTTTAAATGAATTTGATCAATGTGCACATATTTCAGCTGCTGATATGGGTGCAAGTTCTGTTGGTGGAACTCTCTTACCTAGTTATGCTCATGGCATGGCATTAAG
Source organism: Alphaproteobacteria bacterium (assembly GCA_038131545.1). GTDB lineage: Bacteria > Pseudomonadota > Alphaproteobacteria > Puniceispirillales > Marisalimonadaceae > TMED54. The sequence continues at coordinate 1,095,995 of JAYPPQ010000004.1, forward strand.
AGGTGCACAAGCAGGTGCTATTACAGATGTAATTACAGCTCACTTTAATTCTAACATGTCTTCAAAAGAAGCTGTTAGCAAGTTAGTAAAAGCTATTGAAAATAGTAAATAATTAAAAAATAATAAACTGTTTCCATTTTTATATGGAAGCAGTTTATTTTATTAAGTTACTATAATGTTTAAGTGGCTAGAAAAAAATATACCAAAGATTGTAATTGCTCCTTCATTTTTTGCTATTTTGGTTTTTGTTTATGGATTTATTGCTTGGACAGCATGGATATCATTTACAAAATCTAGATTAATGCCAAAATATGATATTGTTGGTTTTATACAATATGATCGTTTATTTGATTCCCCAAGATGGGAAGTAGCCTTAAATAATTTATTTATATTTGGATTTTTATTCATTCTAATTGCAATGATATTAGGTTTAATTATTGCAATATTTCTTGATCAAAGAATACGTATAGAAGGTTTTTTAAGGACAATTTATTTATATCCGATGGCCTTGTCTTTAATTGTTACCGGTACAGCTTGGAAATGGATATTAAACCCTGGTTTAGGAATAGAAAATGTATTTAAAAATTGGGGGTTTGAAAATTTTACTTTTGACTGGTTGGTAAATCCTGATTATGCAATTTATACAGTTGTTATTGCAGGTGTATGGCAAGCCTCAGGGTTTGTGATGGCATTATTTTTAGCTGGATTAAGATCAGTTGATCAAGAAATTATAAAAGCTGCAAAAGTCGATGGTGTTCCTACCACTAAAATTTATACAGCTATAATTATTCCTTCAATGGCTCCAATTTTTTTATCTGCATTTATAGTTTTAGCGCATTTAGCAATAAAAAGTTTTGATTTGGTTATAGCTTTAACTGGCGGAGGACCTGGTTATGCAACAGATTTACCAGCAACATATATGTACACAATGGCATTTTCACGTGGTGATTTAGGTCAAGCTGCCAGTTCAGCAATAATTATGATGATTGTAATATTCTCAGTAGTAGTTCCTTACTTGTACTCTGAATTAAGGAACAAAAATGATCAATAATTCTTCATCAAGTTATACGAATTTAATGTTAAGAATATTGTTGTATATCATTCTATTTTTATTTGCATTTTACTATCTTCTTCCACTTTTTGTAATGATTACTACTTCACTTAAAAGTTTAGAAGAAATCAAAACAGGAAGTCTGGTTTCACTTCCAAGAGAAATAACTTTTGATGCGTGGAGTGTTGCGTGGTCAAAAGCATGTACAGGTATTAAATGTGAAGGTTTGAAACCTTACTTTTGGAATTCTATTTTTATCGCAATACCTGCTGTAATGATTTCAACTTTTATTGGAGCTTTAAATGGCTATGTTATAGCTCAGTGGCGGTTTAAATGGTCTAACATCATTTTTGCATTACTACTTTTTGGATGTTTCATTCCATTTCAGGTGATTTTATTACCTATGGCAAGGGTATTAGGAATTTTAAATTTAGCAGGAAGTATTCCAGGATTAATTTTAGTTCATGTGGTTTATGGAATTGGTTTCACAACTTTATTTTTTCGAAATTTCTATGTAAGCATTCCTGTTGAATTAATTAAAGCTGCAAAAATTGATGGCGCAAATTTTTTTAGAATTTTTTGGTCAATTTTCTTGCCTTTGTCATTACCAATTATTGTTGTAACTGTTATTTGGCAGTTCACTCAAATATGGAATGATTTTCTTTTTGGGGTTTCATTCAGTGAAGCTGGAACACAACCAATAACAGTGGCTTTAAATAATATTGTAAACTCAACTACCGGAGTTAAAGAGTATAACGTTGATATGGCTTCAGCCATAATAGCGGCACTTCCAACATTGTTAGTTTATATTATTGCAGGAAAATATTTTATTAGAGGATTAACAGCAGGTTCAGTAAAGGGATAAATTAATGAATTCAGTTTTAAGTATAAGAAATGTAAATAAAAAATTTGGGAAGGTTAATGTATTAAATGACATAAACATTAATTTAAACAAAGGAGAGTTTTTGGTTCTTGTAGGGCCATCTGGATGTGGAAAATCTACATTATTAAATTGTATTGCTGGATTAGAAAAAATTGATAGTGGAGACATTCATATTGATGAAAAAAATATGATTAATATAGAACCTAAAGACAGGGATATTGCAATGGTTTTTCAATCTTATGCTCTTTATCCAACCATGACTGTTGAAAAAAATATTACTTTTGGAATGAAAGTAAGGGGTTTAGATAAACAGATACAAAAAAACAAGCTTCAAGAAGTAGTAAAACAATTACAAATAGAAAATTTGTTGAATAGAAAGCCAAGTCAATTATCAGGTGGCCAAAGGCAAAGAGTTGCAATGGGACGTGCTTTGGTAAGAGATCCAAAATTGTTTTTGTTTGATGAACCTTTATCAAATCTTGATGCAAAGTTAAGAGTTGAAATGAGAACAGAAATCAAAAAATTACATTATGATTTAAATGCATCAATGGTTTATGTAACTCATGATCAAATTGAAGCAATGACTTTGGCAACAAAAATAGTCGTAATGAAAGATGGTGTCATTCAACAAATTGGATCACCTTCTCAAATATATAATACGCCAGCCAATATTTTTGTTGCAGATTTTATGGGATCTCCTTCCATGAATTTAATTAAAGCAACAACAACAAAAAATAAAGGACAGTATTTAATTGAAGTTAATAAAAATAAAAAAAAGCCAGCAATATTTAAATACAATTGTAAAGAAAATCTGCCAAAAGAAATTATTATCGGTATAAGACCCGAAAATATAATAGAAAAAAACGCTTCAAAAGATAAAAATTTTCAAGCAATTAAATCAGATGTAAAAGTGATTGAGCCAGCTGGTTCTGATACTTTTATCGTTACCGATTTAGGTGGTTCTGAGGTGACCGCAAGATTCCATTCGGAAAGTGAAGTGACATTAGGTTCAGAAATTGATTTTCATTTTAATTTATCAAAAGCCTCAATTTTTGATCCAAAAACAGGCAATAGGTTAAATTAATGACAAATGTCATAACATCTATTTCATAAAATATAAAAGATTACATAAAGTATGTTAGAAGGTTTTTAATGAAGAGTTCAATCCCAAATACTGCAAAAATTAGTCCCTAGTGATTTTGTTATTTTTGGTGGAGGAGGGGATCTTTCTACGAGAAAAATAATTCCTGCTTTATTTTGGAGGTTCGTAGATAAACAAATTGATGATAAATCAAATATAATTATATGCTTACATAAAAAAACAAAGCTAGAAACTTTATTAAATCTTATAAAGCCACATATTTTTAATTCTATTAAATCAGATAAAACTTTACAAAAACAATGGAACGAATTTCATAAACTTTTAATACTGATAACTTTAGATTTAATTACTGGTGATGGAATTAATGATTTAACTTTATTATTAAATAAAAATTCTAACAAAAAACAAATATGTATCTTTTATCTTGCTATATCATCTAATCTATTTGAAACAACATGCAATTTAATTAGAAAATCAAAATTAAATTCTTCACATAGTCGAGTAGTTGTAGAAAAACCAATTGGGTTTAACAAGGTATCCGCAATTGAGATAAATGAAAATTTATACAAAACATTTAAAGAAGAACAAATATATAGAATTGATCATTATTTAGGTAAAGAAACAGTACAAAATTTAATGGCTCTAAGGTTTGCAAACACCTTTTTTGAAAACCAATGGGATAATAAAAATATTGAAAATGTTCAAATTACAGTAGCAGAAGAAATTGGGGTAGCTGATAGAATTTCTTATTATAATGAATACGGCGCTATAAGAGATATGGTGCAAAATCATTTACTTCAGTTGCTTTGTTTGGTTGCGATGGAGCCACCTTCATACTTTGATGCAAATCAAGTAAGGGATGAAAAGCTTCGGATATTAAAATCTTTAAGAGAATTAAGTGATAGTGATATTCAAACAGGTCAATATCAAGGTTATGAAAACGAATTTGGCAAATCAACTAATACTGAAACTTTTATTGCATTAAAAGTTAACATTGATAATTGGAGGTGGGCAGGAGTACCATTTTATCTCAGAACTGGTAAAAAATTATCCACTAGAGCCAGTGAAATTATAATAACTTTTAAAAATAAACCTCATAATATTTTTTCCAAATTAAAAGATTTTGATAAAAAAACTGATAAACCTAATATGCTTATTATAAGAGTTCAGCCCAATGAGGGTCTAAAATTAAAATTAACATCTAAAGAGCCAGGTCCTGGTGGAATGAGATTCTTTCCATCTGAATTAAATTTATCTTTTAACGAAACATTTATTGAAAGATTACCAGATGCTTATGAAAGATTATTAATGGATGTGGCTAGAGGAAATCAAACTTTATTTATGCGTTTAGATGAAGTTTTGGCTGCTTGGGATTTTATTGACCCTATTGTCGATAAAGTTCAGTCAAAACCACCTCAGTTATATAGATCTGGGACAATGGGACCAGAAGATAGAATTTTAGTTAAAAATAATCACGAATGGATTGACCCAAAAGAATAAATTATGGATGTAATTGAATTAATAACAAAGAATCTTTCTTCAAGCATAAACAAATATCAAAATGCTTCAATTGCGGTTCCAGGTGGAACAAGTCCAATTAAAATTTTTAATGAATTGTCAAAGCAAAAATTAGATTGGTCAAAAGTCCTAATTACACTTGTTGATGACAGATTAGTTGATCCAGATAATGATCATAGTAATCAAAAATTAATAAACGATTATTTACTAAAAAATGAGGCTAAAAAGAGTAAATTCATTCCTTTAAACAAAAATCTTAATAAGGATGATAATTTTAAATTTCCATTAGATATATGTTTATTAGGCATAGGAAATGATGGTCATTTCGCTTCATTATTTCCAAATATGATCAATAATACCAATATGTTAGACCCAAAATCTAAATCAAGTATTGATGAAGTTAAAGCTAATGGCAATCCTTTCATTCCAAGAATTTCAATGAATTTACCATTAATATTATCATCAAATTTAATTATACTTTTAATAAAAGGAAAACTTAAACAAGAAGTGTTAAGGGAGGCATATAACAATAAAAATATACCCTTATATTATCTCTTAAAACATAGAATAAATAATTTTCATATAGAGTTGTTAAATGACTGAATTACATCCAGAAATAAAGAATGTTTTAGATAGGATTATTAATAGAAGTAAAGACACAAGAAAAAGATACTTAGATAGTATTGACGAAATGGAAAATAGTAATGAAATCAATAGAAATACAATTTCATGCTCAAATATGGCTCATGTAGCTGCTTCAACACCTAAAAGTGATCAATTAAACATATTGATGAATAAAAAGCCAAACCTAGGTATTGTTTCTTCATATAATGATATGTTGTCTGCCCATAAGCCTTATGAAAACTATCCAAGCTTAATAAAATCAATTTCAAATCAGTACGGTGCAACAGCCCAAATGGCTGGAGGTGTCCCAGCTATGTGTGATGGAATTACTCAAGGTAGAGTAGGTATGGAATTATCTTTGATGTCAAGAGATGTCATCGCCATGTCAACTGCAATTGCATTAAGTCATGGTGTTTATGATTCAGCAATTTGTTTAGGAATATGTGATAAAATTATTCCTGGACTTTTTATAGGAGCTTTATCATTTGGGTATCTACCCGTTGTTTTTATGCCTGCTGGCCCGATGTCAAGTGGTTTACCTAATGAAGAAAAAGCAAATATAAGAAAGGCCTTTGCAAAAGGTGAGGTTACTAGAGAAGAATTAATAAAAGCTGAAAGTAAAGCATATCATGGTGAAGGAACTTGTACTTTTTATGGAACAGCTAATTCAAATCAAATTATTATGGAAATAATGGGTGTTCATATTCCTGGGGCTGCATTTGTTCATCCGAACAGTGATTTACGTCATGCTTATAACGTTTTAGCTGTTGAGCAAGCTGTCAAAATTAACAGAAAAGGTAATGATGTCAGACCTTTAGGTAAAATAATTGATGAGAGAAGTTTTGTTAATGCAATAATAGGTTTGCTTGCAACTGGTGGATCCACAAATCATACCTTACATCTTCCAGCAATGGCAGCATCGGCTGGTATAAAGATTTTATGGGAAGATTTTGATGATTTATCAAAAATTATACCCTTATTGTCAAAAGTTTATCCAAATGGAAGTGCTGATATAAATCAATTCCATGCAGCTGGTGGTATAAGTTTTATAATTGGTGAATTATTAAATAATGGATTATTAGATGGATCTGCCAAAACAATTTGGGGTAAAAATTTATTTGACTATGTTTCTGAACCAACATTAGAAAACTCAAAAATAAATTGGAATAAAAGTCAGGTTAAGTCTTTTGATTTAGATATTCTTAGGTATGTTAAAAAACCACATCAAAATAATGGTGGTTTAAAAATGTTAAATGGAAACATTGGGAAATGTGTTGCAAAAATATCAGCTGTTAAAGAAGAGTTTAGATATATTAAAGAAAAAGCATTGGTATTTGATGATCAAGAAGAAGTAAAAAAAGCTTACGAAAAAGGAATTTTAAATAGGAATGTAGTTATCGTCGTTCGTAATCAAGGACCCAAAGCTAATGGAATGCCAGAATTACATTCATTGACACCAATCTTATCAAATATACAAGATCTAGGGTTTAAAGTTGCTTTATTAACCGATGGAAGAATGTCTGGGGCATCAGGTAAAATTCTTGCAGCAATTCATGTTACTCCTGAAGCAATTGATGATGGAATTATAGGGAAAATCAAAGATGAAGACGAAATTGAAATTGATGCTAATAATGGAAAATTAAATGTTTTTACTGATATTAGTAAACGCAATAATTTGTCATTATGTTCAAATAAATCTAATTCATCATTTGGAAGGAATATTTTTAAAACACTTAGAATGCATTCAGTTAGCTCTGAAAAGGGTGGCGGAATTAGATTAATAGATTAATTCAAATTAATTATTTTACATTATATTTAAAAGTAATAATAATTTTGTATGAACTTAAAATTACCTGAAGATACTATAACAATGGAAAATATTGAGCAGATATATGATTATGTATTTGCTCCTTATGTCAAACAATTAAAATTGTCTTTTTTAAGTATTGAGGAAGGCAAGGTTGTCGCAAGATTAGAAAATTCTAAAGATTATCAATTTGTTACAGGTGCTTTATCTGGACAAATTTTGATGTCAGTAATTGATACAGTTATGTCTATTGCAATGAATACGTCAACTAAATCTCAAAGAGGAACACTTTCTCAAAACAATAATTTTATAAGACCAGCTTTTGGAGATTATTTTATAATTGAAAGTGAGGTTCAAAGGTTTGGTAGCACAATAGCAATTGGTGAAACAAAAATTTATTCAGAAGATAGCAGAGATGTTCTATGTCATGCTACATCGACATATCCATTAAAATAATTAAATTTTGATTTTTATATTGTTATTTTTAAAAAAAGAGTTTTAAGGAGACTATAATTTCAAATATACCTTTAATCTTAAACGGATCAATCCTTAAAATGATTTGGAAACTTGGTTTTCCTAATGCGATTGCTTGGATGGCATGGACAATCGCAACATTTGCAGATGCTGTTTTTCTTGGGTATTTAGGTACCGAAGCATTAGCTATAATAGCTATAATTTTTCCATTTCAAATGCTTATGTTGATGATGGCTGCAGGAGCTATTGGTGGTGGGGTTACTTCTTCAGTTGGAAGGGCAATTGGTAGTAAAGATATAAAAAAAGCTGAAGTATCCTGTTTTCATTCGATTTTAATTGCACTGGGAATGGCATCTATTTTTACAATAATCTTTTTATTATATTCAGAAAATATATTTAAATTTATGGGTGCAACCGAATTAATTTTAATTGGAGCAATTGATTATGCAAAAGTATTTTTTGCATTTTCAATTTTCTTCTGGTTAACCCATATATTAGCTTCAATTATTCGAGGTTTAGGAAATACTTTTATACCATCAAAAGCAATTGTAATTGGAAGTCTATCTCAAATAATTTTATCATACATTTTAACATTTGGAATAAACGATAGCTTTGAATTTGGTTTTCTTGGCCCAGCTATTTCAATAGTTATTTGTCATGTGATAATGATGTCGTATTTGTTTTATTATTTAATTTTTAAGCAAAAAATTTTAAAATTTAAATTTCATAAATTCTCGAATTTGATTTTTCTAGATATTATGAGAGTTGGAGGTCTTGGACTTTTAAATAGCATTACCATTGCTCTCACAGTAGGAGTTATGACTGGTTATATTGGTAATTTTGGAGCAAATGCTTTAGCTGGTTATGGCATAGGTGCAAGATTAGAATTGATCTTAACTCCTATAATATTTGGAATTGGTGCTGCTTTAACTGCATCTGTAAGTATTAATTTTGGATCTAAGCAGTTTGCCAGAGCTAGAAAGATAGCTTTTACAGGTGGTATCGTCTGTTTTTTAATAATAGGTTTTATTGGGTTCTTCGTTAATCTTTTTCCTCATTTTTTATATCAATATTTTTCTTCAAACCCTGATGTGATTAAATACTGTTTAAAATATATTTTCATTGTAACACCATTTTATTGTCTTTTTGGGCTTGGACAGGCTATTTATTTTTCAAGTCAAGGAACAGGCAAAATGATAAAGCCAATTCTTGTTGGAATTTTAAGATTTTCATGTGTGGTGTTATTTGGTTATTTTGCAATATCTAAAAATTTATCTATAGATTATGTATTATATTCAGTAAGTTTTGGTCTAATAATAACCGGTTTAGGAATGTCTTTGTGCTTATTAGGAAAAGAATGGAAAGGCTTATGAGTTAATATGGAAACAACCTACATTATAACATTTATTGTAGATGGTAGAGAATGGTCGAGTAGACCAATTAAAGGATCACTTCAAGAAGCTACAGACGAAGCTAAAGATCAACTAAGAATATCTCGTTTTTATGGAAAAAACCAAAAAAGTAGAATTCAAAAGTGCAAAACTAATTTCTGGAAATTTTAGTTAAATAAAATATTTTCAATTTGTGTTAAACATGTATAGTTAATTCATCTATGTCAACTCAAGATGCTGACCGTAAAATTGCTGTTATATTTGCCACTGATGTTGTTGGCTACAGTAAACATATGGAAAAAGACGAAGATGCTACTTTAGCAAGTCTTAATGAATGTAATAAAATTATTGAGCCCATAATAAAAAAGCAGAAGGGTAGAATATTTAACACAGGTGGAGACTCTGTCTTTGCTGAATTTCCAAGTGCTGTTGCAGCTATTAATATGGCTGTAGAATTTCAAAAGAAAATTAAAGAGCGTAATGCTAATGACACCACACAGGTCAAATTAGAATACCGTATAGGTATAAACATGGGTGATGTTGTAAAGCAAGGTGATAAGAATCTTATGGGCGATGGTGTAAACATTGCCGCTCGTTTAGAGGCCTTAGCACAACCTAGTGGGATAACAATAGCAAAGAACGTTTATGATCTAGTTGCTAACAAAACAAAGTATGAATTTAATAATCTTGGTGAACAAAAGGTCAAAGAAAATATATTTCATGCATATGACTTGTTACTTGACCCTTCACAAAAAAGAAAATTAAAAACTCAATCATCAAAGGCCAAACTTATTGGATTATTAGGGGGTGCTATAGCTGCCGTATTTATAGGATTATTTTTTACTGGAATGTTCGACACTGAAAAAAAACTTGATACCAGTAAAATTGTTGTACTTCCTTTTAAAAGTTTAAGTGATACAAAAAAAGAAAAACTTTTAGCTCTCGGCATATCTCAGGACTTAGGATCAAAACTAACAAAGTCTTCTAAATCATTGAATATATTAAATTTAAAAAAAATTCCAAAAGATCTAAGTGAAGTATCAAAAAAAACAAATGCTTCTTATTTGGTAGATGGTAACATCATGCAAATTGATAATATGTTGAGAGTAAAAGTTGATTTAATTGATGGAAAGAACATATCAAATATATGGTCTGAAACATATGATAGGGATTTGACAGGTAAAAATATTTTTGCCCTGCAAGATGAAATAATTAAAAAAATTATTAATGAATTAGTTGGAGCTGGAGCAGTGCTCTCTAAAGATATTTATACTAAAATAGTAAGTAGTGAAACTAGTGATATATCAATATATGAATGTATAAACTTAGCTAGAAACTCAGAAATAGTTCTAAAAGATAGAATGAAAGCTATAAATTGTTTGAAGGAATCCGTTAAAAAAGATCCTAATTATGCTGATGCTTGGGTATGGTTAGCTGTCAGAACTAGAAATTTATATGCAGATTATCCTGATCAAGAAAATAATCATTTGTTGAATGATGCATCTAAATATATTGAAAATGCATTAAGGCTTGATCCTAAATCATCAAAAGGTCTTCAAGTTAAAACAATGATAGAATTTCATAAAAAAAATTGGGAACAAATGTTTAGTATAGCTAATAGAGCTTTTGAACAAAATACAGGAGACCCTAGTGTACTTAGTAGATTAGCGATGAATGTAGCATTTGGAGGTAACTGTACATTAGATAATGTAAGTAATTCTAGTCAACGACCTAAGGATAATTCAAATAATGAATGTCAATTTCATCGTGGTTGTTGGGAAATGGGGTTAACTGCTAATAGAATGGACACTGGTAATTTTGCAATTATGGATAATTATATGTTAGCGACATGTTATAATATTGTGAAGGATGGAAAAAATGCATTAAAAATGATGAGCCCAATCCCGCATCAAAACAAATTTTGGTATGAAATACATTCTGGAGTGGCATCACATTTTGAAAATAAATTTAAAACTGCAGAAGGTCATTTTGAAAATGTTAAATTAGCTATTAAGACAAATAAATTAACTAAAATTTATGATATATTTAAAAAATATAATAATGAAAAATTAAGTTACCCAGTATATGAAAAAGTATTAAAAAAGTACGGATTTGAATAATGTCAGTTTATTTCAAAGATTTTAAAATATATTTAACTATATGAAATTTCTAACATTTTCGCTAATATGCTTTTCTTTTTTTTCTAATTTATTTTTTTTTCAAAAATTATCCTTAGCTAAAAGTAATGATCAAATTTTAGTGCCATTTTCAATTGGTTCAAAAAGTTTAGAAAATATCCCATACAAACACTTTGAATATTTGGAAGGTTACGATCATAATACAACTCTTAAAGAACTCAAAAAAGGAAGTTGGAAAAAGAAACTAAACAATTACCAATCTATAGTTGATGGATATTGGGTTAGATTTAAAATTTTAAATAACTTTAATACAAATGAAATAGGTCTTTTTCATAATTGGAATACTGAAAAAAAGGTTTTTACTGATTTTAATGGATTAGAAAAGACTTATTCCTATTGGAATTTTGAAACTGATGGATGGATTGATGAAGGAAGGGTTTTAGATAAATATAGAATTTTATTACCTAAAAATGAAGTAACCATAGTTTATAACTATTTTAGAAATAATCCTTTAGATAGATACATGGGAAAGACAAATGGTCTAGATAGAATTGGCATTGGAACTTGGGAAACTGTTCGTTTCCAACAATATCTAAGTATATTATCAAATATAGCCACTATATCGATCGTATTTTCTTTTGCACTTTATTATTTGTTTATGTTTATAGTGTCTAAGGGTCCATATATTTGGCTGTCATTGAGCTTGTTCCAACTATCAATATTATCAACAACAAATCTAGTAATAGGTAAAGTATTATCTATAGATCGCTGGGTTTATCATAGCGAATTTTCACTATGTCAGATTTCAATTTTATTTATTCTACTTTTACAATTTTTTAGGTCATCAATGAATTTAAGAATAACTTTTCCAAAAGTTGACAAGATATATATATTTATAATCATATTTTATTTATTAATGGTCATAATTAACTTTTTTTACTTCATTGAATTGGCCAACTGAAAAATATATTGATTTGGTGAATTATCCTCCTGATCGGGGTGGTCCAGGTATTATCCAGATGAAGTTTTTAACAATACCTTTTTTATTATTATTACTAACTTCAGCAATTTTATCATATAAATTATGGAAAAAAGGTAGTAAATATTCTAAATACTTGTTTGTTTCATTTCTTCTACCATTTCTATCTGTTCCAGTGTCTTTGATATCGTACCTTATTTTAGATTTTACTTGGGTAACTTGGTTTATAATATCTTCTTCGGTAGGTATTTTATTTATAGCAATGTTCATTACGTTTGGTTTTGCTGTGGCACAGCAACTAAATGACATGAAAAATTCACTTTTTGAACAACAGGTAAAACTGACAAAAGCATATCAAAGATTTGTTCCGAAGCAACTTTTAGAATATTTAGGAAAGGATAGTATTTTAGATGTTAAGCTTGGAGATCAGGTTAGTATTAACATGAGTATTTTGTTTGCTGATATTAGATCTTTTACCTCTATATCAGAAAAAACGTCACCAGAAGAAAATTTTAAATTTGTAAATTCTTATTTAAATAATATTGGTCCATTAATAAGAAAAAATAATGGCTATATTGATAAATTCATGGGTGATGGTGTTATGGCTTTGTTTAAAACATCTGAGAAAGATGCAGTTATTGCAGCTATTGAAATGCACAAAAGTTTAAATTCTTATAATCAAAAATCTTCAATAAATGGACAAGACCCAATTAAAATTGGCATTGGTATAAATACAGGCAAGATGATGTTAGGTACACTAGGTGAATCTAATCGAATGGAAGGCTCTGTAATAAGTGATGCAGTAAATATTGCATCAAGATTAGAAAGTTTAACGAAAGTTTACAAATCTGATATTTTAATTAGCGAAGATACAAAGAAAAAAATAAAGCAAAAAGATTTATTTACTAGATTTGTTGACATTGTAAAAGTTAAAGGGAAATCTGATTCATTTTCTATATATGAAGTTATTGATAGTAATTCTATCAAGTCATATCAACTAAAAAAAGACACAATTAAAGACTTTAAAAAGGTGTTGAGCTTTATCAAAGTAAAAAATTTAAAAATGCATTGAAGCTATTTAATAAAATTTTTGATATTAATCCTAATGATTACATCAATTTTTTATACAAAAGTAGATGTGAAAATTTAATTAAAAAAACAAATCTAATTAAAAATTGGTCACCAATTGTAGAATATTCTGAAAAATAATTAAAATATGTTTAAAAAAATTTTATATTTATGTCTTATGATAGCTTCATTATTCTCTATTTTAAGTATTTTATTTCTTACAAGTTGTGAACAATTCGGAAATATACCATCTGGTGAATATAAATTATCGTTAATTAAATCAGATAATTATGATTTAAATCAAGATAAATTTATAAATGAAAAAATAGGTATAATTGATAAAAATGAGAGAAGAGGGAGGTTTTGGAAAAACCAATTAAAAACCTAAAAAATAATTGGTTTTTAGCTCTAATGAAACAAGGCCAAAAGTTTTTTTACCGGAGAAAAAAAATTTAGTTAATGACGAGTTTGCTGAATCTTCTAATAATATTAAATTTATTTGGTTAGGACATTCAAGTATTTTACTTTCAATAAATAATAAAATAATTTTAATTGATCCAGTTTTTTCGTCATCAGCTTCTCCTTTTAATTGGATGATAAAAAGATTTCAGCCACCAGTTTATAGTTTAGATCAAATGCCAAAAATTGATTTTATTTTAATTTCACACGATCATTATGATCATTTAGATATGATGACTATTAAATATTTTAAAAATCATGACTTAAAATTTATTACTCCTCTAGGTGTGTCACCTCATTTGTTGAGATGGGGAATTGATAAGAAAAAAATTTAGAATTTGATTGGTGGGATGAAAAAAAATTTCAATTTTTATTAGTACACCAGCACAGCATTTTTCAGGAAGAAAGGGCTTCTTTGAATCTCAAAAATCCTTATGGTCTTCATGGGTTGTAAAGTTTAATAATAGAAGTTTCTATTTTAATGGTGATTCTGGTTATAACAAACATTACAAAGAAATTGGTGATAAATATGGACCTATTGAAGTGGTTTTTATGGATAGTGGTCAATATAATGAAAGATGGAAAGCTGTTCATAATATGCCTTCAGAAGTTATAAAAGGATTTAAGGATTTAAGAGGAAAATATTTGATTCCAATTCACTGGGGAATGTTTTCATTAGCTATGCATAATTGGTATGATCCTCCTAATGAGATTGAATATTTATCTAAAAAGGAAAATATAAATTTTTTGACACCATTGATAGGCCAAACAGTAGATATGAACTTAAAGCCAAGTTTTTCTTACTGGTGGAAAAAAATGATCAATTAAATATGTTTAATAATTTTTTTAAAAAAAATTTAAATACACTCTAGAATTTCAGTTTCTTCATAATCAAAAGCTTCAATTGGCTATTTGAATAAATATCTCCAGTCAATAGTTTATATTTTTTTTTTTCAAGTTTCCTTTCTATGGCATTTAAACATCCTTTTACAAAACATCAGATTGATTAACTCTTTATCAAACTCTTTTTGTTATTGAAATAATTTTCACACTCTTCAATACATCTTGCTGTTGCCATTCTTAATTCATTTTCAATTACTCCCATTTCGCCAAATAGTTCATTTTCTTCAATAACAAAGTTTGGGCTTTTGGTGTCATTTTTAGGTAGAAAAATGCCTACTTTTCCTTTTACTAGCAGGTACATTTTGTCAGGAGCATCTCCAGCCTTAAATATACTTTGATTCATATTATACTTTAACTGTCCATATTTTTAAATCCTTGTTTTCTGATGCAAATTCAATTTCATAATTTAAATATTTTTTGGATAAATCATTTAGTTGTTGATCAGTTCTATTAGGAGAGTGATGAGAAATGATTAGGTTGTTTAAATTGATTTCTTCAGCGAACTTTAAGCCTTGTTCTATAGATGAATGCCCCCAACCCTTTTTAAGATTGCTCTGTATACAAGTCCCAAATGATACTATTCGAAATTACAGAAATTTTTTAAGATTAAAAGTTGGTCGTCATAAAAATTATCTAACAAATAACAAAATTTTTTATTATTTATCATTAAACTGTATCATCTTAAATCATTTAAATGAAACAATCATGTCAAATAGTTTGGTTTAAAAGAGATTTAAGAGTTATTGATCACAAGCCTTTATTAGAGGCATCTAAGACAAATATTCCTACATTACCAGTTTATATTTTTGAAACTGATTATTGGAAACAACCCTTTGCATCAAAAAGACATTGGTATTTTGTTCGTGATTGTCTCTTTGATCTAAAAAAAGATATTTCAAAAATGAAAGCAGAGCTTTTGATTTTTAAAAGTGATGCAATTATTTTTTTTTTTTGAACTTATTAAAAAAAATATAATTTAATATCTATTTATGCTCATGAAGAAACTTCAAATTCTTGGACTTATAAAAGAGATATGAATGTAATTAATTGGTGTGGTAAAAATAATGTCAATTTTTTTCAATACCCAACAAATGGAGTGATTAGAAAATTAAATGATAGAAATAAATGGTCTACATTTAAGGAATAAAAGAATGTCAGAGAATATTTTGAAACTCCAAAAATATTAAATCAATTAAAACATTCAATTAAATCTATAAGCTGTTGAAAAGGAAGATTTGATTTCTTCTATAGAAAAAATTTTTGAATATCAAAAAGGCGGCAGACAAGAAGGGATTAAAACTATTAAATAACTTTTTAACTAAAAAGTTAGATAGTTATTTACCTAATATATCTGGTCCAAATTTTTCAGATAAATATTGTTCAAGACTTTCTCCACATCTTACAAATGGAACACTTTCAGTTAAAGAGGTTTATAAAAGAATAAAAGACTTTAAAAATAACTGTGAAAAAAGGTTTAAAGTATAATAAAAGAGGATTATCTGCATTTAGTTCAAGATTATCTTGAGATGCCACTTTATTCAAAAATTAGAGGATCAACCATCTATTGAATATAAATGCATGCATTCCAGTTTTGAGGGAATGAGAGATAAGAATTCAAATAAAGATAGATTAAAAGCTTGGGAAGAAGGAAAAACGGGTTTTCCATTTATTGATGCTTGTATGCGTTATTTAACTCACAATGGTTGGATCACATTTCGAATGAGGGCAATGTTAACAAGTTTTGCGAGTTATGATTTGTGGATTGATTGGAGATCATCTGGATATGTGTTGGCAAAATTATTTACTGATTACGAACCCGGAATTCATTATAGTCAATTACAGATGCAGTCAGGTGTGACAGGAATAAATACTCTTAGAATATATAATCCTATAAAACAGTCTATGGAACATGATAAGGATGGTGACTTTATAAAAAAGTGGGTACCTGAATTAAAAAATATTCCTTCTTCATTTATTCATGAACCTTGGAAAATGAATTCAGAAATGCAATCAAAGTACAAATGTATTCTTGGAAAAGATTATCCAAACCCAATTGTTGACCATAAAGAAGCTGTAAAATTTGCACGAGAAAAAATATCTATAGCTCGAAAAGATAATGACTATCGATTAAAGTCAAATAAAGTTTTTAATAAACATGGAAGTAGAAGTAAAACTAGATCAGCAAAAACAAGAACAACATCAAAACAACTTGAGTTGATTTAATTAATTGGATAATTGAATAAATTCTGATGCTTTGTCTAAATTTAGTTCAGTGCCCAACCCTATGGATTCTTCAAATTGTATAATACCATTTGATATTTTTAAACTTTTTGACACAGGGTCAGCTACTAGGTATTGGTTTGTAATACTGAGATCCCAATTAGCTTGAGATATTGCTTGAGCTACATGTGAAATTGCTAAACTTGCAATACTGGTTTCTGCAACTTTTCCAGATAGGTTAACATTTAGTCCAAGTTCATTTGCTCTCTCACCACATTTAAAAGCCTCATATGCTCCTCCAAGTTTAATTGTTTTTAAACTTCAAGCCTGTTGTTATTTTTTTTGTTCCTATCTCTATAACATCATTTATTGAGTGAACACCTTCATCTGAACAGGTGGGAACTGTACTTAATGCTGTAATTTCTGAAATTTTGTCTTTTTGTGATGCTGAAATCGGTTGTTCAAAAAATGATATACCTGCATCTTTAGCATTTTTTGCAAATTCAATAGCATCATTTGTTGAATACCCTTCATTAGCATCTGCAGAAAAAAAACATTTATCAAAACCAATTTGAGAAATTGCAGAACATCTTTTTAAATCTGTTTTTGCATCATTAGATCCAACTTTTATTTTAAATTTTGTAAACCCATCATCTAACGCTTTTTTAAAATCCTCAATTTCTTCTGTCAAATTTTTTCCTGCAACCATCTTTATAATGGGTATTGAATTTCTTTTTGCATCTGAAAATATTTTGTAAAGAGGAACTTCATTTTCTTTGGCAATCAAATCAAGTAGGGCAATTTCAAAAGCTGATTTTGCACCTTTGTTCTCGTAAAGTGGAGAATTTTTTAAAATATCAAGATCATTTAATGAAGTTATGTTTTTATTTACTAATATATTTTTTAAAAATGTTGCAGCTGCAAACATGCCTTGTGAAAATTCACCAGTCATTGTTGGAGCAGAAGAAGCTTCTCCCCATCCATAATTATCATTTTGATTAGTTATTTTTACAAAAAGATTTTCAGCACTATCAACACTAATTCCAGCCATTTTAATAGGTTTCTTTAAAGGTATTTTCAAAGTGTAAATATCTATAGATTTAATTAAAATATCACTTTTCATTTTAAACATATAATAATCTCTTTATTATTTAATCACATCTAATGATTTTAGCTTATTGATCTCACTTACTTTAAGCCCAAGAACTTTCTTTAAAATTTTTTCTGTATCTTCACCAAGGGTAGGGGGATAGGCAGGATTAGATAATCCTCGTTGATTGTTGATTTGAATTGGACTATTTAAGGTTTCTAAAGTCTTCATATTCTTTTTATTTAACTTAACAGTCATATCATTATCTTGTGTTTGAGGATGTTTTAAAGCTTCCTTGACGCCACGAACAATTGCTGATGGTATGTTGTTTTTTAAAAAAAGATTATACCAATAACTTCTATTTTTTTTGGATAATTCTTTATTAATTAAGCTTTCAATTAAGTCTCTGTTTTTTACACGATCTGCATTTTTTGCAAATCTTTTATCTGTTGCCCATTCGGGTTTTTTTAAAAGATTTGAAAAAACTTTAAATTGATTATCATTACCCACACTTATTGCTAATTCACCATTTTTACTTTTAAACAAATTATAAGGCACAATATTTGGGTGTCCATTTCCATATCTCTCTGCATCCTTATTTGAAACAAGTGTATTTGATGCGACATTTGCTAATAAAAAAATACCAGAATTATAAAGATTAACTTCAGTTAAAATATTTTTATTTTTAATTTTATTATTTAATAATAGTCCAGAAAGTACTGATATAACAGCATTTAATCCAGTTACAATGTCAACTATAGCAACTCCTAATTTCATAGGTTCACCTTTAGTTTCACCAGTTATTTTCATTAAACCTGACTCTGCTTGCATTAAGAAATCATAACCAGGAAGCCCTCCTTGAGGGCCTTTTACCCCATATCCAGAGATAGATGTTCTAACAACATTTTTTACGTTTTTGTTAAACCAGTTATTTGACAAGCCAATTTTATCCCAAAAACCTGGTTTGAAATTATCTATGATTACATCTGACTTTTTAATAAGCTCTTTTAAGATTTTAAAACCTTCTTTAGTCTTTATATCTAAACAAATACTTTTTTTATTTCTGTTTATACCAAGGTAATATGCTGATTCAGTTCCTAAAAAAGGAGGTCCCCAAGCTCTGGTATCATCACCACCCTTGGGGTTTTCAATTTTAATAATTTCAGCACCCAAATCACCAAGGTACTGAGTGCATAAGGGCCCAGCTAGAATTCTTGTTAAATCTAGGACCCTTATGCCAGTTAATGGATAAACTTTACTCATTATTATCCTTTAGGTTTAACATTCTCATCTTTTTCTAAACCATCGAGATATTCTTTAACAATATTTGCATTTTTTTCTCTAAATTTAAAAAAGTTAGGCTTTCTTTTTTCAATAAATGCATGCATACCTTCAAGAGACTCTTCTGATCCCCAAACATGAGCAAGCAATTCCATGCCATGTTGCCATGATGCGTATAACTCATCAGACTCTGCGTTTAGTGATTTTTTAGTTTGTCTAATTGTTTGACCACTATAACTATTAATTTGTTTTACCCATTTCATGGTTTCATCATAAAGCTGATCTTGTGGAACACATTTATTAATTAAACCAACATCAACTGCTTCTTGACCTTTAAAAGTTCTGCATAAAAATATCATTTCTCTTGCAATTCTTTCTCCAACAATTCTAGGTAGATATTGTGTTGCACCTACTGTTGGACATGCACCAACTCTAGCACCTGTTTGGCCAAGAGTTGCGTTTTCTGAAGCTATAACCATGTCACACCATAATGCAAGTTCGTGTCCACCACCCA
Organism: Alphaproteobacteria bacterium; assembly: GCA_038131545.1. Taxonomy (GTDB): domain Bacteria; phylum Pseudomonadota; class Alphaproteobacteria; order Puniceispirillales; family Marisalimonadaceae; genus TMED54. The sequence continues at coordinate 1,115,497 of JAYPPQ010000004.1, forward strand.
TGCACCAGCCATTAACCATCGCTATCACAGGTATAGAAACACCTCTAATGGCCATGGCCAACCCTAGCATTCTATCATTCCAATGAGAGGCGTTTGACCAATTTAATCTTTTCATAGCATAGAAGTCACCTCCTGCAGAGAATGCTTCATTACCTGCGCCAGTAAAAACAATACATGAAATTGTTACATCTTCTTTGGTTTGAAGAACAGCTTCTCTCATTTCATCGAGTGTTTGTTCTCTAAAAGCGTTTCTTACTTCAGGACGATTTATTGTGATCCATGCAGCATTTTCTTTAATTTCAAATATTATTTCTTTAAAATCAGTTCTCATTTATTTCTCCTTTTAATTTTTTGATAAGATTTCAAATAATGTGTTCATCATTTTTTTTGGGTGTAAAAAAAACAAATCTTTTCCGTGATATCCTTTGACAGGTTTAGACAAAGGCTCAAGGTCGTCGTTTGAAGCTTTTATATATGTCTTATTAAGATCATCAACTTCTAATCCAATGTGATGCATTCCTCCTAATGGGTTTTTCTTTAGAAAATTTGAAATAGGACTTTTTTCGCTTAATGGTTCTATGAGCTCTAATTTAATATTAGCAAATTCAATAAATGATATTTTAACATTTTGACTTTCTGAAGTTATTGGTTTGCTGCCTTGTTTATTGAAAACATTTTTATAATGTTCTAGAGCTTTTTCTATATCTGGAACAACCATGCCAATGTGATCTATTTTATCTGATTTAATTATTTCTTTCATCTTCATTCCTAATTATAAGCATTAAAACATAATGATGCCCCTAATGAAAGTAGACAGATGTAAGTTATAGGTCTAAAAATTTTTTCAGGTAAAAATGTAAATAAATATTGTCCAACTTTTAATCCAAAAGCCAAAGGTATTGACATAACTAAACCTAATAGAAGAAAATCAGATCTAAATCCTTCAACAAAATAGAAGTAAGAAAAAAAAGCTATAAGTGTAAAAATAACTATACACTGGATATTTGCTTGGATGATTTTAACATCTTCTTTTAAAGATAAAAAAAACAAGCCAGTTAAGGGTCCTGTTGGAACACCAAAAAAACCAGCAAAGAAACCTATGCCAGAACCAAAGCCACAAGATGTAAGAATATTTATTGGACCCTTATATTTCCAACCTGAAACTAGTATTAAAGTTGCAATTATTATAAAAATTCCCATGAAGAAAGTTATGTCCGTGATTTCTCTTTGAAATAAAAAGTATAAACCTAAATAAACTCCAAGAAATAGACCTCCTCCAAAAGATAAAACAGTATTTTTTTGTGCCCTTTTGATTGCATTAGGAAGGAGGATGAGCTGTCCAATCATTCCTGATATAATGACAACATTTAATGCTGGCAATGGACCCATGATAAGAACAAAGCCAGGTAGCAACAAAAGGGCACCTGCAAAGCCTGTATAACCTCTTATCACACCGCCCCCAAATGCAACTAAACAAGTCAAAAAGAATTGCAGATGAGTAAAGTCTGGCAATTGTAAAAAATCATACATTTATATAAAATAATTGTTTTTATATTTTTTTTTAAATTATAAATTCAAATATTTAAAATTACGAAATTTGATAACTTTAGGATTTCTTAATAAAATCAAATAAAATGATTTAAATTATTTGAATTTATCATTTTAATTTTATTTTTGTTTCTATTAATCTTAAATATTATTTTAAGTTAAAGAGGATTAAAATGACGATTATTAGAGATTGTATAGCTCCAGACAGAAACCCAAAAGTTCCTGGCATTAAATTACCTGAAGGTTCTATAGATACACATGTTCATATTTTTGAAAGCGAGTATCCCTTATTTGAGGGAAGAGGGTATAACCCACCAGATTCTACATTAGATGATTTAAAACACCTTCACTCGCAGTTAGGTGTTAGCAGAGTTGTTTATACACTCAGCCTTCACCTTATGGCGTTGATAACTCTGCAATATTAAAAGGCATGAAAGTTATGAATGATGAAACACCTGGAAGAGCAAGAGGTGTTTGTGCAATAACTATGGATGTTACAGACAACTTTTTAGAAGATTTAGATAAACAAGGCATTAAGGGTGTGAGGTTAAATATGGACAATATTGGTGGTATGCCAATTGGTCTTGATGAGATACCTTCACTTGAAGCAAGAATTAAAGGTTTGGGGTGGCATGTTGAATATTTATTTCCTGGTAAGGATATAGTTGAATTAGCACCAATTTTTAAAAAATCTTCTGTTCCGATTTCTATTGCTCATTTTGCATATCAGCCAGCAACTAACGGCATTGATTCAGAAGGTTTTAAAACTCTTTTAGATTTAGTTAGAGATGGAAATACATGGATAAAAATTTCAGGAGCTAACAGAGTAAGCGCTACAGATCTGCCTCCTTATGATGATGTAATGCCAATGGCAAGAGCTTTAATAGAAGCCAACCCTGACAATATTATGTGGGGAACAGATTGGCCACACCCAAATAAGTATGAAGTAAATCCTAATGATGGTGATTTAGTTGATGCATTTGGTGAATGGGTTACAGACGATACTATGAGACAAAAAATCATGGTAACTAATCCTGAAAAATTTTATGCATTTTAGTGGCTGATTGATGAAAGTCGCTTTAGTAACAGGTGGTGGCACGGGTATAGGCCGTGCCGCTGCTGCGTTAGAGTTAAACAAAATAGATTTTGTAGTCTATGTTGTAGGAAGACGTGAAGAAGAATTAAACAAAACCTCTTCATTAGCAGAAAATAAAAATTTTAAAATTATCCCAGTTAAAACAGATATAACAAATGGCAATGAAGTTATTGATTTATTTAATAAAATTAAGAATGATCATGGGCGTATAGATTTGCTTTTTAATAACGCTGGAATGGGTGCCCCTAGAGTTCCTATAGAAGAATTAAAAGAAGAAGATTGGAGAAAAACAGTTGATGTTAATTTGACAGGTTCTTTTTTATGTTCACAACAAGCAATAAAACTTATGAAAACTCAATCTCCTCAAGGAGGAAGAATAGTTAATAATGGGTCTGTTTCTGCTCATTCACCGAGACCTGACACCGTAGCCTATACTGCAACAAAACATGCTATTAACGGTTTAACCAAGTCAATAGCTTTAGATGGAAGAAATTTTAATATTTCTTGTTCTCAATTAGATATAGGTAATGCAGATACAGCAATTGGATCTCGTTTTAAGTCTGGTGTTCCACAAGCTAATGGCGACGTTATGGTAGAGCCGGTTTTTGAAGCGATTGATTGTGGTAAAGCAGTTGCTTATATTGCAAGCCTTCCAGAAGGAACAAACATCTTGAATATGACGATTATGGCTACGAACATGCCTTTTGTAGGTAGAGGTTAAAATGTCAAAAAATAGTAGTGGTATGAAAAAAAATCTTACCAACTACGGTGATACTGGTTTTTCAATCTTTTTAAGAAAAGCTTTCATTAAAGGTCTTGGGTATTCTGATGATATGCTAGATAAAAAGATTGTTGGTATCACAAATACATTTAGTGATTACAATCCTTGTCACGGTAATGTTCCTGACCTAATTAAAAGTGCTAAAGCGGGCATCCTAGCGAATGGCGCAATACCATTAGAGTTTCCTACAATTACTATTCATGAGTCTTTTGCTAATCCAACCTCAATGTATCTTAGAAATCTTATGTCAATGGATACTGAAGAAATGTTAAGAGCTCAGCCAATGGATGCATGCGTTCTTATTGGAGGATGTGATAAAACTGTTCCAGCCCAAGTTATGGGTGGTATTAGTGCTGACGTTCCTATTATTCAACTTGTTACGGGACCAATGCTGACAGGATCATTTAGGGGTGAAAGAGTAGGGGCCTGTACTGACTGCAGAAGGTTTTGGGCAAGTTACAGAGCAGAAGATTTAAATGATGAAGACATAGAAGAAGTTAATAACCAATTAGTTCCTACAGTGGGTACTTGTGGTGTAATGGGCACAGCGAGTACTATGGCAATTACCACTGAAGCGCTTGGCTTGATGGTTCCAAATAGTGCATGCGCACCAGCTGTGTCAGCAGACAGAAAACGAATTGCTGAAAAAACAGGAGAGATTTCTGTTAAAATTGCTAATGAAAATTTAAAGCCATCTAAATTTTTAAATGAAAAAAGTTTTATGAACGCCTTAATTGTTTTATCTGCCATTGGAGGCTCTACAAATGGTGTTGTTCACCTAACAGCTATGGCTGGACGATTAGGTGTTAATGTTGACTTAAAAGAATTTGACCGGCTAACTCAAGATTTACCTATGATAGTTGATTTAAAACCCTCTGGATTAGGATATATGGAAGATTTGTATAAAGCAGGTGGTTCAATCAGGATCTTTAATGAGTTAAAAGATTATCTTCATTTAGATGCAAAATTAGTTAATGGAAAAACATTGGGTGATGAAATTCAAAAAGCATCAAAATGGGATCAGGACATCATTACGTCAAAAGATAACCCTGTTTTTAAAGGCGGGAGCATTGCTGTTCTTAGTGGATCATTAGCACCAGGATGTGCTATCATTAAACAATCTGCTGCAACTTCTGAGTTACTTGTTCATGAAGGAAAAGCTGTAGTTTTTGAAAACTTAGAAGACTTAGCAAATAGAGTTGATTCCGATGATTTGGAAGTGACAAAAGATGACGTGTTGGTATTAAAAAGTATAGGGCCCAAAGGAGGGCCAGGAATGCCAGAAGCAGGGCTTATTCCAATACCCAAAAAACTTGCAAGACAAGGCGTTAAAGACATGGTCAGAATTTCTGATGGAAGAATGAGTGGAACAGCCTCTGGAACAATTGTACTTCATGTCACTCCAGAGTCTTATGAGAAAGGTCCTCTTGCAGTTGTTAAAAATGGTGATCTTATCAAACTAGATGTTCCAAATAGAAAGATTGATCTTTTAATTTCTGAAGATGAATTAAATAATAGAATTTCACAAATTTCAGATAATAAAGTTAAAAGAAGAGGCTATAATAAATTATATATGGAAGAAGTCACTCAGGCCAATGAAGGTGTTGACTTTAAATTTTTAAAATAAAAACAAGGAGTTACAATGAAATACGAAGATATTAGTAAAAATGGGTATCCCTTAGGTTTTTTAATCAAAAAAGCAGAAAGTAACACAAATGGTTTAAATAAAACATTTACCTCTCACACAAGGCAAATGGATATACTACAAAAAGAATCTATTGGTTATGAAGGTGATTTGAATTCAACATCATTTAGACTTACTTCTGATGAAGGCAAGCATTTAAATGGTACAGCTTTAGCTCCTTTTCCTCTAGGCTTTTTTAATGCATCTATTCATGGTGATATCGTTGGAACTGATAATGAAACAAGCTACATTACAAGGATTAAAGATTGATAATATAGATTGTGAAGTTTTAAATTCTTATTATTTAACTGGATCTTTTGTTAAAGGTGATGGCAAGGGACATGCAGAGCCTACAACTATAAATTTAGATATGACAACGTCTGAAAATCAAGATGATATTAAAAATTTAATTTTAAAAGCTTCAAAAATGGCTCCAGTATTAGCTGGATTAAGAACACCATTTAAAAATACTTTTGCATTATATGCAAATGGAAGAAGAAAAGACTTATCAAGTTTAAATGAAAGCTCGAAAACTGATGCTGAAGATCCTTATCAGCAATATAAGGTAGAACCATCACCGTCTAGCAGTGATAATTACTCAGATAGAATGATTGTTAAAACAGGTGAAGTTTCTGCTGGAACTGTTGAGCCTGTTGATGGTTATAATGTTCCAAAAAGTCAAGATGGTAATGCAGAGAACCCAAAATTTAATAAAATAATAAGAACAATTGTCGGGAAAAGCTCAACAAATGCAAATAGCAAAATTGTAGAAGTTGATACTGTTCTTGGACTTCCTGGAATGACCCATTTTGTAATAAGTAGCGATATTGATGGTAATATAGCACCTTCACCAGTTAATGTAATGGGTGCAGCTATTTCCTTTTGTTTTTTAACTCAAACACACAGATATATTCATCATCAAAAGTTTGCAATTGAAGGATTGAGAATGTCTCAATATGCAACCTTTAAAGAAAACTCTGATGGAACAGTAGAAATGTTACCATTAGATACTCATCTCTACATGAATGGAACAGCACCTGATGAACATAATGAAAAACTTATCGATATGTCTGAAAGAACTTGTTATTTACACGCAACTTTATGTGAGGCTTTAGAACCAAAAATTAATATTAACTTTAAATAGGAGCATATTATGAGAACAAAAAGAGATAACCAACAATGGATGTTAGATTTAGCTCTCAATATGAGAGGTAGAGTTCAGAACTTTGAAAGAGATGATCCTGAAACACCAGCAAGAGCTCACAACTACAGAATGCTTCCTAAAATGTGGCGTAAAAAGGCTGAGCATGACGAAGCTTTAGCTAAAACAGCTGAAAAAAATGGATTTAAAATGACTGCACTAGAACATTATGATCATGCAGTAGAATCATATAGAATGGCGCAGCATCCCATTTATTTTGATGATAACCCTGTTAAAATTTATTTAAGTAATAAGCTTAAAGAAATGGTCGATAGAAGATCAGCTTTAGCTCCATATCCTATTGAAAGGGTTGAAGTGCCGTTTGATGACGGTAAAACAATATCCTGTTTATTACATTTACTGCCAGATAGAAGAAAAGCTCCATGTGTAATTTATGTTCCTGGCATGGATCAAACGAAAGAATATTTTCCAAGAGTTATGAATAGTCTTGGCGTAAATAGAGGCATGCATGTCATCTCTATGGACGGTCCTGGACAAGGTAATTCAAATATACAAAAAATTAGAGCTGTTGCTGATAATTATGAAAGAGCAGGGGCTGCTGTAATAGATTACTTGGAAAAAAGAGAAGAAGTAGATTCAGATAAAATTGGAATTTATGGGGTTAGTATGGGTAGTTATTGGTCTTTAAGACTTGCCAGTTACGATAATAGACCAGCTGCACTTGCAAGTGGCGTGGCAACATTTAATCCTAATAATACTATTTTCTCAGTTTCATCTCCAAGATTTAAACAAATGTTTATGTATATGGCTGGTATGGACGATGAAAAAGAATTTGATGAAATGGCTGAAAAAATGACAGTTAAAGGGTATGCTGACAAAGTTAAATGTCCAACACTCTTAGCTACAGGTGAATTTGATCCACTGTGTCCATTAGAAGATGCTGTTGAGGTATATGAAGATTTAACTTGTAAAAAAGAGTTATGGGTTATTGAAGATCAATTTCATCCACTTTGGGGAATTCCAAACTTAGGTAAATTAGATTGTCACCATTATATCATGGATTGGCTACAACGTGCTCTTATAGATGGAAAAACTAATGATAAGAGAATAGCTTACGTAAGCAATAAAGGAGATGGTCCTTTTGGTGATTGCGAATGGACGCCTACAATTAAACCAGGAGAAGCATACTTCTAAAATTTCATATTGGGATATTCTTTAAAAAACTCATCATGAAAATGTTTAACTTTATCTAAAAGTTCTGCTTTTTCATGTTGGGTTAACTCATAGATTTGAACATTTTCTTTTTTAATCAAGTCTATTAATTTTTTATCATCTTCTTCAGCTAACTCATACTGATATGTTATTGTGTCTTCTGATGCATTTGTAATTAGTTTTTGTTCATCATTAGAGAGTTCATTGAAGTAAGTACCATTGATTACAAAAAAACAAAATCCAAATAAATGCGACGATAGAGTTAAATATTTTTGTTTATGTTGAACACCAAAATTCCAATAGTTTGTTAATGGATTTTCTTGTGCATCAATATCATCATTTTTTAAGGCAATTTTAAAATCTCTTACATCTAATGGTGTTGATATAAACCCTAATTCATTAAAGACCTTTATATGAAGTGGACTTGGAGTGGTTCTGATTTTTAAATTTTTACAAGAATCTTGATTTTTAATAATATTTTTATTAGTACTGATATGTCTTGATCCATTATCCCAAAAGCCAAGAAGTTTTAAGTTATTTTTTTTAATTAATTCATTTGAAACATATGGTTGTAAGTTTTTATTAATTAAATTCTTAACTTCATTTTTGTTTTTAAAGTAAAAGGGTAAATCTAATAGTTTAATTTCAGGTATATATTTTTCATAATAGCTTGACCATAGATATGACATTTGAATTTCATTATTCATTGTCATTTCAATTAAAGATGCTGCTTTTTGACCTTTCTCAGTTATGTCTTGGTCAAATGATATATCAAAATAATCAGACACCTTATCGATAAAAAATTTTACCGAACGAGTATGTACAGATCCATCACCTTGATAACCAGCAATTTTTAGCTTTTTCATAATAATTCCTTTGCTATTATAACTTTATAGCAATTTCTAATGGAGAACAAATTGAATGAAACTTTAATTGATTTATCTGTAGATATTTATCAAAAATGTCCAACACTTCCAAATCATCCACCTATGGTCTTATCAGATTATCAAACACATAAGACAATCAGAGAGGCAGAAGGGGTGAAGTTCTCATGTGCATCTATGTATATGTCTATGGGGGAGCATACAGGAACACATGTAGATGCATTTAATCATTTTGATCCAAACCCCAATGCTCAATCAATAGATCAAATGCCACTTGAAAATTTTTATACAGATGGGATCTGTCTTGATTTATCTCATAAACCCTTAAAATCAAATATATCTATTGAAGATTTAGAAAATGCACTAAGTAAAGATAATTTAGAAATAAAACCAAAAGATACTGTTTTATTATACATGGCTCATTATGACAGAACTTATGGAACAGATAAATTTTTGACTGATTTTCCTGGCTTAACAAAACAATCTGCAGAATGGCTTGGAAACAAAGGTATAACAAGTTTTGGTGTTGAAGCAGTAAGCCCAGGAACTCCTGGAAAAAATAATTTTGAAGTTCATAATGTTTGTAGAGATATGGGTTTTACACATATTGAAGGTTTAGCAAATCTAGATAAATTAATAGGAAAAGGGAGGTTTAAATTTATTGGTCTACCTTTAAGAATTAAGGGAGGAACTGGTAGCCCAATTAGAGCAGTAGCTGTTTTTAATAACAAATAAATAATGTTTTATTTAAGAGGAGACAACCTCCTTGTTAATACATTTTATATAGTGATTTTTTTGTAAAAGTTTTGAATGTCTTTTATTAAAGAAGAGGGTTGCTCAAGAGCTGCAAAATGACCACCTTTGTTCATTTCAGTCCAATGCACAAGATTAAAAAGTCTTTCCACATAGGACTTAGGGGGCCATGTTAAAAACTCTTTTGGATAAACAGCACATCCAGTTGGAACTTCTACCTTTTTACCTTCCTTAGAAAGTATCCGTCCTCCTTCTTTAACTCTGCCGTAATAAATCCAAGATGATGTATTGAACGTTTTAGTTAAGATGTAGATCATAATATTGGTTAATAAATCATCTTTTTGATATGTCAAATCTAGACTTCCATCTTTTAAATCAGACCAATGGTAAAATTTTTCTATTATCCATGCAGCAACACCTAATGGGCTATCCATCATAGCGTAACTGAGTGTTTGAGGCTTTGTGCTTTGTATAGCAAAATATCCACTTTGTGAGAAATAATCTATATTAAATTGCTTATCCCAATTTTTTTCTTCTTCTGTTTTTGGCCCATCAATATGTCTTGCTGGAAGCATGTTGATATGAATACCTTTACAATTTTTTGAATGATTAAAACCAAGCCATGTAGAAATTGCACTACCCCAATCACCTCCTTGGGCAACATATCTTTCATAACCAAGATTTTCTGTCATAAGTTTATTGAAAATCTTAGCAATTTTTCTGGGTCCCATCGGATTAGCTGGTTTCCCAGAAAATGCAAAACCAGGAATAGAGGGAGCAATAATGTCAAAGGAAATTTCGTCTTTATTCCCATATTTTTCTGGTTCACAAAGTGGGTCAATGATATTTAAAAATTCAACAATAGAGCCGGGCCATCCATGAATTAAAATCAACGGAATAGCCTTAGGGGACGAAGATTTTTTGAAAATAAAATGAATATCAATATCATCTACTTTTGTTTTATAATTAGGCTGCTGATTTAATCTAAGCTCTTCAGTTTCCCAGTCATATTTCTTTGTCCAATAATTAGCTAAATTCTTCATGTAATCTATATTTGCTCCAAAAGACCAGCCACCTTCTTTAGGCATTTCATGCCATGGAAAAGTTTCAACTTTTTTTTTGATTTCCAAAATTCTTTGCTTAGGAAAGGATATTTTAAAAGGATCTATTTTCATTATTATTTCATCTTAAACACCAAAAGTAATAAGATTTTATATAATAAAAATTATCCAGTCTACAAATTAATCTATGAATTTAAAAATTTTAATTAATCTTGCTGAATATAAAATCATATTGAATTTTAATGAATTATATTAAAATATTAATAAAACTAAAAATAGTGAGTTGGATTTAATTTAATGTTTAAAATTATTATTTTTTTAATTCTAATTTTTACAATTATCTATTTTGTAACGAATTTCATAATGTCTAAAAAACATAATGGTCTTTTAAAGTTTATTATTCCTATTGCATTCACATTGATAATTGTAGGTATTTTATTTTTTATTTTACCAAGGTTTGGGCTAAACCCATTAATTCTCTTTCAAACCATTATTTCTAAAATAATTCCATATCTTTCAATGTTGAGAGGTATTTTTTAATAAATAACTAATAATTTATTAATAAGTTATAAATATAGCATTGAATTTTCTTAGGTGAGTTGTAAACAAATCAAGTAAATCTATTAGTAAATAATTAATAATGATTTATTCGTGTTCTCCACCTTTGTCATTTGGGTCTAATTCTATTCTTTTTCCACCTACGTATATTGCACGACTTCTGCTAGGTGTATAATAATTTCCAAAAAATCTAGGTTTTCTTTTTGCTGTTTCAAAGGTTAATACAGTAAAAGCAACTGCACCCAATAAAATTACATGAGCAACTGTTGTTATACCAAATAACCAAATGCTAGTAAAATACATAGAAAATGCTATACACCACATCAATGCTAATAATTGCATTACTATATGTCTGACATGAGTATGAGGAATATTTTTAAGAGGATTTATGTTATGATTCATAACAACATTCCAAGCATCATATATAATTTTTTGCATACATTAACCTTACTGATATAAATTTTGTGATTGATATATTGTTTTTTGTATAATGTCAAAAAAAAAGAATATTTATAAAATTTCTTCAAGCTGTAAGCATCTTTATATTTTTTTGCATAATTTGTTAAAATAAATATTTAAATATAGTTTTAAATTATTGATTTATTTAATTTTTTCAAAAATCCATTTTACATCTTTATTATTTTTTGTTTCCAAATCATTAGGTCTAAAAATATTATCGAACAAATGTTTTCCAGTAGATTTACCTGTTTGTTCTTTGATTGCAGTATCACCTAAACCTAAAATTGTACTGACTGTATTATTTGTTACTACGCTATGCATTAATCCACCTGCGCTAAATAATGGTGTACATCCATTTAATAATAACAAAATTATAAGTAGTTTAAATTTCATAAAAATAAATTAAATCATAACATTATTTATTTCTTGGCAAACTAACTGGCTCTCCACGTTCAGCCGAAAGATCTGCTGCAATATATAATTCCATCACTGATTTTGCTTCTTCGGGTTTTACTAGAACAGGTTTATCAGTTGCAACAGCATTAATAAAATGCATTGTTTCTTCGTGCATAGGGCCAGCATGTGTATGCTCAACAGGTTCTCCTGGCATAGACGACATTGGATATCTAATTCCATCTTTAACAGTATTTAAATGAACATCTTTATGACTATCATCAATAAATAAAGATCCATCAGTACCTATAACCTCTATCCAAGTATGAGAATAATTTGGGTACCCAAGTGGTAATATCCATCCACCACCAACTGTTATTGTCATTCCATCATCTAATGTAACAATGATCCATTGATGATCAGGTGTATTACTATTTTTTGAGAACTATTTACCAGATGTTTGACTATAAACTTTTATTGGCTTTCTAGGTTGTAAACACCACAATAGAAAATCAAGATCATGAGTGGATTCCATGGCTGCAGGTGATAGGGCAGTTCTACCAGATATTTTTTCGCCTAACTCTCTTGTAATATGCCGACTTACCAAACATGTAACTGGTTCACCAATGATTTTTTCTTGTAAAGATTTTTTAACATATGCATATTTTGCATTAAACCTTTGTGAATATCCTATTGTAAATTTTAAATTATTTTTAATTGATACATCTATTAATTTTTCAGCTTCTTCAAGAGTTGTCGCTATAGGTTTTTCAAGAAAGACATTTTTTCCAGCCTCTAATGCAGCTAATGCCATAGGATAGTGAGTAGTTTCTGGTGTTGCTGAAATAATAATAGTATCAATCTCATCATTATTTATTAATTCTTTCCAGTTTTCTGTTGCTCCTTCTATATCCAAGGAATTTTTTAGCTCATTAAGTCTTTTAGTATTTGTTTCAGCTAGAAATAATTTATTTACTAAAGGATTATCATGACATGCGTTTGCACGTATGCCACCACACCATCCAGTGCCAATAACACCAACATTAATTTGATTGATCATGATTACCTCAATTAGATTTAATTATTACTTAATAATTTTAAATATTAATTTTAAGTAATTTAGCTATATTTTCACCAGTAATTTTTCTTTTATCTTCGTCTGTTAAACCAACAGTTTCTATGACGTGTTGTACTGGATTATCTTCAGCCATATCATAAGGGTAGTCAGTTCCCATAATTATATTATCTGAGCTAAATGTATCTACTAAATATTTTAATTGCTCATAACTAAAAACAACCGTATCAAAATATAATTTTTTAAGATATGAAGTAGGGGGGTTCTTAATTAATAAACGACAATCAGGTCTTGCTCCCCATGCATGGTCAATTCTTCCAGAATAAGCTGGCAAATAACCACCACCATGAGCAACAAATATTTTTAAATTTGGAAATTTTTCTAATGTGCCATCAAAAATCAAATGATGAAGAGCTACGGTTGTATCTAATGGATTTCCAATAACATTATTAAAGTAATGGTCTTTAATTCTGTCACCTTGAGGATATCCATTGGGATGTAAAAGATTAACGTATCATGCTTTTGAGCCATTTCCCAAACAGGATCATGTATTGGATCTGATAATTCATGACCATCAACAGTACCTAAAACTTGAAATCCTTTTAAGCCTAGTTCTTTGATGCCTCTTTCCATTTCACGGGCCGCAGCATCCCCATCTTGCATGGGAAGTGTTCCAAGAGCTAAAAATCTATCAGGTCTTTTTTCAGCTGTTTTGGATAAGGTGTTATTAATAATTTGAATAGCTTTATGACCTCTGGCATTTCTAATTGCATAATAGGCTTGAAATGGAACTGGAATTAGTAGTTGCATATCAATGCCTTGTCTATCCATATCTCTCAACCTTTGGTCTAGGTCTGTTAGATGTAAAGCACGATCTTTAGCTTGCTGTTGGTTTTGTTTTGAGGTTATTTCATTCGTTGTTTTAAAAGCAGGGACTTGCATTGGGTCAAATAAATCTGATACTAAGTCTGCAGCTTCTTGAACATGTAAGTGGCAATGAGCATCAATTGTTTTGTTTGATGTATAATTAACTTTTTTATCTGAGTTTTGACGACCAGCAGTAGGTCCGTAAGGCCTTAATTCCACAATTTCCTCCAAATAATTTTATCTAATTTTACTATAAATGATTTTATTCTATGAACTAAATAATTTTTTATTATACTTAATATTATGAAATTTGGTTTATTTGGCAGTGCTAAATCAGCACCTGTAGATTCAGATATAGATAGTGCAGCTGGTTATAATGATTGGATAAAATTCAATCAAGAAGCTGAAAAATTAGGTTATTACAGTACTTTTACTGTAGAACATCATTTCACTGGCCTTGGTCAAGTTTCAGCATCAATGAGTTTATTAACCTTTTTAGCCGCAAAAACTTCTACTATTAGGCTTGGAACAGCAGTTATGGCTCTTCCATGGCATAATCCTATATTATTAGCAGAGCAAGCATCTACTTTAGACTTGTTATCTGGAGGAAGATTAGATTTTGGAGTAGGGAAGGGATAGAGGTACAACGAATTTCATGGATTTGATATTAATATGGATGAAGCACATGAAAGATATCATGATTGTCTTCAAATAATTTTAAAATGTTGGAATGAAAAGAAAAAATGGAACCATAAAAGTCAGTATTGGACATTTAATGATGTTATTGTTGAGCCGCCATGTACTCAAAAACCTCATCCGCCAATTTGGATGGCAGCAGGACACCCAGATTCTATTAAGACAGTTGCACAGCAAAATTGTAATTTATTGCTAGATCAATTCTCTCCTGTTTCTACTGTTATTGAGAGAGTGAAAATTTTTAATGATGAATTAAATAGCCTTGGAATAAAAAATAAACCTCAAATTGCATTAGCAAGAGCAATGTATATAACTAAAGATCAAAAAGAAAAAGAAGAGATTATTCAAAAAAGATTAAAAGCAAGAGAAAATGTAGATAAACTGTCTCAAAGACCTGATGGTAATAACAAATCAAGCATAATGGTGCATAAGGGAACTGATGAAGCTTATAATGGAGCTTTAATTGGGACAAAAGAAGAAATAATTGATAGACTTCATGAATTAAAAGAAGGTGGTATTAATTATATACTTCTAGTTGATAATGGTGGTGGAATCAAAGGATTAGATAAATTTGCTAATGAAATAATACCTTCAATACATTAGCGTGTCTTTATAAATTGGAGAACAATATGAAATTTAAAATTACTAGAGCAAATGAAAATAAATTTGAATCAGGATTAAGAGGTTTTTTTGAATATAAAAATTTAGGTATTGAAGAAGCCACTTCAGGAAATTTTGGAGCTAATGTAATTAAAGCCATTGAAGGTAAACACGCTAATGGTGAATGGCATTACCATAAAGTTGATTTTCAAATGGTTTATATACTTAAAGGAACAGTTAAATTTGAATATAAGGGACAAGGTGAATTTACATTATATCCAGGCGATGTAGTTTATCAGCCACCAGAAATTCATCATAGAGAAATAGAACATTCTGATGATTTAGAATTAATTGAAATAACAAGTCCGTCTGAATTTGAAACAGTAAAATTATAAAAGGAGAAAATATGAAAAAAACTAAATTATTTTTAACAATTGGCTTTAGTTCTATAATGTTATCCAGTTGTGCATCTTATAATGAAATGGTTCCAAGTTGGGCTGAGATATGCTCTAAGCCAGTTGATAAATCTAAAGCAGCTTGGTATAAGCCTTGTAATTTATCTGCACCAAAATTTGAAAAAGTATTTAAAGATTAATATTTAGTTTATAGGGGTAAGGTATTGTTATCATTTGATAATTCTATCTTATCCTTTATATTTAGATATATTATTGTTTGTCGCATAATATATATTATGAAACTAAATCATATATTAAAATATAAATTATCGTATGCTGGCTCAACATTGTCAGGACAAATACTTAAAACACTATCATGATCACTATCTGGGCTTAAATGTGTTAAATAAGCCTTTTTTGGCTTAAGTTTATCTATCCAACTAAAAGTTAGATCAAAATGCGCATGAGCTATGTGTGGTGCAGATCTTAATCCTGTAATTACCATAGTATCTAAATTTTTTAATTTATTAAAACTATCATCTGGAAAATCAACAACATCAGTGCAATATGCAAACTTATCATTGATAATTAGACCAATTGTATCAATCACACCATGATGTTGTTTAATTGTTTTAATGTTAATATCGTTAAAATTTATTTCATCGTAATAATTTATTATATTTAAATTCATTGGTGGTTTGAAATAAGATTGTGATTTTTCATTTTTATTAAAAAGATAATCGAATCTTGTTGATAAAAAATTGGCTGTCCTTTCAATAGTATAAATATTTATCTTCTCTTGTTTTGGAAAATAAAAAGGTCTTAATTCATCTAAGCCAGATATATGATCAGCATGTTCATGTGTTATAATTATAGCTATCTAATGATTGTAAATTATGATCAATTAGTTGATTTTTTATATCTGGACCAGCATCAATTAAAATATTTGTATTATTAGATTGAATTAAAACAGCACATCTTTGCCGTTTATTCTTTGGGTTTTGTGGATTACATTTACCCCATCCAAGTTGACCTAATGAAGGTATACCAACTGATGTGCCAGTCCCTAACAATGTTATTTTCATTTATCTTTCCAAAATTTAATTTTATCATAAATAGTAAGCGAATTATTATATAAAGTTTCACTTAAATCAAAAAAGTTGACATTTCTCAATTTAGATAAAAACTGGGCTGTGTGAAGACAGTTTTTAGGCTCGTTTACAGATCCTCTAACTGGTGAAGGTGCTAAATAAGGTGAATCAGTTTCAACTAAAATTTTGCTTAATGGAATGTTTTTAGCAATTTTTTGAATATTTTTAGCAGAATTAAAAGTTAATATTCCTGAAAATGAGATAAAAAAATCTAAATCAAGTCCACAATAAGCCAATTCTTCTCCAGAGCTAAAACAATGAAGAATTGCTCTAAAAGGACCATTTTTATATTCTGATTTTAGAATTTCTATCATATCATTATCTGCGTCTCTTGAATGAATTATCATTGGTAAATTGGTTGATCTAGCAACATTGATTTGAACTTCTAATGACCTTTTTTGAAATTTCATGTTATCCATGTTGTAGAAATAATCTAAACCACCCTCTCCTATTCCAACACATTTTTCATGATTAGAATAATTTTCTATAAAATGATGATCATCATATTGCTTATCTTTATGCGCTTCATTTGGGTGAACGCCAACTGTAAAAAACACCTCTTGATATTGTTCTGAAATATCTTTAATTGTATCGATGCGACTTAAGTTAGTAGATATAGTAACCATATCAGTAACATTATTAATTTTAGCATCTTTTATAACTTCATCTAATCTAGTTTTTAATTCGTTAAAATCTAAATGGCAATGCGTATCAATAATTCTAATATCATTCATTGATTTTCAATTCTTGGGAACATCACATCTTGTTTAATTAAGTCTGTTCCAACTAATAATTTTGAACCAAGTTTATTAAAAAATCTTTGACTAGAATCTAAGCCAAAAATATCTAAAATTTTATTTGCAGAACTTGGCATTATAGGCTGTATCAAAATACCAATTTGACGGATACTTTCTAGCAAACAGTATAAGACGACATTCATTCTTGCAGCATTATCATTTTTTAAATTCCATGGTGCTTGTTCATCAATATATTTATTAGATTTAGAAATTTTAATCCAAATCTCTTTTAATGATTCATCTAATTTTTGTTGATCCATTAAGTTTCTTAAAGAGGAAATTTCAGTTTCAAAAGATTCAATGATTTCTAAATCCTCTTTTTTAAATTCATTTTTATGATCAGGAACTTTCCCCATAGTATTTTTTAAACAGAAAGAAACAACTCTTTGAACTAAGTTTCCTAAATTATTCGCTAATTCACTATTAATCCTTTGAACTAAATGTGATCTAGAAAAATCACCATCATTTCCAAACGGAACCTCTCTTAATAAAAAATATCTCACTTGATCTAAGCCATATTGCTCAATCAATTTAAAAGGATCAATAACATTTCCAAGAGATTTTGAAATTTTCTCTCCTTCATTAGTCCACCAACCATGTGCAAAAACTCTCTTTGGCAATGGTAAATCCGCTGCCATTAAAAACGCTGGCCAATAAACCGTATGAAATCTCAAAATATCTTTTCCAACAACATGAAGATCAGCAGGCCAATTATTTTTAAATTCTTTTTCATTAGCTCCATATCCTGAATAAGTGATATAGTTAGTAAGAGCATCTAGCCATACATACATTATGTGCTTTGGGTCATTTGGAACTTTTATACCCCAGCTAAAACTAGTTCTACTAATAGATAAGTCTTTCAACCCACTTTTAACAAAATTTAGCACTTCATTTTTTCTAGATTTTGGAAGTATAAACTCAGGGTTATTTTTATAAAATGCTAATAATTTATCTTGCCAATTTGACAAATTAAAAAAATATGAAGGCTCTTCGACCCACTCAACGTCAGCACCTGTTGGAGCCTTTCCATTAATTAACTCACTTTCTTGAAAATAAGCTTCATCTCTAACTGAATACCATCCAGAATATTTATCTAAATAAATATGACCTTCATTATAAAGTTTTTTCCATAAATACTCACAAGAGTTTAAATGTCTTTGCTCGGTAGTTCTGATAAAATCTGTATTTGATAGATTTAAGACATCTGTTAATTTTAAAAAGTTTTTTGAAACTTCGTCTACAAAATCTTTTGGATCTATTTTTTTAGCATTAGCTGCATTTTCAACTTTTTGACCATGTTCATCTGTTCCTGTTAAAAATTTAACGTTAAAACCATCTAACTTTTTAAATCTTGCGATATAATCACAACATAAACTTGTATAAGCATGACCAATATGTGGAGAGTCATTTACATAATAAATTGGTGTTGTTATATAAAAGTTTTTCATAAATTAATTTTTTTTAAAAAAATTTCTATTAAATCATCTATGTTTGAATTATATACTAATGCATCTCTAAGAAGTGACTGAAATAAGTTAAATTCATTATATATTTTATCTATTAAAACGCTATTTAAATTTAAGTTTTTGATAATTTCTTTTTCAAAATTAATTGTAAAATTACTAAATTTTTTTTCAACAAAGTAAGATAGTATGTTCTTTATAAAATTATTCAAAAATAATAATTTTAAATTCAGCTCAAAATTATTTATATCTGATTGACTTTCTGCAGAAGAGCTTCTATTTACAAAATTATCAATAAACTGAATATAATCATTCATTAAAGAGTTTTCTTTAGGGTAAAATTGAAGAAATTTACCTGGACTAAAATTAAATAAGTTATTGACTAAAATTAACTCTTCATTGCTGAAGCTAAATTCTTTTTTATCACTTAATAATGAAATGAAGTCTTCTTTTGAAATTGGGTTAAAATAAAATTTAAAAACTCTGGACTGAATGGTTTTAAGAACATTTTCTAGATTGTGTGAGATTAAAAATACATATGTGTTATGATTTGTTTCTTCTAAACTTTTTAGCAAAGTGTTAGTTGCGTTTATTGTCAGATCTTCAATTGGATCTATTATTATTATTTTATATTCTGAAACTGAAGATGTTTGGCTTAAAAATTGTTTTAATTCTCTTACTTTATCTATTTTTATGGATTTATCATTTTCTTCTTCAAGAATAAATACATCTGGGTGAGTATTATTTAAAAAAGATTTTCATTTTTTTTGAAATTCATTTAATTTTAAAGGCAAATCAATTTTAAAATAATTATTATTAATTTTTGATTGTAATATTTTACTAGTTAAAAAATTTGCAAAAGATCTTTTCCAATACCCTCTTGCCCATGAAAAATAAAAACACATGTGTCGTGTTGATTTAAAATTTTTTCAATAGAGTTTTTTATTATTTTTGAACAGAAAATCTCATTCATTTTAATGTGACAGAAAAGAAATGTTTTATTTGATCAATGATTTCGTTGAATATAAAATCTTTATTATTATCTGCATTAATAACACGATATCTATTATAGTGCTTACGTGCTAATTCTAAAAATTTTTTTTGAACGAGCTCATGAAATTCATCTTTAAAGTTTTCAAACCTGTTTTCAACTAATGTTATTTTATTTTTTCTTGCTAATCCAATTTTAGGATTTACATCAAGTAGTAAAGTTAAATCAGGGTATTTTTTATAACAAAAATTATCATGAACGTTTAAAATTATTTCTTCATCTAAGCCACCAACCATTCCTTGATATACTATTGAAGAATCTAGAAATCTATCGCATATAACTATCTTATTTTCGGATAAAGCAGGTAAAATTATTTTTTTTAAATGCTCTCTTCTTGAGGCTGCAAAACATAGAAATTCAGAATAAGAATCAAGTTTATCAATATTACCTTGGAGTAAAATTTTTCTAATTTGTTCTCCTGTTTCAGTTCCACCTGGTTCTCTTGTTATAATGTGCTCTATATTTTGTTCATTTAACAATTTTGATAAAAAACTTATTTGAGTAGATTTGCCAGATCCTTCACCTCCTTCAAAAGTTATAAATATTCCTTTTTCAATCGTTTTTTTGAAAGGAGGTTTTTAATTTATATCTCCACCAAAAATCAAATAATTAATAGCAGATTTTATCTTATCAATTGGACCTAATCCATCAACATTATCTTTCGAAACTAAATTTAACTCAAGAGTATCATTGCCTGGAATTTTAATATTAATTACCCCTACTTTTTGACCTATTTTAATTGGCGCTTTAACTGGATCATTCCATAAAATTGTAGTTTTAATCATTCTCAATGATGACCTATTAACTAAAATTTTTAATGGTTTTTCAGCCATTAAATTAATCTTTGATTTATTTCCCAACCAAACATTTGCAGTACTTAAAACATCATTATTTTGAAATACTCTTAATGTGTATGTTTCTCTAAATGCTAACTCAATTAATCTCTTACTTTCTTTTCCTCGTTGCTTCATGCTATTAAGGCCATTTATTACAAGAGTAATTCTTCTATTTTTTCTAACAACTGAACCAATTAACCCATAACCAGATTCATTAGTATGACCAGTTTTTAGTCCATCCGCACCAGGAACTTTATAACGACCAATTAATAAAGGGTTTCTATTTGGTTGCCTGATATTGTTAAATGTAAATTCTTTTTCAATAAAAAGTCTATATAACTTTGGAAAATTATTAATAAGCGCTTCTGTTAAAATAATTAAGTCATAAGCTGTTGTTTTCAAGTCTTCATGAGGCCATCCAGTAGAATTTGTAAAATGAGTATTTTTCATTTCTAATGAGTTTGCATACTGGTTCATTTGAATGGCAAAATCTTCTTCAGAGCCAGCAATTCCCTCAGCAAGCACTATAGCAGCATCATTTCCAGACTGTACAATTAAACCCATTAACAAATCACTAATTGTTACTTCAGAATTAAGCTTAAGAAATGTTCTAGATCCTCCTTTTTTCCAAGCATTTTTACTAACAACAAATGTATCATTTAAACTTAAACTTCCTTCTTGCAATCTATCAAATACGATATATGCAGTCATTATTTTTGCCATAGATGCTGGCTTCATAAGTTCATTAGAATTTTTTTCAAATAAAACTTTTTTAAGTTCATGATCATATAAAATTACTTGTTTTGCTGGGGTGTTTAATTTTAAAAAATTTCCATAAACATTTAATGGGATAAACATTAAAATTAAAGTTAAAATAGTTTTAATATTCATAATTTTATTCAACAAAAATTTTTGTTCCTTCCATGCCACTATTGATTAAAAAATTATAAATTTCTTTAGTTTCATCAATTTTTTTAAATGGTCCAACCCTTACCCTGTAAAAAGATTTTCCTTTAAAATTAGCTTTTTTAACATTTATATTTTTAATAGAATTAAATTTTGACTTCAATATATTTGCTGACTTTATATTAGAAAAGGATGCTATTTGTATCCAAATTTTAATTTTTTTACCATTTATTTTTAATGCTTGAACCCTTTTTTGCACTTCATCAACATGTTTATCAATTTTATTTATTTTAAATGTTTCTTCACTTTTATTAACTAAGTTAGTTTCTCCTATTTTTGTATTGATACATTAGAATAATTTACCTGATTGATCGGAGGTGTTGTTTTTTTTGTAATTTCATTTATTTCAGGAAATTGCCCTTTTTTTGCAAGTTTTTCTAGTAGAAGGCTTTCAGATCTAAGTAATTGAACTCTTACAAAGCCAGTTCCAGCATTCTAATAATTTAAGTTTTTTAGCTGACTGATAAGATAAATCAATTATCCTGTCGTTAACAAATGGTCCCCTATCATTAATTCTAACTATCAATGATTTATTATTTTTTAGATTAGTTACTTTTACTGCTGAAGGAATTGGTAAAGTTTTATGAGCAGCAGTTAGTTTATATTGATTAAAAATCTCACCATTAGCTGTAAGCTTACCGTGAAATTTTGGCCCATACCAAGAAGCAATACCTTTTTCATCATAATTTAAATCTTTCTTTGGATAATATCTTTTTCCATCAACCACATATGGATTTCCAATTTTATATATGCTATTAGATTTACTTAATTCATCTTTTTTAAAAAAAACTTTTTTTCCTAAATTTGCTGCCAATTCAACTGAAGTGCATGATGATAGAAAAAAAATAAAATAATTAGTAAAAAATTAATCATTCTTCTACTTACCATACAAAATATGATCAGAAAGACTCCCTACTGCAATAGCAAAATAATTTGAACGGTTCCATTTCAAAATATTATCAAAATTTTGATACACAAGATATCGCAAAATCTTTTTCATTTTTTAAAAATATAATTCTTGCATGTTATATTAGAATTTGGAAGAGGTTTTTTATCGAAGTTTAACAAATTTATTTTTTTTAAATAACTTAATTTATATTTCTTATTTTCATCAATTTTTTTACTTAATTTACCAATATAAACTTTTCTTCCCCATGTTTGATTATAATTCCAACCAGTATTTTTAAGATAATTTGCTGCTGATGCAAACACATCAGATTTAGTTTTCCAAATATCTTTTTTTCCATCCTTATTCCAATCTTGTGCATATTTAACAAAACTTGATGGCATAAATTGACATTGCCCCATAGCACCTGCCCAAGACCCATACATGGCATTCATTTTGACATGACCATCTTTTATAATGTCAAGAGCATAGAAAAATTCTTTCTCAAAATATTTTGCTCTCCTTCCATCATAAATTAAAGTTAATAAAGATGGTATAACCTTAAATGAACCTGTGTAACGTCCAAAATCTGTTTCAATGCCCCACAATGCAACAATAAAACGAGGTTGAACTTTATAATATGTTTCAATTTTTTTAAGAAGAGAGTAATTATCTTTATAAAGTTTCTTGGCTTTTTTTATTCGATTTGCAGAAACTGCCTTGTTAAGATATTGATTTAAAGATAATGTAAATTCAGGTTGTGATCTATCTAACTCAACAACCCTTTTGATGAAATAAGAATTTTTCTTAAGGTCATTTATAATTGTTTTATTATATTTTTTTGAAACCTTTTCTTTTAAAAAATTATTTAAAAATAGTTTAAATTTATCATCAGCAAATGAATAATTTAAACTAAAACTAAAAAGTAAAATAAAAATAAAAAAATTTTAAATTTTTTAAAAAAACTAAATACTTTATTAAATAATTCAAATTTTATAAATATTATTATCCAAAATTAGTACCCCTCTTCAATTAATGGAAATGAACTTATTAATGATGGTTTAGATATAGAAATATCCTTTTTGATATAATTACCATTTAGATCATTTAGGTTATTTACACCCAATAATCTCATACATACTAATATTTCATGTGTTAAAATATCAATCATTTTATTTAATCCTTTTCTTCCATTAGTTGCAGCTGCATAACATTGTAAGCGTCCTATCCCAATACAATCAGCTCCAAGTGAAATTGCTTTAACAACATCTGTTCCTCTACAAACACCACCATCAAAAAATATCTTTGATTTATTCTTAACAACCTGTGATATTGGTTGAATTAAATCAGCTCCTCCAAAACCATAATCTAATTGTCTTCCACCATGATTAGATATATAAATTACATCAATACCTTCATCAACACAGATTTTAGCATCTTCTTCTGTTGCAATTCCTTTTAAAATAATTGGTATATTAAATTTATTTTTAATTTTTCTTACATCTTTCCAAGAAAATTTCATTTGATACTCTGGACCAGTAGCTGTTTTTCTCGAAGTTGTTTTATATCTTTTTAAAAGGTCTCTTTCTCTTCTTCCATATGCATCTAAATCCACTGTAAGACAAAGTGCAACAAACCCATTATCTATTGCTTTAGAAATTTGTTCATAAACCCAATTTTCATCTCCACGAATATAAAGTTGATATACTTTAGGATAATTTACTGATTTGCCAATTATATCTACTCCACCAGACCACGTTGAACTCAGCATATGAAATATTTTTTTATCTGATGCAGATAAAGTCGAATTTAATGCACCATCTTTAACAAAATCTTGCATAGAACCTATTGGTGCATAAAAAATTGGAAGTGAAAAATTATATCCAAATATTTTGATGCTTGTGTCTACATGCTCCACATCATTAAAATTCTTGGTCTAAAAGCATAAGTATCTAATGCATAACGATTTTTTTTAAAAGTTGTTTCTGTATCGGCTGCACCGATTATATAATCCCAGGTTTCAATTGGAGTGTTCTTTTTAGCAAATTGATAAAATTCTTGAAGAGATACAATTTCATCAGGATTAATATTTTTAGGACATTTTAAAAATGTAATATAAATATATAAAATGTTAAACAATAAAAATAAAATAATTATTTACATTGACACTTTTTTATTATTATTAAATAAGTCTTTTTATTAACTACTTATTATTTGTTAGATGGTAATTTTTATATGGAAAAAATAAAATTTAATGAAAATGAAATAATCATTAGGTGATACCAGTGAATTAATTTTAGAAGGAAATTTATTTATTAGATAAATTTGATGAAAAGCCAAATTTTGTGTTAGGAAAAAATGAAGTTTTTGGTGAACTTGGTGTTTTGAATAATCAATTAAGAACATCAAATGTAAAATCAATAACAAATGTAGAACTATTAAAAATTTCAAAAAAAGATATGCAAAAAATGATTTCAGAAAGCAACTTATTTATTCAAATTAATTAAAATCAAACAGAGTTACCTCTTAATTTCAATTGTATGAAATAAAAACTAATTAAATTTTAAAAAATAACCTTATTATTGTTTATTATCATTTAAACATAAGTTTAATCTTTTTAATCTTAAGCTTATTGACACCCCTCTAAAATGTTTGTATCTAAGTATATATGCATCAAACGGATGGGTGGCTGAGCGGTTGAAAGCACCGGTCTTGAAAACCGGCAAGGGTGAAAGCCCTTCGTGGGTTCGAATCCCACCCCATCCGCCATTTCAATAAAATCCCTATATCTTTTAAATTAAAAATTGTAATAAATTATCTAATAATTACAATTATTTACAGCTAATACTTAATTAAATTGTCTATTGCTGTCCGATTCAACCTGCGGTAAAATTGTGGGACAAATTGTGGGACAGAAATTGAGAATTAAAAATAAATTAACTTCTTTAGCTTTAAAAAAGATAACCCAGCCAGGAAGATATAGTGATGGAAATAATTTATATCTTAAAGTTGAAGAAACTGGTTCTCGCCGTTGGATACTTAGATTATCCATTAATGGCAAAAGAAGAGACATGGGGCTTGGAAGTTTTTCGTTTATAAATCTTAATGATGCAAGAGAGTTAGCTCATAAATATAATAAGTTAGCTAAATCAGGCATTGATCCAATTCAAGAAAGATTAAAAGAAAAAGGATTATCTATTACATTAAAAGAATGCGTATATAAAGTGTACGCACTTAATAAACCCACATGGAAGACAGAATTACTTGGCAGGCAGTGGATAAACTCCTTCGAGCACCATGTATTCCCTATCATAGGTCATTTATCAATATCACAAATTAGTTCAGCAGATATTATGAATGTACTTACACCTTTATGGAATAGTAAGCATGACACTGCAAAAAAATTAAAGCAGCGATTAAGAGTCGTTTTTAAGTGGTGCAGAGCACAAGGTTACTTTACTGGTGATAATCCAGTAGAACTTGCTGAAATGGCCCTGCCTCGCTTAAAACTAAATAAAAATCACCATAAATACCTTCCATATGACCAATTGCCAGATTTTATCAGAAAACTCAAAACATCAACTATCAGCCGTAGTAATAAACTTGCTATTGAGTTTGCTATTTTAACAGCTGGTAGAACGAGTGAGATATTAAAAGCACGATGGGATGAAATAGATTTTAGTAATAGGTTATGGACAATTCCTAAAGACCGTATGAAAGCAAATAAAGAACATATAGTCCCTTTATCTGACAGATCTATAGCTATACTAAAAGAAAGCCAAAAGTATTATCCTAATGCTAAATATATTTTTCCAAGTGATATTAACTTAGATAAACCTTTATCAAAAAACACAATGTTGTTCGCTATACAAAAACGTATGAACGCAAATGCAACAACGCATGGTATGAGAACCTCATGTAAGGTTTGGGCATCTGAAGTAACAAATTTTCAAAACGAGGTATCTGAAATGGCCCTATCACACTCTATACATAATAAAGTAGAAGCAGCTTATCGAAGGGGTAATTTATTAGAAAAAGAAGACTGCTTATGCAGTGTTGGTCAGATTATCTTAACAAAGCCAATGAAGAGGTTATAAAGTTGTATCAAAATATGGACAGATAAATGGAACATGAAATATCACCAAGGTTTTTAAGACTTAAACACATTATAGGAGATTATAAAGCCAATCCCCCTATTCTGCCCATCATTCCTGTTGCTAAATCGACTTGGTGGGATGGGGTTAAAAAAGGTAAGTATCCTAAACCTTATAAGATTGGAAGTAACACCACTGTTTGGAGATCTGATGAAATACAAAAGTTAGTTGATGAACTATGCAGAAAAGATCGCTATCTAATTGCAATTAAATTACTTATATAGTCTTTTTCACAACGAAAATAAATTTAAAAATATTTTTGAGAAAATAGGTGTATAAGTGTGTATAAGTGTATAAACTTCCCTCAAAACCTTATCCACTCTCAAATAATTTATACACTTTTTATACGTTTATACACTTCAAATAACACAAGCACACATACGAGGTTTTATTTTTTCAAATTTGATTTGGTTGTGAAAATCCCTTATATTATTTTCCAATAATTAAATTTAATGATTTTTTATGGACTTTATCCCACCACCAAACCGAGATGATTTTAAAGATCAAAAAGAATATGAAGCTGCTCTAAAGGAATGGAGAAAGAATTTAAAAGTTCTCAAAAAAGTATCTTAATGATGATTAGTTATTTTGATTTTAATAAAACACAACACTAAATGAAATTTTAACCTATCAAGAGACGCTATAACCTAGAAAATTCAACAGTTACAATTGGTTATGATGTTATTTTATAATCCAAAAAAGGTTGTGTTTTGTTGTGTTTAATTTTCTTATACCAATGATTAAAAATATTGGTTAATCAAACTTCCTGTAATTGTATCGCTGGTTTATTCAGGTCTAATTTTTTATACAATCGTAGATAATTTTGCTCAACATTTTTAAATTTAGTTTCTAATTTGGCATTCAAATGTTTTCATTCATAGGTTTAATATTTTCAAAGAAACATCTGGAAGATTTTTGACAGCATTCTTTTCCAATCATTGATGGAGGTTTCTGTTAATGCCTCATCAAATGTATAGACAATATCTTTGATTGAAATTTTCTTAGAGGTATTTTATTCCAATCTATTAATATAAACAATTTCTTGCTTGAAAATGTCTCATTCTTCAAACTCACTAAAGAAAGGCCTTGCAAGATTATAACCAAAATATAGTTGCACATAATTTTCTATATGTTGGATAATTTTGTTATAAACATTTGAAGAAGTTGATTATAATTGTTTTTTTTTATAAAGTTTTATAATAGGGATTAGGAATGATTGAATGTAAATTCATTTTCCATCTTTAGATCTTTTGAAGCAAATTCCATAAAGATAGTTATTTACTAATTTTTCAGATTTACATATTCCCCAAATTCACTAGCATTAGAAAAAATAAAGGTAATTATAAAGAATCTAAATATTATCAGTAACCAAGTAGCTAATAATGAATATAGATAGGAAGTTTATCAACAATTTTTTCAAAATCCAATAAATTGGGATGAACCCTCTTTTCATCAATTTAATAATTTCATTTCTTTCATCCTAAATTTTCCTAAAATGATCAAAGTTGAAAAGATTTGATTAAAGTTTCTTCAAATAAAAAATAAATACAGACGAAATTATCTGTTAGAATAGTTTTAGAATTTTTAACATTTTTAGATGAATTTATATTCTTTTTATGAACAAGTTGCACATGCCTATAAAATGATTGGTTGCCGTTCCAGTGAAATTAAAACAATATATTTAGTAAATTAAGTCAATTGTTTTAGATTATATCTTTCATCCTGATTTTTTAAATTTTTGATGTATTAATAAAAACATTTTCTGAAACTGAGAAATATTTTATCTTTATTTAAAAGTAGGTACATATTTTTCTAAAGACATTTGTCAAGACATAAAGTCATAATAATTCTGGAAAGCCTTTAGGCAAAAAAGGTAAAATGCAAATCAGACATCTACTTAAAACATTATGCAGAGAAAATATTGAACATGAGTTTAAAATTTTTTTAAAATTAGAAAATGCTGATTTCTTAGAAAACAAAATTTCTATTGAAAGAGCATATGAAATTTTAGGTCAAACTGCAATCAAATATTATTAAAAATGCTACATTAAATTTCAGACAAATTTATAAAAGATGTTTTGAATTTAAAAAAGTAATCCTATGACAAATTGGCTGGAAATTTGAGTTTATGTTAAGATCTATGAAAGAAGATTAATGAATTTAAATCAATCTCAAATTTAAAATATTTATAGTGGTAAAAATTTAAATGAAGGAAAAAAAAATTTTAAAATTTCATTAATCTTTAAATCAAGAGGTTGTTAAGTCGCTGATTGCCAAAAATTTGGATACACTTTCTATTGATGATTTACAATTGGGAACGAAAATTTTTGAAATAGTGAACCTTGGCAATTTTCAATCGTTTGATGTAATTCTTAAGGTTTTTACCATGAAAAAGCATAAGTGGGATGAAATTAGAACATTGTGTTTCCAATACAATGGATTAAAAGTTAATGTAGGAAGAATGTTCGTTACTCTTTGTTTTCTCAAAGATAACCTCCTTCTCCATGGATAGATTAAAAATTTTAAATGTTAAATTGGAAAATTGATGATTTTGAAGAAATGAATTCTATTTACATGGGATCTATGTAAGTATTGATTTTTAATTAAAAATTTTTAATACAAACTAATAATAGATTTTAGTTAAACAAAGTTATTGAAAATTAGATATAAAAAATATTATTTTGTTTCAAAAATCAATATTATAAAATATTTTGGTATTAATTTGGTGATCAAATTGGATGGACCATTTGATCTAGCATCTATTTTAATTGATTGTGTAAAAAAAAATAATAACTTTTAATAAGAAGAGAAAAATATCAAGATTGGTGGAAAAATTTTGCCTTTGATCAGGACCAACATTCGCAAGTGTTTTTAACATTTTCTAAAATGGAATGGAATATAGGTGAAGCTGTTTTAGCAACTCATAAACAATTTGACGGAAAAAAGAGGTTGTGGACCTGCCACCGTGCATCCCCATCTGGGTTTGACAATATAAAAAACAGATAAGTTAATAGGAAGTAGAGGATGAAGCAAAAAATCACTCATTATCAGAAGATGCGGGTAATGGATCAGCTATTGTGGTGATGTTATGCAGATATTTGTTGGAAGATAAAAACTTTAATGAGGCACAAGAACTCATTTGTAAAAATAATGAATTAAAAGTAGTTGGAAAAGCAGAATGCTCAATTAAAACCTGATGGTTATATATTTAATCCATTCACTCTGCACTTTATTTTATTAAGAAAACAAATCGCTAAATGATGCAATTAAATTTTCTGGTAAAGCCAATTACTGCTAATACTTTTTGGAGCTATAATGGCATGCTTAAGAAATAATTATTTTTTTAAAAGGTATTATTTCAGCATTTTGATTTATTTACCATTCCATCCAAACTTTCTTAAATCATCAAGTTTGATATGTTCGCCTATAAAGTATTGTTTGAGTAAATCTGGAACATCATCTTCATCACAGAAATCTAACTCAATTAGAGTAGTAGTGTATCAAATTCATCATATTTACCGTAAGTGATTAAAGACCAGCGCCTTACCCCATTTTTCTTTCCATGTCTCTTTAAATAAAGAGTAGTTACCTCTTGGCACAACTCATTATAATATAAATTAATATGAATACTTCTAATATAATTTGTCAAAAATATTAAAATTTAGATGTTGATTACTGAGTTAAATAAAAAAGCTTTGGATGTATTAAACAATACTTTTGGTTATTCATCTTATAGATATGAACAAGAAAAAATTATTAATAGTGTTTTGTCAGGAAATCATACACTTGCAATAATGCCTACTGGAGCAGGTAAATCTTTATGCTACCAAATACCAGCAATTATTTCTTCCAAAAAAACTGTAATTATTTCACCACTTATTTCACTTATGGATGATCAGGTCTCTGCTTTAAAAGAATGCGGTGTCCAAGCAGCAAAAATACATTCAGATATGACTTATGATGAACGTTCTTCATCATGGAATAATTTTAAAAATGGAAAAGAAAAAATTATTTATTTATCTCCAGAAAAAATCATGTCTGAAGATTTTTTAAATCAATTAAAAACTTTAGATATCGGTTTATTTGTAATTGATGAAATACATTGTGTTTCTAAATGGGGTCATAACTTTCGACCTGATTACAATCAACTATCTCAATTAAAAAGTTTATTCCCAAATAGTAATATTATCGGTTTTACCGCAACAGCAGATCAAACAACCCGGCTAGATATTCTTGAGAAGATTTTTAATAAAAACGTTAATGTATTTGTTTCAAGTTTAGATAGACCAAATCTAAGTCTTTCTATAACCCAAAAAACAAATTGGAAGTCTCAATTACTTGAATATTTAAGAGATAGAAAATCACAATCAGGTATAATCTATTGTTTATCAAAGAAAAAAACAGAAGAAGTGACCTTACTACTAAATGATAAAGGCTTTAATGCTAGCACATACCATGCAGGTTTAGATGGACAGGTTAGAAAGAATGTTCAAGACACTTTCATGACTGAGCAAGCTCATATAGTTGTGGCTACAATTGCATTTGGAATGGGCATTGATAAGCCAGATATTAGATTTGTTATACACTTAAACCTCCCTGGAAGTGTAGAAGCTTACTCTCAAGAGATTGGAAGAGCTGGCAGAGATGGAAATGCTTCAGATACGTTATTAATTTATGGACTAGATGATTTGGTTATTCGTAGAAGAATGATCGAAGAAAATAGTTCTGAAGATAAATTCAAATTTCATGAAAATAAGAGATTAGATTATTTATTATCATATTGTGAAACGCCTGAATGTAGAAGAAAAGTTTTATTATCATATTTTGATGAGGAATCAGAAAATTGTAATAATTGTGATAATTGCATTGATCCCCCTTCTTTAATTGATGGCACTATTTTAGCCCAAAAACTTCTTTCTACAGTATACCGTACTGGTCAGTTTTATGGTCAGGTACATATAATCAATGTGCTAAGGGGTTCGGAAGATAAAAAAATTTTAGATAAAGGCCATCAAAAATTATCAGTTTATGGTTTAGGTAGGGATAAAACAAAAGAATTTTGGCAATCTTTTTTAAGACAAATGCTTGCTTATGGCCACCTAAAAATAAATTTCCAAAAATATGGTGCTATTGAGATAACTAATACTGGTATACAAGTTTTAAAAAATGAACAAAAGTTTATGTATAAAGAAATTCCAACTAAACCTGTAAAATATTGTTAAACTAACTAAATATTTAAATAAAGAATTGTCTAATGATGACAATAATTTGTTAAACGAGCTGAAATCATTAAGACTTGATATTGCAAAACAACAAAGATTGCCAGCATACACTGTATTTCATGACAGTACGTTAATACAAATGTCACAAAACAAACCAACAAACGAAATTGATATGCTTGAAATAGATGGTGTTGGACCAACAAAATTTAAAAAATACGGTGAATTATTTATTGATTTAATAAATAAACATATTTAATGAAAAAATATTTTTATACGACCTTATTTTTTAACAAATTTTTTTACAATTCTAAACATTAGAAAACTATAGATAATTGGTACAAATACAGTAATAAAAATATTTTCAAAATTCATTATTTCTTTGCCCATTCTTTCCAAATAAAAAAATCTAAACCCAAAATTAATAACCACACTTAATACATAACCCAAAATAATATTAATCTTATCATCAAAGTTTAAAATTTCTTTGTTGTTTAAAAATTGAATAATATAAAATGCAATTCCACAAATAATAAATTGATCAACAGCTGAACCGGTAACTAAACCCATAAGCAGAACAAGGGTTTCGAACCACCCCATATCAGTGAATTCTGGAGAAGTTTTATCTACTCCATAATAAAAAATAAAATTTCCAATTATAAAGATACCTAAAATAATACCCATAATTTTAAAGAAATTTTTTGTCATATATTCACCTCATATAATGGCAATTCTATTCTAGATAATTTTAACTTACACCATCTAAAACTTTTTATATTTTGAAATTGGGATTTAAAAGATCTTCCATAAAGATATTTGTTCAAACGAATGCAATTGTAACATAGATACAACCAATTTTTTTCAAATGTATTTCTCTTACAATTCCAAACTATTTTGTAAGGGTGATTACATTCATCACAATGAGAATTTCTTTTAAACAACTATACACCTTTTCTAGTATGATAATCATAATCTATAAATAGAATTATGGAATGCTTTTATCTATTTAATAAATCTAGTTTACAATCCATCAATTCAATTTTAAATATTATATAAATGAAAGTTTTTCAAAAATTAGATGATTTTTTGGACTTTGGCTGGGCACAGATTTATCGAGGAAAGGCTGATAAAAAATCACCTGCAAGGCACCCTACTTTTTTGACTTCAAGTGCTGATGGTTTCCCCAAAGCTCGTACTTTAGTAATGAGACGAAGTGACAGGGAAAATAACCAGATAGAGTTCCACACAGATACCGCATCTTCAAAAATGTTGGACCTTAAGAAAAACCCTCTTGCTGGAATTCACATTTGGATACCAAAAGTCCAATTACAAATTCAAATGGAGGTTGTTGTTGAAATCAAAGTTGGTGACATTACAATTCCATACTGGAATAATGTTCCAACTAACTCTAGGGTCACTTATGGAACTATTCCTAGCCCTGGTACCGTTATTGAAAGTCCCAATGCCTATGATCATGCCCCAGATCAGAAACGTTTTGCCGTTTTGGTATGCCATATAGAGACAATTCAGCTATTGCTTTTAGGGGTTAAACATATTCGTGCTAATTACAGAAAAATAAATAATTGGCAAGGAGATTGGCTTTCCCCTTAGTTTGGAACTATAGAATAATTAATAAATTAAAAATTATTGTAAAAATGGAATTTTTAATAAAATATAAATGTTTTTAATAAGGAAAAAATGAATAAAGTTAGTAAATTTGATAATTCAAAAATTTCTGAAATCAATCATGATATTATAGAAAAATACTATGAATTAGGATATACGGATGGTCTTCCTGTAGTTCCTCCTACTGAAGAAAAAATAGATTTATTTGTAAAGGCGCTTGGTGGAAATGGTCAATTGGTAGAATGTAACATACCACCAAGATGGGGCGCATTAACACGAGAAGTATTAGCAATAAACATGATTATGGCTGGATGCAAACCTGAGTATGGACCTGTAGTTCGTGCATCAATGAAAGCTCTTACAGAAAGAACTTTTAATTTAAATGGTGTTCAAGCAACCACACACATGGCATCTCCTTTGATTATTGTCAATGGTCCAATTGCTAAAGAAATTAATATGAATGGTGGAGCAAATGCTTTTGGATCTGGAAATAGAGCTAACGCAACAATCGGAAGAGCAATTCGATTAATAATGCTAAATGTTGGTGGTGGAAAAGCACCGGATCTAGATAAGTGTACATTAGGAAATCCAGCAAAATATACATATTGTATATGTGAAAACGAAGATGCATCTCCATTTGCTCCCTATCATGTAGAAAAAGGCTATGATGCAGAAATTTCTACAGTATTTGCAATTGCAGCAGAAGCTCCACACAGTGTTACAGATCACTTGTGTAATGATCCAGAAGGTATTTTAGACACCATGTGCTCAGCTATGAGCAATATAGCTTCTAATACTTCCGTACTAAATGGTCATTGCACTGTGGCACTGGGCTTGAACATGCTAAAACAATTTCTAAATTTGGTTGGACTAGAAATGATATTAAAAACTATCTATTCATGCATTCTGGTAATAAATTTATCAAACATACAAGAAATGACAAATATGGAAAAGTATATAATAGAAACTTACCTAAATGGTATAAACGTAATCCAGACAGTTGGATACCAATTGTAGAAAGTCCAGAGAGAATACATTTATTCATTGTAGGAGGTGATGCTGGAAGATTTTCTGCTTTTATACCTGGTTGGGGACATATGAGTAATCCAGTTTTAAAACCAATTTATGATAATAATAAATTAAGTGATGATAATTGTGACGATGGAATGTGTGAAATATAGGAGTTACTATGAACAAAAGTAAAAATATTTTTCAAATTTTTGATCCAAGAGGAAAAATACTTTTAGAAAAAAGAAATTTATCAAATAGAAAAAATACACTTGAAGGCCTAAGGCTAGCTATACTTGATAACTCTAAGTGGAATGCAAATAAAATTTTACGAGGATCTGCAGATGCTTTATCTAAAGACATAAAATTCTCAAAAGTTAATTATTATGTAAAAAAGCATGGATTTTCAACAGATGCACCTATTGAAATGATTGAAGAAATTGCGAATGATAACGATATAGTTTTAACGGCAATTGGAGATTGTGGATCTTGTTGTTCATGCTGTATTAGAGATGCAGTTGCATTAGAGGATAGAGGAATACCAGCAGCTCCCATTATTACTACAGAATTTGTAAATGAGACAAAATTAACAAGAGTTGCGATTGGAATGCCTGACTTAAGACCTGTAGTTATAGATCATCCAGTTAGCTCAATAACAAATGATGAAGTTTTGCAAAGAGTTAAAATAATTAAAGAACAAGCTCAAGAAGTTTGGCTTGGACAAAGACAAGATATTTAATATTTTTTATATTCAAAATACTAAATTAAGTGGTTTTCATACTATTTATGTAAGCTAAATTATTTTTAATTTTAGCTACATTTCTATTAAAAGAAATATTAATTTTTATAATTTCTTTTTTAATTTTTTGTAAATTATATAATAAAAACAAAATCTAAAAATATGAATTTAAAGTATTACTTAGCTTTATTTTTTCTTCTTCTTCGTTTTTTTCTTTTAAAGTTTGTTTTATTATTATTTGATTTTGAAGAATTAAATTTATCTTTTTTATTTTCTTTTTTTGGACTTAAATCTAAATTTTCAATATCTTCTATTGGTGCTAAATTAGATTTATAAAAAGACACTAAAGATTTAGCTAAATCTGATAATGAATAATTTTCCATTAATTCATTAATTAATTTATCATCTATTTTAGATTTTGATATAGATGAGATTTTATTTAAAAATTGAGCATTCTCATTATCCTCAATTATTTTTTTTGATAAATTTTTTCTTAATTTAGGAAAAATTTTAGCATGTTCTATTATTCTATAATATGTCTTTATACTGTTTGGAGAAAAAAGTATAATACTTAAACCATGTTTACCTGCTCTACCAGTTCTGCCACTTCTATGAATAAGAGTTTCAGAATTCCTTGGGAGATTTGCATGAATAACAATATCTAAATCAATTATATCAATCCCTCTAGATGCTACGTCAGTCGCTACACATACTCTACAACTTCCGTTTTTAATGCTTTGAAGAGCTTTAAATCTTTCTTCTTGCTTGAGTGCACCTGATAAAGCAACTGCATTAACTCCTCGGTTATGTAATCTGGAATGAAATCTTGTAACTTCATTTCTTGTGGAACAAAAAACAATTATTGTTTTATTTGAATAATACCTAATTAAATTAAATGTAAAATTTTCAATATCCCTACTATTTAGGTAATAAGCATCGTATGAAATATCTTTGTGCTGAGATAATTTATTATCAATATTTATTTTAAGTGGTTTTTTTTGATATTTGTTCGCTAGTTCAATAATTTTTTTGGTAAAGTTGCAGAAAACATTGAAATTCTTGTGGATTTAGAAATTTTAGAGAGTATTGAGTTAAGATCTTCTTTAAAACCCAAATCTAAAATTTCATCAGCTTCATCAAGTATTACTGTAGTAATATTTGACAATGTTAATTTACCTTTTCTAAGGTGATCATTAATTCTTCCTGGGGTTCCGATTAATAATGAAAATTTTGTTAAAAGGTTTTTTCTTTCTTTTTTGATGTCCATTCCACCAATTGTGGTTACAACATTAATGTTTTCATCTTTAAAAACCCAGATTGCTTCTTCATAAACTTGAATAGCTAACTCTCTAGTTGGCGCAATAATTAATACAGATGGTGAACTGTTTTCTTTAACTTTTTTTAATGAAATTTCATCTTGTATTGATAAAAAATAAGCAATGGTTTTACCTGAACCTGTTTGACTTGTTACTAATAAATCTTTTTTATTTTCATAAATATCTAATATCTTATTTTGTATATCTGATAATTCAGTAAATCCTCTTGATAAAAGATTATTGGATATGATAGAATTTTTAATTTTTGATATTGACATAATAACCCATAAAATTTGATTATTATTCAATCAAATTGATTTCTAAACTAGTATATGAAACTCTAATGTTTGTAAATTTAATTATAATTAATATTACAATTATCTTAAACCATCGTTGCCAATGATATCCTTCTCCTGTAGACCACCTAATCTAGCGTTTAATCTAGATCTTGAGGCTGCAGCAAATAATATAAGAATTTCATCAGGTTTTGGTGCATCGTTTATGGCTATAGTTAAAGTATCATAAAAGGATCTTGCATAAAGTGCATCCTTATGAGCTAAAGGAATATCTATTTCAGTACCAGGTCCACCAATTTTGCCAGTAGAAGGTATCCATGCTATTCCACCCCCAATAGCTGCTCTTAATGGTTCTGCAAAAAAGTTTGTTAAACAAGCGTTTCCATGCTCGTATTCACCTAAGTTTCCTATAATAAAGGATTTACCATAACTCAAAATAGGATAACCATTTGAACATCTTAATAATCTTTCTCCAAAAATAGCACCAAGTTCTTTAGAAGGCTTGATCAATGAATCTAAATTTTCAGAAAACTTACCTGCATAAGGATTTTTTATAACAGCACCAATTGCAAATTTTCTAATTGGCTCTTTATCACATTTAACTCCAGTTTCGTTTTCTAGGGTTTCTTCATAATACTCAACCCATTTCCTTATATTTAAGTCTTTTATATTATTTTGCATATGATTTCCTAGTTTAAATTGAGTTAAATATATTATTTAATATTTTATGATTATTTAGAATAATATAATCAAATAAATCTAATTCCAATTAATATTAATATTACAAAACTTGTCATCCACACTAAAGTTCGAATATATTTTAAACCTAAAATATAAGATGGAATATAAATTAACCTAAAAAACAACCAAAATAGACTTAAGTTTGCAATATCAACCTGTTTTATCATTGATAAGAAAAATAAAATAATAAATATTGGAAAAGTTTCTAATAAGTTAGTAAATGCTCTTTTTGATCTTTCTAAATAAACTGATGGTTTAATATCTTCATCTCGTGAAGAAAACAAATAATCTATTGAAACATCTTTCGTAGTTAACAACCCTATAAACATTGGACAAAATATATGAACAATTATTAAAAGACATGTTAAAAGAGCAATAATTTCCATATTAACCTCACTAATATTGTTAAGTCCTATTATACACATGTTGTATAAGATGTAACTTTTAACATAAAATTGTTTAAACAGTAATCATTTTCTAAAAACAGGGTTATAAATTATGCAGTATTTTAATAATTAACAACTATCAGTAATTAATTATGACATTAATTAAATTAGCAAGTAAATTTATATTACCTCCCCTATATTAAATAGGTTTGTGGGATAATTATGAGATTAAGTAAATTATCCCACATCAAAATCTAGTTAATAAATTTGATAATTCTTCAAAATTTTTAACATTTATGTCTGGTTGGAACGGAGTATGTCCAAATGGTCTTTTTCTTCTATCAACAAATGCAGTCAACATTCCAAAAGATTTTGCGCCAATACAATCAAAAGCATGGTTAGCTACAAATAAACAATTTTCTTTTTTAGTTTTAGTCTTTAACACAGCTAGGCTATATGTTTTCCAGTGTGGTTTAAAATAACCAGCTTCTTGAACAGAAATTGTATAATCCATATCAAAGCCAATATATTGTTTTGCATTATTCAACATATCAGCATCACCATTTGACAGAATTGCAAGTTTGTAACCACTTGTCCTTAGTTTATTTAGAGACTTAATAACGTCTGGAAAAGGTTTTAAAGTTTCGATTTGTTTAATGAGCCATTCAACTTCATTTTCTGTGTATTGAATATTGCATCTATCCATTACGTATGAAACTGCGTTTTGCCCAATTATACGATAATTTGTATGATTGTTTTTACTTAATGCATCAATCATAGAATTTTCAAAATGTGTTCTTCGCCACCATGTTACAAAACGATTAGGGTCTCCATGCCAATTCTTTTTCTTTAAAAAAGGAATAACAGCTTCTGTTAACCCCTTTTGCATATCAACAATTGTTCCATATTGATCAAAAATTATTAATTTTATTTTTTTAGAAAATTTATTTGATGTTTCCATACGATTTTTTTTATAATTAAAATGATGAATATAATTTGATACAATATCATTAGAAATTATAATATGACAATAACTAGTTCAGGTATAAAAATTCAAAAGTATTCTCCTAATTTAGGAGCCATCATTACTGGGGTCGATTTATCAAAGGAAATCAATGAAGATCAATTTAAGGATATTCATAAAGCTTTTTTAGATAATCAAGTTTTATTTTTTCAAAATCAAAATGAAATTTTACCAGAAATACACTTAAAATTAGGTAAATTATTTGGTGAATTACATGTGCATCCAGCAGCCCCATCAATGCCCGGGTATCCAGAAATTTTCGAAATTCACGCTCATAAAAATAGTAAAGTTGCAAATGGAGAATTTTGGCATTCTGACGTATCTTGCGATATTGAACCACCTCTAGGAACAATGTTGCAATTACATATTCTTCCTGAAACAGGCGGAGATACAATGTTTTCTGATATGTACAGCGCTTACAATGAATTAAGTGACAAATATAAAAGTTTACTTGATGGATTAATTGCAATTCATGAATCAGAACATCTTTACAGTGGAAGGTATGAAGATAGAGGTGTAAATAGAGATAATATAAAAACGCCTGTCGCAAACCATCCATTAATTAGAACACATCCAATCACTGGTAAAAAGGCAATTTATGTAAATAGAACTTTTACAACTGGAATTGAAGGAATGAATAAAAATGAAAGTTCATCAATATTAGAATTTTTATTTGAGCATTGTGAGCATGTTAATTTTCAAATTAGATACAGATGGAACAAAAATGATATGGCCTTTTGGGATAACAGATGCACAATGCACAGAGCTATATGGGATTATTGGCCAAATGAAAGAAAAGGACGGAGAGTCACAATAAAAGGCGACAAACCGGTTTAATCTTAAAGTATGATTTTATGTTAAATAAAGAAGAAATAAAAAGATATCATGAAGATGGTTATATTATTCCAGATTTTCAGATGCCAGAAGATGATCTTTTAGAAATAGAAAGATTACATGATAAGTTAATTAAAAATTATCCTAAGTTTTTAAATTATTGTCCTGCAATACTTGAGTATGAGGAAAAGTTTTTAAAATATTGTTTTAATGAAAAAATTTTAAATTATGTTGAGCAAATAATTGGTAATAATTTTGCTTTATGGAATTCAAGTTTTTTTGCAAAACCAGCATATAATGGCCATGCAACACCTTGGCATCAAGATGGTCAATATTGGCCAATTAGACCATTAGCAACCTGCACGGTTTGGTTAGCAGTTGATGATGCAAACGAAGAAAATGGGTGTTTAAAATTTATTAAAGGTTCACATAAAGATAAAAAATTGAAAAAACATGAATTGAATAAAGATAAAAATTTAACTTTACACCAAGAATTATTGCAATCTGAATATAATAAAAATAAATCTGTGAATTTAATATTAAAGAGAGGTCAAATTTCGTTACATGATGTGTACTTAGTTCATGGATCTGATGCTAATTCGTCATCAAAATCAAGAAGAGGCATGACTATGAGATTTATGCCTACAACTAGTGTTTTTGATCATAATTTAGCAAAGGAAAAATATAATAATTTAAATGTTTCAAAATATTCTAACAGAAAAATCTATCTCGCAAGAGGTTGCGATAAATCAAAAAAAAATGATCTTGCTATTGTTAATTTCTAAATATAATTAATTTCATCCTCTTGACTTATAAGATAGTGAACATCCTCCATCAACAACAAGTGTTTGTCCTGTGATGTATCTTGCCCAGTTGGAACATAAATATACAACAGCTCTGCCAATATCATAACCATTTCCTTCGATATTTAAAAGAGAAGCATCTTTTCTTACTTCTCTTAACTTATCTGACATGCCTTCTTGATAAACCATTGGCGTGTAAACTGGTCCTGGCAAGATACAATTAACTCTTATTCCCTCTGAGCCATGATCAACAGCCATTGCTTTTGTCAAAGAAATTACTGCTCCTTTTGAAGCTGAATATGATGTATAACCCTTAGGTCTTGTTGCAGAAATTGAAGAAATATTTATTATTACACCACCATTGCCAGAGTTGATCATTTCAGGAATAGAATACTTTGACATTAAAAACATTGGTTTAAGATTAATATTCATAACTTTGTCCCAATATTTTTCATTTTCGTTAACAACAGATGTATTACTAGCTATACCTATATTATTATCCAGAATATCTAGCCTTTTCCATTTTTTCATTACTTCATTGACAACATTCTTGCATTCAACAGAACTAGTCAAATCAGCATCAATAGCAAAAGCATCCCCCCCATTATTCTTAATTAAGTCAACTGTGTTTTGTGCAGACTTTTTGTTTAAATCAACAACGAGCACTTTTGCGCCTGCTTCTGCAAGTAAAATTGAAGAAGCTCTACCGTTACCTATTCCATCACCATTAGATCCACCACCCGCTACAATTGCCACTTTATCTTTTAGACCAAAATCAAGATTATCTTTCATAAAAACCCTCTTAAAAAATCTATTTCATTATAATATAAATTAATTTAAATTATTTTGTAATGTCTAATAGATTAAATGGTAAAACAGCAGTTATAACTGGAGGAGCTAAAGGCTTAGGACGATCTATAGCTGAAAAATTTTATGAAGAAGGATGTGAAATAATCATTTGTGATGTTTTATCTTCAGAGGCACATAAAGTTGCTAAAAATTTAAAAGGCAAATCTTTCGATTTAGATGTATCAGACTCGAAACAAGTTTCAAGTATATTTAATGATATCAATAATTTATATGATAAAATAGATATTTTAATTAATAATGCAGGAATCAATGGTTTTGAAAATAGACCAGATATAATTGAAGAAAGAATTAATATTAATAAAGCACAAATAAGAGAATATTCTGAAAATAAAACTATTAACACTCACTTTGATGTAACAGTAAATATGAGTGATTTTGATTGGTTTAAAATGATAAATACGCATTTGTCTGGAACATTTTTTTGTACTAGAGAAGCATTAAAAATTATGAATAAATCTAATTCTGGTTCTATCATAAACATGGGATCAGTATTAGGAACAACTGGTGGGCCTTCATCACCTCACTATTCTGCTGCAAAAGGTGGAATTCTTGCTTATACAAGAGCTTTAGCCAGAGAGTTAGCTAGCAGAAATATAAGAGTTAATGCAATAGCACCAGGTTATATAGATACAGATATGACCAACAATTTAGGATACGTTAAAGATATAGTGAAAAGCCAAACACCTATGAAAAAATTTGGAGTTGCAGAAGACATAGCATGGGCTGCAGTATATTTGGCTTCAGATGAAGCTAAATTTATGACAGGACAGACTATTTCACCAAATGGTGGATTTGTTATGTCACAATAAATAAAATATCTATTGAACTGTATTTACTGCCCTTTTTGCCATTTCAACAATTAAGTGTGCCCTATAATCCCCTTTTGCATGTATATCACTTAACATATCATCCGATGGTAATTTAATACCATCTAATGCATTTGTAGAAAAATCATTACTTAATGCATCTTCAATTTGTTTTGATCTAAATACACCATTTTGACTTGCTCCAGTTACAGCAACCCTAACTCCTTCATCATATTTAGCTACAAAAACACCTACCATAGCATACCTAGATGCAGGGTTAGGAAATTTGGCATATGATGACTTTTGAGGTGCTGTAAATGAGATATCAGTAATGATTTCACTTTCATCAAGAGATGTCTCAAACATTCCAGTAAAAAAATCATCTGCTTTAATTTCTCTTTTATTCGTTTTAATTGATGCATTTAATGCCAATATAGCTGAAGGGTAACATGCGGATGGATCATTATTTGCTACTGACCCTCCAATTGTTCCTTTATTTCTTACCATATGGTCACCAATATGGTTAGCTAAGTTAGCTAAGCCTGGTATCAATTTTTTAACATC
Organism: Alphaproteobacteria bacterium; assembly: GCA_038131545.1. Classification (GTDB taxonomy): domain Bacteria; phylum Pseudomonadota; class Alphaproteobacteria; order Puniceispirillales; family Marisalimonadaceae; genus TMED54. Next base: position 1,158,257 of record JAYPPQ010000004.1, read on the forward strand.
AGAAGAATTTGCAACATCTGAGTGAGTTGTCATTGATTTAATTGTAATAATATTTCCAGAAACATTAATTCCACTTAAACCTAAGTTACTTAAATCAATTAAACAATCAGAAGAAGCTAATCTTGATTTTAATGTTGGTATGAGTGTCATGCCACCTGCCAAATACTTAGCCTCTGAAGAATTTGTATTTTGACTTACAGCATCTTCAACACTACTTGCCTTAATATAATCAAAATTATACATATGAAACTCCTCTAATTATTTTTAGCTTCGTTTATTGCTCTCCAAATCTTTTCTGAAGTGGCAGGCATTGATATATCTTGTACACCAACAGCTGATAATGCATCTACAACTGCATTTATTACTGCAGGTGGGCATCCAATAGTGCCGAGCTCTCCACATCCCTTTGCACCTAATGAATTTGTATTAGTTTTACAAATTTCTTCAGCACTTACGTCAAAATGTGGAAAATTATCAGCTCTTGGCATTGCATAATCCATAAAACTTGCAGACAACAATTGACCATCATCATCATATGAAGCATTTTCTAATAAAGCTTGCCCTATACCATGAGCTAAACCACCCTGAATTTGACCCTCAACTATCATTGGATTAACAATTTTTCCAAGATCATCTACAGCTGTTAAATTTGTAATTTCTAGCTCACCGGTTCCAGGATCAATTTCAACTTCACAAATCACACAACCTGCAGGATAAGTAAAATTTGGTGGATCAAAAAAACATTTTTCATCCAAACCTGGCTCTAATTTATCATGTGGAAAATTATGAGGAACATATGCAGCTAAAGCAATTTCGCCAAATGACTTGAATTGATTTGTTCCTTTAACTTTAAAATTACCATCTGAAAACTCAATATTACCTTCATCAGTTTCTAATATATGAGCTGCAATTTTTTTTCCTTTTTCAATAATTTTGTCTGTTGCTCTGTAAATAGCCTCTCCACCTACAATTTGAGACCTGGAACCATAAGTTCCCATTCCAAAAGGAATTTTACTCGTATCCCCATGAACAACATCAACTTGGTTAATATCAATTCCTAATTTATCACTAACTAATTGAGAAAATGTTGTTTCATGACCTTGGCCATGACTATGAGAACCTGTAAAAACTGAAACTGTTCCAGTAGGATGCACCCTGAGTTCTGCGGTTTCGTATAACCCAGCCCTCGCTCCTAATGCTCCAGCAACAGCAGATGGTGCTAAACCACAAGCTTCAAGATATGTTGAAAACCCAATTCCTCTTAATTTACCATTCTTCTTGGATTGTTCTTTTCTTTCACCAAAGGTAGAAAATTTAGACATTTTCAGTGCAATATCAAAAGTTTTCTCATATTGACCACTATCATATTGTAAAGCAACAGGTGTTTGATACGGAAAAGCAGAAGGAGGAATAAAATTCATTTTCCTTATATCATCTTGATTTAAACCCAATTCTCTTGCTGCTGTATCAACTACCCTTTCCAAGACATAAGTTGCTTCTGGTCTGCCAGCACCACGAACAGCATCTACTGGGACTGTATTTGTAAATACAGACCTTACATTACAATGAATAGCTGGAGTACTATATGGTCCAGCCATTAATGTTCCATACAAATACGTTGGAACACTTGATGCAAATGTAGATAGATAGGCACCTAAATTAGCTATTGTATCAACCTTTAATGCAAGAAATTTTCCATTTTTATCTAAGCCCAATTTAACATTTGTTACATGATCTCTTCCATGAGCATCTGATATAAATGCTTCTGTTCTATCTGAAGTCCATTTAACGGGTTTTTTAATTTTATTTGAAACCCAAGTCACTATTGCTTCCTCAGCATAATGAAAAATTTTTGAACCAAATCCACCTCCAACATCTGGTGAGATAACAGTCAATTTATGCTCAGGTATACTTAATACAAAAGCACCCATTAACAATCTAATCACATGAGGGTTTTGGCTTGTTGTATAAAGTGTATAATGATCATTAGCAGCATCATAATCACCTAAAGCACAACGAGTTTCAATAGCATTTGGTATAAGTCTATTATTTCTAATATTTATCTCAGTTATATGATCAGCCTTTGACAAACCCTCATCAACAGCTTTAGAGTCTCCAAGCTCCCAATCATAACAGATATTAGAATCTAAACTCTTATGTACAAACCCATTTTTATCTGAAAGTGCATCTTTTAAATCTAAAACTGGCTTTACTGGGTTTATATCTACATCAATCAACTCAGATGCAGATTTAGCGTTATCTAAAGTATCCGCAATTACAACTGCAATTATTTCACCTACATACTTTACATCATCAATTGCTATTGGTGGATGAGCTGGTTCTCTCATTGGTGTTCCATCTTTTGAGTCAACTTGCCAACCACATGGGATACTACCTACTTCCATATCTTTACCAATAATAATTTCTTCAACACCGGTAGCTGACTTAGCTTTTGAAATATCTAATTTCAAAGATCCTCTTGCGACGTTTGAACGTAACATGTAAGCATATACTTGGTTAGGTCTGTTAATATCATCAGTGTAACGACCTTTACCAGTCAAAAAACGAAAATCCTCTTTTCTTTTAACTGACGCTCCTATTCCTGTTTTTAAATCATCTGGCATTATTTTCCTCCCATTACAACTGATGCTTCAGCAATTGACTTAACAATGTTATTATAACCTGTGCATCTACAAATATTTCCTTCTAACCCCTTTCGAATTTCTGACTCTGAAATGTTAGGGTTTTCTTCAACAAGCTTAATTCCACTCATTATCATTCCTGGCGTACAATAACCACATTGTAATCCATGATTATTACGAAAAGCTTCTTGCATTGGATGAAGTTTATCCCCATCACTTATCCCTTCAATCGTAGTAACTTCACAACCATCTGCTTGTATTGCTAAGATAGAGCATGATTTAACTGCCTTGCCATCTAAATGAACCGAACAAGCTCCACACTGGCTTGTATCACAACCAACATGTGTACCTGTTAGATTTAAGGTGTCTCTCAAAAATGATGATAATAAAGTATTAGATGAAATATTTTGGGATATTGATTTCCCATTAACTTTTAAAGTAATATCGGGCATTGTAAATCCTCTAAATTAAATTGCTTACTATTTAATCATAAATTCTATCTTAAAAAAAAATAGAAATGCAAATAAAATGTGCAACTAATTAATGTGTTAATTAATTTTTTTAGAAAAATTAAAATAAAACTCAATATTATCAGTACGTTAAAAAAATATATTAAATTTTTATACTAGGGACCCAACAGTATCCATCATGATCTTTTATATAAGATTCTCTAAATCCATGAGGTTTATTTTGACTTTTACTTAAAATAACAAAATCATGTCTTTTTGCATTTTTTTCAGCTTTATCTGGATCACAGCCGATTAATCTTAATTCTAATCCAAGTCCTCTAATTAAATTATTTTGATTAGAATTCAAATAAAATGGATGTTTATCATAAGTATGATCAGCATGATAACACCATTTACAACCAAAACCTTCTGCAGCTAAAAAATCGATATCCTGATATATAATTGATGCTCCAATCACTTTACTTACAAATTCTGAAGCATTAGCGATATCGTTGACTAATAAATTTATCATTAATCCATTAAGCTCTTTAGAGTACTCAATAGCAGATTTCCATGGTTCTTTTTTCGAAGTTTCATAGTATTATCTAAATTAGTATTTGTGATAAATATTTACAAAATAAAAATATATTATGAAAAAATTATTTAAAAGCTTTATTATATTATTTTCATATATTGTAACTTTATTAATTGGTTTTGGTTTAGGGATATATTTTTTACCCATTATAACTGCAGAAAAACCCAATACATTTCAAGAAATAGATAAAGTTCAAAAAAAAGCACTTTATAAAACTAAATTTTCAAAAGGACAAAGAGGAAATGATTTTTTACACTGGGGAGAGGGAAATGTTTCAATTTCAAACTCTTTAATTTCACTTGATGGGAAGATTGCTCCTGGACCAGATTACAAAGTCTATTTGCTAAATAAATATGTTGAACACGAAGATGAATTTTTACCTATAAAAAGTGAAGCAAAATTTGTTGCAAATTTAAACACATTTGAAAATTTTATAATAAAGGTTCCTTCTCACATAAATATTAGGGAATATAATACAATTTTAATATGGTGTGAGAAATTTAAGGAATTTATTACGTCTGCAAAATATAAATAATATTACTGAACATCTACAACTAAATGCCTTTTAGATGAAACAGCATCTAAAATCGTAGATATATCTTTTTTTCCACTTGAAAATTATTTAATATTTTTTCTAAAATTAGAGCTACCTCATTAAATTGGGCGTTAGTAATTTTTAACCCTCTATGACCTCTAGCTAAAAAAGAATCTGGATAATGAGATTTTGGTTTACCCATCGCAAATGCTACAAATTCAACTTGATGTTCAATTAATCTATCCATATCAACTTTAACAAAAAAGCGCTTAAAGTACGATCTTTTTAGTACTTCCTTGTAAAAGGCTTTTATTATTAATCTTATAGTTGGAACACCACCATATTTGTCAAATAATGTTATTTCTTCAGACATAAAAAAATTAATTTAATAATTAATTCAAAATAAAATCAATTTATTTTTTATTGAAAATTTATCGATAATTATATTTAAATTTTTAATTGTTTCATCATTAAGTGGTATGCCTTTTTCTAAATTAATATTCATTAATTCATTTTCCATTTCACCAGGCAAATAAATTCTTTTTGCTTCTGAAGAAATCTTTGATGATTTAAATTCTTTAATTATAAGCTTAATTTTCTTTTCATATTCATTTAAATCAATAAATGCTTCTATATCTATCACAATAAAAAATTGTCCATCTAAACCTGGAAATGCTCCGTCAATCATATTTCCAGATTTTGTTCCATACTGTGCATCTGACAAAACTGTTGACAACATCCCTACCATCATGGCTAGACCAATACCCTTAAACGACCCAATTGGTTGTATTAAACCCTCAATAGCTTCTTTAGGTTGAATTGTTGGTTGTCCGTGTTTATTAAACGCCCAACCTTGAGGTAAAAGTTCATTTTTCTGATCATATATTCTTATTTTGCCGTGTGAAGTTTGACCCAATGCTGTATCAATAACAAGGTCATCATAAGAAATACCAGGTATTGAAATTGATATCGGATTCAAACCAACAATTTTATCCACACCACCCCAAGGTGCCATTGTTGGTAAAGCATTAGTACCAGCTATACCTATTAAATTTTCTTTAGATGCCATTAAAGTATACCAATCTAAGGCACCACAATGATTACTCCCTTCTAAGGATGCAAATGCAACCCCAGTTTTTTTTGCAGTTTTGATTGCTTTTTGCATAGAGTAATGACTTCCAATTTGCCCCATTGAATTATCACCATTTATTCGAATTGCAGCAGTTTTTTCACTAACAACGTAAGGCTTTCCTTTTGGATTAACACCTTCGTCAATTAGTTTTGAAACATATTCTGGCACTCGAATAACACCATGTGAATGAATGCCTCTAAGATCTGAATGCACTAATGATTTTGATAACAAATATGAATCATCATTATTCATGTTACATTTTAAAAAAATTTCAGAGATTACTATTTCTAAATTTTTTTTTAATATTCTTTTTTCTTTATTTTGCCCCGGGTAATAAATCATGATATTTTTTTATATTATTAAAATTAATTTTATTTTTAGCATCCCAAATCAATAAACATTCATGACAGTTACCTGTTGCAGGCCTAATAGCTCTATAAGCAGGATGTTTTTTACACCCGCGCATAACAAACTCTAGTAACTCAATCTGAATGTTTTTGTCTTTAATTAGAAAAAATGTTTTCTCATCTAGTTCATAAATTACATTACCTGATTTGCTATCTTTATAGAGAACAGCACCTAATTTCTCGATAGCTTTTCTAGATCTTAAGTTATTAAAACCAATATCGAAATACACTTTTTTTAAATTTTTAAAAGCTTCCGTAAGCATTAAAACTTTTATTTGATAATTTGCACTTGTTCCCCAGTATTCTGGTATTAAGAAAGTAAATCCAACTTTTATTGATAATTTTAGCTTGTTATAGTCGTAGTATCTGGAAGACCCAATTAATCTATTTTCTTTCTTATCAAAAATACCATAAATACCAAATTCATTTTGAATTCCATTGTTAAAATAATTTTTAAATTTTTCTAATTTCCACCGATCATTCTCAGGATGTTGCTCCCAAATAGATGGGTTTTTCCCAACATCATATAATAAATTAAAATCTGAAATTTTTAACTTTTTAATTAAATAGTTATCATTTTCATACTTATCTTTGAATTTCATATGAAAAGAATAACCTATTAAAAATAATTTGAAATATAGTTTTATAAAAAGTTAAAATCAAAAATAATGAATGAATTTAATAGAAAATATATCTGGAAAAAAATACAAGAAACAGGTGATTATCTTGTAGATAAACTACCTGAACATCCAAATCATCCAAATGGCAGAAACCCATATGCCCATGTGGCATTAAAAGTTAAAACTAAGTTTGGTAAAAGTTATAAGGATTTGTCAGATAATGACTTAGATAAAATCAAACAATATTTAGATTTTATTAAAAAAGAGGAAGGTTAATTTGGACAAAATATATTTAAAAGACAATCACAATAGAACTTATATAATTAAAGATTTAAAAAGTTTTTATACTCATGTTTTTAAATATCATTCATCTGGAACATCAGTTCATGAAGAAAATGGATACTTTTTTACAGTTGATGAAAAATTTAGAAAAAAAATAAAAGAACTATATTTAAAACATATATAATAATTTTATCTCATTCTTGTAATTAGCATCCAAATAAACCTTAAAGAGAAAAAGCTTCTAAAAACACCTATTACATAAGTTAATGCTGCAGCTAATAAGATTGATTTACATGCTTGATGATATTCTACTGGCACTTTTTGTTTTATAATTGGATATGCTTTATTGAAGCTAGCATCAATCTCAACATCAAGAGTAATTAAATGGATAAATGCACTAATTACTAATGACAAAGCTGCTATAGCTAAGCATATTTTTATAAATCCATATGAACCAGTAGCAAAGATTATGGGAAAACCAATTAATAAAATAGCACTACCAAGTTGCGTAATCCAAGCAGTGCTTTTTACTATAACATTTCTTCTTTGAAGCGGTTTATAATTTTCTTTATGCTGAATTGCATGAGCAATTTCATGACATATAATTGTTATAGAAATTAAACTTTTTTTTCCAAGTCTATCTTCCAATACCATGACCTTTTTATTGGTTAAATCATAATGGTCACCTAATTTAGTTGTTTCTATTCTAACATCATTAAGACTATATTCTTGGAGCAACTCTTGACCAAACTCCAAACCATTAAATGGCATATTTATCAATACTTTATCATTTTTTTTAAAGATGTAATTATACCAAATTATTGGCGCTACAAATAATACAAATAAGAATATTAAATATAAAATCATTTTTGACTTTCTTCAAAGTGCTTAATGAATTCATCATTATCAATATTAATGATATTATTAGTATTAATTTCATAAATACTATCAAATGAATCTTTAATAGGAGGAGTATTTTTTAAAATTCCTTCTACAGAGATAGGTTGATACATATATCTGGCTTTTTGTGGTTTATCTAACTTAATCAATACCATTTGATTTGGTGGTGGTGGAGGAACGTGTATACACATTCCAGCACTTGGAACTAAAATGAATTCATTAACTATTAAATCTTCATGATAATCCATTTCTAAAGGAACCATAAAACCATATAGCTTGATACTTTTACCTATAATTTTTTTATTAAATTTAAGTCCTGCTTCATTTAATTTTTTAACAAAATTTTTATCATCCCACATTTCAAATGTTATCCCTGTTTCTGGAACAAAGTCGTAAGCATTTAAAGGAATTAATTTATCCCAATTTAAGATAAAATTTTCCTTAGCAAAAGAGTTACTTATAAGAAAAAAAAATATTAAGAAAAAACAAAATAATCTTTTAATCATATCCTTTTACTTTTAAAAATATCAAATTCCAGAATTCAGCGATTTTTTATATCCTCTATAAGCTGGGAATTAAACCTACTAGTATTGATATCAATACCACTGAACAGTAAAAAATTAAATTATAGGTAGATAAGAAATTATATTCTAAATAAATACCATACTCTGTATCTAATATAGGATTTAAAATAATGTTTAAAAGGAGCATTAATAATATAGATATTAATATACTTGTCAGGGAAATCATAATTCCCTCTAATATCAAAATTGAAAAAATTGACCTTGGAGAAGCCCCTACAACTCTCAACAAAGCAATTTCTTTATTTCTTTGGTTTACATTTGTATAAATTGAAGCAGCCATCCCAAGTAAAGTTATAAAAATGACAAAATAACATATTAAAAAAAGTATATGCTCTACAAACGACACTATTTGCCATAATTTTGTTAATGCTAAACCAGGTATAATAGCTTGAATAGGTTCGCTTTTATACTTATGCAAATCTCTTTTAAATTGAAATATTTTTATCTTTGAATTTAATCTTATTATAGCACCTGTAATTTCCTTTGGAACTAAATCGCTTTCATTAAATGATGTTGGCTTAGATTTGACATTTGGTAATTTAAATCCACCTTGCCAATCTTTATGAATTGCTTCTAATGCTTCTAAACTAACAAAAATTAACTTATCAATATTCGATCCCGATTTTTTTAATATGCCATTTATTCTAAATGGAAACTCATCATGAAAATCTTGAGATGATATTCCATGAGCAACTATGATTTTATCATTTAATTTATAATTTAGCGTCTTAGCGACATCGTAACCGATAACAACATCAAAAATATCTTTGAAATGTTCACCTTTATAAAATTCTAACTTTTTATTTTTTATTTGTATTTTTTTGAAATAATCAGACGAGGTTCCTAACACTCTATACTGTTTATGACTATCACCTAGTGAAATTGGAATTGCCCATTTTACATCAGGATGATTTTGAATATCTTTAAAAGATTTCCATCTGATATTATTAGTTGGTGTTCCAATTTGAAAAATTAAATATAATAGAGCTTCTATCTCTCCAGACCTTGAAGAGATTATTAAATCACCTGATTTTGCGTTAGAAAAGAATGTTTTTTTTGCACTTTTTCTAAAATTATCAATTGATGAAAAAAGAATTATAGAAAGAGAAACACATAAAATAGTTAAAAAAACAGAAACTTTTCTGCTTAAAAGAGAATAAAAAGCTAAAGATAATAGAACTTTCATGATTTTAAAAACTTTCAAATGCTATTACATCTTTAAATTTATTCTTAAGATTTAAATCATGAGATACCATCAGTAATGAAGTTTTTTCTGCATTACAAATATCAAAAAGTAAATTTAAAAAAGAATTTTTATTATCAAAATCTAAAGATGAAGTTGGTTCATCTGCTAGAATAATTTTGGGTTTATTAATGATAGACCTTATTATAGAAATTCTTTGTTTTTGCCCTGTAGATAATTCTTTGGAATTAGATTTTGTTAATAAGTCATTGTTTAAATTTAATTTTTTACCAAGATAAAAACGCTCTATCTTTAGTATTTTTTTAAATCTTTTTTAGTGAAATAACATGGTAATAAAATATTATTTAAAGGTGACAAATGATCCAATAAATTAAATTCCTGAAATATTACTCCAATATTCTCAGATCTAAATTTATCCAATTCCCAAGCTTTAAGAGAACTTAGATTTTGAGATAAAACATAAATATCTCCAGCTCTTGGAGAAACCATGCCACAAATAAGATTTAGAAAAGTTGATTTACCAATGCCACTTTTACCTAATATAAGTTTTTTTTCATTAGTTTGGATTGAAAAATCATTTATTTGAATCTTAAATTCATCTTGATTATTCCAATAAAATTCTAAATTTTTAATCTCTATAAGATTCTTTGAATTCATTAATTAGAAAAGTTATACAAACTTAGTTTTTTTGTAAATTTATTTATTTTATGTTTTGTAGTGGATTTTGTTCCAATAACATTAAGTTCTAAATCTTTACTATTTTTAAAACTATCAAAAATATTAAAAGTTATAGAAGAAAACTCTGTTATATTTAAACAATTATATTCATATTTTGCTCTAAACTCAGTATGATTTTTTTCTTCTAAAATTGTTGATGAATTATTTAACATTTTGCAATTTGCCGCGGATGGTATGGAAAATAAATTAACTGGATTCTTTAACATATTTAAAGCATTTTTGACTAAATCTTTATTTTTTTGTGACCTAGCTTTATATTCAAATCCAACTGTATCAAAACCAGGCATTTCAATATCAAAAAGAACTTTATTTTTTTCTTGAACTACATTGATTACACTTAGTCCATGTACATGTGCATCTAAAGATCCTTTTTTATCATGGTCATGTTTATCATGGTCATGTTTATCATGGTCATGTTTATCATGGTCATGTTTTTTTTTCATAACCTTTTTTTCTTTATGGTCATGGTCATGTTTGTGATCGCCTGATGAAAATGAATTGAAAGAAAATAATATAAAAATGATAATAATTAGATAACGCATTTTAAAAGATCCTAAATAAATAATTTATTTTTTTTATGTATGTTACTTTATAACATTACGGATTTAAATAGTAAATGTACTCTTAATGGAAAAAATTGAAATTAAATAACATTGGTATTTTAAGAAATATTATTGTAAATATTTTTCCAATAGTTAGCGTGGTCTAATCTAAGTAAAATAGAATTTTTTTTTAAGGCTGAATCTGGAGTTCTGTGAAGAAGGCCTTCTGAGCCGCCTTTGAAAATGGCTATGTCCCATTCATTAACAAATTGTTTTTTTTGAGGAAATTTTAATATTTTTTCATTGGGCTCGCCATTTAAATAAGCCGATTTATCTGCAGCAGTATCAGGCAGCCACTCTGTACCTTCTCCAGAATAAGTTACCAGTAATCTTTGTGGTACATTATCAATATGGAAACGTTTACATCCTCTTTTTGAGCCTATCCACATACTTATTGAACTGGTATTTTGAATATCACAAAAAATTTCGCACACATGAGTAATATCATTTATCCAAATTTCATAAAAAATGGAAGATTTGATTTCAAAAGACAAAACGTCTGATAAAGCTGATTTAATATTATTTTTTGTATCAAATTTACTTATTTCTGCATGGACTGAGAAATCAATTTTAATGAGGTTTTTAAAAAAGCTTACCGATCCTTGAGGTGCATTCCTTTCATAAATCATCAATTTACTATCTATATTAGAAAAGTTTTTAAATTCACTTATATTTTTAGCTAAAATTAAACTCATAATTTATTCATTTTTCTTTATCATATAAAATTTCAATATCTTTTATTTGAATTTCACTCGCAGACTTTGATATTCGCCAATCAGCCAAAGAGCCGTCAGATTTAATTACAGTAAAAACTGTTTCAATTGGAGGGCAGTTTTCTTCGTGACAGCGAAGTTCTGCAACACTAATAAATGTTTCTTTTGATAGTTGAAACTTTTCAATAAAAAGTTCTTTCAAATTTCTAATGATCTCTGGATTTGTTTTTTTATTATCAAACATTCCAACCATTAATCATCTCCAGCCCATAAAGGTGACCAGAGTATATTACCCATCGCGTCACCAATAAGTATATGAGATTTATCATTGGAAATAGATATTGCGGTGACCTCAGAGCCAGTTGCATTTCTAATAAGATATGATTTTTTGGTTTCATCAATTTCTGACAAAACTACTGATCCATCTTGAAAACCTGCAAAAACAGCATTTTCTTGAGGTAAGTTTTCCACAAAAGTCGCATTTTGCTTACCTCCATTCGCAACACAGGTTGGTTTTCTTCCAAGTGGCCCTTCCTTTCCATCAAAAGGCCAGCATATAGCTTCACTGGCTCCAGAAGTTACCAAAAAAGGCGTGTTTCCTGCCCAAGTAAAGCTTTTGATTTTAGCGGGATACCCTGCCATCGCTAAATCAATTTTATCTCTGATGCGCCACCCATGTACTTCGTTTTCTTGCATCGCTGAGACAAGATACTTTCCATCAGGACTAAAAGTAACTTTTCCATGAGAACCCTTCCACACAAATCGAGATGATTTCCATCTTCGATTACCCCTTTGCCAAACTGTAACACCTCCATATGAAGATACAGCTAACTTATTTCCGTCTAAATCAAAAGAAAGACCTCCAACAGTGCTTGAATTATCCATGATTAGAGGTTTGTTTTCGTTATTAACCCAAAGATATGCTTTTTTGCCTGATGAGCATGCAAAGTAGTTTTCAGTTGATGCTACACAATCAACCCACTGTGAACCAAAATTGTAAATCTCATTTATTTGTCCATCGGATGATATTTTAAGAAACTTTCCATCATCTCCACCTGTATAGACAAATTGACCATTCGAACTCATTGTAAGTATAACTCCTTTATGAGCTTTAACTTCAAACGGTTCTTGATTTAATCCAAAAAAACGCAATGATCCATCGCCAAAACTAGCTACAACTGCGTTGTTAAGGACAACTGATCCAGTGACTGGTGCCTTAATTTTATATTCGTTACCTCTTTGTTCTAATTTTGTTTTTATAATATTTTTAGTTTGCAAATCTATATTCATTAAGATTTACAACCTTCAAATCCTTTTTGAAGTCCCATATTTTCTAAATTTCTTCCTATAAAAACAACTCTAGAGTTTCTTTCGGCATTTTTTGGCCATGACCCCATTGGGGAAGCATCCATTAACATATGTACGCCTTGAAAGACATAACGTTCATCTTTCTCAGCAAAATTTAAAATGCCTTTTGATCTTAAAATATCTTGTCCGTGAGTTTGTAATAGATTTCCAAACCAAGTTTGAAACTTGTCCATATTTAGTGGAGTTTCAGAAACAAATGAAACACTTGTTACATCATCATCATGATCGTGGTCATGATCTGATTCTAAAAAATCAGGTTCTACTTCTAAAACTCGCTCTAAACTAAAAGCGTTCAATCCAAGTATTTCTTCTAGAGGCGCAGCACAACGAGTTGTTTTAATAATTTTAGCGTAAGGATTAATCTTTTTTATTCTTAATTTTACGTTTTCCAGACCATTTTCATCAACTAAATCTACTTTGTTTAGTAAAACAACATCAGCAAACGCAACTTGCTCTTCAGCTTCATGATGTTCACCAAGTTGAGAATTTAAATGAACAGCGTCTGCAACAGTTACAATGGCGTCTAACTTAGTTCTATCTGCAACATCTTGATCTACAAAAAAAGTTTGTGCAACAGGTGCAGGATCAGCGAGGCCAGTTGTTTCAACTATTATGGCATCTAATTGGTCAGCCCGTTTCATCAAACCACCCAATATTCTTATTAAATCACCACGAACTGTGCAGCAAATACATCCGTTATTCATTTCAAATACTTCTTCGTCAGCATCAACAACTAAATCATTATCAATACCTTGTTCACCAAATTCATTAACTATTACGGCATACTTACGTCCATGATGTTCAGTCAGTATACGATTTAAAAGTGTTGTCTTACCTGCACCTAAAAAACCTGTTAAAACTGTTACTGGCACTTGTTCCGAAGTTTGCATATATTCTCCTTTTAATTATAAATTCAAAATGCAATTATTACATTGACCATGTATTTCAAAAATTGGGTTATCAGCTAAAAATCCTGTTTTTTTAGACAATGATTTTATACTGTTAGCAACATTTATATCTAGATGCTCAGTTACGTTTCCACACGATTTACAAATTTCAAAAATTGGAACTTTATTATCATGATTACCACAACATACAGTCCAGGCGTTCAATGATTCTATCTTATGTATCAAGCCATTAGACACAAGTTTATTAAGTGCTCTATAAATCGTTGTGGGAGCCGAAATACCCTGAGAAGCAAGTTCTTCAAGTATTTCATATGCTGATAACGGTTTATTCTTTTTTTTTAAAAAATTATAGACTTTATTTGCGTGTGTTTGATTATTTTTTTTCAAATACATAAAATACTCTTAATAATCTTACTTTATAAAAAAAGTTGATAAAATGCAATGTTATAACATAACATAAGTCAAAGAATTAAATCTTATTTTTAGTGTTTAATATAAATTTATAAACATATACTGAAATTTAATTTACTAGCACTTGTTAAGATTTTCATATAAATCATTGATTAAATTAAAATATAAATTTTCTCCGGGTTTAAACGATGAGCCAAGTGGATCTAATATACCTGTTTCAGCTCCTGTGCTTTTTGCAATCATATTAATAAGTTTTGGGTTAAATTGTGGTTCAGAAAATATACATTTAATATTCTTATCTTCAACGAGGTCTTTTATTTCTGCAATTTGCTTTGCTCCAGGTTGAATATCAGTATTAATAGTAAGTGCACCTAATGCTTCAACACCAAATCTTTTTTCAAAATATTGATAAGCGTCATGAAATGTTACAAAACTTGCTTTTTTATTAATAGATTTATCAATTTGGTTAATCAAAATATCAAGTTTTTCTATTGTTTTTTTAGCATTCATCTTATAAAAATTTGAATTTTTTGGATCTATAGTTGCTAATTCATTTGCAACCTCTTTAACTATAACTTTTGCATTATTAGGATCTAACCATATATGCACATCAAATTCACCATGAGCATGTGCGTGACCGTGATGATGACCACCACCCTCAGAAGGTTCTTGAGCTATTGGCTCTATATCATTTCCAGATTTGTCTTTAAAAAAGTGTTCGTTAGCTTCAAACTCAAAAGGCATATGTTCAGTGAAAAATGCGTATTTACTATCTTTCTTAATTTCTACTTTAAAACTTGTGACATTTTTTGAATCATCGAAATTTAAAGTGTAAGAAATATCTTTCGCTGTAAGAACACTTCCATTGCTTTTATTATCTGAGGTATTTGCTTCTAACAACTTTTCAGCTAATTCCTCAGAATCATGTATATCCTTAGTTTCAATTATAACCATTTTCATAGCTGGATCAGCATAACCACCATCTACTTTTGAAAAAGACCAATTGTATGTTCCGGCTTTTAATTCAAATAAACCAGCCCATTCAAAAGCCCCCTTTCCATGACCATGTTTGTCATGATCATCGTGTTTAGCGTGCTTATCTTCCTTATGACCATGTTTGTCATGATCATCGTGTTTAGCGTGCTTATCTTCCTTATGACCATGTTTGTCATGATCATCGTGTTTAGCGTGCTTATCTTCCTTATGACCATGTTTGTCATGATCATCGTGTTTAGCGTGCTTATCTTCCTTATGACCATGTTTGTCATGATCATCATGGTCATCATGGCCGCCATAGATATTTTTCTCACGAAACTTGTGTATTTCCAAATTACTTAAGTCCATTAAATGAATTACTTTAGCTTTTTTTGGTATTGATTTAAGTGGTTTTTCTAAAAAACTTTCTAAATCTTTATCAACCCAGAAAATTACATCTGCATTTTCAAGCATTTTTGCATGTGAAGGTTTTAATGTAAAACTATGAGGAGAAGCTGTGCCCTCTAAGATAAGGTCTAGTTTGCCTTTATTGCCCATCACATTTGATATTAAAGAGTGAAGTGGTTGTATTGTCGTTACAACTTTAACCTCAGCATTAACGTTATTCATAATAATGAATGGTAAAATTGATAATATAAAAAATTTGAAAAAGTTTTTTATTTTGTTTGACTTATACATGAATAATCCTCTTATTATATCAATGGTAAATTTAAAAAATATTGTTTACATCAAAAAACGTAATGTTATATTGTTACATCATTAAAAATATTAATTCAATAATAAAATGAAAAAAAATAATCCATTAGTAAAATTACATAACGCAGGTGTTTATAGAGATGAAAAATGGTTAGTTAGAGGTGTATCATTAGAAATAAATAAACAAGAAATTGTGACGCTAATAGGACCAAATGGATCTGGAAAAACCACTACAGGTAAATTAATTTTAGATATACTTAAACCTGACGAAGGAAGTGTAAGTTTAAATACCAAACAAATTTCATATGTACCTCAGAAGATTAATATTGATTGGGCAATACCATTAAGGGTAATAGATTTTATGAATATTACCTCGAAACTCAACAAATCAAAAATAGTTGAAAGTTTAGAACTAACAGGTGTTGATCACTTGATTCACAAAAATCTTTTGAACTTATCTGGTGGGGAATTTCAGAGAGTTATGATCGCAAGAGCGATTGCAAAAAAACCTGAATTACTAATCTTAGATGAACCTGTTCAAGGTGTTGATTTTAATGGTGAGATAAAATTATACAATTTGATTAAAGAAATATCTGATAAACTTAAATGTGGTATATTACTCATATCGCACGATATTCATTTTGTTATGTCATCAACAGACCATGTTATTTGCTTAAATGGTCATGTTTGTTGCTCTGGAACACCAAACGACGTAGCAAAAAATCCAGCTTACATTGAATTATTTGGTGAAACTGCAGCTTCAGCAATCTCATTATATAGACATGATCATAATCATACTCACAATGAAGATGGAAGTATTTCGAAATGATCTTTGATGATTTTTTTACAAGAGCTCTTATTGCTGGAATTGGTATAGCAATTGTAGCCGGACCACTAGGATGTTTTGTTATTTGGAGAAGATTAGCTTATTTTGGGGATACTCTTGCTCATTCAGGTTTGTTAGGTGTAACGATAGGTTTTGTTCTAAATATCGATTTATCCTTATCAGTTTTTGTTATTTCTGGAATTATTGCCTTACTTCTCATAGTTTTACAAAAGAAAACTAAATTAGCTGGTGACGCTCTGTTAGGTTTGCTTGCTCATTCCTCGCTTAGCAATTGGCCTTGTTTTTATTGCAATACTTACAACAATACGTTTTGACTTAATGGGACTATTACTTGGTGACATTCTTTCAGTAACAACAAATGATATTATCATTATTTGGCTTGGAGGAAGTTTAATTCTATTAGTATTATTTTATATCTGGAAAAGTTTATTCGCTGCAACAGTAAGTTATGACTTGGCAAAAGCTGAGGGAATGAATCCAGAAATTTCAAATTATATATTCACTGTAATTTTGGCTGGTATTATTGCTATATCTATCAAAATGATTGGTGTTTTATTAATAACAGGATTGCTATTGATACCACCAGCCATGTCTAGAAACTTTAGCACAAGCCCTATTCAAATGATGTTAATTTCAATTATTGGTGGTATATTATCTGTCGTAATAGGTTTATTTTGTTCTTTAGAATTGAATACTCCATCAGGACCCAGTATTATAGTTACTTCATTAATACTATTTGTAATATCCTTATTTTTTAAAAAAGGAATGACTATTGTACAAAAATCTAAAATTTGATATTTTGAATATATGTTAGAATTATCATTTAATCAGGAAACAGTTCACAAACTTTTACAGGCATCTGATAAACCTTTAAAAGCATATAATATTCTCTTTGAAACTCAAAAATTAGGAATTAAGTCCCCTACTCAAGTTTATAGAGCGTTGGATAAATTAATTGAATTAGGCAAGGTTCATAAAATTGAAAGTAAAAATGCATTTGTTGCATGCAGTAAAATTAATTGCTCAAATCAGAACTCTACATTTTTTTTAATATGTGATGATTGCGAAAACATTATTGAACTTGAAGATCAAAAAATTACAGACCAGTTAAATAAAACTTGCGAAAAATTTGGAAGTACATATAAAAATCATACTATAGAGATATCTGGTACTTGTTCAAACTGTAATTAATTTTTAATTCTAATCCAAAAAATTATAAATAATTACCTATCTCATCAAAAACGGAGAACATTAATTCTTCTGTTTTTATATTAATTGGATCTGATGCTGAAGACATCCTTATAATCGTCAACTCTTTTTTAGGGTTAACCCATATATTTTGACCATGTATACCTATTGCACAAAATTGATTTTCACCAAAACCAGTTTGATACCATTTTGATCTATAATTTCCTTTAGGAAACCTCTCTAAATTATCTTGAGCTAAATAACATGAATTATCTCTTGGATTAACAAAGTCTTGTATCCATGATTCAGGAATAATATTTCCATTATTGTTAGAGCCTTCGCACCTTGTTAATTCAGCAAGAGATAATAAATCATATGGAGATATGCTTATTCCTCCAGCAGATCTTGAGGCACCTAACCTATCTAATGTTACATTTGAAGAAAATTGTAATTGTGAGGGAATAAAAAGTAATTTTGATAAAACGTTGTAATATTTATCATTGGTTAATCTTTCAATGACCCATCCTAACAAATCACTATGAGGTGAAGAATAATGATATTTTGTACCATGAGATAACTTAGAAGACGGTAAATTAGAAAGAAAGTCATACATGCCTTGAGGCAAATCTTTTATTGAACCATCAACTAAATCCCAACCTGTACAAGATCTATATTTTTTAAATATTTCAGCTTCACCAGTATAATCTTCAATAAAGCCTGAAGAAACATTCATATCTAAAACATTTCTAACTGTTGCGTTTTCATATGCTGAACCTTTAGTTTCAGGAATTATTTTTGAAATTTTAGTGTTTAAATCTAAATTAATTTCTCTAGATAAGACTCCAAAAAGTAGTGAAGTGATTGATTTAGAAATAGAAAAAACAATATGAGGTGTATCGTATTTAGTAAATTGATCAAAATATTCAAAAATTAATTTTCCCTTTGACATAACCAAAAAAGCATCAGTATCACAAAGTTTTAATACTTCTGACAAATCTTTAGTCTTTCCCTCATTATTAATTTGAAGATCTAAAAGATTTTGGATTTTTTTATCAAAATTTGGTGTTTGATTATTGCAAGTTCGTATTTCTGCAGTAGGTATTACATTTCTAACATTTACAAAAGACCACTTGGTAAAAGGATATTTTCTCCAGTTTTCTAATGTAACTTGGTGACTTATATCTACTGGGTTACCCTGCATTAATTTATCAAATTGAAAATATGTCATATTTGTACTTCTTTAAATATGTTTACTTTAATTAATATTATTAGTTTTTAAATGAAAAAATTTGTAAAGTATTGATATGGACAAAGAAATATATATGAAAAATCTATGGAATAAATATCAACAAACTAAAGATTTAAAATATTTAATTGAAGCATGTGAGAATGCACCCTTTTTTGGAAATCCTAAAATGGGTAAAGAGATAGCAAAAATTTTAAAAAAAATTAAACCTTGAATTTCATATGAAAAAATTTCCTCCAGAGCGAATTGTTTGCCTGACAGAAGAAACAGTAGAAACAATTTATTTATTAGGCGAAGAAAAAAGAATAGTTGGTGTAACTGGCTATGCGACAAGACCTAAACAGGTAAGAAATGAAAAACCAAGAATATCAAGTTTCATATCAGCTAACATAGACAAAATTATTAATTTAGAACCAGATCTTGTGCTGGCATTCTCAGATATTCAAGCTGATATTACTTCGGAATTAATTAAAAAAAACTTTACTGTCTTATGTTTTAACCAAAGAGATATAAATGGAATTTTTAATATGATTAATATGATAGGCAGCATATTAAATGTTAAATTAAAATCTGATAAACTCATTAAAGACTTAAAAGTAAATTTAGAATCCGTTAATCAAATATACAATAATAACAATAAGTTAAAAGTTTATTTTGAAGAATGGAATGACCCTTACATAACGGCAATAAAGTGGGTATCTGAACTCATAGAGATTGCTGGGGGCAAAGATATTTTTAAAAACATATCATCAAATGAAGCTGCAAAAAATAGAATTATTAGTGATAAACAAATTATAAAAGCTAATCCAGATTTAATTATTGGATCTTGGTGTGGCAAAAAAGTTAATTTTAAAGAAATTATCTCTAGACCGAATTGGAGTAATATTACTGCAGTAAAAAATAATAATATTTATGAGATTAAATCATCTAAAATACTTCAACCTGGACCTGCAGCTCTAACAGATGGTCTAGAAGAAATGATAAAAATATTTAAAAAAGTTAAAGTATGATTTAATTAAATTTATCTTCATCAAATAAAACTTTTTTAGATTTCATTTGATCATACTTTCCTTTAGTCATCATACATGAGATATAAAAAGTCCCTTGTTGTATTTTTTTTCCTAAATTTTTAACAGGATCAGAAACTTCAGGTCTGATTTTAACATTTGATGCTTCAAGAAAAGATTTCAACATACTTGCCTTTATTGCAAAATTTGTTAACTCAGGAATAGTATTTAGTTTTTTAATTGAATATTTATAATCTAACTTAGCTACAGCAACTCCATAAATATTTCCAAATTTACTATAAACTGGCCCTCCACTATTCCCTGGCTGCATAGCTGCATCAACTTGCATTCTTGTATAATCATTACCAAAACCTGTGAGTGAACTTATAATCCCTTTAGTGATCTTTATACTTGAACTGATTCTATTACCAAATGGAAAACCAGCCACATAGATCTCGTCCATTAATTGTGGAGATGTATTTGTTATAGGAAATACAAATTCAGGTTTAAAGTTTACTTTTAATAATGATAAATCGTTTTTAATATCACTAGCAACTATTTTAGAATTATATGAGTTTTCTTTTGTAAAAACATTTACCTTTTGGCAACCATTGATGACATGATGGTTTGTAATTATATGACCATTTGAAGAGACACTAAATCCTGTACCAGAACCAACTTGAAAAAGTTTTTATCATTATTTAAAATAACAGATTTTTGATTTTTTTATCTTTTGCTGAGATAAACTTACTATTTTTCCATAAACCAGCTTTTATTTTACCACCGTTATACAAATAAGTTCCATATCCTGTTCTAGAATTTTCTTTCCAATCCCCAAGATAAACATCATTGTTTGTCCATTTATAAAAACCTACACCAGTTCTTTTTCCAAACTTTACATCTCCAATATATAACTCTTCATTTGGCCATTCATAGAAACCTTCCCCATGCTCAAAACCATTTTTCCAGAAACCAACATAAGTTATTTTTGAATTCCATTTATATACACCTTTTCCACCTCTTTTACCTTTCTTAAAATATCCGACATAAGTCCCATTGTTATAAGTTTTAGATCCAATACATTTATCCCAACTATTAGAATTTGAATTATCATCACATATCAAATTTATTAATTTTTGTTTTAATGAATTGTTAATAGAACTTGATATGAAATTATCATTTTCCCAAATACCTGTTTTTATTGTTCCATCTTGGTAAATGTATACACCTGGACCATTTTTAAAATCATTTTTCCATGTCCCTAAAAACACATCACCTTTTGACCATTTATAAAAACCTATACCTTCATTTTTACTGTTACTATTTCCACCAATATAAATATCATTATTTGGAAAGATCCATACACCCTTATCATGTGTTTTTCCATTTTTCCAAGTTCCAAAAAATTTATTATTAGTATTAAAAAATTTGTAAAAACCTAATCCATTTCTTTTGTTGTTTTTAAATTGTCCTACATAAATATCATTTTCATAATTTTTGAATGAGGTGCAATTTGTCCAATTTTTACTACCTGTAACATTACAAATTTTATTTGATTTAAAATTTTCTTTATTAGCGAAATTAGATTTATTTGAATTGGTATAATGTTTTCTACAAACTGATTTAACCATTAAATCATTAACAGATTTAGGTTTTGCAAAATACCAATCCAATGATAATGATTTAACTTCTTTTTCTAAAATAGTGCCCATTTCTCCATAGTAATAAGCGAACTTTAAGTTTTTGTATTTGTTAGTTTTACAATTAACTTCTCTTAAAATTGTTGTAGATAAAGACCCCCATTTATCAGGAGTTTTTCTATTTTGAAGATGCTTAAAAAAGTAAATTACCGTTTTTTTCTTTAACGTTGGAATAATCTAAAAAAAAATCTACACCTGATGTATTTTTAGTTAAATAAGTCCATTCAGCTTTTGATGTATGAGAAATTAAAATTAATATAATTGACAATAGATATTTCACATTATCATTTAAATATATATTTTTATCTAATTCAAATTAATAATTTAAATCATAGAGTTAGATAACAAGATTACAGACAATATAAAAAGTACTAAATAAGTTGATATCATACCTGAAATTCTTAGAAATGGATTATGATCATAGAATGCAAAACAAATAGCGTGAGCTAATCTGCCATATATAAAAATCAAACATAAAATTGATAAATGCATAAAATTTAATAACTTAAAATTTTCACTTAAAAATAGTAAAATTAAAAAAAGTGGAACATATTCAGAAAAATTACCATGGGCTCTTACATTTCTTTCTAATTTTTTTTCTGAAATATCTTTATCCATTTTAAATATTAATTTCATAACTGGACTACCTCTAAAGTAACCAATACGAAAAGATAAAAATAAATAAAATAATGTTAAAAAACCAGCTGATAGTTTTGTTAACAAAAAGTCATCAATCATCAATAATTGCCTCTTACTGGATATTTATTATCTTGAGCAAATTTTAACTTAGCTGGAAAAGTAGAAAGATCAGGTCTTGCCCAAGGCATATTGCTAATATTGACCATATAGATAGAGCCGTCTTTTTTTATAATAAATAATCCTGGTTCACAAAAAATATCACTCTCAGCTTCTTTAATTGATTTAGAAATAAATAATCCCCAATTTTTTGCATCTTCTAGAGATAAGTTATAGCCAATATTTAATTTATCTAAACCCCAATCCAACTGAGTTTTTCTTGCTTTATCTTAACTATCCATTGACACCACAATAACTGAAGCATTTGCATCAGAATAATCATCTAATTGATTTTGAATAGATACCAAATACTCTTTGCAAACCGGACAATGAAACCCTCTATAAAAGATTAAAATATTCATTTCATTTGACAAATTATCATGTAAAGACCACATGCCATCCTTAAGAGTTTTAAAAGATAAATTAGGAGCTTTTTCACCTGGCTTAATTATATGTGTCATTATTTTGTCCCGTATAAAATTAATTATTTTAAGGGTTTATATCATAATTTTATATAATGAAAAATTATTTAATTTCATTTAATACATAAGATCACCTGATACAAGGTAAATAATTTTAAAACAATAAATTATGATCTAACAAAGAAATAATAACCATTTATAATTAATCAAAATGTATAATTAAACTTACAATTAAAAAATATTTGTATGCAAACACAATTATAATAAGATAAATTTATAAATAAAATTTTAAATAACTTTAAATTGGAGTTCATATGGAAGATAATAACAAAGTATCAATTGGCAATATAGAAGTTATAGCACTTCAAGATGGCAAACTAAATCTTCCAATAGAAGTGTTAAAAAATTTAGATGAAAATCAGACTAAAGAACTAAACTCAAAACCTGAAGAAAATCCATTAACCCTATCAAATATTAACGCCTTTCTAATCAAAAATGGAAACAAAAACCTTTTGATTGATGCAGGTTGTAGAGATTTGTTTGGACCATCTTGTGGTTTTCTTATGGACAAGTTAAATGATAATGGGATTAATGCTGATGACATAACCGATCTTTTTTTTACTCACCTTCATCCAGATCATGTTGGTGGGGCTATAACTGAAAATGGTGAAGCTGTTTTTAAAAATGCAACTATAAAGATATCTGGTTTAGAAATTGATTTTTGGAGAGATGGTAAATTTGAAAAAGTTGATGTTAACGGGGAAGATTTTGCTAATTTAGCTAAAAGTGTTCTTAACGCCTATGATAAAATTGAAACAATTAAAGATCAAGAAGCAATAATTCCTGATGTACATGTTACGAGTTTACCTGGGCACACTCCTGGGCATTCAGGTTTTAGAGTTGATAATGGGGGTAATAGTTTTATTCATTTAGGAGATATTTTACACACCCCTAGATTACAACTTGAAAACCCTGATGTATCGTTAGTTTTTGATGTAGATATGGAACAAGGATTAAAAACAAGAAAGATGATGTTTGATATGGTTTCAAAAGATAAAATTTTATGTTCAGGTGGACATATGCTAGAGCCAAAATTTTGTTATATAGAAAAATCTGGTACTGGATATAAATTATCTTATTGAAAAGATTTTAATTCTTTCATAATTTTTTTTCTTTGATAATTAGAATATTTTAACCAATTACTAATTTGTTCTTTTGAACGTCCACATCCAATACATACATTCTTTTTTATTTTACAAATTTTTTTACATGGTGAGAGCATAAAAAAAATTTATCTTTTTGAAGTTTCGTATTTTGAAGAAGTCTCATAATATTCATCAAAACCAACTCTTTTTCTTAATTCTTCAAAACTCATTAAATTATTAGATCTATCTGAATCAGTTTTAAGTTTAGTAAGGCTGTCAACCATAGCTTTCATAGCCGAACTTAATGCGGTCAATGGGTAAACTGCTAAATTATAACCTATACCCTCTAATTCTTTCATACTTAGATTTGGAGTTAATCCACCCTCAACAATATTTGCAATTTTATAACCAGGAACTTCTTTACAAACAAGTCTCATTTCATCTTCTGATTTTGGAGCTTCAACAAACAAGATATCAGCGCCTAATTCATAAAATTTTTGAGCTCTTTCAATAGCTTCTTTAATTCCATGAGTATAATTAGCATCAGTTCTAGCCATAATCAAAATATCATTTTCTTCTCTTGCATCAACTGAAGCTTTTATCCTATCAAAAGCTTCATCTCTTGAAACAACATCTTTCCCCGGAGTATGGCCACATCTTTTTGGAGACAATTGATCCTCAATTAGCACTCCGGCACAATCAATTTTAGCAAAACTTTTTACTGTTCTGATAACATTCATAGCATTACCGTACCCCGTATCACCATCACCAATAAGCGGTATAGTTGATGCATCCGTAATACTATTTAATTGATCCAAAACTTCCGTAAGTGTCATTACACCTAGATCTGGTTGACCAATTCTAGATGCAGATGCTGCAAAACCTGACATAAACATCAGTTTAAAACCAACTTGCTCAATCAACTTAGCTGAAAGAGCATCAAAACAAGATGGCACAGGTAAAAAATTATTACTCTTTAATAAGTCTCTTAAAATTTTAGATTTTTTTTGTTTCATTTCAACACCTTAATTAGAGTTTAAAAGGAATGTATAAAGCTAAATCAGTCCAAATATACATTATAAAAACCGTGAATATCATCATTATTAAAAATGGAAAAACACCTTTTGCAACCTCTCCCAACTGTGTTTTTGCAACAGATTGTATCACATAAAGATTCAGGCCAACCGGAGGAGTTATGAGAGCACATTCAACCATAATTACCATAAAAATTCCAAACCATATAGGATCTACACCCATAGCCATTGCAGCTGGTAATAAAACAGGAACCATTATAATAACCATTGACAAAGTTTCAAAAACCAATCCCATTGCAACTAAAATTAAACAAACTACAATCATGAAGAAAGCTTTTGTATCTATATTCGAACTAATGAAATAAGAAATATCTTGAGGAATCCTATAAAGTGCAATTGCTTTACCAAAAGTCTTTGCACATGCGACTATGATTAAGATGGCTGCCGTTGTAACCATGGATTCAAAAACTGCATCTTTAAAATCATTCCAAGTTAATGTTTTCAAAATAAAAACAGTAATTATTAATGATAGAAAAAAACCAACAGCTGCAGCTTCTGTAGGAGTAAAAACACCAGTATAAATTCCCCCCAGAATTAAAATAGCAAGTATTATTGTAGGTATAACTTTTTTAGATGTATTTTTTTTTGTTTCCCATGAACTAGGATCTAGTTTTTTAAAACCTCCAAAAAATTTTGAGTAAATTATTGAATAAATTATAAATAAAGATATTAAAAAAATTCCTGGACCTATACCAGCAAGAAACAAAGCTATCACTGATTCCTCTGTAATAAAACCATAAACGATCATTGGTAAACTTGGAGGTATCAAAATTCCTAGAGTTCCGCCAGCTGCCAAAAGTCCATAAACAAAATTTTTATTATATCCTCTTTTAATCATTTCAGGGATAGCAACAACTCCAATTGTTGCCGCAGTTGCAACAGAAACACCTGATATTGCAGAAAAAATTCCACAGGATATTATTGTAGCTACAGCTAAACCCCCGGGCCAATGCCCTACCCAGGCTTGAACAGCATTAAATAAATCTTTACCGCAACCACCCTTTAAAAGGACGTTACTCATTAACAAAAAAGAGGAACAGCAAGCAATATAAAGCCGTCTAATGTAGACAAAATAGCTTGAGGTGCCATTAATGGAGAAAATCCTCCAAAAATTAACATTGCAAGACCAAGAAAACCTAAAGAGAAAGACACAGGAAGACCTGATAATAGTAAAATAAACATTAATGTTAAAACTATTAGAATTGTCATATTAATGATCGCTTTCAGGTGGCTCTATATTTTGTAATAATTTAAATATTTCAATGAATGATTGAATTAATAATAACAAAAAACAAAAGGGAACAGATAATTCCGCTATCCATGAAGGTAGATTAAGCAAACTACCAGTTGTTCTACCTCTTAATAGAGAGTCATAGAATATATCAAATCCATAAATCATTACATAAGCAGAAAAAACTATTAAAATGATCATAATAAAAATATTTATAAATTTTTTATTAGTTTTTGATAATTGATTAATAACAAGATTGATTTGGATATGCTTTCTAGCTTTTAAAGCCCATGGCATAGCTAATAACGTTCCATATATTAATGAAATTTGGCTTAGTTCTGCCGCCCATATTGTTGGTGACAAGAAAAAATATCTTGCTATTACTTCATAAGAAAGCATAAAACCAGCTACACAAAACAACCAAGCTGATAGCCAAGCAATGTAATCTATAAATTTTTCAAAGATATTCATAATGAAAATAGAGAGAGCTATAAGCTCTCTCTACTATTTATTTAATTATAGTTTTGATGCTGCATCTAAAAGTTGCGCACCTAATGAACCAGCATTTTTCTTATAGTCATCATAAACAGGCTTGGATGCTGCTTTAAACGCATCAATATCAGACTTACTTGGAGTAATAATTTTCATACCCTTTTCTTTAGCTAATTTGTAAGCGTCATCTTCAATTTTAGCAACGTTATCTCTAACATCTTTTTCTGCAATTTCAGCTGACTTAATAATTATTTCTTTATGCTTAGAACTTAAGCTATTAAACCACTTAGTATTAGCAACAACTATAAATTCAATTACACCATGATTAGTTTTGGTAATTGTGTCCATGACCTCAAAAAGCTTTCTAGATTTCACTCCAGATACACCAGTCATACCCACATCCACTGTTCCTCTTTGGTAAGCAAGATATTGTTCAGATCCAGAAATTAAAGTAGGAGCACCGCCTGCCGCTTTAACAAAAGTTCCTAAAGTTTTACCAAATACTCTAACTTTTTTTCCTTTCATATCTGAAGGGTTTTTTATAGCTTGACCATTTGATAACATAATTGCATTTCCATAAGCTTGCCACCAAAGTACAGTTGAACCTGTATCTTTTATAGCATTGTCTATAGGACCTCTTATTGAAGAACCTTTAGAAACAGCTTTTCTAACTTTTTTGTCTGTATTCAATAAAAATGGCTGATAAAATAAATCAACTGCTGGTATATCTCCAACATACCTAGTTAATGATGCTACTCCAGATTCAATTGATCCAGCGCCAACTGCAGCAGGTACTTCCTTATCTTTATAAAGCTGTGCAGAATCGTAGATTTCAACTTTAATTTCACCATTCGATCTATTTTCAACCTCTTTTTTAAAAAGTAATAAGTTTTGACCCAAATGAGATTTTAAAGGCAATTGTAAAGAAATTCTCATTGTTGTTTCTGCAGAATATCCAAAAGATATTGAGCTAAAAAACAATACAACAAGAGAAAAAAATTTAAACAAAAATGATTTCATATATACTCCCTAAATTTAGAATCATTCTAATAAAAATAGACTTAAATTCAATAAGAATAAATTACAATTTTAAAAAATATTAATTTTAGTTGATTTTGAATTATTTACTAAAATGTGTAATAAAGTTTATTATTCTTTGCAAGATTAACAAATTTAAGGAAAAATATTGTATTTTATCTGGACATTAAATGGTGAGCCCGGCAGGATTCGAACCTGCGACCCACTGATTAAAAGTCAGTTGCTCTACCAACTGAGCTACGGGCCCACATATAGGTGAAAATATTTTAAATCAATTATTTTATCAAGCTAAATTTTTTAATTATTTCATTATTAACATTTTTTGGTACGAAAGAAGAAACATCACCTCCTAATGAAGCAACTTCTTTAACAAATCTTGAAGCTATAAATTGATTAGTTTCCGATGCCATTAAAAAAACAGTTTCTATATTAGAATTTAATCTTTTATTCATTCCTGCCATTTGAAATTCATAATCAAAGTCGGATACAACTCTCAATCCTCTGATTATAATTGAAACAGAATTAATTTTAGCAAAATCAATTAATAAATTATCAAAAGATTCAGCATATACTAATTTAGTATCAATTTTGTTTAAAAGCAATGCTTCATTAATTAAATCAATCCTTTTATTAATAGAAAAAAATGGATTTTTTGATGGATTTTTTGCAACAGCAATTATTAATTTATCACATAACGTTGATGATCTGACGATAATGTCTAAATGACCATTTGTTAAAGGATCAAATGTCCCAGGATATAATCCAATTTTCATAACCAAAATTTCATACTAAAAAAATTATTCTGTATTTTTGTCTAAATCTGTGTCTATACCTATATCATTTGAACTATTCATTATTATCATTATCAAGCAATAAAGCTACAGAAACAACTTTTTCTTCTTCAGAAACATCAAAAAGCTTAACACCTTGAGTTTTTCTACCAGTTACTCTAATTGAATTATTTTCGTTTTCATGAACCTTTAATCTAATTAATTTTCCAACATTAGTTACAAGCATAATTTCATCATCAGATGAAACTATGTATGAAGATACAACTGGACCATTTCGATCAGAACATTCAATATTAGCAACACCTTGTCCACCTCTATTAGTAATTCTATAATCATCCACTAATGTACGTTTTCCAAAACCATTTTCTGTTACTGATAAAACATATTGTTTTATGTCTGGATTAACAATAGACATTGAAACAACATAATCACTTGGTTTAAGTTTAATTCCTCTTACACCGGATGAATCACGTCCAACAAATATTCTAACGTCATTAATATCACACCTTATAGCTTTACCAAGTCTTGTAGCTAGGAAAAAATTATCAGTTGTATTACATGGAAGCACAGAAACTAATTCATCATCATTATGTAACTTCATTGCAATTTTACCATTTTGCCTAATATTAACAAAATCGTTTAGTTGATTTCGTCTAACATTTCCATTTTTTGTAGCAAATAAAATTTGTAAATCATTCCAGCTATCTTTTTCAGATGGCATCGGCATTACTGTTTGTATCTTTTCACTTGTATCGATTGGCAACAAGTTTACCATTGCTTTTCCAAGTGCCTGAGGTGCTGCAATTGGCAATTTGTGACATTTTAATTGATAGACCATACCTTTAGAGGTAAAAAATAAAATAGGTGTATGAGTATCTGTTACAAATAACGATGTAACCATATCCTCATCTCTCATTTTCATGCCAGAACGACCCTTACCACCTCTTCTTTGAGCTTTATATGTCGATAAAGGAACCCTTTTTATATATCCACGGTGGCTTACCGTTACAACCATATCTTCCTTTTGGATAAGATCCTCATCATCCTGATCCACATAACTATCAGTTATTGTGGTTTTTCTTTCATAATTAAGTTTAATTATTGCTTCATCAAATTCAGATATAATTAATTTTTTCAATACATCATCACTAGAAATAATTGAAAGATATTGATTAATACTATCTGATAACTCATTGATTTCTAATGTTATTTTTTCAGATTCAAGTCCAGTTAATCTTTGTAGTCTAAGATCTAAAATTGCTTTCGCTTGCAATTCAGATAATTTATATGTACCGTCAATAATTTTATTGTCAGGGTCATCAATCAGTTCAATATATTTTTCAATATCATTTGCTTTCCAAAATTTATTACATAATTCTAATTTAGCCTCATCGCCATCTTTAGAACCACGAATAATTTTGATGATTTCATCAATATTTTTTAGTGCTACTAGCAAACCAGTTAAAATGTGAGCTCTATCTCTAGCTTTATTTAATAAAAACTTGGTTCTATTTAAAACAACTTCTTGTTTAAATTTATTAAAAGACAATAAAATGTCTTTTAAATTCATTTGTTTTGGTTGACCATTATCAAGAGCTAACATATTTATTGAAAAAGTAGATTGAAGCCTAGTATGTTTCCAGAGTTGATTAAGTACCACATCTCCTTGGGTATCTTTTTTTATATCAATAACAATTCTCATACCATTCCTATCAGACTCATCCCTTAAATCAGATATTCCTTCAATAGTTTTACTTCTTACTAATTCGCCTATTTTTTCCAATAATAGAGATTTATTCACTTGATATGGTATTTCTGTAATAATTATCTTATCTTTGGCGTTGTCATTGCTAATAACTTCAACTTTAGCCCTCATTACTATGCCACCTTTTCCAGTTTTATAGGCAGCAACTATACCAGATTTTCCAAGAATGAACCCAGATGTTGGAAAATCAGGACCTTTAACATATTCCATTAGATCTTCAATAGTTAAATCGATATTATTAATAAGTGCTTTACAAGCATTAATAACTTCAACTGGATTATGAGGAGGAATATTAGTTGCCATACCAACAGCTATACCACCAGCTCCATTTACTAATATATT
Organism: Alphaproteobacteria bacterium; assembly: GCA_038131545.1. GTDB lineage: Bacteria > Pseudomonadota > Alphaproteobacteria > Puniceispirillales > Marisalimonadaceae > TMED54. Next base: position 1,189,142 of record JAYPPQ010000004.1, read on the forward strand.
TGGAAATTCTGCAGGAAGGACAGATGGCTCTAATTGAGATTCGTCGTAATTTGGAATAAATGAAATAGTTTCTTTATCAATGTCTCGTAATAACAATTCTGCAGATTTTGAAAGTCTAGATTCAGTATATCTCATGGCAGCTGGGGGATCACCATCAACAGAACCAAAATTGCCTTGCCCATCAACCAATTCAACTCGCATAGAAAAATCTTGGGCCATACGAACCATTGAATCGTAAATTGCAGAGTCTCCATGGGGATGATAATTACCCATAACATCTCCAACAATTCTTGCTGATTTTCTATAAGGTTTTGACCAATCATATCCACCTTTGTACATAGCATACAATATTCTTCTATGAACTGGCTTTAAACCATCTCTAACATCTGGTAAGGCTCTAGATACGATTACACTCATGGCATAATCTAAATAAGATTTTTTCATCTCATCGCTAATAGAGATAGATGTTATATTATCTTTAGAGGGGTTTTGTGAATTATTTTCCAAATTATGACCTTAACACAATATATAGTAAGACATTTCTTAATAAAATACTAGATATATTTGATACTAAAATGGTATTTCGTCATCATCAATAGATAAAGGTTCATCTAAAACTTTTGGTTTTTCTTGATCATTATTTGAAGATAATTGTTCGTTACTGTTATTAGTATTAGGTAATTGATTTCTTGAACCTAATAAGGTTAATTCACCTTTATACCTTTGCAAGACAATCTCTGTTGTCCATCGATCTTGCCCAGATTCTTGGTCTGTCCATTTTCTAGTTTGAAGTTGTCCTTCAATATAAACAGTACTCCCTTTCTGTAAATATTGTTCAGCTATTCTTCCAACAGGTTCATTAAAAATTACAACACGATGCCATTCTGTTCTTTCTCGAGGGTCACCTGATGATTTATCTTTCCATTTTTCTGAAGTTGCTATACTTAATCTAACTACCCTATCCCCATTTTGTAATGCTCCAACTTCTGGGTCTCTTCCCAAGTTTCCAACTAGAATAACTTTATTAATACTACCACTCATCTTGACGCTCCTAAACTTTAATACTAAATATAATAAATCTATAACAATTATATACAACCTATAAATCAAAACTTATGTCAAAAAATTTACTTCCTAGCAAATTCTTGCAAGTTAGAGGTGCAAGAGAACACAATTTAAAAAATGTTAACTTAGATTTACCAAAAAATAAATTAATTGTAATAACTGGATTGTCCGGATCAGGAAAAAGTTCTCTTGCTTTTGATACAATTTATGCAGAAGGTCAAAGAAGATATGTCGAATCTTTATCTGCTTATGCGAGGCAATTTTTACAAATGATGCATAAACCGGATGTAGATTTAATTGAGGGTCTTTCTCCAGCAATTTCTATTGAACAGAAAACAACAAGTAAAAATCCAAGGTCTACAGTTGGAACTGTCACAGAGATTTATGACTACATGAGACTGTTATGGTCTAGAATTGGTATACCTTATTCTCCAACCACTGGCTTACCAATTGTAAGTCAGACTATTTCACAAATGGTAGACAAAATAATTGAGTACCCAGAAAAAACTAGATTCAATTTATTATCACCAATTGTCAGAGGAAAAAAAGGAGAATACAGAAAAGAATTTCAAGATTTATCAAAAAAAGGTTTTCAAAGATTTAGAATTAATGGTGAGTTTTACGAAATAGACGAAATACCAAAATTAGATAGATATAAAAAACATGATATAGAAGTTTTAGTTGACAGAATAATTATAGATAAAAGTAATGAAGAAAAGTTGTCAGAACTTAAACAAAGGTTAGCAGATTCAATAGAAATAATATTAAATTTATCTGATGGTTTATTATATTTAATAAATAATGAAACAAATGAAAAAATTGTGTTTTCATCAAATTTTTCTTGTCCTGAAACAGGTTTTACAATAGATGAGATTGAGCCAAGATTATTTTCTTTTAATAATCCAGCTGGCGCTTGTAAAGAATGTGATGGGCTAGGATATTCAAATGTATTTACTGAAGAATTAATTATTCCAAATAAAAAGTTATCTTTTAGAGAAGGAGTAATAGCCCCTTGGGCAAATAATACTAGTAAATTATATACGCAAACACTAGAATCATTAGGAAAACATTATGGGTTTCGATTTAGATTCATCATTTAATAAATTAGATAAAAAAATTCAAGAATCTTTGCTATATGGTTCGAAAGACGAAAAAATTGAAATAATCTATAATGATGGAACAAGAGTTTTTAAATCAAAAAAAGTTTTTGAAGGGATTATTCCAAATTTAATTAGGAGATTTAAAGAAAGTGATAGCAAATGGGTAAAAGAAGAATTAACTAGATTTCAATCTGAACAAGCTTGCCCGCTTTGTAAAGGAAAAAGATTAAAAGAGGAAGCTATAGCAGTTAAAATTGATAAAAAGATATATCTGAAATCACAAGTTTATCAATAATTGAAACAGAAAAATGGTTTAATAAATTAAGATCAAAGCTTAATCCTCAAGAACAAAAAATCTCTAATCAAATCTTGAAAGAAATTAATGATAGAATTGGTTTTTTGACAAGCGTTGGACTGTGGTATCTTAGTCTTAACAGAAAAAGTGGCACTTTATCAGGAGGCGAAAGCCAAAGAATAAGATTAGCAAGTCAGATTGGTTCTGGATTAACAGGCGTTTTATACGTATTGGATGAGCCAAGTATTGGCCTTCATCAAAGAGATAATGAAAAATTATTAGAAACTTTACAAAAATTAAAAAATTTGGGTAATACAGTAATTGTTGTAGAACATGATCATGAAGCAATGTTGGCCGCTGATTATATAGTTGATGTTGGTCCAGGTGCTGGAATAGATGGAGGTCACATCATTGCTGAAGGAACACCTGAAACTATAAAAAATAATAAAAAAAGTATCACTGGAAACTATTTAAGTGGACTAAAATTTATTGAAACACCCTCAAAAAGAAGACCAATAAATGCAAATAAAAAAATAACAGTTGTTAATGCTTATGGAAACAATTTACAAAATATTACTGTGGATTTTCCATTAGGAGTTCTTACTTGTGTTACTGGTGTTTCAGGAGGTGGTAAATCAACACTTATCATAGAAACACTTCAAAAAGCATTATCAAAATCTTTAAATGGAGCTAGTAGCATTCCTTCACCTCATGATGAAATAAGAGGATTGTATCTTATTGATAAAATAATTGATATTGATCAATCACCTATTGGAAGGACACCAAGATCTAACCCTGCAACTTATACTGGTGCTTTTTCATTTATAAGAGATTGGTTTTCCGGTCTTCCAGAAGCTAAAGCAAGAGGTTATCTTCCAGGAAGATTTTCATTTAATGTTAAAGGAGGAAGATGTGAAAACTGCCAAGGTGATGGTGTAATCAAAATTGAAATGCATTTTTTACCTGATGTATACGTTAAATGTGATCAGTGCAATGGGAAACGATATAACAGAGAAACTTTAGAGATTAAATGGCAAGATAAATCTATTTCTGATGTTTTAGATCTTACAGTGTCAGAAGGGTTAGAATTATTTAATGCAGTCCCCATGATCCGAGAAAAATTAGAAACATTAAAAGAAGTTGGTTTAGGTTATATTAAGATTGGACAAAGGGCCACAACACTTTCTGGTGGTGAAGCACAAAGAATTAAACTATCAAAAGAGTTATCTAAACGAGGAACTGGTAAAACGATATATATATTAGATGAACCAACAACAGGATTACATTTTCATGATATTAAAAAATTAATTGAGGTAATACAAAGATTGGTTAACAATGGAAATACTGTAATTGTTATTGAGCACAATATAGATGTGATAAAAGTAGCTGATTATGTTATAGATCTTGGTCCTGAAGGTGGAGACAAAGGTGGAAAGATCGTTGGGTGTGGAACTCCAGAGGAATTAAGTAAAATAAAATCAAGCTACACTGGCCATTTTTTAAGCAAAATTTTTTGATAGTTTTATGAAAAAAAAAATTCATATCATTGGTGGAGGTTTAGCCGGCTGTGAATTAGCTTATCAATTGTCTTTAAATAAAATTTTTACACATTTATATGAGATGAGACCAAAAGTGAAAACTGATGCTCATCAAACAGGACATTTATCAGAATTAGTTTGTTCAAATTCATTTAGGTCAGATGATAGCGTATATAATGCTGTTGGTCTTCTTCATGAAGAACTGAGATTATCTAATTCATTGATAATGGAAGCTGCAGATAAAAATAAAGTCCCTGCTGGAAGTGCACTTGCAGTTGATAGAGACATGTTCTCAAAATACATAGATGCAAAAATTAAATCTAACAAATATATAAAAGTAATTAATAAAGAAATTACATCCTTAAAAATTTTTAAAGATGACATCGTAGTTATTGCAACAGGACCATTAACCTCAAAAAAATTATCTAAAGAAATTGAAAAATTAACTTCTAAAAAATCTTTAGATTTTTTTGATGCTATTGCGCCTATAGTATATTTCGAAAGTATAGATATGAGCATAGCATGGAAACAATCAAGATATGATAAAGGTGATGGTGATGATTATATAAATTGCCCTTTAACAAAATTAGAATATCTTCAATTAATTGACAATATAAAAAGTGCTCCAAAAACAGAGTTTAAAGATTTTGAAAATACACCTTTTTTTGAAAGTTGTTTGCCTATTGAAGAAATGATTAGAGAGGTCCAGAAACATTAAGATATGGGCCATTAAAACCAGTAGGATTAACTAATACACATTTAAATGAAAAACCTTATGCTGTAGTACAACTAAGACAAGATAACAAATTAGGTACTTTATATAATATAGTTGGTTTTCAAACAAAAATGACTTATAGCGCACAAAAAAATGTTTTTCAAAATATACCTGGTTTACAAAATGCAAAATTCGCTAGGTTTGGTGGTCTTCATAGAAACACATTTATTAAATCACCAAAAGTGCTAGATAAATACTTACGATTAAAAACTAATAAAAACATTTTTTTTGCTGGCCAAATAACTGGTGTTGAAGGTTATGTTGAATCTACTGCAATTGGAAATTTATTAGCTAGAATATTATCTTCAATCATACTTAATAAAAAATTTACTTCTGCACCAAAATCAACTGCACACGGCTCTTTACACAAACATATTACAAAAAATGCAAACGTTAATACTTTTCAACCAATGAATATTAATTTTGGTATAATAGATAGCTTTAATGAAAATATCAAAGTTAAAGGCAGAGAAAGAAAAGCACTTAAAACAAAAAAGGCAATTAAAGATTTTAAAAATTGGATTAAAAAACAAGCCAACTAAATGAAAATTGTAATAAAATCCCTTTTTTCAAGTGTCAAAAAATTAAAAGTTCCAGATGCTTGGCCAATCTTCATTAAATCTAAACCAATTTTGTTTTTTTCAGAAATATCTCTTAATCTTAAAATGTCTTTAAAATTATAATCTTTAATGCCAATTAGAATTAATTCAGGATAAGATGAGTTTAAAGAAAAATATTTAGAATTTAAATATTTAATATGTTCAGATGTGAAAGCCTTTAAATCTTTTAAACTTATTTCAAATATTTTTTGTCCAAAAATACATATTGGAAAATCATAATTAATATTATTTATATTAATTTTATTATCTGCATAACTACTAATAAAAAGTTCTGATAATTCAAATTCTTCTTTAAATGTTAATGATAAACCTTGAGCTTTCTTATTTTTATAACTCATGCTCTAGCACTGACTTAGATTTATCCTTATCTTCAGACCCTTTATAAATCTTAAAAAAAGTTAAAGAAGAAACAGCAATAAAAATTGAAGAGTATGTTCCTATAACAACACCCCAAATCATAGCTAAAGCAAAATCCTTTAAAACAGCTCCACCAAAAAAATATATAACAAATAATGCTAATAAAGTTGTTAAAGATGTGATTACAGTCCGTGAAAGAGTTTCATTAATTGATCTATTATAAATAACTATATTTTGCTGTGATTTATATCTTCTTAAATTTTCCCTAACCCTATCAAATACAACTACAGTATCATTGATTGAATAACCTGCTGTTGTAAGTAAAGCCGCAACAATAGCAAGATTAAACTCCAAATTTAAAAGAGAAAACAAACCTATTGTTGTTAAAACATCGTGTGATAAGGCAAAAATCGCAGCTATTGAAAACTGCCATTCAAATCTAAACCAAATATAAATTAAAATTAGAAAAAGTGATAACAATACTGCAGTTATTCCTGCCTCTTTTAACTCTTCACCAACAACAGGTCCAACAAACTCTGTTCTTCTAATAGTATATTCATCTTTAAAAAAATTTTTTATTTTGTTTAATGCTTCAACCTGTTCTTTATTTCCACCTTCTTGCTTTTGAACTCTTAACAATACATCCGTATTTTTCCCAAACTCTTGCACTGATACTTCACCTAAACCCAATGATTTAGCATCATTTCTAAAATTAGAGATATTAACAGCTTTATTTTCAATACTTCGAAACTCAACTAAAATACCCCCTTTGAAATCAATGCCTAAGTTTAATCCATTTAAAAATAAAGAGCTAAATGTTATAACTATTAAACTTAAAGAAAATAGTAATGCAAAAAATTTAAATTTTAAAAAATCAATATTTAAATTTTGACTAATTATATTAAATTTAAACATATATTATATATTCCTTGTTTGACGTTTAGCGTATGTAATTATTTGGTATTTTGTTATTATTATAGCTGTAAACATTGATGTAATTAATCCAATCATTAAGGTAACTGAAAATCCTTTAATGGGGCCACTTCCAAAAATAAAAAGTGCAAATGCAGCTATAAAAGTAGTAAGGTTAGCATCAACAATTGTTGAAACTGCTCTTTTGAAACCTTGATCAATAGATTCTAAAATATTTTTTCTTAACAAATTCTCTTCTCTTATTCTTTCAAAGATTAACACGTTAGCATCAACTGCCATCCCAATAGTAAGAACAATTCCAGCTATACCAGGTAGAGTTAATGTCGCTTGAATAATTGTTAAAACTGATATTAAAAAAATCATATTCATAATTAATGAAACATTCGCAAACAAACCATATATTCCATAATAAATAAGCATAAAGATCATCACAACGACAATGGCAATTATACTTGCAAATTTACCTGCTTCTATAGAATCTTTACCTAACCCTGGACCAACAGACCTTTCTTCAAGTATTGTTAATGGGACAGGCAATGCTCCAGCTCTTAATACTAGAGCTAAATCTCTTGATTCTTGAACAGAAAAATTTCCAGTAATTTGACCATTTGAAAAAATTTGACCTTGAATAACTGGAGCACTAATAACTTTATTATCTAAAACAATTGCAAATGGCTTTCCAATATTTTTACCAGTAATCCTTCCAAATTTTTTTCCACCTAATGTACTTAATGCAAACATAACTGCTGGATTTCCATCTTGATCAAAGCCAGGATTAGCGTCAATTAATTCTTCACCACTAATCATAACTCTTTTTTGGATAAGATAGTAAACGTCTCTGTCATTTTCTGAATTCATTAAAATATAACCTGGAGGAACTGGACTGGAATTTGTTAGTTCATTAGACTCAATTCTAGGATGAGTGAATCTAAAAGATAATTTTGCTGTCTTTCCAAGTAAACGTTTAATTCTATCAGGGTCATCAACTCCAGGAAGCTGAACAAGAATTCTGTCGAGACCTTGTGATTGTATTAAAGGTTCTTTTGTACCACTTTCATCGATTCTTCTTCTAACAATTTCAAGAGCTTTTTTTAAAGTTGATGCATACAAAGATTTGCGACCATTTTCTGAAAAATCTAAGATAAATCTATCTTCAATATTTGAAATATCAAAATTAACTTGATATTTTTCTAAGAGATTTTTAGTTCTATCAATTAATTCTTTTTTTCTAATTCTAAAAGTTATTTTTCCATTATTACTACCAAGACCTTTGTATCTAATTTTTTCTTTTCTAAGATCATTTCTTATTGAATTAGCAGTATTATCTATAAACTCTATTTCTGATGTTTTCATTTCAGCTTGAAGAAGAATGTATGATCCTCCTTTTAAATCTAATCCAAGATTAACTTTTTTACCTGGGAGATAAGTAGAAATTTCATTAAAATTAAATTTTGTTACTGCATTTGGTAAAGCATAAAGAACTGCAATTACAGAAACAAAAAGTATTAATAATGAATTAAGTTTAGAAAAATACATTTATTTTTTTGAGGCTTTTACGTCTGACACCATACTTCTTATCATATTAACATTGACACCTTTTGATATCTCTACAGTAATTTCTTCAGAATTTTCAGTCGCTTTAACAATTTTTCCAACAATGCCACCAGCAGTGACAATTGAGTCACCTCTTTTTAAATTCTGAACCATGTTTTTATGTTCTTTAACTTTTTTTTGTTGTGGCCTAATTAAAAGAAAATAAAAAATAACAAAAATTAAAATAAAAGGGATCAATCCCCCAAGAGAAAAACCACTTGCCGAACCGGCAGATTGTGCAAAAGCTGTACTAATCATAATAACCTCATAAATAATTACTATTGTTTTAATACATTTTAAAAAAAAAACAATATTGGTAATGGTTTTTATTAAAAATAATATTATATTACCTAAGAAAGGTGAATATGGACATTAACCAAGAAATTTTAAATAGAATTGCAGAAGCTCTTGAAAGAATATCGCCTAATATTGATGAAAAAATTGATTTATCTAAATCCGATGGGTTTGTATATGATGATAGTTTAAAAAACCTTAAACCAGTTAAGAAAATTAGCAGAGTTCCAATTCAACTTTTAAAAGGATTAGAAAATCAAAAAGATATTTTATTAAAAAATACACAAAATTTTGCAAATAACTTACCAGCAAATAACGCACTATTGTGGGGTGCTAAAGGTACAGGGAAATCTTCTCTTGTTAAATCAGTGCACGCAGAAATAAATAGCCAAAATAATAAAAAAATTAAACTAATTGAGATACATCGTGAAGACATTAGTAACTTACCATACTTATTATCAAAACTAGCTGATTATAACGAAAACAAGTTCATACTTTTATGTGATGATTTATCATTTGATGCTGGAGAAAATACATATAAAAGCTTAAAATCTGTTCTAGATGGTGGCATTGAAGGAAAACCAGATAATATAATATTTTATGCAACATCTAACAGACGTCATCTTATGCCAAGAGATATGATTGAAAACGAAAGATCTACCTCTATAAATCCTTCTGAAGCAGTTGAAGAAAAAGTCTCATTGTCTGATAGATTTGGCCTATGGATTGGTTTTCATAATATATCTCAAGATATATATTTAGATATCATATATGGTTACGTTAAAGAATTTGAATTAAAAATTGACAATCCAACTCTGAGATCTAAAGCACTTGAATGGTCGATAACTAGAGGTGCAAGATCAGGTAGAGTAGCATGGCAATTTATTCTTCAGTTAGCTGGAGAATTAAATAAAAAAATCAATCTTAATTAATATACAAATTTGGATTAACTGGGTTTCTTGATTTTCTAATCTGAAAATGCACAGAATTATTTTTATAAATTTTTCCTATTACTTGCCCTTTTTAACTAAGTCACCTTCCATTACATTAAATTCATTAATTCTAGCATAAGCTGTTACAAATTGACTGTCGTGTTTAATTAAAATCATTTTACCAAATGATTTTAAATTAGATCCAACAAAAGCAACTTTACCACTCATAGAGGCTTTAATTGATTGGTCAGTTGAAACCAAAATATCAACTCCATCATTATGTTGATTTCCATTATCAAATGGACCAAAGTCTTTAATCATTTTACCATTTACAGGAAAGAGAAACTTTTGATTAATTTTAGAAATCGGAAGAGTTTTTGATTGCTTAGAAATTTTAGTTTTATTTACTAGCCCTATAACAGAATAATCTTTATTTAAAGGTATTTTTAACTCAATATCTGGAATTAATTTATATGGCTTTCGTAAACCATTTAATTCTACAATATCAGATTGAGATACAGCATAAATCAGAGAAATATCATATATATTTTGATTTTGCTTTACTTTGTGCATCAACGGATAGGGTAAATAAATTTGTTGACCTTTTGAAAGTTCATATGGATGTTTCAGATTATTGGCTCTTATAATTTCTTGGGGCAAAATATTATATGTGTTTGCTACATCATAAATAGTTTGATTGTCATCAACACTGACATAACCATCTTTTGGAAAATCAAGTTTTGCGATGGAGATATTTTTTACCAAAACATTAGAAATATCTTTTTTTGGTAAAGGGAAAATTGGATCAGGATTACATCCAGTAATTATAATTAGAAGAAAAAAATTAAATAAAAATTTCATATATTATAATGTGTTAAAAGAATCAAAATTAACTTCATAAATATCTTCAATCTTAGACAATGATTTATTTTTATCAACTTTAAATAATTGTAAAATTTGAACTCCAGATGATGACAGTTTTGGAGAAATAAATTTACCATTAAAATTAATTTGTTCAATTAAATTATCGTTAATTTGATTAATAACAAAAGAAATAAATATTTTGTCAAATGGAGATTCTTCTTCCCAACCATTAAATCCATCTTCACATTTAGATTTAATATTTGTTAATTTTAATTTTTAAAATTATTATTAGCTAAAACATATAATGTTTTAAATTTTTCTATAGTATAAACTTTTCTAGATAAACGTGAAAAAATTGCTGTTAAATAACCACTTCCCGTTCCAATTTCTAATATTTTTTCATTAGATTTTATTTGAAATTTCTGCGCAATAACAGCTGCTAAATAAGCATCATTAAATTGTTTATCAAATTTATTTTTAAATTTTTGTTTTAATGAAATATTTTTATTTATGTTTTCAGTTTTAAAAAATTCAATTGGTATTTCTTCAATTGCAGAAATTATATTTGTATCAAAAATACCAAATGATCTTAAATAAATACTTAATTCAAGATTATTTTTATAATCCATAATTATTAGGGAATTTTTTATTAGTTAAATTTACTAGTAAAGAACTTAAAGTTATGTAACCATTTTTTAAAGCATTTAAATCATCGACGTTTTGGTTGTTAGTATACGTTCATTTTTCCAATTTTAAAAGTTGATTGTTTGTTATCAACAATAATTTCATCTGAGTATTTTTGATTAGAACAATTTACTATTTTTAATCCCTTAACATAATTTTGTTTACAATTTGGAAAATTTAAATTGAATAACAAATTGTTTTTTGAAAAATATTTCAATACTTTAGGAAAAATAATTGGTAAATTATTATTTGAAATTATGTAATTATCGTCCCTGTTATGAAATCATTTGACTTATAGCTAAACTAGGAATTCCTCTTAAAGCACCCTCAAAAGCAGCTCCCACAGTTCCTGAATATGAAATTTCATCACCAATATTTGTACCAGCATTAATGCCTGAAAAAATATAATCAGGTTTATCATTTTTAAATATATGATTAAGTGCGAACATAACACAATCGGTTGGTGTTCCATCAACAACCCAAGATGTTGAAGTAATTTTTTTAAATTTAATTTCTTCTTTTAAAGATATAGATCTACTTGAGCCAGACATATTTTTTTTAGGCGCCACTACATATATTTCATTAGTGAAGTTTTTAAGAATATCTGATAGTAATTTTATACCAAATGAATTATATCCATCGTCATTTGTAACTAAAACCTTATTAATTCGCATTATTTCAAATTAATTTTTTGTTTATTTTGCATATAAGGTCTTAATACTTCTGGAATAATAATATCACCATTGTTGATCTTGATAATTTTCTATAATTGCTATCATTGTTCTGCCAACTGCAAGACAAGATCCGTTCAAGGTATGCAAAAAGTTTAATGATTTATTTTCTTTTTCTCGAAATCTTGCATTCATTCTTCTTGATTGAAAATCTCCACAATTTGAACAAGAAGATATTTCTCTATACTGACCTAATCCATTATTTTGTCCAGGCAACCAAACTTCAATATCATATGTTTTTTTTGAAGAAAAGCCAGTATCACCACTACATAATAAAACAACTCTATAAGGTAAATTTAATTCCTTTAAGATAAATTCTGCATGATTTGTCATTTCCTCAAGTTTATTATTTGAATCTTTCGGATGTACAATTGAAACCATTTCAATTTTTGAAAATTGATGTTGTCGTATCATGCCTCTTGTATCTTTCCCTGCTGCACCAGCTTCAGATCTAAAACATGGTGAATAAGCAACAAAATTTAATGGTAATTCATAATCATTTAAAATTTCATCTCTTACAATATTTGTTAAAGGCACTTCAGAAGTTGGAATTAGCCACTTATCTTGGTCTGTTTCAAATAGATCATCTTTAAATTTTGGTAATTGACCTGTACCAAATAATGATTTTGAATTAACTATATATGGTGGAGAGATTTCTTCTCTTTTAAATTTAATAGTATTTATATCAAGCATAAAATTAATCAGGGCTCTCTCGAGTAAAGCTAAATCATTTTTTATTACAACAAATCTACTTCCAGAAATTTTTGCTCCTAATTCAAAATTTAATTTATCATTAATTGTTAAATCAACATGATCTTTTGGAACAAAAGAAAATTCAGGTTTTTTTCCCCAAGATCTTACAACCTTATTATCATTTTCATTAACCCCATTTGGTACATCATCATCTAAAATATTTGGCAAATTAATAAGAATATCTCTTAATTTATTTTCACTTTCTTTTATTTTTTCATCTGCTAAAGAAATTTGATCTTTTAATTTTTTTACACTCTCTTGAACTTTAGCAGCATCTTTTCCATCCTTTATAAGAACACCTATTTGTTTTGATAGCAAATTTCTTTCTTCTTGAAAGATTTGAAGGTTTGAGATTAATTCTCTATTTTTTTTATCAATTTTTAATATATTTTCTGAACTAATTTCTACGTTTCTTTTATTCATTTTTTTATCAAATATTTTTGGATTATCTCTAATAAATTTTATGTCATGCATAATCGTCTCTTATTTTTATTTTTTATAATTGATTTTAGATAGTAAGATTGAAAATTCGTACAAAACAATCATTGGCAAGGCCAATAAAACCTGAGAAATTACATCAGGTGGCGTTAGTATGGCTGCAACAACAAAAGATATTAATATTGCATATTTTCTTTTGTTTGCTAAATCTTGAGGGGTCATAATACCACTTTTAGTTAAAAGTAATAATAGAACTGGTAATTCAAAACATATTCCAAATGCAAATATTAACTTCATTACTAAGGATAAATATTCTGAAATCCTTGGTTCTAATTCTATTGGTAAAGATCCATCTATACCTGTGATTTGGAATGAAATAAAAAAATCCCAAGCTAATGGTATTACAATATAATAAACCATACATCCACCTAAAAAAAACAAAATCGGTGTAGCAATAAGAAATGGCAAAAACATCATTTTTTCATTTTTATATAAACCAGGTGCAATAAATTTCCATAATTGAATTAATAATATTGGAAATGCAATTGTCATAGAAATAAAGAAAGCTACTTTAACTTGAGTAAAAAAACCTTCATGCAATGCTGTGAATATCATTCTTCCACCTGTTTGAGCTATTTTATCAGCCAAAGGCTGTTGCAAAAAAACATAAACTAAATCAGCAAAATTTTGGTTATTATCAGTGAATTTAATAAAACAAAGGAAAAATAATAACAAAAATACTATTGTTACAGTCAATAGTCTTTTCCTTAATTCTATCAAATGACTTAATAAAGACATTTTTTCTAAATCATGTTCATCTTTTGTCATATGATATAGTTATTTGTTTTTAATTTTTTTTCTTTTTTTAATTGTTTTTTTTAAATTTTTAAATTCGTTTTCTGCTTCAATAACAGTTTTTTTGCTTCTAAAATTGTATTATCTTTTTTAATTTCTAAAACATCTTTTCTTAATTCAGAAAGTTCCAATTCATCATTCATTTCACTTACAGAACTTTTGAAGTCATAAGCATAATTTTTAATTTTATCAATAAATTTGAATATAGATTTTAAAACTTTTGGCAAATCTTTTGGACCAACAATTATAAGTAAAATAAATGCTACCAGAGTGAATTCTTGCCATCCAATATCAAGCATAATTTATTATTCTTTTAAATTTAAGTTTTTTTCTTAGACTTTTTGGCTTTTTTAGATTTAGTTTTATTTGCTTGTTTTAAAGGTTTTTCCTCAATTTTATCATTTTTAGATTTGATTTGATCTTTAAAGTTTTTTAAACCTTTTCCAAAATCACCCATCAATGCTGATAATTTACCTTTTCCACCAAATAATACTAAAACAACTATTAATACTATTACCCAATGCCAAATACTAGTAAATCCCATATAATCTCCATAAATCAACTACTATTTAAGTTTCAAATATATAACTATAATTAACATCTGTATACAAGTTTACAATTTGATTATTTTCAAAATAATTAATTCCTGGTATTTTAATATGCAAATGATCGTAATCTTTCATTCCATTTAAAGCTAAATGAACAATTGTACTTCCACCTAAGAACTTTGCTTCTATTATTCTTCCATTATTTGGAGATTTGACTAAATTATTATTTCTTTTGTTAGAAATTATACTGTCATCTTCTGTTGATTTAATTATTTTAATTCCTTCACTTCTTACAACTAAGGAATAATTTTCTTTCAAATTATTCTTATTCAAATAAAAATTACCTAAAGGTGTATGTAATTTGTTATTAACTTTTTACCAGTTATAACATTAATTTCACCAAAAACTCTGCAACAAATCTATTTTTTGGTCTAGTGTACAATTCAACGGGTTTACCATGTTGTTGAATTTGTCCATCTTCTAAAATAGCTATGTAATCTGATAAAAACATTGCTTCATCTGCATCATGCGTAACAATAATACTTGTTATGTTATTATCTTTTAAAATATGTAAAACTTTATCTCTTAATTTCTCTCTTAATCTAGTGTCAAGATTTGCAAATGGCTCATCTAATAAAATAATTTTTGGATTAGAGGCTAGCCCCCTAAGTAAAGCAACTAATTGTTTTTGACCACCTGATAATTGATGAGGATAAGAATATTTTATTTTATTTATATCATAATCATTTATTAAACTATCAATTCGATCTTTATTATTATCTAATTTAGATAAACCATAATAAATATTTTCAATTACAGTTAAATGTGGAAATAATGCACTATCTTGAAATACAAATGAAACATTACTCATTGCATCATTAATTTTTGAATTAGGAATATCTTATTATTATCAATTTGAATATTTCCAGATTGTAAATTTTCCAAACCACTAATTAATCTAAGAAGAGTTGTTTTTCCTGATCCTGATGGCCCAAGAATAGACGTAACTGAATTAGAGTTAATATTTAAAGAAAAGTCTTTAAGTATTTGTTTTTTCTTAAAAAAATGATTGACATTTTTGATTTTAATCATTGTTATTTAAACTAGTTTGTTCAAATGGATCTTTAAAAACTTTATTATCAAAATTTAATAACCCTGCTTCTTTTAATTCATCTAAACCTGGTAATTGATTAATATTAGATAATCCAAAATGATCTAGAAATTTATTTGTTGTCTCCCAAGTTGATGGTCTTCCAGGCAGTTCTAAACGCTTACCTGGTTTTATCCATCCAATTTCAAAAAGAATATCTAATGTTCCCTTACTTAAACTCACCCCTCTAATCTCTTCGATTTGAGAACGAGTTATAGGTTGATGGTATGCAATTATACCTAAAGTTTCTGTTGCTGCCCTTGAAAGTTGTTTTGAAGCTTCTTGTTCAATATTTAAAAGACTAGATACCTCTTCAGATGTTCTAAAGCAATAAGTATCATTTATAGTTATAAGATTAAATCCAAAATCTTGAAATTTTAACTTCAATTCATCAAGTAACTTAATTAAATTATTTTCATTATCTTCAAACTGTTTAAGTAAATTGAAATTCACAGGTTCAGGGGATGCAAAAATGATATGCCTCTAACAACTTTAATTTAAGTTTATGATCTAATTTAGTATTATCATTCATTTCTAAAACAATTAATCATTTTTAATCATTTGTAAATCATTTATCTTAGAATTTTGTTTAAGAGAAACATGACCTTCTTTTGCCAACTCTAAAGATGCAACAAAATGTGAGGCGTATGCAGATTTTATTTCCAAAACATCTTTTATATCTTTTGGTAAAAGGTAAATAAATAATTCCAGTCTTTAAAAAAGAAAGTGAATTTTTTAAATTTGTTAAAGCTTTTTCTACCGTAAATAATTTACTATATGCAATTGTCATTTTAGAATTATCTTCATGGCTTATAACCTTAGCATAACTTTTTGTTAAATCATAAAGAGATAACTCATATTTATATTTAATTTTTTTACTAAAAAGTTCGTACTCACCTCTTTTAAAAAAATCAATTCCTAATTGTTTTCTTAAAAGTAAATTTTTTGATAATTTTTGAAATTCAGCTAATTTTAAAATTTGAAATTTAAGTTTTTCAGATAAATCATCTATTTCATCATTTTCATTTTCATCCTTAGGCAGGAGTTCTCTTGATTTTATAAATGCTAAAATCGACCCAACAACTAAATATTCTGCTGCAATCTCTAAATCATTTTTAATTATTTTTTTCAAAAATTCTAAATACTGTTCTGCAAGGGGTAAAATTTTAATTTTTAAAATGTCAACTTTTTGATCTTTTACTAGTGATAATAAAAGATCTATAGGACCTTCAAATCCTTCAAGTTTTAATTCTAAAATATTATTTTTAAAGGAATTTTGAAACATTTATTTTTTTATTTTTATAATACAATTTATTTTTTTTGTTTTTAAAAAATCACATAAATTTATAGCATTGATTTTTGTAATTGCATTAGTTTCAATGTAATAAAGTAAATTATTTTTTATTTTTAGTTTTAAATAATTTTATTTCAACTTCTTTAAATTGGAGTGTTTTATGTTTGTTAACAATTAACAATTGTTTATCCGCATTCTTTTTATTTTTAAATACACCTAATTGAACAATAAAGTTTTTAATTGCCTTTTCTGAATTATTTTTTTATTTAATAAATTTTTATCTTTATTATTTTATTTTTTTTAACTACAATATTTTTGAGTTTAAATTTTCTAAGATTTTATCATTACCATGATTAAGAATTTTAAAATTATAGTCATTATTTTTTACTTCATTTGGGATAATAAAATTTTCATTATTACTTGATTTGATTTCTGGGATTTCAACAAATTCTTCTCTTATAAAAATTATATTTACAAAGCTAACTATAAATAGGCAAGTTAATGCCAAAATATTAATACTAACAAAAAGATAAAAGTAAATTCTAAACATTTTTACATCTCTTCCATAGGATTGATAGATAAAATATTTAAACCGCTTTTTATTGTTAACATTACAGAGTTAATTAAAGCTAATTTTGAATTAGTGATAGATACATCATCGACATGAATAAATTTTAAATTTTCGTTAACTTTACCTTTGTTCCATAATGAATGAAATTCAGAAGCCAATTCAATTAAATAATAACAAATACGATGTGGCTCCATATGTTTAGCTGACAACTCTACAACTCTTGGCCATTGCGAAATTATTTTGATTAAAGATAATTCATTATTATCTTTTAACATACTAATTTCTTCAAAAGAAAATTTTTGATCAAATATATTAGAGTTTTTAACTATTGATTTACATCTTGCATAAGCATAGTGAACATAAAAGACTGGGTTATCTTTATTTTGAGCCAATGCTTTTTTAAAATCAAATTCTAAAACCTGTTCATTTTTTCTAGTTAACATGATAAATCTAATCACATCTTTTCCTAAATCATTAATTAGGTCAGATAACATTATAAAATTACCACTTCTTTTACTCATCTTTATTTTTTTGTCATCATTCATAAGATGAACAATTGCGCAAACTTTATTAACAAGTTTTATTTTATTTGAAGATAATGCTTTTACTGCACTTTCAATTCTTTTTAAATAACCTAAATGATCTGCACCAAGAATATTAATTAAATTTCCTTTAGTTTTTTCTATTTTATATAAATGATAAGCCATATCATTAGCAAAATATGTCCAAGAACCATCTGATTTTTTTAATGCACGATCACTATCGTCTCCAAATAAAGAAGACTTAAATAAAAGTTGTGGTCTTGGTTCCCATTCATCAAGATCGGCTTTACCTTTAGGCTTTTCTAATATTCCCTCATAAATTAATTTATTATCTTTTAAAATATTTAAAACTTTATCTAAAAATCCTTTTTCAATTATTGACTTTTCACTACTAAAGACATCCATTTCAACTCCAAGATTTAATAAATCTTTTTTTATTAAATTTAAAATCTCATTAATTACGAGTTGATTTACCTTTAAAAAAAAATTTTCGTAATCTAATTTTTCTAAAGTATCATCATATTGATTTTTTATTTTCTTAGCGATCTTAATTAAGTAAGCACCAGGATAAAAATTTTCAGGAATATTTGCATTTATCCCAGATAATTGTTCTAAATACCTTAATTGAACAGATTTAATTAAAACATCAATTTGATTACCAGCGTCATTTATATAGTACTCACGAGTAACATTAAAACCTACTAATTTGAGTATTCTTGCCAAACAATCCCCAACCACAGCACCTCTCGCATGACCTGCATGTAAAGGTCCTGTAGGATTAGCAGATACAAACTCTAAGTTTAAGTTATTATTTTTACCAAATTGTTCATATTTCCATTCGCCGGTTTCCAGTAAATTAAATAATAATTTTTGCCATACATCTTCTTGTAAAGTAAAGTTTATAAAACCAGGATTTGCAATGCTAACATCACAGAAATCATGGTGATTTTCAAAAATTAATTTTAATTTTTTAGCGACATCAAGTGGTTTAGTTTTAAACGTAGAAGATAAAACTAAAGCTGCATTAGTTGATAAATCACCAAATTTTTTGTCCTTTGGGACTTCAACTACAATTTTTTCTAACAAATTATCATTCTCTAAAACAATATTATTATTTTCCAACAAAATAAGAATTGTCTCATTTATATACTGTAAATAAGTGTTAAATATATTCATAATTATTATGATCTTAAATCATTTGATTTCATTTCGAAATAATTGTCAGTCATACTTGCAATATAATCACAAACATCTGTAGCTATAATTGCATCTGTTACATTTTTTTTTGTTTTGTAATTTGAAGTTTGCCACTTTTACAGGAAGCTTTTTTGGATTATTAGTGTATATTTCAAACAAAAATCTAAATTTTTTGTCAATTAGTGAGTACTGTTTCAAAATTTCTTTATTATTATACATATTTTGAAATAAAAAATTTTTTATTAAGATAAGTTCTTTATATGTATTAGATTTCATTTCAATTATTGGTTTACCATAATTAATAACATCATCAATAGTTTTAATTTCATTTTTAATAATATTAAACTTTGAATTCTCAACCAAATCATTAATAAAATAATTGGATAGATTATTTGTTAAATAATAAATTAAAAGTTTATCATCATTAATTTTATTATTTTTAAATTTTTTTAAAAAAATATCAATTATTGGTAAATTTATTAAATCTTTTATTTTAATAATTTTTGATCTTAAACCATCTTCTAAATCATGCGAAACATAAGCAATATCATCACAAATATTGGCAATTTGCCCTTCTAATGAGGAATATTTGTCAATCTCAAAATTAAAATCTTTTTCTAGAGATTTAATTAACTTTGGAACATTACTTGTTGATTTAAATGGACCATTATGTTTAATAATTCCATCCAAAGTTTCATAAGTTAAATTTAAACCATCAAAGTTTAAATATTTTTTTTCAATTTTCGTCACAATTTTTAATGTATGTAAATTATGATTAAATCCTCCATAATTTTTCATTAAATCATGTAAAATATCCTCTCCTGCGTGACCAAATGGTGGATGACCAAGGTCATGAGCTAAAGAAATTGCCTCTGCTAAATCATCATTTAAATTTAAATAACGTGCAACAGACCTTGCTAATTGCGCAACCTCTAAAGTATGTGTCAATCTAGTTCTAACATGATCATTTTTGGTGTTAAAGAAAACTTGAGTCTTGTGTTTTAGTCTTTTAAATGCATCGCTATATAAAATTCTGTCTCTATCTCTTTGATATTCTGTCCTATTAAATTGAAGCTTACTGTCTTTATATTTTCTTCCTTTGCTATAATTCCCATGAGAAGCGATATTAGAAAGTTGTCGGTCTTCATATTTCTTGTTCATAAAATAAATCTGGTGTAAAGTTGTTTATAAATATATATGCATTAAGTATAATATAATATGAATAATTTTAAACTAACAAATAATGCAGCTACTAGAATTAAAGAGCTTCAAAAAAAAGAAGAAAACGGTTCTTTATTTCGTATTTCAGTTCTTGGTGGTGGATGTTCAGGGTTTCAATATGATTTTTCTTTTACAAAAGAAATAAATCATGATGACATTACCTTTTGTGATTTTGATGTAAATTATTTAATTGATAAAACATCAATTGAATTTATTAAAGAAGGTAGTTTAGATTTTGTTGAAGAATTAGGTGGTTCTTTTTTCAAAATTGAAAACCCTAATTCAACTGCTAATTGTGGATGTGGTACTAGTTTTTCTATTTGATTTAAAATGTATATATCCAGTTTTAATGTCAATTCTATCAATGCAAGAATAAATAACTTGATTGATTATCTTAATAATCACCCAATAGATGTAATTCTATTGCAGGAAATAAAATCAGTTGAAGAAAATTTTCCTTATAAAACTTTTGAAGATCTTGGATATAATATCTATGCAAATTGTCAAAAATCTTATAATGGTGTTGCTATCTTAAGTAAATTCGAAATGACTAATCCAAAATTTAGTTTTTTTGAAGATACTCAAGCTAGATTTTTAGAATTAGATATATTAGATTATAAAATAATTTGTGTTTATGTACCTAATGGAAATCCAGTAAATACTGAAAAATACACTTATAAGTTAAATTGGTTAGAAAATTTTTATTCTTATTGCAAATCACTAGTTAAAACCAATAAAAAAATCGTCATTGGAGGGGATTTCAATATAATTCAATCAAACCTTGATTGTTATAATGAGGATGATTGGACTGATGATGCTTTGTTTACAATAGAAGTTAAAAAAAAATTAAGACAAATTTTACACCTAGGTTTTCATGATTCCTTTAGAGCAAAAAATAGTTCAAAAAAAGCATTTAGTTATTGGGATTATCAAAGTGGTGCTTGGCAGAAAGATAACGGTATTAGAATTGATCTAATATTATTAACATCAAATGTTATGGACGAATTAAAAAATTCAGGTATACACAAAGATGTTAGAGGACAAACTAAACCAAGTGACCACACACCAGTATGGATCGAATTATGATATTTATACTACAAATATTTATTTTTTGGTTTAAATGGATTAGGACTACCACTTTTCCTTGGATTATGAACCCAAACTTTACCATTAGGGTGCATTCCAGCACCATAAACAGCTGATACTGCTAAATTTCTCATTCTAGCTAATAAACGAGTATCTACTTCTCCAACTAAAGGATGAATTCCACCATTTTTCTCTACTTCATCTTTCCATTTTTTTTCTCTAGATAAAAATGTTTCTTTATCTTGAAGTTCAACACAATTAAGTTCATTTGTATTCAAATTTGCTTCAATTGTGTCACCTTCTTCAACTAAAGCAATTGGTCCACCTAAAGCAGCCTCAGGACCAACATGACCAATAACTAAACCAACAGAACCACCAGAAAATCTAGCATCTGTCATTAAAGCTAATGTTATATCTCTTTCTCTACATAAGGTAGTAATTCTAGAGGTTGGATCCAACATTTCTGGCATACCAGGCGCACCCACAGGTCCTTCATACCTTACAATAATCATATCTAAGTCATTAAAAAAATCGGAATTATTATCTAATTTTTCTAGCAGTTTTTTCTCGCCATTAAATATTCTTGCTTTCCCTCTGAAGATATTATTTTCAAGCCCTCTTTCAACACCAGCTAATTTCAGTATAGCTGTATTTTCAGGTGATAAATTTCCACCAAGAAGTCTTAATCCACCAGTTTTTTTGAATGGGCTCTTAACATGATATATTACTTCATTGTCAGGGCTATCTGGATTTAATCTTAATACTTGTTCATTTAGTGTTTCACCTGTACAAGTTAAAGTATCACCATTTAACAAGCCAGAATCCAATAAGTTTTTAATTATAACCTGGATTCCCCCTTTTTCATCAATATCAACCATAGAGTATTTACCAAAGGGTCTAGCATCTATAACTACTGGAACAATATTTTGAGATAAATCATTAAACTCTTTCATATTCATAATGTCTCTTTCAAAATCAGAATATCCTGCTGATCTAGCAATTTCAGGAGCATGAAGTAAAACATTCGTTGAACCACCTACTGCCATAGAAACAATCATTGCATTTCTTATTGATTCTCTAGTTACTAAATCACGTGGTTTAATATCCTTTTTAATCATATTAACAAGAAAATCTACTAATTCATTTGGAAAGACTTTTAACCTTCTAGGGTCATCAGAAGCTGGTGAAACCATATGGAGAGGCTGCATACCAACAACAGCTATAAATGTCTGCATTGTATTGTAGGTAAACATACCTCCACAACTACCATAACCAGGACAAGATTCTTTAGCTATCCTACACTTTAAGTCTTCACCATCACTTCCTGCTAATTGAAACCTTGACATAATATCTAACGGTTCTTTTGTTATAGAATCAGTTCCTGGTCTGATAGTTCCATCTGACATTATAATTGCAGGTCTGTTATGCTCTAACAAAGCCGATAAAGTACCAACAGGAGGTTTGTCACATGCAACTACAGCGATCGTTCCTTCTAAACCACTAGCACTTAAATGTTCACAAATAGCATCATTAGTAACTTCTCGACCAATAAGAGAATATCGCATTTCACGTGTTCCATTTCTCATTCCGTCTGATGTTGCAATTGTAAACTCTGGAGCAACAAGACGCATTTTGAAGTTACTATTTTTTTCATCAATTCTATTTTTAAGGGCATCATGAATTGTATCAACTTTTAGTTTTACTCCTAAATAACATTGTGAGTCTCCACCATTTCCGATAACACCAACAGATGGATTATGAATATAATCAAGGTTAGTTCCTAGTTCTCTTGCTATTCCAAATGTTTGAGCATTTCTTCCAGGATTTTTATCTATTAAAACTGATTTATTTTTTTCATAATACACTCCAATTTAATTTGATATTATCTCATTTATTTCTTTAATTTTAGTTAAAAATTGTTTTTTTAAATTTTCATTTTTTATAATAATCTCTTTAGGTGCTTTATCTAAAAATGACACATTGGATAACAGCTTCTCAATTTTAGTTAAATCTTCTTCAGCTTTACTTCTCTGTTCAATAAGCAGTTTTATTTGATTTTCATCTAAATTATTAGATTGTTTTTCAATTCCTAAAATAAATTTTTCTGTTTGAATATAATCTAAATTATCTTCGGAAACTTATTATCATTTACATAAATAATTTCATTTAATTTTCCAATATATTGAAGTAAAAATTCATTTTTTTTGACTAATTCAATATATTTCAAATTATTTGATTTGATATGAATCTTTAAAGTATTTTTAAATGAAACTTTATTTTTAACTCTGTAAGCTCTTAATGCAGTTATTATATCAATCAACTGTTCAATTGATAAATCTTCAACATCTAATTTAAACTTTTTTGGCCAACTTGAAGTTATCAGCATTTCACTATCATCAAAAAACTTTAAATTTAACTCTTCTGTTAAATATGGTTTTACTGGATGCAATAACTTCAAAATTGATTTCATTATAAATGAAGATACATATTTAACTTCATTTATATCTTCTGAAACTTTTGACTTAAAAACTGGTTTTAAGAATTCTAAATACCAATCACAATAATCTCCCCAAACAAATTTATAAATGACTATCAGAATACTCATTAAATTTGTAATTAATCATGGCTTTCTCTACATTATCATATACATCAATAAGTTTGTTTAATATCCAAATATTAATTGGTAATTTAATATCACTAAGATCTATATCCTGAAAATTATAGCAATCATTTAGTTTTAAAAATTTACATGCATTAATTATTTTAGTTGAAAAATTTCTGTAGCCAATAATTCTTTCTTCTGATAATTTAATGTCTCTACCTTGTGCTGCCATCGCACAAAGTGTAAATCTTAAAGAATCAGCGCTATATTTTTCTAATAAATCTAAAGGATCCATTACATTACCCTTTGACTTAGACATTTTTTGCCCTTTTTCATCTCTAACCAAAGCATGAATGTAAACTTCTTTAAATGGAGATAAACCTTTCATAAAATGAATACCCATCATCATCATTCTAGCTACCCAAAAAAATATTATATCAAACCCTGTTACCAAGACATCTGATGGGTAATATTTTTTCAATAAATCACTTTTTTCAGGCCAATTAAGTGTAGAAAACGGCCATAAAGCAGAAGAAAACCATGTATCTAAAACATCTTCATCTTGTTTTAGTAAAACTTTTTTTCCATAAAATAAATCAGCAGATTTTTGTGCATCTTTAGAGTTTTCAGCAACAAATACTTTATTATCTGGTCCGTACCAAGCTGGTATCCTATGTCCCCACCAAAGTTGCCTAGATATACACCATGGCTGAATATTTTCCATCCAATCAAAAAAAGTGTTTTCCCAACTCTTCGGCACAAATTTAGTTTCACCAGATTTTACAGACTCTAAAGCAGGTTTTGCTAATGCTTCTGCATTAACATACCATTGATCCATAAGCCAAGGCTCAATAATTGTTCCAGATCTATCACCATGAGGAACAACATTAATAATTGTCTCTATCTTTTCAATTAAATTATTTTGGTTTAATAATTTAACAATTTTTTCTCTTGCAACAAATCTATCTAATCCTTCAAATTCAGGTGGAACATTTTTATTTAAACATCCATTTTGGTCAAATATATTTATATTTTTTAAACCATGCCTCTTACCAACCTCAAAGTCATTGAAGTCATGAGCGGGAGTAATTTTTACTGCGCCAGTTCCTTTATCAATTTCAGTATAATCATCTGATATTATTGGTATTTTTCTATTTGCAATTGGTAAAATTAAATTTTTTCCAATAAATTGATTATATCTTTCATCTTTGGGATTAACAGCAACAGCAACATCCCCTAACATTGTCTCTGGCCTTGTAGTTGCAACAACTATAAAATTTTCTGTATTTTCTAATGAATATTTAATATACCAAAATTGACTTTCCATTTCTCTTTGCTCTACTTCTAAATCAGAAATAGCTGTTAACAATTTTGTATCCCAATTTACTAACCTTTTATCTTTATAAATTAAACCTTCGTTAAAGAGTTTTACAAAAACCTTTTTAACTGCAGATGACAAGCCATCATCCATAGTAAATCTTTCTTTATCCCAATCTGGAGAAGCTCCAAGTGCCCTAAGTTGATTAGTAATTTGACCTCCAGAATGTTCTTTCCATTCCCATACTTTATTTAAAAACTCATCTCTACCAATGTCTCTTCTATCAATGCCTTTTTCATTTAATTGCCTTTCAACAACCATTTGAGTAGCAATGCCAGCATGGTCTGTTCCTGGTTGCCATAGAACATCACGACCTTTCATACGAAAATACCTAATTAAAATATCTTGAAGAGTAAAAGTTAATGCATGCCCAATATGTAGTGAACCAGTAACATTAGGTGGAGGCATCATTATTGTATATGGTTCTTTTTTACTACTTACCTCAGCTTTAAAACAACCTTTTTCAACCCAACGATCATACCACAATTTTTCATAATCTTTATGATTAAATATATCCATTAAATATTGCCTAAAAGTTATATTTTCCAATATCTATCAAAAGTTTGTACTTATTAAGCAATTGATCAGATTTACTTTTTAATAATCGTACTTCTGAATTCATAAGGTCAACTTCTATATCTAAAACATCCAATAAAGTTCTTAATCCAAACTCTTCTTCTTTTTTACACCATTTAAAGCTAACTTAGATGCATTATATTCTTTATTAGCAGCAATGACATTAAAATCTGAATTTATATATTTATTAAATAAAGAAAGAGTATTTAATTTACTAACTCTTATTAATTCGTTTTGTTCTTCTAAAATACTCTTATAATTATTATCTAGGCTTAATATTAATGATGATTCAGATTTATTTCTTAAATAGTGAAGATTTAAATGTGAGTATTGTTCCATAGCTTGAATAATCATTAACTGAAGAATTAGAATCAGATTCACTATTTTTTAAATAAAAATCTAAATCTAATGATGGGTAACTACTTGCTAATTGTTTAGCTTTCAAAAGTTCAGCGTTTTTCTTAGCCAATGTAATGTTCAAGATATTTAAGTTAGAATTAAGAGCTAAACTTTCAGCTTCTTTAATTGTCTTAGGAAGAGAATACTTGAATTCAGGTAAGTTCATTTTTTTTAAATTAAAATCTTCTCCGATTAGACTTTTAAATTCATTCACATAGTTAATTTGTTCAGTCTTACTTGTAGCTAACTCATATTCAGATCTTGCAAGTCTTGCCTCAGCTTCAGACACTGTTGTTGGTGTAATTGTTCCTGCTGAAAGCTTTAATTTTGCTGCTTTAACTGCAGTTTTGAACCTATTAACATTAGATACTCTTAGATCTAAAATTTTGTTTGAGTTATAAACATTGAGATAACTGCTCAGTGTATTAATAAATAAATTTTGTTTAGCCAAAAGAAGGTTATTAGAAGCTATTTTTTTATTATTTAAAGCGATTTCTACACTCTTATCAGTGAACCCAAAATCAATTAATGTTTTATCTAAACTTATAGTATTGACAGTTGTTTTCTGATCTACGTAATCACCAATATTATCTGATTTTTTATTATCTAATGTCAGTGAACTAGTAAAATCTAAATTCCAGTCTTTATTTGAATAAGCATTACTTATCAAATTAGTTTTAGAGTTTAATAAAAATTCATTTTTTTTAATAATATTACTATTTGAGAGTGCTTTTTTATAAGCGTTCGAAAATGAAAAATTTTCATCAGCTTTTATTTTAAAGCTTAAACAAATTACAATGATAATAAAAAAAAATGAGAATGAAGATGTTATATTTTTTTGCATATAAATTAAAAATTAAAGTTTTGGATTTTTTTGAAGCCGTCAAAAACTGGTACATAAGCATCAAATAAATATTTTTTTGTAAATTCTTTGCCATATCTTTCATACATAGTTGCTTTCCCAACATTACCTTCTTTAATTTCAACAGCAACTAATCTTCCATTTTCAGAAAGTTGATTTAAAATCTCATTAGGAACATGATTTACTCCACCCTCAATAATTATACAATCGTAAGGTTGTTGATCAGAATATCCATTTTCAATTTTACTTTTAATAAATACTACATTATTGACTTCAAGTTTTATTAAAACATCTACAGAAAAATCGTAAAAACTTTTAATTGATTCAATTCCAATAACAGTATTACATAAATAAGATAAAATTACAGAAGTATAACCAACTCCACTACCTATTGTTAAAACAGTATCATTCTTATTAATATTTAGACTTTGTATTAAACGAGCACAAATCATAGGATTAAGTAAAAATCTATTTTTTGTTAAATCAATATTAACATCCAAGTAACATTGATTTATGTTTTTTTTATTAACAAAAATTTCTCTAGGAACTTTTAGAAAAGCATCAATTAGATCAAGATTAATAATCTTGTTTGGTTTTAATTGACAATCAACCATATTTTTTCTTAAAAAACTGAAATCCATAATAATACCAAATATTGTTCTTAATATTTATATCAAAAATTTAATGATTTAAAGTCTTTATTTATAAATACTTTTTTTATTAAAAAGACATTCTTGTTAATTATAAGGAATTGTTTTATAAGATGGTATGGCCCGATGGCAGAGTGGTGATGCAGCGGCCTGCAAAGCCGTTAACAGCGGTTCGATTCCGCTTCGGGCCTCCAAATGTAAAATGAATAACAGTTCAAAAAAACAAATTGAAAAAGACTTAGTTCTTATTGGTGGTGGCCATTCTCATCTAACTGTATTGAAATCATTTTACAATGGATAAAATTGATGGATTAAGGGTCACTTTAATTTCAGATGTATATGAAACCCCCTATTCTGGAATGTTGCCTGGCTTTATTGAAAATGATTATTCTTTAGATGATATTCAAATTGATTTATACAAGATTTGTTATCATGGAAATTTTAGATTTATTAATTGTAAAGTTAATAAAATTGATGGTAATAAAAATCTAATATATTTTAAAAATAGACCACCTTTAAGTTTTGACTACTTGTCAATAAATATTGGCATTAACAATGATACAAAAACAATAAAAAATGCTGATAAATATGCGCTTAAAATTAAAACCTATATCTAAAATAAACTATAATGAAATCATTAATAATTTAGAAGGAAAGAAGGTAGGTATAATTGGATCGGGACCTGCTGGGGTAGAAATTAGTTTAGCATTAAAAAAAAGATATAGCAAAATTGATATCTTTTTATTTACTGGAAAAAATGGATTGCTAAAAAATTATTCAAATTCTAGCAAAAATTCAATTTTAAAGAATCTTACAGAAGCTAATATTAATGTAATATTCAAAGATGAAGTTTCAGAGATAAGTAAAAATAAAATTGTTACTAAATCTTCTAAGGTTTATTTAATTGACAAGGCAATTTTGTCAACAAATGGAGTTCCTCCAAAATGGTTAAAAGAAACTAACTTGGCATTATCTCCTGATGGCTTCATACAAACAAACAATAAACTTCAAACAAATTTTAATCATATATTTGCATCTGGAGATATTATTAATTTTTCATATAAAAGTTTAACAAAATCAGGTGTTTATGCCGTAAAATCTGGATCAGTATTAACAAAAAATATTAGAAATTTTATTCTCAACAAACCATTAGTTAATTACAACCCTCAAAAATATTATTTATCAATAATTGGTTTATCAAACGGAAAAGCTTTAGCTTACAAATATAACTTACATTTTACATCAAAACTAATTTTAAAGTTAAAGAAATATATTGATTTAAAATTTATAAATAAATTTAAATTATATGATAAAATAGATTACAAAAATAATATCATGGATTGCAAGGGTTGTGCATCAAAAGTAAATTTAACAACTTTAAAATCTTCACTTCCTAAAAATATTACCAAGCTCTCTGAAGATGCCAGTCAAATAACAAAAGGAAGTTCATATGTTAATTCAATAGATATGATAACATCTATTGTTACAGACCCCTTCCTTCTTGGTAAAATATCAGCCAATCATGCACTAAGTGATATTTATGCAAGTTTTGCAAAACCTTTGTCGGCATTAATGATTCTACAACTTCCAAAATCCTCACAAAGTATTCATTCTGAAGATTTAAAACAAATTCAAAAAGGAGCAAAATTAGTTTTAAATGAAAATTCATGCATATTATCTGGAGGACACACAATGATCGGACAAGATGAAAGTCCAGTAATAGGATTTTCAATAGTTGGCAAGACATTTAAAAGATTAAATAGAAAAATTAATAATCATGATGTAGTAATATTGACAGAAAAACTAGGAACAGGAATAATTTTTGCTGGGGTCAACTCAAATGCAATTAGTAGTAAATATATTAAGGATGTTAGCTACCAATTAGAAAACGGAAATATTAAATTGGGAAAAATATTAAATCAAATCAATCCTTTGGAAGCTACAGATATTACTGGTTATGGTTTAGGAAACCATTTAATTAACTTAATTAACAGAAATAAAGATATTAAAGGTATTACTATTTTAAAAGATAAAATTAAATTATTTGAAGGTGTAAATGAGTGTCTGCAAAAAAATGTAAATTCTTCATTTTATGAACAAAATTTTAATTATGGAAAAAATAAAGTTTTCTTTAATAAAAATGATTTGATAAATAAAATATTTTTTGATCCACAAACTGTGGGTGGTATAGCATTTATCATTCCCCAAAAAAGTTATTTAAAAATAAAAAATATTTTAGAAAAAAATGAAATTGTATTTAGTAAAATTGGTTTTATAGACAATTCACATAGTCATTTAAGAGTCCTTTAATGAATATAATTTCAACTACCAAAATTTGGGATAATAAAAAATATGATACTATAATTGATGTTAGATCTCCATCTGAATTTAATGAAGATCACATTCCAGGTGCTATAAACCTTCCAGTTTTAGATGATGAGGAAAGAAAAAAAATTGGAATTATTTATAAAAAAAAATCTCCTTTTGAGGCAAAAGTTTTGGGATCTTCATTAGTTACTAAAAATATTTCAGAATATTTAATAAAAAACCTTAAAAATAAAAATGGAGCATGGAAACCACTAGTTTATTGCTGGCGTGGTGGTCAGAGATCTAAAGCATTATGCCTAATTATGCAAGAAATAGGATGGCGTGTAAATCAATTAGAAGGAGGATATAAACACTATAGGAACGATATAACAAAAAAATTGCAAAAATTATCTCCAAAGTTAAAGATTATTTTAATATCAGGAAAAACCGGGACAGGTAAAACTAAATTATTAAATGAAATAAAATTAAACAATGGACAAATCCTAGACTTAGAAGGTATTGCTTGTCATAAAGGCTCTTTATTAGGTAAAGATTTAAATAATAACCAACCTTCTCAAAAACTTTTTGAAAGTCTATTATATGATGCTTTAAAAAATATAAATTTAAGAAAAAATATTTACTTAGAAGCTGAAAGTAGCAAAATTGGAAATTTACATATACCTCAACCTTTATGGAAAAAAATGTTAAGTTCAAAAAAAATAAATATTGAAACTACTTTTGAAAGTAGAGTTAAATTTTTATTAAACGATTATAAATACGCTCAGTTAGATAATAATTTTTTTAAGCCTTTGATAAATGGATTAAAAAGAAGATTATCAAAAAAAATAATTGCTGACTGGAAGCAGCATATAAAAAATAAAGATTGGAAACAATTAACTGAAAGTTTATTAACCAACCATTATGACCCAGCATACATATCAAATTATGAGAAGAAAAATCAAAAAATTATTAAAAACTTTACTTTTAATAAAGTAACTAAAAGTGAATTAAATTTATTAGCTAATAAAATTTTAAATCTATAAATTTTTTATATACATATTTATATTTTTGTGTATTTTAAAGAAGCAGTTCCTCGGTAGCTCAGTGGTAGAGCAATCGGCTGTTAACCGATCGGTCGGGGGTTCGAATCCCTCCCGGGGAGCCATAAATTTTATTTTATTTTTAAATGAATATTAATAACAATTTTGTAGAAGCTATCGGTAACACACCACTTATAAAGCTTAATTATCCAAGTAAAATTACGGGATGTAATATATATGGAAAAGCAGAGTTCCTTAATCCTGGAGGGTCTATAAAAGATAGAGCAGCTAAAGCCATAATTCTAGATGCAATTAAAGATGGCAAACTCAAAGATGGTGGTACAATTGTCGAGGGAACAGCAGGAAACACTGGAATTGGTCTTGGTTTGGTTGGTAATTCAATGGGTTTTAAAACAATTATTGTAATGCCAGAAACTCAAAGCCAAGAGAAAAAAGATGCATTAAATCTAATTGGTTGCGAATTGAAACTAGTCCCTGCACTACCATATTCAAACCCTGGCAATTATATCCGTCAATCAGAAACTTTAGCTAATGAACTTAATAAATCTGAACGAAATGGTGTTTTATGGGCAAATCAATTTGATAATATATCAAATATGAATGGACATTTTGACACTACTGGACCAGAAATTTGGGCACAACTTGATGGAAAAGTTGATGGTTTCACATGTGCAGTGGGAACTGGTGGCACTCTAGCTGGAGTAAGTAAATATTTAAAAGATAAAAAAGAAGATGTTAAAATATTTTTATCAGATCCATATGGTTCCGCGCTATATAACTATTACAAAAAAGATGAACTTAAAGCAGAAGGTAATTCCATTACTGAAGGAATTGGTCAAGGTAGAATTACAGAAAATTTAAAACACCTTGTTGTTGATGACGCTGTTAGAATTAACGATAAAGAAGCTTTAGAAATGATTTTTAAACTGCTTAAAGAAGAAGGTTTGTTTTTAGGTGGGTCAAGTGGCATTAATGTATGTGGTGCTATAAAAATGGCCGAAAAACTTGGCCCTGGTCATAATGTTGTTACTATTTTATGTGACTCAGGTCAAAGGTACCAATCAAAAATATGGAACAAAGGTTTTTTAAAATCAAAAGATTTACCTTTTCCTAGTTGGATGGAGTAAAATGAAAGATATTTTTTTATCAGCTAAAGAAGTTAATGAATTAAAAAAAACCAAACAAAATATAATTATATTTGATTCATCATATTTTTTGCCAAATACAGGTATTAATGCAATTGATGAGTATAACAATGAACATATTGAAAATGCGGTATTTTTTGACATTGATAATATTTCAGATCCAAATGATGATCTTCCACATATGTTTCCAACTAAAGATGTTTTTGAAACACACATGCAAAAACTAGGATTAAATAATGATCATATTGTAATTATATATGATAATTCTCCACTATTATCATCAGCTAGATGTTGGTTTTTATTAAGATATTTTGGGCATAAAGAAATTTTTATTTTATCTGGTGGTATTAAATCATGGAAAGAAAATGGTTTTGTAACAACTAATGAAGTGTCAAACATATCCTTTGGGAATTTTAAAGCAACTGAAGAAAATAAAAACTTATTAATTAAAATTGAAGAAATGAAAAATATTTCTGATAACAAATTCTTTCCAATACTTGACGCAAGATCATTTGAAAGATTTTCTGGAAGTGGTAAAGAACCAAGACCAAATTTAGAATCTGGACATATACCTAATTCTTTAAATCTTCCAGCATCTAAATTATTAGATAAAAATGGCAATTTAATTTCTAAATCTGATTTTAAAAATTTAATTAATGATTTAAATTTAAATGAAAATGAAAAAGTTATAACCACCTGTGGATCTGGAGTATCTGCATGTGTAATAGCATTATCTTATTACAGAATAGGTAATGAGGATATCCCAGTTTATGACGGCTCTTGGTCTGAATGGGCTTCAAAAAACATGAAAATCAATAAGCTTTAGTGATTTAAAATCTGACTCAAAAATAGTTTAGTTCTATCGTTCGTTGGTTTAGTAAAGAATAATTTTGGAGTATTTTGCTCTATTATTTCACCTTCATCCATAAATATTACTCTATCAGCAACTTTTTTTGCAAAACCCATTTCATGAGTTACAACCAGCATAGTCATGCCCGTTTCAGCTAATTCTATCATTGTATCTAATACTTCTTTAATCATTTCAGGATCTAAAGCTGAAGTAGGTTCATCAAACAGCATTATTTTTGGTTTCATACATAATGCACGTGCAATAGCAACTCTTTGTTGTTGACCTCCAGAAAGCTGACCAGGAAATTTTTTTGCTTGCTCAGGAATTTTGACTCTTTCAAGATATTCCATTGCTAATTCTTCAGCATCTTTCTTAGGCATTTTTCTTACCCAAATTGGAGCAAGTGTACAATTCTCTAATACTGACAAGTGCGGAAATAAATTAAATGATTGGAATACCATCCCCACATCGCTTCTTATAGCTTCAAGGTTTTTCAAATCACCTGATAGTTCAATGCCATTTACAGAAATATGTCCTTGTTGATGAACTTCTAATCTATTAATACATCTAATTAAAGTTGATTTTCCAGAACCTGATGGACCACAAATAACTATCCTTTCACCTTGTCCTACTTCAAGATTTATATTTTTTAGAACATGAAATGACCCAAACCATTTATGCATTTCATTAATTTTAATAACATATTCTTTATTTTTATTATTCATATTTATTCCTTTAAAACAGTTAGTTATGCTCTGTACTTAATTTTTTTTCAAGCCATAATGAATACCTCGACATTGCAAAACAACTTAAAAAATATAACTGCTACAAACAAATACGTTTCTGTTGATAATCCATTCCATTTAGTATCTGCAAGTGCCGCTCTACCTATACCAAGAGGATCCAATAATCCTATTATAACAACCAATGTTGTATCCTTATAAAGACCAATAAATGTATTAACAATTCCTGGTATTGAAATTTTTAATGCTTGTGGAAGAGTAATAAACCTTGTTGTCTGCCAATATGTCAAACCAATTGCATCAGCTGCTTCATACTGTCCTTTTGGAATAGCTTGAATACCACCTCTGATAACTTCAGCAATATAAGCTGCT
Source organism: Alphaproteobacteria bacterium (assembly GCA_038131545.1). Classification (GTDB taxonomy): domain Bacteria; phylum Pseudomonadota; class Alphaproteobacteria; order Puniceispirillales; family Marisalimonadaceae; genus TMED54. The sequence continues at coordinate 1,223,523 of JAYPPQ010000004.1, forward strand.
GAAAAAAAGTCATCATAATCATAACTCTTACTAACAAATTAAAATTTGAACCTGGTGGTAAAAAATAATTTAACATTGTTGATGCAACAAATAATAAAGTTATTAATGGCACTCCTCTCATAAATTCAATAAAACAAATACTTATATACTTTAATTAACTTTAATCTTGATTGTCTACCTAATGCTAAAAGTATCCCTAATGGTAATGAACATGCAATACTAGTAACACCAATAATAACTGTTAACATTGCTCCACCAAATTGATTTGTTTCAATCATTTCTAATTAAAAAACCCTCCTTTGATTAAGATAAAAGCAATAAAATTGGGGATATAAACAACTAAATATTAAAAGTATTTTTCTAAATTTAATGTCAGGATAAAAATGGAGCAGCTGCAAAAAATAAAAACAAAAAAGGATACATCATTCTCCATCTTTCAGCCAGAGGATAAAAACCATAAATAAATTGATCAAATCTTTTGACAATTACTGCCCAGCAGGCGCCATCAGCTATTTTTCTACAACCTGGTTTATCATTAGCATCTACAACTGCATCTAAAACAAACCAATTAATTGCCGAATCAATTAAATAAATACAAAGAAAATAAAGATACTAATGTTAAAATTGAATTACTTAATGAAGAAAAAAGATTATTTTTTAACCAGCCAATACTACCAACTGTACCTGGTGGTGGAGGTAAATCAGGATGAGTTCCAGGTAAATAATTATTTTTATCAAAATTCATTATCTATCAACCAATTTAACTCTATAATTATACCAATTCATTAATGAAGATATACTTAGAGAAATACATAAATAAATAACAAAACTAAAACCATAGTTTCCATTTCTCTTCCAGTTTGGTTTAAAGAGATGCCACCTAAAGTTGCAACTAAATCCATATAACCAATAGCTATAGCTAATGATGAGTTTTTTGTTAAATTTAAATACTGACTGGTTAAAGGTGGAATTATAACACGTCTAGCTTGAGGTAAAATAACAAATTCATAACTCTGTCAGGCTTTAATCCAATAGATTCTGCAGCTTCTCTTTGTCCTTTATGAATTGCCAAAATCCCTGCTCTAACAATTTCTGCAATAAACGCTGCAGTATAAATTGCTAAAGCAAATGTTAACGCTATTAATTCAGGACTTAAATGCAATCCACCTCTAAAATTAAAACCTTTTAACTCTGGAATACTAAAAGAAATTGGAAAGTTATTAAAAAAAGTGCAATGCAAGGAAATACAATAATTACCATTAAATTTATCCAGAAAACTGGGAATTGTTTTCCCGTTAATTCTTGTCTTTTTTTAGAATATCTACTAAATAAAACTGCAAAAATAATTGCAATGACAACAAATAAATAAAATAGTTCAATTCCAGATTCAGCAATAGGTTTTGGTATATAAAAACCCCTATTCGTTAAGTAAGAAACATCAAAAATATCAATAGCTTGTTTTGGATGAGGCAAAGTGTTAATAATTATTCCATGCCATAATAAAATATGAAGTAAAATTGGAACATTTCTAGTAAATTCTACATACCAATAAGCAATTCTATTTGCTAACCAATTTTTCGATAATCTTAAGACACCTAAAAAAAGACCAAAAATTGTTGCTATAATTATACCACAAATAGCTACTAACCCAGTATTAAGTAATCCAACTATAGCAGCTCTTAAATGAGAATCTCGGTTGTTATAAGAAATTAAATATTGATTAATATCATATCCAGCAGGAATAAAAAGAAATTCAAAACTGAGATCTTTTCCTAATCTTTCAAAATTACCAGAAACATTTCCCGCAAGCCAAGAAATAAACCATCCAAATATTATCAAAACGATAACCTGAACAATTATTTCACGAGACTTTTCGTTTCTCCAAATTTTTAAAAGATTTAACATATCTTAGACCATACAATTTAAATACTTTAATACAGTTTTTCTAATATTACATTAAAATAAATAAAAAAAAACGCCTCTTAATGAGGCGTTTTTGATTGTTAGATATATAGCTTACTTAATTGGTGGGATGTAATGTAATCCACCATCTTTGTAAAGTGCATTCATACCTCTTACAATTGTTAGAGGGTATAAGTTTCTTTCAAAACTTTCAGCATAATTACCAACTTGACTAATTACATTTACTGCCCAGTCTGCAGAAAGACCAAGTTTAGATAATCCCTGTAAAGGGTCTTTACCAAGAAGTCTATTAATCTCTTTGTCTTTATTATCCTGTGAAGCTAATTTTTTTACATTTTTAGATGTAATTCCTTTTTCTTCACCAGCCATCATTGCTCTCAATACCCAAGATACAATATCAGCCCATTGATCATCACCATGTCTTACAACAGGGCCTAAAGGCTCTTTTGAAACTATCTCTGGTAACACAACATGAGCTTCAGGATTATCAAAACTCATTTTTGTAGCATATAGTCCAGATGCATCTGTTGTGTAAACATCACATCTACCAGCTTTATATAGCTCTTGTGCTTCAGCATTAGTTTCAATTGGAACAGCGTTGTATTTTATTTTATTAGTTGCAAAAAACTCAGCTAAATTTAACTCAGTTGTAGTTCCAGTTTGAATACAAATTGAGGCTCCATCAAGTTCTTTAGCAGATTTAATGCCTAATTTTTTTGGAAACATAAAACCTTGTCCGTCATAGTAATTTACACCAATAAATGTTTGGCTTAAATCAACATCTCTTGAAAAAGTCCAAGTTGTATTTCTAGAAAGGATTTCACCTTCACCAGCAGCTAATTTTGTAAATCTTGTTTTACCTGTAGCAGTTGTATATGATACTTTACTAGCATCACCTAAAACTGCAGCAGCAACAGCTTTACAAAAATCAACATCAAAACCTTGCCAATTTCCTTTATCATCAGGTGCAGCGAAGCCAGCTAAACCAGTGTTAATAATACAGTTTAACTTACCTCTAGCCCTGACATCGTCAAGTGTGCCTGCAAGAACAGATCCTGCAAACATTACTCCAGCGACAGAAGCCGCTAAAAGTGCTTTTATTTTCATTTATAGTCCTCCATAAAAATTGTCATGACATTTCATGAATTAATGACTAATTTTGTACATGATGTTATTAATTATTCAAGGAAAATCGTAAATTTAGAGTTAAACCGGTATGAAAAAGAAAAAATTACAAAAAATTGAAACAATTGCTGCACATGCTGGATTAAAACCTGAAGAAAATCATGGTATTGTCAATCCACCTGTTTATCACGCAAGTACGATACTTTCCTCTTCTATGAAAGATTATAAAGATAGAAGTGGAAAAAAATATACATATGGAAGAAATGGTACACCAACATCTGAAGCATTAGAAAAAGCTATCTCCGATCTATATGATGCAGATGGATGCGTTTTAGCCCCTTCTGGCATGTCAGCAATTACAAATAGCTTTATGGGCGTTTTAAAGTCATTTGATCATGCTTTAATACCCGATTGTGTATATGGCTCTGCAAGAAGATTTGTTGAAGAAGAATTTAAAAGATTTCAAATTGAACATGATTTTTATGATTCAAGAGATCTTTTAAATTTAGAGAGTAAGATTAAAAAAAATACTAAAATTATATATTTAGAAAGCCCAGGAAGTTATACATTTGAAATAATAGATATTAATAAAGTAGTAAAATTAGCTAAGAAATACAAAATTACTACGATAATAGATAATACATGGGGAACAGCACTATATTTTAATGCCCTCAAATTTGGTGTCGATATTGTTGTTGAAGCAATAACAAAATATATTGGTGGTCATTCAGACGTTATGATGGGTGTAACTGTATGTAATAAAAAATATCTTAATTTAATAAATAGATGGAAAAGAAATTCTGGGCAATGCGTTGGGCCCGATGATATTTTTTTAGCATTAAGAGGATTGAGAACTCTGCCATTGAGACTTAAACAATCCCAGGAAAACTCAATAAAACTTGCACATTTTCTAACTAAGCAAAAAGAGGTTAAAAAAGTTTACCACCCTGCTTTAAAAGAACATCCTGATCATAAATTATGGAAAAGAGATTTTAGTGGTGCATGTGGAATATTTGGTATTGAATTTGAGGATTATATAACAACTAAAATGGCTGAGTTTTTTGCGGATAATTGTCTTTTATTTGGAAAAGGAGCTTCTTGGGGTGGTTACGAAAGCTTAATGACAATGACTGATGTAAAATCCACTAGAACAATTAATACAAGTTATGTACCTAAAGGAGAATATTTAAGAATTTATGTTGGAATTGAAAATATAGAGGATATTTTAGATGATGTAAGAGATTCATTTACAAAGATGAGAAAAAAATTCAAATAAGAGCCTCTTCTCCTTCAATTGTAGTTCTTCTCATATCCCTTGTTTCATTAACATCATCAAAAGATCTTACACGATGCATTGTTTGACGATTATCCCACATGATTAAATCATTAACTTTCCATTTATGTACATACTTAAATTTTTTTTGAGTTGCATATTCAATTAAATCATCCACAAAACACATTGTATCAGGTCTTAGCCATCCTTTGATTTTTCCAATATGACTTGATAAATATATTGTTTTTCTATTATTTTCTTTAATTTTTCTAACCATTGGTTGAAGTACTGGTTTAAAGTTTTTAATTTCGCTTTTTGATAATTCTTTTTCCATATCAAACCCAAGTCTTTGCCTTGAGTAAATTAATGAATGTTCACAATATAAAGTTTCAATTTTATTTCTAATGTCATCTTCAAGGTTTTCATAAGCTAATCTCATGTCAGAAAATTCTGTATTTCCACCTTTTTTGACAATTGTTTTCGAGGATAACAAAGAATATTTTGCGGGTATTTTTTTAAATGAACTATCTGAATGCCATAAACGATTACCTAAATTAAAAATTCTCCTAGGATCATTTTTTTTAAATACATTTGATTTTTTATCAATATTTGAAACATCAGCTAATTTTGTAGATAATCTACGATCACTGTCTTTTGTTATATTTGATTTTTTTCCAGAATGCTCAATATTTCCAAAGTATTCAGAAAAATTGACTTGTTCATCATCAGTTAATGATTGATTTCTAAATACAAGCACTCCAAATTTATCTATACTTTTTTGAAGTATGTCAATTTCACTTGTGTTTAATTTATCCTTTAAATTGATATCACTTACAAAAGCAACAAATTCACTATTTTTTTTTAATGGTTTAATTTTCATATAAGTTATCTTATGTTTTTGTTAAATTACTTAAAAGGAAAAAAATGAAAAATTTAATTATATTTTTGATTTTAATACTTTTACCAAAGTTTGCTTATGCGAAAGAGAATTTAGTACTTAAAGGATATTGGTTTGAATGTGAATTTTCTGAAAAAACAGTTCCACCAAAGGATCAATGTGAAATGCTTGATGACGATGGTTTTAATTTTAAAGAAGATGTTGCTATAAATATAAAAAATATTTCAAGCAAAGAGACTAAATGTAAAAAAAATAAAATTGGACAATGTTTTCAATCAAACACAAAATCAATAAATGTTACAATTGGCAGGATCAGATCAAGTCAAGTTTCAAGATTCAAATTTAATTTTAACTTTTTTAGGTTGTAGTCAGAAATTCAAACTTAAAAATTATATAAATTTCATAGAAGCAATGCCTGATAAAAAGAAATGTTTTTGGACTGGGAAAAAACATTTTTATTTAAAAAAATTCGATGGATCAGTTAATATTAAAAAATAGTTATGAACTTGTTTAATATAATAAAATTTGGCCTGATTTTTATTCTTTTAAGCTTTTTATCTATTTTATTTAATATTGTAATGGGCTTTATTGGTATTCAATTTTTTTATGGAACTATAGTTGCTCTTTTAATTACTATAATTTCAATTTACTTTAAAGTCATACTGCCATTGTATATAGGATCATTTTTTGGAATGATACATGTTCTAGAATGGCACTGGTTAATAGCAACATTGATTTGTTTGCCAGGATTACTTTTCATTACTCCAAAATTATTCAAAAAAGTATTTAATATCAACACCCTAAGATCAGGCAATAACTTTAATTTTAAAAGTAATAATAATTCAAATTTTAAACATACTATGAAAACAAATGTTAAAAATGAAGACATTATTGAAGGTGATTATGAAGTGATCAAAGATGAAGATAAAAAATAAAATAATAATCATAATTACTACTTTATTTCTATTTTCAGTTAATTCTGCAAAATCTTATGAAGTTACACTTCCAAACTTTGGATTCATTTGTATAGATAAAATAAATAATGAAAAATTCGAGTTTATTTTTTCACGAAATGATAACGATACCTCAGATATAGTTTTTCGAAGAATAGATGGTAAGTTTAAATATATTGGAAATGTACTTGCGCAAAAGAGCGGTTCTTATGTTTTATGGGAAGACAAAAGTTTTTACAAAACTACAGACTTTGCATGGAATTTAGATAAAGTAACTTCAACTTTATCACCAATAATACTTAGCGTTGGATTAGACATTGAAGATAAAAGTAAAATACCAATTAAAATGACATGCAATAGTAGAAGTATTTATTATTAAAATTTCAAATCAAACATTATGTCTTGTATTTAATTTAGCTTTGAATTAAAAACTAATTGTGGGCCAGTAGCTCAGCTGGATAGAGCAATTGCCTTCTAAGCAATAGGTCAGGGGTTCGAATCCTCTCTGGCTCACCATAATTAATAGGTTTTAATGAGACCAAAGTCCCTTTCTTTTAAAACTAAAGTTATCTGCATAAGATTTTGGTTTAATAGTTTTAGTATTATTATTTAAAATTCTATATTTTAATGAATGAAGTTCTGCATAATCAATTGCTTCTTCTTTTGAATTAAATTTTAAAACAATTTGTTTTGAAGTGTCATCACTTCCAGACCAACCCATCAAAGGATCTAAGTTAGTCTTGGAATAACTAACATATTTTAAAATCCAAAATTTATTTGTTGCCAAACCTGACTGCATCGCAGACTTAGTTGGTTTATAAATTACTACATCTATATTATCTGACATGATAAAAACATATAAAAAATAATTTAAATTTCAAGTAAAGATTAACCATTTATAGAATACCCACCATCAACTGGGATTGCAGTTCCTGTAATGTAATTAGATGCTTCTGATGCTAAAAACACAGCAATACCTCCTAAATCATCTGGATCTCCCCATCTTCCTGCAGGTGTACGCTCTGTAACTCTTTGCTCCAAACCAGGAATATCTAAACGTGCTTGTTTTGTTAATTCTGTATCAATATACCCAGGTAAGACAGCATTAACTTGAATATTTTTTGATGCCCAAGTATTAGCAAAACTTTTAGTAAGTTGCACTACCCCTCCTTTACTTGCAGAGTAGGCACTGCCTAATGGAGCTCCAAACAAAGAATGCATTGATCCAATATTAATAATTTTTCCAGATTTATTTTTAATAAAATGCTCGTAACAAGCTTTTGAACATATAAACATACTGACAAGATTCGTATTAATAATTGATGTCCACTCTTTTAATGAATATTCCTCTGGCCTTTTTCTAATATTTGTTCCAGCATTATTTACTAAAATATCTATTTTTTGAAATTTATCTACAACTTGATTAACCATATTTTGACAAGAAAGTTCGTCATCAACATCAACCTCAACAGCCATTGCATCAATATTACTATTTTTTAATTTATTTACAGAAAGAGTATTTTTGTCTTTATTTCTTCCAGCAATAATTATGTTTGCACCAGCATCACCCATGGCTTTTGCCATTGCATAACCAATCCCTCCATTACCACCAGTTATAAGAGCAACTTTTTTATCTAAATTAAAAAGATTCATACTTTACCTCATAATAAATTTTTTGATTATTATATGTTATTCAAAAATTCATAAATTTTCTTCTTAAAAACTAATAATTTATTTTTTAATAATAAATTTTCATTTTCAAGCTTTATAATTTTTTGTTCCATTTCTTCAAACTTTTTTGCATCTAGATTGTACTCACTATTTTTTTGAGATAAACATGAGTTGTAAATAGTAATTTCTTTAGGTGTAGTATCTTTTAAAATGCATTCATGAGAAAAAGATTGATTACTTTTAGTAAAGATAAATAACAAAAGATAAGCACTCAAATATAATTTGTTTTTTAACAATCTTGTAATTATCATCCTCTAGAGATAATATATTTAAACTTTTTTAACAATAGGTTTTCTTTTATGTCTTTAAACTCTTTACCACCGTTAGTTTTTAAATCATTTATTGGTTTTGACGAATTATTTGATGAAATATCAAGAATAAATCATAATAAAAACTCTAACTACCCTGCATTTGATGTTATTAAAACAGACGAAAAAAATTATGAAATTAATTTGGCGGTAGCTGGCTTTAATGAAAATGAAATTGAAATAGTTTCTATGCAGAATATTCTATCTATAACAGGAAAAAAAAATCAAAATGATGTTCAGAATATAATCCACAAAGGTATTGCTCTTAGACCTTTTGAGAAAAAATTTAATTTAGATCCTTTAATGGAAGTTACTGAAGCTATACTTTCACAAGGGATGTTGAATATTAAGCTTTTTAAAAGGGATCCTGAGATTATTCAACCAAAAAAAATTGAAATCAAAACTACATAAAAGCTGATTTTGAGTTACCAGTTTTTTGTGTTTTAAATATTGAGCCATAATCACTTGGTGGAGGCAAAGGTATTCTTACAGGTATATTTTCCATTCTTGGACAAGTGGAAATTTCACCTGAAATCAATTGAGATTTCATTTGTTTCCATAAGTCATTAGGCGAAGTAAATTTCATATAAGATGGAGCGCCTACTAAAGGCCAAGAATCTGCTGCACTTAATTCATAAAACAACATCATTCTTCTTGATAAACTTTTATTAGTAGCAGAGCCATGAAGTAATCTTGCATGATGGATTGATATTGAACCTGCTTTTCCAGTAAGTGGAATAGCATCATTCAAATTAAAATCTTTATCTTTTGGATCAATTGCACCACAAAATATACCATCTGAATTATTATGATTAAGAACAGGGCCTTTATGAGATTTAGGAATCACCATCAAAGGTCCATTAGATAAATTAACATCATCTAACATAACTCCTACAGCAAGTACATCGTCGTTGGTATGTGGATAAAATGCCCAATCTTGATGCCATTCAACTGCAGACCCACCTTTTTCAAACTTTGTATTTAATTTACTAGATTTCAAAAGAATATTGTTACCCAACAAATCTTTAAGAGCTTTAGTAATTTGTGAATTTTTAATTAAATAAAAAAATGATCATTAATTAGATGTGGCTGTTTAACTCTTGTTAATCTAGGATTGTTTCTTGAGTGATCATCTTCTAAATCAAAAATATTATCACTTTCTTTAATATCTCTAGACTTTTCTATAAACTGATTAATTATATCACGTGTTTGTCTAATTTCATTTTTACTTAAAAGATCTTCAATAACAATAAAACCATTATTGTTATAATCTTGTATTTGATGTTTAGTTAACATTTAAATATATTAAAATACTTCAACTTATTAAAAAGATATTTATGAAAAGCATAACTGTAAAAGAAGATTCTGGCTTGGCTTGGATAAGATTATTATTAGTATTTATTTTATGTGCATTAGGCTTTATAGGAATGTGGTCTGTTGTAATGATTTTACCAAGCATTGAAACAGAATTCCAAATTTCAAGATCTTCAGTAACTATACCCTATGTTCTTACTATGTTTGGATTTGGCATAGGAAATATTATAGTTGGAAAATTTTCTGATAAATACGGAATAAAGAAACCTATTATCTTTGGCTTCATTATTTTAATTGCTCTTTATTTTGTTTCAGTGCTTTCACCAAATTTTTATATTCTATCAATAATACAATTTGGATTAGGTTTTTCATCTGCAGTTTTTTTTGGGCCTATGATGAACGATATTAGTTATTTTTTTAAAAAAAAAAGAGGTTTAGCTGTTTCAATTACTGCAAGTGCACAACATTTTGCGGGTGCTATGTGGCCATTTTTCTTAACATTTTTACTATCAGAACAAAAATGGAGAGAAGCTCATATATTAATAGCATTAATATGTGCAACAACTGTCCCAATTTTATGTTTTGTCATGTTTAAAATAAATTATGATAAACAATCTTTAACAAATAACTTTGATAAATTAAAAAATAAGATACGAATTCCTTTTTCAGATAACAGCTTCCAAAGATTATTAATGATTGCTTCAATTGGCTGTTGTGTTGGCATGTCAACGCCACAAGTTCATATAATTCCATTATGTATTGATCAAGGTTTAAGTATCATCACTGGAGGAAAAATTTTATCTATAATGTTATTTTGTGCTGTTTTAAGCAGAATAATATTTGGATATATATCAGATATAATTGGACCATTAAAAACTTTATTAATTGGATCAACCTTGCAAATGATGACTTTAATTTTATTTATTCCCTTTAATAATTTGACCGGATTATTCGTAGTTTCTATTTTATTTGGTCTTTCACAAGGTGGCATTGTTCCAAGTTATGCTTTGATAGTTAAAAAGTATTTGCCTAACAAAGATGCTGCAGAAAGAATTGGATTGATAATTTTTTTTACTATAATTGGAATGTCAATTGGAGGATGGATGTCTGGAAAAATTTATGATTATACCAACTCTTACAGTTTAGGATTTTTAAATAGTATTCTTTGGAATTTAGTAAATGTAATGATTATATTTTATTTATTTGTTAGTTTTAAGAGATCTAAAGTATCGATTTAAAATTTTAAAAACTTAACCATTACAGTTTAATGTCGTTTTTTTTATATGAGAATTATATTTTTTTCATTTTTATTATTATTTAATTTTCTACTCATGTCACATCATGTCCATCAAGTGGTGATGGTGATTGTGTTCCAAGCAAAGATACTTACGATAAAGATTCTAATCAAGCGATTACAGAAACATCTAACAAAAATACATTATCAAGTTATGAAATTGAGGAAAGTGATGGTGGTTTACCAGATGATTACATTGCAAAGCCATCAAGTTATTTAAAAAAATAAATGAGAAATCTAAATTAAGTTCTAAAATTAAAAGATTAAATTTCGATTTAGATAATATTATCTATAATTCATCAAAACAATATAACTCTAACTTTAGTGGTCAGATAAATAGTAAATTATATGAACGTTAACAGTTTAATCGTTCAAAATAATAATATTGATAAAAATATTTTTAATTCACTTACATCAAAATATTAGACAAACTTTTAAATACAATTATTTATTCTTTTAATGATGATAAATATCTAAAATTAAAGCCTTATAAAACAAATAAATCTGACATGTTGTATCAAATTAATAAATATAATGAAATTAACGATATTGTTAAAACTTTAGAAGTAATGAATTAAAACTATAATTTAATTTTTTTAAAATCCTCTGATGAATGTCTTTCTCTTAGTTGATAATTGGGATCACCACTTACTTTATTAACTATTTTCCCTCTTCTTACAGCAGGTCTTAAATTAATACTTTCAGCCCACCTTAAAACATTTTTATATGAAGATACATCTAAAAATTCAGCAGCAGAATATAATTTACCAAGAGTTAATTGACCATACCAAGACCAAATAGCAATATCTGAAATCGTATATTGATCTCCACATATGAAGTTTTTATTTTCTAAATGTTTATTCAATAAATCCAATTGTCTTTTAGTTTCCATTGCAAATCTATCAATTGGATACTCAAGTTTTTCAGGAGCATAACTATAAAAATGACCAAATCCTCCACCTAAGTATGGTGCACTGCTCATTTGCCAAAACAACCAGTTCATACATTCAACTTTTAATTTAGTTTCTTTTGGCAAAAAATGATTAAATTTTTCAGCCAAATATAAAAGAATAGAGCCTGACTCAAATACAAATATTGGCTTTTCATCACTGTAATCAACTAATGCAGGAATTTTTGAATTAGGATTAACTTCAACAAAACCAGAAGAAAACTGGTCACCCTTGCTAATTTCAATTAGCCAAGCATCATAATCAGCATCTTGAATATTTAGCTCTAATAACTCTTCAAGTAAAATTGTTATTTTTACACCATTAGGTGTGCCTTGAGAATATAGTTGAAGTTTATGTTTTCCAACTGGCAAATCTTTATTAAACGTTGAACCTGATATTGGTCTATTTATTTTAGAAAACTTTCCACCATTTTCCTTGTCCCATTCCCATTTTTTTGGAGGTATATACATTATAATTTCCTTAATTTTTAATTTAAAATATTAATTATTTAACTTCTTTTAATGTTTCAACAATACTATCCCTTGCACCACTATCTAAAAAAAAGTCTTTCAAGGTGTTAGAAATTTCTGGATAATAAGTTGCCAACCCAATTCCAATTACAATGCCTAAAATAAATTTGATCATGTCAATCTCCCATAAAAGAATTTAATTTAAAGAATGAATTTGTAAATAAAAATTAAATATTTTTTAAATGATCAAGCTCTAAACCAAAATCTTTATACCCTTGGTAAATTAATTTCAAGTAAGTATTAGATGGCTTTAATAATTTATTTGAATTCATAATATATGTCATTGTTTTAATTGAATTATATTTGAAATATATTTTTGAATATAATTTTGGAAAATCCTCATAAACATCTAACTCTTTTTCACAATGTTTTGTGATTTTCCATAAACCTATTGGAACAAAACTCTTATTATCTTTTATAATGTTAGCATATCTATTAAAAACTAATTTCCATCCAAAAAGTTTATTAACTCTAATTCCATTTAGATAAAATACAGGTTTAGCTCTTGGACATCGTGATCTCATTAGTTTAAAGTTTAAATTTGATCCATAAGCAATATAATACATTAAAAAGAACTTCCTGGTGTTTTTAAAAAAGCTAACTCCTCATCAGTTGATTTTCTATTTAAAATTTTATTCCTATGAGGAAATCTTCCAAACTTTCTAATAATATTAAAATGCTTAAGAGCAGAACGAAAATTTTCTTTTATCCCCAAATTACTATACAAATTTAATGAAATAATTTGGTCTTCAAAAATTTCACTATGCATAAATGGCATAAAAGCAAATATTTTTTCATTTTTATTAAACTTTTGATAAAGACCTAAACGTAACATCTCTTTTGATAAAAAAAGAGCCAAATGATCTGAATTAAAAGCTTCTGGTTTGTTTCTAAAAATATTTCGGGAAAATTGGTCAATCACTATTATTTCAGCTAATCTACCTTTTTCAGATGTTTGCCAAGATGTAAGCTGACTTTTGATCGCAAGAGAATGAATGTTTAAAAATTTACATCTAAGAAGATCGTCAAATTTTTTATCTTTTTTCCACCATTGTTTAGGTTCAATTTCATGAAACCAAAAAGTAAGAATATCATTAAAATGCAAGGTTTATTTCCAAATTTTTGTTCAAATATCTAAAAGATGGTTACCCAACCAATTAAATTTCGAAAAGCTCAAATTGAGTTTTATTTTTATTAATATAACTCCAATCGTAGACTACACCAAGCCCCTCACCCTCAGGAACATCTACAAACCCATTGTCATCAACACAATCAAGCATATCGCTATATCCACATAAGTATACAGGAGGTATAGCATTATCACAGTCTGGACCAACTAAAGCTACCTCGTAGTAATTTGTATTTCTAATTGCAGACATCATAATTCTGTGAGCTGGTCCACAAGCATGTATCTCAACATCAACACCTAAAGATTCTGCTAGATGCGCGATCTTCATTCCTCCTGTTATCCCCATATCATATTCAGGATCCATTCTTAAAAAATCTGTTCCTCCTGCTAAAATAAAATCTGCTTTAGGCTCTACACCTCTAACATGTTCTGTTTGAAGTATTGGAGTTTTTATAAAACTTCTTAGCTTTTTATGACCAAAAGCTGACACACCAGAATCTCTATATGGATCCTCAAGCCAAAAGTAATTTGCTTCATCACATGCTCTGCCAACAGCCAAAGCGTCCGCAAAAGTTCTTAATTCACAAGCAGGATCTAGCATTAAAGTCATTTTGTGACCAACTTTTTTTGCAACATGTAAAATATTATCAATTTCTTCTTTGACATTTCCCTCATTCCAACCATGAATTTTGAAGGCTTTATATCCAATATCAAAACATTTTTCAGCAAAGTCTGCATATGCTTCTTTGCAGTCTAATCCACCATTCCTATCTCCATGATATGTACTGGCATATGCTGGAAGTTTATTTTTAAAACCACCTAACAAATTTTTTACTGAACATTTATATTTTTTGCCAAACCAATCCCACAAAGCAATATCAATCGGTCCATGCCCCATATGATCAAATTGTCTTAATTCTCGCTTAAAATCATCATAAATACCCTCTCTTTCTTCGGCATGTCTCCCAAGTAATTTAGGAGCAAGCATACATGATTGTGCAAAAGTTGAGGCTGTTGAACACCAGTGAGTAACATATTCACCAACAGTTCCATCATCTGTAATTATTTTAATAGCAAACTTTTTTAATTCACTGACCTCACCTTTTGAATACCCAAAAGCACCTACACTATTAGCTCCAGTTAAATTACCTAAATTATTAACAGGGAATTTAAATTCGTGAAGTTCAACTTTTTTAATTAATGTCATAATTTAATTTTCATATACGACAGGAAAATCCTCAACATCTAATTTATCTCCTGTATTTAACTTAATATGATCAAAAGGTGGTGAACCTTTACCTTTTCTATCAACAAAACGTGTCTTTTCACCAACACATCTTGCCGAAAAAACTCTTCTTCTTAAACTTTCATTAAAATTGGCACTTGCACCATGAATTATTCTAAAATCAAAAGCTATTGCGTCACCTGGCTCCATATCCCAAGCAAGAATATTGTAAGAATCTAAATTATTTTCAATATCTGGCATTTCTTCAGTATTATCATTTTCATATAAATCATTTCCGTTAAATCTTTTAGGTCTATGAATTTTACCTGTTAAATGGGATTTAGATATGCACTTTAAACATATTTCTTTTGATATTGGATCTAATGGTATCCAAAAACTTACATTTTGAACACCATCAACACAATAATATGGAAGATCTTGATGCCATGGAGTAGCTAAAGATGAACCAGGCTCTTTTACTAAAACATGATCATGAAAAAAACGAGTAAATTCTGAATTCATTAAAGCCGAAGAAATTTTTCCAATATCAGAATTAAAAATAAAATCTTTAAATTCATCAATTCTATTCCAGTTACATAAATCTTGAAAAAATTTTGCAGTGCCATCTTCAGGTAAGTATGATCTTTCTCTTGGACTCGGATTTTTAATTAATTTTTCAATTCCAGTTTCTAAAGTTTCAACCCAATCAATGAAAACTCCTTTTAAAAGAATAGCACCATCTTCTTTATAAGATTTAATCTGATTATTTGAGATGTCCACTTAGTTAACCTTATTTATTTCTGGACAACGACCTAACTCTTTGAGTTGTTTAAAAGAATTATAAGTATCACTAATTCCTTCTTCAACAGAATATGTAGGGTAATTTCCTATTAATTTTCTGAGTGGCTCATCACTTAAATCAGGTGGAAAAGGAAAATTTTGACCTGAACAAGTTACTTTAGCTTCAGGTTTAAGAGATTTTAATATAGAGATACCATTTTCAATAGTTTCACATTGGCCATTCAAGTTAAAAACATAAGCTTTACTAAATTCCTTCATTACAGAATAAATAAATGCTGAAGCCGCTTCCCCTGCATACAACCAGCTATATTTACCCTTATACGGAATGTCATATTCTTCATCTAATGCCGCTGATTGAATTGCTATTGTATTTTTTGAACTAACACCTTGATCTCTTGTTAATCCATAAACAATATTTGGTCTAATGCCAATTGAAGGTATTTGAAGATCTGCATTATAAACATAAGCTGTATGTTCATTAGCTTGTTTATAAACACCATAAAATGTTTCTTTCCACTTCTCCCCCAGGAGGCATGCCTAAAGAGGCTACCGATGAAGCATAAACTATTCTTCTTAACCCAATCTCTCTACAAACTTCAAATACATTAATTGTACCCTCAACATTTACTCTTGCACCTAAAGCAGGATCTGCAGCGCAAAAAGGCACTTGTAAACCTGCTAAGTGAATTATTGCAGAAGGATTATATTTTTTTACTAAATTAAGAAGCTCAGGATAATTGGTAACATCATTTTTTTCCCAAGGAACATTTTCTGCATCATCTCCCAATATCAAATTTAATCTTCTCTTTGATTCAGAAAGATCAAAACCTACACATGGGATTTTAGATTTGGTTAAAATTGATAAAACCCAACTTCCAATACATCCACCAGCTCCTGTTACTATAATTGGAGTTTTAAAATCATGTTCATTAATAATAAATTTACTTGTTAAAAAATCTAAACTCATGCTTCACCTCAGTAAAATGATATATGTAAAATTAAATATATCCAATTCTAATTTTTAAAATCTTTTACACATCTAAAACCAATATATACAGCTGACATATTTTTTGGTTTTGTTGCGTTATAACCTTGAATCATTTGATTTTTTCCATACCACCAAGATCCTCCCTTGGTGCCTTTGTAGGAATTATCGTTAATATCAACCCATTCCCAAACATTTCCGCCCATATCATACAATCCATTAATCCCCTTTTTTGTTGAATAAGTTGATACATGGCCATAACCACGTAACAAAAATTTAGAATATTTTGAAGGATAATTAAAGTTACAATCATTCAAACAATTAAGACCTAATGTGTTTTCACCAGTTGGATATGGATAAGATTTTTTAAATTTATAACCATCCTTATTATTAAGTCTAAACTCAGTATACGCAGCTAATTCCCATTCTTTAATTGTAGGAATTCTTTTTTTATTCCATTTACAATAATTTTCTGCTTCATTAAAATTGATATGAACAACTGGCTCATTATCCAAAGCTGCCAAACCATATGGCCTTTTCCAGTTCCATCCTTTTTTTTGAACCCATCCATTTTCATACACAAGTCCACCTCCATTTTTTTCAGCCAAAGAGATAAATAATGTTTCTTTAGCATAAACTTTAAATTCGCCAATAGTAACTTCTGTCTTATCAATTAAAAAATTTGAAATTTTCTGCATAGTTTTATCATCAGAATAAGTCATGCTAATGCTTAAAAAATAAGCCATAATAATAATCAAAATTTTTACAAATAAATTATGCATAAAATAACCTTAACTAAAAACTTTAAACATTCCAAATATGATTGATTTAAAAAATAATAAATCAATATGAATTAGACACTTTAATATTATTTTTTTCTTCTAATTTTATTTAACAAAAATTTTATTGTAAGTGGCAAAATTCCAATTAGTGAAAAAGATATTAAAACTTGAAAAGAAAGGATATCTGAAAAAGAGTTTATTTTAGATAACTCATTACCTGCATTAACATAAACCAATGTTGCAGGAAACATTCCTAACATACTTACCCAAAAAAAAGTGCTTAATTTAATAGGCAATAATGATGTGACAATATTTACAACAAAAAAAGGGAAAACGGGAACCAACCTTAATGCAAAAATATAAAAAATTCCTTCATTAATAAATTCATTATTAATTGTAACTAATTGTTTTTTATATTTCTTTTGTATAAAGTCATAAAATAAAAATTTAGATGTCAAAAAAGCAATTGATGCACCAACTGTACTACATAAAGATACTATAAATACTCCTAAGGTTAACCCAAATATATATCCTGAGAGTAATGTTAACAATGTAGCAAATGGCAAAGATAATGCTGAAGACATTATATAAATCAATGAAAATATTAAACTAAATAAAAGAACATTTTCTTTAAATAATAAACGAAAATTTATTAAATTTTCCTTTACATAACCTAGTGTAAAAAAGTTTTTTAAATCACTAAAGAAGAAAATAGATATTAAAATTAATATAAAGAAAATTATAATATATCTTAAATTTTTAAATGGCATAAATGTTTTAAATTTAATTAAACTGGTTTAATTTCATCATTAACTCTAATCTTACCTCCTTTTATTATTTTGCAGTTTAAACCTGAACGGTTATAAAGAGGTAATAAGAGAGGTTTGTTAAGTAAGTCAGATAAATATTTGCAAGGGAAATTTAATCTTCCACCCTCTAAAATGACTTCACCAATTTGTATCCTTTTTCCCACCAAATAATTGAGTGGCACACCTTGAGAAGTTAAATTTCTTCTATGCTCGTTAGGTTTTAATATAATTTTATCTTTTTGCAATGGGGGTTGATTTTCCTTAAGGGCAATTAAAACCTCATTTTCAATTATCGTTACATCTCTGATGTCGGGGATATTTGAATACTTTCCTGTATTATTAAAATATCTATCGCCTTTAATTCCCTTTCCTTCTATCAAAATTGCTTCTTTAAGCTCTTTCATGTCTGAAGAAGCTTTTTCAGCTATATGTATAAATAACAACTTTCCTGGACCCCAAATCATAATTGAAAATAAATTAATTTATTTTTTAATTCAAGTTTCAAAAAATTAAGATATTTTTAATTTCTTAGTTAAGATTTAATAAATTATTTAGACATGATAATTATTAAATATGAATAACAAAACTTGGTCACTTGTAATTTTGCTTGGCTTTATTTGGGGAAGTAGTTTTTTATTTACAGAAATTTTATTGAATTATATTAACCCAGTTTTAATTGTCTTTTTCAGAGTTTCATTAGCATCAATAATTTTAATTATTTATGTGCTTTTTTTTACTAATTTGAAATTTAACCTTTCCAAAGAAATCCTTTTAACTTTTTTTACGATGGGATTATTAAATAATGTAATACCTTTTTTATTGATAGCATTTGCACAAGAAACAATAACAGGTGGACTTGCCTCAATACTAAATGCAAATACTTCTTTTTTTACAATTTTTTTAGCATCTCTTTTTCTTAAAGATGAAAAGTTAACTAATTACAGGCTACTTGGAATTATAATTGGAATAATTGGCGTAGTTGTAATAGTTGGATTTGAAAACTTGTCTGAATTCAAAAATTTTAATTTTGGAATAGTTTTAATGTTATTTTCTTGCTTATCTTATTCATTTGCAGGCATCTTTGCAAAAACCAAACTCACAAATATACATCCTACTATTTCTGCAACAGGAATGCTGTCAATGAGTACAATTATTCTTTTTCCCTTTATAATTATATATAATGGCAATGAACTAATTAACATAAATTCTACAGTTTTATATTATTCATGCATGTTTGCATTTATTTGTTCTGTATTAGCTTATTTTTTATATTTCAAAATACTAGAAACTAATGGAGCTGGAAACTTGCTCATATGCACAATTATAATTCCTCCATCATCGATTTTATTAAATGCTTTTTTTATCAATGAAATAATTAAAATTTATGAGTTGATTGGATTAATTATTATCACTTTAGGTCTAATCATATTAGACGGGAGAATAATAAATTATATCAAAAATAGATTTATTTAAGATTCGCTTAATTGTCTTATAGCTAAAGATACATCAACATCTTCAATATTTAAAGCACCTCTTTTAACTCTTAGGTTATGAGCCTTTTCAAGAACATTGGCATGAGAATAACCAAACGGCGGATCAAATTTATAACTTGCTAATTCTATTAAAAGTCCTAATGGATCTCTAAAATATATTGAATCCATAAAACCCCTGTCCTTAATCCCAGTATTAGCAAATCCATTTTCAGAGAGATTTCTTTCTGCAACTCTTATTGTACTTTGGCTGACCCAAAAAGCCACATGATGCAAAGATCCAATTTCATTTTCTAACTTAGCTTTATTTGGTTTTCTTTTTTCATCTGTAAAAACTGTTACTGTTGTTCCATCTCCACAATCAAAATACAAATGATTAATATCATGGTCATCTAAATTAGGCTGTTCAAAAATAAATCTCATACCAAGAATGTCTTGCCAAAAACTTATAGAAGTTTTTTTATCAGCACCATTTAATGTAATGTGATGTATTCCTTGGGCTTGTAATATGCTTTTCATAGTTCTAATATCCTGAATTAATATTTAAGATATAATGTTATTTTAGTTCAATTTCTATAAAACTGTAAGGAAATTTATTGTTGTTGATGACGTTATGATTTACACCCTTTTGTTTAAAATAACTTATTCCTTTTTTTAATTCTGAAAATGTAGTCGAGCCATCCTCGTTTATGATTTTTAAAACCCCATCTTCCATTGGGACAACAACATAATCGTATTCGTGAATATGTTGGCCTGTTTCTTCACCAGGCTCAAATTTCCATTCAGTAACTCTGGTTCTAGAATTATCAATCATAATTTTAGATTTTGCCATAATTTCACTTCCTAACTTATTTCTATTTTAAATCTATAATTACTTATTTAAATAAAAAATTAATTAATATAAAATACATTAATGTCTAATAAACAAAAAAAAGCCATTATTTGGATAGGATTATTTTTTTGGGGATTATTTATCCTTAAAGATTTTATTTAATAACCAGTTAAGAAGATTTTTATTAAAATCCTCACTTTTTTCAACAGAAATATAATGTCCTGTTTTTTGAAAAATAATTTTATCAAAGCTATTTGCACAATTTTCTTTTACAAAATCAATATAAGGTATATCAGATAGATTTCCTGAATCTATAAACATTCTTTTTCCAACTTTATTTATTATGGTACTTTGCATTAATAAGATTGGAACATTAAGTGACTTTAGGATAAGCTCTAAACAATGACCATCAAACCAAATTGCATTTCTTCTTAATGTTTTAGAAATTTCAAATTTTATAGATAAAGCTCTTTTAATTACAAATTCTTTTAAATCATTAAATTTATTAGAGAAAATCATTTCTGAAAACATTTCAGATAAAACATCCTCATATTTATTTTCTTTAATAGAGTTTTCAAATTTATTAATTATTTCAGAATAATTATTTTGATCGCAGAACTTACTTCCATCAACTAAGACAAGTCCAATAGTTCTATTTTTTAAAAGGTTTGCCAAATAAACAGCTATTCTAGTACCCATGCTATGTCCAATAAATACTATATTTTGTATATTATTTTTTATTATGAATTCTGCACAATCAAGAGATAATTGTTCTATACTAATAGGTAAATTATTGGAATTTTTATTGTCATGCCCCCTAAGTAATGGAATTTCAACTCTAAATTTGTCTTTAAAAAAAACAAATTGATTTTTCCAATCTTCTGGCCCCGAACAAAAACCATGAATAAAAAATAGACAATATTTATTTTTCATAAAACTTAATCATTTTTATTTAAAACCATATCAATAACTAAATTATTAAAAATGTAATTGTATGTATCTTTTTAGTAGAATGTTTTATCTTCCCATCCAACCACCATCAACGGTAAGTATCTCACCATTACATAATTAGACGCCTCAGATGCTAAAAAAACTGAAGGACCAGCAAAATCACCTGGCGTACCCCATCTTCCCTGAGGAATTCTCTCTAAAATAGCTTTATATCTAACTTCATCATTCCTTAAAGCTTCTGTATTATCTGTTGCTATATATCCAGGAGCAATTGCATTAACGTTTATTCCTTTAGAGGCCCATTCGTTTGCAAGTGCTTTTGTCAACTGCCCTATACCACCTTTAGAAGCAGCATATCCAGGAACAGTAATTCCTCCTTGAAAAGTTAAAAGAGAAGCTATAAATATAATCTTCCCTGATCCTCTTTTAATCATTTCTTTTCCAATTTCTCTACTTAAAAGAAATTGAGATGATAAATTAACCTCTATTACTTCATCCCACCACTCAGTGGGGTGATTTTCAGCTGCATTTCGTCTTATAGTTCCAGCGTTATTAATCAGTATGTCTGGTACAATTTTTTGATTTTTCAAATTTTTTACAAAATTAAGAAGTTCATCCCTTTTAGAAAAATCAACTTTATAACCTTTAAAATCTCTACCAATTTTTTTAATAGAGGTTTCAACTTCGCTACCTGATGAAGATAATGACGCGCTTATTCCCAAAATATCAGCTCCGGCACCAGCTAATGCTTCTGCTATTCCTCTACCTATACCACGACTAGCACCAGTAACTAGAGCTAACTTTCCAGTTAAATCAAAAGACTTTAAAATTGACATTAATTAATCTCCTACTTTAATTAAACTTTTAAGTGCAGTTGGACTGTTAGATAAACTATTAAAAGCATTTTGAACTTCCTTTAAATCACTGACATCAGTAATTATTGTATCTGCATCAATCCCACCAGATTCTAATATTTTAATTGCTTTTTCATAATCTTCCTTTTCGTAAACACGAACTCCAATCAACTCTAATTCTCTCCAGAAAAACTTAAACATATCAACAACTGGTTTTTCTGCATGAATTGCAACCATTACAATTCTACCTCTTGTTGCAGCACACTCTGTCATTACATCAACACCTGTTTGTGAACCTGAAACTTCAAAAACTACATCTGCACCTTTATGATTTGTTTTCTTATTAATCTCTTCAATTAAATCAATTTCTTTTGGATTTATTGTTTCAAAACCTAATTTCTGTGCGATTTTTAAACGAAAAGGGTTTACTTCAGAAATTATTACTTTACCACCAGAATCTCGAGCAACCATGGCAACCAAAACTCCAATTGGCCCTCCACCAATTACCAAAACATCCTCATCTTTTTTTAAACGTGAAAGTCTTACATCATGACAAGCTACAGCAACTGGTTCAATTAAAGCAGCGTAATCCATTCTTAGTTTTTCAGGAAGATGATGTAAGGTATGATAAGGAACATTCCATATTTCTTGAAGAGCTCCATCTGTGTCTAAACCTAAAAATTTGAGATTATGACATATATGCTCGAAACCTGACTTACAAGCTGGACATTCTCCACAATGATCAAGAGGACGTACAACAACTGGTTGACCAATTTTAAAACCTTTTACATTTGATCCAATTTGATGAACATATCCTGACATTTCGTGGCCTATAATTCTTTCAAATCCAACCCTTTTATCCATATGACCTGCAAATACATGCATATCAGTTCCACATATTCCAACATACGCAATTTTAACTGCCACTTCATTTGGCTCTGGTTTTTTTAACTCCACCTTTTCAACTAAAAATGTTTTTTTACCTCTGTAAAAGGCCGCATTAATTAAATTATTGTCCATTACAATCCTCACAAATAAGTATAAAAACTATCATTTGATTGATTTATTGTCATCACATTAATAAAAGATAAAATTAAATTTTTTTATTTAATAAAATGAATTTGTTAATTATTTTTTTGTTTTTTCTAGTAGCAAATTTATGGTAAGATTTAAATATGAAAGATTATTTCAATATCAAAGCCACTGGCAAAAATATTGAGCTTGGTTCTTTTTTTCAAAAATATAACCTAAAAAAACTTTCATCTGTTTTCTTAAAATACTCAGCTAATCCAATTAGCGCTAATACAGTTTTAGAAAAAAGAAATGTTTTTTTTAAGGTCAAATTAGATATTTTAATTGATAATAACATCAAGTTTGAAACATTAGGACGTTCTAAAATTGCAACCTTAGCACTTGATGAAGCAGTTGAAAATATCTCAAAAAGATTAAGAAGACATTATAGAAAAATTAAGAACCATAGATTGCTTAATAACAGAATTGATAATGTAAAAAAAGATTTGGTTAGGTTTCACCTAAATTCATAGTTAAACTCCAAAAAGAGTTTAACTATTTGATTACATTATTAAGTTCTAAATTATATTAGACAAAAAATTTGTTTTAAAATTTTTTGTAATTAAGATTTTATGAGTTCGGTGACTTATAAAAACTTGAAATTTCTGATGCTTTATTTGCAATTTTATTAAAATCTGTTTCTTCTAAAATTGTCGCCTCATCAAAAGCTCCTGTTGACATAATAACCATTTTAATGGCACCAACTGTTTCAAAATCATTTGCTGAACCAATAACAACTACATCATAGGCTCCTCTAGTTAAAAATAAATCATCAAGTGTTCCACCTGCTTTTTCCATCATTGAAGATATGATTGATTTACGATCTTGAGATGGGTTATTTATAAAACCAGTTAAGCCTGCCTTACTATATTTACCTAAAAAAATGAACTTCATAAACTTTCCTCCTTTTTAATCATTATAACATAAATATTTAACATTAGTTTTTTTTAATATTTATGATAATTTAAATTAATGAGATTTTTAGCAAAATTATTAGTTGCAGGTTTTGTTATCTGGCTTCTTAGTATTGGAATAATGGGATTATTTGGTGTTTCTGTTCAATTTCCATTTACAATTACTGAAGAAGGAGAGCTTCCTTATTACAGATGGCAAGGAATAAGATTAGCAGTCTTTTTTACTTTAGCTTATTTTGGAATTCAATATGTATTAGGTTTAAGTAAAGAGGTTTATCCAATAAGTTTTGTTAAGGTTTATATATTTAATATGTGTTTTTTTGGGATTATACTTATGTATAGATTAGATGTACCTAAAGAAGAATATTTAATACCTGCTTTTTGGTTGGCTTTTTTATTAATATTAAATATTGCTACAACAAATCGTTACCGAAGAATGTTTAAAAAAATAAGATAAATTATAATTTAAATGTCCATAATTTTACAAAGAACTTAATACTCAACGTCATAAATTATAACACCTCTATTTGAAAAAACTTTCCATTCAATACCAGTTTTGGTTTTAAATTCAATTTCAGCTTCTCTAAAAATTTTTTGACATTGTACAAAAGATTTTTGATCTTTATATTCCCACAAATGGCCTAATCTTAGAGTACCTTCTTTATTCCAAATTTGAGATACCGTTTGACGAAGTGCTCCAGCATTTTTGAATTTTTGAAATTTTTCTTCCATTATTTTCTCCCATTCCATCTGACCAACCTTTAAATCACTTTGGGATTGAAAATCACTAGTTATATAACTCATTAATTTTGAATCTGGCATTTTAAATCTCCATTTTGATAATATTAATATAATAAATTATAAACTAAAACTTTTAAAATACTCCTCTTGCATAATAAACTTTTGAATATTATTATATAAATACGTTCATCCTTTAGGACGGAAGTAAGTATTAATATAATACTGAAGGAACGCATTATCATCGTTCATCTCGTAAGAGACGGAAGTAGGTAATGATGCCGAAGGAACGCACCTAACTTTAACAGAGGGAGGTGACTATGACATACAGACAATATCAATGGAAACAGTGTGTAATTGCACGTAGACGTGCACTTATTCATAAGTTATTGAATTATCGTACACCTATGTCTTGTAAGTGCAAATTGGCTACTTAAGCAAACTACTAATGGGAGTAAGTTTAAAAACTTACTCCCTTAAATTAATTTTTAAAAACAAGTGTTATAAGTTTGATAATGTAACCATAAAATATGGTTAACATTGCTACCGATAAAGCTAGCCCTGTTTTATCAATATCGCCCCAATTTTCCCATTTTCCAGCAGTTAAAGCTATTAAACCAATTAATGTGCCAAACCAACCAAAATAAACTGCACCATTACCACAATTTAGTATAAATTTTTCATTTTGATTTTTTAACAATCCATAACCAACACTTCCACCAGCAACAAATAAAAAACTTAAAACATCATTATAATAACTAAACCCAACATGAAATATAGCTCCAATAATAATAATAAAACATATCAATAATCCAATATATCTTTTCATTTTATCCTCAAAAAAGTTTTGTAATTAATTCAAAACATAAAGTAATTTTTAAATAATGGAATTATTAATTAAGAATATACCCAAAAGTAAATAGCTAATGTGTATTGTAATTTTAAAAATAGGTAATACATATTTCCTATCACCAAAAATAATATAAATATCTCTAAAAGGAGTCCCCATGTCACGCATAGGTACAAGATTAATTGATAGACCAGAATTTAAAACAAAACCTAAACCCATCACTTTTCTAGCTACTGATAAAGTTTCAGAAGCTGTAACTGTAATGTCTGAAAAAAATTATGGTTCGGTAATAATTGTAGATAAACAAGAAAAAGTTATTGGTGTAGTAACAGAAAGAGATATTGTCAAAAAGCCAGTTAATGCTGGATTATCACCAAAAAATACTAAATTAGAGAAAATAATGACTAAAAATCCTAGGGTTGCTAATGAAAATGATAATGTAGTAGATTGGTTGAGAATAATGTCCAACGATAGATTTAGAAGATTACCAGTTGTAGATGAAAAAAACAAAATCAAAGTTATTTTTACTCAAGGTGATTTTGTTTCTTACACATGGCCTGATTTAATTTACCAAGCTTCTCAAATGGCTAAATCAAGCTTTATGAAAGGTTTTTCAATAAACTCATTGTTAATTTTCATGATAGTATATGCCGTTGCTATATTTGCAACAGTTAGAGCTTTTATCAATTAACACAATTATTTGAAAGGTAATAAAAATGTCAATTTATAATAAAATGGTTAAGGCAATTGATGATTGTAATTTAGATGATTATTTAAACTTACTTCATGATGACTATATTTTTGTAAGGCATCAATCAAATCAAGAAGTAACTAAATCTGAATGGATACCTGTTGTTACAGGTATGTTTAATGCAATGAAAGAAGGAAAACTTAATTTTGAAAATAACAGATGTATATATGAAAATGATGATATTCTAGTAATTCACAATATAGGTAATTTTCCTGATAATACCAAAGAAGCTATAATGGCAGTTCATACATTATCTAATGGTAAAATTATAAAAACTGAAAGTGGAGCAACCCGGATTGATTAATTACGTTTTAAATAAGTATTAGTTAAATTAATTATCTTATATAGATAATTACTACCTTATAAACTGGTTAATAAAATTTTCACCTAAACCAACATCTATAAAATGCTTTCTAGCAACTTCAATTCTATCAAATACATCCGTAGATCCTATTGTATTTCCACTTTCATCACAATAAAGTAAAGCTCCGGTATTATGAAATAATGTAATCATTTCATCACAATCCTCATCAACTACCAAAGTATGAATTTCACCAGGTGGTTCAAATAGATAAGAACCTTCTTTTGCAACCCAATCATGTTCAAGATATCTCCAAGAACCTTTTATAACAAATCCATGAACCGGAGCTGGATGCTTATGCCTAGATAAAAACCCTCCACCTATAACTTTGGTCAAATGAACCCAATAACCTTGACTGATATTATAGCAAAGTGGTCTTGACCAACGCCCAGGTGATAATGGAACCCATAACCTATCATCATCTTTAGAAAAGCTGTCTTGAATAAATATATCAGAAATCTTATTACTTGGATTTAATCCTTTATAAGCTTTAGGAATTAAATTTTGAATTGTATTTGTCATCTGAATTCTCCAATATTTAAAATTCACTTTAATATAATTAATAAAATATTGAAGGTGTTTTTTAGTTAAAACTTTAATAATCAAAACTAATTAATCTTTGTGAAATTGTTTATAACATTATTATCTGAATATCTACAAACTGATTTTCCTCCAGTTATAGAAATCTTTATACCCATTTCCATCATCTGTTTGAATAAATCTTTATTTCTAGAATTAACCTTATTTGAATGTTGTTCACTTTCCCACAAATTTATAAAGAATAATGTTGTATCATCTATATCAACAAATTGAGTTAAAAATAAATTCTCTTTAAAGAATTCATCTACTCTTTTAATTAAATTTTCACGAAAGGTTTCTTTTGATAATTTATTTGGAAATTTTAATGTATGAATTCTAGTAAATATCTTATCCTCCTAAATCACTTGCATGTATACGTGTTATCAATCCAAGAAAACATTTTAGTTATTTATCAAGTCTAAATACTCTTTCACCTTCAATAAGTTTTATTCTTGTACTACCTTTAAATTCATTTAATTCATTAGCCATGAGTTTCATTATTTTATCTGCATCTTTTTTTGAATTGAATTTTGAAACAATAAAACCAGAATTTTCATTAATTCTAAATACTTCACTGCTCAATTGACCATTTGCAATATTTCTAGGTAACATTACATTCTGTAAAAAGGCAATCATCATATCACAATTAGTTTTTGAAGTTGATTGAAATTCAGCAATTCTTGCGTACATCTTAAAGCCTATAATTTATTTTACCATAATTAGAATAATATAAATAATTAGATTATACAAATTTAATACATTTAACCAATTAGTATTTTTAATGTTAAAATTTCAATGATAAGCCATAGTTGCATGGGTAAATGTATATAGTTGAAATGAGATATATTGGGATGTTAGCACGTTTACTAGTTTAATGAAGATATACCAAAAAATTATTGTAACTAGAAAAAGTTTTGATAATGTTGCTAAATGAAAAATTTTTTTTATATTATTACTCTTTTAATTTTATTTGGCTGTGCTGGTAGTGCAACTCATGATGTTGTTAGTGCATACCAGTCTAAAGATAGGAGTTTAACTTGTTCAGAAATTGATAAAGAAATTGTTCGAGCACAAGTTGTAATTGATGGGGTTAATGAGGATAAATCCGGAATATCAGGTGCAGATATTATGGATGGTCTACTTTATTTTCCTTTTAACATGATAGCGAAAAGTCAAAATTATAAAAACTCTTTAAGTGCAGCTGACAAAAGAATTGAAAGATTGGAAAATCTTAAGGATGATAAGGATTGTAAGGACACATCACAAGAAATGGCCAAAACAAAATCTTCACTATCTCAAGAACTAAAAGAACTTACAAAAATGTATAAAAGTGGAGATTTATCAAAAATAGAATTCGAAAAAGCTAAAAATAAACTTTTGTTAGGAAACTAAAGATATTCAATCTTCACTTTTGGTATTAGCCTATTTAAATTTTTAATTCTATTTTCTGTAATAGGATGTGTTCTTAAAACTTGAGGTAAATTTCTCAAAAAACGAGCTCCTATATCGTGTTTAGATTTATATTTTTCCAGTTTTTGAGAATAATTTTTTAAATTCATCCAAAATGAAACTGAACTTTTCAGGCTTGTAACCTGCCAATGTCATAAACCTTAATCCCAACTCATCAGCTTCTGTCTCTTGAAACCTGCTAAAAGGAAGAAAATAACCAATTTCACTTAAAGCCGAACCAGAACCTATTATACCACCTGTTGCAGATGAAACGAGCTCTAAAGCAACTGCATGACTCATTCTTTCTTTTGAGTGCCAAGCAACCACGTGACCCATTTCATGCCCCATTATTGTTGCTATTTCATCTTCATTCTTAGTAAAGTCTAGAATTCTTGAAAAAAAACTATTTTTGCCGTAGGCATTGCAAAAGCATTAATCGTTCTTTTATCTTTTACAATGTTAATTTCATAATCATATTGATATTTTTCATACTCATCTAATCTATTTTCTTTTTCAAAATACTTTTTAATTCCAATTTCAATTCTTTTTCCTATCTCTCTAACTTTTTTGACTAGTTTTTTATTTTTAACTAAATGATTATCAGCAAGAAATTCATAATAGTACTCGTCGCTCATATGTTTAACAATTCTTTCAGGAATAATGCTTAGTTGAGACCTTTTGTTTATAGGATTATAAGAACAACATCCAGTTGAGCTAAGAGCGCATTAACTTAATTCTATAACATGCTGTAATTGATAATAATTGATTTTAATTTTTTTATCAGAATTTATTTTTAAGTTATTCAATAAAAATTTTTTTACTTTATTTACATTTAAACATTCAATAACTACAGCATAATCTATAATTTCATCTTCATTACCTTGGGAACTTCTAATGACTTTTTCTTTTGTTTTTAATAAACTAATCTCCTTATCTGATTGAAAGCAATGAATGGAGAAAATTCCATTTTTACTCATTATAGAATCTGAAATATTATCAAATTTTTTTATTTCATTATTTTTAGCTAAATATCTTATAGTTACAAAAAATCCACTTAAACCACTAGTTAATGACTTTGTTTTAATTACTTCACAAATAGCACGTGATGGATAAACATATTTTGATAAAATTTTGGACGTCCAATTTGTTGGATTATTTAATCTATTTAAATATTGTTTTGAAGATAGAATATCTTTGTTTTTTACATCATACATCATGAAATATTTATCATTATCATTAGTACCCTTAAGCCCAACACATCTAAAAGCCCGCAAAAAACCTTTCACACTCATTCTTTCAGGCATATGTTCTAAGCTGTGCCACAAATTATAATCAAAATCATGTTTAGGTAGCACCCCACCCCAATTCAATAATGCTCCTTTTCCTAATAATGCCATAATTTTAAAATATATTATTCATTACTTATCAGTCCTTTTGATCACAATCAAACTAACTGAAATAATTGGACCTATTAGTATGGCAAACATCAATGTACCTAAACCAACTGTTCCACCCAAAATCCATCCTAAAATTACAACTACTATTTCAATAGATAATCTAATTAAATAAATTGGTTTATGAAAATTTTCTGAAATTCCTTTCATTAATCCATCTCTCGTTCCTGGGCCTAAATTTGTTATTAAATAAATGCCACTACCAATTCCAACTAATAATATTCCAATAATCATCTCTACAATTGATAAAAAAGTATTTTTACTAAGAGGTAATAAGTAAACAAATAAATCAATTGTAAAAGCAATGATAATGGCATTTGAAATAGTACCTATACCTATTTTTTGTTTTAAAGGGACCCACAAAATTAAAATGCTAATGCTTACTAAAAAAGTTGCTAAACCAATACTTATATCAAAATTTTTGGCAACTCCTTCAGCAAAAACTGTCCAAGGAGTAACACCAAAATTTGACACTATAAGCAAAGCTTCACCTAATCCAAACAGCGTCAATCCAAAGAATAAAAAAAATAAAGTTTTTGGATTTGGTTTAATGTTAAAAGGACTATCAGAACTCCACTTAACTTTTGGAATGTGGGTTATTTTAAAATAATTCAATATTAATCCTTTTTAAATGGTGGGACTAGCTAGGTTCGAACTAGCGACCCCTACGATGTCAACGTAGTGCTCTACCGCTGAGCTATAGTCCCTTTAGACATTTAAATAATTTGATATATATATATAATATAACCATTTTCAATTAATAAATAATTAATATATAATATTTTAATCAAAATGCATAATAATGATAAAAATCTAATTTTAAAATTTAATTCAAAACTATTTGAAATTAACTTAAGAAATACTGAAACAGCTAGATTAATAGCTGAGTCAGTCCCAATAAAATCTAAAATTCAAACATGGGGAGAAGAAATATTTTTTAATACTAATCTTCAAGTTAAACTCGAAGATGATGCAAGAGATGTAATGCAATTAGGTGAATTAGCATTTTGGACAGAAGGATCAGCTATTGCAATTGGCTATGGGAAAACACCAGTTTCAGTAGGTCAGGAAATTAGATTAATAGGGCCATGCAATGTATGGGCAGATTGTAGTTTCAAAAAATCAGATTTTGATAATATAAAATCCGGTGATGAGATAAGCTTAGATTGGAGATAAATTAAGGTTTAAAAATTTCATTTAATTTTCCTCTAAATTCATTTGATATAGGTGACGCTTTTTGAGTGGTCCTGTTAACATACACATGAGTAAAAAACCCTTGTGCTGAAGCAAATTCCTCATTTTCTTTGAATACTGCAGATTTGTATGTTACTGAAGATGTTCCTATTGCAGATGCACCTATTCCAATAATAAGGTTTGAAGGATGTGAGATTGGAGAAATGAAATCACAACCTGACTTGACAATAAACCCAATATTTTTTCCAGATTTGAAATTTAATAAATCATTCTCAATTAGCCACAAATTCACCGCAGTATCGAAATACTCATAATAAATTACATTATTAATATGACCGTAAACATCATTATCTTTCCATCTTGTTTTTAATTTATAAAAACAAGGATACTCTATTTTTTTATGTGGATTTATTTTCATAATTAATTAACTTTATAAAAATAATTTATTTAAAGAAAAAATGCAATTTCATATCAGAAAAACTCCAATTACTCCTTTAATTATATCTATACCTCATGCAGGAAGTTACTATCCAAAAGAGTTTTTGAAATATAAATCTATAGATATAAAAAAATTAAAAATAATGGAAGATTTTAAAACAGATACATTCATTGACAAAATAAATTTGAATTTGGCAGACATTTTTATCGCAGAATGCTCTAGAGCTGTAGTTGATTTAAATAGATCAAGGCAATCATTAGATGATTCAATGTTTAATTCAAAAATAAAAACTACTCCTCATGAAGAAGTATTATTAATTAAGTCAGGCCTCGGAGTTATACCCTCAAAATGTTATACTGAAGAAATTTTTAAATCTAAATTGCCAAATTTTTATATATCAAAAATGTTAGAGAAATATTATGATCCATTTCATAAAAAATTAAGTAAAAGAATAAATTACTTAAAATCAAAGTTTGGCGTTGTATACTTAATAGACATACATTCAACACCCACGCTATCAAATAATAATAAAAACTTTCCAGACGTTATTATCGGTGACAACTTTGGAAAAAGCAGTGAAGAAAACTTTAAAAACGATTTAATTAATCATTTTAAAAATTTAGATTTAAGATTATCAATCAACAGCCCTTATTCAGGAGGATATATAACTAGAAAATATGGAAAAAAAGATAAAAATGTAAATGTAATTCAACTTGAAATTTCAAAAAATTACTATATGAACGAAAATACTTTTGAACTTAAAAACAATATAAATAATATTAAGAATATATTTAAAAGTATAGTTGAAAAATTGAATGTTAAAACATCAATAGCTGCAGAATAATTTAAATTCTATTATCTAAAATTAATTTTTCTAAAAGTTTTGTTTCAATTATTTTTGGCTCATGCATGATATGTTTTATCAGTAATTCACTTAAAAAAGGTGCATAAGTAAATCCCCATGACCCCATCCCTCCTATAAAAAACTCATTTTCTTCTTTGAGTGATCCAAAGTAAGGTAATCTGTTAGCAGTAGAAGATCTTATACTAAAACGAGAATTAACTACTTTTAGTTGATATTTCAAATTTTTTATTAAAAACAATGGGATATTTCTAATATTTAGTTTATTATTATAATCTTCATTCTTGTTTAAATCTTTTGAAAATGTTGATCCAATTTGATGAAGATCGTTAAATTCTTGTGAAAAAAAATTTCCATAACTATAGTTTAATTTTTGATTCACAAAATTTATGTCTTTTTTTATATATGTAACTTGACCAGATGTTGGTATACATATTTTTTTTAAAAATTTATTTTTTACCTCATAACCATTTGCCCAAATAACTGTCTTTGCAGAAATTGAATCTCCAACAGTATTATATAAAATCTTCTTATTTTTAAAGTGGTCAATTTTTTTAACTTCAAAATTATTTATAAACTTTACAGATTTTGATAAATTTTTTAAAAAATTTTTTGTTTCAACAATTCCCGAATTTGGAAATAAGTGTAAATTTTTAAAATTTTGAAATTCAACACTTTTATAATTATGAAATAATTCGTATGGCCATTTTAAATTTAATAACTCTTCAAATTTTTTATTCTCACGATCTCTATTTGGGAAAATTATTACACCATTAGAAATTGGTACACTATCTAGATTAATGGCAAGGTTTCTTGAATATAAGTAACTTCTTAATGAAAAAATACCATAAATTGAGTCATCTAATGTTAATTTTGGTATTTGAAAAGCCACCAAATTACCACTAGCACCGTTACCTAACTCATGTCCTTTTTCAACTATAAAACACTCAATATTTCTTTTTTTAAGTGAAAAAGCTAATGAGGCTCCAGTCACCCCTCCTCCAATAATTGCAACAGGCTCTATATTAAAATTATGAAAACTCAAATTAATTTTTTTTATATTTTTTCTTTTAATTCCTATTAGCATTTCTCTTTTATGAGAAAAGCCTATTTTTTTTGAGACATCAAAACCAACTTTTATTAACTCTTTTCTAACTTTAGTTGCAGATGTAAAAGTAGAAAAAGTACCTTCAAATTTTGTTTTTTTATATACATTTTTTAAAATATCTTCGGTCCAAGCAGATAGATTTTTCTTAGGTGCAAATCCATCTAAATACCACGCATCAGCCAAAAAAGAAAATTTTTTAACAGAACTAAAATCATCATAAACTAATGTCAGAGTAGTATTATATTCTGGAAAATAAATATCATGTACCCCTGACATTTTCAAAGGAAGTCTATTTAGTAATACATTAGAAATAACATTAAGTTCTTTGAAATTTGAGTATATTTCTTTTAATTGTTTATGTTCTAATGGGTACCCTTCGAAACTTATATAATGAAGATGTTTATTATTAATTAAATTTTTTTTAAGTGACTTAACAGTCATAAGAAAATTTAAGCCTATACCAAAACCTAACTCACCTATAACTAAATTTGATGTTTGTTCAATTTTTTCAATTAAATTATTAGCATCTATATAAACGTATTTACATTCACTAATCGGATTTATTGAATTAAAATAAAAATCATTAAATTTTTCTGATTTCAAAATTTTATTTGAACTTATAACAGATATATTTTTTAATTTGTTTTCCATTAATTTACTAACTATATATCTATATAGCATGCTAAAGAAAAATTTTTGGAAAAAAAAACTTAACCAATTTAATAAAGAAGAATGGGAAGCTCTCTGTGACAGATGTGGAAAATGTTGTCTGATCAAACTAGAAGATGAGGATAATGGCGAAATATTTTATACAAATATTTCTTGTAAATTACTTTGCGTTAAAACAGGGAATTGTACAAATTATATAAATAGAAAAAAGATAGTTAAAGATTGTACAACCTTAAGCTATAATAATATTGACACTTTAAAGTGGATGCCAAAAACTTGCTCTTACAGATTGATAAATGAAGGAAAAAAATTACCATCATGGCATTATTTACTTACAGGAAATTTTGAAGAAATGGAAAAACAAAGAATGTGTGTACGAAATCGAGTTACAAGTGAAAAAGAAATTGATATAAAAAAAATACAAAATCATATTACCGATTGGGAGAATAATTAAGTGTCAAAAACAATGTGGATTTTACTTACGCTTCTAGTTATCCTTGTATTATCATCAATGTATAGAGAATATTCAAATTTACCAACACCTGATCACTTAAAATGTAAAGAATCAATGTTACAACAAATGTTTTCAGATAAGTGCACGCCAAGAGATGGCATTATAAGAAAAACCAATTAATGAATTCTGAAATTACAATAGTTTGGTTAAGAAATGACCTTAGATTAGAAGATAACCCTGCTCTGTATCATGCAAATGAATATGCAAAAAAAAATAACAGCCAAATTTCAATAATATATATATTAGAAGATTTTAGCTGTCTATCAACTGATTTAGGATCTGCAAGTAAATGGTGGTTGCATAACAGTTTAAAAAAATTTAATGAAAATTTTTCTAATGATTTAATTCAAAAAAATGATTTTGATATTAATCTTTTTAAGGGTGATCCAGAAAAAATTTTCTCTGATTTAATCAAAAAAATTAAAATTAATGGTATTTTTTGGAATAGAAGATACGAAGCTAAATGCGTTGAAAGAGATACAAAAATAAAATCAAAGTTCAAGACATTAAATATTAATGTTCAAACATATAATGGCAAGGTTTTAGTAGAGCCTTGGAACATCAAAGGTAAACAGAACCAAAATTTAAAAGTATTCACACCATATAAAAACTCTTTACTTGAAAATCATTTTATACCTGAAACTTTACCTATTTCAAAAACAAAATACCATTTTAAAATATCATCATCTCTAAAGCTAAGTGAATTAAATTTAATTTCTAACAACTGGATGAAAAAGTTTGATGGCATTTGGCATGTTGGTGAGAAATCTGCATTAACTAAATTAGAAAAATTTATATCAAACGGCATTGATGATTATGATCAAGATAGAAATTTTCCATTTAAAGATGGGACTTCAAAACTCTCACCACATTTACATTTTGGAGAAATTTCTCCTGTAAAGATTTGGAACATGACATGTAACAATCAAAATTATGAAAAAATTTCAAATGGCCGCAAAGTTTTTCTTTCTGAAATTATTTGGAGAGAGTTTGCAGTAAATTTGATGTTTTTATATCCAAATTTAGATAAAGAAAATATTAAAGAAAATTTTGATCATTTCAAATGGGATAATAATGAAGAAAATTTTAAAGCTTGGACTAAAGGAAACACAGGATATCCTATAGTTGATGCAGCTATGAAAGAATTATGGAATACTGGTTGGATGCATAATAGAGCAAGAATGATTACAGCATCTTTTTTAACAAAACATTTATTAATACCTTGGCAATGGGGAGCTAATTGGTTTCACGATACATTATTAGATGCAGACTTTGCCTCAAATTATGCTAGTTGGCAATGGGTTGCAGGTTGTGGTGCAGATGCAGCACCATATTTTAGAATATTCAACCCCCTAACTCAAAGTTCAAAATTTGATCCATCAGGAAAATATATAAAAAAATATCTTCCTGAATTAAAAAATCTTGATTCAAAAGAAATTCATTCACCATCCAAAAGTTCATATAAGTCAATGATAGTTGATCATAAATTCGCTAGAGAAAGAGCGTTAAACAATTACTCACTTTTAAGAAAGTTTAATTCATGAAAATAGCTATTATAGGATCAGGAATATCTGGTTTATCTGCAGCTTTTTATTTATCAAAATTTTCTGATATTACAATATTTGAAAAAAACAAAAAGTTCGGTGGTCATGCAAATACTTTCGATTTTAATTTTGAAAATAAAAATATACCCATTGATTGTGGATTTATTGTCTATAATAAAAAAAATTACCCGAACTTTATAAAAATTCTTGAATATCTTAATACTGAGAACGATCCTCAGATATGTCATTTGCAATGTCAGTAGATAAAAATTTTGAATATTCAGGATCTTTAATTGGAATGTTAGGAAATTATAAAAACTTATTGGATAAAAATTATCACAAAATGATTTATGATATTTTTAGATTTTTTAAACTAAGTCCAAAATATTTAAAAAAAGTTGATGATGATTGTACATTAGATGAATTTTTAAATAAATTTAATTTTTCAAATCATTTTAATAAATATCATATTACACCTATGGCTTCAGCTATTTGGTCATCCCCAGAAAAAGAAATTTTAAAATTCCCAGTAAAATCTCTTTTTGATTTTTATAATAATCATCAGTTACTAAATTTTGTAGAAAGACCTCAATGGAGAACAATAAAAGATGGTTCAAAAAAATATGTTGATAGTTTGATTTCATACTTAAAATTAAATAAGAATAATTCATTTAAATTGAAAACAGAAATAACAAATATCAAAAAAAATAAATCAAAACATATAGTTATAGATAAAAAAAATAAAAAGTATGAATTTGACTATATTGTTTTGGCATGTCATACCGATCAATCATCTAAAATCATTAAAAACTTTGATAAAAATCTTTCTGATTTATTAAACAAATTTAGATATCAAAATAATTTAGCTTATCTTCATTTTGATCAAAGTTTAATGCCTAAAAATAAATTAATTTGGTCAAGTTGGAATTATAGTACTAATTCACAAAAACAAATTTCATGCATAACTTATTGGATGAATAAATTACAAAATTTAGATATTGATAAGAATATTTTTGTTACATTAAACCCAATTCAAATTCCAAAAGAAAATAAAATTATAAAAATATTTAAATATGAACATCCTTTATATGATCAAAACTCCCTATTAGTACAAAAACAAATTAAATCATATCAAGGTAAAAATAATATTTTTTTTGCAGGTGCTTGGAACGGATTTGGATTTCATGAAGATGGTGTTAAATCTGCTTTAAATATTGCAAAAAAATTAAAAGTTGATCTTAATTGGTTAGATAAAAATGAAAAGTCTAATTAATTTTTGTAATGGAAAAATTATTCATCAAAGACTTGGAAAAACAAAACATAAGTTTACAAATCTACATCTTTTTTTACTAATCAACATTGCAAAAATTAAAAGTTCTAATTTGCCATCAATTTGTAGTAATCTTTCGTTTTTATCTATTAATAAATTTAATATTTTGTCATGGCATATTAAAGATCATGGAAATAGAAAAAATGAAAAAATTGAAGATTTAAATAAATACGTTATTAAAATGTCAAAAATAAAAAAATTTGATGATATTTATCTGTTATGTTTCCCCAGAATTCTTAATTTTGGTTTTAATCCAATTTCAATCTATTTTTTTTCCTATAATAACAAAATTACACATACCATATATGAAGTTAAAAACACATTTGGTGATATACATCATTACATAACAAACAATAAAATTTCTAAAAATAAATTTCATAAAAAAATGTTTGTATCACCTTTTTTTAAGAATGATGGACACTATGAAATTTTATCCAAAATTAGAAAAAAGTCAGTTTTTGTTAAAATTAGTTACATAGTAAAAGATAACATAAAATTAAAAGCATTTTTAAATGCTACATTAATTAAAAGTAATAATATTTCACTATTGTCTGCATTAATTAAAAATTTGATTTTCCCTGGAAAAGTATGGATAAATATTCATTATCAAGCATTGAAATTATTTTTAAAAAAAATTAAGATTGAGAAAAAACCTTTAGAAAATAAAGTCAAGCACACTTTTGCAGAAAAATCATAAAATGAATATATGGACAAAACTTTTTATATTAGCATTAAATAATTTAAAATATGGTAAGTTAAAATTATCAATTAATACAAATCATCATTTAATTTCTGGAAAATTATCAGGACCTAATGCTGATTTAAAATTGAAAATAAAGATATCATAAAAAAATACTAATTGAAGGTTCTGTTGCATTTGGAGAAGAGTATGTTAATGGCAATATAAAAACATCTAATTTAGAAAATTTATTAAGTTATTTTGCTGTTAACAATGACGAAGTTGAAAAAAATATAAAGTATAATTTGTTATTTAAAATTAAAAATAAATTAAATCATTATTTCAACAAAAACACAAAAAAAGGTTCAAAGAAAAATATTCACTCTCATTATGATTTAGGAAATAATTTTTATAAAATTTGGCTTGATAAATCAATGACATATTCATCAGCAATTTTTAAAAATGAAACCGATGATTTACAAATAGCCCAAAAGAATAAATATAATAAATTATTAAATTTAGCCGAAATCAAAGACAATGATGAAGTTTTAGAAATTGGTGCGGGCTGGGGCGGTGTTGTTGATCAAATAACAAGTTGTTTTAACTGTAAAATTACAACAACAACAATTTCAGATGAACAATACAAATATGTGACATCAAAGTTTTCAAAAATCAGAAATAAAAATATAAATATATTAAAAAAAGATTATAGAGATCTTTCAGGTCAATTTGATAAAATCATTTCTATAGAAATGTTTGAAGCTGTAGGCAAGGAATTTTGGAACGTTTATTTTAAAAAATTAAAATCTCTATTAAATCAAAATGGAATAATAGTTTTGCAAATAATTACAATTAAAGATAATGCCTTTGATTATTATAATAAAAATCCAGATTTTATTCAAAAACATATTTTTCCAGGAGGGATGTTGCCTAGTATAGGTATACTCAAAAAAATTTTAGAAAATAACAAATTAAAAATTATTGAAAATAATAATTATGCAGAACATTACGCAAAAACTTTAAACAACTGGAGGAATAACTTTAACTCATCCTTAAATAAAATTAAAAATAATGGATTTGATGATAAGTTTATAAGATTATGGAATTATTACTTAGTCTATTGTGAAAGTGGTTTTAAAACTAAAAGAATTGGTCTAAATCAAATTAAAATTATACATAATTAAATTCTCTTTCTTACAAGACTTAAAACAAATTTAAATATCAGTCCAAAAATGGTATTTTAGTGTAAAAATTATTATAACTATCCCAATAGTCAATATGTGAAACAATTTTATTATTTTGACTTATAGTAACTTCCGAAAGACCAAAAATAGAATTAGTTTTATTAAATGCAAAATAGATCATTTCCCATTTTATAATGTAAATATTATTTTTGAAATAATATTTAGTACCTTAAATTCTACATTATCTAATTTATTCAATGTATTAGAAAAAATTTTTTTGAAATTTTCAATTCCATAAACTTTATTAAACGGATCTTCAAAATAAATATTTTCATCTAATAACTTATCAAATTTATGTAAATTTTTTAAATTTAAGGATTCAAATAATTTTACATAGTTTTCAATTTTATTTTTCTTTTTCATATAATGTAACGTATTTAATTAACTTGTATGAAAGATTATCTGGAAGATATGTTAAAAACTTCATTAAAGCAGAAAACAACCAAGGAAAAGTAATTTCAAATTTTTTACTATTTATGTTTTTTAAAATTATTTTTGCGGCAACATTTGGTTCAATTAATCCTGGCATTTTAAAATCATTAACCTTTACAGCTTTTGTATTTACAAAACCAGGTGAACATAATTTAACTACTATGTTATACTTAGCTAAATCATATCTTATAGATTGAGCAAATGATCTAAGTGCAGATTTTGTAGGCGCATAAGCAGACGCTTTTGGCAATCCTATCCAACCAGCTATAGATGACATTATCAAAACTGTACCAGACCTACTTAATAGCATTTTTTTTATAAAAGCATCAAAAGATTTAATAACTCCTAAATAATTTATTTCAGATTGTTTTATAAAAGTCTCTACAGAAAAGTTTTCAATTAAAACTGGTTCATATATCCCTGCATTTAAAATCAAAAGATCTGGTGGACCAATATTTTTTGCAACTGATAAAAGTTGGGACGACTTTGTAACATCTGCAGAAAAAACTTCTAAATCACTTTTATATTTTGAATTAAAAGATTTTAGTTTTGATAATTTTTTTAAATTTCTACTTATGGCTATAACTTTGTAATTATTTTGCAGAAGTTCATTAACTAAAGCAGCTCCAATTCCTTCACTGGCACCAGTTATAACAGCTATTTTTTTTAAATTATGTTTTAATTTTTTCATCAAAGCTTACATGTATTATATCTTACAATAATACTACCTCTCACATTTGATTTTTTGATAATCAAATTTATTACAAATTTACCTGCATATATTTTTTTTGAAATTGGTAACTTTTCTGCAAGAGTTTCTGTTCCCCCAAAATAGATTAATGAAACGTTAATTGGTTTATTTGGATCAAAAAAAGGTTTATCAGGAGAATTGTCAATGGAAACTCCCTCAGCTTTTAATCGTAATCCACCACCAAGTAAAGTTAAAAAACTATTTGGAGGTATAAAATTTTCTGTGGATACAGACATCTCTTTTGAGGTGAAATTACGACAATTTTCTTTGGCATTTAAAATACGTAAATGATCTATTATTTTTTTCTCTGATATCCCATTGGCTAAAGCAACAGCTAAAACTTTTTTTGCTTCAAATCCATAGTTTTTACCTTCAACAATATTTTTTTCTCTAAGTGCCCTATTAGCTTCCTTAAGCTTCAACTTGTTTGAAACAAGTTGTTCTTCAAGATTTAATATAGATACTTCAAAAGATTTTATTTTTTTTTCATTTTCTAATAATAAAATATCTCTATCTGACGCACCAATTCTCCAGCCAATTAATATTGAAATGGCAACTAAAAAAACTTTTAAAAATATATTTGCAAATACTTTAAAGCTTTTTTTTCTATATTTTTTTTGGGTTTCGTAAAAATCCATAAGAATTCTTATGACATAATTTAAAAATAAATCAAATAAAGTAATTTGTCATTTATTTAAACCTATACTTAATTCATAAAAGTACTTGCCTTAATATAATTAGATTGGTAAATCTTTACGATATGCGAGCGTGGCGGAATAGGTAGACGCACTGGACTTAAAATCCAGTGACCGTAATGGTCGTGGGGGTTCAAGTCCCCCCGCTCGTACCACTTATTAAAATGGTTGTAGGTTGATTATTTTAGATACAAAAGAAGATTATGAAAATCATGTCAATCTTCTAAAATCAAAGGGCGAAATAATTTCACTTGTTCCAACAATGGGTAATTTACATGATGGTCATTTATCTCTGGTTGAAATTGCAAAAAAAAAATCAAGTAAAGTTATTACAACAATTTTTATAAACCCTCTTCAATTTGGCAAAAACGAGGATTTTGCATCATATCCAAGGACAATGGATCAGGATATTGACAAATTAAAAAACATAATTGCGATATTCTCTTTGCGCCTAAATCGAAAAATGAAGTCTTTAATAAATTTGATGATCTGAAAAATTTAAAAGCTGGTCCAAAAGGAAATATTTTATGTGGTAAAATTAGACCTGGTCATTTTGATGGTGTGTTAAAAGTCGTCTACATGCTTTTTCAATTGACTAAACCAAATCTTTCAGTTTTTGGCCTAAAAGACTTTCAACAACTTTATCTAATTAAGCAAATGGCAAAAAAATATTTTCCAAAATTAAAAATTATTTCTGCACCAACAATCAGAAGCAAGAAT
Organism: Alphaproteobacteria bacterium; assembly: GCA_038131545.1. GTDB lineage: Bacteria > Pseudomonadota > Alphaproteobacteria > Puniceispirillales > Marisalimonadaceae > TMED54. The sequence goes on from JAYPPQ010000004.1 coordinate 1,266,028, forward strand.
GGACTTGCACTCTCCTCCAGAAACTCATATTTAGATGAAACATCAATTAAAATTGCACCTTTATTCTACAAAATATTATTAGATGGAATTAATAATCTTAAAAACTCCAACAATTTTGAAGAAACTATTAAATATATCACTGCTAATTTAGAAAAAAATAGATTCCTAGTTGACTATGTATCTTTTATGACTACAGAATTAGAAAAATTAAAACTAAATACTTCTGAAAGAAAAATACTTTTAAGTTCTGTTAAACTTGGACAAACTAGACTAATCGATAATATTGAATTTAATTAATGTTTTTCTTCCCAATATCAGATGTAAACGCCACTAAAAAAAAACCTGTAATAAGTTGGATAATTTTAATTAGTTGTATATTAATTTTTATAAATCAAAAAATTTCAGGTTATCATTTTGAACAAAAAACTATATTATCTTTTGGAATGATACCTTCTGTATTGTTTAATATTAAACAATTATCAGATAATCTTGCAATTATTCCAGCTTATATGACGTTAATATCATCTATGTTTTTACATGGTGGATGGATGCATTTAATTGGAAATATGACATATTTATATATTTTTGGTGATAATATTGAAGATGAACTTGGAAAATTTAAATTTATAATTTTTTATATATCTTGTGGTATATTTGCAGGATTGTGTCAGGCATTAATTGATGTTAACTCTGAAATCCCAATGATAGGCGCATCAGGAGCAATATCAGGTATCCTTGGTGCTTATTTAATATTATTTCCAAAAAAAGACATAAAGGTATTTTTTTGGTTTTTTATATTTATTAAAATTTTTAGAATTCCAGCCATGTTCGTAATTGGAGGCTGGATATTTATTCAGTTTTTTAGTTTAAATAGTAGCGAAGAAAGTAATGTTGCTTATTTAGCACATATTGGAGGTTTTATAGCTGGAATAATTTTAATAATTATTTTTAGAAAGAAAATATCAAAGCAATCAAAAAGATTAACCAAAGGCTCATTACCAAATAGTGATTAAACTATGTTATAATTTCATATTTTCCACCAAATTGTTTGATAATTTTTGTTAATTTTTCTAAAGCTAGATCAATATCCTCTATATTTTCTGATCTAATGACAATTGAAGTTCCAAAGGATTGAGGATTAAAATATGGATATGAACCAATTTTCATATTTAAAAATTGATTTTGAATTTGACTTAAATCACTAGCAATCTTCCCTTCTCCAATATCACAAGTTATTGTTTTAGACTTGATTATAATTCCACCCTTTAATTTACTAGAAATAGAATGAAACATACTTTGCATAATTTTTGGAATACCAGCAAATACATATACATTTTTTATATTAAAACCTGGCGCAACAGAAACAGGATTATCAATAAGTGAGGCTCCTTTTGGAATAATTGCCATTTTTTGTCTAGCTTCATTAAAATCGATATTAGATTTTTCATAATGTTTTTTTAATAAATTCATTGCTATTTTATTTTTCTCTAAATCAACTTTAAATGCTGCAGCAATTGATTCAGTTGTTATATCATCATGGGTAGGGCCAATTCCACCAGAGGTAAACACATATGTAAATTTTTTGCTGAATTCTAAAACTGTATTAATAATAGTTTTTTTATCATCTTCGATAACTCTTGCTTCTTTTAGATGAATGCCTATCTGATTTAATTCATTTGCTATCCAATTAATGTTTGTATCTTTTGTTCTTCCGGATAAGATTTCATCTCCTATAATGATAATTCCTGCTGAAGAACTCATAAAAAAACTCCTAAAATATATAATTTACAAGTTAAAGAAAAATGAGTAAATAGAAATAATGTCATCTATTTTAAAACATCCAAAAAAAGATTTTCTTAAAATGCATAAAGCTGGAAAACTTGCAGCTCAAGTTTTAGATTATATAAATGATTTTGTAGAACCTGATATAACTACAAATTATTTGAACGACTTGTGTCATCAATTCATCATAGAAAATAATGCTATTCCTGCACCTTTAAATTATAAAGGTTTCCCTAAATCAACATGTATCTCAGTAAATCATGTAGTCTGTCATGGAATTCCAGGAGATAAAATTTTAAAAAATGGAGATATTTTAAATATAGATGTCACTGTAATTCTTGATGGTTGGTATGGAGATACAAGTAGAATGTTTTATGTTGGAAAACCATCTGCAAAGGCTAAAATTCTTACAAAAATTACATATGAATGTTTAATGATTGGTATTGAAACAGTTAAACCAGGGAAAACTTTAGGTGATGTGGGTTTTGCAATACAATCTCATGCTGAAACAAATGGATTTTCTGTTGTAAGAGATTTTACAGGCCATGGACTTGGCACTGTTTTTCACACGTCTCCAACTGTACTTCATTATGGTGAACCTAAAACTGGGTTAGTTCTTGAAGAAGGAATGTTTTTTACAATTGAGCCTATGATAAACTCTGGAAAACACGATGTAAAAATACTATCTGATGGATGGACAGCGGTTACAAGAGATAAAAGCTTATCAGCTCAGTTCGAACATAGTATTGGAGTAACGTCAGAGGGTTGTGAGATTTTTACTCTATCACCAAAGGGACTGGAATTTCCTCAATCATAATTTTTAAAATTTTCTTTATATTTTTTTTTAAATGATTTAAAATTTTTAAGAGGTGATGTTTGATTTGATGTTTTTTTTGCAACCTCAATATTCTTCTTAATTATTGGCTTAGCTTTATTGTAAGATTTAATAGCAACTTTCTTAATACCTTCTCTTACTTTTGGATTTTGTAATGCCAATTTTGCAGCAAATTTAATAATATTTAACATTTATAACACTAATTATATGTTTATACTTTATTTATAACATATTTTATAATAATTATATTTTTAGGTAAATAAATGATTGAAAGATACTCCAGACCTGAGATGAAAGAAATTTGGTCATCTCAAGAAAAATATAATATTTGGTTTAAAATTGAAGCATTTGCATGTGAAGCAATGGCTGAATTAGGCAAGATACCAAAAGATTCAGTAAAAAATATCTGGAACAAAGGAAAAGTAGACCCTTCTAAGATTGATGAAATTGAAAAAATCACAAAACATGATGTAATTGCATTTTTAACAAATCTAGCAGAATCAATTGGAGAAGATTCTCGTTTTGTACATCAAGGTATGACTTCCTCAGATGTTCTGGACACAACTTTATCAATTCAATTAAAAAAATCTAATCAGATACTTTTGAAAGGAATTGACGAACTTTTATTAGCATTAAAAAATAGAGCGTTAGAACACAAGGAAACACTTACAATTGGCAGATCTCATGGAATACATGCTGAGCCAATGACATTTGGTTTAAAGTTGGCATCTTTTTACTCTGAATTTAAAAGGAACAAAAAACGTTTAGAAAATGCCAATAAAGAAATCTCTACTTGTGCTATTTCTGGTGCAATTGGTACTTTTGCAAACATAGATCCATTTGTTGAAAAATATGTTGCTGAAAAATTAGATTTATATCCAGAAGAAATATCTACACAAATTATACCTAGAGACAGACACGCAATGTATTTTGCAACCCTTGGAGTTATAGCATCAAGTATAGAAAGAATTTCTACAGAAATAAGGCATTTGCAAAGAACTGAAGTCAGAGAAGTTGAAGAATACTTTTCAAAGGGTCAAAAAGGCTCTAGTGCAATGCCTCATAAAAGAAACCCAGTTCTTACTGAAAACTTAACAGGACTAGCAAGAGTTATAAGAAGTTCTGTTATGCCAGCATTAGAGAATGTTACATCATGGCATGAGCGAGACATATCTCATTCATCTGTAGAAAGAATGATCGCACCAGATGTAACTATTACACTAGACTTTGCATTAAACAGACTAACAAATGTCATAAAAAATTTAGTTATTTATCCAGATAAAATGAAAGAAAATTTAGATGCTTTAGGCGGATTAGTTTTTTCACAACAGGTTTTATTATTACTTACACAAAAAGGCTTTAGTAGAGAAAAAGCATATGAAATAGTTCAGAGAAATGCAATGAAAGTCTGGGAAGCTCCTACATCAAAAAGATCTGGTCTTTTTAAGAAACTTTTAATTCAAGATCAGGAAATAATTTCAAACATATCTGAAGATGAAATCAACAAGCAGTTTGATTATAAATACCATACAAAAAATATTGATACTATTTTTAAAAGGGTTTTTGAAAATTAATATGACCAAATTAAATATTCTATATGAAGGTAAAGCAAAAATTTTATACGAAACTAATGTAGCTAATGAGCTTATTCAATTTTTTAAAGATGATGCAACAGCCCACAATGCACAAAAATTAGAAATAATTAATTCCAAAGGAATTATTAACAATTATTTATCTGAATATATTATGAATTTTCTTGGCAAAAAAGGCATTGATAATCATTTTATAAAAAGATTAAATTCAAGAGAGCAACTTATAAGAAAACTAAATATAATTCCAATAGAATTTGTAGTCAGAAATTTTGCATTTGGTTCTATAATAAAAAGATACAATTTATCCAAAGAATATAAATTTAAAAAACCGTTAATTGAATTATTTTTAAAAAAAGATGAATTAAATGATCCACTCATAAATGACGATTTAATAGTGGAACTAGGTTGGGTTAACAGATCACAATTAGAAGATCTAAAAAATAAGGCGCTTATAATTAATGAACACTTAGTTAATTTATTTAGCAAAATTAATATTGAACTTATTGATTTTAAAATTGAGTTTGGAAAAACTGTTAATGACAATGAAAATAAATTAATACTTGCAGATGAAATAAGTCCAGATAATTGCAGGTTATGGGATAAAAATACAAAAAAGAATTTTGATAAAGATATATTTAGAAATAATACAGGTGATTTGATTGAAGGTTACCAAGAAATTGTAAAAAGATTTGAAATAAAAATAGAGAGTTAATTAATAATGATTGATGTTATAATTGATATATTTCCAAAAAAAGAAGTTTTGAACCCTGAAACTGAAGCCGTAAAAAAAACCTTATCAAATTTGGGTTATAAAAATATTGACGAATTAGTTCTTAGCAAACAAATAAAGCTTTCATTTAAGAATTTGAATAAAGAAGACTGTCTATATCAATCCAAACTAATGTGTGATCAGATTCTAGTAAACACTAATATACAAGATTATGAAATTTCACTTGTAAAGAAAGATTGATATGAGAGTTGCAATTGTAGTCTTTCCTGGTTCTAATTGTGATAGAGATGTATTTGAAGCTATAAAATCTATTTCAAAAAAATTGCCTAAATTTATATGGCATAAAGAAACTCATATTGAAAATTTTGATTTAATTATAATTCCTGGAGGATTTACTTTTGGAGATTATTTAAGATGTGGTGCTTTGGCTTCAAATTCACCAGTAATTAAATCGATTAGAGACCATGCAAGTAGAGGTGGAGCAATTTTAGGGATCTGTAATGGATTTCAGATTTTAACAGAAACAAAACTTCTTCCTGGAACTTTAATTAGAAATAATGTTTTAAAATTTTTATGTCATGATTTAAATGTGATCGTCCAAGATACACTTCCAAGCCCTTTTACATGGGGATTTAAGCCAACTACTAAACTTAATATTCCAATTGCTCACAACGAAGGAAACTATTACATCAATGATGATGAATTAAAAAAATTAAAATTTAATGGGCAGATAGCTTTTAAATATGAAGAAAGCTTCAACCCTAATGGTTCAGTAGAAAATATTGCAGGTGTATTATCTGAAAACGGAAGAATTCTTGGAATGATGCCTCATCCAGAAAGATCAGTTTTTGATCATCATAATTCTTTAGATGGCAAATTATTCTTTCAGAACTTAATGGAACAATTATTGAGTTGATAATGACAAAAGAAAATATAAATAGTGAATGCACATTAAATCAAGCAATGGAGATGGGACTTACAGAAGAAGAGTTTGAATTAATATGCCAAAAAATTGGTAAAATACCAAATCTGACTGAAGCTGGCATTTGCTCAGCAATGTTTTCTGAACATTGTTCTTATAAAAGTTCAAAAAAATGGTTAAAAACATTACCCACCTCTGGCGATCACGTTATTCAAGGACCAGGAGAAAATGCTGGTATAATTGATATTGGAGACGATCAAGCTATTGTTTTCAAAATAGAGTCTCACAATCATCCATCTTTTATAGACCCATATCAAGGTGCTGCCACAGGTGTTGGAGGAATATTAAGAGATGTCTTTACAATGGGAGCAAGACCAATTGCACTTATGAATGTGCTACGATTTGGAGAAATTAATCATTCATTAACTAATCATCTGCTTCCTGGAGTTGTTAAAGGAATTGGAGGTTATGGAAATTGTATAGGCATTCCAACAGTTGGTGGTGAAACAAATTTTAACAAATCCTATAACTCGAACATACTTGTAAACGCAATGGCTACAGGTTTAGTAAATAAAAATAAAATTTTTTACTCAGCTGCAAGCGGCGTTGGAAACCCAGTGATTTATGTTGGCGCAAAAACAGGAAGAGATGGAATACATGGAGCTACCATGGCCTCAGCTGAATTTTCTGATGATACAGAAAGCCAAAAACCAACTGTTCAAGTTGGAGATCCATTCACTGGAAAACTTTTATTAGAGGCATGCTTAGAATTAATGAAAACAGAATTGATATTATCTATACAAGATATGGGTGCAGCTGGATTAACGAGTTCAAGCGTTGAGATGGCTTCAAAAGGAAATGTTGGAATTGAAATTGATTTAGACGAAATTCCTGTTAGAGAAAAAAACATGTCAAGCTACGAAATTATGCTTTCGGAAAGCCAAGAAAGAATGCTGATGATTTTAAAAAAAGGAGCTGAAGAAGATGCTAAAAAGATTTTTAAAAAATGGGATTTAGATTTTGCAGTAATTGGAAAAATCATTAGCCCAAAGAAAATAATTTTAAAAAAAGAAAATACAATGGTTTGTAATTTACCACTTGACTTTTGGTAAATGAATCTCCTGAACTTGAGAGAGAATACGAGATCAAAACTTCAAAAGTAAATTTAAGATAACAACAAAATATTTTGTAAAAATTCAATAAAAACAACTATATATAAAATAATTAAAAACGAAAACTTTGCTTCAAAAAATGGATTTATGAACAATATGATAGCTCTGTAATGGGGGATACAATCTCTATAGGCAATAAAAGTGATGCATCAATTGTTAAAATTCATAATAGCGAAAAGGGTGAATTTAAAGGTAAAGCTGTTGCTATATCAACTGACTGCAATTCAAAATATATTTTAAACGATCCAATTGAAGGTGGAAAAATTACTGTTGCAGAAGCTGCAAGAAATTTAGTAGTTTCAGGTGCAAAACCATTAGCCGTAACAAATAATTTAAACTTTGAAATCCCGAAAAAAAGAAATTATGGGTCAAATTGTAGGTTCAATTAAAGGAATTAAAGAAGCATGTGAAGAATTAAATACTCCAGTGGTTTCCGGGAATGTATCATTGTATAATGAAACAAATGGAAAAAGTATATTGCCTACACCCGTGATTGGCATGGTAGGTATTGTTGATGATATTGAAAAAATTATCTACATGGATGCAAAAAATAATGAAACTTTATTCATAATAGGCCAAGATGAAAACAAGTATGATGGTTTTCTTCAATCAAGTTTATACCAAGAAATTTTTTGTGATGACTTTTTAGGACAAGTCCCGCCAATTGACCTGAAAAAAGAAAAGCAATTTCAAGATTTTGTAATGAAGCTGAATGATAATAAAATTATTAACTCTGCTCATGATATCTCTGATGGTGGACTATTGCCCTGCATGATTGAAATGCTTTTATTTAATAAGCTGGGTATTGATATTAATTTACCTCCTAGAATACAAAGCCCAAACGAAGAAAATCTTTTATTTTTACATGGCTGGTTATTTGGCGAAGATCAAAGCAGAATAATAATTTCCACAAATAAACCCGATAAATTGGTAGAGTTTTCCAAATCTGAAAACATTAAAGTGTATTGTATAGGAAAAACTAATAAAACGGGTATTGTTGAAATACCAAAATATGATAGCATATGTATTAATAAGTGCTCAGATCTTTATAACAATAGTATTCCAAACTTATTTTCATAGAGGTGAATTTATGCCAATGCAAGCAGATGAAATAAAAAATCTAATTTTAGAAACATTCCCGGATGCTAAAATTAAGATTGATGATCTTAGAGGTGATGGTGACCATTATGCAGCTTACATTGAAACAAGCTCATTTAAAGGTCTTTCAAAAGTTAAACAACACCAAATGGTTTACAAGGCTCTTAAAGGTAAGATGGGGTATGATCTTCACGCTTTAGCATTAAATACATCTGAGCCAAAATAAATAATGGAGAATTAAAATGGAAAATTCTGTAAAAGAAAAAATTGAAAACTTAATAAACGAAAGCGAAGTAATGCTGTTCATGAAAGGAACTCCTGAAATGCCTCAATGTGGATTTTCTGCTGCAGTTGTTGGGGTTTTAAATCATTTAGGAGTAGATTATAAGACTAGCAATGTTTTACAAGACCAAGATATTAGAGAAGGTATTAAAGAATATTCTGATTGGCCAACTATACCTCAACTTTATGTAAAAAAAGAATTTGTTGGAGGATGTGATATAATCAGAGAAATGCATGAAAATGGAGAGCTAGTAAGTTTTTTTGAAGAAAAAAATATTAAAACCAACTAACCTTAGCTATTGATTTAATCTTATTAAATTTTTAAGCTAAGATAAATATAATTGGAGAATTAAAAATATGTCTGAAGTTAAATTCATTTCACCTGAAACACTTGAACAAGCTGTTGATGTATATACAAAATCAAGCAAAGAAGGAAAAACTAAAATTTTAGCAGGTGGTACTGACCTTTTGGTCCAAATTCGGTCTGGAATATCTCAACCTGACACAATAATTGATATTAAAAATATTAAAGAGTTAAAAGAGATAAGTAATGATAATGGTTCATATACAATTGGTGCTGCTGTTGCGGGTGCAGTTTTAGATGAAGAAAAAGATTTTGGCAATAATTGGCCAGGAGTTCTAGAAGCATTAAGGTTAATTGGATCTGAGCAAATACAAGGAAGAGCTTCTTTAGGTGGAAATCTCTGCAATGCATCACCTGCTGGAGACAGCGTACCAGCTTTAATAGCATCTGGCGCTACTGTAAAAGTGCAAGGTCCAGAAGGTGAAAGAAATATGCCTGTTGAAAATATTCATGCTGGTCCAGGCAAAACTAATCTAAAGAATGGTGAAATTGTTGTTAACTTTCAATTTCCAAAAAAACAAAAAAATTCTGGAGATGCTTATCTTCGAATGATACCTAGAACTGAAATGGATATTGCTGTAGTTGGTTGTGCAGTAAATGTTACAATTGAAAATGAAAAATGTGTTGATGCAAGAGTTGCTCTTGGAGCAGTTGCACCCACAGCATTGTTAGTTGAAGATGCTTCAAAAGCTCTCATTGGTTCAAATTTTGATCAAGAATCCATTGAAAAAGCTGCTTTGGCATGTGAAGCAGCTTGTAATCCAATTGACGACAAAAGAGGAACAATAAGTTATAGGAAAAAAGTGTCAAAGGTCTTATTCAAAAGAGCTTTAGAAAAAGCAATTGAAAGAGCAAAAAGAGGATAAAATGGCTAAAATACAAGTAAAAACAAAAATCAATGGTGAAGAAACAGAGTTTTTATGTCAACCATATGATACGGTTCTTGACGTTTTAAGAAGAGATCTAAACATGACTGGTACGAAAGAGGTCTGCAGTTCTGGAGACTGTGGTGCTTGTAGCATCACTATGGATGGAAGATTAGTATGTTCATGTTTGGTGTTAGCTGCAGAATCTGAAGATAAAAACATTGAAACTATCGAAGGCATGGCCAAAAATGGTAAGTTTAATGTTTTACAAAAAACCTTTCTGGAACATGCTGCACTTCAATGTGGGATATGCACTCCTGGGATGTTAGTTGCCGCAAAATCTCTGCTTGAAAAGAATGCCAACCCCACAGAAACTGAAATCCGTTATTGGCTAGCTGGAAATCTTTGTAGATGTACAGGATATGATAAAATTGTAAAAGCAGTTCAAGCTGCTGCTGAAGAAATTAGGGAGAATGCATAATGAATGAAATGGATAATAAATGGATTGGTAAAAATACAATTAGACCAGATGGGGCTGATAAAGTAACAGGAAGAGCTGAGTATGCTGCTGATACTATAATGCCAGGAATGATTTGGGGTAAAGTTTTAAGAAGCCCTCACCCTCATGCTACAATTAAATCAATTAATACCAAAAAAGCTGAAGAATTGGATGGTGTTTTTTCGGTTGCAACATCAGCTGATTGTGTTGATTTTCCTGTTGACACACCGGTAATATTAGGAATTCAGGATATAAGATGGATGGCAAGAAACGTTTTGGCAAAAGAAAAGGTGCTTTTCCATGGACACCCAATTGCTGCTGTAGCTGCTAGAACAGAAGAAATTGCAGAAAAAGCTTGTGAACTTATTGAAGTTGAATATGACATTCACCCTTGGGCAATAGAGATAGATGATGCTATAAAACCTGATGCTCCTATTCTACATGATTTCATTAAATTTGATGGTAAACCATCAAATATTGCAGGAACACTAGAACACAAAAAAGGTGATATTGAAAAAGGTTTTAAAGAAGCAGATATCATAATCGAAAGAGAGTTTGAGACTGCTGCTGTTCATCAAGGTTATCTAGAAACTCACGCTTGTTTGGTTAGTGTGTCTCCTGATGACAGAACAACCATATGGAGTTCAAGCCAAGGCCAATTTATGGTTAGAGCAATGACATCATTTATCACTGGTATTCCTCAAAGTAGTATTAGAGCAATTCCTGCAGAGATTGGTGGAGGATTTGGTGGAAAGACGATAGTATATCTTGAACCAGTTGCTACAATTTTATCAAAAAAGTCAGGTAGACCTGTAAAAATGGTTATGACTAGAGAAGAAGTTATGAGAGCCAGTGGACCAACATCCGGTTCAAAAAGTAAGGTTAAAATTGGTGCCAAAAATAATGGTGAAATTACAGCTGCTCAAGGAACTTTTTATCTTCAAGCTGGCGCATTTCCTGGCGCACCAATAAGAGGTGCAGCAGGATGCTGTTTAGCACCGTATGACATACCAAATGCACATACCTTTGGTTACGATGTTGTTTCAAATCGATCAAAAGTAGCTGCCTATAGAGCACCAGGTGCACCTATAGGTGCATATGCTGTTGAATGTGTATTAGATGAGGTTGCAGAAGCTCTTAAGATGTGTCCTTTAGAATTTAGATTAAAAAATGCTGCCAAAGAAGGAACTAAAGCCGTTCATGGACCAACTTATCCTGTCATGGGTTATGTTGAAACATTAGAAGCTTGTTTATCACATCCACACTACAAAGCTCCATTAAAAAAACTTCAAGGAAGAGGTTATGCGAGTGGTTTTTGGTTTAATGCTGGTGGCGAATCAAGTGCTCAGGTTAACATAACAGAAGATGGTAATGTTGTAGTAACAACTGGACATCCAGATATTGGTGGTTCTAGAGCATCGATTGCAAATATAACAGCTGAACTTCTAGGTATTGACGTTAATAGAGTATCTGTATTGATTGGTGATACAGCTACAATTGGCTTCAGTAATTTAACAGGTGGAAGTCGTGTATTATTTGCTTCAGCATTAGTAGTTACAGAATCAACAAATCAGGTAATTGATATACTTAAAGATAGAGCATCAAAAATCTGGAATATCGACAAAGAAGCTATTGAATGGGAAAATGGTGAAGCCCGTCCTGCAGGAGATAATGCAGGTAAATTTAAACCATTGTCTCTTGTTGAACTAGCTGAACAAGCTACACCAACAGGTGGACCTATAGGTGCAGGACATCAAGTTAACACTGTTGGAGCAGAAGGTGGTTTTGCTACACACATATGTGACGTAGAGGTAGATATAGAGCTCGGTATAGCAAGAGTTATAAGATATACAGCTGCACAAGATGTAGGAAAAGCTATACATCCTGCTTATGTTGAAGGGCAACTTCAAGGTGGAGTTGTTCAAGGAATTGGTTGGGCATTAAATGAAGAGTATATTTATAACAAGGAAGGAAAACTAGATAATCCTGGCTTTTTAGATTATAGAATACCGGTCTGTTCTGATCTGCCTATGATAGATACAATACTTGTAGAAGTACCAAATCCACAACACCCTCAAGGAGTCAGAGGTGTAGGAGAAGTACCAATAGTTCCACCATTATCAGCAATTGCAAATGCTATTTATAATGCTATAGGAACAAGGTTTTACAGTTTACCTATGTCTCCACCAAAGGTACTAGAAAAAATTAGCGATTAGATATTAAAAAAGCCCGCTATCAGAAGCGGGCTTTTTTTAAACTAAATTGAATATTATCTAGAGTAATACTCAATAACTAAATTTGTTTCCATTTGAACTGGGTATGGAATTTCATCAGGTGCAGGTATTCTCAAAATTCCACCAGAAAATTTAGAATGATCAATTTCAATATAATCTGGAACATCACGTTCAGGTGTTTCTATCGCTTGCAATACGTACGGTATTGTTTTGGCCTTTTCTTTTAGAGATATAACATCACCAACTTTAATCATCCTGGAAGGTATGTTACATCTTTTGTCATTGACGTTTACATGCCCATGATTAATTAACTGCCTACAAGCGAAAACAGTTGGAGCTAATTTCATTCTATAGATAATTGCATCCAATCTACATTCTAACAAACCAACAAGATTAGCACCAGTATCACCTTTGCGTCTTACTGCTTCTACATAATATTTTTTAAATTGTTTTTCACCGATATTTCCGTAATAACCTTTTAACTTTTGTTTAGCCATTAACTGTACACCAAAGTCAGTAGGTTTTTTTCTTCTTTGTCCATGTTGACCAGGAGCATAATCTCTCATATTCAAAGGAGATTTGGGACGACCCCATAAATTAACGCCAAGACGTCTATCAATTTTATGTTTTGAACTTAAACGTTTGTGATCAGATTTAGCCATACTTTTCCTATTTTTTCCTAAAATAACGTTTGAATCATTAATGTCAAGCTTGTTTATTGTATTCATACAAAGATTTTATTATACCATTTAAAGTTTTTATTTCTTGAGACGATAATTCAGCCCTATTAAATAAAACTTTAATATTTTCCATAATTGATTTTTTCATAAAATCTGAATGGAAAAAACCTGATTTATTTAATTTTTCACATAAATTTTTATAAAAATAATCCATATCTTTTATTGTAGGAGATGTATTTAGAGAAATTTTTGAATTTTGATCTAAGATTAAATCATTAAAAAATTTAAAGAATTCCCAACATATCAATGAAACTGCATGAGATATATTTAATGAAGAAAAATCTGAATTAGATGGTATGTAAATCAATTGATTTGCAGTAATTAAATCTTCGTTTGATAACCCTGAACTTTCACAACCAAATAAAATACCAAATTTAAAATCATTTCTAGAAAACTCAGTTTTATTTAAAGAAGAAACTGTATTGACTAAATTCAAAGTTTTAATATTTAAGTCTCTTTTTCTTGCAGAGGATGCAAATAAATAATTTAAATCATTACAAGCTTCAGAAACGTTATCAAACACTTTAGTATTTGTTATAACATCGTCAGCACCAGCTGCAGTTGATATTACATCTTGATTTGGCCAACCATCTCTTGGATTTACAATCCTTAAATTTTTAAAATTTAGATTTTTCATTACTCTTGCTACAGAACCAATGTTTTGACCTAATTGTGGCTTAACCAATATTATAAAAACATTATTCATATAAATTATTTATATCGCCAATCTGTACCATTTGCATTGTCTTCTAAAACTATTCCTTCATCATCTAAAGATTTTCTTATTTTATCTGCTAATTCAAAATCTTTTTTGGTTTTAGCATTTGCTCTTTTTTCAATAAGTTCTAAAATTTGTCTTTTTGTTAGCTTATTAATTGATAAATCATCTTGATTAAATGAATTTGTTTTAAACCAATTATCTGAAGTGTTTTCAAGCAATCCTAAAATTGGTGATGAATTTTTTAAAAGCTGTGCAGCCTCAATACTTCCCTTGTTAGCTTGTTCAGACAAATAATGTAATCTAGAAAAAACTTTAGGAGTATTAACGTCATCTTCTAAATTAGTTAATATTTCTTTATCAGGATCACCATTTACAGATAAATCTTCAACTGATCTATACAAACTTGATAATGAAGTATTTGCTTCTAAAAGAGAATTATTTGAGAAATTTAATGGCGCTCTATAGTGTGATTGTAACAAAAAATATCTTATAGTTTCACCCTTAAATTTATTAAGAAGTTCTGATATACTTACAAAGTTCTTTAAAGACTTAGACATCTTAACATTATCAATATTTACATAACCATTATGCATCCAGAAATTTGCTAGAGAATTAGAGTTATTTGCACATCTAGATTGGGCAATTTCATTTTCATGATGAGGGAAAATTAAATCCGCGCCACCTCCATGAATATCAAATTGAACTCCTAGATATTTTTTACTCATCGCAGAACATTCAATATGCCAGCCTGGCCTGCCCCTTCCCCATGGACTTTCCCATCCTGGTATATTTTGCTCTGAAGGTTTCCAAAGAACGAAATCTCCAGGATTAATTTTATAATCAGCAACCTCTACTCTCGAACCAGAGATCATTTCATCTAATGTTCTATTAGACAAACTTCCATATTCTGGAAATTTTTTAATATTAAATAAAACATGCCCTTTTGATAAATAAGCAAATTCATTTAAAATTAGATTTTCTATCATTTTAATCATTTCTGAAATATGTTCAGTTGCTCTGGGTTCATAATCTGGATATAAATTATTTAATGATGTACAATCTTTTTGGAAATCATTAATAGTTTTATCAGTAAGATCTTTTAAGGTAATTTTTTCAGATATCAAACGATCATTTATCTTGTCATCAACATCTGTAATATTTCTTACATAAGTCACTTTTGGATACTTATACTTTAATAATCTTACAAATGTATCAAAAACAACCAAAGGTCTGGCGTTTCCTATATGTATTTTATCATATACAGTTGGACCACATACATAAATTTTAATATGAGATTTATCTATAGGGATAAAATCTTCAATTTTTTTAGATAATGTATTATAAATCTTTAGCATATTTAATTATCTGTCTTAAGCCTTTGAAAAATTTTTTCTTTTCCTAAAAAAATTATTAAACTTGATAACTCAGGACCTGATGATTTACCTGTTAAAAATGCTCTAATATTTTTAATAATATTAATTTTTTTATCACTAACTTTTAGTGTTATATTTTCTAACCACTTAGACCATGTTAGATGATCAATTGGCTGATCTGGAAAACAATTCAAATAGAAATTTTTTGTTTCAAAATTATTATTTTTATCAATGTAAAAGTTACCATAAAGGATATCTAACCACTCATGAATTTGATCAATTGAAGAAACATTAGTTTTAATAAAATCCCAAAACTCTTCTGTGAAATAAATTTTATTCTCAGTTATTCTCTCTTTAATGGTATTAAAATTAATTAATTGAAAAAATTTAATATTAAAATTTTTTAAAAATTCATGATCAAACTTTGTAGGTGCTTTATTAAATGAATTGATATCAAATTCATTAATAAGCTGATTTATCGAATTATGTAATTCAACATTTTGAGAGGAACCAATTTTAGCTAAATAACTCGTTAAAGCTTGAGGTTCTATATTTTGTTTTTTTAATTCATCAATAGACAGACTTCCTATTCTCTTAGATAATCCTCCTCCATCAATATCAGTCATTAATGATAAATGTCCCATTTGAGGAATTTGTGAGTTTAAAGCTTTAAAAATCTGAATTTGCACTGCTGAATTTGTAACATGGTCTTCTCCACGAATTATATGAGTAATTTTAAAATCACTGTCATCTATTACAGACGCTAAAGTATAAATAAATCTACCATCTTCTCTAACAATAATCGGATCAGAAACAGATGATGTGTCTAATACACATTCACCACGAACTAAATCATTCCAAATAATTTTTTCACTTTTCAAAAAAAATCTATAATGAGGTTTTTTTCCATTTGATATTTTTTCTTCTATCTCTTTATCCGTTAAATTTAGTGATTTTCTGTCATAAATTGGAGGTTTTCCAGATGACAATTGAGCTTTTCTTTTAAGGTTTAATTCTTCAGGATCTTCAAAACATGGATAAACTAATTGTTTACTTATTAACAAATCTAAAACTTCTTTATATTTATTAATTCTTTGACTTTGTTTAACTTCACTATCCCAATTCATACCTGCCCAAACAAGATCTTTTTTTATTTGCTCTTCATAAATCAAATTAGATCTCTCGATATCAGTATCGTCAATTCTTAACATAAAATGGCCTGATAATTTTTTTGCCAATAGATAATTTATCAATGCAGTTCTAAAATTTCCAACATGTAAATTACCAGTAGGACTAGGGGCAAATCGTAGCTTATTCATTATATTTTCCAAAAAATATTTCTGTTAAAATTTAATAAACTCTGGGTACGTTTATGTAAAGTTAATTAATTCCAATTTGAAAATCCACTAGTTAATGGAAACCTTCTATCTCTGCCAAAAGCTTTATCTGTAACTTTAGGACCAGGAGCTGACTGAAAACGTTTATATTCAGCAATAGATAATAATCGAGAAACCTTTTTAACTTCGGTTTCATTGAAACCTTTACTAACAATATTTTGAACAGATAATTCTTTTTCAACTAAGCTTCTCAAAATTTCGTCTAAAATATTATAATCTGGCAAACTATCAGTATCTTTTTGATTATCTCTTAACTCAGCAGTAGGTGGTTTATTAATGATATTATCTGGCATCACTTTTGAGTTTGGGCCTAAAAAAAATGAAGAGTGGTTATTATTTCTCCATTTACACAATTCAAACACATCTGTTTTCCAAACATCTTTTATTGGAGCATAACCTCCACACATATCTCCATACAATGTTGCATATCCAACCGCGTACTCTGACTTGTTACCAGTTGCTAACAACATATATCCAAATCGATTAGATAGAGCCATTAATAATAAACCTCTCAATCTTGATTGAATATTTTCCTCTGTAATACCTATTTTAAAATCTGGACCTTTAAAATCTAAAAGTGTTTTATCAACAATTTTCATGCTGTCTTCAATGTTTAATTCATTATATTCTACATCAAGAAAATTTAGAGCTTCCTTAGCATCATTTAAACTTTCATTACTTGTATAAGGGCTAGGCATCATCACGGCATGAACATTTTGAGGACCAAGAGCATCAACAGCAAGGGATGCTACTAAAGCAGAATCTATTCCTCCAGACATTCCTAAAATAACTCCAGGAAATTTATTGTTTTTTACATAATCTCTTAAACCTAAAACAAGTGCTTTATACAAACTTTCATATTTAGTTGAAGATTTAATTATATCTCCTTTTCCAATCCATTTTTTATCTTTTCTAAAATTGATTATAGAAATATCATGTTCAAATGATTTACAATTCAAACATATTGAACCATCATCATTTAAAGCAAAAGAGTTGCCATCAAAAACCAGTTCGTCCTGACCTCCATATCGATTAAGATAAACTAAAGGAAGCTCATTTTCTCGAATTCTAGATATAACAACCGACAATCTTTCATTATTTTTGCTCAAAGTAAATGGAGACGCATTTATTGAAATAATTATTTCTGCTCCTGATTCTGCCAGACACTCAATAACATTTTCTTTCCAAATATCTTCACAAATTGGAATCCCAATTCTTACTCCTTTAATATTAACTGGCCCAGATAAATTTCCAGGGGTGAATATACGTTGTTCGTCAAAAACCCCAGAATTTGGCAATTCATATTTATCTCTAAATGTAGAAATTTCTCCATTTTCAATCACAAATACTGAGTTTCTAATAGTATTTTTTTCTTTTCTAGGAGCTCCAACAATTATGGATGATTTACAATCTTTTGTAGCTTTAGCAAGATTTTCTAAACCTTTATCTACTAAATCTAAAAAATCTTCTCTCAGAACCAAATCATCAATTGGGTAACCAGAAATATAAAGCTCTGGTGCTACTAATATATCAACACTATCATCTAAATTTGACCTTACAGAAATTAATTTATCAACATTACCAATTACATCTCCAACCAAAGGATTTAGTTGCGCTAATGCAATTTTTAGATTTGTTACCATAATTTATATATAGTTATAAATTCTACTTCTTAAATAGAAATTCTCTTCCTAATTTAACCATTGATTTTCCACCATAGGAAACAATATCTGCTGTAGCATATGTTTCGGACCATTTACTTGGTAAATATGACCCGGTACCTATAGTATCAACTGGTACATTTGCAAAAGAAAAAACTTTACATTTTTCAGGGCCAAATCCACTACTTGCAACAATTTTTACTTTTTGAAAATTAGCATCATTTAAAATTTCTCTTAATCTCCAAACTGAAGCAGCTGATACTCCTGTACCTATTAAATATCTTAACTCTTGTTCTGTTCGATAACCTCTTATTGAATCAGGGGCATTTCTCTCTAATACATTATATGAGCCAGCTACGTCTAGACCTTCTAAATATCTACTGCCATGAGTATCTAAACGAAGTGATAACTTTCCCTCTTTTGCAAGATTTTTAAAATATCTAGCTACTGATAATCCATCCGTAATTTCTTTTCCGAAATAGTCAATTAATACAGTTAATGGTTCATTTGGAAATGTTTCATGATACATTTTTGCAGCTTCAAGAGTTGTGCCAGCATACCCGACCAAAGCATGAGGCATTGTTCCCAAGCCACTTTTTTTATCAAATAAAGATGCTGTCCTATCTGTAGCACACCCAATAAATCCAACAACATCCTTTTCTTTTTTAGCAGATTCTGAACCAACAAAAGCACCATAAGCCATTAAATCAGCCATATCAGTTCCTGCACAATGCCTTGCATCCATTGCAAGAAATGAAGCATAGGGCAAAGAACTTACCATGGATTTTGCATTATAAGCAGCAACACATGTTGCTCCAATCTTTTGTAATAAAGCTGTTTCTAAATCGACAAGATTAAAAAAAGAACCAGATATATATACTAGAGGTTCACCAGCACCAACATACTCTCCTTCATCAAAAAATCTCTTAATATTAATTTTACAATTTCTTTCTTTTAAAATATTATCAAGCCATTTTAAGGCAGGGTTAAGAGCTGATAACACTGGCCTTCTCATAAAAATTGCATATGTCACTTCAGTATCACCAAATTTTGACACAATAGATTTACTTTTCGTGAAATAACTATCAGTTATTGATGATAGATCTTCTATGTTAGGCCTTGAATTATCAAATATATCTTTTGAAGTTTTTATTTTATTCATATTAACCATATTAATAAAATTTTAGATTAATTACTTTTCCTTTTATTAACTAACAATTCAGCTAAAAGAAAAGCTAATTCAAGTGATTGATTTGCATTTAGTCTAGGATCACAATGAGTATGATATCTATCACTTAAATTATCTTCTTTAACATTATATATTCCACCAACACACTCAGTTACATTTTGACCAGTCATTTCGAAGTGAACCCCACCAGGAATGGTACTATTATCGAAATGAACTTCAAAAAAACCTTTTACCTCTTCCATTATATCATCAACTTTTCTTGTTTTATAACCATTGGATGCCTTAATTGTGTTGCCATGCATTGGGTCACAACACCATCCAACTGCTAATCCAGATTTTTTAATAGCTTTGACAAGTGGAGATAACTTTTCTCTTACCTGAGAAGCCCCCATTCTTGCAATCAAAGTTAATCTTCCAAAAGAATTTGTTGGATTTAAAGTTTCCACTAGTTTTAAAAGTTCATCTGGATCAGTTGAAGGTCCACATTTTAAGCCAATAGGATTTGCTATTCCTTTCATATATTCTACATGAGCACCATCTAAATCTCTTGTTCTATCACCAATCCACAACATATGCGCTGAAGTTGCAAACCACCCCTTTTCTTCTGTTATGGTATCTTTTCTAGTAAGAGCTTCTTCATAATTCAGTAATAAACCCTCATGTGAAGTGTAAAACTCAGTTTCTCTTAACTGCAATGTATTACTTGGAGTTATTCCACAAGCTTTCATAAAAGTTAAAGCTTCTGATATTTTTTCAGCTATTTCAATATATCGATTAACTTCATCTGTTCCTTTAACAAATTCTAAATTCCATTCTTGAATTTTGTTCAAATCTGCCATTCCTCCACTTGCAAATGCTCTCAACAAATTCAGTGTAGAGGCTGACTTATCATATGCCATTAAAAGTCTATTTGGATCAGGGTTTCTACCTTCCTTTGTAAAGGCCATATCATTGATCATGTCGCCTTTATAACTTGGAAGTTCAATGCCATCTATTACTTCGGTTGGAGATGATCTTGGCTTAGAATATTGACCAGCAAACCTTCCAATTTTAATGACGGGTAATGAAGAGCCATAAGTAAGTACAGCTGCCATTTGAAGTATAACTTTAAAACTATCTCTAATATTATTTGCATTATGTTCTAAAAAAGATTCAGCACAATCACCACCTTGTAATAAAAATGCTTTACCCTCCGCAACAGATGCTAATCTTCTTCGAAGTCTTCTAACTTCTTCTGCAAATACTAAAGGAGGTCTCAGTGAGAGTTCATCCTCAACATTTTTAAGTTCATTTCCATCATTATATGTTGGCACTTGTTTAATTGGATAATTTTGCCAAGAATCAATAGTCCATTTCATATCTATACCTTTTGATCAGATTATAATAAAAATAATTTTTATCAATGTTAATAACTTTTATTTCATTGTAACAAATTCTTCAGCTGCTGTGGGATGTATCCCAATAGTTGCATCAAAATCTGATTTTTTTGCTCCTGCTTTTATAGATACTGCAATACCTTGAATAATTTCGGGGGAATAGTCTCCAAGCATGTGAGCACCTAAAACCTTGTCATTTTCATCAACAACAAGTTTCATAAGAGTTTTCTCTTGTTTACCCGTTATTGTATTTTTCAAAGGATTAAATTCAGATACAAATTCTTTTGCCTTTATATTTAATGTTTTAGCGTCTTCAAGAGTTAAACCAACAACTGATACTGGTGGTTGAGAAAATACAGCGCTTGGAACATTATCGTATGAAATAAATCTATTTTTATTTCCAAACTCTCTATCAGAAAATGCGTGACCTTCAGCAATTGCTACTGGGGTTAAATTTATTCTATCTGTAACATCACCAATAGCATAAATAGATTTGATATTGGTCTGATTAAATTCATTTACAATTATATTGCCTTGTTTGCCAGTTTTTATACCTATTTCATTTAATCCTAAAGTTTCTATATTTGGAATACGTCCAGTAGCTCCCATAACTTTATCAGTTAAAATCTTTTTCCCATTAGAAAGATGAGCAATAAATTGGTCACTTCCTTCTATTTTTTCAATTGTTGCTCTAGAAAAGACTTTTATGCCTCTATTTTCTATTTGTTCAGTAAGTTTCTTTCTTATGTCTATATCAAAACCCCTTAAAACAAAGTCAGACCTAAAAACTAAGTTTGTTTCAACGCCAAAACCGTTAAAAATACCTGCAAATTCTACAGCTATATAACCAGATCCATAAATTAAAATTGATTTTGGTAACTCTTTTAAATCTAATGCTTCATCAGAATTAATCATATTCAAATTACCATCAAATTTAGGAAAACTTGATTTTCCACCCACTGCTATCATTATTTTTTTTGCAGAAATTTTACGTTCTTTTGAACTTTTATTTTTTACTAAAACTTCATGAGCAGATAAAATCTTTCCCCATCCTGATATTAAAACACATCCTGAATTGACTATTAAGTTTTTATAAATTTCATGAAGTCGATCTAACTCTTTATTTTTTTTTGAAATCAAATCTTTCCAATTTGATTTAAAACTACCAGTTTCCCAACCATAACCAATCGCATCTTCAACTTGATGAGAAAATTCAGAGCCATAGATTAGTAATTTTTTAGGTACACAACCACGTAAAACACATGTGCCACCTGGTCTATCTCCTTCGATTACAGCTGTTTTGGCACCATATCCGGCAGCTATTCTTGCCGTTCTTGTTCCACCTGAACCTGCTCCAATTACAATCAAATCATAGTCAAAATTACTCATATTATTTTTTATAAGCGAAAATTAAGATAATTAAATATTTTTTTAATTCATATTATATTTTACGATAATTTATATTATAGTTCATTTATGTCAAAAGATTTAGAAAATATATTAGTAGTCTCAATTGAACAAGCTGTTGCAGCTCCATACTTATCAAGTAGACTAGCAGATGCTGGAGCAAGAGTAATAAAAGTTGAGAGACATGAAGGAGACTTTGCAAGAAAATATGATGATTTTGTTAATGGAGATAGTGCCTATTTTGTTTGGTTAAACCGAGGAAAAGAGTCAATAGCTTTAAATTTAAAAGATAAAAATGATCTACAGGTTTTAAAAAATATTATAAAGAAATCTGATATTTTAATTCAGAATTTAGCTCCTGGTGCATTTGAAAGATTAGGACTTAATTTAAAAGAATTAAGAGACAAGTACCCTAAATTAATCACCTGTTCAATCACAGGTTTTGGTGAAAAGGGACCATATATGAAGCAAAAAGCATATGACATGCTTATTCAAGCAGAAACTGGTCTTACAGACTTAACGGGTGTACCTGAAAATGAAATTGAAAAAGGAAGATCAAGAGTAGGTGTCTCAGTGTGTGATATTTCTGCAGGAATGACTGCATTAAATGCAGTTTTACAGGCTCTAATCGGCAGAGAAAAAACAGGTAAAGGAAGACATATTTCAGTATCTTTATTTTCAGCATTATCTGATTGGATGAATGTTCCGTACTTACAATATGTCTACTCAAATAAAGAGCCTAAAAGATGTGGTATCAGACACCCCACTATAACCCCATATGCTTCTTTTGAATGTGCAGATAATTTAGAAATTTTAATTGGCATTCAAAATGAAAGAGAATGGGTTAATTTTTGTAAATTTGTTCTTGAAGATGAAAAAATTGCCAGTGATAAAATGTTTTGTTCAAATAACGCAAGAGTTGTAAACACAAAAAAGTTAGAAGAAATTATCAATACTAAATTTAAAAAACACACTCGAGATCAAATAATTGAAAAATGTGAAATAGGCGGCATTGCATATGGAAGAATTTCAAACATAGAACAATTTTCAAAACATCCACAAAATCAATTTATTGAAGTAAACGCGCCTAATGGAAAAGTAAAAATGATAGCTCCAGGAGCAGAACATGATGGATTGCATCAATACGCAAAAAATGTTCCAGAGCTCAACTCTAATTCAGAAACAATTAGAGAAGAATTTAAAAATTAAACTAGAAATAAGCTTTACCCTCCATCGCCATTCCGTGCTGATCAGTCTCTGAAAATGAATGATATTCTTCATCATCAATTTTTTTTAATTTTAATTTTAAATTCATATTAGCAAAAACTGGAGATACCCCTCTATGAATGAACTTTTTTGCAGTTTTATTAGCATTTTCTTCAGAAAGATGTAATAGCAAGGTCGCTTGTAATGGACCATGAAATACAAGATCAGGATAAAACTCTTCTTTAGTACTGTAGGGATAATCATAATGAATTCTATGCCCATTAAATGTAATAGCAGAATAACGAAACATAATTGTTGGATGGGTGTAAATAGATTTTTCATTATCAAATTTTTCAAAAGGTAATTCAACTTTCTGAATATTCTGATTTTTACTTATTTCTCTGTATACAATATTATGAAATTCTTTAATTTTAATTTCATTGTTCACATAAAATTCATATTTCGCTTTAACAAAACATAATTTTCCAGACTTTCCTTCTTTTAATGAAATATCATCTACTGAAGATACTTTTGTAACCTTATCTCCAATATAAAGTTTAGAATAAAAATCAGTTTCACAACCTGCCCACATTCTTCTTGGAAAAGTTACGGGTGGTAAAAAACCTCCTTTTTTTGGATGAGAATCTTTACCTAAATCAGAATGTTTATAAACCGGTGGTGCTAACGTCCAATGTATACCGCTAGAAGCTACATCACCTATTTTTGGATCTCCAGGATCTATGTCTAAAGTTGCTCTAAATCTTTGTTCAAGTGATGATGTAATTATATCTTCAGACGTTTCAGAAGAGCCTATCCATTTTTTTAATTCTTCAATATTCATATAAATAATTTGTAATATTTTTATTAATATTATTATAATCACTTAATTATGTCTATTACAAAAATTGTATCAAATATCCTGAACCAATCCATTGGTATAGCTGGATGTGGTGAAATGGGTTACCCAATGTTAAAAATGCTATTGCAAAATGACATTAATGCGACTGGACACGATATAAAGGCAAGTAACAATTTTAAGGATTTTGGAGAGAGATATATACCATCAAAGTCTGATTTTTTTGAAAAAAATGATGTTATATTATCAATAGTTAGAGACAAAAAAGAAACGAATGATTTGTTAATTAATAATAATGCATTGTTATCAAAAAAATGCAACAATTTTAATTTGTTCAACATTACCAACAACTTATATTGAAGAACTGAAAAATAAATTACCTAAAAATTTTATATTAATTGATACACCAATGTCAGGCTCAACAATAAAAGCTAAAGAAGGTTCTTTAACATTTATGGTGGGTGGAAATAAAAATGAAATAGAATATGTTATGCCACTACTTAATATATTAGGAGATAATGTGCTACACATTGGTGATTTTGGAAAAGGGATGTCAGTTAAATTACTAAACAACTTTATTGCTGCCTCATCAGTACTAGCAACTAGAAATGTATTAGCTCAAATCAATGACTTTGGATTAACAAAAAAACAATTACTAGATGTTGTAAAATGTTCAACAGGTGATAATTGGTTTGCACAAAACTATGATGATTTAAATTGGTCTAAAGAAAATTTTGAAAAAACAAATACCATGGGTATTTTAGAAAAAGATTTACTTAGCTATATTGAATCAAAATCTAAAAACAATATTAACTCAGCTATAGATGAGTACGAAAACTCTGTTGTCAATGGTATAAAAAATATTCCTAAAGTGAACTAAAATCTTTCTTTGATATCAATGATAATTGTTTTTAACTGACTCTTCACAAAACCCACAACACTCATTACTTCTGAAATTGCAGATTGAATAACCAGCCCTTTATTGCTTTCAATAAATGACACAGAGCTATTATCTAAAGCTTTAATTACTAAACCTTTATTCCTTAATTCAAGTTGGTAATTATAAGAATCTCCTGCTGAAATTTTTAATACAATATTTCTTTTATCAATAATATCACCTGGCTCTTCGAATCTTTCTTTTTCTTCATCATCGGTAAATTTTGTAGAAACTTCTCCTAAATTTGATCCATCGTCATATACACCTTCAACAGTTGGGCTTTGATTATTTGAAGAAACTACAACTTTTGCTTTTACAACTGCACCAGCATTTGTTCCCGAATTTTTAATGTTTCTATTATTACTGACTATGTTTGAGTTTGAGTTAACTGAACTTTGACCGTTTTGTGACAAATTATTAGATGATCTAATAGTATCATGGGATATTTTATCAACGTTTGAAGCATTTAACTTAACTACTAATTGGTAAGTTGCCGTTGCTGAATTATAATTTAAAGTTGATGAAATATTTGCGGTTATAGTTGTTGTTCCTACATCTACAATAGTAACGGCACCCGTGTTTAAATTTACTGTCGCTACTGATGGGTTGCTAGATGTATATGTAATTGGCAATCCTGAAATACTTGAAACACCAGCTAATGTATAACTCAAATCTCTAAAATGTTTAGATTGATTACTTAAACCACTTATTGAAGGATTACCAATTGTAATGTCAGCATATATATTAGGATGGTTTGTAATAGAATAATTTGTTACATCATCACCAGAATAAGTTGATGTTAATGAAATTAATTTTCCTGTACCAACATCAGCATCACTAAAAGAACTTGTAAAAGATCCAGAAAATGAATCACCAGCAACTAATCCGTTATATGATAAAGATGTAGTATTTAATGATACTGATGTGGTTGTATCATATGATTTGTTCGATGCTGTTATACCGGAAACAATCAAAGGTTTAGCTGTAACAGTTGCTGTTGTTGTTTGACTGGTCGCTATAGAGTAATTAGTTGCTAAAGCCACCATTGGTACCATCAGCAAGTGTAATAGAATTAACAGTTACAGTTTTTCCAGAACCTATATTTTTATTATCAAACGTTGAATTCGCAGTTACGTTTAATGTTTCTGAACCAATTAAACCAGATAAAGTCAAAGTTGTATTTGCTAAAGTTGTTGAGTCGTAAACTTTGTTAGCTGTAGAAGCTATAGCTGTTAAAGCTTTAGCTGTAACATTAGCTGTTGAGGTCTGACCTGGACTAATCGAATAGTTCGCTGCCAAACCACCATTGTTCCATCAGCTAAAGTGATCGAATTAACTGTTACTGTCTTACCTGTACCAACATTCTTATTGTTAAAGGTTGATCCTACAGTCTGACCTAAGGTCTCTGAACCAACTAAGTCCTGAGAAGGTTAAGGTTGTTGTTGCTGTCGTTGTGCCATCATATACCTTATTAGCTGCAGAAGCTGTTGCTGTTAAAGCCTTTACTGCAACATCAGCTGTTATTGTAGGATGATTGGTAATTGAATAGTTCCCTACATCAGCACCAGAATATGTTGGTGTAATCGTAACCGTCTTACCTGTTCCAGCATTCTTGTTATCAAAGGCTCCTGTATATGTACCTGAGAAGGTGTCCCCATTAATTAAGCCACTATATAATACAGCCCCTGTATTTAATGTTGCAACATCATTACCATCATACGTCTTATCAGAAGCAGTTATTCCAGATACTGTTAAGGCCTTCGCTGTAATGTTGGCTGTTATTGTAGCATGATCTGTTACTGAATAGTTCCCTACATCAGCACCTGTATAAGATGGTGTTATTGTAACTGTCTTACCAGTTCCTACATTCTTATCAGAGAACGCTCCTGTATAAGTGCCGTTAAAACATCACCACCAATTAAACCTGTATAAGTTACACCTCCTGTATTTAAGGTAGCAGTTGTATTAGCATCATACGTCTTGTTCGATGCTGTTATGCCAGACACGGTTAAAGCCTTAGCTGTAACATTAGCAGTTGTTGTCTGACCTGGACTAATCGAATAGTTCGCTGCCAAGCCACCATTACTGCCATTAGCTAAAGTGATCGAGTTAACAGTTACCGTCTTGCCTGTTCCAACATTCTTATTGTTAAAGGTTGATCCTACAGTCTGGCCTAAGGTCTCTGATCCAATTAAACCTGAGAAGGTTAAGGTTGTTGTTGCTGTCGTTGTACCATCATATACCTTATTAGCTGTGGAAGCAGTTGCGGTTAAAGCCTTTACCGCAACATCAGCTGTAACAGTAGGATGATTCGTAATTGAATAGTTCCCTACATCTGCTCCACTATAGGTTGGTGTAATCGTAACCGTCTTCCCTGTTCCAGCATTCTTGTTATCAAAGGCACCTGTATATGTGCCTGAGAATGTATCCCCATTAATTAAGCCACTATATAATACAGCTCCTGTATTTAATGTCGCAACATCATTACCATCATACGTCTTATCAGAGGCAGTTATTCCAGATACGGTTAAAGCTTTTGCTGTAATATTGGCTGTTATTGTTGCATGATCTGTTACTGAATAGTTACTTACATCAGCACCTGTGTAAGATGGTGTTATTGTAACTGTCTTACCAGTTCCTACATTCTTATCAGAGAACGCTCCTGTATAAGTGCCATTAAAACATCACCACCAATTAAACCTGTATAAGTTATAAGTTCCTGTATTTAAGGTGGCAGTTGTATTAGCATCATAAGTCTTATTCGATGCTGTTATGCCAGACACGGTTAAAGCTTTAGCTGTAACATTAGCTGTTGAGGTCTGACCTGGACTAATCGAATAGTTCGCTGCCAAGCCACCATTAGTTCCATCAGCAAGTGTAATGGAATTAACTGTTACTGTCTTACCTGTGCCAACATTCTTATTGTTGAAGGTTGATCCTACAGTCTGACCTAAGGTCTCTGATCCAATTAAACCTGAGAAGGTTAAGGTTGTTGTTGCTGTCGTTGTACCATCATATACCTTATTAGCTGTAGAAGCTGTTGCTGTTAAGGTCTTAGCAACAATATTTCCTGTAGCACTGGATTGATCTGTAACACTATAATTTCCTACATCTGCTCCACTATAGGTTGGTGTAATCGTTACAGTTTTATTTGTACCTACATTAGCATCAGCAAACACACCACTATAAGTTCCTGTAAAATCATCTCCATCGACTAAACCACTATATGAAATGTTATTAGTATCTAAGGGTGCTGTTACAGTTCCATCATATACTTTATTATTGACTGTTAAGCCAAATACTGTGATACCCGAGATGCCCAATGGTCTTGTTGTAATATCAGCTGAAGTTGTAGTTTGGTCTGTAATGGTATAATTATTTAAATCAATACCAGAATAACTTGAGGTAATAGTAACAATTTTTCCGCTACCTACGTTTCTATCAGAAAAATTACCTGATGTTGATATAACAACATCATCACCAGCTACTAAACCTCCATAATTAATAGTTGATATATCTATCGTTGCTACTGTATTACCATCATAAATCTTATTATCAGCAGTAATACCAGACACGGTTAAAGCTTTAGCTGTAACATTAGCAGTTGAGGTCTGACCTGGACTAATCGAATAGTTCGCTGCCAAGCCACCATTAGTTCCATCAGCAAGTGTAATGGAATTAACTGTTACTGTCTTGCCTGTGCCAACATTCTTATTGTTGAAGGTTGATCCTACAGTCTGACCTAAGGTCTCTGATCCAATTAAACCTGAGAAGGTTAAGGTTGTTGTTGCTGTCGTTGTACCATCATATACCTTATTAGCTGTAGAAGCAGTTGCTGTTAAAGCCTTCACTGCAACATCAGCTGTTATTGTAGGATGATTGGTAATTGAATAGTTCCCTACATCTGCACCAGAATATGTTGGTGTAATCGTAACCGTCTTCCCTGTTCCAGCATTCTTGTTATTAAAGGCACCTGTATATGTACCTGAGAAAGTATCCCCATTAATTAAGCCAGTATATAATACAGCTCCTGTATTTAATGTTGCAACATCATTACCATCATACGTCTTATCAGAGGCAGTTATACCAGATACGGTTAAAGCTTTTGCTGTAATATTTGCTGTTATTGTTGCATGATCCGTTACTGAATAGTTACTTACATCAGCACCTGTATAAGATGGTGTTATTGTAACTGTCTTACCAGTTCCTACATTCTTATCAGAGAACGCGCCTGTATAAGTGCCGTTAAACACATCACCACCAATTAAACCTGTATAAGTTACACCTCCTGTATTTAAGGTAGCAGTTGTATTAGCATCATAAGTCTTATTAGCAGCAGTAATACCAGACACGGTTAAAGCTTTAGCAGTAACATTAGCAGTTGAGGTCTGACCTGGACTAATCGAATAGTTCGCAGCTAAGCCACCAGTTCCATCAGCAAGTGTAATGGAATTTACAGTTACTGTCTTACCTGTGCCAACATTCTTATTGTTAAAGGTTGACCCTACAGTCTGACCTAAGGTCTCTGATCCAATTAAACCTGAGAAGGTTAAGGTTGTTGTTGCTGTCGTTGTACCATCATATACCTTATTTGCTGTAGAAGCTGTTGCTGTTAAAGCCTTTAGTTGCAACATCAGCTGTTGTTGTAGGATGATCCGTAATCGAATAGTTATTAACATCTGCTCCAGAATATGTTGATGTAATCGTAACTGTCTTCCCTGTTCCAGCATTCATTATCAAAGGCACCTGTATATGTACCTGAGAAGAGTATCCCCATTAATTAAGCCAGTATATAATACAGCCCCTGTATTTAATGTTGCAACATCATTACCATCATACGTCTTATCAGAAGCTGTTATTCCAGATACCGTTAAAGATTTTGCTGTGATATCGGCAGTAATCGTAGAGTGATCCGTTACTGAATAGTTTCTTACATCAGCACCTGTATAAGATGGTGTTAATTGTTACTGTCTTACCTGTACCTACATTCTTATCAGAGAACGCTCCTGTATAAGTGCCGTTAAAAACGTCACCACCAATCAAACCGTTATATGAGATCGATAAGACATCAAGTGTAGCAGTTGTATTAGCATCATACGTCTTATTCGATGCAGTTATACCAGAAACGGTTAAAGCCTTAGCTGTAACATTTGCAGTTGAGGTCTGACCTGGACTAATCGAATAGTTCGCTGCCAAACCACCATTACTACCATTAGCTAAAGTGTAATGGAGTTAACTGTTACTGTCTTGCCTGTGCCAACGTTCTTGTTGTTGAAGGTTGAAGTATTTGAAGTAGTTAAGGTTTCAGTTCCTATTAAGCCAGAGAGTATTAACGTGGTTGTTGCACTATTAGTTGCATCATATACCTTATTTAGAAGCAGAGGAATGTTGCTGTTAAAGGTCTTTGCAATAATATTAGCTGTTGTGTAGGATGATCTGTTATTGAATAGTTATTTAACATCTGCACCAGAATATGTTGGTGTAATCGTTACAGTTTTATTTGTACCTACATTAGCATCAGCAAATACGCCACTATAAGTTCCTGTAAAATCATCTCCTGCAACTATTCCATTATAAACTAGAGATGTAGTATCTAATGTTGCAACGACATTACTATCATAAATTTTGTTCGATGCTGTTATACCAGATACTGATAAAGCTTTAGCTGTGATATTAGCTGTTGTTGTTTGAGTGTCGCTACTGAATAGTTTAAAGCTAAACCACCATTACTTCCATTAGCTAAAGTGATGGAATTAACAGTTACAGTCTTTCCTGTTCCAACATTCTTGTTATTAAATGATGACAAATTTGAACTTGTTAAAGTTTCTGATCCTATAAACCCTGAGAGAGATATTGTAGAGGTTGCAGTATTATTTCCGTCATAGGTTTTATTAGAAGCACTTATTGATGAAACTGTAAGTAGCTTTTTAGAAATGTGAGCCGTAGTTGTCTGTCCCGGACTAATCGAATAGTTCGCAACTAAACCACCATTAGTTCCATCAGCAAGTGTAATGGAATTAACAGTTACAGTCTTACTTGAACCATAATTTTTAGTATCAAAAGTGGAGGCAACTGTTTGACCTAAAGTCTCTGTACCTATTAAACCTGAGAAGGTTAACGTTGTTGTTGCTGTTGTTGTACCATCATATACCTTATTAGCTGCAGAAGCTGTTGAATGTTGTTAAAGCTTTAGCTTTGCAACATCAGCTGTTGTACTAGGATGATCTGTTATTGAATAGTTATTTAACATCTGCACCAGAATATGTTGGTGTAATCGTAACCGTCTTCCCTGTTCCAGCATTCTTGTTATCAAAGGCTCCTGTATATGTACCTGAGAAGGTATCCCCATTAATTAAGCCAGTATATAATACAATCCTGTATTTAATGTTGCAACATCATTACCATCATAGGTCTTATCAGAAGCAGTTATTCCAGATACGGTTAAGGCCTTCGCTGTGATGTTGGCTGTTATTGTAGAGTGATCGGTTACTGAATAGTTCCCTACATCAGCACCTGTATAAGATGGTGTAATTGTTACTGTCTTACCTGTGCCTACATTCTTATCAGAGAACGCACCTGTATAAGTACCGTTAAATACATCACCACCAATTAAACCGGTATAAGTTACCCCTCCTGTATTTAAGGAAGCAGTTGTATTACCATCATACGTCTTGTTCGATGCTGTTATACCAGACACTGATAAAGCTTTAGCAGTAACATTCGCTGTTGTTGTCTGACCAGTCGCTATAGAGTAGTTACTTGCTAAGCCACCATTAGTGCCATCAGCAAAGTAATAGAATTTACAGTTACTGTCTTTCCTGTGCCAACATTCTTATCATTGAAGGTTGAAGAGTTCGTTGACGTAACTGTTTCAGTGCCAATAAAACCTGATAGTGTTAAGGTAGTTGTTGCAGTACTTGATGCATCATATACTTTGTTTGAGGCAGAGGCCGTTGCTGTTAAAGCTTTAGCTGTAACGTCGGCTGTAGTACTCGCTTGATCCGTAATAGTATAGTTATTAACATCTGCTCCACCATAAGATGATGTTATCGTAACGGTCTTACCTGTGCCAACATTAGCATTATCGAATACTCCACTATAAGTTCCAGTCAACGTATCACCAGATACTAATCCTCCATAAACAACAGCCCCTGTGCCTAAAGTCGCTGCAGTTGTTGCATCATACGTCTTATCAGAAGCAGTTATTCCAGATACGGTTAAAGGTTTTGCTGTGATGTTGGCAGTGATTGTAGAGTGATCGGTTACTGAATAGTTCCCTACATCAGCACCTGTATAAGATGGTGTAATTGTAACTGTCTTACCTGTGCCTACATTCTTATCAGAGAACGCACCTGTATAAGTACCGTTAAACACATCACCACCAATTAAACCGGTATAAGTTACACCTCCTGTATTTAAGGTGACAGTTGTATTACCATCATACGTCTTGTTCGATGTCGTTATACCAGACACGGTTAAAGCCTTCGCTGTAACATTCGCTGTTGTTGTCTGACCAGTCGCTATAGAGTAATTGCTTGCTAAACCACCATTAGTGCCATCAGCAAGTGTAATGGAATTTACAGTTACTGTCTTACCTGTGCCAACATTCTTATCATTGAAGGTCGAAGAGTTCGTCGACGTCACTGTTTCAGTGCCAATAAAACCTGATAGTGTTAAGGTCGTTGTTGCAGTACTTGATGCATCATATACTTTATTTGAGGCAGAAGCGGTTGCTGTTAAAGCTTTAGCCGTAACGTCGGCTGTAGTACTCGCTTGATCCGTAATAGTGTAGTTATTAAGATCTGCTCCACCATAAGAGGATGTTATTGTAACCGTTTTACCTGTGCCAACATTAGCATTGTCGAATACACCACTATAAGTTCCAGTCAACGTATCGCCAGATACTAATCCCCCATAAACAACAGCCCCTGTGCCTAAAGTCGCTGCAGTTGTTGCATCATACGTCTTATCAGAAGCAGTAATTCCAGATACGGTTAAAGCTTTTGCTGTGATATCGGCTGTTGTTGTTTGACCTGAGCTAATCGTATAATTTGAAGCTAATCCACCATTTGTGCCATCAGCTAAGGAGATTGAGTTAACTGTTACTGTCTTGCCTGTACCAACATTTTTATCTGAGAAAGTAGAACCAACAGTCTGACCTAAGGTCTCTGAACCAATCAAGCCAGAAAAAGTTAAGGTTGTTGTTGCTGTGGTAGTTCCATCATAAACTTTATTAGAAGCAGAAGCTGTTGCAGTAAGGGTCTTAGGGTTTGTGGTTAAAGTATAGTTATCATTTGCAGAAGTGTATTCATTTGACTCAGCTATATTTACACTCATAGTTGTATTCCCAACGGCTACAATTGAAACACTACCATTGCTAGAGTTAATTGTTGCAGAGGAAGTATTTGAACTTGAGAATGTTTTAGTACCATTACTATCAGTAGTAAAAGTATTCGTTATAGAGTCGCCATATATTGCTGTTATTGAAGAACTTGCGAAGTTTGTTGATGGAGCAGGTTTATTTATAATTGTTCCATTATTAGTTTTAGTATTGTGAATCAAATTACCATCAACGTCTAATATAGCATTATTTGTTAAAGAACCTGTACCAATTGGACCACTTGTTGCACTTCCTATACTACCAATTGAAGTTGCCGCCAACCTTAATGTCCCAGCATTATTTATTGTTCCACCAGAATATGTGCTAAGTTGAGAAGTAAGAACTAATGTACCAGTTCCAATTTTCGTAAATGAACCAGACCCTGCAATGATACCGCCATAGGTTAAAGTAGAAGATCCATGAACATTAAAAGTTCCATTATTAGAACCAAGAGCTATCCCTCTATTGGAATTGAGAGTAAAAGTATTTGGAGATCTTAAAGTTCCACCATTTAAAGTTAAATGACCTGCAGTTGCAGAACCCGGAGCTGCTCCTAAACCACTATCAGCAAAAATGTTTAAAGTTCCTGACGAAATAGTAGTTGTTCCAGTGTAAGTATTCGTTCCTGATAAAGTTAAAGTACCAGACCCTGTTTTCACTAAATTACCTGCACCACTAATTACACCAGAAATTGTCTTATTATTATTTGTACCTCCAGTTGTTAAAGTTATGCCGCTTGCAAGCTCAACATTCCCAGAACCAAAAACAATCCCAACTGTGTTTGTTGAATCAACATCAAATACACCCTCATTATCCACCATAGTACTAGAAGACAAAGTTCCCGTAACCTGAACTTTACCTGCATCTATATTCGTCAAACCTGTATAGGTATTGGTTCCAGATAATAGTAAAGTGCCAGCTCCTGACTTTATAAGATTATTAGATCCGGCAATAACTCCAGCAACAGTCAAGACTGTTCCAGAATTCACATTAAATGTTCCATGACTTGATCCAAGAGCAACTCCCCTATTAGCATTAAGTGTAAAATCAGCTGTTGATAGTAATGTTCCACCATTTAAAGTTAAGTGACCAGCTGTAGCAGAGCCAGGCGCCGTTCCTAATCTACTATCATCGTCAATACTTATTGTTCCTGCATTAATTGTGGTTGATCCTGAGTAAGTATTCACTCCACTAAGAGTTAAGGTGCCCGCCCCTGTCTTTGTTAAAGTACCTGTTGATGTGGCAATTGGGTCAGCCACCAATGAAGTTCCGACTGAATCAATGGTAAGATTATAGGTGCCAGTAATCGCATTACCAGAAGCTACATCCATTGTTAAAGTAGAACCAGAATCGACTTGGATTTCACTATTGGCTGCTAAAGTAATAAGCCCTGATAATGTATTAGAATCACTTACATTTCGTATCGCACCATTGTTTGAAACGCCGGTGCCACTAATGGTGATGGCCTCACCAACATTGACGTTGTTACTTAAATTAAGAGCTCCACCGGATAAAACGGTGGTAGTCCCTGCGGTGGTACCTAAGGCATTATTATGCGTTGCACTTATCGTACCAGCGTTAATGTAAGTAGCCCCAGTATATGTATTGTTAGCTGACAGAGTTGATGTATTACTACCATCTTGAATCAAAGTACCACCTCCACTTATTACCGAATTAAGTGTGAAATTACTACCTGAACTGAAGATGAGGTTACCATCATTGGTTACAGCACTCGATGTTAAGCTACTAGATCCTCCAACTTCAAGAGTGGCATTGACATATTTTTTATAGTAAACCGTGTCTCCTCCAGTTATGGATTGACTACCATCAATGGTATTTTTCTGGATAGTGGTTGCGCCGTTGTATGTTAATGCTCCTGTTAAAGTTGCTTTTACAGATGAGTTTAATTTTCTTAAGCCGTAACCTGCTGCAGTTTCACTGGTGGCATAAGTAATATCGCCATCTAAACCTGAACCGCTATCATCTTCACCTAAGTTAGTATAATTATTTGAGGTGAGGTTAACACCTCCACTTGTGTAGTTTTTTTGATTATCATCAATCTTAGCCTCTACATTATTGCCATTTTGACGAAGGTCTACAGTCACCTGTTTTGTATAATCAGTCCCTCCGCTATCATGGTTGAAGCGAATCCTGAAGCTCGCTGTGTTTGTAATAGGATCATACTCTCGAACCGATATACCTGACTCAGCTATATCGTCATCTGTTATCCATTCTCCATGCATATAACCACCTGCAATTCGTTGAAGAACTTCAGTCACAGTGGTTGATGAGGCTATTTGTGTCCATGACGAGGTAGACAAGCTTGAGCCTGAGCCTGAATCATAAAGATCAAAGTAACGAGCTGTGACATACAAGGTTCCTGTACCTGAGATATCTGAAGACAGTGTGATGTCATTGCTAAAGTCAAGCACTAGAGCACTATTATTAATAATGCTTGAGCTGTTCATTGAACCAGTGCTTGTGTTGTTTCCCAGCTTTAATGTACCAGCAGAAATAGTTGTTGAGCCTGTTAAAGTATTTGTTCCTGATAATGTTAAAGTTCCAGAGCCAGTTTTTGTAAGATTATTTGATCCAGCAATAATACCGCCATAGGCTAAGGTTGTTGATCCATCAACATTTATCGTTCCATGACTCGTACCAAGAGCAATTCCTCGGTTTGAGTTAAGTGTAAAATCAGCAGAGGATTGTAAAGTTCCACCATTTAACGTTAAGTGACCTGCTGTAGCTGAACCTGGAGCTGAACCTAATCCAGTATCAGCGCTAATACTGATAGTTCCACCATTAATAGTTGATGAACCTGAATACGTATTTACACCTGAAAGAGTTAAAGTTCCTGTATCTACTTTTGTTAATGTCCCTGAGCCGGCCATAATACCGCCATACGTTAAGGTAGTACCGGAATTTACGTCAATTATCCCATTACTTGCACCAAGAGCAACACCTCGATTTGAGTTAAGCGTAAAATCAGCTGTAGTTTCTAAAGTTCCTCCATTTAAGGTGAGATGACCTGCCGTAGCTGAACCTGGAGCTGCGCCTAAGCCAGTGTCAGCACTAATAATCATTTTTCCTGCATTTATATTTGTAGTTGCGGTATGTGTATTCGTGCCTGTTAATGTTAGTGTTCCAGAACCATTTTTAGTGATACTTGCAGTTCCATTCCCACTAATAACCCCTGGTATTGTAAGTGTTTGGCCTGAATCAATATCAAAAACAGCGTTTGCAGAACCAAATCCTGACTGTAATAAAATTCCTTTATTTGCGTCAAGATCAAAGCTAGAAGTAACATTAAGTGTTCCATTAATCATTTGAATATTATCACTATCAACAGAACCAGGAATCGCTCCTAAATTGGCTGCTGAAGAAACAGATAAAACACCCTCTTGTATGCCCACAAAACCTGTATTTGTATTGCTTCCTGTTAAAACGAGAGTTCCAGTTCCAGCTTTTATCAAGTTTCCTGATCCAGCTATGATACCTCCGTAGGTTAATGTAGTACCTGGATCTGTAATAATTGTACCTTGAGAAATAAGATTTATACCTCGATTTGAATTGAGCGTAAAACTAGCTGTTGTTTGAAGTGTTCCACCATTAAAAGTGAGGTGTCCAGGAGTTGCTGTTCCAGGTGGGGCTCCCAAGCCACTATCAGAGCTAATAATAATATATCCATCATTCATAGTCATTATGGAGTATGTGTTATTACCAGACAAAGTAAGTTCACCCGTACCACCTTTAACAATATCCCCAGTCCCGCTAATAACCCCTGATATTGTCTGATTTGACGACGATGAATATTCAAAAGTTCCAGAATTACTTATTGTGCCTGAATAATTTCCAGAGCCTAGAAGTCCTGATATTTCAAGGGTTCCAGAGCTAATTGTTGTATTACCAGAGTAGGTGTTTACTCCAGAAAGTATTAACCTACCATCTCCTGCCTTTATGAGATTATTAGAACCAGCAACAACCCCAGCTACAGTCAAGGTTGTTCCAGAATCTACATTAAATGTTCCATGACTGGAACCAAGGGCAACTCCCCTGTTGGAATCTAGTGTAAAATCAGTCGTTGATTGTAAAGTTCCACCATTTATTGTTAAATGACCAGCAGTTGCAGAACCAGGTGCAGTTCCTAAACCTGTGTCTAAGCTAATACTTATTGTACCTGAATTTATTGTGGTCGTTCCAGAATACGTGTTTAAATCAGATAATGTTAAAGTACCAGAACCATTTTGAGTTAACAATCCAGTACCACTAATAACGCCAGATAAGTTTTGATTAGATGAAGAAGTATAATTCAAAGTACTATTATTGATAATATTAGATGAATGTGTCCCAGATCCCAATAAACCAGAAACTGTTAAAGTTCCCGTACTTATTGTAGTTGTTCCAGTGTAAGTATTCGTTCCTGATAAAGTTAAAGTGCCAGAACCTACTTTCACTAGGTTACCATCACCACTTACAACACCAGAGATTGTCCTGTTATTTGTATCTCCAGTTGTTAAAGTTATGCCACTTGCAAGTTCAACATTCCCCGAACCAAAGACAGACGCAACTGTATTTGTTGAATCAACATCAAACACACCCTCATTATCCACAGTAGTACTAGAAGACAAAGTTCCTGTAACCTGAACTTTACCTGCATCTATATTTGTATAACCTGTATAGGTGTTGGTTCCAGATAATAGTAAAGTGCCAGCTCCTGTTTTAAAATATCCCCTACTTCCACTAATTGTACCTGGATAAGTTAAAATACTTGATGAATCATCTACTTCTATCGTGCTTGCCGCATTAAGAGTTATTCATTTGTTGTTCCCTAAAGTGAATGAAGTTGTAGCTTTTAGTGTACCTCCATTCAAAATAATATTATCTGCATCTAATGAACCAGGGTTTGGGCCTAGATTATCACTTGATGAAATGCTTACTGTACCTTCTGTAATAGTGGTAGTTCCAGAGTAGGTGCTATTACCAGAAAGTACAAGAGTTCCACCCCAGTCTTTAGTTAAATTATTAGATCCAGCAATTATTCCTCCATAAGTTACCTCATACCCAGAACTAACTTTAATTGTTCCATGATTAGGACCAAGAGCAATTCCTCTATTTGAGTTAATTGAGTAATCACCATCTAAAGCTAGCAACGAACCTCCGTTAATTGTCAGATGACCTGGAGTAGCTGACCCTGGTGCTGTTCCTAAACCGCTGTCAGCAAATATTCTTAAATCACCAGCATTAATTGTTGTGGTTCCAGTGTAAGTATTTATTCCTCTAAGAGAGAAAGTTCCAGAACCTGCCTTAACAAGATTACCTGCACCACTTATTACGCCGGAAATTATATCAGTACCTGCATCTCCTGTAGTTAGTGTAACACCAATAGAGAGTTCAACATTTCCTGCTCCACTCAATGAATTGATCGTGTCTGTATTATCAACATCATAGGTTGCTCCAAGGGCCACAGTTACGTTAGTTGTATCCGCTAATGTGCCATTAGTTATGAATGTTCCTTCTGAAATAGTAGTATTTCCGGTGTATGTATGATTTCCAAAAGTTAAAAAATTTCCATTACCAGTTTTGGTTAAGTTTGATGAACCAGCAATTACGCCAAAATATAAAATTTGCGAATTATTAATCGTATTAATTGTACCACTACTTGCGCCTAATGTTATTCCTCTTTTAGTGTTTAAAGTTTAAACCTGAAGTAGATTGTAAAGTTCCACCATTTATCGTTAAATGATCTGCTGTTGTTGATCCAGGTGCTGCTCCTAAGCCACTATCTGCACTAATGCTTAAAACACCTTCATTGATTGCAGTTGTGCCAGCGTAAGTATTAACGCCCCCCATAATCAGTCTACCGGCCCCTGTTTTGGAGAGATTTGCTCCAGAACCACCAGTAATAATACCTGAAACGGTTAGATCAGTACTTGATCCGTCAACATCAATTGTACTAGATGCATATATTGTTACACCTCGATTGCTATCTAATGATGTTGTTCCTGTGGATTGCAACGTTCCACCATTTAAAATGATACTATCGGCAACAACTGATCCAGGTACAGCCCCTAAATTTCTATCTGTTGAGATGCTTAGAGTTCCAGCTTGTATTCCCTACAGAACCAGTATTGGTATTAAGTCCAGATAATGTAAGTTTTCCACTTCCTAGTTTAACTAATGATCCAGCACCACTAATAATACCGGATATGGTTTTATCGTCAGTATCTCCAGTTTGAAGTGTTTTAACGCTTGCAATATCAATATTTCCAGCACCTGCAAGAGATTGAATAGTGTCATCTTCATCAACATCGTATGTAGCACCAGAACTTACCACAACATCAGTCGTATCTGCTAAAGTACCAGTAATTTGTAAAGTACCAGCAGTAATGTTTGTATCACCAGAGTAAGTGTTAGCTCCACTTAATAGGAATTTTCCTGTTCCAGATTTTGTTAATGCACCTGATCCAGAGATAACTCCTGCATAATCTAGGGTAACTCCGGCATCAACATTAAATGTACCATTACCATCTAGAGATATGCCTCTACTGGAATCAAGAGTGAAATCAGAGGTTGCTAACAGGGTTCCACCATCAAAAGTAATTGTGTTAGCCCCTGTTCTTCCCAACTGATCAACTGCACTTACACTTAATGTTCCACCATCTAAATTTAAATTTCCTGAAAAAATTGTTTGCTGCACTAACAATAAAGTTCCAGCTCCATTTTAGTAAGACTTCCAGAGCCCTGAATTTGTCCACCATAGTCAAGTTGTGTTGAAGAATTAGTATGAAATGTTCCATTTCCACTTAAATTAATGCCTCTATTAGTATTTAAAGTGAAATTTGCTGTTGTTTGAAGCGTTCCACCATTAAAAATTAAGTGATTTGATTCAACAGACCCTGGAACAGCACCTAAATTATCATCAGAACTGATACTTAATGTTCCACCACTAATTGTTTTTGTTCCTGTAATAGAATTAGTGCCTGATAATGTAAGAGTATAATTTCCAGCCTTAATAAAATTACCATCACCTGATAAATTACCTGAAAAAGTAGCGTTACCACTTGATGCATTTGAGGTTATCGTCATTCCAGAAGGAATATCAATTAAACCAGAACCAGAAATGGATCCAATTGTATCATCACCAGCGTCAAACCCTAAAATAGTACCTGCAGCTAATGAAATATTTGTATTTCCAAGAAGTCCTTTGGCAGTTAACTCACCTCCCGAAATAGTTGTTGCCCCAGTGTAAGTATTATTATTCAATAAAGTAAAAGATCCTGAACCATTTTTTGTAAATCCTCCGGTACCAGAGATAATTCCACTAAAACTACCCATGGAACTATTATTTAATGTTAATGTTCTCCAGATGAAATAAATATACCACCACTACCTGATAATCCGGCTATTTCTGCACTGCTATATACGCTATAAGTTCCTCCATTTAAAACCAAAGTATTGTTAGATGGTACGGAATTTGTGCTATTAATTCTTAAAGTTCCAGAATTTACTTTAGTTGATCCAGTATAAGAGTTAGATCCACTTAAAATAACAGTTCCACTTCCAGTTTTATTTAAATTTCCTGATCCAGAGATTGATCCTGAGTAAGTTGTGGTTCCACTTCCAGTAAAATTAACATCACCTGTACTACTTAAATTAATATTTGGACTAACATTCGCATTCGAAGACGTTGAAATACTACTTCCTGAGGCTAAATTTATTGTCCCAGATCCATAAACATTATTTGAACCAGTTTCTAAAATCAGGCCTCCACTCCCAGATCTTGTTATATTTTGATTAATCCTAATATGTCTGTCAGCGTCTAATGTTAAATCATTAGAACTACTTGATGTAATTGGAAGCATCAACGGTTATATCACCACTTTGAGATCCTCCACCAGTTGTTGTGAAAACAGTTACATTACTTGATGCCAAGTGCACTTTCTAAGAGTTCCAACATCAAAACAGCATTATTACCTGTAGCTGTATAAAAGCCATTAATATCAGAATTACTTCCACCGATTACTAATTGTTATATCATAAGGGTCAATTAACCACTGACCATCTTCACCAACATTGGATTTCGTTGAAATTGTTATCTCATCTATATCAAGAGCACGTCCTGAAGTTTCAATTCTGCCTCCATTTCCTTTGATTTTACCGCCTTCAGCTTTCAAGGTCCCTTTTACTGTTGTTTTTGAATTTGAATTATGGATATCAGACCAAACAACAATTTCACCACCATCTCCAAAATCATAAGCTGATGCATCAAGAGATGCCCCTTCAGAAATTTTTGTTGTCAGTTGCTTGATAAACATCTTTGTTGTTATTTTGCCAACTTCCTCCAATTTCAATTAATCCACCTGATTTTGGCCAATAGTTTCGATTTTTGAATTATCATTAATTTCAATTTTTTCAGCAGTTACTCTCACTGAACCAGCTTTATTTTCATGAGAATTAGCTGCAATTGTTCCAGAATTTGATATTTTTCCGTTTCTAGCAGTAAGAAAAATCTTACCACCTTGCTTGGTTATCCCATCAGCTCTTAATGTACCAGAATTATTGACAACTGCATTTTTAACTTCCTTTACCCCTTTTGCAGATAAAATAATTGTTCCATTATTAACTCTAATGGCCTGTTTATTATCAATTAAAGAGTTTAAAACACCTCTTTCAATTGAATATTGGATTAAATTATTTCCGTTTAGGCTTAAACTTAACCCTTTCACCAGAAATTAAAGCTGCAGTTCCATTTGTTGTTTCAATTTTTCCTTTATTTTGTATCTGAGGAGCTATTAAAGCTATCGTTCCTCCTTCAAAAGCCTTTATTTCTCCCTGATTATTTACAACACCAGATAACCCATTTTTTTGAAAAACATATTTATCATTGATAAAATCTCCATCTT
The DNA here is from genome assembly GCA_038131545.1 of Alphaproteobacteria bacterium. Classification (GTDB taxonomy): domain Bacteria; phylum Pseudomonadota; class Alphaproteobacteria; order Puniceispirillales; family Marisalimonadaceae; genus TMED54. Next base: position 1,308,550 of record JAYPPQ010000004.1, read on the forward strand.
TTAAATTTAATGTTGAGGCGATTATTGATCCCACATCTACTTTTGATCCATTTTGAAATAAAACACCACTTGGATTAATCAAGACAAGCTGACCATTTGATTTTAAACTTCCGTAAATATGAGTTGGATCATTTGATTGAACCCTATTTAGGGCAGTAGAAACAGAACTTGGTTGTTTAAATTCAACTTGATTTGCCTTTCCAATATTGAATGATGACCAATTTGTTATAAGTTTTTGAGTACTTTGCTTGATCGTCAGATTATTACCCACTTTTTCAAAAGAAGCATTACCGTGAGTAACTGAAGGGTTTTCAGGGAGTTCTTGAGAATTAACATCAAAAACAAAACATGAAAAAACTATAGAATTTATAGCAATTAATTTACATATTTTGCCCTTGAAGAAGGTCATTATTAGAACCTAAAAACAACCTGAAACCAAGCACGAGAAGAACCACCTCTACCATCACTGTTATTGCCAGAAGATGATTGTCCGTCATTATCTCCAATTGCTTGAGCCCAACCTAAATTTAATTTAACTCTTTCATTTGCTATCAAATCAAAAGAAATACCCCAACCAGATAAACTGTATTCATTTGGAGTTGTAAGAGTAATATTTGATGAATCTTTGTATTGTCTTATTTTTCCATAGTCATAAAACAAAGTTCCTATCAAATCGAAATCCATATCTGGTTTTGAAAGATCATATTGAACTTCAAAAGATAATTTATGCCCCTCATCTCCAGATGCTTCGCCAGATGGATAAGCCCTTACACCTGATACTCCACCTAAAGAAAATTTTTCAGAACTATCTAAATTTTTTGAAGCATGTTGAAGAGAACCATAATATTTAAAATTAATTTTATCCGTAAATTTGTGGATATGATAAAAATCTAAAACAACTTTGTTAAAATCACCATGTGTTTTAGGCCCAGATGCTTTTTGATCATTTAAATAATCTGAATTAACTTTTGATAAATCGAGATCTCCAAATATACCTGAAACTGAAACACCAGTTAAACTGCTATCTTGAAAGATATTTTTTCCTTCAAAATCCAATCCTATCTTAGCATTTTCAAGCGTTTTATCATTTGTTAAAACTCCTGTTGTTTCATTGTAAATTTCCTTTTTTTCAATACTAGTTTTCAAAAATACTGATTGATTATTAGTTCTTTGAATAGGATATTTAACTCCAACTTCAATAGTATCGGCGTTACCTAAAGAAACTGGATTTGTTCTCAGCTCTTTTCCAATTTCAAACTCAAGTCTGGAAGCTGAAGCAAAGGCTTTAAAACCACTCTGACCAACAGGCACCTCATAATCAAATTGTGTAAAATCAAATTTTTCTCCAGCATTAAATGTTTTAGTTATTGATAACTTATCCCCAATTTTAGAAGGATTGTTGAAATCAATTTTGATAGTGTTTCTTTGTTTAGCTGTATATCTATTACCATGATTATCTAAGGTTATGCTTCCAGATACCAAGTCATCTTCAACGACATTAAGTACGATTTTAGATGATCCTTCTTCAACCCCAGGTTCAATTGAAGATACAGCTGATATTCCAGGTAAATCATTAATATTTAGAAGAGCTCGCTCTAATCCATTTTTGGTAACACCAGTACTAAGTGCGTTTTCTAAATAATCAGTTAAAATATCTTTATACAATCTAAGATTTTCAGCTTTTATTACATATGGATCTTTTTTATCTAACCTTCCTTCATTGATGTTTAAATATATTATTCCATCAACAACTTCTTGTTCAGGAAGGGTCACTTTCGCAAGAAAAAAGTCATTAACTAAATAAAACTCTTGAATTAATTCAACGGCTTCATTTATCTGAGAAAAAGTTAACTTTTTATTTATGTAATCTTTTAACAAAGATTTTAATTTAGAAACTTTAAACTTCTCAACTTTTCCTGAAAATCTAATGTCATTAACAAATATTGATGATTTTAAATCCCCAGCTGGCTTAGATTTTTTATTCTTTTTCTTTATCAATTTTAGGAATAGTTCGAGGAATTTTTTTGTAACTTTTTATATCTTCTTCTTCTTTTAACAAACTACCAGCATCTGGCACACTATTTGCAGTTTTTGAAGCAAAAAGAAGTAAAGTTGATAAGGTAATTAGAAATTTCCTTATTTTGACTTTTGAATTTTTAAATCTATTCACAATTAATTCTTTCTTTTTAGTAAGTTGAAGAAAGATTCTAATTATGAAATTTAAGATTTAAAACTAAAATTTATTCAATTTAAGTCGTTAATATTGGGTAAATTTATAAAATTTTAAATTTATAGAATATATAGTATTCTAATAAATTTATAGGACCAAATATAGTGTCAATTAATTGGCAAAAAGATGTTTTTTTTTCAAATTAATTTCACTAAACGTGATTTTTTTGTCAAAAATTTGAGCACATAATTTTATGACTTTATAATTTAAATTAAGTGTGTCGAAATATTTAATAAATAAAAGAAAAAAATTTAATAAATATCAACGCTAAAAAACCGTATATTAGGATAAATCCTATCTATAAACACCGTCCCATTCTTTTACTTCAAGAAGGTTTCCTTTTTCATCTAATTGTGGTCTATTTTTAGCAAAAGTATTTTCTTCACCAACAACACCATAATTCATGTAACCTAATCTAACCAAAGGTCTAGCCTTTGAAGCATTAAACAAACCATCTTCAATGAATTCATCATCAATGTAAACACCTAAAACTTTCCCAAAAATAACATATGTACCCTTACCAGCTTCTCTATCAGCACCCGGCATATCTACAGTTTTCCAATATTCGCATTCTAATGCTGCCGGACTATCCTTTACATAAGGAGCATCCACAAACTTGCCCTGAACATAAGGCAAATTTGTTAATTTAAATTCATCAATTTCGTAATTAGCTGGCACTGAACTGCCATTCATCGCGTCAAAGAGCTTTTCTGTAGCCAAAGAGAAAGTAAATACCCCAGTTTCTTCAATATTTTTAACACTATCTTTTATTCCAACAGATGAAAACATAACAAAATGAGGTTTGTCAGCAACAGCATTAAAGTAACTATAAGGAGCTAGATTTTGAACTCCTGATTTACCCTTAGACCCAATCCAGCCAATAGGCCTTGGGGCCACAATGGCCTTAAAAGGATCATGAGGCAAGCCCATGACTTCCGTTAATGCAATCATAATGCATAAAAACTCCTTAAATTTATTACTTTAAAGTAAAATTACCTTTTGAATAATTTATAGATAAATTTATCGTACCTTCATTTAAAAGCCAAGGTCTAACTGTAAATGATCTTGCTCCAGATTTGTGCATAGGATCAGTTGCAGCTATTTCTTTAGCTTTTGCCAGGGTTTCAGCTCTTATAATAACCATTCCTTCACCAGACCAATCAATCTCATTATCTTCCCAAAATGGACCAGCCCCAAACATAATGCCCTTTTCCTCTAAAGATACTTGAAATTTTAAATGCTCCTCAATATTTTCCATAACAGGCCCTAAACCATTTGTGGGCTTAGTAAAGACCACATACAAGTCCTTGTTTAACATTTGGCTTGAAGCATTTAAGATGTCTTGTTTTGTTACTTTTGGCTCACTCATTTTTTCTCCTTTTTCTTATTATTATAAATGGCTAATTTTTCTTTATATTTTTCTTCACTTAAAGCATGCCATCCTATGCATTTACCTGTAGGTGACCTTCCGCAACCACATTTATTTTCATTATTATCATTCATTATCATCTCCTTATTATTAGTTTCTTGTTAATAAGCCCGGCACGTCAATGATAAGCATTTCTGCCTCATTTTTAGTACTAATTTCTATATTTTTTAGATTAGATATAGACACTCCATCACCTTCATTAATAAGGTGCTTGCCTAATCTTGCTTCTCCTGACGACATTAAAACATAAGCTTTCCCCATTAATTCATGCTTAATAGTTGTATTTTTAATTTTACCACCATAGATCTTTACATTTTGATTAATGTGTAAGGGGGACTTGCCATCTCCTGAAATTAATAATGGCAAAAATATTTGTAAAAAACACATCATTACTTAAAGTCATTGTATTCCATGAAGGTTTCAAACCTTTTTTATTTGGCATAATCCAAATTTGAAAAATTTTTGTTTCAGTATCTTCGTAATTATACTCTGAGTGGTAAATGCCTGAACCTGCACTCATAACCTGAATATCTCCTGCGACTGTTCTTCCAGAATTTCCTTGATTATCTTTATGCGAGATAGCACCCTTTCTTACGTATGTTATAATCTCCATATCTTTGTGCGGATGAAGATCAAAACCAGTTTTAGATGAAATTATATCGTCATTTATCACAATTAATTCACCATGACCAAGTCTTGCTGGATCTCTATATTCACCAAAACTAAAATGATGCTTGGATTTTAGCCAGCTAAATTCTGTTGAGCCCAACGTTTCATACTTTATATGTTTAATCATTTAAACCCCTATCAATTAATAAATTTATCAAAAGCAATCATTTGATCTTTAATAAAATTTAAAGTAGTTTCATCATTAATTTTTCCAGTTTTTTCATCAAATTTTGAAGCAGCAAAAGTTACAAAAATTTCTGGTTTGTTCATAACTTTAGCATCTAAAAAAACTAAAACTTGTCTCAAATGATACTGGACCCTTGCTCCTCCCAGTGGGCCAAGTGAAGCTGACTGTATGCATAAAGGTTTTCCTGAAAACGGATTTTCCTTAAGTCTTGACAGCCAATCCAAAGTATTTTTTAAATAACCTGGAATTGAATAATTGTACTCAGGCGTAACCACTAGAACCCCATGACTATCTCTGATTTTTTCGCCTAATTGATTTACAATATCTGGAAAACCATCTTTTTGCTGATCATCTGCATTATAATGTGGAATTTTTTCAAAATTCGAGAAAATTTCAAAATTAAAAATATCACTGAAATTTTCTTTAACTCCTTTAGCTAAGAAGTTTATTAAATGACCCTTCTCTTAAACTCCCTGCTAGAATTAGAACTTTTTTCATATTGTCTCCTTATTTTAAAATAAATATATTGATAATTTTAAATTAATAAATAGACTAAATATTAATAATTAATTAATAAAAAGTTATTAATGTATAACTCTTCTATTGTTATATTTTGTGAAGCAATTAAAAAACTTAGCTTTGTTAAGGCGGGAGATTCTCTTGGTATATCTGCCGCAGCTGTAAGCAAACAAATCAAATCTTTAGAAGAAAAACTTGGCGTTATATTATTTTACAGAACAACACGTGTAATTACACCAACTGAGCATGCAATTAAGTTATTTAATAGTTTAGATAAAAATAAAGATGAGTTTGACACGATTTTGAGTGAAATAAAATCATCTTATAATGAGCCTATGGGGAATTTAAAAATAAGCATCCCCACATCATTTGGTGAGTTTTTTCTTAAAGGTCCAATTTCTGAATTTGCTAAGACTTACCCTAATATCAATTTAGAAATCATTTTTGATGATAAAATGGTCAACATGGTCGAAGAAGGCTATGACCTGATAATTAGAATTGGTATTTTAGAAGATTCTGGACTAATAGCAAAAAAAATGGGTGAATGCCCCCTTTATATGTGTGCATCAAAAGACTTTTTAGATGAATATGGTCCCATTAAACGCATAGAAGATATCTCTAAACTACCTTCTATAGTCTACTCAAATCAACAAAAGCCATATTCTGTTGAATTTATTGATAAAAAAACAAACAAAAGGACAAGGATTCCCCTCAACCCAAAATTATTATCTAACAATGCGTCAATGATGCTTGAATCTTGTATCAAAGGCCTTGGTCTATCAATATTACCAATATTTTGCTGTAATGAAAAATTAAAATCAAACGACCTAATAAGGATTTTTCCTAACTATTCATTGGTTCCAGAGAGAGGAATTTATGCAATTTATCCAGATAAAAGGTTTGAAGATAAAAAAATTAGAAATTTTATTACTGTAATGAACAATTATATAAAAGATAATTTAAGGATTAACACATGAAAAAAGATATAAACATAAAAAAAATTGGTTTTATTGGATTAGGCGTTATGGGAATGTCTATGTTCAAGAATTTAGCAAAATATAGAGAATATACAATACAAGGCTTTGACAGTAATAATAACAAATTGAATTCAATTAAAAAATTAAATTTAAAACAAGCCTTAAATATTGAAGAAATATATAAAACAAATGACTTAATTATTACCTGTCTACCTGGTGGAAAACATGTTGAGCATCTTTACTATAAAGAGAATGCGATGTCTTTCATCAGGAAAAATCAAATCATTATTGATATGTCGACATCTCAACCTGATTTAATGCTTAAATTAGAAAAAGATCTTAAAATAAAAGATGCCTTTATTGCAGATGCACCAATAGCCAGAACCCGACAAGCTGCGATTGATGGCACATTAGCAAAAATGGTAGGTGCCACCAATGATATTTTTAAGAAAATTAAACCAATTCTTGGACTAATGGGCTCAGATATCATGCATTGTGGACCTGTTGGAACTGGCCAATTTACAAAAATAATAAATAATATGATACTTTTTCAAAATGTTTTAGCACTTACAGAAGCATCAAAAATTGCTGAACATTATAAAATTGATACGGAAACATTATTTAAAAACATTTCTAATTGTTCTGGTGACAGTTTTGCTCTTAAAAATCATGGATTAAAGAGTATTGTACAAGATAATTTCCCTAACCCAGCATTCTCAGTAAAATATGCTCAAAAAGATTTATCTTATGCTTTAGAAATGGCCAATCAAATGGGATTAAGCACACCTGGAAGCACTACGATTAACAATTTATTTTCTAAAGCAATTGATGAAGGCTATGGAGATCTTTATTTCCCAGTTATTAAAAAAATTTTATAACCTTATCCTCTTCCAACAAATGGCATATCATTAGCCATAATTGTCATATTTAAAACATTTGTGTTTAATGGCATTTTGCATATAGAAGATATTGCATCTGCAATGTAATTGGCGTCAAACACTGGCTCTATAGCAGTTTTACCTGTAGCTTGAGGAACACCTTCTTTCATTCTTTGAGTCATAGGTGTTTCAGCGTTACCAATATCTATTTGACTACATACAATTTTAAAAGGTCTACCATCTAGGGAAATTGTTTTTGTCATGCCAGTAATTGCGTGCTTTGTTGATGTATATGCAATTGAACCTGGCCTAGGCGTCATAGATGAGACACTACCATTATTAATAATTCTACCACCTTGAGGATTTTGTCTCTTCATTAAATCAAAAGCGTATTTTGCACACAAAAACATCCCATTAAGGTTTATATCAACAACATACTTCCATTCGTCAAATGATATCTGATCCATAGTCTTTGCAGGAATACCTACTCCTGCATTATTAAAAAGAACGTCTAACCTACCATATGTACTTTCAATATTTTTATAGAATTTTTCAACATCATCTGGCTTACTAACGTCTAAAGAGAATATCTCAACATTATCTGCACAAATAGCTTTTGTTTCTTCTAGTTTTTCAAGCCTTCTTCCGACAAGCATAACGTTCATTCCGTCTTCTGACAGCTTTTTCGCCACAACTTGACCTACACCAGTACCAGCACCAGTAACAATTGCTATTTTTGACATAAACTTCTCCAATCTAAATTAAAAACAATTTTACATAAAATGAATTATGTTCAATTATGTAACAATGTCAAAAAAAGTTTATATAGGTTGTGGTGCTGGTTTTGCTGGAGACAGATATGATGCATCAATTCCTATTGTTGAAGATTTCAAAAGCATAAACGAACCGAAATATTTAATGTTTGAAGTGTTAGCAGAAAGAACCCTTGCTATTGCACAACAATATAGAATTAATGATGATACTAAAGGCTATTCTCCGTATTTAGACTATTACATAAAACCAGTATTAGAAGACTGTTTAGAACATAAAATAAAAATCATCTCAAACATGGGAGCAGCAAATCCCTTAGGAGCAGCTAAAAGAATAGTTGAAATAGCAAAAGAAAAAAAAATTAGAAAGCCCAAAATTGCAGTAGTTCTAGGAGACGATATTCTAAATTATATGAGCGAAAAAGATATTCTTAATTCCCCTACAATGGAAGGGCTAGATATAAAAAACTCAAAAATTACTGCAGCTAATGTTTATTTAGGTGCCTTTCCAATAGCAAATGCATTAAAAAAAGATGTAGAAATTGTAATTGTTGGAAGGTCAGTTGACAGCGCACTTGCTTTAGGTCCTTTAATTCACGAATTCGATTGGGATGCAAAAAATTTAGATATGCTTTCTTCCGGAACCATCTGTGGACACCTTTTGGAATGTGGAGCACAAGTAACTGGTGCCTATTTTGCTGATCCAGGTTTTAAAGACGTTCCAGACTTGTTTAATGTTGGTTTTCCAATTGCAGAATTCCATGAAAACGGGGATTTTTTTATTACTAAACCTAAAAACACTGGAGGATTAGTTAATAAAGCTACAATAACTGAACAATTACTCTATGAAACACATAATCCTAATCAGTATATTGTTCCAGACGTAGTTGCAGACATGTCTAAGCTAAATTTGTTAGAAAAAGAACCTAATAAGGTATTAGTTAAAGGCGCCATTGGTCACAAAAAACCAGAGCTTTTAAAAGCTACTATTTGCTCTGAAAGTGGATTTATGGGAGAGGCTGAAATGAGTTATGCTGGACCAAACGCTCTTCAAAGAGCTAAATTAGCTATAGAAATTATTGAAAAAAGAATTCAAAAAATTGGATTACAAGGCAAAACTAGATTTGATATTATTGGAGCAGGCTCTGTTCATTTTTCATCTAGTGAACAAACAAATTACCATAATAATGCAGATGGAGATTATCGGATTAGATCAGCAGGCTTTTTTGAAAAAAAAGAAGATGCCGAACAATTTGTAGCTGAAACTTACTCTCTTTATTGTTCAGGCCCTTCAGCAGGAGGTGGTGCTAGAACATCGATTACTAAAGAGACGTCAACAGCATCAATCTTAATAGATAGAAAAATTGTTGAACCACAGATAAATATAGAAATAATTTAATTAATTCTTGATTTAATTTAACATGTTAAATAAATTAAAGATCAATTTGAAGTTTAAATTAGGATTAAAATGTTAAAAACAATACAACTACCTGTTCATTCTATAGCTCATGGAAGAGCTGGAGACAAAGGAGATGTATCGAATGTTTCTTTAATTGCCTATAATAAATTTGGTTGGAAAAATATACAAACAAATGCAACAGAAGATACGATTTTATCTATCTTTAAGCATTTTGGCGCCACAAGCGTAAAAAGATATGAATTACCAAATTTAATGGCTTTAAACTTTGTTATTCAAAATGCTCTTGGAGGTGGTGTTAATAGTTCTCTTCGTCTAGATAGACACGGGAAAACTTTATCTTCTTATCTACTTTATAATTTGATACTAAAGGTGTCTTTGGATATGATACCTGATAACTCTCCTTACAGAGAAAAATTCAAATAAAATGGGGATTTAATATGATAGAAGCCGGAACATTAATCGTTAAAATTTTAGAAAAACAAAATGTGGAGCGAGTTTTTTGTGTTCCTGGGGAGAGTTATTTGTCCGTCATGAATGGTTTACAAGATACATCAATTGAAACAATTTTATGTAAACACGAGGGCGGTGCCTCTATCATGGCAGAAGCAGATGGTAAGCTGACAGGACGTCCCGGAATTGCTTTTGTAACAAGAGGTCCTGGCGCAACAAATGCAGCCTCTGGAATACATATAGCTCAACAAGATAGTACCCCTTTAATAATGTTTGTTGGACAAGTTGAAAGAAAAATGTTTGCAAGGGATGCATTTCAAGAAGTGGATTATCAACAGTTTTTTGGTGGCATGTGCAAAATGGTATTTGAAATTCATGATGCACAAAGAATTCCTGAAATTCTTTCACGAGCATTTCATACCAGCTTAAGTGGCAGACCAGGCCCAGTAATCATAACATTACCAGAAGATATGTTGAGAGATGAAGTTGATGAAAATCCTATTGATTTTGTAACTATTCCAAAGTCAGGACCAACTAATGAAGACTTGGCAATATACATTGAACAATTAAAATCTTCAAAAAATCCTGTCATTATTGTGGGTGGTTCAGTTTGGTCTAAAGAAGCTGCATTAAATCTTGAAAAAGTTTCAGAACTTACAAATATTCCTATATATACTTCTCATAGAAGACAAAGTTTTTTTAACAACCTACACAAAAATTATGCAGGGGATCTTGGGCTTGGAGTAAACCCTGAAGTTATCAAAAATATTAAGGAAAGTGATTTTATAACTTTATTGGGAAATAGGCTAAGTGAAAACCCATCCCAAGCTTTTACTCTTTTAGATATACCTGAAAATAAAAAGTTCATAGCTCATATTCATCCTGGGCCTGAAGAAATAGGTAAGATTTACAAACCTAATCTTGGAATAGTTTCTAATCCAATTAATTTTATTGAAAGTTTAAAAAATACAATTGAAAATTTAAGTAATACAGATTTCTTCAAGAAAGAAAATAATTGTGATAATTTACATAAAAACTATTTGGAATGGGGAGATCAAAATTTTCTTTCACCTAATTCTGGAGTGGACTTAACAAGGTGCATTAGAGAATTAAAATCTGAAATTGATGAAAATACAATAATTACCAATGGTGCTGGTAATTACGCTGTTTGGGTTCATAGATTGTTTAGATTTACACAAACACAAACTCAATTAGCACCGATTTCAGGATCAATGGGTTATGGTGTTCCTGCAGCAATCGCTGCAAAATTAAGATTTAAAAATTCAAATGTTATTGCATTTGCAGGTGATGGTTGTTTTCAAATGACACATAACGAATTTGCCACTGCAGTCCAATTCAATGCTGGCATAGTAATCATAGTTGTTGATAATGAAATGTATGGCACTATCCGGATGCATCAACATAAAAATTATCAAGGTAAATATAAACATACTGGATTAAAAAATCCTGATTTTGCAAAATTTGCTGATGCTATGGGTGGAATTGGTATCACAGTAAATAAAACAGACGAATTTATTGATAAATTCAAAACTGCAAAAAAATGGTCAGACGAAAATAATCTACCAAGTTTACTCCACGTAAAAACTGGTCAAGAAATGGTATTGCCTGGCAAAAGATTTGATCAAATTTAATTTAAATCTTTGAGGTAATAATTATTGTTAATAGATAGTTTTTCTTTCGGCAAACTTTTAATATCTTTGCAACAAACTTGCTCCATAACATTTTGTATTTCATCTTTTATAATATCATGAACGTGTTGAGCACCTATTTCACCCAAAGCAGCCATGCCAATAAAAAATGGCCTACCAGTCATCACAAAGTTTGCTCCTAACATAATTGCTTTACACATATCTTGCCCAGAATAAAACCCACTATCTATAATTATAGGAAAATCTTTTTTTAGGCTTTTTCTAACTTCCGGAAGAATTTGTATAGGACTTGGGGCTAAATCAAGTTGCCTTCCACCGTGATTAGATAAATAAATGCAGTCAATAATTCTTGATGCTTTTACTGCATCATCTGAATGCATAATACCCTTTAATACAACTGGTCCTTTCCAAATATCTTTTACTTCCTTTAAATAATCCCAATCCAAAAATCTTTTCATTTGACTTCCAGCAAAACCAGCTTTGACTTTTTTTGTCCCATGCCAATTTCCATCCATATACTGATCCATTGTTCCAAATTTTGGCAATCCATTTGTTAAAGTTTGAAAAGACCATGAAGGTCTAATTGCAGCATGGTAAAATGTTCTTATGTTATTTTTTGGAGGAACAGACACGCCTGCTAATCGTAATCTCTCTCTTCTACTCGATGCCGGAATATCAGCCGTAACAACTAGCACTTTATAATTTGAATTTTTAGCTCTTTTTAGTAAGTCATTTCGAATTGACTTGTCATCTGGTGGATAAAGTTGAAACCATCCTCTTCCATCTAAATGTTTTGCTGTATCCTCTATTGATGCACAAGCAACTGTTGATAATGCAAAAGGGATGTTGTTTTTTACTGACATTTTTGCCAAATATTTTTCAGCACGAGGCCAAATCAAACCTGTTAATCCAACTGGAGCAACACCAAATGGAGCATCATATATATCACCAAACAAATTAACTTTTAAGTTTGGCTCAACCACACCTTGAACGTATTTTGGAGTAAGAAAAATATTTTTTAAAATCTCTGTGTTGTTTTTAATTGCAAGATCATAACCTGTTCCAGAAAAAAGATACTCAGAAGCAAAATGAGGTAACCTTTTTTTTGCTTTTGGAAGCAAATCAAGAACTCTAGGATATTTGTCCATTAAATTTTTCATATAGAATTGGTTTTTAATTAAGTTTTATATAATATTAATATTATCAAAAAATTAATTTGTAAAAATAAAAAGGTAAAAAATGATTGAAAATCCACCATTGATCCAAATAAAGAAAATTAAACCAGAAAATAAACCTACATCTGAACAGATAGCATTATTTCACAATGTTCCAACTGGCTTTATATGCGATGCACTTGAGGGTTATGCTGCACTAAATGGTGATATAAAACTTCTAGATGATTCAGATAAAAAACTTCATGTAGTTGGCTCTGCTCTAACTGTTGATAGTGGTGCTGCTGACGTTTTAGGTATGCAAATCGTCTTAAATGAAATCAAAACTAATGATATAATTGTGAACACTGTTAATGGTTGGCAAGAAACTGCATCAGTAGGCGACAGCATAATTGGTATGATAAGAAATAATGGGGGAAAAGCAATTGTAACTGATGGACCTATAAGAGATTATAATGGAGTGATTGAAACAAAAGTTCCTTGTTTTTGTACAGGAATAAATCCAAATTCACCATATAATAGCGGACCTGCTAAAATTGGCTTTCCTATTACAATTGGAGGTATGTCTGTTAAATCTGGAGATTTAATTGTTGGAGATATAGATGGTGTTGCAGTAGTACCTTTTGAAAGGATTGATGAAATTGCTCAAAAAGTTCAAAGGGTTGCAGAAATAGAAAAAGGAAGAGATGCTGAAGTTCAAAATGGTCTAAAAATACCACAAAAGATAGTTGAACTTATAAATAGCGATAAAGTTAAATATTATGATTAATTAGATATTATTTTCGCTTCTGTAACTTTTTGTAAAAGATCAAAGTCAATTTGTTCGCACATTTCTTTTAGTTTAAATCCTTCAGATGTTACATCTAAGATAGCCAAATTAGAATAAACTCTTGTGACCACTGATTTTCCAGTTAGAGGTAATGAACAATTTTTTAAAAATTTTGGGCTGCCATCTTTAGTGGTGTGTTGTGACATAACAAAAACATTTTTTGCACCAACAACTAAATCCATTGCACCACCTACAGCAGGAATTCCTTTTCCAGTCGTCCAATTTGCAAGATCACCACCCTCAGAAACCTCCATCGCACCTAATACACAATAATCAATATGACCACCTCTTATCATCGAGAAACTATCAGCATGATGGCAATAACTTCCTCCAGGTAAAATAGTAACTGGCTTTTTTCCAGCATTAATTAATTCAAAATCTAATTCATTTTCATTTGCAGGAGGCCCCATACCTAAAAGACCATTTTCTGAATGATAAATAATTTCCTTACTTTCATCTACAAATTTTGATACCAACTCAGGCAAACCAATACCTAAATTTACATACGAACCATGAGGAAATTCATTAGCAATTTTCTTTGCAATCTCATCTTTGGTCCAACCTAAGTTTATAAATTCATTCATGGATATGTCTCCCCATTGTCAATTGCAATACTTTCTATAATTGGATCACTTACAACAGTTACCTTGTTTACAAAAATACCTGGCGTAATTATTTTTTCTGGATCAGTATTTTCTTCTTTTTCAATTCTTTTTACTTGGACTATAGTTTGGTTTGCAGCCATACACATAATAGGATTAAAATTTCTTGCAGTTTTATTATATGTTAAATTACCATACCGGTCAGAAGTCTCTGCTTTAATCAGAGCAAAATCAGCTTTGAGCGATTTTTCTAAAACATATTCTTTACCATCAAAGATTTTTATTTCTTTTCCTTCAGCTAATGGTGTCCCTACGGATGTTTGTGTATAAAAGCCTGGTATACCTGCTCCAGCAGACCTTATTCTTTCAGCAAGTGTGCCTTGAGGAACTACTTCTAGTTCAATCTTGTTATTTTCATATAATTCTTTGAAAGTAATACTCTTAGGTGATCTTGCGAAAGAACATATAACTTTTTTGACTTGGTTTTCTCCAATGAGAGCTCCAAGTCCTATTTTCCCGTTACCAGCATTATTTGCAATAATTGTTAGATCCTTGCATTTTGTATCAATTAAACCATGTATTAATTCTACTGGACTACCTGCTTCACCAAATCCTCCTAACATAATCACAGCACCGTCAAAAACATCTGACATAACATCATTTACTGAATTAAAAAGCTTGTTTATTTTCATAGATTCTCTACTTTTATATTTATAAACAATATAAATATTTTACTGAAGGTTACAAATGGATTTTAACTTTACACAAGATGAAAATGATTTTAGGCAAGAAATTAAAGACTGGTTATCTAAAAATTTATCACAACGTATTTCAAATAAAGTTAAAAAATTTCAAAGATTAGACAAAAATGATTATGAAGAATTTATGAAGGCACTTAGTGCCAAGGGTTGGCTTGCGGTAAATTGGCCAAAGGAACATGGCGGAACTGGTTGGTCAAACACTCAAAAACATATTTTTGAAGAAGAAATTGTGAAAGCAGGTGCACCAAGAATTGTACCTTTTGGGTTAAATATGCTTGGCCCTGTTTTAATGGAATTTGGAAACGAGAAACAAAAAAAATACTATCTGCCAAGAATTTTAAATTGTGATGATTGGTGGGCTCAAGGCTATTCTGAGCCTGGCTCAGGATCTGATTTAGCAAGTTTAAAAACCAAAGCTGTTGATCATGGAGATCACTACATAGTTAATGGTCAAAAAACATGGACAACTCTTGGTCAGTTTGCAAACAAAATATTTTGCTTAGTTAAAACAGACACTAATTGCAAACCTCAAAATGGTATTTCTTTTTTACTGATTGATATTGACAGTCCTGGCATTGAAGTTAGACCAATTATTACCCTTGATGGAGAACATGAGGTCAATGAAGTATGGTTAAAAGACGTTAAGGTTCCAAAAGAAAACCTATTGGGAGAAGAAAATAAAGGCTGGACTTACGCCAAATATCTTCTTACTCATGAAAGAACTGGTATAGCCGGTGTCCCCAATTCAAAATCAGCAATCAATCATTTAAAAGTAATTGCTAATAAGACTTATAAAAATGGTAAACCCCTAATTCAAGACCCATTATTTTCTTCTCAAATAGCAGAGCTGGAAATTGATTTAAAAGCTATGGAAATTTTTAATTTAAGAGCAATTTCATCTGCTGAATCTGGTAAAGCTCCAGTTATGGAGAGTTCGCTTTTAAAAATCAAAGGATCAATTATTAGACAAAAAACCTCTGATTTGCTTCGTAAAGCCATAGGACCCCAAGCATTACCATACATTTCTGAACAATTCGATGAAGGATGGAATCAAGAAACAATAGGTCCTGAATACGCTGGTCCATTAGCTAAACAATATTTTATTTATCGTAAAATATCTATTTATGGTGGATCAAATGAAATTCAAAAAAATATTGTGGCCAAATCAGAATTTAGAATGTGATTTAAAATGCACTTTAATTTGTCAGAAGAAAGAAAAATGCTTAAGGAAAGTTGTGACAGACTTCTTAATGATCATTATACACAATATAAAAACCACCATGAAGTATCAAGCTCCGAGACAGGTTTTAATAAAAAATTTTGGGAAGAATGCTCAGAAATTGGAATGTTAAGTGCTTTAATTTCTCCAAATTTTAATGGATTAGGAGGAACTGGTGAAGATATTATGATTGTTTTTGAGTTAATTGGTAAGCATTTAGTTGTTGAGCCTTTTCTTTCATCAGGCATTCTATCAATTACTTCTCTAACAAATTCTAAAGATGTTGAGACATCAGCACTTGATGAAATTTCATCAGCTTCAAAAATTTATGCCTTTGGTCATAGCGAAGTTGATACAAGATATGATGAAACTTATATAAAAACAAAGGCAAATTATAAAAATGATGCTGTTTTTTTAACTGGACAAAAATCTTTTGTACTTAATGGTGACTTTGCTGACAAAATAATTTGTACTGCAAGGTTTTCAGGAAATGATTTTGATCAAAATGGCTTTGGCCTTTATGAAATAGACAAAACACATTGTGACATAAGATCTTATAATACAATTGATGGATACAGGGCAGCTGAATTAAAGTTTTCTGAAATACCTGCTAAAGAATTATGTAAAAATTCTGATGCTTATAACGCTCTTCTTGAAACACTTTACGCAGGTGCTTTTGCTTTATCAGCAGAATCTATTGGAGCAATGGAAGTTTGTTTCAATATGACACTAGAATATCTTAAAACCAGAGAACAATTTGGCAAAGCCATTGGATCATTTCAAGCATTACAGCACCGAATGGTTGATATAATGATTGAAATAGAGCAAGCAAAATCAGCTGTTATGCTTGCTGCAGGAACATATGAAGCAGATAAAAATACAAAATATAAAAATATATCTGCTGCAAAAAACTTAGTTGGCCGTGCAGGAAAACTTGTGGCTGAAGAGTGCATTCAATTACATGGTGGTATTGCAATGACTTGGGAATATAATTTACATAATTATGCCAAAAGACTAGTTATGATAGATCATTTAATGGGTGATAGTGATCATCATTTAGAAAAATTTAAACTTTATAGCAATTACTGATTTTTAATTAAAAGGGCTTCTGCTTTTTTTCTAAAACTTTTTGGTAATTTAATAGCAACTCTTTTCTTTAAATCAAAAAGTACTGCAACTATTTGGATATCCATCAAAACTCTATTTGAGGCATCATCAATAAGATGATGACAAAATTTAAAAGATTTTTCGTTAATTTCAATAAAGTTTGATTTCAAAGAAACTGCCATCCCAATTGTAGGATAATTATAATATCTAACAATATAATCTAAAGCAGCTGAACCAATTTGATAGTCTGCTCTCCATTTATGATTAACTCCACATTTTGTAAATAATTGAGTGGCTGCATCTGAAACACAAGATATAAGAAATCTATGAGTGGCATATCCATCAAAATCAAGGTCCCACGTATTTGAAGCTTTTTTGCAAGTGATAATAGAGTTTTCTGAGGGTTTTTTTAAAATTCTAAACGGTCTAATTTTTCTTAATTTTATAAAATTAAAATCGTTCACAAAAGTGTTTTGTTTCTTTTGTAATAAACTATCAATAGCTTTAAAAATTTGCTTTGCATCACTTTCAAATGCAATTTCAGTTTCAAAATAAGCTGAAACATAATGTTTTGAAGTACAATAAAGTTTAGATTGCAAAGTTAAATGATTTTTTTTTAAATTTTTAACAAAAATCACTATCTCTAGTGCAGAAAATTCATGTACTTCTTTGTAAAAGATACATCTTTCAGATTTAATTTTAAAAAGTTTATTTTTGAAAATATGATTTGTAAATTTTTTTAGAGCTTTAGAATGTTTGTCAAAATAAAACTGAACATTCATGTGATACATTTGGTCACATTCTTCAGTCCGAACTATACCTTTATAAGAAGAAAAAAAGTTTAATTTTTGATCAAAAACCTTCGTATTTTTTAGCAAAGTTTCAAAAACTTCGTTAACTTCGAAAACTCTAACACCAATTTTACTTTCTTTAATGCCTGATGAGACCATTAAAGTATTCTCAAATTTTACTTTTTTATTGTTAATTTTTGATATTTTAGTGTTTATATAAATATCATCATTAATAGAGTTTATTCTAACAGTTTTAAGTGAAGTACTAGAATTTTTTGTTGACTTGAAACCAAAAACTTTTTGACAAAATACATATGAGTCCTCAAATATTCTTTCAATAGAACTTAACTTAATTACACTATTTGAAATATCATCTTTAGATATTATTGACTTAAAGCTAGTAAAGTTAAACATTATATTAGGATTTTTCCTAATTAATTTTTATCTTTTAATTCTAATTTAGCTATAGTCATGTTGTGAACTTCATCAGGACCATCTGCAAGTCTTAAATATCTTGCATTGGCGTATGCGTATGATAAAGGAAAATCAGCTGAAACTCCGCCACCTCCATGAACCTGTATCGCCCTATCTATAACTCTTGCAGCCATGTTCGGAACTACTACTTTGATCATAGCAATTTCCTTACGAGCTACTTTGTTACCTACTGTATCCATCATGTGAGCAGCTTTTAAAACCAATAATCTAGATTGCTC
Organism: Alphaproteobacteria bacterium; assembly: GCA_038131545.1. GTDB lineage: Bacteria > Pseudomonadota > Alphaproteobacteria > Puniceispirillales > Marisalimonadaceae > TMED54. The sequence goes on from JAYPPQ010000004.1 coordinate 1,326,943, forward strand.
TATTTCAGAACGACTTGAAGCTATTTGATCCATAACAACACCTTGTTCAGCAAGTGTTTTTCCAAAAGCAACTCTAGACTTTGCACGAGCAACCATTAATTCTAATGCTCTTTCAGCCTGACCAATCAATCTCATACAATGATGTATTCTACCTGGACCAAGCCTACCCTGAGCAATTTCAAACCCCCTGCCTTCACCGAGCAGTATATTCTCAACAGGAACTCTTACATTGTCAAACTCAACCTCAGCATGACCATGAGGTGCATCATCATAGCCAAACACCGGTAAATGACGTAAAACTTTTACCCCTTTAGTATCAATAGGCACCAAAATCATAGATTGTTGCTTATACTTCTCTGCATTTGGATCGGATTTACCCATAAAAATCATAATCTTACATCTTGGATCCATAGCTCCTGAAGTCCACCACTTCCTTGCATTGATAATATAATGATCACCATCTCTAACAATTGAACCTTGAATATTGGATGCATCAGAAGATGCAACATTAGGCTCAGTCATTGCAAATGCAGACCTAATCTCTCCATTTAATAGAGGTTTTAACCACTTTTCTTTCTGATTATCAGTTCCATATCTAACAAAAACTTCCATATTACCTGTATCTGGAGCAGAACAATTGAAAATTTCAGCGCCAATCGGAGATCTTCCCATGATTTCACATAAAGGAGCATATTCAATATTTTTAAGACCAGCTCCTAAATCACTTTCAGGTAAAAACAAATTCCATAATCCTTCTTTTTTTGCTTTTTCTTTTAATTCCTCAAGAATAGGTGGTATAGTCCAACGTCCATTTTTATTTAATTGATCTTCAAAAACTTCTTCGTTTTTGTAAACGTTTTCATTCATAAAATTTGTTAATTTATTTTGTAATTCTATAACTTTATTAGAAAACTCAAAATTCATTACTTTTCTCCAACCTCATTTAAATTTATTCCATTTGCTCTTTTAATCAGAGCATTAATTCTTTTATTAAAATTTGCAAACCTTTTATCCTTAGTTTGCCCTTTTAAATACCTAACATAAATTTGCTGTAAAATAACAGATAATTTAAAGGCTCCAAATGCGTAATACCAATTTATATTTTTTACATCAAAACCCGTATATTTAGAATATAGCTTAATAATTTCACTTTTCAAAGGAAACAAAATTTTGTTTCCAGTTGTTGGCATAGAAGTAATCAGCTTTGCATCTTTATCATCTTCTTTATCTATCCAGTAGTTTAACATATGCCCTAAATCCATAAGTGGATCGCCTAAAGTACACATATCCCAATCAAATATTGCTTCAGGAGTTAAAAAATTACTATTATTCCACATTATATTATCTAATTTAAAATCATTATGAATAATCGAAACAATTTTTGACTTTGGAATATTTAATTTTAAATTTTCTAGTAAATCATCAAAGATAGTATTTAGTGATGTATTTTCTGTTGCTAATTTCCATCTTTTTTCCCACCCTAGTAATTGTCTTTCTACAAAACCTTCTGGTCTACCCAATTTTTCTAAACCAACCTTAATAGGGTTAATCTTATGTAAATCAGACAAAATCTTTATCATTTGATCAGACATTTCATTTATGAAATTTAAATTTAATGGTAAAAAATCAGGGAATTCTTTTCTGATTACAAATCCCTTTTTCCTTTCAATAATGTGAAATTGACTTCCTACAATAGACACATCATCACTAAAATAAATGCTATTTGGAACTAAAGGAAAAACACTATGTAATGATCTTTGTACTTTATGCTCTCTTTTCATATCATGAGCTGATGGAGCTATTGGCCCTAAAGGCGGTCTTCTTAATACGTACTCTTTATCATTGACTGAAATCAAATAAGTTAAATTTGCATGACCTCCGCTAAATTGTTTTAAACTAAAGTTATTTATTTTACTTTTTAACAAATCTGAGAAAAATAATTTTAAAATTTCTTCATTTAGTTTTTCATCTTTTCTAACTTCTATAAGTTCAGTATTCATTGTTGCTAATGTTTTTAATTTAATTTTTTTTTAATTAAATTATTATAAATTTTATTACAAGTGAAGGTGTTTATATGGATAATCTTTTTGATATAAAAGGTAAGGTGGCTTTAATTACAGGTGGGTCAAGAGGTATAGGCGAAATGATTGCCGAAGGTTTTGTTAAGCAAGGGGTAAAAACTTATATTTCTTCAAGAAAAAAAGAACAATGTGATAATACAGCCATGAGATTATCAAAGTTTGGTCAATGTATATCAATACCAGCAGATCTTACGCAAATAAATGAAATACAGAATTTATTTTCAACAATTAATAAAAATGAAAAAAAATTGCATATTTTAGTCAATAATGCTGGAGCAGCCTGGGGTGCAGACTTTGACAATTTTCCAGAAAATGGTTGGGACAAAGTTATGGATACAAATGTTAAATCAATATTTTTTTTAACTCAAAAGTTTGTTAAATTGCTTGAAAAAAGTGGCACTAATTCGGATCCCTCTAGAGTTATTAATGTTGGCTCTATTGATGGAATTGGGATACCTCGAGCTGAAACATATTCATATCCAGCTTCAAAAGCTGCCGTGCATCAATTAACAAGGGTGTTGGCTAATAGATTGGCAGAGAGAAATATTAACATTAATGCCATTGCTCCAGGACCTTTTCAAAGTCAAATGATGAATGAAACTTTAAAAAAGTATGAAAAAGAAATAATAAACTCTGTACCAAGAAAAAGAATAGGCGTACCTGAAGACATGGCAGGAGCAGCTATCTTTCTTTCCTCAAAAGCAAGTGCTTACATTACTGGAATAGTATTACCAGTTGACGGTGGGTCACTAATTGCCAGACGTCACATGGTCTAACTAATTAATGAACATATCCCTTAATTTAGTTTTCAAAATTTTACCTGTTGCACCTAAGGGTATGTTATCTACAAACTCTACTCTATCTGGTATCATCCATTTGGCAATTTTACCTGAGTAGAAATTTAAAATTTCATCTTTTGAAACTTCTTTACCTGGTAAAAGTTGAACAACAATCATAGGCCTTTCATCCCATTTCTCATCTGGAATTGCAATTGCAGCTGCATTAGCTACTGAGGGATGGCCTACACAAATATTTTCTAAATCAATAGAACTTATCCATTCTCCTCCTGATTTAATAATATCTTTATTTCTATCTGTTACTGTCATAAATCCATTTTTATCAATTGTGGCAATATCTCCAGTATCAAACCATCCACCATCAAAGAACCTGTCTTTTTGAGTGTCGTCATTATAATAACTTTTTAAAACCCAATAACCTCTTGAAAGCAATCTTCCTTGTGTTTTGCCATCATTTGGCATGATGTTACCTTCATCATCAATGAGCTTCATTTGATGGCCAAAAACAGTTCTTCCTTGAGGTATTTTTTGATCATAATATTCTTCTTTATTTTTTACTGTAGTATTATATAAAGGCATATTTGCAGTTCCAATCGGACTCATTTCTGTCATACCCCATGCATGTATAACATCTACATTGTATTCTTCCCCAAAACCTTCAAATAATGTTCTTGGACATGCTGAACCACCAATAATTAATCTTTGGACTGTATCTAGTTTTTTGCCACTGTCTCTCAAATGATTTAATAGTAATAACCAAACAGTTGGAACCCCTAATGATATTGTTACTTTCTCTTGATTCATTAAATCAGTTAAACTTTCACCATCTAATTTAGCACCAGGAAATACAAATTTTGTTCCACACATAGCCGCAGCATAAGGTGTCCCCCATGCATTTACATGAAACATTGGTACAACTGGCATCACAACATCTTTTGCGCCATATGGTATTGCATCTTTTAGATTAATCCCATAAGCATGAAGAACAGTTGATCTATGAGTATATAATACACCTTTTGGATTTCCAGTTGTTCCTGAAGTATAACATAGCGATGATGCAGTTTTTTCATCTAAATTTGGCCAATCAAATTCAATGGGCTTTTTATCAATAAAGTCTTCGTAACATAAAACTTCAATTCCATTAGATAATTCTAAATCGATCATATTTTTACTATCAGTCATAACCACAATAGCTTTAACCGATTTAAAGCTTGGCGCTGCTAGTTTAATCAAATCTACAATGTTTAAATCGACAAAAATGATTTTATCTTCTGCATGATTTACAATGTAAGCTATTTGATCGTGATGTAACCTTGGATTCATGGTATGACAAATTAAACCACTAGAAGAAGTTGCATAATAAAGTTCTAAATGCCTGTAACCATTCCACGCTAATGTTCCAATTCTGTCACCTTCTAAAACACCATAATCCTTTAGTGCATTAGCTAATTGTTTTGTTCTATTACCCCAGTCTTCATAAGTATATTTATGAATACCCCCCTCAACAGAATTACTTACTATTTCTTGGGTTGGATAATTATTAATTGCATGCTCAAATATTGATGAAATCAACAATGGATGATCTTGCATTAAACCTTTCATAAATTATCTCCTACTTAAAATAAATTATATAATTTTGATAAATCTTTTTTCATTACTTTACCATTTTTATTTTTGGGCAAATAATCTTTGACAACTGTCCAATAATCAGGTTGTTTGTAGTCAGCTAGTTTAGTTTTACAAATTAACTTTAATTGATCAACTAACAATGAGTCATTTTTAAAAATTACCACATGAATTTTTTCACCAAGAATTTCATCTGGATGAGGTATAACCGCAACTTCAATTACACCATTTTGTAAACTTATTAAATTTTCAATTTCTGAAGAATAAACGTTATATCCACCCCTATTAATAATATCTTTTTTTCTATCTAATATATAGATATAACCTTCCTCATCCTTAAAGCCAACATCACCTGATTTCCAAAAGCCATTTTCTGTAAATTCTTTTTTTGTAGCTACATCATTATTCCAATAACCTGGAATAACCATTGGGCCTGAGATTAATAATTCACCGTGTTGATTTGACCTTAATTCTTCTTGTTTTTCATTAATGATTTTTATTTGACCAGTTGGAACACATTTCCCAACACTATTTAACTTATCAATTGAATATTCTTTTGGCATTATAGTAGTTGGAGAAGTTGTTTCTGTTGCCCCATAAATGTTAATTAGTGACAAGTTTGGAAGAACTTTTTTTAGTTTTTTCAATGTACCAATTGGCATTGGTGCTCCGCCAAATCCACCAATTCTCCATTTAGACAATCTTGAACTATTAAATTCTCCTCTTTCAATACATAAATTATACATTGCAGGCACCATAATCAAATATGTTAACCCTTGATCTTCAGCGGTGTTTAAAAAATCTTTAACCTCAAATTTCTTTTTAAGAGTTAAACTACCACCTACAAATATCATAAGTAAAAAATGTGCGACTATTCCTGTAACATGACTTGCTGGAACAACTAAAATTGAATGATCATTAGACGTTAAATTAAAAGCATTTTTATAATGTAAACAAGAATGTATTACATTAAAATGTGTTAACATTGCTCCTTTAGGTTTTCCAGTTGTTCCAGAGGTATATAATATTATAGCAGTTTCAGTATCAATTAAATTAGCTTCCTTGGAAAAATCTTTATTAGAGGGATTATTTAAATCTTCAAGTTTAAAACTAATTTTAATTACATCTTTTTCTATATCAGAAATTTTATTAGTTAAGGATGTATCAAAAACCACAGCAGTTGCATTACAATCATTTAAAATAGTATTATTTTCAAATCTTGAGGATCTAGGATTTAAAGGTACTAGTATTAAGCCTCTTCTAATACAATACAATGAAACAATCACAAAACTGATATCATTTTCAAAAAGTATACCGATTCTATCTTTCTTTTTAAAATTGTATTTCACAAACAATGTTTCTATAGAGTTTACTAATTTCAAAATTTGTGAATATGAATAATTTTTGTTTTCGTCAATAATACATGTTTTTTTAGAATGTAATCTGATAGATTCTTCAATAAATTCCCATATATTTAGTGGGCGGTGTTTGAAACATTTTAAATTTCTGCTAAAAACATTCTCTAAATGAATTTCCTGTTTAATCATCTAACAATATTAAATTTTATTAATTCAAATAATTTTTTTTCCATATATTTTTAATGCATCTTTATGTGAAAGTTTTTCTTCTAATACATCATTAATAATTAAATGTTTTTTTCTTTTCTTTGGATTTCCAAAACCTCCCCCACCAGGAGTTTGAACTTGAACTTTATCACCTTTTTTTAATCTTATATCTTGTTCCTTAGACAAATGTTCAGGCACATAATCTTTTTTATTTTTTCTTTTTATTTTTACTTTATTTTTACCACCATCAGCTCCACCCAATACACCTGGGGGACCAAATCGCCCATGATCCATTACAAAACTTGCTGTTGCCTCTTTGCATAAAATTTCTATTTCATAATCTAATCCAAATCCACCTCTGAATTCTCCTGCACCAGAAGATTTATCATGAAGTGAATAATGATTATATAAAACTGGAAATTTTTGTTCCATTATTTCAACTGGAGGTGCTTTAGAAATACCAATTGTTGAACATCCATTTGATATGCCATCATTCAAAGAATTACCTCCATATCCTCCTCCAGATAATTGATACATAACAAAATTACTACCTTTCAGATCATTAAATCCACCTAAAGCAAAATTCCCACTAGTTCCTGCAGGAGCAGCTGTAACCCTATTCTTTAGAACATTAACAAAAGCTAAAAAAACTGCTTCAGCAATTCTTTGTGAAACTTCTGCAGCACACCCAGAAACTGGCCTAGGATAAACTGCATCTAAAAATGTTCCTGAAGGCCTTTTTATTTCTAAAGGTTCAAAAGCACCACCATTTATAGCAACTTCAGGAAATATATGTCTCATTGCCAAGTATATTGAACTTTTTGTCGTAGCAAACACTGAGTTCATAGGACCAATGCATGGTAGGGAAGATTTAGAAAGGTCAAAAATAAGTTTATCTTTTTGTTTTTTTACCTCAAGATTTATTTCTAAAGGGACATTTTTAATGCCATCACTATCAACGTAAGCTTTAGATTTATAAATGCCATTTGGAATTTGATTTATAAATGATTTCATTTGATTTGAGCCACTTTTTCTTAGTTCCTCTATGGAATTATGTATAAGTTCATCACCAAATTTATTAAATAGATGATTTAATCTTTCTTCTCCAACCAGTAATGCGGCCTCTTGTGCTTTTACATCACCTATCCTTTGTTCAGATATCCTAATATTTGAACAAATAATTGAGTAAATCTCTTTATCTAAAATACCTTTTTTAAATAATTTTACAGGTGGTAATCTTAATCCTTCTTGTTCTACTGAATTAGCAGAAGCAGAAAAACCTCCAGGGACACTCCCACCAATATCAGGCCAATGTCCAGTATTTGACAACCAAAAACATATTTTTTTATTTCTGAAATATGGTTTTGCAAACCTTACATCCATTAAATGAGTGCCACCCAAATAAGGATCATTTACTATGTAAATATCACCAGGATCTGGTTTTTCTACTTTTTCTTCTTTGATAAGTCTGATTATTTCAGAAGTAGAATACTCCATTGTACCAACAAAGACCGGTAAACCGTTATACCCCTGCGAAATCAAGCTTCCATTAATTGCAGAATAAATTCCATTTGACCTGTCATTTGCTTCTGATATCACAGGAGAAAAAGCAGAACGTGAAAAAGAGAGATCCATTTCATCACAAACTTGTTGTAAACCAGCTTGAATTACACCTAATGTAATTTTATCAACTTTAATCATTATATATCTCAATAATAATGTTCCCAAAATCATCCACAAAAAAATTGTCCTTGGGGTGTATTACAATTGTTGTATCTAATTGTTCAATAATTGCAGGTCCATTTTGTTTAAATTTAGGGAATAAATTTTCTCTTAAATAAATCGGTGTCCTGTGCCACTTTCCATTGAAATAAACTTTTCTGTAAGAAATTTTTTCACTCTTGGTAAAGTTAATTAATTTTTTTAAGTCCAGTTCCTTTCTTTTGCCAATGACTGATACATTTATATTAACAATAATTGGTAAAATTTTTTCTAACTTTACTTTAAATCTCTTAAAATAAATATTTTCAAACTCCTTATTGATAAAATTTTTAGAAGGTTTTGCATCTTTAAGAGGAATTTTAATAATATGAGTTTGTCCTAAAAATTGCATATCTAAGCTAAACTCTATATAAAATTTTTCAATTTCAACTTTTTGTTTTTTTATTAATGAAACACCGTCACTTTTAAATTTTTCTAGTATAGAGTGTAAGTTTTTTATATTAGTTTCTTCTAAGGAAATATTAAGTGTTTGTGTAAAATCTTGTCTCAAATCAGCTACTAAACAACCAAGAGCATTTGTCAGTCCAGGCCTAGCAGGTATAAAAACCTTTGGAATATCTAATTCTCTTGCTAATTCGCAAGCATGCATTGGACCAGCTCCACCAAAAGAAAAAAGATTAAATTCTCTTGGGTCCTCTCCAACAGATATTGAAACCATACGAATGGCATTTGCCATTTTATTATTTGCTATTTTAAGAATTGCTTCTGCAGATTGGTAATTATTCAGTTTTAATTTTTTAGAAATTTCATTCTCTAAAATTGATTTTGTATCTTCTTTAATTTTAATATTTTCTTTTATATTTAAAGATTCTGGATTTAGTCTTCCAAGTAAAAAATTTGCATCTGATATAGTAGGATTTTTTCCTCCATTTCCATAACATATTGGACCTGGATCAGATCCAGAACTTTCAGGACCAACTTCAAGTAAACCAGCTTCATTAATCTTAGCGATTGACCCCCCTCCTGCACCTATTGTTCTTACATCAACCATAGGAACGTGAACAGGCATACTATATTCAATTTCAGTCTCAGAAGATACTGCTGGCTTGTTGTTTACAACAAGTGACACATCAGTAGATGTTCCACCCATGTCATAGGTTATTATATTTTTAACTTTTGATAATTTGCTCACATATGTTGCAGCTATTACTCCTGAAGCTGGACCTGACATTACTGTCTTTGCAGCTTCTTTTGAAACAATTTTTGAAGAAACAGTTCCCCCATTACCATTCATTACTAGAAGTTCTTTTTTGTAACCATTGTTTCTAAGTCTTTGTTGTAAATCATAAATATAATTTTCAAGTATGGGTTGAACTGAAGCATTAATCGAAGCTGTTACACCTCTTTCAAATTCTCTGCTTTCTGAGAGTATTTCATGACCTGCTGTAACATACTTATTAGCCCAATTTTTTAAAATTAAATTTTTTGCTTTTACTTCATGATAAGAGTTGGCATATGAATGTAAAAAATGAATTACTATGGATTCACAATTTAATTCTTTAATTTTTTTTAAGATTTTTAATAATTCACTTTCATTAAGTTTCTTTAAAACATTGCCTTTAAAATCAATTCTCTCTTCTACTTCAAATCTTAAGTTTCTAGGGATTAGTGGTTTAAAATCTGCTATCAATCCATAAGGGAAAGGTCTTGTTCTTCTACCTAACTCAAGAACATCTCTAAAACCTTTTGTAGTTATTAACGCTGTTTTTGAAATTTTTCTTTCAAGTAAAGCGTTTGTAGTAGTAGTAGTTCCATGAATTATAAGGTCTTGCTTTTTTAAATTAATTGAAGCTTTATCAATTGCATTCAAAACACCCTGTGATTGATTTTTTGCAGATGTAAAAACTTTTGTAAAATTATAACTTTTTGATTTAGAATCAAAACAAATTAAATCAGTAAAAGTCCCCCCTACATCAATTCCAACTAAATTATCTTTTATCTGGGCCATAATATGTAACAAATTACTTGATTAATAATAAAATAAGAATTTACAATATGATTAAAATTTAAAATTTGCAAAATCAATAATGAATTATTTTCAACCAAATGACTTGAACTCTGCTCTTGATGTATTAAAAAACAACAGTGACTTAACAATTGCTGCAGGGTGTACTGATTTATTTCCAATAACAAATAACATGTCTTTAGATAAAAATATATTGGACATAACTAATATCAAGTCTATCAAAGGTTTTCAGTTTAATAATAAAGAAACTAAAATTGGTTCTGCTACAACTTGGACAGATATAATAAATGAAAATTTGCCCAGTTGTTATGACATGTTAAAAGCATGTGCCAAGGAAGTTGGCTCAATACAAATTCAAAACTTAGGGACAATTGGTGGTAATATTTGTAATGCGTCCCCAGCTGCTGATAGCATACCGTGCTTGCTTGCCTTAGATGCAAAGTTAGAATTATCATCTGCAAATAATCAAAGAATTATTCCTATAGATGAATTTATATTGGGTTCCAGAAAAACGAAACTGGAACAGGGTGAAATATTAACTTCAATAATAATTCCAAAAGAAAAAGAAAATGGAAGCTCATCTTTTAGAAAAATTGGGGCTAGAAAATATCTTGTAATATCAATTTCCATGGTAGCTTGTCGTATACTTATTTCAAACAATATTATAGAAGATATTTCTATTAGTGTTGGGTCATGTAGTGAGGTAGCAAAAAGAATTTTTTCAATAGAACGTCAATTAATTAAAAAAGACATAAATGAAGATATTTTTAATCAAGTTGATTTTAGTCAGCTAAACGAAATTTCACCAATTACCGACATAAGATCAACACACGTTTATAGATTAAAAGCATCTCAGTTATTAATAAAAGATGTTGTTAAAGATGCTATCAATAAACAAGAGATTGCAAGATGAATTTTCACAAAGAAACTATAAAATTTACATTAAACAAAAAAAAAGTTTCATCTATTGAAAATTTAAATGTCAGACTGAGTGAATTTTTAAGGGAAAGCCAGAAAATTAAAGGGACAAAAGTTGGTTGTAATGCTGGTGATTGCGGTTCCTGCACTATCTTAATGGATGATAATCCTTTTTGCTCTTGTCTTTTAACTTTAGGAAAAATCAAAAATAAAAAAATTGAAACTATCGAGGGAGTTAGTGAAGATAAGCAATTTATTCTTTTAAAAAAATCTTTATCAATTCATGGTGCCGCTCAATGTGGGATATGTACCCCTGGAATAATCATGTCTGCTCTAGCGCTCCTTAGAAAAAATAAATTTCCAAAAAAAGAAGAAGTGGAATTTGCTCTCTCTGGAGTTTTATGCAGATGTACTGGATATCAAAAAATTATCAACGCAGTAATGAATGTTAATAAAATTACAGAAAATAAAAATACTTCTTCCAATAATGTGAAAGAGGTTGGGAAAAGAATTGAAAGAATTGATGGTGAAAAAAAGTTAGATGGCACTGAAATATTTGGAGATGATTTTTCACCAGAAAATTCTTTACTAATTAAAGTCTTAAGATCTCCATTTAACAGAGCATCATTTACAATTGGTAATTATAAAGACTGGATCGAAAAAAACCATGGAATCGAGATAGTTCTAACAGAAAAAGATATACCAGGGAAAAATATTTTTGGTGTTATTCCACCATTTGCTGACCAACCAGTCTTAGCAAAAAAGAAAGTCAATTTTCGTGGAGAGGCTGTAGCAATTATAGCTGGTTCATATGATAGTATTAAAAATTTAAATCTGGATACTTTTCCTATCACCTGGAAAAAAGATGATGATGTAATGACAATTGACGACTCCTTAAACACTAAAGTTAAAATTGGAAATGAAAACTTAGAAAATAATATTTTAACTTTTGGAAAGGTTTTAACTGGAGATCCTGAAAAAAATGTTTCTACTGAATTTAAAGTAAATGGAATTTTAGAAACTTCTTATGTTGAACATGCGTACATTGAACCTGAAGCGGGGTCAGCTTGGATGGAGAAAAATGTTTTAGTTATACAAGCCTGTACTCAAGCCCCCTATATGGATAGAGATGATACTGCTAAAATATTAGATATGGAGCCAGATAATATCAGAATAATACCTTCTGCAACTGGCGGTGGATTTGGGTCAAAACTAGATATATCAATTCAACCTTATCTTGGCCTAGTAGCTCTAAAAACAAAAAAACCCTGTAGAATTGTATATTCTCGAAATGAATCCATGATATCAACAACAAAAAGACATCCTGGATTGATGAGTTCTTCAATTTCATGTGATAGTAAAGGTTTTTTAAATTCAATAAACTTTTCTGGAGATTTTAATACTGGTGCTTATGCAAGCTGGGGACCTACAGTTGCTAACCGTGTTCCAGTTCATGCAAGTGGACCATATAGAGTCCCCAATTACCAAGCTGTTGGAAGAGCAATTCATACCAATGGCCCTATTGCTGGAGCATTTCGTGGATTTGGTGTCCCACAAGCAACAGCATTACAAGAAACATTAATGGATCAACTCGCCGACAAACTTCAGATTGATCAATTAGAATTCAGATTAAAGAATTCATTAAAAGATGGTGATAAAACTGTATGTGGTCAAAAATTAGATTCGGTAGGAATTATTGATTGTTTAGAAGCCTTAAAAGAAAATTGGAAACAAAAAAAAGAAGGTTACATTACTTTTAATAAAACCTCAAAAAGATATAAAAAAGGTGTTGGTATTGCTACTTGTTGGTATGGTTGTGGTAACACAGCCCTTCCTAACCCATCAACAATTAAAATTGGATTAACTAAAGATGGCAGAATCTCTTTACATCAAGGGGCAACAGATATTGGACAAGGTTCAAATACGGTCATTTCACAAATTACAGCGGATGCAATTGGTGTGTCCATTGAAAATATAAACCTAGTTAGCCCAGATACATTTTTAACCCCTGATTGTGGTAAAACCTCAGCTTCTAGACAAACTTATGTAACTGGAAAAGCTGCGTACAATGCAGGATTTAAACTAAGATCTGAAATACTTAGACTTAGCAACATGGGAAACGACTCTTTAATTAAAATTGAAAAAAATGAACTTATAATTTCCAATCAAGATAAGAGACAAAAAATTGATTTAAATACACTTCAATTAATTGAAAATGATTATGTTCTAGTTGCTGAAGAAACATATGACCCACCAACTACATCTTTAGATGAAAATGGGCAAGGAATACCGTATGCAGTTTATGGATATGGAGCTCAGATGGCAGAAATTACAGTAGATACTGAACTTGGCTTATTGAAAATTGACAAAATAACAGCTGCACATGATCTTGGAAAAACAATAAACCCACTTCTTGCTGAGGGCCAAATTGAAGGAGGAATTGCACAAGGGATAGGCTTTGCTTTAATGGAAGAGTATATTCCTTCAAAAACTGAAAATCTTCATGATTATTTAATTCCGTCTATTGGAGATGTTCCTGAAATTGAATCAATATTGATAGAGAAAAACGATCCAGAAGGACCTTTTGGTGCAAGAGGCCTTGGTGAACATGTTTTAATCCCAACGGCACCTGCAATAATGAATGCACTTCGAAATGCTACTGGAGCGATAATAACAAAACTACCTGCGCTGCCAGATAGAATTTTAGAAGCAATAGAGATTAGTAAAAATGGATCAAGTAAATAAAGTTGAAAAAATACGATGTGATGCATGTCCTGTGATGTGTTACATAGCTGAAGGAAAATCTGGAGCTTGTGACAGATATGCAAATAAAAATGGTCAAATCATAAGATTAGACCCTTTAGTAATTTTGAATAGATGTATAGAAAATGGAATGAAAATCAAACCATTTTTAAATGAAGATTGGGATGGAAAAATAATTCCAGATAAAGATATTTTTATTACTGCTATTGGCTCTGGAACTACATATCCTGATTATAAGCCAGCACCTTTTATATTTAATAGAAAAATTGATGATATTGATTTTGTGACAATTGTTACGGAAGCAATATTTTCGTATTGTGGTGTCAAAATTAAGGTAGATACGGATCGACATATTGGATCTGAAAGAGACATTGTTAGATATAATGGTGAAGCTGTTGGTCACGTTATGACAAGTGAATACGGATCCCAAATGATGTCACTTGGAGGCGTAGATCATTTAACAGGCAGTTCCAAAATTGAAGGTAAAATGACATGTGAAGTTATTATGAACCTATGTAATAAAGAGGCCGTTGAATTGACGATTGATAATGGTTCAAAAATAATTGTCCAAGCAGGAAAACCTCCAATTATCAATGATGTTAAAGAAAATAAAATGAGAGTAGGTTGCGGTTCTGCTACAGTTGGAATGTTTGCATCTCAATGGAGAGGTTTAGTTGATGAAGTTGTTATAGTTGATGATCATATAACTGCAGTTGTTTCTGAACATCAAGCTGGAAAAGTGTTAGGTTGGGAAAGTACTGGAATATCTATTAACGGCCGTCGATCCACTCCAGGAAGATATTTTCAAGTTGCTAACCCTGGTTCAGGTTGGGGAGGTACTGACATAACAGATCCTCTAACAATATTAAAAAGTTGGAATGAAAAAAAAGGTGCAAAACCTGGATTGTCTCTTTTGATGGTATCTACAACTGGTGAAGAATACTCATACTACATATTAGACGAAAAATTAATTCCACAAAAACAACCATTCCCTGAAAAACTAGTTGATACTGTTAAATTAATTGAAGAAAATTGTGAACCAGCTTTATGCACTGTTTTATTTGTTGGAGGCGCAGGAGGATCATTAAGATCAGGTGTCACAAAAAATCCTGTTAAACTAACAAAATCAATACAAAACAAGAAAACTGAACTAACTTCAGGTGGTGCCACTCCATACATATGGCCTGGAGGAGGCATTACATTTATGGTGAATGTACTTGATATGCCAGAAAACGCATTTGGTTATGTCCCAACACCTGCAATTGTAGCACCGTTAGAATTCACATTAACAAAAGAAAACTATCAAAATCTTGGCGGTCATGTAGATGACATCAGAACCATCAAAGATATATTTTTAAATGGTGGTGAATATGGTAAAGATAAGAAAGTTTTAGAAGATGATTAATGAAATCATTAATTGAAGATGATAAATTATTTATTGAAAATGGCCCTACAAATATTATAGCTGAGGCCTTTTCTTCGGAAAAAAAAGAAATTTATAATCTTATTTGTGAATATTCATCAAAATTTTTAAAAGATTTAAGTCTTGAAATTGAAAAGCTAAAAAAACCAACTTCTCAAAAAAATAAATTCGTAAGTGATATAGCAAATACAATGTTTGAATCTACTAAATTATTTTTACCTAATTTTATCACACCAATGGCATCAGTTGCAGGATCTATATCTGAGTTGCTTTTGTTGAAAGTTTTAGAAAAATTTAAAGTTAACAAAATTTATATAAATAATGGTGGAGACATTTCTCTATATATTTCTAAAAATGAAAAGTTTAATTTCAGTATTGGTGGCGAAACAAGTTGTGTTATTGAATATACTGATATTGATGGTTTTGGAGGAATTGCTACATCTGGATGGAAAGGAAGAAGCTTTTCAATGGGAATAGCTGATAGCGTTACAGTAATAGCTGAAAAAGCTTCAGTAGCAGATGCTGCTGCGACAATAATCGGTAATCATATAGACCTTAAAAATTCAAATAAGGTAAAAAAAACAATTGCTAACAATCTATACGAAGATACTGATCTTAATAATAAATTAATAACAGTATCTGTTGAAAATTTAACGGAAACTGAAATAAGACAAGCTATATCAAAGGGAAAAATTATTTCTGAACATTATATTAGTAAAAATTTAATAAAATCAGTTATAATTAACCTTCAAGACAAAATATTAATTTTAGGACATAAATTTAATATTAAGTTTAATAAAAAAATTAAAATATTAGAGGTTTGAAATAAAATTGATATGAACAATTCAATTATAAATAATTTTGTTGATAGTTTTATTGCTTTTCTTTTTGCAATCTCTGGTCCAGTTGCAATTATGCTCTCAATTACATCTGCAAATAATATTGACCCAAGAGATGTGTCTATATGGCTTTTTGGTTGCTTTGCTGTAAATGGATTTTTTAGTATAATACTTACGTTTAAAAACAAACAACCTCTTGTTTTGATGTGGAGCATACCAGGAATGATCTTAATTGGTTATTCACTTAAAAATTATTCATTAAACGAAATTGTAGGGGTTTACTTAACCTCAAGTTTCTTACTTTTTTTAATTAGTTTTACTAACATAATTAATTTTTTAAAAAAAAATATACCAACAGAAATTGTTATGGGAATGGTTTCAGCTATTTTTTTGAGTTTCTGTGTTGATTGGATAAACTCTCTAAATACTTATCCGATGCTTGCAAGCATAATGAGTTTAACATTTTTCATTTTGTTATTTTTATCTAAGAAGATTAAAACTATACCTCCTCTTTTAGGATGTTTGATATCAGGACTATTAGTCATGTATTTTACAAACAAGATTAATATTTCAACTAAAGAAATAAGTTTGATTAATATTTATTTAACAATGCCTGAATTTAATTTAAAACCAATCATAGAATTAACTATACCATTAATAATAACAGTTATTTTCATTCAAAATGGACAAGGAATAGTCTTACTTGAAAACAAAAAATATACTCCCCCTTTAAATCAAATTACATACTATTGTGGATTAGGTTCATTTTTTAATGCTTATTTAGGTGCTGTATCAACTTGTTTAACAGGCCCTGTAACTGGTATATTAACAAGCAACCCAAATACCCAAAATCAATATATTTCTGCAATATTATTTTCATTTTTATGCATAGTATTTGGTTTATATTCTCCATTTGTATTAAATTTACTTCAAGAATTGCCAAAAGAATTTATTATAACCCTTGGAGGACTTGCGCTTTTAAATGTACTACAGCAATCCTTTGTTGATTCTTTTAAAAGCAAATATGCCTTGAGCGCATTATTAACATTTTTGGTTACATTATCTGAATTTAGCTTATTTAATATTGGTGCTCCATTTTGGGGACTTTTGCTTGGTTTTTTAGTTTCTAGATTTATTGAAAAATAATAATTTTTTAATTAATTTACCATTATTTAAAGAAGCTCTTGATTATTAAAATATTTTGTTGAAGTATAGGGTTAGTCTTTAACTAGGAGGAGATAATGAAATTAACAAATTTAAAGACATTAGGTAAGATTGCAATTACAGGTTTAATTGCTTCTATTCTCCCTATGTCTGTAAATGCTAAAGATACCGTAAAAGTTGGTGTGGTATCATTTCTAACAGGTCCTGCTGCCGGTCCTTTTGGAACTCCAGCTAAACAAGGTGCTGAAATCGTAATTGACGCTATAAACTCGGGCACAATGCCTGCACCATACAACACTAAGGGTTTTGCTGGTGCAACAATGAACCCAATATTTAGTGATGAATCAGGCGGTGGAACAAAACAAGTTGGATTATTTAGAGATTTTGTTCAAAAACAAAATGTAGATGCCATGATTGGATATATTTCATCTGGTAATTGTATGGCTATTGGCCCAGTAGCTGATGAAGTTAAAATGTTAACTATTTTTAGTACATGTGGAACTGAAAGACTTTATGAAGAAAAACTAAGAAGTCATGTTTTTAGAACTCAAGGTAATGCTGTTGGAGATAGTCTTGAGCTGCAAAATATATTGCTGATGAATACTTTAAAGGAAAAGTAAGTACTGCTGATAAAATGTATACAGGTATAAATCAAAACTATGCTTGGGGACAAGATTCTTATAAGTTTTTGTTCTTGGTATGAAACAATATATGCCTAGTGCAGTAGCTTCAAGTAAACCACAATTTCCAAAATTGTTTTCTGGTCAATATGGATCTGAAATATCAGCCTTATCACTTGACCCAGCTAAAATTGTTCATACAAGTTTCTGGAATGGAGATTTTGAGGCATTTATGCTTCAGGGATTAGTTAGAGGTTTCTTTAACAAGAAAATATTAGTTTCTTCTGTTGGTGGCTCAGGCTGTTGATTCTCTTGATAAAAAGTTTCCTGATGGAGTTATCATGGGAACACGTGGTAATGTTGGTTTAATTGTTAGAAATGATCACTACACCATTAAACAAATGGTTTATTGAAGTTACAAAAAAATATATGGCATATCCTCTTGGACCATCTTATCAATATGCAAGAGCAGTTTTATTATATAAAATTGGAATGGATAAGCTGCTAAAAAAGCAGGTAAATTTCCAACACAAGATCAAGTTATGGCAGCAATGAAAGGAATAAGTTTCCAATCTTTTGCAGATACAATTGAAATGAAAAGAGGTGGCGGTCATCAAGCTGTTCATTCAATTGCATATGGTGTAACAAAATATAATAAAGCCAAAAGGTGAACCTGGTATTGAAAAAGTTATCAAATACTCAGCATCATGTATTTATCCTCCAGCAGGAGTTAAATCTCAAACTTGGGTAGAATCTGGAATGCCTGGAAAGAAAATGTAACTAAAATATAAATTTTAGAGGAGGGGTACTCTCCTCTGATTTTCAAATGAAATTTTATGCAATTTTTAATAACAGTTCTATTTGATGGGATTAATTTATGCTTCTTATTTGTTTATAGTAAGTTTAGGGTTTAACAATAACATTTGGAGTAATGAAAATTTTAAATGTTGCTCATGGAGGTTTTTTGCATGGGGAGCATATCTTGCTTCTATTTCTATAATATATCTTGGTGATAATGAATATAATTCTTATTTGTATTATTTTGCTATTTTCCTATCTGCAATAATTGTTGGTTTGTTCTTTGGATATATTATTGAGAGATTTATATTAAGAAAAATGTATAATGAAGATATACATTTAATAGTTTTAGCAACTTTTGGACTTTTTTGGATTCTTGAAGATTTAATATTACATGTATTTGGCGTTGACCCTCTTATGCCATATTACCCTGCGATGGAATTAGGTGGCATTGAACTTGGAGGAATTTTTCAAGGTGTTTATTCTCTTACACTTGCTGGACTTGCAATAATTGTTGCTTTTATTTGTTGGTATTTCCTTAAAAAAACAAAATATGGAAAAGTTCTTCAATCAGTTATTTTTGATAGAGAAGTTAGTGTTTCTATGGGCATAAATGTAACAAAAGTTTATTTAATAACTTTTATTATTGGTGGAATGCTTGGTGCTTTAGGCGGGGCTTATATTGCTCCAACGATATCTGTGTCACCTGGATTTGCAATTGATGTTGTGGTTATGAGTTTTGCTGTAGTTGTTATTGGTGGGATGGGATCAGTTCCCGGCGCGCTTATTGGATCTTTAATTGTTGGATTAGTTAGAGCATTTGCCGTCCATCAAGCACCAATCTTAGAGTTATTCATAATATACGCAATTATGGCTATAGTGCTGATAATTAAACCTGAAGGATTATTTGCTCCTCCAAAACCAAGGAAAATATAATGTTTAAAGGTATTTTAAAAGAACAAACAATACAGGTCGGCATAGGATTTGTTTTTATAGTTGTATTATTAGGAACATTTATTTTGCCAGAATGGATGTCAAATAATTTTATGTATGGTTTGTCTAGGGGTTTAGCTGTTCTAGGATTGATGATCTTGTGGAGAACTAATTTGGTTTCTTTTGGACACGCTTTATATTATGGATTTGGTGCATACGCTGTTGCAATGGCTCAAAAATATTTAGGAGTAACTGATGTTTTTTTAAGAATTATTATAGCAATAGCTGCTGCTGGATTGTTAGGTTTTGTTCTTGGTTTTATTTTAAGAAAATATAGAGAAATATTTTTTGCAATGTTATCTCTTGCTTTTTCCATGGTTTTTATGGACTTTTAGCTAAAGCAGAATTTTTAGGTTCAACAGATGGAATGTCAATTTCTCCTTCAACTATTTTTGGGTTTGAATTAGGAAGATTTGGACTTTTTTATTTTATTGGGTTTGTTGTTATATTGTCTTTAATATTTGCTCATTGTTATTTGAGGTCTAGTTTAGGACATCTTACGACAGCAATAAGTGATAATGAAATTAGAGTTGAATATTTAGGATATTCTGTTGAAAAAGCAATTCACATTAAATATGTGATTTCTGCATGTTTAGCTGGTGGTGCTGGTGGCTTAATGGCAGCAAGTTTAGGTCAAGTTGACCCGGATTCTATGGTTTTATGGAGTGTATCTGGTGAATTAGTTTTTGTTACAATAATGGCTGGTTTAGGTAATATTCTAGCTCCATTTGTTGGAGCAATATTTTTTGAATTTATCAGGACTTATGCTTATGAGTTTGCACCTCAAGCATGGCAAATGATTATTGGAGGAACCCTTCTTGCAATAATTTTCTTTTTACCTGGAGGTTTATGGTCATTCTTTCAAAAATAAATCCTTTTAAGAAGGAAAAAAATAAAATGGCTAATAATATAATTTTAAAAACTACAAATCTTCAAAAATCTTTCTCAGGAATAATTGCAGCCGAAGATATTAACATTACAGTAAACGAAAGTGAAATAATTGGTATAATTGGTGCTAATGGAGCTGGAAAAACTGTTTTTGTTATTATGATCACTGGGTATTTAAAACATACTAGTGGCACAATAGAATTTGATAATCAAGATATTACCGGAATTAAACCTAGAGATGCAACTCACATAGGTGTTTGCCGATCTTTTCAAGTAAGCCAAGTCTTCATGACTATGACTGTAAAAGAAAATTTAATGGTAGCTATGTCATTAGCGAAAAAAAGCGGTTCTCAACTTCTAAATCCCATAGATGACGAAAAACTATCAAAAGAATGCGATAAGATTCTTAAACAATATCAAATTTTCAAACAAAAAGACTTAGTTGTAAGTACATTATCTCAAGGTATGAGAAAATTATTAGATATAGCTATGGCAGTAGTTGGTAACCCAAAGGTTTTACTTTTAGATGAACCTACATCTGGAGTATCTGTTGAAGAAAAATTTGGAATTATGGATATTGTAATATCAGCACTCAAAAAAAGTGGTACAACGGTACTTTTTGTAGAACATGATATGGAAATAGTTGAAAGATATGTCGATAGAGTAATAGCATTTTATCAAGGCCAAATTATTTGTGATGCTCCTCCAAAAAAAGCATTGAAAGATAAAAAAGTAATTCAATACGTATTAGGTTAAACAAGGTTATTAAAATGTTATCACTTAATAAAATAAATGTAGATATTGGTCCAGTTGGAATTTTAAAAAACGCATCTCTTAACCTTAATCAAGGTGAAATGATAGGTTTGATTGGTAGAAATGGAGCTGGAAAAACCACACTTCTTAAAACTATAATGGGCATACTAAAAACTAAATCTGGAGATATTTCATTTGAGGATGCTGATTTAATAAAACTTTCTTCAGAGCATAGAGCTAAAATGTCAATTGGTTATATGCCTGAGGATAGAAAATTGATTCCCTCACTATCTTCAGAAGAAAATATTATGATACCAGTATGGGCAGTTGGATTAACTGATTGGGAAGAAAGATTAAATTGGATATATAAAATTATACCAGAAGCTTATGACTTAAAAGATAGACCTTCAACAAGTTTATCTGGTGGACAACAAAAATTAATTGCTTTATCAAGAGCTTTGATGGTTGGCAGAAAATTGTTACTTTTAGATGAACCAACTGAAGGCATAGCTCCAGCACTAACTAAAAGAATAATTGAAATTTTAAATAGCTTAAAAAAAGAAGGCGTGACAACATTAGTTGCTGAAAGTAATGAAAAACATTATAAAAAGATGCTTGATAGAACATTCATAATTGAACGTGGCGAAATTAAAAAGAAAAATATAATACAATAAAAGTTTTTATATGAAAATCTATAATGATGATAATAGGTTAAAAATAAGTTTCAAACTCAATAATGAATTAATTCAAAAACAAGTAAAGCCTAGACAACTTTTAAGTGATTTTTTGAGATTTGATTGTGGCATGACCGGCACTCATGTTGGATGTGAACATGGTATTTGTGGAGCATGTACAATATTGTTTAATAATGAACCTGTAAGATCTTGTTTAATGCTCGCTCCTCAAATAGAGAATGGTGAAATAACCACTATTGAAGGTATATCAGAAAATAGTACATATGATGATTTAAGAGATGCATTTAAAAAATATCATGCCCTTCAATGTGGCTATTGTACTCCTGGTTTTTTAACAACAATAGTTTACCTTTTAGAAAAAAAAGAGTTTTTAAATGAAGAAGAAATTAGAAAAAAATTAAGTGGTAATATTTGTAGATGTACTGGTTATACAGGCATAATCAAAGCAGTTAAAGAAGTTATCGCAAATAGGTTTAAAAGATCTAAAAATGATTGATTTAGGAACAACATTTTTATCTTCAGTTGATCGTTGTCCTGAAGCAATAGCAATAACCTACCAAAATAAATATCTCAATTATTCTAATTGGTTAAATAAAATTTCAAGTTTAGCAATCTCGTTTAAAAAAATGGGATTAAAAAAAGGTGATAAGTTAATAACACTTTTACCAAATACCTTTGAGGCATGTACAATTCACTGGGCGTGTCAACTAACTGGAATTGTTATAGTTCCTATCAATTGGAGAGTAAAATCTGAAGAAATAATTTTTTTTTTAAAAAACTCAAAATCAAAATGTATAATATTTGATGATTATTCTGAAAAAGAAGTACAATTATCTAATTTACCAAACTCTATAATTAAAATATCTACATCTTCACAAAGTTCAAAATATATAAATTTTAAAAGCTTAATAACCTTGAAGAAGATATTTGATTCATCCGAAGCTAATTATAAAGATTGTTCGATTATTCTATATACCTCAGGTACTACTGGCCAACCAAAAGGTGTTCCAAGATCTCATTTTGCAGAAAGAAGTTCTGCTATAGCACACATCGCACAAAATAGATATGAAAGATATGAATCAACTTTAGGTGTGATGCCCTTATATCATACAATGGGTGTAAGATCTTTATTATCTATGACATTAGTAAATGGTAACTTTGTTGCTCAACCTAAATATAATCCTCAAGAAGCTATAGAGTTAATTCATAAAAATAAAATCTCATCTTTATATTTAGTCCCTACGCTTTATCATGATTTGATAAACTCCCCCCACTTTAAAAAAGAAAAATTGTTTACATGTCATAAGCTAGGATTTGCTGGAGCACCAATGACAGACGGGTTAATAAAAAAAATTAAGCAAAATTTTTCAGTTTCTCAATTAATAAATCATTATGGCTCTTCTGAAATTTATACCTTTACAATAGAACCTAACGCATTAAACAAACCTGGATCTGCAGGAAAGGCAGGAATAAACCAAAATATAAGAGTTGTTAAGATAAATTCTAAAAATATAAATTCTAAAACAAAAATAAATGAAGAAGGTGAAATTATAGCATATATAAAAAATGATGAAGCTTTTGAAGGTTATTTAGAAAGACCTGATGCTGACAAAAGTTCAATTATTGATGACTGGTATTTTACAAAAGACACAGGATACTTTGATGAAAATGGTGATCTGTACGTAACTGGAAGAGTTGATGATATGATTATTACTGGTGGTGAAAATGTTTTTCCAATAGAAATTGAAAATGTTATTTCATTACATCCAGACGTTAATGAAGTTGTAATAGTTGGACTTAAAGATGAAAAGTGGGGCCAAAAAGTTACCGCTTTTATCAAAAGAAATAAAAAAATTAATTTTAATGAATTAGATGACTTTTGTAAAAAATCAGATCTATCTAATTTTAAAAGACCAAAATCTTATGTTTTTATAAAAGAGATCCCAAAATCTCCAACAGGAAAAATTTTAAGAAGAAAAATTTTAGCTGGAGAATATGAACTAGACAATTAATGTCAAAACTATAATAATCTTATTATGAATAGAAAACCACATATTGAATTTGAGTTAGTTTCTAATGAAGAAGGCTGGAAAACTCCTCATGGATACCCTGAGGGTATTAAACAAAAAATCCTAGCATCTGATTTAAATGAAGAAACAAAAACTGGAAGCAGATCTAGGTTATTAAGATTTGATCCAGGTGTTTATACAAAAGAACCTTTTGTGCATGATCATTGGGAGGAAGTTTTTTTAGTTTCTGGTGACCTAATTGTTGGCAATGATGAACAAGGCAATGGAGGAGAAACATTCAACAAAGCAACTTATGCATGCAGACCACCTGGAGTTTATCATGGACCATTTAAATCTGAAAATGGCTGTACTTTGTTTGAATTACATTATTACAAAAATGATGAGGAATTTTAATGATTAAAACTGGAAAAGATCACTTAGAACAACTTCGAGATGGAAGAGTTGTATTTATTGGTGATGAAAAAGTTTCCGATGTTACAAAACATCCATCATTAAAAAGAGCAGCTAAAACCGTTGCAAATCTCTATGATTTAAAACATAACAAAGAATATAAAGAGCACTTAACTTATGAAGAAAACGGAGAGACTTTTTCTACCTGGTTTATTCAAGCTAAAAATAAAGATGACTTAAGAAAACGTTCAAAGGCTCATAAAATCATTGCTGACCAAACCTCTGGAATGATGGGAAGGTCAATGGATCATGTCGCAAGTTTTGTGACTGGGATGTCAACTAGTACAGATATATTTGACAATGAAAAATATAAATTTAGTGATAATTTACTGAATTATTACGAATATATGAAGAAAAATGATGTTTTTGCATCATACGCTGTAGTGCCTCCTCAAGCGGCAAGAAATCCTGAGTTTTATCAAAAAAGAAATTTGCCAATTCCAACTTTATCAGTGGTATCAGAAAATGACAAAGGTGTAGTTATATCAGGCATGAAAATGCTTGCAACTAGCGCAATTTTTGCAAATGAAATTTGGATTGGAAATTTAATACCTTTGGCACCTGACCAAGTAAAACAATCAATAACCTGCGCGATACCGTGTAATTCAAATGGACTATCCTTGTGGATGAGACAACCTCTTTCAAATCATTATGACAATCAATTTGATGCACCTTTATCTTGGAACCAAGACGAAACAGATGTCCTAGTAATGTGCGATAAGGTTTTAGTTCCTTGGGAAAGGATATTTGTTAAAGATGATGCAATACAAGCTAGAGAGATATACTTTAAAACTCCTGCACACTGTTATGGAAATCATCAATCTAACGTAAGATATTGGTCAAAAATGGAATTAATTGTTGGCCTCTGTTATAAAGTCGCAAAAGCTACTGGCGCAGATGAAGTTCCAGCTGTAAGAGAAACTTTAGGTAAAATGTCAGCTTTAGAGTCAACCCTTTCTGGAATGATTTATGGACAAATTGAAAATGCCGAGAATTGGCCAGAAAATTTTAAAACTTTTAATAGACGTATTATGTATGCAGCCTTAAATTTTTGTACTGATAATTATTCGATGATTATTGATGAATTAAGAACTTTATGCGGTGGTGGTGTGTTTCAAATGCCTGCAAGTATTAAAGTCATGAAAAATAAAGAACTATTAAATGACTTTGAAACTTATTTCCAAACACCTCAAATGAATGCTTTAGATAGAATGAAATTATTTAAATTAGCATGGGATGTTGTTGGATCAGAATTTGCCGGAAGACAACTTCAATATGAAAAATTTTATGCTGGTGCCTCATTTATTATAAGAAATCATAACTTTAGAGAAACACCATGGGATCATTTTGAAGATGTAGTTGATAAAGTAATGAGTAAATATGATGTACCTATAAAGCACGATAAAGCTGCAGAATAATTTTACAGAGGTATATTATGGAAATATCAAAATTTGATGGATTTAGAGTAGAAATTGATGAAAGCAATCATAGAGCTGACATAATTTTATCAAGACCTCCTTTGAATGTAGTTTTATTTTCTCAAAGAAAAGTAATGGCAAACCAGTTTTATGAACTTGATAGAAATGAAAATATAAGAGTAATTGTTTTAAGAGCAGATGGTGATAACTTTTCATCGGGCGGAAATATTGCTGGTTTTCTTGAAGAAACACCTGAGGATTTATCAATGTTAGCGCAAAATGTAATGACACCGGAAAAAATTAAAAAACCTGTAATTGCTGCAATACAAGGTTATTGTTTTGGTGTTGGTTTTGAGTTTTCCCTTGCTTGCGATTTTAGAATAGTTACAAAAGATTCTCAATTGTCACTTCCTGAAATGAAAATTGGAATGATACCTGGTTCAGGAGGATCTGCAAGATTAGCTAAAATGATTGGTATCTCAAGAACTAAAAACATTATTATGCGTGGAAAAAGACTGTCTGGTGAAGAAGCTTATCAATTAGGTATTGCTTGTGAACTTGTAGAAAAATCTGAACTTGAAAACATGACACAAAAAATTGTTAAAGAACTTATAAGTGTATCTCCATTAGCTCAGCGAACAATAAAATCTGTGTTAAATGCAACACAAAATGCAACACTTCACACTTCCATAGATCTTGAAGGCGAAGCATATGGAAGATTAAGAAGTTCTAATGATTTTAAAGAAGGCGTTCAAAGTTTTTCTGAAAAACGCCCTCCCTCATACAAAGGAAATTAAACTAAATGCTTGAAGACCAACCTATTGATTGTTTTATCGGAAATAATATAAATAGGGTTGAAGATGATAAACTTCTGAATGGAAAAGGACAATTTGGAAGTGATACACCATTTAAACCTAATGCTCTTCACGCAGTAGTTCTACGATCAGAACATGCGTCTGGAAAAATTAAAAGAATAGATTTTTCAAAAGCAAAAAAACTCAAAGGTGTTCACAGTGTTATTACTGGAAAAGATTTTAGTAAAATTTCAAACCCACTTTTGTCTGTAATAAGAACAGAGTTTAAAACTTGGTGTTGTGCTGTTGATGAAGTCCATTATGTTGGTGAACCAATAGCTATAATTTTAGCAACTTCTAGATATATTGGTGAAGATGCACTTCAACTCATAGACGTAGAATATTCTGTTAACCAACCAGTTATTTCTATAAAAGAAGCTATTAATACAAAAACCAAATTTGTTCATAAAAAAAATTATAAGTCAAATGTAGTTAGTGATAGAAATTTTGAGTATGGTAAACCAAATAAATTTTTTACAAAATCTCATAAAATTGTTGAAATTGAGATAGAGTATCCAAGAAATAGTTGCACTCCTCTAGAGGGGTTTGTTGTTCATAGTGAATATGACAAAGCAAGTGGGATTTTTGACGTAAAGTCGAATTTTCAAGGTCCTTTTAGTTTACACTCTGTTTTATCTCGTGCACTTAAAGTTGAAGAAGGAAAACTAAGATTAATATCTTTTGAAGATTCTGGAGGAAGTTTTGGTATAAAACAAGCTATAATGCCCATGATTATTTTAACGTGTTTAGCTTCAAAGCTTTCAAATAAACAAGTAATTTGGGTGGAAGATAGATTAGAACATCTCACTGCCGCTTCTTCAGCAACGGGGAGATTAACTAAATTAAGAGCAAGTATTAATGAAAAAGGACTTATTGAAGCTTTAGATTATGATCAAATAGATGATGTTGGAGCCTACCCAAGGGCCCCTGAACCAGCATCACTTTACAGGATGCACGGAAATCTTAGTGGTGCATATAAAGTAAAAAATATCAGATGTAGAAATAGAGTAGTATTAACAAACAAAACTCCATCTGGTCTAAACAGAGGCTTTGGTGGACCTCAACATTATTTTGCATTAGAAAGACTAGTTCATCAAATTGCTGTTGAATTAAATTTAAATGTACTTGATGTCATAAAAGTTAACCTTCTTGAAAAAAAACAATTTCCATATAAGTCACCCTCCGGAGCATTATTAGACTCAGGTGATTTTCAAAAACTTGTAAAAAAAGTTGTCAAAAGTTCTACGTATAAAAATATTTTGAAGAAAAAAAAGTATGCAATTAAAAATGGTAAAATTTATGGCATTGGATATTCTGCAATAATTGAACCTTCGATATCAAATATGGGTTATGTCACAACAGCTTTGCCCTATAAAGACAGAGAAAAAACTGGGCATAAAGGAGGAGCGTTAGCATCTACAAGTGTTTCAATTGGCCCAACAGGAAGTGTTTATGTGACGTGTGATAGTTTGCCACAAGGTCAAGGTCATAAAACAATTTTGTCTCAAATAGTTGCTGATGTATTTGGAATTAAAATTAATGATGTTTTTGTCAACACAACTCACGATACACATAAAGATGCTTGGTCAATAGCTGCAGGAAATTACTCAAGTAGATTTGCAGGAGCTGTAGCTGGCTCAGCTTTTAATGCTGCAAACAATCTAAAGAAAAAACTAAAAAAAATTGCAGCAAGTCAACTTAATTGCAAAAGTGAAAATATTTTATTTGATAAAGAAAAAGTTTATGACAAAAAAAATTCTGACAATTACTTAAATTTCAAAAGACTAGTTGGAATACCTCATTGGTCTCCTGGAAATTTGCCAGAAAAATTAAATCCAAGTTTGAAAGAAACTGTTTTTTGGGGTAATGAAAAATTGAGACCTCCCAATGAAAAAGATGAGATTAATGGATCACTTGCTTATGGTTTTGTATTTGATGTGTGTGGAATTGAAATTGATCCAATATCATCCAAGCTTAAAATTGATGAATATGTTACAGGACATGATGCAGGAAAAATTATTAACCCACTGCTAGCAAGTGGTCAAATATATGGTGCGTATGCACATGCAGTTGGTGCATCCCTTTTAGAAGAGTTTAAATATAATGATAATGGAAGTTTTTTATCTGGTTCCTTTCAAGATTATCACTTGCCATCAACATATGAAGTTAATGAGCCTGAGATAATTCATATAGAAACTCCAAGTCCATTTACTCCTCTTGGCTCAAAAGGCCTTGGAGAAGGAAATTGCATGTCTACCCCAGTTGCTATTGCTAACGCTTTCTCAGACGCCTTAAAAATTAAAAATGTTAAACTTCCTCTAACAAACACAAAAGTTCATCAATATTTAAACTTAAATAAAAATGAAAAAAAACCTAAACATATAAATGAAAATATCAATTTCAAAAACTATCCAATAAATGGAATTGGAGAATTTGAATTAAATATTGATCAAAATGAATTATGGGAAAAAATATTTGATTTTAAAAATTTAAAAACAATTATTCCTGGATGTAAATCTTTAAAAGAAGTTACAAAAAATAATTTAAATGGAATAATTCAACTAAGTATTGGACCAGTCAAAGGAGAATATTCCTTTAATGTTTCTATAAAAAAAATAAAACAAAATAAATCTTTTGAAATCTCTGGAAATGGCCATGGTGAACTTGGAAATGGGACTGGGATAGCTAAAATTGAAATTATTAATAAAAATAAAAAGAGTTTTTTAGTTTATTCTTATGGAGCTAAAGTAGATGGAAAAATTATGATAGTTGGTAACAGATTAATAAATTCATCAGTAAAATTATTAGTTAATCAAATCTTTCAATCTTTTACTTTAAATAAAAGTTCAGATGAAACATTTTTAAAAAAACTTTTAAAACTTTTCGGTATAAAAATTTGAAACCTTGTAACTTTAAATATATTAAGAGTAATTCAATAAATGAAGTTCTTGATGTTCTAGATATTCATGGTGAAAAAGCTCAAATTCTTGCTGGCGGTCAATCTTTGATATCAATGTTGAATATGAGGATTGCAAACCCTGAAATTATTATTGATATTAACTTTTTAAAAGATGTAATTTCATTAGAAAATAAAGACAATACAATTGAAATTGGTCCTTTATTTAGACAATTAGAACTTGAAAATTGGTCAGATTTAAAAAGTAAATTGCCTTTAATTTATCAATCAATACCTTATGTAGGTCAGATTCAACATAGAGCTAGAGGAACAGTTTTAGGGTCAATTTGCCATGGAGACCCGACATCTGAACTACCTTTATGTTTTTTAGCTTTAAATGGTAAAATTTATCTTAAAAGTAAAAAAGGACTTAGATCTATTTCGGCTAATGATTTTTACCTTGGACCACTTTTAACTTCAAAAAATTCGAATGAAGTAGCTATCAAATTAGAATTGCCTACTAAAAAAGAAGCTACAGGTTATGCGTTTAATGAGGTTTCAGAAAAATACTCAGATTATGCTATAGCTTCATTTGCTGTGGTAACCGATGATAATAAAATTAGATTTACACTTGGCGGCATTCCTTCTAAACCTACAGTAATTGAGTGGGACATGAAAAATTTCGAATTTATCGACGAATTATTAAATGATTTTGCTTGGAATTTAGACATAGAAGATGATCAACATGCTTCGGCAACTTACAAAAGAGATTTGATAAGAAAAGTTGGTAAAAATACAATATTAAGTTCAGTTAAAAATATTTAACTAATTTTTTATGCAACTGTTTTAACAAAGTTTAATTTATTATCTAAATTAATCTTGTTAACTGTTTTTTTTAATTCTTCAATTTCTTTTAATGGTAGTTTCATAAGAGGAGGCCTAACAACAGCTTTTTGTATTGCATTTAAAATTACTAAAGTCTCTTTCATCCTATTGTGCATATCTAAAAAAGGTGGCTTATAAAATAGTTGAACTAAAGGAAATATTTTATCATTAATATCTTTAGCTTCTTCTAAATTATTATTTTTAATTGCATTAAATAATTTTACTTGTAATGGCGCAATTACACTGCCAGCTCCAGATAATAATCCATTTGCCCCCATTACCAGAGAAGACATTAACCATGCACTGTGAGTAGTCAACACGTTAACTGGATTTGGTAAGCTTTGAAATACTCTGATGTGTTTTTCATGCAACATTGGGTCATTACACCAGTCTTTAATTGCCTTAATTGTTGAAACTTCATCAAATAATTTTAATAAAGTTTCAAAAGGGTAAGACAAGCCCCCAGAAGATGGATAATTAAAGCATATCAATGGCAAATCAGATGCATCAGATATTCTTTTAAAATGTTCAATTGCCATTTCAGGTCTTAATGATCCTCCCATACTCATACTTTGAGGAGGGAAGCATAATAATGCAGATGCACCTAAATCTTGTGCCATCCTTGCAATTTTTGCAGCCTCTAAACTTCCATCAGAATAGACACCATTTATAACTGGTACCTTATCCCCTACTTCCTCTAAAGAAAATTCTAAAATCTTTTTTGTTCTTCAAAGTTACACGCATGTATCTCAGAAGAATGCCCATTTACAGTTATGGCTGTAATTCCATCTGTTAAACCACAGGATTTGATATGAGATCTACTTTCCTTTTCATTAATCGACATATCATCATTAAATGAAAGTAATGTTGCCGGGATAACACCTTCTAATTTAAAATGTTTTCTATATGACATTATAATATTTTAGTAAGAGTGATATTTTTTACAAGATTTCTTTTAATCACTTTAATTTTGATTTAATTTTGAATATATTTAAATCTTGTTATTAATCATATAGAAGGAAAAACATGAGTGACTCAAAATATCTTTTTATTGTTTCTATGAATGTAAAATCTGAATATGAGGATTTGTTCAATGAAGTTTATGACGATGAACATGTTCCATATTTACTTGAAGTGCCTGGCGTAAATAAAGTAACACGAGGAAAAGGTGAACCTTTTCAATTTTCTATTGCTGGTGAAACAAAAAATATGGATGCTCCTCACCAAAAATTTGTAGCTTTATATGAAATTGACTCCCCAGAGGTTGTCAAAAGCCCCGAATGGGCAACTGCAGTAGAGAAAGGAAGATGGAGCGAACAAGTTAGAGAGCACACTTCTGATAGATCACATTTTATGTATAAGTATATTTAAAATGATTATAATTGATAGCCCTTCACTAATTGAAACATTTATTGATAAACCATTAACTCCAAGTGATTGGTTTGAAGTTACTCAGGAAAAAATAGACGAATTTGCAAAATCAACTGGAGATTTTCAATGGATACATGTTGATATCGAAAAAGCAAAAAAAGAGATGCCCGAAGGAAAAACAATTGCTCATGGGTATTTTATGGTATCATTGTTACCAGTTCTATCAGGACAAACATCAAAAATAAATAATTCAAGCAGAACAATTAATTATGGAAGTGATAAAATTAGATTCATTAATCCAGTTCAAGTAGATTCAAGAGTACGTTTACATAGAAAAATTAAAAAAGTGAATTTAATGGAAAATGGTGGTTATAGAGTTATTAATAATTATGAGATGGAAATAGATGGCAAAGAAAAACCAGCATTTGTTGCAGAAACCATCTCACTAGTATTTCCTTAAGTTGTGATGAAAACGATAATTTGTGAAAACTTTGGCCCTTTAGATACTTTAGTTTACAAAGAAGTCGATATTCCTGATATTAAAAATCCAGACGATATTTTAATTAAAGTATTTTCTTCGGGTGTAAATTTTCCAGATGGTCTTCTTGTTCAAGGTAAATATCAACTTAAACCACCTGTACCCTTCACACCAGGAATGGAAGTTTCAGGTGAAGTATTTAAAATAGGCTCAGAAGTTACTGAGTTCAAAATTGGAGATAGAGTAGCTGGTTTGTCTCAATTAGGAGGATATTCAGAATATAATCTCCTTAATAAAACCTCTGTATATAAAATACCACTTGAAATGGAACATGACCAAGCATGTGCACTTTTATGTGCTTATGGCACATCTCATTATGCTCTGAAACAAAGGGCCAATTTAAAAAAAGGTGATACTTTAGTAGTTTTAGGTGCTTCAGGTTCTACTGGTATTGCTGCAATTCAAATTGGAAAAATAATGGGAGCTAAAGTTATTGCAGCATCCTCTTCAATTGAAAAACAAAATTATACAAAAAGTTTAGGTGCTGATATTGCAATTGGTTATGAAAACATAAAAGACCAATTAAAAGAATTAACAAATAATAAAGGGGTGGATGTTATATTTGACCCTGTTGGAGGTGAACTTTTTGAAGAAACATCAAGAGCACTATCTAGATATGGCAAAATTTTAGTCATTGGATTTGCTTCTGGAAAAATTCCAAAATTCCCAGTTAATCTAGCATTAGTAAAAGAATTTGATATTGTAGGTGTCTTTTGGGGTGCTTTTACCCGAAACAATACTAATGAATTTAAACAAAATATGAATGAATTATTCAATTGGTTTAAAGATGGAAAATTAAATCCACAAATTGAAGAAAGATTTAAACTTCAAGACGCATCTAAAGCACTAGATAAGATACTTAATAGAGGTACAAAAGGAAAAGTTATTTTATACCCCTGATTAAAAGTCAGTTTTCTATAAAAAAGTTCCTCTTTAGATTGAATATCTAAAGTGTTTCTTCTAATCCCCATATATTAGTAACTTGGCTAGATAGAACGCCTCCATTACCGTGAGCTAATGAGAGCTTAGGATTTTTAAGCCATCCACCCTCTTTTCTTTTTCCAACATCATCACCAGCTGAATTCCTTAATTGTCTTAGAGCTTCAAGAGTGACAAACAAACCATACATACCTGGGTGAACACAAGACAACCCTCCTCCACTAGTATTCACAGGCAAATTTCCTGAAGGGCCTATGTTTTTAATCAAATCTTTACCTTCACCTTTTTTACAAAAGCCTAAATCTTCAAGAAATAAAATAGGATTAATTGTAAATGCATCATAAAGTTGGATTGTGTCCATATCTGCAGGTTTATAACCAGACATTTCAAAAGCTCTTTGACCACTTTCATAAGCAGAAGTTCTTGTTAAATCGGGCATTTCTGAAATCATCCTGTGATGATGTTCCATAGCTGCACCTAATAAATAAATTGGTGTGCTTTTACAATCTTTAGCTTTATCTGATCTTGTCATTACAATTGCTGCCGCACCATCTGTTACTAGACAGCAATCTAATTTACCTAAAGGATCTACTATTGGACGAGCACTCATTACATCGTTAATCGTTAAAGGGCCTCTATCATGCATATATGCTCTTGGATTTAATAAAGCCCAATCACGTGCAGATACAGCTACTTGTGCTAAATCTTCTTTTTTTGCTCCATACTCATGTAAATATCTTTGCGCTGCAAGAGCATAAGCACTAACAGGCATTCTTGGATTATAATCAGATTCATAAGGCATAGGTTCTGAAATTGTTTTAAAACCACCTGCACTTCTTTGATTAGAACCATATGCTATAACTGCGGTATTTATTAATCCAGTTTCTAATGCAATTGCAGCAGTAATCACATGTGCAAGAAAACTAGATCCACCAATATTTGATCCATCTGCAAATTTTGGCCTTATACCTAAGTATTCAGATAATGACATTGCTGCCATTGAATGAAAAGCAGTTGCTGCAAATAATCCATCAACTTGGGATAAATCTATTCCTGCATCGTCAAGAGCATCGTGTACAGCAGTTGCCATCAACTCCATCGCTGTCCAACCAGGTGTTACACCACATCCAGCCTCAGCTAATCCTACAACTGCAGTTTTACCTCTTATATTATTTATTTCATTCATATTTAACCCTTTACTACATCAAAAACCACACGAGGTTTTTCACCTGAATTATCAATTCTTGCATTAACTTTAGTACCAATTTTAACTTGATCTGGTTCAACACCAACAACACTTGACATCATACAAGGTCCTTCTTCAAGCTTTATAATTGACAAATTAAAATCACCACCTTTTTCAGGTAATCTTCTATTACAACTTGAACTATGGACAATACCTTTTCCAGAAATTTCTACCCATTCTAATTCTCTTTCTCCAGTTCCAGGAAATGCAACTCGTGGATGAAAGAAAAATTCTCCAGTATTTTTATTTCTCTGAATTTTTATTTTACCATCTGATAAAAAATCATAAAATTGTTTTTCTGGACCAACTTGATTAGTTAAAATTTCAGACATATATCTCCCCAAATTAATAATTTATAATTAACGCATCTAATCCAATTACATTTTTTTCATTAACAATTACTGGATTCATTTCGATTTCTTTTACGTGATCTTTATGAGCATAAATGAAGTTAGATAATTTTACAATTGTATCAACTAAAAGATCATAATTAATTTTGACACCTCTATCACCTTCAAATATTTTTGACGATTTTAATCTTTTTATCATTTCAACAACCATCTTTTTATTTGCTGGTGCCTCTACAAAAGCCACGTCTTTAATAGCTTCTGCATATATTCCGCCTAATCCAAACATTATAAAAGGACCAAATACAGGATCAATTTTAGCACCTAATATAACCTCAATGCCTTTTTCAATCATTGGAGCTATCATTATTCCATCAATTTTTATATTTGGTTTTTTAATCAAAATATTTTTAGTAATATCATCAAATGATTTTAGAGCTTCATCTAAAGTTTTTATATTAAGTTTAACGCCACCAACTTCAGTTTTATGTTCAATTTCGTTTGAAACAACTTTCATAACGAATTTTTTACTTTTTTCATTTTTAAAAATGAATTCTAATTCAGACTTATTTTTAATTAAATGACATTTATTCATATTTATTCCAAATTCTGACAATAAATTTGTTGCTTCAAATTCATTTAATTTTCTTTTAGGTATATTAAGTTTTTTTATTTCTAAGCTTTCGACTTTATCTACATTCTTATTAAATTCACTTCCAAAATGCATCAAAGCTGCCATTGATACAACAGCTCTTGTAGGATCTTCAATACATAAAAAACCTTCATTTTCATATTTTTTATAAATTTCATTTGGAGCAACCATACAATTTATAAAAATTTTTTCTGAATAGTCTTTCATAGCAGTTTTAAGGGCATCAAGTAGTGGTTGAGTGAATTTTGAAGATCCAGGCACTGACGTCCAAAAACCTATTATTCCATCATATCCACCTTTAGATAACATCACATCAGTAAATCTTGGTACCAAAGATAGATCGTTAAAAAATTGAGCTGTTACATCTACCGGGTTCATTGGTGAAGCAAATGGAACAATTTTTTTTAAATTTTCTTGAGCGTCTTGTGGCATAGGTTTTACGTTTAAACCTTCATCATTAGCAGCATCAGCCATTAATACACCTCCACCTCCAGAGATGGTAACTATACCTAAATTTTTTCCACTTGGGTAAATTCTTGGTTTTGTAGCATACGCGACATCTAACATTTCTTCAGTACTTTTAACTCTGTAAGCTCCATGGGCTCTAATGACTTCACTATAAATTGCATCTTCTCCTGCTAATGATGCTGTATGAGAATTTGCAGCTGCCGCACCAACTTCTGATCTGCCTACTTTCATTAAAATTACAGGTTTTTTTTCTTGCCTAGCAGTATCTAATGCCTTTACAAACTTTTTTCCATCTTTGACACTTTCTACATATGCCATAATTGTGTGAACTTTTTCATCTTCAGCCAAAAATTGTATAGCTTCAGAAACAGATAAGTCTGCCTCATTCCCCGTAGTTATCCAGTAATTGATTCCTAAACCTCTTTGATGAGAAACCATATAAATGTGACTGCCATAAGCACCAGATTGACTTGCAATAGCTATACCTCCAGGAATTGGTGCTGCTCTATCAATAGCTGATGTAAATGTTGGATAAAAATTACTCTCTGCGTTGAATAATCCTAAGCAATTAGGACCAATAATTCTAAGTGAAGAGTTTTTACTAATGTTTTCTATTTCGTCTTGGTATTCTTTTCCTTTTCCTCCCATCTCTGCAAACCCTGAGGAAAAAATCAAAGCTGTTTTAGCTTTCTTTTTAACTGCTTCATTTAAGACACTTGTTACATGAAGAGATGGTACTGCAATTAATACAAAATCTAAATCATCTTCGATTTCAGTTAAATTTTTATATGATTTTAATCCCTGTATAGTTTCATGCTTTGGGTTTACTGGAAAAATTTTCCCAGAATACTTTTGATCCAACATATAAGAAAGAGGTTTTCCACCAATTCGACCTTTGTTATCTGAGGCCCCTACAATAGCAATAGATTTAGGTGACATTATATCTTTTAATGCTGACATTTTTAAAACCTTTTTATAGTGTAAATACAATTTACATGTTAAATAAGTTATGTAAATTGATCTATAAAAAATAAAAAAATATGCCATTTATTGTTTATTTAACTTGTTTTTCTCAAGTCCTCTCAATGGCTGGTTTTGCAGCTTGGCCAATTTATCTTATTGATTTACAAAATTTATGGTCTCTTACAAATCTTGAGGCAGGCTGGATAAGTGGCGCATTTTTTTTTGGGTACATTTTTGCCACCCCTTTTTTTGGTTGGTTTAACTGATAGCTACGATTCAAAAAAAGTTTATTTTATATCATCATTAATTGGTTCAATTGGCCTTGTTTTATTTGCTTTATTTGCAAACGGATTTTATTCAGCACTACTTATGTGGAGCATAGTAGGAGCTGGTTTTGCTGGAACATATATGCCAGGCCTTCAAATTTTAAATGAAAGATTAGATTCTAAAGGTAAAGAAAAATATGTATCAGTGTATACTGCTTTTTTTGGTTTAGGAACTGCGGCATCATTTTTTATTTTAGGCATTTTGAAAGAATATAATTTAGATTGGAATTATGGTTTTCTTATTGTAGCTTCTTTCCAATTATTTAGCGGTATACCAATAATCTTATTTTCGGGCCCTAGAATTGAAACTAAACCATATGTAAGATTTAGTGGAATTTTAAAAATATTGAAATCAATTTATAACGTTTTTAAAAATAAAAAAGCAATGCCATATATTATTGGTTATGGAGGTCACACATATGAACTTTTTGGTTATAGAGCATGGACTTTTGCATGCGTTGTTTTTTTAAGTTCAAACTACAATGTTAATCTAAGTAATATTTTTATTGCAAATTTTTTAGCTGTAATTGGTTTAACTGGAATTTTTTCATCTATAATTGGAGCTCAGTATTGTATAGGAAAAAATAGGCCTTTAATTATAAGTTATATGGGACTTATTTGTTTTTTTGGTTCTATAGTTACAGCATTTTCATTTTGGATTAATTTGTATTTAGCGCTTCTTTTTATATTTATTTATAATATATTAATCATCATGGATTCTGGTTCTTTAACAACTGGAACTGTTTTGAATGGTTCTTCTGAAGATAGAGGGTCAAGATTAGCTTTACATTCTATAATAGGTTTTTTTGGTGGGGCTTTAGGTGGACCCGTTGTAGGTTTAGCATTGGATAGTTTTGGTGGCGAAAATAGTAAATTATCTTGGAGTGTTGGTTTCGTTGCTTTAGGCTTAGGGTCATTACTATCATCTTATGTTTTGAAAAAAAATTCAAAATTTAATTTAAAATAATAAATAAAAGTAAGAAAGTTAGGAGTTTATATGAATAAAAAAATAATCTTAAAACAAAGACCAGTTGGAGAGCCAAAGCTAGAAGATTTCGAATTATTAGAAGAAGAGATTAGAGATCCTGGAGATGATGAAGTTTTATTAAAAACAATTTATATGTCTTTAGACCCTTATATGAGAGGCAGAATGAATGATGCAAAGAGTTATGCTAAGGCAGTAGAAATTGGTGAAGTTATGGAGGCAGGTGCTGTAAGTCAAGTCATAAAGTCAAAATCAAAAAATTTTAAAGAAGGTGATTTTGTTGAAGGAAGAACTGGTTGGCAAGATAACCCTACGGTTCATGAAAAAGATCTAAGGATAATAGATCCTAATATGGCACCCTTATCAACAGCAATTGGAGTTTTAGGAATGCCTGGAACGACTGCTTATGTGGGTATGAAAAATTTTGCAAAACCGCAGAATGGGGAAACATTAGTTGTATCAGCAGCCTCTGGAGCTGTAGGTGGTACAGTTGGTCAAATTGGTAAAATTCATGGTTGTAGAGTAGTTGGAATAGCTGGTTCAGAAGACAAATGCCAATTCACGAAAACGGAGTATGGTTT
Source organism: Alphaproteobacteria bacterium (assembly GCA_038131545.1). Taxonomy (GTDB): domain Bacteria; phylum Pseudomonadota; class Alphaproteobacteria; order Puniceispirillales; family Marisalimonadaceae; genus TMED54. The sequence continues at coordinate 1,365,563 of JAYPPQ010000004.1, forward strand.
TGATGAATGCTTAAACTATAAGGATGAAAATTTCAAAGAAAATCTTAAAGCCGCTTGTCCAAATGGAGTAGATATTTACTGGGAGAATGTTGGTGGTATATCCTTTGATGCGGTAATGCCTTTATTTAATGATTATGCAAGAATACCCGTTTGTGGTTTAATATCTTACTATAACTTAAATTCATTAAAACTTGACGGACCTGACCGTGTCCCTTTGTTATTTAGACAAATGCTTACTAAACGCTTGATGTATAAAGGTTTTATTGTATTTAATCATTATGATCAAAGACAAGAATCTATAGAACAATTATCCTCTTGGATTAGAGAAGGTAAACTTAAATATAAAGAAGATTTTATTGAGGGCCTAGAAAATGCATCTAAGGCATTTATTGGTTTATTAAATGGAAAAAACTTTGGAAAATTAGTAGTTAAAATTAATGATGATCCAACTCATTAATTTAAGTCTTTAAATTTTTTTCCTTCACTTACAAGTTGCTCAAGTAACTTTGGGCAACTCCAAAAACTAGAATTTTCTTTTTCATAATTTTTTATGTTATTTAATATCTTATCTAATCCAATTTGATCTGCATAATTCATAGGTCCACCTCTCCATCTAGGAAAACCATATCCATTGTTATAAACAACATCTATATCAGAAGGTTTAATAGCAATTTTTTCTTCTAAGATTTTAACTCCTTCTAATACAAGTGCTGTGATATATCGATCAAGAATTTCTTGGTCTGAAAATTCCTTTGGATTAATTCCAACTCTTTCTCTTTCAGATTTACAGATCTCTTCGATTTCTGGATTAGGAGTTAAAGGCTTTACATCTTTGCCATATAGATAATAACCTTTTCCAACTTTTTGGCCAAACCACCCTCTTTCACAAACTCTGTCAGGTATCTCAACGTACCTATCATTTTTACTTCTAAAAGGTGCTTTTCGTTTTCTTGTTGCCCAACCAATATCTCCACCAGCCAAATCAATTACTTGGAATGGACCCATTGCACATCCAAACTCTCGAATAACCCTATCAATATCATAAATACTAGCGCCATCCTCTACCATATGATAAGTGGCAACAAGATACTTGGATAAAATTCTATTTCCAATAAATCCATCACAAACACCTGATCTTACTGGTATTTTTTTCATTTTCTTTCCTAGAGAAAATGCTGTTGCAACAGTTTCAGCAGAGGTTTTTTCTCCAACGATTATTTCTAGTAATTTCATAATATTTGCAGGAGAGAAAAAATGCATTCCAAGCATTCTTTCAGGATTATTTATTACTTTTGCAATTTCATTAATATCAAGATAACTAGTATTAGAAGCTAAGATTGTTTCAGAAGGACAAATTTTATTTAGTTTTGTAAAGATTTCTTTTTTTATATCCATTTCTTCAAATACGGCTTCTATAATCAGTTCCCTATCAGCAATCTTTTCCAATTCTGTTACGCCAATAAAATTTCCTAATAATTTATTTTTTTCTTCTAAAGTAATTCTACCTAAGTCAACATTTCTTTGATAAGTATTTTCAATTTTTTTAAAAGACTTCTTAATCAACTCTTCGTCTCTTTCTACCATGACAACTGAAAGCCCTGCATTCAATGCAGCCATTGAAATTCCAGTACCCATCGTGCCACCACCTATAACACCGACTTTTTTAATGTCTTTTGGTTTGGCTGTCTTGAGTTCAGGAATTTTATTAACAGCTCTTTCTGAAAAAAAAGTATGAATTAAACCTTCTCTTTGTGGGCTATTTAAACAGTCTTCAAATAATTTTCTTTCATTATTTATAGCTTCATAAAATTCTAGTTTTAATCCTTGTTCCACGCTTTCAATAATAGCATTAGGTGAAAATAAATTTTTATGCTTAGACTTATATTTTAATCTGATGCTTTCTATTATTTCACTATAATCTTCTTCTGATTTTATTTTGGAAATATTTTCTGAGGTTCTTTTAATTTTACTATTATTTTTAATTAGTTCTTTTGAAAAATTAATTCCATTAGATATTGTGTCACTATCTTCAAATATTTTATCAATAATACCATATTCAAATGCTTCTTGCGCAGGAACATGTTTGCCAGTTAACATCATTTCTAAACCTGTTTCTATTCCAGCTAATCGTGGTAATCTTTGTGTTCCTCCTGCTCCGGGCAATATACCAAGTAACACCTCAGGAAGACCTACTTTTGTATTTGGTGTTGCAATTCTATAATGACAGGCCATAGCAACCTCAAGTCCACCTCCTAAAGGAGTACCATGCAATGAAGCAATAACATATTTATTAAGTTTTTCTATTTTATTACAAATTTCAGATAAAGTTGGGCCTCCTAGATTTTTGCCAAATTCTCTAATGTCAGCACCAGCTAAAAAAGTTCTATCTGGAGCACATATAATTACTGCTTTTACTTCTTCTTTTTTTTCTAACTCATTAACTGCATTTAAAAGACCTTTTCTAACTTCTAAACTTATTGCATTAACTGGAGGGTTTGAAATTTTAATAATTGAAATTTCACCATCATAACTTATAGAAACAGGATTCATTTAATTTCCTTTATTTACTTAATTTACTTTTTGCATCTTTATATTCAGATTTTAATCTATCAATTAATACCTTTGCTGGAGCAACATTTTTAATTGAGGATATTCCTTGCCCTGAACCCCAAATATCTTTCCAACTTTTTGGTTTAGAAGCACCACTACTAAAATTCATATTTGATGCATCACTTGTTTCTAAATTTTCAGGGTCTAATCCTTGTGCAACTATCGAGGGTTTCAAATAATTGCCATGAACACCAGTAAAAAGATTTGTATAAATAATATCTTCAGATGAAGAATTTGCTATCATTTCTTTATATTTTTTATCAGCATTTGCTTCTTCAGTAGCTATAAAAGCTGAACCTATATAAGCTAAGTCTGCACCCATTGCTTGAGCAGCAAGAACTGCACCACCATTTGATATAGATCCTGACAACAATAAAGGACCTTCAAACCATTCTCTGATTTCTTGAATAAGAGCAAAAGGCGACAAAGTTCCAGCATGGCCACCTGCGCCAGCAGCAACTGCTACTAAACCATCTGCTCCTTTATCGATAGCTTTTTTTGCAAAAAAATTGTTAATTACATCATGAAGAACAACACCATTTACTTGATGAGCAACTTTATTAACCTCAGGTCGAGCACCTAAAGATGTTATCCAAATAGGAACATTCCATTTAGCACAAATATCAATATCTTTTTCTAGTCTTACATTTGATCTATGAACAATATGATTTACCGCAAATGGAGCGGCAGGGTTATCTGGATTTTTTTGATTAAATTCATCTAATCCCTCTGTAATTTTTTTTAACCAAATTTCTAGCATATTTGGCTCACCTTCTTCTTCTCTAGCATTCAAAGCAGGGAAAGATCCAACAACACCATTTAAACATTGAGCTAAAACCAAATCAGGATTTGAAATAATAAATAAAGGTGAACCTACAATTGGTATTTTTAATTCATTTAAGGGTTTAACTAGTGCCATTATAATCAAAATATTATCAAGATTTAATCTAATGTCACTATAAAAAGTCTAAAGTTTTAAACTTGAAAAATTAAATATTAATTTGCATAATACTATATGTATTGAGGAGTACTATGAAACTTTCAAAAGAACAATTAGAGCAATTTCATGAGGAAGGATATCTTTTTTTACCTGAAGTTTTTACACCTGAAGAAGCAAACCTTTTAAAACAAGAATCTGAAAATGTCTATTCTATGAATAGAAAAGAAGTTTGGAGAGAGAAAACTGGTGTAGCTCGAACTGCTTTTGCAGCTCATACTTATAATGAAGGCTTTAAAAGACTGGGAGCTCATCCAAGATTAGTCAATCCAGTAAAACAGATTTTAGAAGGTGATGTATACATGCATCAATTTAAAGTCAATGCTAAAGCAGCATTTGATGGGGATGTCTGGCAATGGCATCAAGATTTTGGAACTTGGCATAGAGATGACCAAATGCCAGAGCCAAGAGCGATGAATATTTCTGTATTTGTAGATGACGTTACAGCAGCAAATGGTCCCCTGTTATTTATTCCCAAAAGTCATAAATTTGGAGTTGTTGAAGCAGGACATGATTTAGAAACAACTAGCTATCCTCTATGGACATTAGACCGAAAAAAAGTAAAAGAACTTGCTGAAAATGGAGGTTGTGTTGCACCGACAGGACCTGCAGGAAGTATGCTTGCTATTCTCGTCTTTGCTTGTTCATGCAAGCCCACCAAACATATCACCTTTTGGAAGAACTATCGTTTATTTATCTCTTTGTCATGTTGAAAACCATATAAGAGCATTTAAAAGAGATGAATGGATAGCGCATAGAAATTTTGAACCAATTATTCCTATGGATGATAATTGTTTAACTGAACTTGCTATTAAAAATCAAACCGCAGCTGAATAATCCATAATTAGTGTTAGTAAAATCAAAAAACACTAGTAATTTTAGGGATTGCTCCATTGGTTCAATGAAAAAAAATCAACTGTTTCGTTCTGCTAAATTGAGTAATTTAAATGATGAAGATTTAGATATTTTAGAAAAAAATAAAATATTTAAAATTATTGATTTAAGAGATCCACTTGAAATCGAAAAAGCGCCAGATAATTTATCAAGTAATCTTTTAAAAAAATATATTAATTTGCCTATATCTGCCAATACTCTTTCGAGAATGGCAGATGCATATCACAATTGTAATTACCAAGAAAACGAAACAATTTACGAAAATGTTATGAAAAAAAGTTATGAATTTTATCTCAAAAATCATTCTGAAGTATGGAAAAAATTTTTTACACTTCTTTTAGAGTCAAATGGAAAACCAATAATTTATCATTGCTCAGCTGGCAAAGATAGAACAGGAATAGCGAGTTATTTAATACAAAGTTTATGTTCACAAACAGAAGAATTAATATTTGATAATTATTTGTTATCTAATAAATTATTAAATCAAAGAGACGCCACAGCTGAACAACAATATACCTTAAAGAGAAATAAAAAAATGACGAATTTAATGCTTAAGGTAATAGGACAAGTTAAATTAGATTATTTAAAAAATTCAATTACTTTTATAAAAAAAGAATATGGATCTGTTGAAAATTATTTTCTAAAAAAACTTAATTTTAGTAAAAAAGATTTAAAAAATATTAAGCATATATATAGTTAAAAAATGTTCCTCGAAAAAAAAATAAATGAATTAATTGATAATAAAAAAACTGTCAATGTAACATTAATTGGTGCAGGAAAATTTGGTTCAATGTTTTTAAGCCAAGCTCCTTACACCAAAGGTTTAAATGTTTTTACAATATGTGATTTAAATATTGATAAAGCTAAAAAAGCTTGTCGTGAGGTTGGCTGGAGCGAAGATCAAATTAACAATATTATATTTACTGAAGATTTTGAAAAAGGAATTAATAATGATGAAGTAGATGTTGTTGTTGAGGCAACTGGCCATCCTTCATCAGGAATTAAACATGCTAGAACATGTTTTAAATATGGCAAACATGTAATAATGGTAAACGTTGAAGCTGACGTATTAGCTGGACCAAGTTTGTCTGCAGAAGCTAACTCTGCAGAAGTAGTGTTTTCAATGGCATATGGTGATCAACCATCATTAACTTTAGAAATTATTGAATGGGCAAGAGCTTCTGGTTTCAAAGTAACCGCAGCTGGAAAAGGTACAAAATATATGCCTGAATATCATTATTCTACTCCAAAAACAGTTTGGGATCATTACGGCCTTACATCAGATGAAGCTGAAAAAGCTGGAATGAATTCAAAAATGTTTAATTCTTTTCTTGATGGAACAAAATCTTCTTTAGAGATGTCTGCAATAGCTAATGCATCTGGACTTAATGTACCAAATAATGGTTTACTTTTTCCTCCTTGCGGCATGGATGATCTGGCAAGTCTTTTAAAAGAAAAAAACAAAGGTGGTCTCTTAGAAAAAAATGAACAAGTTGAAGTTGTTTCGTCTTTAGAGCGAGATGGTAGACCTGTATTTAAAGACCTGAGGTGGGGTGTTTACGCAGTTTTACAAGCACCTAATGATTATGCAGCTTCATGCTTTAAACAATATGGAATGAATACTGATCAATCTGGTGAATTTTCAGCTATGTATAAACCTTTTCACTTAATAGGAATGGAATTAAATACTTCAATTTTTTCAGCTGCATTATTAAAACTTCCAACAGGACAAACAAAATATTTCAAAGGCGATGTTGTATCGGTATCAAAAAGAAATCTGAAAAAGGGTGAAAAGCTAGATGGTGAAGGTGGTTTTACGGTATGGGGAAAATTAATACCTGCAAGTACATCTCTAAACTTACAAGCTTTACCAATAGGGCTTGCAAACGATATGTATTTAAAAAATGACATAGATAAGGATAAGATTTTAACTTGGAATGATGTTGAATTTGATACAAATAATGAAATTATAAAATACAGACATCAAATGGAAAATAAATTTAGAAATTAATTTTTTTTATAGGTCCTTTATCTAACCTCCAAACAAAATCAAATTGATTATATTTTGGGAAAAAATTTGTAATTAATGGGTCATGTCCTGGAATAATTAATTCTTGGGATGAGGCTAATGTTTTAATTATTTTAAAACCATTTAACATTTCTTCTAGATCTACAACTATTGGAAATGGTTTATTTTTAATAAAATTTTCATAAAAATGAGTGGCATCTGACGCTAAACATAAATAACCATTTTCAGTTTTAACTTTTACTGCTTGGAGACCTCTAGAATGTCCTCCAATCATATGAGTTGAAATACCAGGTAAAATTTCACCTGTGCCATTATAAAAAATTACTCTTCCAGAAAAAACATTTTCGACCATTTGAGAAATATGTTTTCCAGTAAATGGCATCTTAATTGTTTCATGACACATGCAAGGACCTGTTGCATAAGACATTTCCATTTCTTGTAAATGAAATTTAGCATTTGGAAATTCATTTAATCCTCCTGCATGGTCATAATGAAGATGAGTAATTATAACATCTGAAATTTTTTCTGGATTAATACCAAAATCTCTAATTGCTTTTGAAGGAGATCTAATAATTGGTCTATTTCTTCTATTTGCTTCTTCTTGATCGTAACCAGTATCAACTAAAACAATTTGATCATTATTTTTTAGAACCCAAATAAAATAATCTATTGAGTGCTGTTCATGTGCATGATCATCAAAAATAAAACTATCATTTCTTGTTCTATCATTTCTCTCAGCATATTTAATTGCATAAACTTCCCATTTTTTTTCAAGCGAATCCATATTTAACCCTCAACATCTTCTAATCTATCTGTTGCTGGTGGTGGTGTTCTAGTAATTTTATTAATAGACTCATAAATTTCTTTTGTAATACTAATCTTCATTGAATCTAAAGAAGGTATTAACTGCTTTAAATTTCTAGCAGAGATTATTGGTGACAAAATATCTTGATTATATATTACCCAAGCTACCGCTAAAGAAATTGGATTATAATTTAATTCTTTAGATAATTTTATAAAATCTTTTACAACTTTATTCATCCAATTCTGGCCATACCTTTTTTGATATTTTTCATTATGATCTAATCTTCCAATTTCATTTTTTTGTGTCTCTCTAAAATCTTGATCATATTTACCTGTTAACAATCCTCCACCAAGCGGACTATAGCTAATAACATTTAAATTTTCAGAATGTGCCATAGGCAAAATTTCAACTTCAACTTGTCTCTTAACAAGATTATACATAGGTTGTAAAAACTCAATTAAAGGAAAATGGTTAATTTTTGAAATATATTGTGCTTTCATGATCTGCCATGCAGCAAAATTTGAAACGCCCAAATGAAAAAATTTTTTTTCATCTTTTAATTCTTTTAATGCGTTTAAACTTTCTTCTAAAGGAGTGTTTTCATCCCAATGATGTATAAAAAAAATATCAACATAATCTTGGTCCAGCCTTTTTAAACTTTCTTCTAGTTGATTTCTTAAATTGTCAGGATCTGCTCCACCTTGAGAACCTGCTTTAGTTACTATAAGTAACTTCTCTCTTTCTTCTTTTATTAATTTCCCTAAGATTTTTTCTGATAATCCTTTTGTATATACATAAGCTGTATCAAAAAAATTTATTTCATTTTCTCTACATTTTAGGTACATTTCTTCAGAATCTTTTTCAGAAGCCCCATCACCAAACTGCATAGTACCAAAACATAATTTAGATGGAGTTAAATTATTTGGCCCAAAAGTTTTTATCATATGTTATTTATCCTCTCTATTAATTTCTTTCATCCATGAAAGTCCATCATCAGTATTTGTTAAAGGATTATATTCAGCTCCAACATAACCTTGATAACCAAATTTATAAATTTCTGATAAAATATTACTATAATTTAACTCTCCAAAAATTGGTTCATTCCTTTCTGGAACTGATGCCATTTGAACATGGCCTATAAAATTGAAGTTATCTTTAAATCTAGTTAAAACATTTCCTTGGCTTATTTGAATATGATAAAAATCAAACATTATTTTAACATTTTTATTACCAACTAACTGACAAATCTCTTTTGCCTGTTCCACATTTGTTAAAAAATATCCAGGAAAATCTTTCTGGTTTTTAGGTTCAATAACTAATCCTATATTTGTATCGTTTAGTTGAGATACAGCATATTGTAAATTTTCAACAAGTGTTTTTAAAGAGTTATGATTTTGTTCTGTAATGCCACACATAAAGTGGATATTTTTAGAACCTATTACCTTAGCATATTCGATTGCCTGATCTATCGCCACTCTTGCCTCTTGTACTTTAGAGGGAATAGCATTTAAACCATTATCTCCCTTACTTACATCACCTTTTATAGTATTAATTCCTATAATTGGAAGATTAATATTATCAATAGCTTTTTTTAATTCATTTGCATCAACTTCGTATGGAAATTGAAATTCAATTGCATCGAAATTCTTCTCTTTAGCTTTATAAACTCTATCTAAAAGAGGTAATTCAGACCATAAAAGACCAAGATTAGCAGAAAATTTCATTATTAATCCCAATTAACATTAAATTTATTTACAGTTTCTTTTATTTGATTTTCGGTTAACAAATTTGGTTCAAAACCTCTTGTTATCATTGAAAGCTTAGCAGTGTTTTCAAGCTCTTCAATGGCATTTGTAGCACTTTCAAGGTTCTTTCCTGAAACTACTGGACCATGATTTGCAAGTAATACCGCAGATCTTTTTGAAGCAACTCCTTTTATAGCATCACCTAACTTAGGATCACCAGGCAAATAAAAAGGCAAAAGTCTAACTTTACCTAATAGCATAATCGAATAAGGTGTGAGAGATTGGAAAATATTATCCACATCCAAATTTGGTAACATTGAATAAGCAACTGAATAAGTTGAATGCAAATGAACCACAGCTCCAACTTTATTAAAATTATTTTCATAAAAGGCTTTATGCAAAAATAGTTCTTTGGTTGGTTTCATTGTACCAACAACTTCCTTTTGAGAAGTTATTTTACACACTTGATCTGGTTGCAATCTTCCTAAAGAACAACCAGTAGGAGTGATTAAAAGATCTCCATTTTCAGTAACAGCTGAAATATTGCCAGTTGATCCATGAGTTAATCCCCTATCAAATAAAGATTTTCCAATCAAACAAATTTGTTCTCTTAAAAAATTTTCAGAAAAATTATTTGACATTAATACTCCATTAACGAAAAACCAACTGCTAAAAATAAACCTACAACAATATGACTGCATGTTGATAATATCTTAGTTAATTTTGGGTTTGGTGTTTTATTTCCCATTAACCCTTTTCCAGTTGCAGGGAGAAAAAAGAACCAGGGTACAACAACAGATATTAGTCCAAAAAGAAACCCTGAGAGAAGTGATGTATTGAAAAATTCAAAAAAGGTTAAGCAAATCCAGTATGCAAATCCATACCCAACACCAACTATATAATGAAATATCCATCCAATAGGAAGTTCATACTTTATAGGTTTTTCATTTTCTAAATTTATATTAAATATAATGCCTTTATTTATTAGCATTAGTAACCATCTACCAGTAGGAGCCCAATTAGTAGGAGGTATTTTGTACATAACAAATAAAAGTCTTTGCCACAAATCCATAGCAATACAACATAATACTCCGGCAAAGATAATGTCTACAACCATAATTTACCTCGACATTTTTAATCTTTCGTTATTGACTATTATTAGTTAACAATAATAATAAATTAAATTCTATAAGATTATAAAATATTGAGGATAAAAATGAGTGAATTTGAAGGACAAGTAGCAGTAATTACTGGCGCTGCACAAGGTATTGGTTATGCAACTGCAGAAAAACTTAAACAAGATGGTGCCAAAATCGTTATTTGGGATATGGATAAAAACTTAGGAGAATCTGCAGCTCAAAAATTAAATTGTGATTTTCTTCAAATGGATATGACTGACGATAAAGTTGTAGAACAATGTACATCTGAAACATTAAGTTTACATGGTAAAATTGATATACTTGTTTGTAGCGCAGGTATTGCTGGGCCTACCATGCCAACATGGGATTATCCAGTTAATGAGTGGCTAAAAGTAATGAATGTGAATGTGAATGGTGTATATTATTGCAACAGACATGTAATTAAAACAATGCGTGAAAAAGGATATGGTAGAATTGTCAACATAGCTTCAATTGCTGGAAAAGAAGGTAATCCAAATGCAGCGGCATATTCTGCATCAAAGGCAGCAGTAATTGCATTAACAAAGTCTCTTGGAAAAGAAACTGCCGATCAAGATATAGCAGTAAATTGTATTACTCCTGCAGCTGCAAAAACAAGAATTTTTGATCAAATTAGTCAAGAACATATTGACTACATGTTGTCTAAAATACCCAGAAATAGATTTGTTAAGGTAGAAGAAATTGCATCTTTAATAAAGTTTCTAGTAAGTAAAGAAAATAGTTTCACTACAGCTGGTGTATTTGATATTTCTGGAGGAAGAGCTACTTATTAGATAATGTTAATTATTCTTTATTCTTTTCATTCAATTGCTTTTGAAGTGAAGCAATTTGTTCTTTCATAACATCAATATCAGATTTGTAGTTTTCTTTTTTCGGCTCTTCTTTTGATGCTTCTTCTGATTTGGTAGTTTTAGTTGGGTCTTCAGTATTTGAATTATCATACCATGGATACATAATATTTGACATCATTTCAGATTGAAAATCTTGCCAATTTTTTAAAGTTTCATTGTTTTTATCATTATTAGAATTAAAGCTTTTTAAAAACTTTTCTTGATTTTCTTTCATGAAGTTAAAGGTTTGTGACAAGATCTCAGGCATGAAATTTTTAGATGCATCACTATATCCCTTAATTATTTCTGTTAAAATATCTTTAGGAATAGATGCACCTTTTTTAATTTCATAATCTGATATTATTTGAAGTAGATATTGATTTGTAACATCTTCATTTGTTTCTTTGTCAATAATTTGGACTTCTTTACCATCCCTAATGAACTCAGCTATTTGATCAAGTGTTACATATTCACTTGTTTGAGTGTTGTAGAGTCTTCTACTTGAATATTTTGTGATTATTATTTTTTCAGTCATCATTTTAGATTAAATAATAAATAATTAATCTTCAATAGATAAAAAGGTGGTAAATTAACCACCTTTAATATTATGATAACTTATTCAGATACTTCTGTTTCAGCAGCAGGTGTTTGTTTAGGAGCAGTTGCTTTTTTTGCAACTTTGTTCATTTCTTCCTTAGCTTCTTTTCCAGCCTGCATAAATAATTCAATTGTATCTAATTGAGTCTTCTTTGCTATTTCAGCAAATTCAGACATATATTTTGGTGAAGTTTGAGCTTGTTCAGTTACAAAATCAGTAGCTACTTTTACGTAATCTTCTGGTTTTGATTGTGGCTTTACAAGTTTATCCATACCACCAATTGTTTCTTTAGTCCAAGCTTGAGATACTTCAACATTTTTTTTGAAAGTATCAAATGCTATCTTTGAAAACTTAGAATTGTATTCATTAGCACTTTTGTAAAAATCTTCTAAGTTAATTGGACTCTTAGAAAACATTTCTTCAAAATTCTTTTTATAATCGTCAAAACTAAACATATGCACACTCCTTTTTTTCTGCATTGCAATATATATATACTGCAATGCAGAAATGTCAAGTATATTTTTCTGCAAATGCGAAATTATTTAAATTTCTTTTTTACATAAGACCCTGGGGCATTTTCAATTATCTGAAATTCATTATTATGATTAAATTTAGTTTCATCTAAAGAGCCACTATTCTTTTGTATCCAAGATGCCCATTCACTCCACCAAGATCCCTCATTTTTCTTTGCTTTATAGAACCATTCATTAATATCTTCCATTTTTGTCTCATTGGTCCAATATCCATATTTATCTGAGTTTTCTGGATTTATTATACCAGCAATGTGACCACTTCCTGCTAAAATAAATTTCTTTTCTCCAGTTGTTTTATTTAAACCAAAAAAAGAAGATTTCCATGGAGCGATGTGATCAGTATGAGTTGCAACAGCAAAAATTGGCAGATTAATATCTTCTAATGATACGATTTCATCAAAAACCTTTAATTTACCTTTTGAAAGCATATTTTTTTGATAAAAATTTTCTAAGTATTCTAAAGCCATAACTCCAGGTAAATTAGTTGAGTCACTATTCCAATATAATAAATCAAATGGTGGTGGTTTTTTTCCCATAAGGTATGATTTTATGGCGGGTCCATAAACTAAATCGTTTGATCTTAGAAAACTAAAAGTTTTTGCAAGGAAACTACCTTCCATATAACCAAACTTTTCAATTTGTTTATTTATTGATGATAAATATTCATCTGTCACAAATATAGATAAATCTCCTGGATCCTCAAAATCTGTAAGTGTTGTAAAAAAGGTACTTGATTTAATAAATTTAATATTTTTCTTATTTAGGTATGCTAAAGTTGAAGCTAGTAAGGTTCCTCCAATACAATAACCAATAGTATTGATCTGATCTTGTCTACAATAACGTTTGATAATATCAGCTGCTTTTAATAAACCTTTATCAATATAATCTTCAAATGAAACATTTTTATGCTCAGTTCCTGGATTTACCCATGAAATAACGAAAACAGATAAATTTTTCTTTAAACAAAATTGAATAAAGCTATTTTCATGCTTTAAATCTAAAATATAAAATTTATTAATCCATGGAGGTATAATCAGCAAGGGTGTTGAATAACATTTTTTAGATACAGGTTCATAATGAATAAGTTGAAAGAGTTCATTTTGAAATATTACTGATCCTTTTGATTGGGCAATATTTTTTCCAACTTCAAATGCATTATCATCGGTTAAAGTTACGTTTAACTCTCCATCATTTTTTTCTAAGTCATTCACCAAATTCTCAAGACCGTCAACAAGCGACTTGCCTTTAGTCTCTATTGCTTCTTTAATTGCTTCCGGATTAGTACCTAAGAAATTAGTTGGAGAGAAAAAATCTACCATTTGTTTGGTAAAAAAACTTATTTGTTTCTTATCGGGTTTTGACAAACCCTCTATACTATTGACAGTTTCTTCAATAATGTTAGACGATGTGATATATTGATTTTTAATCATTTTGAAATACGGGTTATTCTCCCAGGTGCTTTCTTTGAACCTTCTGTCTGATACATCAGCTTCGTTTTCAGTTTGATTTAGAAAATCTTTTTGAGCATCAGACCATATTTGAAGAGTAGATTTATAAAATTTAACTTGATTTTCTATTAACCTTGATGGGTTTGAAAGCATTTCAGAAAAATATTTAGATGCTGCTTTGTAATATAGTTCTTGGTTTGGTTTTGAATAATCAGTATCATTATTTTTATTAGCTAATGATAATACTAATCTTTTTGTGAGCAAATCTATTCTATTTAAATTTTCTTGTAATTCGTCAAATTCATTATTTTTATTATCATCATTCATTTTTTGTTTCCTGATCAGTCAATTATATAATACAGTTTTATTAGATTACTAGGAATGTATATGCAAATTTCAACTTATGATTTTTTTGAAACTTCAAGACAATATAATGAATGGATCAATTCTTCTTTAAAAACATTTTGGGGCAACCCTATTTTTGGTCTAAATCCAAGTCCAATTCCACAATTTATGTATACATATGGAAAATTAACAGAACATTATCTGTCGAGAGTCATTTCGAAGCCAGATTGGGGAATAAATTCTTTTGTTGCTAATGGAAAAGAGTATAGCGTTTCAAAAAAACTATTTTAAGAAAACCATTTTGTGAGTTGATAAAATTTGAAACAACTCGAAAAATAAATAGTAATAAAAAAGTTCTTATTATAGCCCCTATGTCTGGCCATTATGCAACTTTAACTAGAAATACAGTCTTATCTCTGTTGCCAGATTGTGAAGTTTTTGTAACTGATTGGATAAATGCAAGAGATGTTTCATTATCAAATGGGAAATTTGATATTGAAGATTTTACAAGATATTTAATTGATTTTTATCAGACTTTATCTCCTAATTTAAATGTAATGGCCATTTGTCAACCAGCACCACTTGCTTTAGCGGCTTTATCTTTTGTAACAAAAAATGATTATAAAAATAAACCTAACACATTAACCTTAATTGGAGGTCCAATAGACCCAGAAGCAAACCCTACTACTGTAACAGACTTTGGAAATAAACTTAGCCTTGATTATCTTAAAAATACGATGACAATGCCAGTTGGTGTTAATTATAAAGGTGTTGGCAGACCTGTTTATCCAGGTATAATTCAATTATCTTCTTTTATTTCAATGAACCTTAAAACACATGTAAATTCATTTATTGATCAAATTTTTAAAGAAGTTGAAGGAACTTCATCAGAAAATGATCGTCACAATAAATTTTATAATGAATATTTAGCTGTTATGGATATGACCGCCGAATTTTATTTAACAACAGTAAATAGAATTTTTAAAAAAAGAGAAATTGCAAAAAATAAATTTTACCTAGAAGATCAACACCTTAGATTTAAATCAAATTAGAGATGTCCCTATTTTTATAATTGAAGGTAAAAATGATGACATTTCTGCACCTGGGCAATGTCTTGCAGCTTTAGAAATTTTACAAAATGTCCCTGATGATTTTAAATTCAGTTATTTACATGAAAATGCTGGACATTATGGTATTTTTAGCGGAAAAGCTTGGAGAGAAGATATTCGTCCAGAGTTTTTAAACTTTATAAATAAATTTTAATAATTTTATTTTGATCAAATTTTAATCATTTCCAATTTTGCAATGAAGTTTTTCTTGAACAGTTGTTGTTCATAAATCTATTCATATATGTACATCTAAAATTTTAATTTGAATTTTATACTCAAGGAGCATTATTTTGGACGATATTAAACTTTCTAATTTGAATTTAGATAACAAAGATGAAGTTATCTTTAACGAAGATAGAGTTGCACTTGTAACAGGTGGAACAAGAGGAATTGGCAGGGGTATTTGTGAGATTTTAAAAAGAGCTGGAGCAACAGTTATTGCAGGATACGCTTCAGATGATGAACAAGCAAAAAAATTCACAAGAGAAACAAATATAAAATCAATTAAATGGGATGTTTCAAATTTTCAGGAATGTGAGAATGTTGTAAAAAGCATTATTGCTGAATATGGAACACTCTCAATATTAGTAAACAACGCCGGTATAACAAGAGATAGTACAATTAAAAAAATGACAATTGATCAGTGGCAAGATGTTATTAATGTAAACCTAAATTCTGTGTTTAATATGACTAAAGTTTGTTGGGATGAAATGTCATCAAAAAAGTTTGGAAGAATTATTAATATTTCTTCTGTTAATGGTCAGGCAGGACAGTATGGACAAATAAACTATTGTGCAGCTAAAGCTGGAATTATTGGAATGACAAAAGCTATTGCTCAAGAAGGTGCACGTAATAATATTACTGCCAATACTGTAGCCCCGGGTTACGTAGATACGGAAATGGTCGCTGCAGTACCACAAAACGTATTGGATAAAATAATTAGTACAATTCCTGTTGGCAGATTAGGTCATCCTCAAGAAATTGCTAGAGCTGTAGCATTTTTGGCAAGAGAAGATTCTCAGTTTGTTACTGGTTCAACTATATCCATAAATGGTGGACATCATATGTATTAAAATTATTTCAATTATGAATGTATATTTTATGATTAAATAATCAAAACTCACTTAAACCAGCTAAAGCAATAACGACAAATAAACAAAAGGCCATTACCTTATTAACGATGGCCTGCTTTCCTTTACTTAATCCCCACTGTCTTAGTTTTATACCAAGCCATAACCAAAAAAAATGAACTGGTATCCAAACTAAATTAATGATCAATGCTTTTATTAAAATTTCTTGTTGTAAAGAAAAACCTATCAATGGAAATCCAGCAAACAAAATTCCATTTACCAAATAAGCTTTTGGATTAATTATTTGTAAAAAAATTGCTTCAAAAAATGTAGGTTCATTTTTTGATTTTTTAAATTTAATTTCATTTCCAGCTGAAGCTATTCTCCATGCTATCCAAGATAAATATGATAAGGATATAATTAAAAAAACAGGTTCTACCCATGGTATTTGAAATAAAAAACCCTTAAAACCAGTTACAACAAATACCAAAACAGTATTTGTTCCAATAAATAATCCAGCTAAATATAATATTCCAGCTTTCCATCCAAAACCAGATCCTGTTGCAGCTAAAGATAAAACACCTGGTCCAGGCGTAATAATCATTAGAAAAATTGCAATCGTAAAGGTTAACATATGTTTTTAAATGTATTAGATAAACAATTTTCCAGGATTCATAATTAAGTTTGGATCAAAGGACTTTTTTATTGCTTCCATTACATCAACAGAATTTCCTAATTCATTATACATATATTTTCTTTTACCTTGACCAATTCCGTGCTCTCCCGTACAAGTTCCATCCATCTTAATTGCTCTCTCAGACAATCTATCCAAAAAAGGACCTAATTTAGAAACTTCATTTTTATTATTTAAATCAAGCATTACAGCAACATGAAAATTTCCATCACCTGCATGACTTGCAATTGGCCCAACTAAATCATTTTCTTCTAAATCTTTTACAGTCTCGACAATGCAGTCTGATAATTTAGATATTGGCACACAAACATCTGTAGAATACATCTCAGTACCAGGCATGTAAGATCTTGCTGCCCAGTAAGCATCATGTCTGGCTTTCCATAATTTATTTCTTTCTTCATTATTTGAAGTCCATTCATAATTTTTTCCACCAAAATCTTTAGCAATTTCACCAAAAAGTTCTGTCTGTTCTTCAACAGATTTTTTACTTCCATGAAATTCTAAAAGTAATAATGGTTCTTCTGGTAAACTTAATTTTGAGTATAAGTTACACGCCTTCACCTGCATTGCGTCTAAAAGCTCAATTCTTGCAATTGGAATACCTGATTGAATTGTAGTTATTACTGTGTCTGCTGCATCTTTTATAGAGGAAAAAGATACACGACCACCCGCTATAACTTCTGGAATACCATAGAGCTTTAAAGTAATTTCTGTAATTATTCCAAGCGTACCTTCAGAACCAACTAACAACCTTGTTAAATCATAACCAGCTGAACTTTTCTTTGCTTTATTTGAGGTTTTAATAATTTCACCATTAGGCATTACAGCTTCAATTGAAATAACATTATCTTTCATAGTTCCATATTTAACAGCATTTGTACCAGATGCCCTTGTAGACGACATGCCACCAATTGAAGCATTTGCGCCTGGATCAATTGGAAAAAATAACCCCGTATCCCTTAAATGAGTATTTAACTGTTCTCTAGTTACGCCAGGCTGAACTGTAACCAACAAATCATCTTGGTATACATTTAGTATTTCATTCATATTGTTTAAATCTATAGATAAGCCACCAAATGGAGCATTTACATGACCTTCAAAAGAAGAGCCAACACCAAAAGGAATGATAGGACATCCAAATTCATTACAAATCTTTACTGCTTCTGAAACATCATTTTTATTTGAAGCAAACAAAACTCCATCAGGTAATTCAGATTCATGAATTGTCATTGTATGTGAATGTTGTTCCCTAATACTTTTGGATTCAGAAAACTGCTGACCATATCTTTCTTTAATTTTTGAAATACAGTCTTGTATATTTTTTTTATTATATATTTGTCCAAGCCATTGATTTTTATTCTCTAGCATAATAGACCTTAAAATATCTTTCCTGGATTCATAATGTTAAATGGGTCTAAAGCTTTTTTAATATTTTTCATAAAATCAACTGAACCGCCTAATTCTTCAACAAGGTACTGTTTTTTTCCTTGCCCTATTCCATGTTCTCCAGTGCAAGTTCCATCAAGTAAAATTGCTCTTTTTGACAAATCATCAAGAAATTTGTTTAGGTTTTTAATTTCATTTTCATTTTTAGGGTCTACCATTAATTGAACATGAAAATTTCCATCACCTACATGTCCAACAATATGACCAAATAAATTATACTTTGTTAAATCGTTTTGAGTTTTTTCAATGCACTCTGATAACCTTGAAATTGGTACACAAACGTCAGTAGCAATATATTCAAGATCAGGTTTACATGATTTAGTTGCATAATAAGCGTCATGTCTTGCTTTCCAGAGCTTGTTTCTTTCATCATTATTTGAAGTCCACTCAAAATTATTTCCACCAAAATCTGATACAATCTCTGAAAAAAATTCAGATTGTTCCTTTACAGAAGATTCACTTCCATGAAACTCAAGCAATAATAGAGGCTCTTCTGGCAGATTAAGTTTAGAATAGTTATTACAGGCCTTAACTTGTTCTTGATCTAATAATTCTATTCTAGCAACAGGAATGCCAGCTTGTATTACCATTATCACTGCTTCAGTAGCATCCTTTATTGATGGAAATGTTACTCTTCCTCCTGCTATCACTTCTGGTATACCATAGAGTTTAATTGTAATTTCTGTAATTATACCAAGCGTACCTTCTGAACCAACAATCAATCTTGTTAAATCGTAACCAGCTGAACTCTTTTTTGCTCTATTAGATGTTTTAATAATTTCACCATTAGGCATTACACATTTCAAAGAAATTACATTATCTTTCATTGTTCCATATCTAACAGCATTCGTGCCAGAAGCATTTGTACTTGTCATTCCTCCTAAAGATGCATTTGCACCAGGATCAATTGGAAAAAAAAGTCCTGTATCTCTTAAATAAATATTTAATTGTTCTCTAGTAACACCTGGTTGTACAACTGCATATCCATCCTCAGGAGAGACGTATAAAATTTTATTCATATTATTTAGATCAATCGAAATGCCTCCATACAAAGCATTGACATGACCTTCAAGTGATGAACCAACACCAAAAGGAATTATTGGACATTTAAATTTTTGGCAAATTTCAACTGTTTTCTTAACATCTATTTCATTTTCTGCAAAAACAACTCCATCAGGTAGTTTTGAAGGATGTATTGTAGTTGTATCAGTATGTTGCTCTCTTACACTTTTTGAAATAGAAAATTGCTGACCAAATTCTTTTGTTAATTCTGTAACTGCATCTTTTTTATTAAACTCAAAATTAAAGTCAGATATTTCGAGTTCTTTTTCTAACACGCTCACTTGTCATACCTATCCAAATTAATATACATATGATACTACTACATTAAATATAATTAAATTTAAAATGAAAAATATTACTAAAAATTCAATATTTGCTGGTGAATGCATGATCGAGGTCAGTGGAAATACTGATGACTTGGACAAAAAACAGATAAAAATGAATTTAAATTTTGGGGGTGATACTTTTAATGCAGCAGTTTATTTTTCTAGGTTAACTAAAAAACAATTTAATACTTTTTATTTTACTGGGTTAGGTCAAGATCATTTATCTGAGATGATGGTAAAAAGATTTAAATATGAAAATTTAAAAACTGACTTAATACAAATAATTAAAGATAAATACCCAGGTCTTTATTCTATTCAAACAGATAAAAGAGGGAATAGAAGTTTTTCATATTGGAGAAATGACTCAGCAGCAAAAAAAATGATAGAAAGATGTAACCTAGATGAAATAGACAAGTTTATAAGTAATTCTGAATTATTTTACTATACAGGTATTTCATTAGGAATTTTAAAACAGAAAGATCAAAATAAATTAATTGATTTATCAAAAAAATCTAAACTTACAGCTTTTGATTTTAATTACCGAAATAGTTTCCATGGCAACAAAATTAAATCTCAAAGTTTATTTAAAAAAAGTAACCTTAGTTCTAATATAAATTTCATATCATTTGATGATATAATCGAAATCTTTGGCAAATCTGATCCAATTGAATTTATTAATACCTTTAAAAGAAAAGATAACATTATTATTTTAAAGCATTTTGAAAAAATATTTTATTCTGAGTTTAACAAAATTGGATCAATAAATATTCCAATTATTAAAGCAATCGACACGACTGCAGCAGGAGATTCATTCAATGGATCTTTTTTAGCATATCACCTAATAAAAGAAAATTTATCAATTGAAGATAAAATTTTAATGTCTCACAACATTACAAAAAATGTGCTTAAATATAGAGGCGCAATTATTCCAAAATCAAAAATGAAATTTTAATTAGAGGTATAAATGAAAATTGAAAAAAACGTATTAATTATGTCATTATTTCCAAACGAAATAACTCAACTTTTTGATCAAACGTTTAATACGTTCAAATCATATGAGCAAGAAAATCCAGAAAAATTTATTGAAAGTTTAAGTGATAAAATTGATGCTATTGCAGTTATGGGAGGAACAAATGTTTCTAGTGAACTTATAAAAAAACTTCCTAATTTAAAAATAATTGCAAACTATGGTGTAGGTTATGATGCCGTTGATGTAGATCAAGCTACATTATCTAATGTGAAAGTAACAAATACCCCTGATGTTCTTAACGATGAAGTCGCAGACACTGCTGTAGCTTTAACATTATGTGTTTATAAAAACATCTCCTCCGCAAATAATTTTTTATTAGAAAAAAAATGGCTTAAATCTGAGTTTCCACTTTCTAAAAAGTTTTCAGGTACAAAATTTGGCATCTTAGGAATGGGAAGAATAGGAAAAACTATAGCAAAAAGAATTGAAGCTTTTAATTGTGAAATTTGTTACCACTCAAGAAATGAAAAAGATGTAAAATATAAATTTTTTTCAAAATTAGAAGAACTAGCTGAATATGTAGATACCCTCTGTGTGATTACACCAGGAGGTGAAGAAACAAAACATTTAGTCAATTCAAACATTTTACAAAAACTTGGCAAAAATGGTTTTTTAATTAACATTGCAAGAGGATCAGTTATTGATCAAAAGGCACTTATTCATGCTCTGCAAAATAATATCATTTGCGGTGCTGGCTTAGATGTTTTTGAAAATGAGCCGAATGTACCTGATAATTTGATGAAATTAGATAATGTTATTCTTACACCCCACATTGGATCAGCTACTGTTGAAACAAGATATGATATGGGAAAACTTGTTTATGATAATGTTGTCAAAATGCTAACAACAAACTCTACAATTAGCCCAGTGAATTAATGATTATCTCTTGGTAAAGATTTTTTTACTTTTTGATAATTGACAGCATTTTCTAAAACCCCACCGTCAGACATGTGACCAACATGATTTCTATAAATTTCTTGCCAAGGTGTTTGATTTTCAGGATATTTAGGAGGACCATCTTTTTTTCTGTTTTCTATTTCATCCTGATCAACTAACATGTTTGCCGTAAATTTATTCAAATCAATTTGAATGGTGTCTCCAGTTTTCAACCATGCTAATCCTCCACCAATAGCACTTTCTGGAGATGCATTTAATATTGAAGGACTTCCTGAAGTCCCTGATTGTCTTCCGTCACCTATACATGGTAATTCTGTGATACCTTGTTTAATTAATTTATCTGATGGTTGCATGTTTACAACTTCAGCAGAACCAGGCCATCCAATTGGTCCAGCTCCTCTAATAACAAGTATACAATTCTCATCCATATTGAGTGATTCATCATTTACACGATCGTGATAATCTTCAGACCCTTCAAAAACTATAGCCCTACCCTCTAAGACACCTTCTTTACCTGGTTTGGATAAAAACTTTTTTCGAAATTCATCAGAAATAACTGAAGTTTTCATAATTGCTGATTCAAATAAATTTCCTTTTAAAACAATAAAACCTGCTCTTTGTTTTAAAGGATTTTTAAACTCTGTAATCACATCTTTATCTTTAATTTTATGACCATCTAAACAAGAAGATAACTTTTTCCCAGAAACTGTAATTACATCCCCATGAATTTTATTATTTGATAATAATTCACTCATTACTGCAGCAGTTCCACCAGCCCTATGATAACTTTCACAAAGGTGTTTTCCTGCTGGTTGTACATTAACCATTAAAGGAATATCATACCCAACATTTTGCCAAGCATCTGTTTCTAAATTAATACCAACATGTCTGGCGATTGCTGTTATATGAATTTGTGCATTAGTTGATCCTCCAATTGCAGAATTAACAACTATTGCATTTTCAAAAGCTTTACGTGTCATAATTTTAGAAGGAGTTAAGTCTTCATTTACCATCTCAACAATTCTAAGACCTGTTCTATAAGCCATTTGTCCTCTCTCTCTATATGGAGCAGGAATATTAGCATTTCCAGTTAAACTCATACCAAGAGCCTCAGCTAAAGAATTCATTGTTGAAGCAGTTCCCATTGTATTGCAATGTCCATCTGATGGTGCAGATGATGTAACTATGTCCATGAATTCATCATAATTAATTCTGCCAGCTGATAACTCAACTCGACTATCCCAAACAGCCATACCTGATCCAGCTAACTTTCCGTCATGCCACCCATCAAGCATTGGGCCACCTGACAAAACTATCGCCGGAATATCAACAGTACCAGCTGCCATTAAGCAAGCTGGAGTGGTTTTATCACAACCAGTTGTTAAAACAACACCATCAATTGGATATCCATGTAATATTTCAACTAAACCTAAATAAGCAAGATTTCTATCAAGGGATGCAGTTGGTCTTTTTAATGTCTCTTGAATAGGATGAACTGGAAATTCTAGAGCAATCCCTCCTGCACTTCTAATTCCTTCTCTAATTCTTTCTGCTAATTTGATATGAACTCTGTTACAAGGAGAAATATCAGAGCCTGTCTGTGCAATTCCTATAATGGGTTTCCCAGATCTCAACTCTTCAGGTGTCAATCCAAAATTTAAAGATCTCTCTATATATAAAGCTGTCATTCCTGGGTTTTCTGGATTATCAAACCATTGTTGACTTCTTAGTTTTGCATTAAATTTTTTTGACATATTTTCTCCTTAATTTTTATATCATCCAATTTCTATAGGTAAGTTTTCGTCGGTTGCCCATTCACTCATTGAATTATCATAAATTTCTATATCATCATACCCTAATTGAAATAAAACGAATGCATCTAATGATGCTGCTATTCCACCACCACAATAATTCAAAACACGTGAATCTTGAGAAATGCCTTTCTTTTTAAAAACTTCTAAACATTCACTTGGAGATTTAAAACATCCTTTTTCTAAGTCTGTTAACTCATGGAAAGGAATATTTAAACTACCTGGTATTCTTCCCGGTCTACCATATCTTGGGTTTTCTCCATTATGCAAATCTTCAGTTAAAGAATTTAATATCACACATTCTTTTGTATTCATCGATCCCAAAACTCTATTTTTATCAACAAAAATTTTATTATTGATTTCAATTTTAAATTCAGATTTTTCAAAAATATTTATTTTACTTTCAGTAGGTAAATTATTTTTTTTCCATTCATTAAAACTACCATCTAAAATACTAAGATTTTTAAATCCCAAAACATACAACATCCACCAAATTCTTGTGGCCCATTGTAACCCGTTTCTTGAATACAAAACTATATGAAAATCATCACCAACACCAAGATTTGAAAAATTTTTGCTAGAGTATGATAATCTGGGAGTGTAAATCGAAACTTACTTGAATTATCAGATAAATCTTTTTGAAGATCTAAATAAGCAGAATTTTTTATATGCGAAATTTGATATTCTCTAAAACCACTTTCTACAATGTAAGGCAATGAAGGATTTTCATCTTGATAAAGTAAATATGTAGTACAATCAAAAATTCTTACTTTCTCATTATCCAAATTATTATTTAACCATTCAAAAGAAGATATATATTCTGGGAATTTCCAATTTATTTCGTTCATATCTAAATATTATTTAAAATCAATTAAGGTTTCAAATATAAACTTCCACCACCCGTTCTTGATTCTAAAAGATCATGAGCTTGAGAAACATCTTTTAGATCAAAACATATTTTTTTTTCAAATGAATAAACATTATTTTTAAATAGATTGAATACTGATTTACTCATATTTTCAAATAAGTTTCTTTGATTTGTATAATGAAATAAAATAGGACGAGAAATTGATAAAGATTTTTGTGCAAGTTTTGACATTTCTATGGATGGAATTGGACCTGATGATTGACCAAAGTTTATCAAATAACCACAATTAGACGCTAAATCGAAAGATTGTTCAAAAGTATCAAAACCTACTGAGTCATAAACTAGATCAAATCCAATTCCTTTAGTAATATCTTTTGAATATTCACATATCTTTTTATCGTTATATATAAATGCCTCTTTACACCCCCAGGATTTAGCTACCTTGATTTTTTCTTCAGAACCAACCGTTCCTATTACAATTTTGCCTATAGAATTTAAATACTGACAAAGCAATCTTCCAACACCACCTGCAGCTGCTGTTACTAAAACAGTTGTTTTATCTTTTAAATTAAAAACTTGTTCAGTTAACATATTAACAGTCAAAGCTCTTGAAAAATTTGTAGCCATAGTTGCATCGTCAAGTTCATTAGGTATCTTTGCTACAATATTATGATTTATCACTCTATGAGAAGCATAGGCTCCGTAGGAACCTGTTATATAAACAACTCTATCACCAATATTTAAATTATTTACATTACGCCCTTTTTTTTCGACAACTCCAGCTGCTTCAATTCCAGGAATACCAGGTAAATTTAATGTTTTATACAATCCAGTTCTAACATACACATCATGAAAATGAATCCCAATCGCAGTTTGTTTTATTAAAATTTCATCATCTGCAGGATCATTTACATAAATTTTTTCAATGTTTAAAACATTAGATTTCCCATATGTCCTTTGCATTATAGCTTCTGGCATTTTTTCTCCAGTTAAAAATTAAAACATTTACTCTAATTTCATTGTTAAATAATTTTAAAATCATATAATAAAAAACTAAAATTTAATAATCATTTATCAAAGGAATAATCGCTATGAGTGTTGATGATATACTAACTATAAAACTAAATCCTAATGATAATGTTGCAACAGCTTTTAAAAATATTTCTAAAGGTGAAACCACTCAAAACATTAAAGCTGAAAATAATATACCAAAAGGTCATAAAATCGCTTTGAAGAAAATTTTAAAAGGGGAAAAAATTATCAAATATGATCAAATTATTGGGCTTGCAAGAAATGATATAAATATAGGAGAACACGTTCATGTAGATAATACAGAGTTCAAGTCTACAGAACATGATTATGAATTTTCAACATCAGTAAGATTGCCAAATTTTGTACCTGAAAACCAAAGACCAACATTTGATGGTTTTAAAAGACCAAATGGTCAGGTAGGAACCAGAAATTATATTGGTATTTTAACCTCAGTGAACTGTTCTGCAACTGCAGCAAGAAACATTGCGAATGCTTTTGATGATAAAATACTATCAGAATACCCTAATGTTGATGGAGTTGTGTCTTTTACTCATGGAACAGGTTGTGGTATGGCAGACTCTGGTGACGGCTTTGAAGCTTTGCAGAGAGTTTTACTAGGTTACATTCAACATCCAAATCTAGCGGGTGTCCTTTTGATTGGATTAGGATGTGAAGCAAATCAAATAAAATTTTTACTTGATGCCTATAATTTAAATGAAAATCCTTTCTTTCAAACAATGACAATTCAAGAAATGGGAGGTTTAAGAAAAACGATTGAAGAAGGTATAAAACGCATTCATGCTATGTTACCAGAAATCAATCAATTACAAAGATCAGCACAGTCAGTTGAACATCTTTCTCTAGCACTTCAATGTGGTGGATCGGATGCATGGTCAGGCATTACATCAAATCCTGCATTAGGTCATGCAGCAGATCTATTAGTTAAAAATGGAGGGACTGCAGTTTTAGCTGAAACCCCTGAAATTTATGGAGCTGAACATTTACTTACAAGAAGAGCTATAAATAAAAATGTTGGTGATAAATTGGTAGATAGAATTTTATGGTGGGAAGATTATGTAGATAGAAATAAAGGAAGTCTTAACAATAATCCTTCTCCAGGAAATAAAGCTGGAGGTTTAACTACTATATTAGAAAAATCTTTAGGTGCTGCTGCAAAGGGAGGAACAACACCCTTAAATGATGTTTTAATGTATGCTGAAAAGTCAAAATCTAAAGGTTTCTTATTCATGGATAGTCCAGGATATGATCCTGCATCAGTCACTGGACAAATAGCTACAGGTTGTAATCTTGTAAGTTTTACAACTGGAAGAGGTTCAGCTTTTGGTTCAAAACCATCACCATCTATTAAAATAGCCACTAATACTGAAATGTATCAACATATGGAAGAAGATATGGATGTAAATGCAGGGAAAATTGTTACAGATAATGAAAGTATAGAAACAGTTGGAAATGAAATCTTTGACCTTCTAGTAAGAGTTGCTTCTGGAGAAAAATCAAAATCAGAAAAACAAGGTCTTGGTGATCTGGAGTTTGTTCCATGGCAAATTGGAGCAACGATGTAATTATTAAATTTATTAAAAGTAATATAAAAATTAGGAGATAAAAATGAAGCTATTAAGATTTGGAAATTCTGGGGAAGAAAAACCTGGAATAATTGATGAAAACGGAAAAATTAGAGATTTATCAGATGTAATAGATGATATAAATGGTAATACAATCTCGCCAGAAAGCTTAGATAAATTGAAAAGTTTAGATGTTTCATCTTTAGCTGAAGTAACAGGTAACCCTCGAATTGGTCCATGTGTAAATAAGGTAGGGAAATTTCTATGTATAGGTCTAAATTTTTCAGATCACGCTGCTGAAACTGGACTAGAACCTCCAGAAGAACCAATTTTGTTTTCAAAAGCAACGTCTGCGATTATTGGTCCTAATGATAATGTTGAAATACCAAGAACTTCTACTGCAACTGACTGGGAAGTTGAATTAGGTGTTATTATTGGTAAAAAAGCAAAATATATTTCAGAAGCTGAAGCTAAAAATTACATTGCAGGATATTGTGTAGTCAATGATGTCTCTGAAAGAGATTTTCAAATAAAAAGATCAGGACAATGGACTAAAGGTAAATCTTGTGACACCTTTGGTCCAATTGGTCCGTATTTAGTGACAACAGATGAAATTGAAGATGTTCAAAATCTTTCTATGTATTTAGATGTAAATGGTAAAAGAATGCAAACTGGATCAACCAAAACAATGATCTTTTCAGCGTATCACATTGTTCATTACCTCTCCCAGTTCATGACTTTATTTCCGGGAGATGTAATTGCTACTGGAACTCCACCTGGAGTGGGTATGGGAATGCAACCACCAGTTTATCTAAAACCAGGAGATGTTATGAAACTTGGAATTGATAAATTAGGTGATCAAGAACAAAAATGTGTTAGTGGCTAATCTATGACAAAAGGTGCTGTTATATACGAAAAAGGGTCACCTGATGTATTTAAATGGGAAAATATTGATGTTCCAGATCCAAAGTTTGATGAAGTATTGATTAAAAACACAGCTGTAGGTGTTAACTATATCGATACCTATCATAGAAGAGGCATGCCTCATCCATGGCCAGTACCAGATCTTCCTATAGTTCTTGGAATAGAAGGTGTAGGAATTGTTGAAGATATTGGATCAGATATTATTGATTTTAAAAAGGGTGATCGAGTAGCTTATGCCCTTCCACCCCATGGAGCATATAGTGAAAAAAGAGTTTACCCGGCTAAAAAATTAATAAAAGTGCCTAATGATCTAAATAATTTATCTGATAATGATTTAGCAGCTCTAATGCTTAAAGGTTTAACGGCACAATTTTTACTAAAAAGAACATATGAGGTAAAAAAAGGTGATGTGATTTTAGTACATGCGGCTGCAGGTGGTATGGGGTTAATTTTATGTCAATGGGCTAAGCACTTAGGTGCAACAATAATAGGAACAGTAAGCTCAGAAGAAAAAGCTCAAAAAGCCAAAGATGCTGGTGCTGATTATACAGTTATTCATTCAAAAGGTGATTTTGTTAAAACAGTTCAAGAGGTAACTGAAGGAAAAGGATGTCCAATTGTTTACGAGTCAATAGGCAAAGACACTTTTAAACGATCAATGGATTGTTTGAGACCTATGGGAATTCTTGCAGCATATGGACATGCATCTGGAGCACCAGAGCCAGTCGATGTAGTTGAACTAGGTACGAGAGGATCTCTTTTTCTAACTAGACCAGCAATAATGCATTACATGGAAAAAAGAGAGGATTTGGTAAAAAGCGCTGATGATTTGTTTGAAACCTTAAAAACTGGAAAAATTAAATCAAACGTTAATCATATTTACCCTCTCTCAGAAGTTAGCGAAGCACATAGAGCAATTGAAGCAAGAGAAACTATGGGTGCTACAGTTTTAGTACCTTAAATATATTTATTATTTTTCATAAAAATATTTAGTTTTTCTAAACCTTTTATTATGTCTTCAGTGCTTCTTGCATAAGAAAATCTAATTGTAGAATTGCCACGCTTTGAATCAAAATCTAATCCAGGAGTTATAGCTACTTTAGCTTCTTTTAAAACTCTATTAGCAAACTCTAAACTATCATTACAAAATTTACTTACATCCGCATATATATAAAAAGCTCCATCGGGCGAGGATATTTTAGAGAAACCTGAATCCTTCAAACCTTTTATCATTAACTTTCTATTTTCTTTATAAACATCTAAATTATTTTTTAATTCATCTTCACAATCTAATGCATGAAGTGCTGCTATTTGACTTGCATGAGGTGCACAAATAAACATATTTTGAGCTAATCTCTCAATTTGTCTTATATGATCTTCTGGAACAACCATCCAACCAACTCTCCATCCTGTCATAGAGAAATATTTTGAAAATGAATTAATTACATAGCATTGATTAGTTATTTGAAGTGCTGTTGTTGCTTTTTTTTCATACTCTATTCCATGATATATTTCATCGCTAATAAAAGAAATATTTTGCTCTAATGAACTTAAAATTAAACTTTCTAATTGGTTGTAATTTAGCATAGATCCAGTTGGATTTGCTGGAGAGGCAATTAAAACTCCAGAAAGATTTAAGCCTTTCAAATCTGAAGCAAAAGGCTGAAAATTATTTTCAAATTTTGTTTCTATTAATACAGTTTCTAAATCTTGTGCTTTTAATATTTGTCTATAACTTGGGTATCCAGGTGAACAAATTCCAACTCTATCCTTAGCATCAAATAATGATGAAAAAGATAAAATAAAACCTGCTGATGAACCTGAGGTAATAATTATTCTATCAGGGTTTAAATCCAAGTTATACCAATCACCATATAATTGAGAAATTCTTTTTCTTAACTCAGGAATTCCTAAAGCAACAGTATAACCCATACTGTCATTTTTCATTTTTTCAATGAGCTGCCTTTGTGCCTCTATTGGAGCTGGGGTTCCAGGTTGGCCAACTTCCATATGAACAATATCTTCACCTTTTTCTTCGGCTTTCCTAGCATTTTCCATAACATCCATTACAATAAATGGATCAACATTTCCTCTATTAGATTTTCTCATAATATACAAAATTAAAACATTGATTCTAATCTACTATTTACCAATATCTCTGCAACTGCAGCACTATTTGGTAAAGTCAATGCATATGATATAGTTTCAGCAATAGCTTCAGGTTCCATTTTGAATTCTCCATCAGGAACAGTAATTTCATCCGTCATTCTTGTTCTAACCATTCCTGGACAAACTGATGTAGCTCTAACGCCATCATCCCATCCGGAAATCCTTATGGCATTGGTTAAAGACATTGCAGCAAATTTTGATGCCGAATAACCCAAAATTTTTGGATTTCTTGGTCTTTTCCCCGCTAGAGAGACAACATTAATAATTCTACCAGCCCCTGTTTTTCTTAACTCAGGTAAAGTTTCTCTAACTAGTCTAAGTGGGCCTTTAAAATTAACTTCAAACATTTCATCAAATTCTTCTTCACTATCTCCTTCTAAATCACCTCCAAGTTCAACACCAGCATTCATAACCAAACCGTCAATTTTATCGAAGTGAGAAATAGTTTCAGACACCCAATTTTTTGATAGTTTTTTTTCTTTAGCATCCCACATGCATTTTAAAACATTATCTCCACCTACTTTAATTTCGTCAGGATTTCTTGCAGCCAAACTTAAAATGCAGCCTTTTTCTTTGAGAAGCTTTGCAGTTGCATAACCAATTCCCCTATTAGCACCTGATATCATTATAACTTTATTTTTTAAATCTATCATCAGAACCTCATTAATTATTTAAAAACTTCTAATGCTCTTTTCTTAATTTTATCATAGTTATTGTCATTTTTTGGTGCTATCCAACTTCCGCCAACACACAAAACATTTTTTTGAGATAACCATGACAAATAATTATCGCTATTAATTCCTCCTGTAGGACAAAATGAAACATCAGGAAATGGACCACTTAAAGAATTCAAATATGATATACCACCAAGTGGCTCAGCAGGAAAAAGTTTAAGAAATTTACAATCAAATTTTAGACAAGATATAATTTCTGATGCAGTTGAAACGCCTGGTATGTATGAAAAATTATTCTCTTTTGCATATTTAATAATTTCAGTTTCGAAACCAGGACTTATTCCAAAATCTGCACCTATATCTATAGTACGTTTAAGTTGATCGACGTTTACAATAGTACCTACTCCAAGAATCAAATCAGGAAATTTTTTCCGAATAAATTTTATATTATCAAAAGCCTCATCATTTCTAAGTGTAATTTCTACTGTATTTATTTTTCCATCAATTAAAGCATCTATAAGTTTTTCTGGATCAACATTTTTTTCTATATCTAAAATAGGTAAAACATTTATATTTTCAAAGTTTAAATTTTTCATTTTTTTATTTTTCAATTATCTTTTATTCAAAATTGAATTATGCTTTTTATTACATATTATTCAATGTTTAATTAAGGAGAAATAATGGAAGTTTTAATTTTAGGCGCTGCTGGAATGGTGGGGCAAAAACTTTTAAATAAATTAATTATAAAAAAATCAATAAATGGTAAGGAAATTAAAAAATTTAAACTTTTTGATATAGTTAAGGCTCCATTTCCAAATGACGTAAATTTTGAAGTTGAAATAATCACAGGAGATATTTCTAAAAAAGAAATAAGTGAAAATTTAGTTTCTTCTAAACCAGAAATTATTTTTCATCTAGCAGCCATAGTTTCAGGACAAGCTGAAGAAGAGTTTGATTTAGGTTGGAATATTAATACCAAAGGAAGTTGGGGATTATTTGAAGCAATTAGAGAGTTAGGTGATGATTATAAACCAAGATTAGTTTTTACAAGCTCAATAGCTGTCTTTGGTGCACCTTTCCCTGAAAAAATTCCTGATGATTTTTTTACAACTCCATTAACATCGTACGGAGCACAAAAAGCAATTTCAGAATTACTTCTAGCAGATTACTCTAGAAAAGGTATGGTTGACGGTATCTCTATTCGATTGCCTACGATTTGCGTTAGACCAGGGAAACCAAATTTGGCTGCTTCTGGATTTTTTTCTGGTATTATCAGAGAACCTTTAAACGGAATAGAAGCAAGATTACCTGTTAGTACAAGTGTAAGACATTGGCATGCTTCACCAAGATCTGCAGCCGGCTTTCTCTTGCATGCCGCTGAAATTGATACAAAGAAATTAAATAATAGAATAAACTTAAGTATGCCAGGTTTGTCAGCAACTGTTGAAGAACAAATTGAAGCACTAAGAAAAGTTGCTGGTGAGGATACAGTTAAGTTAATAAAACATGAAATTGATCCTAAAATAGATAATATTGTTCAAGGATGGGCAAGAGATTTAGACACTACAAGAGCAATAGAATTAGGCTTTAAAGCTGAAAATAACTTTGAAGAAATAATTAAAGTCTATATCGAAGATGATTTAAATAAATAATCTTTATTTAAAAAAAAGCTTGTATTCCTGTTTGAGCTCTACCTAAAATTAGCGCATGAACGTCATGTGTACCTTCATAAGTATTAACAGTTTCTAAATTCATCAAATGTCTCATAACTTGATATTCTGCATGTATACCATTGCCTCCATGCATGTCTCTTGATAATCTTGCTATATCAAGAGC
The DNA here is from genome assembly GCA_038131545.1 of Alphaproteobacteria bacterium. Lineage (GTDB taxonomy): Bacteria > Pseudomonadota > Alphaproteobacteria > Puniceispirillales > Marisalimonadaceae > TMED54. The sequence continues at coordinate 1,398,106 of JAYPPQ010000004.1, forward strand.
CTTTCCACAATTATTTCTTTTTACTATGGAAATTGCCTCAGGAGCAAGTTTTCCTTCATCAAAAAGTCTTCCGACTCTTAAAGATGCATGAAGTCCTAATGTTATTTCAGTTTGCATGTCAGCAAGCTTTTTTTGAATAAGTTGTGTGGAAGCCAATGGTTTACCAAACTGTTTTCTATCCAATGTATACTGCAAGGCTCTATGCCAGCAATCTTCAGCGGCACCCATAACACCCCAAGATATTCCATACCTTGCTCTATTTAAACAACTAAAAGGTCCTTTTAAACCTTCAACATTTGGCAACATATTTTCTTCAGGAACAAAAACTTTATCCATTACAATTTCTCCTGTAATAGAAGCACGTAATGAAAGCTTTTTATTTATTTTTGGGGCACTTAAGCCTTTCATACCTTTTTCAAGAATAAAACCTTTTATCTTTTTTTCATGTTTATCTGACTTTGCCCATACTATAAAAACATCAGCAATTGGCGAGTTGGAAATCCACATTTTTGATCCAGATAATTCATACCCACCATCAACTTTTTTAGCTGTAGTTTTCATTCCACCAGGATCAGATCCTGCATCTGGCTCAGTTAATCCAAAACAACCTATAAAATCACCACTAGCAAGTTTTGGTAAAAATTTTTGCTTTTGTTCTTCACTTCCAAAAGCATTTATTGGATGCATAACTAAAGATGATTGAACTGACATCATTGATCTATATCCACTGTCTATTCTTTCAACTTCTCTAGCAACTAAACCATAAGAAACATAAGATGCACCTGCACAACCATATTTCTCAGATATGGTTACACCCAAAAGACCAAGTTCTCCCATCTCTTTAAAAATTTTTACATCTGTATTCTCTTCTAAAAAGGCTTCCTCAACTCTTGGCAACAAACTGCCTTGAGCATAATCATAAGCTGTATCTCTAATAAGTTTTTCTTCTTCAGACAGCTGCCCATCTAAATCTAAAGGATCTTTCCAATTAAATTCTTTTTTTTCAGACTTAACTACATTTAAATTTGTAACTGTTTTTTTAATATCATCCATAATGTTTTCTCTTTTTGAAATTTACTCTATTAATTATCAATAATAAAATCTACTTATTTTTCCTTTTAATATATCTTTCTAAAAAATCTAATCTATCCTGACCCCAATAAATTTGATCATCTAATATATAGGTAGGCGCACCAAAAACAGCAAGGTCTATTGCCTCTTTCGTATATTCATTCATTTCTTTTTCAACTTGCTTACTTTCAGAAAAGTCAATAACTTCATCAGCAGTTTTAATAAATCTTGTTAATATTTTCTTTAAATTTTTTGGATCATCTATATTCATTTCTTTAATCCACAGACCCTCCATAATTGCATAGGCTATATCATTCACATTTTCAAAATTTAATATCTTAACAGAAATAATAACTTTGGATGGCAAAAGAGACCTTGAAGGAAAATGTTTTGGTTCAGGATTAAGCTTAATCTTTAAAAATTCTGACCATCGTTTTAATTCTTGTAATCTATATTTTTGTCTTTGTAATGGCCTTTTATGTACAGGAAGTCCTCCAGATACTGGAAATATCTCTCCATAATTAACAGGCATAATATCCAATTCACAATTATTTTTTTTTGAAATTTCATTTACTTTTTTGTGCCCAAGAAAAGTCCAGGGACTTCCATGACTCATAAAATATTTAATTTTCATTGAGGTTTCCTAATTTATACTCCAAACCCAGATCCAGATTTTTTATACTGATCTCTTGGAGGACTAAATATATCCATAACTTTTGCTCCATTTTCACCAGCTTCTATACCATGATCAACATTACCAGGTGTTAACCAAAAATCACCTTTTTTGATTTCTATTCTTTCACCACCTTGAATTCTTATGCCAGATCCTTCCAACATGACGCCCCATTGTTCCTCAGGATGTGAATGGATTTGCCCAACACAATTGGGTTCAATTGTGACTACAGAAATCATTGCTTGATCTCCACAAAATATACTTGTTTCTAGACCTTCACCAAGCTTTCTTTTTATACCCTCATCCAAATTATTTATATTGTAAAAATTATTTTTCTGACTCATGATATCTTCCTATTAAAATGGTTTATCACCTTGAAAAGTAATTCGATGCATTAATCTTCTATATCCATGATAATCATTAACTGGATAATGCATTGTGCATCTGTTATCCCAAATTGCAACAGAGCCCTTTTCCCATTTAAACCGACAAGTAAATTCTGACTTGATTTGATGTTTATATAAATATTCTAAAATTGGGGTGCTTTCTTCAACACTCATTCCTACAAAATGAGTTGTATGAGCTTCATTAACATATAATGATTTTCTTTTTGTTTCAGGATGTGTTCTTACAACAGGATGTATCGCTTCTAACTCATCACCTTTTAAACCAACTGATGAATGTTTCATGATATCAGATCTTGTTTTGGCTACTCTACCTTTGCCAGATATATTTACAGCTTTTTGATTATTTAAAAAATTTTTCATCCCTTCAGATAAAGTATCATAAGCTAGGTATTGATTTGAAAACTCAGTATCACCACCAAAATCAGGCACCTCTAAAGCGTATAACATTGTCCCTTTTGGCGGTTCATCTTGATAAGTAGTGTCACTATGCCAGATACCACCAAAATTATTAGTATCTGTTTCCTTTTTAAGAATTGGCGTAATTTCAGGAAAATTTTCTAAACCTTTGACGAAAGGATATATTATTGGCGTTCCAATTTTATTTGCAAAAGACTTTTGACTTTCAGGAGAAAATTTTTGATCTCTAAAAAAAATAACTTGATACTTCAAAAAAGCATCGTAAATTTCATCAAATACTTCTTCATTTAAATCATTATTCAATTGTACATTTTCAATGACTGCTCCAATTGAACCAGATACTTTTTTAATTTTTATAAATTCATATTCTTTTTTATTCATACTGCCCTAATTAGAAATTTTATTTTTTGTTTATAAAGTATATTATTATCAAATGAATAAAAAAAATCCATATTTACCTATAAATAAAGAATGGCTAGATCTTCATAAAGAAGAAGCATTACTTCCTGATTTAGAAATAATAGATCCACATCATCATCTTTGGGATCTAGAGTTTGGAAAATATTTAAATGATGATTTCATAGAAGACATCAATAAATCTGGACATAATATTAAAGCTAGTGTCTATATTATGTCATCAGCAAATACAAAAATTTATGATCAAAATTCTAATGAATTCTCAACTCTTCCAGAAATAAAGTTCGCACACGAACAATATTTAGATTCTAAAAATAATAAATTAAATCAATGTTCAATAAATAACTCAATTGTTGGTGCATTAGATTTAAGGTACGGAAATAAATTAACTCCAGTTATAGAAAAGGGACTTGAAATTAGTAATGGCAAGTTAAAAGGAATACGTATGCTTTTAGCGGCACATAACGACGAAAGAATTAGTTCCGGTGCTGTAAAAACAAAAACGGGTATTATGCTAGACCCCAACTTTATTGAGGGTGCAAAAATTTTAGAGAAAAATGAATTATCTTTGGATTTTTGGATTTATCACACTCAATTAAATGAGTTAGAATTTGTTGCAAAAACTTTACCTAATTTATCTATTATATTAAATCATATTGGAGGCCCTATACAAGTTGGACCTTATGAAGGAAAACAAGGAATTACTCATCGTGAATGGAGACGTTCAATGATGAGACTTGCAGTTTTTCCAAACATAAAAGTTAAGTTAGGTGGCCTTGGAATGAAAGTATGTGGTTCTAAATTTAATCTAAATCCAAAGCCACCTTCATCAGATCAATTGTCAGAACTATGGAAATCATGGTTTTTTGAAACTATTGATTTGTTTGGAACTGACAGATGTATGTTCGAAAGCAACTTTCCGGTTGATAAAGGTAGTTGTAGCTACGGAGTTTTATGGAACGCTTTTAAAAAAATCAGCGCTAATTTTTCAAATGATGAAAAGAAAAAACTTTTTTACCAAAATGCATTAAAAACATATAAAATTAAATTATAATTTATGAAGCTCTCAATTTTAGATCAATCTGTAGCAATAGCTAATAAGTGTCAGGACCAGGTTATAAACGATACTTTAAATTTAAGTATAATGGCAGAGGAGTTAGGATATTCCAGATTTTGGATATCTGAACATCACAATCATCCAACAATAATTGGTACTGCACCAGAAGTTTTAATGGCAGCGATAGCAGCAAAAACTAATAAAATTAGGATTGGTAGCGCTGGTATAATGCTTCCTCATTATTCTTCATTCAAAGTAGCCGAACAATTCAGAGTCCTTAATTCTCTTGCACCAAATAGAATAGATCTTGGACTAGGAAGAGCCCCTGGTTCTGACGGACGAACTGCTCTGGCTTTAAATTCAAATAACAGAGAATTTTCAGAGAACTTTCCTTCACATGTAAGAGATTTAATTGCATGGGTTACAAATAGTGATTTGTTAGAAGGTCATCCATTTGGAAGGTTAAAAGCACAACCAATAAGTGATACCTCACCAGAAATTTGGATGTTAGGAACATCAAATTATGGAGCACAATTAGCAGCATATCTTGGGATTCCCTACTGTTATGCATATTTCATAACTGAAGGCCAAGGAATAGAAGAATCAATTAAAAATTATAAAGAAAACTTTAAACCAAGTAGATTTTTAAATAAACCTAAAGTGAATATATGTTTATGGGCTTTAGCATCAGATGATGATGAAAAAGCAGAATATTTATTTGCTTCAAGAGCTTATTGGAAAATAGCAAGAAATTATGGAGAACTTGATACTTTAAAATCACCAAAAGATGCATTATCTATTATTAAGGAAAATGATTGGATGCCAGAATATAAAAATATGATTAGCAGTTCAATAGTTGGATCATTTAAAACTGTAAAAAATAAAATATCCTCCTTAAAAGAATCTAGTGATTTTGACGAATTAACTATATTAACTTGGTGTCATGATGAAAAAGAGAGAATTAATTCTTACAAAATATTTTCTGAATTAATTAATTAATTAATTATAACGAGTTTATGTATGTTTATTTATTTAAAAAGTATCAATTTTTTACTAATTTCTTTAATTGTAATTTTATTAAATGGTTGTTCGAGTACTAATATGAAAGATTTTGAGAATAAAACTCCAAAGCTTAATCTTTTTGAATTTTTCAAAGGTGAAACAGTGGCTTATGGAATTTTTGAAGATAGGTTTGGAAAACTTAGAAGACAGTTCAGAGTTAAAATCAAAGGAAGTGTTGAAGAAAACACTCTTACACTTGATGAAAAATTTATTTACGACGATGGGGAAAAAGCAACAAGGATTTGGAAAATTAAAAAAATTAATGAAAATAATAACTTGATTAAATATGAAGGTAGTGCTGAAGATGTTGAAGGATTGGCTACAGGTACTTCAGTTGGAAATGCACTTAATTGGACTTATGATATTTATTTAAATATAAAAGGTTCGAACCTAAAAGTTAAGTTTAACGATTGGATTTACAAACAAGATAGCAATGTTGCTATCAATAGAGCTTATGTAAGCAAATTTGGAATAGATATTGGTTCTGTCACATTGGTTTTTTTAAAAGGTCAAACAGCCAAAACAGTTAGTCCATTAAATATTAATTCTTGGTAGTAAAATTGTTAAAAATTTTTCTTATCAGTGTATTTTTAATTTTTTCAAACTTAGCATTTGGAAAATATATTTCTTTTTTAGATCCTAAAAGTGAACTTATAATTTCAAAATATCTTGGTAAAAAATTTTTAATTGGCAAAGCAAATTACTCATTTTTATTTTGGGACATTTATGATGCTGAATTATATTCTACCTCAAATAAATATAATTCAAATGAATTAGCAATTATTCTTAAATATAACCGATCTATTGATAAAGAGACTTTAATTAGAGAGACAATTAATGATATAAAGGAACAGAAAAATATTTCAAATCAACAAGAGGAAGATTGGAAAAGTCTACTTGAATCAATTTATATTGATACAAAAACCAATAAAAAATTTATAGCTATAAAAATAAATAATAAATCTATTTTTTACTATAATGATAAAAAATTACATGAAAGTTTTGATCAAGAATTCAATGAACTTTTTTTCAACATTTGGCTTAGAAGCAATAGTAAAAATCCAAATTTTACCAAAACTCTTCTTGGACAATAAGTCATGAAGTTAAAGGCATTCTTTTTTGAAATTTTACCTATAACAACTTTTTTCATTATAGCACAATATCAGTCAATTATAATAGCTGCATTAATTTCTTCTTTATTCAGCTTAATTGTTTTAATAACTTTTTATTTTGTTGAAAAAAGAATTGCTAAGTTTCAGATATTTTCAATTACTTTATCTGGATTGCTCTCAATTTTAGCATTTTTATATAATGAAGAAATTTTTGTTAAGATTAAACCATCTATATATAATGGCCTGTTTTCTTTAGTTTTATTAGGAGGTTTGCTATACAAAAAACCAATGATGAAACAATTTTTTGGATCACAATTTTTTTTGACTGAACAAACATGGTTTTTATTAAGTTTAAGATGGGGATTGTTTTTTGGATTTTTGACAATAGCAAATGAATTTATTTGGAGAAATTACTCAACTGAAGAATGGGTATTTGTAAAAGTTTTTATTTTATTTCCACTTGTTGGCATTTTCATGCTGGCTCAACTTCCATTAACACTTAGAGGTAGAATTAAAAAAGATTAATCTCCAATAAAGTTGTTATAATTGAAAAACTATAATATTCTATTTTATCATGTCGATTAAAATCATATCCTTAAAAGTTCATGTTATACAATCTAATTTAGAAACTCCTTTTTCTTTTTCCCAAGGTTGGGTTAGCAAAAGATCAGCAACTCTTGTTGAAATAAATACAAACGATGGCATTACTGGTTGGGGAGAAGCATTTTGTCAAGGATTAGAACCACCAGAAATTTCTGCTGCAGTTATAGAAAGTTCACTAAAAGAATTGATAATTAATGAAAACCCACTAGATATAGAAAGAATTTGGTTCAAAATGTATAATCAAACAAGAGATTTTGGACGAAAAGGCTCAGTGATTTCAGGTATTAGTGCAATTGATATAGCCTTATGGGATATTGCAGGAAAATATTATACAAAACCTATTTACCAGTTACTAGGTGGTGCTTTTAGAAATAAAATAAAACCTTATGCAACAGGTTTTTATAGAATTAATGGGAAAGATGAAGCTACAAGATTATCAGATGAAGCATTAATGCATTATGAAAATGGTTTTGACCACATGAAAATTAAGTTAGGCTTTGGAGTACAAGACGATATCAATGTAATGAAATCAATCCAAAAAGTATTAAATAATAAAAATTGTACTTTTATGGTTGATACCAATCATGCCTATGGAGTTACAGAAGCTTTAGAACTTGGTTATGCTTTAGAAGAGTTTAATTTAAGATGGTACGAAGAGCCAATTGTTCCAGAAAATTTAGAGGGATATGCTTATTTAAGAAATAAATTAAAAACACCTATTGCAGGTGGAGAAAATGAACATACACTATATGGCTTTAAAGATCTTTTAAAATTGGGATGTATTGACATAGCTCAACCTGATATTGGATCATGTGGGGGAATAACTGGAGCAAAACATATATCAATTTTAGCCCAAAGTTTTGGGATTGAGGTAAATCCGCATGTATGGGGATCTGCAGTTGCACAATCAGCATCAATCCATTTCATAGCCTCACTCCCTGAAACAAACCATTCTCTGTTCGCACGACAGCCCATTTTAGAATATGATCAATCTGATCATCCTTTTAGAAAAGAACTTTTAAAAACCCCTATTAAAATAACAAATGGATACGTTCCTGTTCAAACTAGTCCTGGTTTAGGAATTGAAGTAAATAATGAAATTATAAAAAAATATAAAATCAATTAATAGATGCTCCACTTACTTGATAAAAACATTAAATCAAATTTTGTTGATATTGGAACAGGATTAAGAGTTCACTATCTAGAATGTAATTACACAAACAAAAAAGATGCGCCCATAGCATTATTACTTCACGGATTTCCTGAAATAAGTTTTAGTTGGAGAAAAATCTTTCCACTACTTTCTAAAGAAGGATTTAGAGTAATTGCAATTGATCAAAGAGGATATGGTAAAACTATAGGTGGATCAAAAAAGTATGAAGATGACATAAGAGAATATAATTTAATTAATTTAGTTTCCGACTTAGTGTCTTTTTTAAAAGAAATGAATTTTAATAATATAGATCTTTTAGTTGGTCATGATGCTGGCTCTATAGTGGCAGGCGCAGCAACCTTAATTAGACCAGATCTTTTTAAATCTTTAGTAATGATGAGTGCTCCATTCACAGGTCCTTTAAAACCTGAATTAAATAAAAATAAAATTGATATTCATAACCAGTTAAAAGAACTAAATCCACCAAGAAAACATTATCAATGGTATTACTCAACAAAGAAAGCTAATGATGATATGCATTTGTCGAGCAAAGAAAAATTAGCGTATTTTTTAAGATCTTATTTTCATGTAAAAAGTGCTGACTGGGAATATAATGACCCATTTGAACTATCTTCTTGGACAGGAAAAGAATTAGAAAAACTTCCAGAATATTATATAATGAAACTAGAAGATACAATGGTTGAAAGCGTTACAAAATTTTTTCCACAAAAAACAAACTGTGACTGGCTTAATGATGATGAGTTAGATGTATACACAAATACATTTTTTGAAAATGGTTTTCAATCTGCCTTAAATTGGTATAGATGCATGACATCTGAAAATCAGAACAAAGAACTAAACGTTTTTCAAGGTAAGTTAATTAATAATTTTACATTATACATTAGTGGAGAAAAAGACTGGGGCATGTACCAAAAACCTGGTGCATTAAATGAAATGAAAAATTTATGCAAAAACTTCAAAGGCATTAAAATAATTAAAAATGCTGGTCATTGGGTTCAACAAGAAAAACCAGAAGATGTAGCCAAAGCAATATTAAATTTTTATTCTTCATTTGCTTAAATGAAATTTAAATCTGAGAATACAAAAGGTATTTTGATTGCTTTTTTAGGAGCATTGCTTCTAACACCTGACACTTTGTTTATGAGACTTTCTGAAATGGATATATGGACAATGTTGTTTTGGAGAGGTTTTCAAATGGGTGTAATTTAATTTTAATGACACTTTGTATTAGATGAGTATAGAAAAAAACTTTCTTTTTAATATTTTCTAAAACAGGAATTTAATAATTTTAATTCAAGCATCTGGCTCTTTTTTTTTTACTTTTGGAATTGCAAGTTCTTCAGTTGCCCTAATATTATTTTGTATTGCAACAGGGCCTTTGTTTGCATCCTTTTTTTCATTTTTAATTTTAAAGGAAAGCATTAATAAACCAACTATAATCACTTCTATATTTGCTATAATTGGTATAATTTTAGCAGTATTTGATTCAAATAACGTTATAAATTCTCCTCAAAACGACATTTTAATTGGTACTATTTGTGGCCTTTTAGCAGCTGCTACTTTAGGATTATATTTCGTATTATTAAGGTCTAAACCAAAAATACCTGCATTTGGAACAACAGGATTTGGTGCAATATTGACTGGAATTTTTGGTTTATTTTTTGTTGATTTGAATACTCTTTTTATTGGAAATTTATTAGCTATTTCAATTTCAGGATTAATAATATTACCTTTTTCATTTGCAGCACTTACTTATGCAACTAGATATACAATAGCAGCAAACATAAGTCTCTTAATGTTATTAGAAACAATTTTAGGTCCTATTTGGGTATGGTTTTTTTAAATGAAACACCTGGCATCCAAATGATATTAGGTGGACTTATAGTAGTTTTTCACTAGGCATATATTTCTTTAAATTACAAAAATTTAAAAATATGCTAATAAATTAAATCTAATTAAGTTCCATAATGTTTATGTTTTTTGAAAAATCATAAACTTTAAAACCAAAACCTAAGTTAGAAAATCTTTCAAATTGACTCTCTATTTTTACATTTTTTTCATATAATCTAATATTGTTTAATTTGTTCTCAATTTCGTTATTGGATTTATCACTAAAAACTAATATTAATCTATTTAGTGTTTCATTCGGATTTTCTAAAATTAATTTTTCTTCAGATGCTAAAATACTTTTTTCTAATGGTAAGTCACTTACTGACGATTTATTTCTTTTATAAATCCATAAATATAATTTTCTGTCACTAACATTTGTCATCTCTATGTAGTAATTACAATGTGATTCAAGAGAGAATTTATTATCTTTTTTTAAAAAATTACATTCACTCTTTCCGTCTTCATTAAATGAATAATTTGAAATAAAATTTACCTTTAAAAAATCACTTTTACTTAATCTTTCAAAATTCTGAATATAACTAAATAAAAAAGCTGCAAAACTTTTAAAAAAATTAGTTGAGTTTCTATCTTTATTTATTTGTATTAAAAAGTTATCTTTTCCAACCATTTCATTATAATTTTTGATATTACTAAAAATTTGAAATCCACTAAAAATAACCAAACTGAAATCAGGGAAATGAAAAATATTTTTAGTAATTTAATTAAATTATTTTTTTTGTAGTTATTATTTTTGGAATTAAATCTATATTAATAAATTTTGATAAATTATTTAAATTATCTAATTTAATCAATTTTACATTTTTTAATAATCCATTCTTCTTTAGAAAGAAATATGCTTCATTATAATTATTTGAACTTAAACAGATATTAATATTTACCTTTTTTTTAATTGCTTCTTTTAAATATGATAATGAAATTTCTAATTTTGATGTGATATGATCTACATCTAGTAGATCTAAATTTTTATTTAATCTTCCAGTTGACCATATAATATTTTTAGCATCGCCTAAATTTTTTTTTGATTTTGAAAAAACAAGTGAGTTTTTATGATGCAACAAATGAGCAATAGCAAAACTTAACTGCCAACTATTTCCAGTATTTATTTCATCAGTTAAATCAATTCTATAAGAGGAAATATTAGTTAAATTTTCTATAATACCTGTAGGATTTTGAATAAAATTTTTATATTCATTTGAGATTGGAAGAGATTTAAGTTCATTAGTTACACAGACAACTGGAAGAACACCTTTGTTTTCTTCAATTATATCAGTTATGCCCACTAATTTTTGTGTGGTTGGAACTAATACTAAAAATTCATTCACCTAATAAAAATCTCCACATTGGGATCTATAATCAATTTATAAATGCGATCAGTTTGTTTTATCATAACTTGAGTTTGATTATCAATAAATTCTAACAAATCTAAACTCTCAAAAACATCTTCATTCCCAACATAGAGTTTTTTTATGCTTTTTTCTATCGTTTCATTTAATATTATATTTAAATAAATTGTTCCATTATTTTTATTTGATTTATTAATTGTTAATTTTCCACCATCAAATTCTCTTACATTCATCTCGCTTGAAGCCGCAACAGCTTTAGGTATAAAAACTTAGAATTACTTTTCAAAAAAGAATAAAAGACTTTTGTAAGGTTTTTGTTTTCAAATATTAATTTGAATTCATCATTATTTTTGAACTTTTCAACATTTTGTGACATTTTATAAATATCATTAAACGAAATTTTTTTTACAGTTTTAAATTCATTGTCTTTATGATCCTTTATGTGTGAAATTGAAACAAAACTATCAATTATATTTTCTTTTTTCATCTTATATCCCTATTTTATGTATATTTTTAAAAGCATCATTAAAAAAATAAAAGTCATTTACAAATGTACCAAAAATGTTTTCATCATTATTTTTATTTAAAAACTCATACAAAAATTTTCTTAATCGCGTAAAATGATCTATGATTTCAAGTATAAATTTACTTGAAATTTCAGCATCACTTTCTTTGATACCTTGTCGTCTATATGAAGCTTTAATTTTCTTAGAAGATTTTAAAAAGTTATTAAAACTCTTAAATTGATTACTTTCATCTTCTAAGATATTTTTTCTAATATTAATAAAAATTTTTTCTATACTTTGTAATTTTAATTCCTGTGGTTTTTTTCTAATATTTTTCAATAGATCTTTATAAAAAAGTTTTTCGTTATCATTTAAAAAATCTTCTATTATACCTAACGCATTATAATCTTCTTTCTCCCATAATTTTAAAAAAGATTTTAAGTACTAACTCACAATTATTTTTTATTTGTTCAATATTAATGTTTTGAGTTTTATATAAATTATCATCCTTTAATTTTTGAATTGAATTAAAAACGTCATTGATGTTCCCTCTTCTTTCTGCTTCTATAATTTTATTTTGAAGTCCTGAAAAAATTAAACTTCTATAAAAACTTAATTTCAAATGCGATAGATGGTAATTAAAATTCTTAATATTATCTATAATATCTATCTCATTTTTTTTTAATAAATTGATTTTTTTATCATTTAGATTGAAACAAAAATCAATTTCACTTTGAATTGAAGTACATATAGTTTCTTCAAAAATATCATTTAAAAATATCTCTTTTTCTTTAACATCTAGAAGCGTTCTTTTAACACCCTCTTCTTTATGCAGAGACTGAACAACATTTTTTAAATTTATTGAATTTATAAAGATAGCTTCCACAAGTGTAGTCACTTCCTTAAAGATTTTTTTATATGATTTAATATTTATTTCAGCTTCGTCATTGCTGTAAATTTTCCATAAATCTAAAATCATATCATCATCAATATCTTTGAAAGAAATAAATTCCAAAATATCCTTATTATTAAAAAAACCTTTATCAAACTTTTCTTTTTTCTGCTTAACAATTTCAATTACATTTTTAAATAAAGATTCACCAATTTTCTTAGCTTGAGAGTTAGAGTTATTAGATGATATTTCTTGATAAAGATCTCTGTTAATTTCATTAATTAATGATTTAAGGTCTTTTTCATTTTCTGAATATTTAATCTTTTCCTGTAATTCAATTAATTTATCTATTCCAATAAATTCTTCAATAAAATCAATTATAATTAGATAGTTTGGAATTCGTTTTTGTTTCAAAACAAATTTATATTCTTCAAGATTAATTATTAATTGATCTGCAAAGCTGTCTTTGAAAAGAAATTTTTTCTTAATCTGATTAAAATTATAAATACTAACGTCCCATATTTGAATATTCTTCTTAGTTAAGCATTTAATAAAATGTCTTACTTCAAAAACTTTTTTTGAAAAATTCAATGAAATAAAAGAGTTGAATATGCTATAAACATTTTGAGAATTATGTTTTAATTTAGAATTAAAATGTGTTTTTTGAACCACACGATCCAATTTTTCAGAATAAATATCATTATTATTTTCAACAAAAATCATTAAATAATCTTAAGTTAATTTTAAATTCATATAAACTAATCTATTATATCTATAAATTATTTCTAATCTTATAATTCATAGAATATTTATCAAATTTTTTGATACTATTTTTATTATTTTTAATTTTTATAAATATCTAACCATTTATCTATGTCTTGAATATTTTTGTCTAAATTAGTCATTACTCTAATTTTTTGATCAATATCTTTGTAATATACTAGCTTTTGATTATTTAATATCTGATTTTTATTGTACTTCTCAGAAATTTTTAAAACTTTTACTACATATTTATATGTTGCAGGTATAATTTTAACATTAGGCCATTTTCCAACTGCAGAGCCTCCATTGTAATGGGATAATGCAATATCTATTCTTCCATTATATTTTGAAATCAAATGGTCTAGAAACTTTATTCCAATTTTTATATTTAATTCTGGATTGAAAAGCTTTTTTCTTTGAACTCCAAACTCATAAAAGCTGTTCTTGGCATAATTTGCATTACCCCAATTGCACCTTTTGGACTAATTGCATTAGCATTAAAATTAGATTCAACTTTTGCAACAGCAAGAGCTAATGAAGGTGAAACATATCTTGATTTTTTTGCCTGTTCTATAATTACTGAACGAACATACGCCTTTTTCATGTTCTGTGATGAATAAGCAATTTTGGATGAAATTAGAGATATTAATAATATTATCATTACTTTTAGTATTTGCACATTTTACTCCTTATTTTTAAATATATTTTTAATTTTATTTCATCAAATTGGGTAATCTTTATATTTCGATTACCTATTTTTGATTTTATTTGAAATAAATTTTCTAATGATATTTTTGGAGAGACTGACAATATAACTTTTTTAAAATTTTTAATTTCTTTTAAATTAATTTTTTTTAAGTTTTTGTCATAGTAATTGTTATTTAAATAATATATCAAAATATTATCATTAACTTCGTTTTTAGGAGGATTTTGGTTTTCATTAATGATATCTATTTTTTTCTTATTTTTTGAAATATGACTTTGAGATAAACCATATATACTCAAAACCATGATAGAAAAAAATGCCATAGCTAAAGCTAAAGATACTTCAGTAAGTGCATTGTTATTTTCGTAATTACTATGTCTCTCCATATATATATAATGGAAAAATTTGTAATATTTTTGTTAGTTAAACTTTTTAGGATTTCCTTTTGAACCAGAAGATAAATTATTTGGATATTTATTAATAGATATTAAATTTGAATTTACATTGATTTCTATATCTTTTCCTTCTGATAAATTAAGTTGATTTAAAGCAATAATTAACCATTTCTTTATTTTTAAATTATTTGCACTAGAAAAGTATTTATATTTATAATTTGAGCCATACTGTTCTTTATTTATCAATTTCACAAATCCTGGAAATTCATTAATCATTATGTCAGTTAGTGATAATGCCTCATTATTATTTAATCCAGAAATTATTAAATTATACTGTTGTATAAAATTTTTATTTTCTTTCTGTTGATAATTTAAGCTAAGAATTTTACTAACATTTTCCCCTAGTTGGCTTGCCATTAAAACTAGTTTTCTTGTCACCTCAAGGTTTTTACATACATTATCACATTCATTAGTGAAATTAATTTCTTTTGAAGGTGTAGACCAAGAGGTGATAAATTTTTCAAGTTTAACATTATATATTTCAGCTTTTAAATTTAAGAAAAACTTATTTTCACTAATTTTTAAAAAACTTAAATTTAAAAAGAGTATTATGTCAGCATTATTTTCATCTTCCATATTTATTTGATTTAAAATTGAACTAACATTTTGACCTTGAAATTTAAAAAATCTATTGCCATCTTCAGTCAAAAAAGCATTATCATTTAATTCTTTAAAACTGTATTTTTTATAATCTTATAATATTCTTTGTTTAAATTATTTTTTTCAAAATTGTACACAGATATAATTGGTGATTGATTGCCAGCAAAAGAAAATTTAACAAAAATTAATGCTGAAAAAACAAATAGAATATTTATAATTTTAAACTTTAATGACATGAATTTATAAATTTCTCTTTTGTTACTTTTACTAAATCAAAAGTATTTTTGTTTATTTTTGAAAAATAATCCGTAGAAGTAAAATTATTTTCAAACATTACTAAATTTATCCATTTTTTTATTTTTTGAATAGTCGAATCTGTAAAATAATTATACGTATTTATTTTAAATGTATTACTAGATCCGATTTCAACATGATGATATCCTGGAAATTCTTTAATCATAATATCGATAATATTATCATTTTCGCAATCTGAAAAACCTATTAAGGTTAACTTAATTTTTTTAATATTATTATCTTTTATTAAATCATCAAATTTTGAAAAATAAATGCCTTTTAAACTTAATTTATTAATAGTATCAAGAACTAAAATTTTAGAAATATTTTCTATTTCAAGTAAGTCAAAATTTGTGTAACTTTGTAAAGTTCGAGAGGATGTAAGATATAAATTATTATTATCTTTCACTTTTAAAATTGGAATAGCTTTTTGATTTTCATTTGTTTGATTTGAATAAGAATTAGTTAAAAGTTTTAACTCTACAAAATATTTATTATTTTTTTTATCATAGATATATATTTGATTATCTTCATTCTTCACTTTGATTTGATAATTTAAGAACTCTTTTTCTATAAAAATTAAAAATTTACTATTTAAATTATCTATGGTTAAATTGTTTGCGTATCGCATTAATGTTAAATAAATTCAATATAAATATAATAAGAATTGATAAATTAATGTTTTTCATTTTATTTCCCATATCATTATAATAATTAAATGGAAAAATTTGAAGAATTTTAGCAAACTAAACTGAATATAAAGAAGATCTCTCAGACCCTAAATGTTTGACTAATTTTTTTTTAACTAAAGATTTCAATGATTTATACAAAGTAGACCTAGGTATTGGTTCTCCAAAAAAATCATCAAATTTAATCAATCTAATATCTACAAAACCATTATCTTTGTTTTTGATTTCATGATTAATTTTTAATAAAATATCTTTTTCTGAGTTTGTAAGTCTTCCAATTCTTAAATCTTTAGACATATCATCAAACATTTGTAAAATTTCAAATAATTCATTAGTTTTTTTGATTTTATTGTTCATAAATATTTAAGAATTATTTAAATAAAAAATTTTGCGTACAATTTTATTAATATCGTAACCATAAGCATTCCAAAAAAACTCCAAGTGTATCACCGATCACGTATGAATAAATGATACTGATGTCAATATCAACTTTTTTAAAATTAACATGATAAATAAAATTGAATATTGAATTTAATAAAGAACTACAAAAACCTACGAATAGTATTACCTTCCAATTGAAATACTTTTTGTCGTACATACTCAAATTAAAATCAAAATATTTAAGAACTTGAAATATTATAAATACTGACATGCAACTTAAAAATGGCCTTATTAAAGCATCCGTTAATATTTGATTTACAAAAATTATATGACATAAAAATTCAGCAATATATATTGGTATAAACGCTATACTACCAATTACAAAAAAAGATATTATACGAACCGCATGAGGTAAGTATATTAAACTAACAAATTCCAGCAAATTCATTAAAATTGTTTTCTATTGGAAATATGATTGTAAACTGAAACCAAAAAAAGAATAGGTATATAACTATAATGAAAAAATATCTTGGCAACATAATGAATTCTTCTGTATAATATAAGTCTATATAAATATAACTAATAGATATACATTATTTATTTTTAATTAAAATTATTCAGATTTTGTTTTGGAGTGTTCATGTTTAAATTATCAATAAAATCATTAATTATTTTCTTTATATATCTCAACAGCGCATATGCAAATTGCTCTAATGAAGACACCTTTAAAGGAAAAGCTAGCTTTGAATATCCAAAACCAACAGGTTTTTTAGCAAAAGCAAAAGCAACGCCTGAAGTTATTGAAAAAACCAAAAATTTAGCAAAATCAAAAATTTTAGAATCTTATATTAATAAGTGTTTAGATGACAGATCGAAAATTGAACAATATATGAGAGATAAAAATAAAATTGATTCTCAACTTGATAAATTTATTTCTGTTGTAAGAACAAAAGAACAGGATGATACAAATAAAAGAATTTACTCTGTAACATTAGGAGGAAATGTAAACGCAAAAATTTTTGAAACTCTTCTCTTTGGACCTGGAAAAGTTAAAGGTGGTAAAAATACAAGAATGGTAGCTTTATTTGTTGCAAGAAAAGCAACTAGTACTAAAACTAAAATATTTAAAGACAAAGAAACAAACATAGCCTCTGTTACACAGGCAGCTGGTTCAGAAAAATCTGTGGCATCTGATGGTTCAACTACAGTGGTTAATAAAGAAGTTACTGCTGTTGCTAAAATCCAAAAGGTGGTAGCACTGAGAAAAAAGAAAATCTTCTCAAAGAGATTGGTTTATAATGCCCTCTTCTGATTTAAATAAAAATATATTAGGTGTTTTTAGTAAAAGTGGTTACAGAGGCATGTCCTATAAAATATTTTCAAAATTTTGCGGAACGACACCAACAAGCGAAGTTGAACAAGAATTCTCTCAATCTGACAGTCTAAGTGAGGATACAGAGTTCGCAATTTTTACGGCTATTGATGAAGCTGCACGAAAACAATGTAAAGTTAAATTCTTTGCAACAGGAACAATGAACGTTAATACAGCTTTACCTGACACAGTTAACGGGGGATATTCAGCCTTAGTTTCTGTCAGAGCAGATGTTAAAATGTTTGTTCCTGGAGAGTTCCCAGAAACTGTAGCTTCAATAGGTCCAATTCAAATAAGAGCTAATGGTGCTGAAGATAATGAGGCTGAGAGAAACGCACTGGATAAAGCTGGTAAGACTGCCGCACAAGAAATAATAAACACACTCAGATCTGCTGGCATTAATTAATCAATGAAATCATTATTCAAATTTATTTCATTTTGCTTTTTATTTTTTTTATCTATTCAAAACGTATTTGGATATAAAATTTATGAGGATAAAAGTTCAACTCAACTTGCTATTGAATATCTAGAAAAAAATAATGTTATTCAAGGATGGAATAATGATAAAAACTTTTACATAGCACTTGCAACATCTTATGCAGATCTAAATAATTCAAAAAATAAAAATTTTATTAAACTAAGAACTCTAAAATCTTTTGAAGCTTCTTTAGTTGCTAAATCAGAAATAATATCTTTTATTAAAACAGAAATATCAGCAAAAGATAATATTAAAACCAAAGTAAGTGAAAATGATGAGAATTATTATGGCACAAAAATTAATGCTTCAGTTATTAGGAGTTTTGCATCGATGCCTTTAGCTGGAGCTCTGCAAATTGCGCACTTTGAGTCAATTATATCCAATAGATATGAAGTTACATCCATTTTCATGTGGTCGAAAAAACATGAAAAAAGAGTAAATTCTTTGTTGAACAATGAAAGTTTCAAATTAAAACCTAATGCTTCTACTTTAAAAGAATATATCTCACAAACAGATTGGTCTTCAGTTATCGGATCTAGAAAATTTATAGATGAAAAAGGAAATTTTTATATATTTGGTATTGGAGTAACAGATTTAAAAAATAAAAAAGCAATTTTTCTATCTAAAAGTAAAAAAAAATCAGAAGAAATAGCAAAAAAAGAGCTTGGCATTGCTCTTAAAGGAGGTGTAGCTATACAAAGATTTTCTAAAGAAATTTTAAAAGAAACTGATGACGGGAACTCAGTTAAATATGAAACATCATCAAATTTTTCTGAGAAATTATATCAAGGATTAGATTCACTTAATTTAAGAAATGCAAGTCGTCATTTAGGACTTGAATTAAAACACCCTCTAACGGGACAAGATATGTACGTTTCAGTTTTTTCAATATCATCTGGAAGAGCTTATAATGTCTCTAGTGTTGAAGAAGAACAAAAGAAAAATATTCAAAAAGTTAATTCCTCTTCAACAAAGATTATAACTCTAATTGTTGATGTAGAAGGAGTAGGCAGAACTTTCAAAGAAGCTATTAAGGATGGTTTATTACAAGCTATATCGCAAGTAAACGGCACACAAATATCTTCTGAAACTAAATCGATGATAAATACTTTTGAAAGTTCTCAAAATGATAGTGATCAATCTCTAGGAAGCGAATCTTTTCAAGAAAAAATAAAACAAAAAACTAATGGTGTTATACAGAAATGGAATATTATTTCAAAAACTAAATCTGACAATGGCTCATTCAATAAAGTAAATTTAAAAGTTTATATTTCTAAACTTAAACTATCAGATGATCTAAAAAAAATGAGACTAGTGATCACTACCCCAAAAATTAATCCTTTAATCAAGCAAAATAAGAAAACGTATAAATTTGGACAAAATTTTTATAATGAATTTAGCAATCTTATAACAAAGAGCCAAAAATTTGCAGTCTTAGATAGAAAAAACAGTAATGAAATAAATAAAGAATTAGAAAAGATTAAATTTGGTAATGTGCCAACTGATGAATTAGCTAAATTAGGGAATACTGTGACTGCAGACTATATCGTAGTTTCAAAATTAATAATTTAACATCAAGAGTTAATAAAGAAAAACTACTTGGTGAAACTGTAAAAATAAATTCAGTTAAAGCTGATTTATTAATCAATATTATTAATGTGCCAACATCGCAAATTATTTATTCAGATAGATTCAAGTTAGAACAAGTTAATAGTAATACAGAAAAATTAGCTTCAATAATTTCTAAAAGATTATCAAGAAAAGTTATCGATACTTTTTACCCAGCAAAATTAATTTCTATTAATAATAAAGAAATAACTGTTGATCAAGGTCGTGATTTTTTCGATAAAAACACTAAATATAAAATTATCATGTTAGGTAAAAGAATTGTTGACGAAACAACTGGTACAATTTCAGGTAGAGTAGAAAAAGAAATAGGTCTTTCAAATTATATTTCTGAAGTGCAAAACAATCAAAACTTAAAATTTATAAACTTAATACAAACTCATCAAATTTGAAAGCAGATGGTAGCATTATTATAAGGCCTATTTTTGCAAAACTTCCGTCTATTGATCAGGTATTAAAAATAGGATTAAAAAAATAAAAATAAAAATACAAATTTAAAAAGAAGATTCAAAAGATAAAGATTGGTAAATTTATGATAACAATATTTAAACAACAAAAATTAACTAAAAATTGGAGTGTGGATGTTAAAATTTTTTTCTTACATAATATTTTTTGTATTATCTAGTAACTTGGCTTTTTCAGAAAGTAAAACAGTTAATAGTGTTATAAAACAAGCTATTGAAGATAAATCACCAAGACAAAGTAGTAACAAAACTTCAGAGAAACTTGCAAAAGATTTTTTAAAATCTGTTGGTTTAACAAAAGGTGATAATGGGGATATTTTTATTGCTGTAGGGACTGCATATGTTGGAGTAACAAAAAATAAGAAAAAAATTTCCAGTTAAAAAGACGATTACTTGTTTCAGAAGCTTTAGTAAATGCAAAAAAAGATTTTATAGAATTTGTAAGAACAGATATGTCAGCAAAGACGTAATTGTTCAGCCAGAAACTCCATTTACAACAGAATTTGATGAACTAGTCGAAAACACAGAAATGCAAGTAATGGATGCTTTTGACAATTATGTTGCTGGCTCTAGCAAAAGTTGATGCATCAAGTGCAAAAAAATAGAAAATATTGAATACGAAATTATTGCTAAAGAAGGAATTATTGCTTCAATTAAAAGAGAGTTACCAGATTTTGATACTGAAGCTTTACGCAAAAAAGTTGCAAAAGAAGACGCAAAAATTGCTAAGGAATTAAATGATGCGATAACAGAATTAAATAAAAGTGAGCAAGCATTAAATAAAGTTAAAGCCGAATTAAAAAAAATAAAAGGCAAGCTTTTGAAAGAAAATACAAGTGTTGTTGAAACTTTATCTCAAATGAATGTTGTTGGACTATTTCCAATAGCTAACTTTGAGTCTTGGAATGGTAAACAATACCAAACAACAATTATTTGTGTGTGGTCAACAAAAGAAGAAAAAAGAGCTAGAGCAATTTTCGCTGGGAAAAATATTCCATTTGAACCATCAGAATTATCATTAAATGATTATTTAGAAAATCAAGACTGGTCATCTTCACAAGGAATGAGAAAATTTATTGATAATAGAGGAAATTCTTGGCTGCTTTCAATTTCATCAGCAATGATAAAGGGTTCTTCCGGTAGTGCTATGAACAGAACAAAAGGTCTTGCTCAATCTAATGCAAAAACAGTTAGTTTATTCATTTATTCTGATGCAAAATCTAAAGAAAAAGCCAAAGAAAAAATGCAAGAATTGGCTGGTAAAGATGAGAATACTGTTGATGTTCAAACTGCTTCAAATTTTTCAAAAGAGTTGTCACAATCATTTGAAAATTTGCAAATACAAGGTATGTCAGAAAAATTTGATACTCAATTACTCACCCTATATCAGGTCAGAAAATTTATCTTTCAATTTTTGGCATTTCATCAAATTCAGTTATGAAAGCAAAATTAATGGAACTATCTCAAGCAAGAGCTACTATGTTTATGGATAGAACTAACCAAAATCAAAAGGTGTTAAAGCAGGGATTAATAAAGCTATAGATGATAATAAAAGATCCAACTAGCTTTAATCAAGGGTTAAAACAAGGCTATTCAAAAGCTAATGAGAAACCTGAAGCAATAAAATGATAACAACGCATCTGTAAATAAGTTCTTCAAAACCAACCAAAGGTGGTTTTCAAGGTGGTGGAACTAACTCAAGTGCTTTTAAATAATATAAAAATGGAGAAATAGATGTTAAATTTTAAATTGATTATAAGTAAATCATTATTTTTATTTATTTTTACTTTAACAATGAGCTCGAACGTATTTGGGTTTGATTTAAAAACTTCAAGAAGGTTTAAATCAGTTAAAAGAACAACAAAATTCTGGAGATAATTCTAATCCACTTGGTAATCTTATGAAAATTTGCAAGGAGTTGCAAAAAGAATATCTGGTCAAAATCAAGGAACGGGTTCAAATAGTTTTGGAAATTAAATAATCAAAATTCATCTAAATCTTCAAGCGGGGTAAAAAATGTCAAAAATTTGTGGAACCAAATTAAAATTTTATAAAGATTTACCTACCCCAAATATTGCTAATTTAGAAAAAGATTTTGGAAAAAAAAGCAATGAAATTGAAAAAATTTTAAATACAATACCTAGAGAAATGATGATCGGATTGTCTCCTCTTTAACCTCATTTTCAGGAGCATTTGAAACAAAAGAAATTGAAACTTTATTTAGTAAATTCATTTCTCAAAAAGATTTAGATATTATCACAATTAAGAGAAATTAGCACAGATATTAATGCTGGATTTAGTTGATAAAAAAAACAAATAAAAGCAGATGCAATGTTTGCTTATGGATTAATACATTATGTTTTATGGAAATTCCGGAGCTAATAAAAAATTTAGGTATTCAATATATTAAAAAGGGAGCTGAACACCTGATAATATTGGAGCATTAATTGTTTATGGTGCTTGGCAATTTTATGGTATAAATATGTCTCAAAATATACAAAATGGAAATAAAATGGCATTAGATGGATATAACAGAGCCTATGAAAAAAAACTTGTTTTAGGTAACCCTCAAAGTCCATTATTTAATAAAGAACCATTTGATTATGCTGAAAAAATATTTTTAGCTATTGCAAATGATACTAAAACCCATTTAAAAATCAGTATCAAAATCAACTTGCACAAGCTAGACAAATTCAAAAAGATATCGAAAAAGAGTTTGCAAAAATAGTTATTATCCTGATAGTAAATCTTACAAATATTTTAATTGATCAAGCAAATAATCAACAGACCTTTATTAAAGAGTTATCTACTTTGGGTGAATGGCAGAAGAACTTTCCAAACTTAAGCAACAATATGTCTTGTTAGAAAGTAAAGTTAAAAGGATAATAAGTTTTGAGCGAATGGTGATGATTAATAAAGAAATGGCAAAAAAATTAAAAAGTATTAATGCAAAAAGAAACAGATCAAGATGGAAAAACTAAAGTTCGTAAACCTTAATACATGATAATAAAGTTATGATTATGCAAAATCATGAATTGGTTATAATATAGCAGGCATTATTTTCAAGAGGTGGGTTGGAGGTTCTGGCTTTATCAGATCCAAATGACATAAAAATTTAAATATTATTGGAATTTATCAAAATGTGCATGTAAAGTTTATAATGGTATTAAAGAATATGCAAAAAAGAACTAATTTAACCATGGAAAACCTGTTACAAGTCCAAAAGCAGAATTTAAAGAATTTAGTAAAAATTTTGGGAAAAACAGAGGTTAATAGGAAGATTTTTTTAAAACAGCGTTTATCTGATTGATTAAACATTATTAAAATCTTTTAGTTAATTTAAAATAATAAGAGAATATTTATGTGCTTCAGAAATACTGATTTTTTCACTTTTGAGTAGAGTTTTCTATAGCTTTTATCTCCCACACTTTGAAAAATTCTCTCTAATAATGCTTCGGTCATTTCACAAACAGTTGAGGCATCTGATCTCATAACATTATCAGAATTTTCTAAAATAATTTAGTAGCTATAAAAGATAAATCATAAATTTTTCTTCTTCAAAAGATCAATTACCTTATAATTTTAATCCCATTCCTATTTTAACCTTTATGATATCATCATTACCCTTAATTTAAGGTTCTTCTTTAAACCTCCAACCTTGATGAAAAATTTGAATATCTAAGTCAGGTTTTGGTAATTTAGTTGCAACTTTTGATAAAGTTTTGTAGAAGAATTAAACCTCATAATTGTTGTGAACCTAACCCTTTTGTTTTCATAAATGGAATAATAGGTCTATTTAATTTATACCCAAATGCAAAAGTTGTTGATTGACCAACAAATTCTCTAAATTTTTCTTTAGACAGTCCAAAATTATTGAATAAATCACTTTTATTTGGAATTATAACGTCAGTAATCTTTGGCTTTCTACCAGCCCATTTTTTTTTGAAAAGATTGTTTTCGAGCATATTTCTAAATTGTTGAATATAAGTCTGTTTAGGATTTTCATTATCATTATGAAAAGCTTTTTCATTAATTCAACTTTAATGTTTTTAAAATTTTTAATTTCATTTTTTTTTACGACATGAGGAGCAATATGTCTTACTGGTACACTCGAAACAATAATTCTTGATTTAGGATTATACAAGAGCGACTGACCAAAAGAATAAATTAAATAAATAGAAGTATTGTCAGTTTCATCATCAAATGTACCAAAATCAAATTCAGCTGAAAAACCAAAAGTTAATGCCAATTCAGCTCCATCTGCATATCCACCTAAATTAAATCAATATTACTAAGAGGCTCACTCTTCAATTTATTAATCAAATGTGTATTTAAAAATGTTGAATTAGAATCATTTACAAAATTTCAGATGCAGGTTTTGTTATTGGGAAATCTTTTTAACATCTGAGGCACTTGTCAAAAACTTGAACCTACCCAATTTATGGGACCAGAATAATTTTGAGCATACAAAATATTTGGACAAAATATCAATCCAAATGAACCTAATGATAATTTGTTAAAATTCCTTCTTGTTATCATTTAAAATTAACCTTAAAATAATCAAGTTACAAAACTTAGACAAATTTATATTTAAGTCTATAAATTTATTATTAATCATTAAATTATTTATGTAAATATTAGAATTAATAACTTTATAAGTTCCTGAAAAATCTTTAATTTTAATATTATACTTTTCAGAAATTTTTAATAAATTTCCAAAAATAAAATAATCTAACTCCTTTGGAAACATCCGAAAATAATTAGAATCATCTATCAAATCATATTTTATTCTAATATCCTTAATGTAATTCTTTTCTAAATTAGAATATATATTAGATGGTTTTTCTTAAAATTGTTGAAAAAGATGAAGGAATTCCATTTTTATATATTTTATTCAAGGTAAAAATATTTTGATTTTTATCAACTATTATTCCTTTTACACCCAAGCAGGTTATTAAATTTGAATAAATTTCATCATGAGCATTTAAATCTAAAGGCCATTTAAATGAAAACTAATATTCTCATTATTTTTAAGAAAGCTTTCACCTTTTTTAATCAAATCTTTTGTAGTCAGAGCACTGTCTGAATTTTTGATTTCTTTATTTAATTTAAAAATATTTTTATTATTCTCAATTTGTTTGGAAAATTTTAAAGGACTTTTTAAAAACTGATTATCTATTTTGGTTTTTTTATTTAAATATTTAATGTTTTCAATATTTATTTTTTTAGATTGTTTTTTTTTATAGTTTTTGTTTTGTAATTTGTTCTCTAAAAATAATTTTTTTTATAGTATTACTTTTATTTTGCTTTTTTTTTGAAATATTTTTTAGGTTCAATTTTATTATTTTTTTTTATATTTATTAATGTATCAATTTCGATATATTTATTTTTAACAATTTCATTATTGCTTTTTAAATCACTTATACTTACATCATTTAACTTTACTTTAACTTGATCTAATTTTCGTGGGTTAACATTATCTACAAAATAAAAATTTATAAAAATAAATATTACAAAAACGCTGTAAATACAATAATTTACAGCGTTATGACGTTTTGAAACCATTAATTTAATATTCCTTTAATACTATATATTTCTAAATCTGTGATAATTTCAGCCAATGCTTGACCTCTTTGTTGAGGTGTTAAAAATTTATTGACAATTTTATCCTTTTCTAAATTTTGGATTTCAGGATTATCAATTTTCAAATTTTCTACTTCTTTTTTTAATTTTTCTATTTGAACTTTTTGATTAGAAGTTTCTTTTGAATTATTTAATCCTTTTGATAAAACATTATCCTGAGATATTTTTTTTTCAGGTTTAGATAAATCTTTAATATTTTTATTAATCTTATCATTAAGTTTCTTAATTTGAGTTAACATTTCTTTTTGAAATTTTTCTTCATTATTAATTTTATTTTCACTTAAATTTTTTTCGCTGAATTATCAGTATTTGAACTGACCGCAGTCTTTAATTTATCAACATAATCTTTTTTGATAAATTTGTTATTTGATCTTTTTATCTGTAAACCAGCTTTTGAAGTTTTGGTTAGAGTTTGAAGTTAGCAAGTAACCTAACGCAAAAAAACTAAAATATTAAAAATTAAAAATTTCATTCTACTCTCCTTCAATTTGTTTAAATTTTGAAAAATTATCTTTTGTTAAAATATGTTCAAAATTTATTATTAATATTGATTTTAAAATTGCTGATGTAGGTAACCCTACAACAGAAGTCATAAATGCCATGCTAAATTGTTCAGTTAATTTACTAATCGTCTTATTTATTGTAAATATATCTAAATTTGAAGTTGAAAGCTCGCCAATCCCCATACTTATTCCAAATAAAGTAAATGTTAATGCTATTGTTGAAATACTATTTGAAACCTGAAGACCAAACTCAAACCAATACCTTCTATTTTGAATTTCAGTTTGATTTAATTGAACAAGACAAAATAATGTTAAAATTAACTGGCTTATAAAAATTACAATAAATAATAAACCTAATGTTGAAACACCCCAGTTAATTAATATATTCGGATTTTGTCCAGTAACCATCATGTAAATAAAAAACATGATAGCTACTGAACCTATAAACCAACTTATGGATTGGGATATATTATTAAATTTATGCAAGAAAAATCTAATCATTTCCTATAAGCCTGTGTTCTTTTGAGATTATCAGAAGTAAAGCCTAAATCTTCAAGCCAGTTTATTGAAATTGGTTTGTCCCTTTCCAGTGCAGAATGAACCAGAAAAGTAAAATTAAAAGTTTCAAATGCTTTTATAGTTTTGTTTGAAGGATTTTTTGCTAAATCACTATCATTAAGAACTATTTTTTCCATATCTAATAACTTTATTTTTAATTTTTCTATTTTTTTGGCTCTCTGATTTTCGTTAATGTTTTTGTCAAACATCATTGATATAGTTTTAGCCCTTACTCTTTCTAAATTTTCAACTGTTCCTGCTTCAACACCTGACAGTATTGACATAATCATCATTAGAGTTAACATAATTTTATTTCTCATTTTATTTCTCCATTTAGTTTAAAAATAGGTTTACTGAATCTGTAGGATCATTTTACATCCTTAAATTCATTGCCTTGTGATATATTTATTTGCAAGCTATCTGCTAGTTCCATAGCATCTAAAGAAACAAGCTTAGCCATTTTTGTGAGAACTTGCTCTTTCAATGCTAATACTGATAATTCGCTTTCAAGTTTATCAATAAAAACATTTAACGATTCTAATTTATTTTCAGAATTAAGTAATAAATCATTTTCTTGAAACTTTGGATGAGATTTAATTTTAGTCTCAAGCTGTTGCATTGCTGACATTGTTTTTTGATATTCTGAAAAATATTTGGAATTATTTGACATATTATTACCAATTAAAAGGTTACTTATTTTTTTATCTAACTTTTTAGATCTTTTTAGAGCTTTTTCTCTGGATGCTTGAAATTTATTTTTAGCTTCAAAGTTTTGATTACCTTTTTGAAATAAAGTCTTTCTTTTTATTTTTTCAAAAAATCTTTTTTTAGTTAGTAAATGCTCTCTTTTTATTTTCAACCTTTCACTCATGTCAGTTATGTATTCTTTCTTTTCCACTATGACTTGATGTTTTAATTCAATTTGTTCATCACCTTTAAATTGAGGGATAGATTTATTTAATTGATCAATTTTTGAATATCTGCTCTTAATTTTATCATCTGCTGTTTTTAAATTTAAATACAAAGATGAATTTCGAAAATCGTTGTTTAACACTCTATCTAATTGTTTTGGTGGTAAAATATACATCTTTTCAACAATTTGAGGTTGCCATTCACCATTAGATAAATTTGCAATAGCTTGAGAGATTCCTAAGATTAAAAAAAACTTAATCAATGCAAAATTTAATAATTTATTCTTCATTTTTTAACTCCTTACTTTTTTGACCAGTGCCAAATTCTTTTCAATTCAGATTTGATTTTTCTATTACTATTAGTCATTTCTAAATCAAGTCCCTTTTTTTCATTTGCAATATCTAATATGGCTTCGGTATTTTTTATAAAACTTGATCCATCTGAATAAATTAAATCTCTATCAAACTTGTTTTTAAAATCTTCCAATTTTAATGAAGCAACTTTTAATCTTCCAGATTTTAGGTAGTTTTGAATTGACAAAGCATAGTTTTTCATTCTTTGATCTTGTGAAATAATTGTATTGTAATTACCTACAATTTGATCACATTTCGATAAAATCTCTGCACTCTTTGAGTAAAGGCTTATTGAATTATCTTTACTGTCTGATGCCTTTTTATCAAAAAAATATCCTTCATCAACGCATCTGTCATATTCTCTAGTTGAATTTAAATATTTTTGATGACTTTGTGCTGAACTGATTACTTTACTATTGCCATTTAATAGCCCGTAATCCTTAAAAGATGCCTGGCAAGATGTAAGAGCCAGAGCTCCTATAGTTAAAATAATTTTATTTAATTTTATTTTCATTAATATCTCCTAATTAAAGTAAATTATGTCGTGAATACTGTAGTGATTATTTGAGTTAATTGTTTTAAAGCCACGATTAGTTCTGACTTTTATTTTGTAATGAGAAAATACTCTTCTATTTTCTTTGATATATGAGGAAGAATATTCACATGATGTATTATAACTATCATTATTAGCAGCAAAAATAGACCCAACAACAGCGCCCATGGTTCCCGCTCCATGATTATTGCTAATTTGGTTTCCTATTACACTTCCAATTAAACCGCCAATTATAACATTTTCTAACCTTGGTTTTCTTTGATAATGCCTGGTACATGTTTTATGTGTTGTTGGTTTATTAATTACTTGATTATAGTATATTGGCTTAATATCAACGACAACACCCCAATTTTTATAAAAATGATCAGAAAATGCATTCGAAGAAAAAGTTATAATTAATATAAATGTAAATATTATTTTTTTCATTGTTTCTCTTATTTTTTAATTACGTTTGTAATATGGAAAAAAAGAGAAGAATTTTTGTTGAACTTGTTTTTCTATATATTCTTATTGATTTTAATTTGTTTTAGTAATAATAGTTTTTCTCAAAATCAAACGATTAATAATTTCTCAAAATCAAAAAAATTTTATTAAAAATTCATAAAAATAACCCTTACACTTTTTACTGTGGGTGTTCTTACAAAAACAAAACCCCTAACTTAAGTTCTTGTGGGTATAAAATTTTTAAAAATAATAAAAGGGCTAAAAGAATTGAATTTGAACATATTGTTCCTGCATCAAGATTTGGAAAAAAATTTCAATCATGGACAAAAGGTCATTTAAATTGTGTAAAAAATAATGGTAAAAAATATAAAGTTAGAAAATGTTCTAGAAAGGTTGATGAAAACTTTAGATTGATAGAAGCAGATATGTACAACCTACAGCCAACCATTGGTGAAGTAAATCAACTACGAAAGAATTTTAAAATGTCAATTATTTCAGGAGAAAAAAGAATTTTTGGCAAATGTGACGTAGAAATAAAAAATAATAAAATTGAACCTTCAGAACACATGAGAGGTAATATTGCGAGAACTTACATATATATGTCAGAAACTTATCCAAGGTATATTAATTTATCTTACATAGAACAAGATTTATTTAATTTATGGGATAGAGCAAGATCCTGTAGATAAATGGGAATGTAAAAGATATAAATTAATTAAAAAAATCCAAAAAAGCGAAAATTATATCTTTGCTAAAAAGTGTATTAACTAATTTAATATATTTATTTCAAAACATTAATTTCAGATTTTAAACTACTAATAATTTTGCTATTTGGTTTTAGCTTAGTGTATTCAGTTAAAGCTTTTTTTGCTCCATTTTTGTTATTTAATTTAATATAAGAGTTAACTTCTCCCAACCAAGCTTTTGAAAAATTTTTATTAAGATTTCTGGAACTTTGAAAATCTTTAAGAGCCAATTGATATTTTTTTGTTTCAAAGAAAAATTGAGCTCTTTTAATTAAAAACCTCTCTTTTCTATAACTTGCTTTATCGATAGCTAAAGTATAGTTTTTTTCTGCTAATTTATTTTTATTTTGTGAAAAATAAATATCACCTTTTAATGAAATCACTTCTGGATAATTTTTCTTTAATTTTAATGCATCATCTATTGAATTAATTGCTATTTCATACTTTTTTAATTCCTTATATATATTTGCCAAATAAAAATGTATTCTTGGATTTTTATCATTAAATTTTTTGCTAAGAGCAAGTCATCTATAGCTCTATCAAACTGCTTCATAAAAGTAAAAACACGTGCTCTTCTAACAAAAATATTAGAGTTTGATGGATCAAGTTCCAAAGCCTTAGAAAAATCATTTAGTGCTAATTCAAACTCCTTTCTTTCATAGTTAACAATTCCCTTCCATTTCCAACCAGTTAAAAATTTTTCATCTATTTCTATAGCTTTTCTTAAATAGCTTTCCGCAACGTTGTATTGATTTTGGTAACCGTAAACCATTCCTAATCCATAATACGCTTCTTTGTAATTTGGGTTTAAGGATATTGCCTTTCTAAAATTATTTTCAGCATTTTTATAATTTTTTGGCTTAGTTTTTAAATTTATCCAACCAATATTATAATAAGCTAAATCGAATCTAGGATCTAATTTTAGAGATTTTTTAAACCACTCTAATGAACTTTTAATTTTTTTTGAATCTGAATCAATAATTCCATTCCATAAATAAGCCCATTTATTGTTAGGATTTAATTCAATTGATTTTTTTAAATGCTTTTTTGCTAGTGCAGTATTTTTAGAGTTGTACTCAACAACACCTAATCTCATATAAGCAAAATCATTTAATGGATCTTTACTGATAGCTTTTTCAAAGATTTTTAGCTCTTGAATTATCTTTAAGAGCAGCATAAATCTGTCCTTTTAGAATAAATGGTTCAGCACTATTTGAATTTTGTTGTTCCAGGAGAACTGATTTTGCAAGGGCTTGATAGGTTTCATTTAACTCTTCAGCAGTGTAAGGTCTATCTAAATTGAACATTTTTCTTACAGATGCCATACCATCTATGTAAGCATCTAAAAACCTAAAAGTCAGTATTGTCTGGGCTTAATTCAATTGCTTTTTCTAAAAACTCTTTAGCAACTTTTGTATTATTTTCTTTATAATAAAGTTCAATACCAACATTTGCATAATTTGAAGCAAGTTCTCTTGTTTCCCAAGTTTCTTTTAAATAAACTCCTAATTCCCATAAACCTAAAGCACCAGTAAAAACAATAGCTGCACCAGAGAAAGATTTAATTACAACATTTTTTAGTTTTTCGAATCTTTTTTCTTCTCGTGCAGGAGAAAAATAATTATCAATATATTCAATAGCTTTTGTTTGCCTTGATAAAAGATCAGAGATATCTTTACTATTATCTTCTTTATTTGCCATAAATAATCTTTTCAAATCTCTTTTTCTTAATTCAAAAACATCTGAAGGAATGTTTAAATTAGTGACTTTTTTATAACTGCAGTTCGATCCTTAGGATATCCAGTTCCATGCTTATTACCAGTTCTTTTCTCTAGTTTTTTTATAACGTTTAGCGCTGAGTTCAAATCATAACCAGCTTGAACAGCTAACATTGCACCTCGTCCATCTGCTTCCATTTCAAGATCTTTACCATAACCATTTTCAGCAAAATCTATCATTCCACCAAAAAAAGAGTTGCTCATACCCATACCACTTGCACCTTTTTTAAACATATCACCGGATGTTTTTTGAATAACAGCATTTAAACCATGGTCTAATTCAATATGACCAATTTCATGAGCTAGTACAAAAGCTAATTCATCTTCATTTTCTAAAAAGTTTAACATTCCCGTGGAAATAAAAATAAATCCTCCTGGCGCAGCAAATGCATTCACTAACTTATCATCATCAATAACTATGATTACTGGATCTTTATAATTACCATAATATCTACTAGTTCCTAAGATCGTTAGAGTAATATTTCTTACATATTGAACTCTGGGATCACTATTTTTCAAAAGTTTTGAGTATCTGCCAATTACCATTGCAGATAATTTTCTTCCTAACATAAATTTTCCAACAGGACCTAAATTAGTATTTTCCATTGCCTCTAAGGATTCTCCAATTACAGACATAAAATTGCCCATGCCCCCTTTTTTTCCATCAGATTTACCTCCTAACATACCGCCAAGAGGATTTTTTTTATCTCCTCCAAGAAGATTTCCTAATGGATTAGCACCTTTATCCTTGCCTCCACCAAGAAGATTTCCTAGTGGGTTGGCACCTCCATCTTTATTTCCACCACCCAAAAGATTTCCAAGACCTTGAGCATGAGCAAAATTACAAAATAAAATAATACCAAAAATATAAATTAAATTTTTCATTTAAATTCTCCGCAACTACCAGATTTCCTGAAATCCATCATTTTTATAAAGTCTATTTTCCCTTGTGAATTAGTAATAAAATTATCAATAGTTTTATAATCAGCAGGTCCACCCTTTGCTTTGCCAGCAGCACCTCTCATAGCAGTCATATCTCCAGATTCATCTTCTGAAAAATTTCTTTTTGCTTTACCAGATGCTATTTTTTCAACTTTTTCAGAAGCAACTTTTTCATTTTGTCCATCAAGATTACCTTTTGAAACCAAACAAGAGTTAGAAACAAATTGTCCTGCTCCAATTTTAACCCATGCTGCTCTTGTATACTCTTTCGGATCAATTGGCTGTGCATCTCTATCTGCACCACTTGCATCAGACTCTTCTTTAAGAGTAAGTGACTTTTTAGAAGAGAAGTCTGAATCAGGTAATTCAAATTGTCTTTCTAAGCCTTTAACTTCAATTTGTTTTCCAAAAGTTATCGTTTTTACTTTTTTTGAAAAAGCAGTAGGTTTTTCGTGTACATGTAAACTTTTACAAGCATTATACATTGTTGACCCAACTGAAACTTTTTCAAATGCAAAAGCTTTAAATGAATAAAACACTCCAAAAACAATTATAAAAAATTGATTTAAATATCTCATTTTTTTCTCCATTTCTAAAACCAAAAATACACAAGTATTAAACCCATAGGAAGACATATTAAAAATAACACCCACAAATTCGCAACATTTATGTCTTTTAACTCCTCTTTAGTCTTTGATATGCTTAAATTAACTAAGGAAAAAGCAGAATACATTCCTATAGCTAACAAAAAAATTCCAACTCCAAAAAGTAAATCTATAAATTCCATACTACTCTACATCAATTTCTCTAGTACCTGTTTTTCTTCTAATTTTTTCAACATTATCTCTAATTAAATCATACAAATTTTCAGGATTTTTAATTCCATTAAGATTTATAGTCGAGTTTGATCTATCTGATGTAACTAATTCTATTTTACCCAAACCAAAAATTCTTTGAAAAAAAGGTTTTACAATTTTATAATCTCTTACTCTATATAATTCACACTCATCAATTTCTTGATTTAAGAATGCCAGTTTTTAATTTTATTCTTTGATCAGTTACTTCATAGACTGTGAATCTTGTTTTAAGGTAAATTATTATTGGAACAAATAAAGTCCATGACCAAATAATAAATGATATAATATTTAAAATTTGAGATGGTCTACCTATATACAATTGCTTTTCTTCTAAAGTCATAATAAATCCAATATACTAGACTTAATAAATTGTAATAAACTTCTTTTTTTATTCAATTTATAAATAGTTAAAGATGTATACTTGACCAATTAAATTATTTTTTCCAAGATTAAAGATATGGAAAGTAATATTTCAGTAAATATTGATAGATTATGGTCTTCTTTATCAGACATGGCTAAAATTGGTCCTGGTATAGCAGGAGGTAATAACAGACAAACTCTAACTTTGAGGATGGAAAAGGAAGAGAACTTTTACAAAAATGGTGTGAGGCAGCAAATTTAAAAATGACGGTTGATCAATTAGGTTCAATGTTTTTTTTAAGAGAAGGATCAAATAATGACCTTCAACCTGTAGTTATAGGCAGTCATCTAGACACACAACCAACTGGAGGAAAATATGATGGTGTATTAGGTGTCTTAGCGGGCTTAGAAATAATTCGAACTTTAAATGATCTTGATATTAAAACAAAACGACCAATTATGATAGTTAATTGGACTAATGAAGAAGGTTGTAGATTTGCACCAGCGCTAATGGCATCATCTGGTTTTGTAGGAACAGTGGACGTTAATCAAATCTTAAATACAAAAGATTTAGATGGCAAAGTGTTCAAAGAAGAATTAGCTAAAATCGGTTGGAATGGTAAAGAAAAAGTAGGTTCTCAAAAAATGCATTGTTATTTCGAACTGCATATTGAACAAGGCCCTATTCTAGAAAAAGAAAATATAGATATTGGAGTTGTAACTCATGGTCAAGGATTAAGGTGGCTTGAAGTGGAATTGACAGGTGTAGAACAACATACTGGGACAACACCAATGAATGTTCGTAAGGATGCTGGATTAGTCATGGCAAAAATAATGACTGAAGTAAATAATCTAGCAAATAATAATCAACCTAATCTAGTTGCTAGTGTTGGACATATTGAAGTTTATCCGAATTCTAGAAATGTCATCCCAGGAAAAACTATTTTCACAATTGATTTTAGATCACACATTGATAAAAAACTGAAAGATATTGAAGATAAAATTAGATCTATTGTTAGCAAAATAAGTGAAGATCATAACGTAAAGTTTACAATCAAAGAAGTAGCGAACTATGATCCTATAACCTTTGACAAAAACTGTGTAAATTTTATAAGAAATGCTGCAAAAAAATATAATTATACATATAAAGATATTGTATCTGGAGCAGGACATGATGCATGTGCAATTAATACAAAAATTCCTGCAGCAATGATTATGTGCCCTTGTGTAGATGGTATTAGTCACAATGAGGCGGAAGAAATTAAAAAAGAATGGGCATTAACAAGTACTAATGTATTAATGCATGCAGCACTTGAGGCAGCTCAATAATAATGAGGTAAATAGATAATGGATAAAAAAATTAGTTTCATTGGATTGGGAGCTATGGGTGGCCCTATGGCAACAAATATTATAAAAAAAGGAATAGAATTATTTGTTTACGACATAGATGAAAACAAAAAAAATAAAGTTGTTAAAGAAGGTGGATTACCTTCAAATAATATTTTAGATGCTGTTAAAGATTCAGACATAGTAATAACTATGCTTCCAGCTACAGAACAGGTAAAAACTGTATTACTTGGAGAAAATGGGGTCATTAATAATTTAAAAAAAGATAGTCTTATTTTAGATATGAGTACAATCTCACCAAAAGGATCAGATGAGGTTGCAAAAATATGTAGAGAAAATGAACTAAGATTTATTGATGCTCCAGTTGGGCGTTTGGTAAGTCATGCTATTGCTGGTGAATCTTTATTTATGGTTGGATGTGATGATGAAAAAGATTTTGAACGTGTAAAACCCCTTCTTGATGCAATGGGCACAAGTATTATTCGATGCGGAAAAGTTGGAACAGGAATAAGGGCAAAAGTAGTAAATAATTTCCAAATTTTATCCATTGCTCAAATTACTGCTGAAGCTCTAACCTTAGCTCAAAAACTTGATTTAGAATTAGATGTTTTTAAGGAAGTTAATGCTGGAACAACAGCAAATAATGGACAGTTTCATATAAATTTTATGTCAAAAGTTTTAAAAAATGACGTTGAACCAGGTTTTACGATTGATCTAGCACATAAGGATATGGGGCTAGCTATTGAAGCAGGAAATGACTTTAGAGTAGGTCTTCCTGTAGGATCATCTGTACATGCTGTGTATGGTCAAGCAAGATCATCTGAATTTGCAAAAAAAGACTTTAGTGCTCTCTTGGATTATGCATGTCAAGTTGCTGAGATAAAACCACCAAGAATAAGCGACTAAACTACTGGACAAAGTCCACCATCGACATTGATTGCTGTTCCAGTAATATACGCACTTCTATCAGAGGATAGAAAAGCAACTAAATTAGCATAATCGATTTCTTCACCCACTTTACCCATAGGAACTCTTTTTGACATTTCCTCATATAATTGGTTAACATCTGAATTTCCTGCTCGCCTTTCCCATTGAGCACTCTTGATTAAGCCAATACAAATTGCGTTTACACGAATGTTAAATGGAGCAAATTC
Source organism: Alphaproteobacteria bacterium (assembly GCA_038131545.1). Lineage (GTDB taxonomy): Bacteria > Pseudomonadota > Alphaproteobacteria > Puniceispirillales > Marisalimonadaceae > TMED54. Next base: position 1,434,728 of record JAYPPQ010000004.1, read on the forward strand.
ATTGGATAATGATTTAGTCAAATTAATGCCAGCTGCTCTTGTTACAGATGTTGGAAGACTTCCAGCATTAGGAGCTTTACCACCACCTATAGCTGCATTAATTATAGAGCCAGATTTTTTTTCTTTCATGATTGGCAAAACAAGTCTACACAATCTAACTGCTGCCATTAATTTTAAATTAATATCATCTTCCCAATTTTGATCAGTTACATTTTCAAAACCTGAAGCAGCAGATGTTCCTGCATTATTAACAAGAACATCTATTGCTTTAAAATGTGATATAGTCTGTTCTACTAATTTTTTACATTGATCAGCATTAGTTACATCACATTGTATATCTAAGACATCATTTTTTGTTTCTTCTCTTATAATATCTGCTTTTTCTTTTAAGTAATCACCTCTTCTACCACATAATGCAATTTTTGCTCCTTGCTCTGAAAGTAATTTTGCAGAAGAAAAACCAAGACCATCACTTCCACCAGTTATAAGAATAACTTTATCTTTTAAATTTAAATCAAACATAATAACAACCTTCTTTTACATTGTATCCTTAAATCTATTAATTGCCGTTACACCATCGAAAGAATGTGGAAAAATTAATGGAGTACTTTCTGCCTTACATTTAACAACAATTAATGAAGGTCCATCTTCTTCATATATTGTTTTCAACACTTTATAATCATCTGTTCTTTCATAAATTGTATAAGTATTTTCAATACCTGATCCTTTAGCAATTAATTCTAAATTAGTTTTCCCTGCTGTAGCTGTTGGCTGGCTACCTGTTTCTACATAAGACTCATTATCTAAAACAATTACTGTTAAGTTACTTACAGGATGATTAGCTATAGTAGCCAAGGATCCTAAACTCATCAAAGTATCACCATCACCAGTGATTAATAAAATTTTTTTATCTGGTTGAGCAATAGAAAGACCTAATGCAAATGGCAATGCTTGCCCCATAGCACCAATAAAACCAAAATTATTTTTTTCGTCTCCAGTTGACATTAAATCCCAAGTTGAAGTTCCAATGCCACTTACAACTCTTAAATTATCTTTTCTATCTTCTAATAATCTATTAACAAAATCTCTTCTTATTATCATATTTTATCCATTTTTAAATTGTTTGGCTCCAATCATTTTTTGAGACAATAAAACAGCTGCTGATTTTCTTGTATTAAATGCAAAATTGGCTGCAGCATTTACAGTTTCTCCAACCTCATCTTTATAATCAACTCTAAAAATTTTTACATCCATTGCTTCTAAAACTTTAGGAGTTCCTAATCCCATTGGGACTTGCCAAGGTATGAATTCACCCCATTCACCTCTCATAGAAACTATTGTAAGAAAAGGTATTCTACAAATATTTGGTAATGCTAAAGCATTAATACAATTTCCAACTCCACTTGATTGCATAAGTAAAGCACTTTTTTTTCCTCCAGCCCAAGCTCCACAAGATAATCCTACCCCTTCTTCTTCTGTAGTTAAAGTTACCACATCGATGTTGTTATCTTTTTCACATAAATTTATTAAAGGAGTATGTCCAGCATCAGGAATGTGTGAGACTAAAGAGATACCAATATCTTTGAAAACATCATAAATATCATTTCTCCAGTCTTTTGAAATTTTTTCCATATTATAAACCTTTTTATATGAATTTATTTTATTCATATTAATATAAAATAAAAACGTTTTTTTAAAAATTAAGGATAAATAATGAATGAATAAGAATAAAGTTGCAATTGTAACAGGTGGAGCAAAAAATATTGGAAGAGCAACATGCATAGAGTTAGCAAAACTTAATTTCAATATTTTAATTCATGCAAACACTGACAAGACAGGTGCTCAAGAAACAAAGTCTCTTGTAGATGATCACAAAGTTAATTCTAGAGTTGTTATTGGAGATTTAACAGATCAAAACTTTGTTAATGACTTAGTTAATGAAGCTTCTAAACTTGGTGATCTATCAGTATTAGTAAATAATGCTTCTCAAAGAAATTTTTTTAAATTTGAAGATATGACATACGAAGATTGGAGGCATATATTAAACATTAATTTAGATGCTGTATTCTTGACTTGTAAGAAAGCGATACCATTAATGAAAGATAATTCTTGGGGCAGAATCATAAATCTAGGCGGTCTTTCGGCTCATATTGGGGCTATTGGAAGATCACACGTTGTGACTTCTAAACTCGCTGTAGTTGGTTTTACTCGTGCTCTAGCAACAGAATATGCTAAGACGGGTATTACAGTAAATTGTGTTGTGCCAGGATTAATTGATACTATAAGAGGCAAATCTGCAGGACAAGGATTAGTCCACCCAACTCATTCAGATCCACCGATAGGAAGAAAAGGTAAACCAATTGAAGTTGCAAAAATGATAAGGAATTTATGTGACGAAAATTCAGACTTCATTAATGGGCAAACTATTCATGTGAATGGTGGAAGTTTTTTCTGTTAATTATTTACTAGCTCTAATTGCTGCTTCGGATTGATGATCTCCATGTTCATCCCAGTATGGAACTGAACCATAAGTTTTTACCAAAAAGTCTAGAAATGCTCTTACTTTAGGTGAAAGATGTTTACCACTTGGATATACAGCATAAATCGGAATATCTTCTTGAAGAAAGTTTTCTAATAAAGAAGTTAATGTTCCAGCCGCTATATGTCTGCCAACAACAAATCTAGACAACATGCATATACCACCATTATTAATACATGATCTTAAGATTGCGTCACCATGATTTAATTGCAACATACCTTTAGCTGTAAAAATTTTAGGCTTATTATCTACTAAAAAATGCCATTCATTATAAGGACTTCCAAGTTGAAAAGAAATAATATCATGTTTAACTAAATCATCAGGATGTATAGGCTTACCTTTTTTTTTCAGATAATCAGGTGAAGCTACCATTGCTCTTGGATTAGAAGCAAGTTTTCTTGAAATAAGAGAAGAGTCTCTCATCAAAGCAATTCTAATGGCAAGATCAATATTATTCTCTACAAGATTTAATTCATTATCAGAAATAATCATTTCAACTTCAACATCAGGGTACATTTCTCTAAAAATAGGTAAATGAGGAGATATATGCCTGTATGAAAAAGTGCTCGGTGCAGTTATTCTCAAGTGTCCTCTTGGAGCATTAGTAACACTGGAAACTGCTGCCTCTGCTTCGTCTACATCACCTATTATTCTTCTAGCTCGATCAAGATAAGCATGACCAACTTCTGTTAAAGAAACAGATCTAGTTGTACGTGTTAATAATCTTGCACCAAGTCTATCTTCAAGAGCAGACAAATTTTTTGACATAACAGATGGTGATAAATTTAAATCTCTACCAGCACTTGCCATAGAGCCTTTGTCAGCTACTGTAACAAAAACTCTCATCATTGAAATTAAATCCATAAAATCTCACTAATAAATATAATTAAAACTATATATTACTTTAGATAAAACTTGAAATTCTTAAATTAATTGCGTATCAAAAAGATGCATACGGCGTGTAAATTTTAATCATTTACCACAATGCGGAGGGGTGGCCGAGTGGCTGAAGGCGCCGGTTTGCTAAATCGTTAGGGGAAGAAATTCCTCTCGGGGGTTCGAATCCCCCTCCCTCCGCCATAAATTAGCTTATTTTAAATTGCTTTTTTTCCTTAGATTTAGAAAAAGAGCTAGATACAGCATTAACAGAATCTTTAAGAGCTTTAATTATCAAATCAACATCTTTTGTATTATAATCGTAATTTCTTGGATTTGATAAACCAATTAAGTTTTCAATTGCTAAAACTGCTTTTTCAGTTCTTAGCTCAGCTAGCCTTACAAACTTTTGACGTTTATTTTCAATTTTTTTCTTCATATTAAATAATAATTTATATTTTTAATTAGATAATTTAATAAAAAATAAAATATTTATCAATAAATAAATAAAAAATATAATTTATTTCTATTAAATAATAATAATTATAATATATAAATTATTTATTATAATTTTTATATATTAATAATTTATTTTTAAATATTTTTAATATATATTTAAAATATATATTATATTTAATTTAAAAATAATTTAAATTTAATATATATTTTTATATTTTATTAAATATTTATATTTAAGAAAAAAAATTTTAATAAATAAAAATTTTTATAATTTTTATTAAAAAATATAAATTTAGAGAAAATTAATTTTTTTACATTTTTTAAAAAATTAAACTAGTATTTAATTATGATAAAACTAAGCAGATCCTCAATAGAACAATACCTTAATTGTAAAAGATGTTTTATTTTAATGTACAAATATAAAGTAAGACTAAACACACTTCCATTTACACTAAACAGCGCTGTAGATAATTTATGTAAGAATGAATTTGACTACTACAGAGAAAAACAAGAACCACACCCAATTTTTTTAGAAAATAATATTGATGCTGTTCCGTTTAAACATGAGGAAATGGATAAATGGAGAAATAATTTTCAAGGTATTTCTTATTATGACAGTGACACTGATGTTCATTTTTATGGAGCTGTAGATGATGTTTGGGTCAAACCAAATGGTGAGCTTATTTTATCTGACGTCAAATCCACTTCAAAAAACAATTTTGATTGGGAGGATACCTGGAACAAATATGAATATCCAAAAGGTTACAGAAGACAATTAGAGATGTATCAATGGTTGTTCCGGAAAAATGGCTTTAAAGTTTCTGACACAGCCTATCTAGTTTATTTTAATGGTTTAAAAATGAACCAATGTTTAATCAAACTTTAAAATTTGAATTACATCTAATTAAATTAGATTGCAATGATAATTGGGTAAGTAAGACTATCAGTGATGCAAAAATCTTATGGATCAAGATATTTATCCAGATGGATCTTTTGGCTGTGAAACTTGTAGATATTTAAAAAAAAGGTGGGATGTTAGTCAAAAAATATAAATATTTATGTTCCACAAAATGTCATATATGGTTGATCTGATTTAATATCAGTTTTGTAATAATTAGAAATTTTTAAATTTTTATCATAAGGATTTTCTAATATTTTTAAAAATTTGTTAAGAGGTTCCAAATTTCCTTGATCAGCACTTAACAAAACATCTTCTACAATATTATTTCTTGGTATTACAAAAGGATTGTTTTCCTTCATCAATTTCAACGATTTAGATTTAGAAAAATTTTTACTAAGTTTTCTTTTTTTATAAATCTCAAACCAATTCTTAAACTCATTTGATTTATAAATACCTTGATTAAGGTTTTCTTCATTCGTCAAATCAACAAAAGTATTTGTAAAATCTGCATTATTACTTTCCATCCAAGATAATAAAGAGTTAGTGATATCATCTTCATCATCTTCATTTATCATTATCAACTAAACCTAATTTTTTTCTCATCATATTTAACCAACTTGTTTTATAAATTTCTGGTATAGATTTTATAACATCTTCAGCTTTTTTATTGCTTCATTTAAATCACTTGATATTAACGGAAGTAAGGTTTCTGCAAATCTAGCAATATTCCACTGTGCTATGATGGGTTGGTTTTTGTAAGAATATCTTCCCATATGATCTATCGAACTAAATTTAGTATTAGGATCATAATTATTCATAAAAGCGCATGGGCCATAGTCAATTGTTTCACCTGAAAGAGTCATATTATCAGTATTCATGACTCCATGGATAAAACCTACTCTCATCCAGTTTGTTATTAAATTAATTTGCTTCAAAGAAAATTCTTTTAGAAGTTCTATATAAATATCTTCAGAGTTTTTTATATCTGAATAATGTCTTTCAACAGTGTAATCAAATAAACTTTTTAAGATTTTTATATCTTCTTGTGCAGCTGCATATTGAAATGTTCCTACCCTAATATGTGATGAAGCAATTCTTGTAAGAATTGATCCTTGTAATTTTTTTTCTCTAAAAACATCTTCGCCAGTTTTTATAACTGACAAACTTCTAGTTGTAGGAATATTAAGATAATGAATAGCTTCACTTATTATATATTCTCTTAACATTGGGCCTAAAGCTGCTTTACCATCTCCATTTCTGGAATAAGGTGTTATCCCTGATCCTTTCAATTGAACATCAAATCTTTTGCCAGCTTTATCCAAATGTTCACCAAGCATAATTGCCCTACCATCACCTAGGTTAGTAAAATGACCAAATTGATGACCAGCATATGCTTGTGCAAATGTATTCATATTTTTATCATTAAAATTACCAGATAAAATTTTTGCTGTTTCATTTTTATTATTTAAAGGAATATTAATATTAAGACTTTTAGCTAATTTATCATTGAATATAACTAAATCTGGTAAAGATACTTCTTTAATTTGTTGCTCTGTGAAAAAGCATTTTGGCAAGTTTGTATATGTATTTTCAAAATTAAAGTAATTATTCATTGTAATTAATTATAATTAATTTCATATTTCTCTTTGGATTATATATCATAAAAAATATATTGAAATAAAGTTGTTAGAAAATGGAAACAAAAACACTTCAAATTTTTACTGATTATGTTTGTCCTTGGTGTTATTTAGGTCAAGCTAGACTAAAAAAAGTAATTTCAAAATATAAAATTAATTTAGATATTATACACTTTCCATTACACCCAGACACACCAAAAGAAGGAAGAGATTTACTTGATCTATTTGGTTGCTCTCAAGAAGAACTAAATCAAAAAAATTCTATGATGGGTCAACTCATGAATGAAGAAAAACTAGAATATAACGATAGAGTTTATACTTATAATAGCAGATTAGCTCAAGAACTTGGATATTGGGGACAAACCAAATATGATAATGAAAAAATACATGACGAACTTTATAAATCTTATTTTATAAATAAAAAAAATGTTTATGAAATTGATGTTCTTTTAAATGCAGCGTCTAAAGCTAAACTTCCTCAAGAAGAAGCAAAAGAAATTTTAGAGAAAAGAACTTACAAAGATGTGATCGATAAACATTGGGAATATTCATATAAATTAGGTGTTACTGGCGTGCCAACATATATTTTAGACAAAAGTTATTTAGTTGGTGCACAGCAAGAAAATAATTTCCATCAACTATTTGAAAAAGAAAATATTGAAAGATTATAATGCTTTATGAGAGTATTTCTTATTGTTAAATCATTTGTACCAACTCATTTAAAAAAAGATTTTGATAATTGGTACGAAAAAGAACATTTGTTTGAAGCTAAAGAATCCTTTTATGCAATTTCTGCTTCAAGAGGATGGGACACAGAAAATGAAGATATTCATTACGCATATTATGAATTTGATAACCTTGAAAAGGCTAATAAAATATTAAAAAGCGAAGCTTTAAAAAAAATGATCAGTATTTATGATAAAAAATGGTCAAATCAAATTGATAGAACAAGAAAAATTATAAGTATAACTCAAGAAATTTAAATTTGGCATCATTTTTGCCTTTATGAAATAGGAGAAATATATGTCAAAAAAATATTTAGAAATTAAAAAACAATTTGATGACTTAATATTTGAAATTGTAAAAACAAGAACTCTTAATTATTCGGAAGAAATCAATAGTCTTGTTAAACAAATAAGTCCTCAAATTGAGAAAATAAATAACTTACTTGAAGAAAAAAAAATTAGAAGTTAATTAGACTTCTTAATTTTTTTGGAAATTCTTGTCTCTAAGTGACTTATAAGAATTTCTCTCATTTGCTCAGCTCTAGTTCTGTCAGTAAATGAATATTCTCTTATATCATCGTTTTCTACTCTTATTGAGAAAACGTAAAAAGCACCCTTTTTAGTAACATTTGAAGCTGACCCTCTAGCAACTCTTTTTGAATCAACTAAAGTTCCAAAGTTAGTTTCAACTATTTTTGACATAAAACCTCCTCAAAATTGTAAAATAACATATTTTTTATTAAATTCAAATAACATTAATAAAATCACTCTATATATCCTTTAGGAAGTGGATCTTTAATTTTAAGTTGAGATTTTAGTGTTTTAATTTCCTCGTCTGCTTGCTTCATTTCACTTTGGAATTGTTCGTCAGCCTCGACATGCATAGCTCGTTGTGTTTTAATTCTTCTTAGCTCCATCAAACGATCTTCCTGTTCTTCTGATAAATCATCTTCATTTATTGCCTCTAGTTCTGCTAACTCAATGAGAACATAATCTGGTTTAACTTCTTTTACTTTCTTTTTACCTCTTTTTGGTTTTTTGGTTTTTTCTTCAATGAAGGTGGTCTTTTCTTCAACTTCACTTCCTCTGCTGGCTTTTCAGATTTCTCTCATCTAACATTGCATCTACCTGACTTTCTCTTTTTCTTTCAACTTCTTCAACTGGCACTTCTTCAGATTTAACCTCATCTAACATTGCATCTACTTGAGCAGCATCTACTTTTTGAACTTCCTCAACTTTCTCTTCTTTAACTTCTTCTGCTGGGGCTTCTTCAGATTTAACCTCATCTAACATTGCATCTACCTGAGCTGCATCTACTTTTTGAACTTCCTCAACTTTCTCTTCTTTAACTTCTTCTGCTGGAGCTTCTTCAGATTTAACCTCATCTAACATTGCATCTACCTGAGCAGCATCTACTTTTTGAACTTCCTCAACTTTCTCTTCTTTAACTTCTTCTGCTGGAGCTTCTTCAGATTTAACCTCATCTAACATTGCATCTACTTGAGCATCTACTTTTGAACTTTTTCAACTTTTCTTCTTTAACTTCTTCAGCTGGAAGCTTCTTCAGATTTCACCTCATCTAACATTGCATCTACTTGAGCTGCATCTACTTTTTGAACTTCCTTCTACTCTTCTTTAACTTCTTCAGGCTTCTTTTCATTATCTTCTTTGAAGAAACCACTTGAGGATCTTCAGCATTTGGTTTTTCAATGTCAGAAACATCAGTAGAATAATTTTTCTCTTCAACATTTACTTTAGACTTATTTTCGTAGTTTTTAGCATCAAATTGTGTTGGATCGAGATAAGGAAGAACCCACCTTTTTCGGGCATCTTCAATATTTTTTCTTAATTCATCGATTGTTTTATCCCAATCTCGCATTAAAACACCTATTTATTTCAAGTTACATTATATTACAATTTTCATACCAAAGTAATAAATTTAATCTTCTAATTTCGAAAGATGTAAAAATGTTAAATTATTTTAACCTCTCATTTTGAGGAAACATAAACTTACTTGCCTCCTCATCTATTTCTACTTTAAAATTATGGCTATTTCTATTTGCAATATTTTCAGCCGCTTGACTTGCTGCTCCACTATTAATTTTGTCCATTAATCTTTTCAAATGAACTCTTTTTTCTAATTCTCCTGGAGAAATAACTTTTTCAATCATTCTGGTCCATCCCCATACGGCCATATCGACAATTGTATAGGTATTTCCCAACATATACTCATTATTCGTAAGTCTATCATTTAAAATATTGTAATGTCTTTCTGCTTCATAGGTGTATCGATTAATTGCATATTTAATTTTTTCGGGAGCCATATGTTGAAAATGAACTGATTGTCCTGAGTAAGGACCTATTCCAGTTGCAACAAACATTAACCAAGAATATAGCTCACTCTTAGATTTTAAATCATTATTTGGCATGAATTTATTAGTTTTTTCACCTAAATACAAAAGTATTGCATTACTATCAAAAATTACATTATCACCATCAACAATAGTTGGAGCCTTAGCATTAGGATTAATTTTAAGATAATCATCTTTATGCTGCTCGCCTTTTCTTGTATCCACAGGAATTGCCTCGTAATCAATGTTTGCTTCTTCTAAGAATAAAGCTACCTTCATAGGATTTGGACCAGTGTTATAATAAAATTTAATCATTGTATATCTCCATACTATTACTAAGATAATCTAAACATAAATCAAAATTTTAAAAGGTTTTTATGAGTTTAATTGTTGCAGATGTTGGCGGAACAAATGCTAGATTGGCGTTTCAAAAAAATATTAATTCTGAAATTAGTCTTATCGAAAACTTTTTGTGCTCAGAATTTAAATCTTTAGAAGATATTATTACAGCATATAAGAAAAAACATAATATTATTAATGAACATATATCTATCGGCGTAGCGGGCCCATGTGAAGATGATGATGTTCTATTAAGTAATAATCATATCAAATTTAATAAAATACAACTTTTGAAAAACCTTAATCTTAAATCACTTCTAGTAATCAATGATTTTGTTGCACAAAGTTTTGTTTTTAAAAATTTACTCTTAGAAGAGGATGAAGAGAAATATAAAATTTTATTAAAGAAATTAAACCTTAAGAAAATAAAACATGGAACTTCAAACAAAAACTCCCCTCTTTTGGTAACAGGTCCAGGAACTGGCCTAGGAGTTTGTAACTTAAAAAAAATTGACAATAATGTAATACCTATTCCTGGTGAAGGTGGAAATATATATTTTTCACCTAGTAATTCTGAACAAATAGAAATTTTATCTCATCTTCTTAAATCTCAAAAATATGTTAGTTTTGAAGATTTAGTTAGTGGCAGAGGAATTGAAAATTTATTTAACTTTTATCAAATTAAAAATAAGGGCAAAATTTTCAAAATTAAAGCTAGAGAAATTGCAGACTTAGCTGATAAAAATGATCAAAATGCTATTTCTGCAATTACTCAAATGTATAAAATTTTAGTAATATCTATCAATCAATAATATTTTTTTAAATGGAAGTCTTGCTGGTGTAATAATATGTGGTGGAATTTCAATAAAATTACAAAAATTTTTAAATCAAGATATCTTTCTTAACGAATTTAAAAAAATTGATCAATACTTTGATTATCTGAATGATATCCCAATTTATTTATGTGAAAATGAAAGTAATGGGCTAATTGGAGCAAAAGAGTGTTTTCATGATTCCTATTTTAAAAAAACATATATGATTTATAATAAATGATTAATTGGAGGCTGTATGTATCAGATAAGTGATGAAGTTAGAAGATTAACAAACAAAGAAAAACAACAATATTCAGAACAAGGTTACGTTAAAAATTTGCCTGTTTTTTCACATGATGGAGCCTTAGAATTACAAGGATTATTTGAAGAATTAAGTTCTAGACTGCCATCTAACGTGGATATAAATAAAACAAATATGTGGCATAAAGCTAGTAAAAAGTTTCATGATTTGTGCAGGACACCTGAAATATTAGACTATGTTGAAGACATATTAGGACCAAATTTTGTTCAATGGGGTGGTCAATTTTTTCATAAAGAACCACTATAGTGGTTCTGTGGTTCCTTGGCATCAGGATGCACAATACTGGCCATTAGAGCCCGCGAATGCTGTAACTGTTTGGTTAGCTGTATTTGATACTGACAAAGAAAATGGTGCCATGAAAGTTGTCTCAGGCAGTCATAAAAAAGGAGCTAATGGTTTCAAACATCACACAAATGATGCATCTCACTTAGTTTTGGATCAAGAAGTTTCCGAAGATCAGATTGATAAAGATAAAGTCGTTTATATTGATCTTAAGGCTGGAGAAATATCCTTACATAATGACGCTCTCTTACATGGTTCAGACCCAAACAATTCAAACAGAAAAAGATGTGGTATCACTATGAGATTTTCTCCAACAAATGTTAAAGGTGACTTAAATGAGTGGCCATTTTTTGAAACTCAATTGGCAAGAGGAGAAGATATATTTAAATTTAATCCTATTGCTCAAATTCCTAGAGGTGAAGCAACACCAATTAAAAGATTTTGTTATTCTAAAGACTTTGAAAGCCAGTGGTGACATAATTTAACTTTTGAATACAAACTTTAAAATAATATTAACAAACTAAGTAAAATATATTATAATAATCAATTTATAAAACAGGGGTGCTAAATTGGCTGAGAAATACCCTTTAACCTGATCTGGATAATGCTAGCGGAGGGAATGATTATGAATAATACAAATGCAGACATATTAATTTCAGATATCAAATCAAGATCACCATTGATTTGGAACATTAGTAACTTTGTTTCTATGGATATTGCAGCAAATATGCTTCTTGCAATTGGAGCATCGCCGGCTATGGCTCACGCTATAGAAGAAGCAGATGCTTTTGCTAGTATTTGTTCAGCAATTAATGGTGCTGCAACGATTAATATCGGCACTTTTGATAATGAGTGGCAAAAATGCGCAATAAAAGTTGCTAAATCTGCCACAATGAACAAAGTTCCATGGGTTTTAGATCCTGTCGGAGCAGGAGCTAGTGAGTATCGAAATAAAAATGCCATGGAATTACTTAATCTCAAGCCAACCGTTTTACGAGGTAATGCATCAGAAATAATTTCACTTTCTGGTATAAAAAGCTCTGGTAAAGGAGTTGATAGTACATCGAGTTCTAATGAAGCTTTAGATGCTGCTAATTTAATAGCTAACCGCTACGATACTATTGTTGCAGTTACAGGAGAAATTGATTATGTAACAAATTCATCAAAAACATATGCTATTTATGGCGGTAATGATATGATGACAAAAATTACTGCTACAGGATGTGCTTTAACATGTTTAATTGGAGCTGCACTCACTAGTGAACAAGAAAAATTAGAGGCAACAGCAAACATCATGGGAATTTACTCTGTTGCATGTGATATTAGCATTCAAAAAAGCCAATGGTCCAGCATCTTTAAGAACAGAATTAATAGATACAATTTATAATTTATCAGATAAAGATATAAATGAAAACATTAGAATTGAACTTGTATAAATTAAATACTTACTTAATTGCAGGTCCAGAGAATATTAATTCTGAAACTATTTTAAAAAATGAAACTAAAGAAAGTGCTTTAATTAGATTAGTAACAAATTTTGCAAATGATGGTCTTGATGTATTTCAACTTAGATGTAAAGATTTTTCAAAAAATGAACTTTATAAAATTGCTGAAAAAATTGGATCAAACTTAATTAATACTAAATGTAAATTTTGTATAAATGATGATGTTGACGTTACAATCATGTTAAAAGAAAAAGTTAATATTTTACACCTTGGTCAAGATGACATGCATCCAACTGAAGCAAAAAAAATGATAGGTGATAATATCTCATTAGGTTTATCAATAACTGACATAAAACAAATTTATAAGATACCTGAAATTGTTGATTATATTGGTGTAGGACCTGTTTACAAAACAGCTAGTAAATCTGATGCATCTAAACCTATGGGTATATCTACAGTTAGAAACATAATAGATAAAGTACAAATTCCTGTTGTTGCTATAGGAGGTTTACAATTGAAAAATATACCCCAGCTAAAAGAAATAGGTGTTTCTGGTTTTGCAATTATATCTGCAATCTTTGGAGAAGCAAGATCCTCATAGTTCATTCAAAAAGTATAAAAAATTAGCTAAATTTTAATTTTATTCTATAATCTTCATGTTTAAGGATTTTTAAATATTGTCTAATTTCACAACAAGACCTGAAATTACAGGTAATTTTGGTGTTGTTACAAGTACACATTGGATAGCCACAGCTGTCGGCATGTCAATACTAGAAAAAGGTGGAAATGCTTTTGATGCTGCTGTAGCCACAGGATTTACACTTCCAAGTTGTAGAGCCACATCTAAATGGTCCTGGAGGTGAAGTTCCAATAATTTTTCAAAAATAATCAACGACCTAAAGTAATCTGTGGTCAAGGAGTTGCCCCAAGTAAAGCAACAATTGATTATTACAAAAATCTTGGGTTAAATGTTGTTCCAGGAAGTGGACTTTTAGCAGCTGTAGTTCCCGGAGCCTTTGATGCTTGGATGTTATTGCTATTAAAGTATGGATCAATGAAATTAAATGAAATACTTGAACCAGCAATTTCAATAGCAGAAAAAGGATATCCCCTTCTTCCAAACATAATTAATACCATAAAATCTGTAGAAAATCTTTTTTTAGAAGATTGGAAATCTTCAGCTGAAATTTATTTACCTAATGGCAAATTACCAAATGTAGGAGATTTCTTTTCAAATAAAAAAATGAGTGAAACTTATAAAAAAATTGTAACTGATGCATCTTCTTTTTCCTCTAACCGTGAAAAACAAATAGAAAAAGCAAGACAAATTTGGAAATCAGGTTTTGTTGCAGAGAGCATTCATAATTTTTGTAAAAATAACCACTTCATTGATACATCTGACAGAAAACATAACGGATTGCTAGATGGAAATGACCTAGCTAATTGGCAGGCCCATGAAGAAAAACCAAGATCTTTCAAATATAAAAATTATGAGGTCTTTAAAACTGATGTCTGGGGTCAAGGTCCTTGTTTTCTTCAACAATTAGCAATTTTAGATCATTTTCATCTGTCAAAATTCAATGAAGATGCACCTGAATTTGTTCATATAATTACAGAAGCAACTAAACTAGCTTTTGCAGATAGAGAAGCTTTTTACGGAGATCCAAATTTTGTAAATGTACCAATAGATCACTTATTAAGTCGTGAATATAATGTTGAAAGGCAAAACTTATAAATGAAAAAGCATCACTAGAAGTTAGACCAGGAAATATAAAAGGTTTTGGTGGACCAGTGATTGTAAGAAAAAAGGAGAAACAAAGGAATCAAATTCAAAATATGATATAGGAGAACCAACCGTAGCAAAATTTGATGACCTCTATAACAAATTCTGATGGAAATACCTCAGGCGATACAACTCATTTTGATATAATAGATCAATGGGGCAATATGGTAGCAGCTACTCCAAGTGGAGGATGGCTCCAGAGCTCACCAATAATTCCAGAACTTGGCTTTTGTTTATCAAATAGAGCTCAAATGTTTTGGTTAGATGATAAATCACCTGCATCGTTAGCGCCAAAGAAACGCCCAAGAACTACACTATCTCCATCTTTTGCTTTTAAAAACGACAAACCATATATGGTTTTTGGCACACCAGGTGGAGATCAACAAGATCAATGGTCTTTACATTTTTTTCTACGTCACGTTCACTTTGGTTTAAATTTACAAGAGGCTATTGATGCTCCAGGCTTTAGTACATTTCATTTTCCAAATTCTTTTTTTCCAAGAGAAACTGACATAGGAAGTTTATTTATGGAAAATAGATTTTCACAAAATACAATTAAAGACTTAAAAAGAAGAGGTCATAATGTTACTGTTGAAGCAGATTGGTCACTTGGAAGAATGACTGCCGCATCGATAAATAATAAAATCCTAAAAGCAGCTGCAAATCCAAGGTTTATGCAAGGTTATGCAATAGGGAGATAAAATGAAAATTGGAATTATTGGGTTTGGAGCAATAGGATTTGATGTTGCAAAAAAATAGATCAAGAAAAGATCAATTTAATGTTATAGGAGTTCATTCAAGAACAAAAAATAAAATAATTGACAAAACGTCTTCATTTAACTCACCTTTAAGATATTTTAGTCTTGATGAAATTTGTAAAAAATGTGATGTAGTTATAGATTGCGCCCCTAAAGAAGCATTTAAAGAAATTATCCAGAAATGTTTAGATTATAAAACTAAATTAATTACAGTAAGTGGTGCTGGAATATTAGAAAACCAAGAAATAATTAATAAAGCCAGAGAACATTCTACCCAAATATTTTTAGCATCTGGAGCAATTATTGGATTAGACGGGCTAAGTGCTGTTTCAGAAGGAAAAGTTGATTATGTTAAAATGATAACAAGAAAACCTCCTAATGCATTAATTAAAGCTAAATTTGTTGTAGAAAATAAAATTAAATTAGAAAACTTAAATGAACCAAAACTTATATTTTCAGATAATGCATTTGAAGGGGCTAAAGCTTTTCCCGCTAATGTCAACGTAGCTGCAGCAGTTGGTCTAGCTGGAGTGGGTGCTAAAAAAACTCAACTTGAAATTTGGGCAGACCCAACTTTAACTAAAAATACTCATACAATTCTAGTGAAATCTGATAGCTCAAATTTTAAAATAGAAATTGAAAACATTCAATCAGTTGAAAATCCAGGAACAGGTAAAATCACAGCATTGAGTGTAGTAGCAACTTTAAGGGGTATGATAAGTTCATTAAAGGTTGGCACCTAAATTAAATTGGCATATTGCTTGCAAATTCAAATAATGGACCCAATTACACTTATTTCTTTACTTTACAAAATTACTATATTTTCTCCTAAAATAAATACTAATGTAGATGAAAATAAAATTAATCAAAAAAGTAGAACTGAGATTATAGAATTGTATAGATCAACTATGATAAATAAAAAAAATAAAGAATATTAAAATTTATTTAACCTTCTTTATTTAAATTATCTTCGTAAATACTCATATTTAAATGACAAGTTTCTAACAAACTTGTATTTAACTTTTTCTTTTTTCCAAGTTTTATAAATTCAAAAAATATATGCTCGTGTTCTGTCATTAATTTTTTTTCCATATCTACAAGCATGGATGCCTTAAATGGGTAATCAGACTTGAATAAAAGGTCCTCATGTAAACTTTTAGATTCAGTTCTTAATTCATACCCATTTTCTTTTGATATATTAATGCATTCATTCCAAAGATTTTGAATAAAGATTTTTCCATTAGGTTTTGTATTTATATTATCTATACTTGTTTGAAATAGAGTAGTTGCTCCTGCAATAGTTGCAATAAAAATCCATTTCTCCCAAATGTCTTGGTTTATATTTTCACTCAAAATAGTTTGAAAATCTGCTTTGCGACATAGTTGATAGAAATCATTTGCGATTTCTTGATTTCCTTCATAACGAGTTCCAAAACTTAATCGTTTTATTTTACCAACATGTTTTATCTCTCCAGGAGCATTAGTATTTGAACTAACATGAGCAACACCACCAAAAACATTTTCTTTTTTAAATGCTTTTTCTAATTTATTGATATGTGCCTGACCATTTAAAAGAGGAATTATAACAGCATTTTTTTGACTAGGTTTTAAATCATTAATTGCTTCATCTAAGTCATATGCTTTACATGAAATAATAACTACATCGTAATTTTCTTTAAGATCTTTTTTGTTATTAAAACTGGGTTTATTTTAAAATTACCAAAATCACTTAGTATTTTAATTCCATATTCTGAAATTAGTTTTTTAGTATTTTCTCTTACTAGAAATGTCACATCACAATTTGTTTTTTGCAAATGTGCACCAAAAAAGGCGCCTAACCCACCAACACCTAATATTAAAACTTTCATTATAAACCCTCAATTAATAAAATTATTATTTTGTAATTCTTCAATTTTTTTCAAAATCTCTTCATCCAGATTAACCGATCTCATATCCTTCTAATGCTTCCTCAAGATGCGAAATTTTTGCAAGTCCAATTACTATTGTAGACACATTATCATTTGATAGCCCATATCTTAATGCTTTTTGAGCATTAGTTCCTTGAATATCTTTCAAAATAAAATTGATTTTTTCAACTCTTTTATTTAGTTCTGTTTCATCAATTCCAAATGTTATTGGTATTTCTCTTCCATGTCTTTTGTCAGTTGCTAAATATCCCGCGGCATAAATTCTAATATTCATTAAACCCATATCTTTAGATTCACAATTCTTAATTAAATTTGAAAAATTATGATCATTCCATTTTCCTGGCGAACTGAAAGAAGCACTTGGATTTAATAAATTATAGTAAATTTGTGCAACATCAAAACAATCACTTAACACAACTTCATTAATGGCATCAATATCACCTAAAGCCGTTATTCCAATAGATTTTATTCTTCCATCAGATTTAAACTTTTCCATGGCATCTGCAACACCACCTTTTTTTAAAATATCTTTCACAGAAAAATTATTTTTGTCACTAATATTTTGTATACGATTATGTAGTTGATATAATTCCACAAAATTTCTTTGAAGCCTTCCTAATGATGCATCAATTTTTCGGTCTATCTGAGATATAATGCTCTCACTACTATTAGGGTCTAATCTAGCCTTTGTAGAAATTTGAAATTTATCATTAGAAAATGATGGCAAAAGCTCACCTATATTTTTTTCAGATTTTCCTTCACTATAAGATTCAGCTGTATCAATCCAATTAATACCTTTTTCTGATGCCAACGAAAGCGCCTTATGCATTATTTCTTTATCTGGATCAATTAATATACCTCCTACCCAGCCACCGCCGAATGTTAGCTGTGAAATCTTAAATTCTGTTCTTCCAAATCTACTAATTTTCATGTATCAATAACTTTCAATTCATACTTTAAAATAAAAACTAATTCATGCCAAGCAATCAAAAAAACACTTATTTATATTTTTTTATAGGTTGTATTTGTTCATCTCTATCAGCAATGCTTGGAGGAACAACTTTTGTATTTACAAGGGCTTTAGTAACTTCTCTTGATCCGTTGGTAATTAGTTTTGTTAGATATGGGCTTACCGGGCTGTTATTTTTAATATTTTTTTTTATTAGTTTCAAAAAAATAATCTTTCAAAAAAATGATCTTATATACATGGCTATAATTGGAATATTTATGTTCACACTTTTCCCTGTATTTATGGCTCTTGGCTTGGAAATCACTACATCATCTAGAGCAGGCCTTTTATATGCAACAATGCCTATTTTTACCATAATTATTGCCTGTCTTTTTAAAATAGAATCTTTTTCAATTTCAAAATTGATTTCCGTTATTATTGCCTTTTCAGGAGTTTATTTTTGTTTAAGTGAATTTATAGACCCAACAGCACCTCACCCCATCAAAGGAGATGTTTTGATGACAATTGGTGTGATTTCTGCGTCAGTTTTTACAGTTTTTTCCGGAAAGTTTTTAAAAAAATATGGGAATGTAAATGTGTTAATTTTTACATTATTTTCAGGATCTATATCAACGATGTTAATTTGTCTTGTAGTTGGAGAAAAAATATCAAATGTTCTATTTTTAACTGATATAAATTATTTATACCTATTCATGTTAATTATACCTGGTGGTATTTTAATGATGTATTTATGGGGAAAGGCTTTACAAATGATTTCACCAACACAGGCCTCTATAACACTTGGGTTCAACCCTATTAGTGCTACTATATTGGGTCATTTTATATTAAATGAAATAATAAGTTCTAGAATATTTGTTGCTATAGGGCTAATAATTATTGCTATATTTGTTTCAAACTGGAAATAAAAATCTACTTTAATTTTGATTTCAAAATTTTATTAACTAAACCTGGATTTGCTTTGCCTTGAGAAACTTTCATAACTTGTCCAACAAAAAAACCAAATAGTTTATCTTTTCCACTTAAATATTCTTTTACTTTATCTTTATTTTCATTGATTACTTGATCAACAAAAACTTCAATAGCACTATCATCTGTAACTTGTTCTAAGCCCTTTTCTTTAACAATCATTTTTGGTGACTTAGATGTAGCGAACATTATTTCAAATACATCTTTAGCAATTTTTCCAGATATTGTTTTATTTTCAATTAATTCTACAAGTTCATTTAGATAGTTTGGAGATATTGGATTTTGATTAAATTGAATATTATTTTTCTTTAACAACCCGAATAGCTCTGAGGTCATCCAATTAACGACTAGTTTACCATCTCGATTTTTTGCTGAATTTTCATAATAGTGCACATATTCTTTTTCTTCTGCAATAACATTAGCGTCATATTTTGTTATGCCATATTCAGAAATTAATCTTTCTACCAATTGATCAGGTAATTCAGGCATGTCACTTCTGATCTCACTGATCTGACTATCACTAAGTTCTAATGGCAAAAGATCTGGGTCAGGGAAATATCTGTAATCATGAGCATCTTCTTTACTTCTCATTGATCTAGTTTCACCAGTTGAGGTGTCAAATAACCTTGTTTCTTGATCAATTACGCCACCATTTTCTAATATTTCAACCTGCCGTTCTGCTTCATATTGAATAGCTTGAGAAATAAATTTGATTGAATTTAAATTTTTAATTTCACATCTTGTTCCTAAATTTCCATTTGGTTTTCTTACTGATACATTGCAATCAGCTCTTAAAGATCCTTGTTCCATATTTCCATCACATGTTTCAATATACCTTAATACTGTTCTAATTTTCTTTACATATGATGCAGCTTCTTCAGGTGATCTTAAATCTGGTTTAGAAACAATTTCCATTAACGCAACTCCTGTTCTATTTAAATCTATAAAAGATTTACTAGGATGTTGGTCATGCAAAGATTTACCTGCATCTTGTTCGAGATGAATTCTCTCAATTCCTATAACTTTATCTTCACCATTAGCATCTGTAATTTTTATACTACCCTCACCTACAATTGGGTATTTATATTGACTGATTTGATAACCTTGAGGTAAATCAGCATAAAAATAATTTTTTCTATCAAAAACAGAGTACTTATTTATCTCAGCATTTAGAGCTATTCCTGATTTTATTGCCTGCTTTATACAGTTTGATTAATTACGGGCAACATTCCAGGCATCGCGGCATCTACTAGAGAAACATTATGATTTGGGTCTTTACCAAATTCAGTAGATGCTCCAGAAAAAAGCTTAGAACTACTTAAAACTTGAGCATGTATTTCTAAACCTATTACAATTTCCCAATCACTAGTTTTTCCAGATATATAATTTGAGTTTTGATCAGTCATTAATCATGACGCAGCTCCATTTGGAGTATCTTTAAAAGATGCACAAGATTCTATTACCTTAGCAACATTCAAAAGACCTTGTTCATCAAAATCTTTTCCTAATATCTGAATTCCAACAGGTAATTTATTATTATCAAGTTTAATCGGCAATGAAATTCCAGGTATTCCAGCTAAAGAAGCTGGCACAGTGAATACGTCATTTAGGTACATAGTCAACAAATCTTGCGTACTGCCAAGTTTAAAAGCCGTAGTCGGTGTTGTTGGTGTTACAAGATAATCAACTTGTTTAAAAATTTCATCGAATTCATTTTTAATTAATCTTCTTACTTTTTGAGCCTTTAAGTAATATGCATCGTAATAACCTGAAGACAACACATAAGTTCCAATCATAATTCTTCTTTTAACTTCGTCACCAAATCCTAAATTTCTTGTATTTTCATACATTTCATCTAAGCTATTTCCATCAATTCTAGCTCCATATCTTACCCCATCGTACCTTGCTAAATTGCTTGAAGCCTCAGCTGGCGCAACAATATAATAAACAGGTAAGGAGTATTTAGTTAAAGGAAGTTTTACAGGTATAATTTCAGCTCCATTTTCTTTTAAGAAATTTATAGTCATATCTTTTGCGTTTAATATGTCAGATGAAATCCCATCACTGTTATATTCTTCTGGTATACCAATTTTAATACCTTTGATACTTTTACCGAGATCATTATAAAAATTAGGGACATCTTTATTTGATGAAGTTGAGTCTTTAGGGTCGTAACCACTCATAACTTGAAGCATTAATGCGGCATCAGAAACATTCCTAGTTATTGGACCCGCTTGATCAAGTGATGAAGCAAAAGCAACAATCCCCCATCTTGAACATCTTCCATAAGTTGGCTTTAAGCCTACAACTCCACAAAATGCTGCAGGCTGTCTTATTGAACCACCTGTATCTGTTCCAGTAGCTGCTAAAGCAGCTTTAGCAGCAACCGCCGCAGCTGATCCGCCAGACGATCCTCCAGGAGTTCTTTTTTCTTCGAAATTCCATGGATTAATAACCTCCCCTTTAGCAGCAGTTTCATTACTTGAGCCCATTGCAAATTCATCGCATGAAAGCTTTCCTAAATTAATAGCACCTTCTTTCCAAAGATTCTGAGTTACAGTACTTTCATAAGTTGGAATGAATTTTTTTAAAATTTTTGAAGATGCAGTAGTTTCTATACCCTTAGTGCAAAACATATCTTTTACTCCTAAGGGAATTCCCTCCAAAAACCTCTGGCTCCCATTCAAATAATTTTGATCAGAAATTTTTGCTTGTTCGAAAGCTTGATCAAAACATGTGGTTAGGTACATATTCAAATCTTTAGTTTTTTCGATAGCATTAATATAAGTTTCTACTAATTCCTTAGTTGAAAATTCTTTTTTCTCTAATAGAGATAGAACTTCACTTATACTAAATTGCAATAAATTACTCATCTATTCAATAACCTTCGGAACTACAAAATATCCACTTTTCTTTTCAGGAGCATTTTCTAAAACATCATTATTTTTATTTCCATCATTCACTACATCTTCTCTAATTGGCAAATTATGTCCTGTAACTGAACTAAGTGGCTTAACACTTTCAGTGTCAACCTCATTAAGTTGTTCAATAAAACCTATAATTTTATTTAAATCTTCCATTAGCTTATTTGAACCTGTTTCATCAATTGGAATTCTTGATAATTTTCCAAGTTTTTTTAATGTATCTAAGTCGATTTTACTGTTATTACTCATATATTTTTATGATTTTAAAATTTTTATTTTTTGATACCATCTGTTATGCCTATCTGCAAGCATGAAGATTTTTTAATAAAGACAAATCATCATAAAAATTTGTTAGGAATTGATCATGGATCTAAATTAATAGGCATAGCAATATCTAATAAAGAGCTTTTCATAGCTACACCATTAACAACAATTGTAAGAAAAAAACAAAACATAGATTTTAATGAAATACTTAAAATAATTAAAGAAAAGGATGTTGGTGGAATTGTTGTCGGGTTGCCATTAAATATGAATGGAACTAAAGGGCCACGTTGTCAATCTGTAGAGACATTTTTTAGAAATTTTTTAATATTTCATGATATACCTCTGCTCTTTCAGGATGAGAGAATGTCATCACAAGCTATTGAAAAAATTTTTATATCTCAGGATATAAGTAGAAAAAAAAGATCTTCCAACATTGATAAACATGCAGCATGTTGGATTTTACAATCTGCACTAGACTTTTTAAAAAAAAGATAGTACTAACTAATTTTTAATGAATAAGATTCATAAAATTAATAAAAAACCTCCTCCGATAGCAACTCTCAATTCTAAAAACCTCTTATCCATAGAAGGTATGAATAAGTTAGAAATAAACTCTTTGTTGGATAGAGCAGATTATTTCGCAGATTTAGATCCTTTAAAAATAATAAAAACTCTCAATGGTTATGTTATTCTTAATGTCTTTTTTGAAAATTCGACAAGGACTAGAGTATCTTTTGAATTAGCAGGAAGACGTCTAGGTGCAGAAGTAATTAACATCTCAGTTGACAAATCTTCAATAAAAAAAGGTGAAAGTCTTCTTGATACAGCAAACACCTTAAGTGCGATGAAACCTAATTTGTTAATAGTTAGACATCCAGAGAGTGGTGCGCCAAAACTTTTTTCTGATTACTTAAATTGTAGTATTGTTAACGCTGGAGATGGCAGACACGAGCATCCAACACAAGCTCTTCTAGATGCACTAACTATCAGAAGAAGATTAGGTAGAATAGAAGGTTTAAAAATAGCTATTTGCGGTGATATACTTAATAGTAGAGTTGCAAGATCTAATATACATCTACTCACAACACTTGGTGTTGAGGTAAGATGTATAGCACCTCCAACCTTAATGCCAAAAAGTTTAGAGAACCTTGGTGTAAATTGTTTTAATAGTTTAAAAGACGGGATTAATAATGTTAACGCAATTATGTTACTAAGGTTACAAAATGAGAGAATGTCAGGAACCGAATCTCCTTCAAAAAGAGAGTATTACAGATTTTATGGTCTTGATGAAGAAAAACTTAGAATGGCACATCATGATGCAGTTATTATGCACCCTGGACCAATGAATAGAGGAGTTGAAATAGCATCATCTCTTGCAGATAACGAAGATAGAAGTTTAATAAAGACACAAGTTGAAATTGGTGTCGCTATCCGCATGGCAACTATTGAAGCAGTTTATAATGCACAAAAATAACAAGCCAATTCTATTAAAAAATATTAGAGTAATCGATGCATCTCAAAATTTAGATCAAGAGATGAATATTACTGTAAATAATGGAATCATTTCATATTTTGAAAATAGTAAAAAAAATATTCCATTTAATGAAAAGGATTTCAGGTCTGTCAATTGCAAAGATAAAATTTTATCCTCTGGCATTTTTGACTTAAGAGTTTATTTAAATGAAACGAATAATGAAAATGTTTCAATTTTAAAAAATGCAGCAGTTAAATCAGGAGTGTTGAAAATGGGAATTTTGCCATTCCAAAAACCGCTTCTTGATAACCCTATAATGATCGAACATTTAATTGAAAAAACAAACTTTAATAATGATAAATTTTTTTATCCCTATGGAGGGGCAACTAAGGAATTAAAAGGGAATGAAATCGCAGAATTAGGTTTAATGGCTGAAGTCGGCGCAATTGGATTTACAGATGCGCCTAATTGTATACAAGACTCTCTTGTGATGAGAAGAGTTATGAGTTATGCAAAAATGCTTGAAAAACCTATTCTTCAAAATCCGGAAGATAAATCTCTAGCTGGTTTAACAGCTAGTAACTCCACAACAATTCAAGGTGAAATGAATGAAGGAGAAGTTTCAACGAGATTAGGGTTAGTTGGAATTCCTTCATGTGCTGAAGTAATGATAGTCGAAAGAGATTTAAGATTAGCAGAACTCACAGGTGTACATTATCATGTGTCAAATGTTTCTACTAAAGAAACAGTTGAAGTTATAAAGAGAGCTAAATTAAATGGTATCAAAATAACATGTGATACATCGCCACCATATTTTAGTTTAAATGAATTAGAATTATCAACTTATGACACATCTTTTAAATTATCCCCTCCTCTTAGAAACGAAGAAGACAGAATTGCAATTCAAAATGCTATTTTTGATGATACAATTGATGTAATCACATCAGATCATAAACCAATGTCGAATGATACAAAAATTCTTCCTTTTACTTCAGCTTCTACAGGTGCATCTGGAATTGAAACATTACTTCCACTGACATTAAATTTGCTAAACAAATCAGATGTCTCAATAATGAATATTTTAAAAAAAATAACTTTGAATCCATCAAAATTATTAAAAGTTGAAATTCCTAAAATCAAATCTAACGAAAAGGCTAACTTCATTATATTTGATCCTAATGAACAATATTTAATTAACAAAGATCTCTTGCAAACTTCTCCAACTCCATTTCACGGCAGACCTGTTCAAGGGAAAAATTATATGTCCATGATGAATGGTGAAATCGTTTTTGATAACCTTGATTTATTATAAACTAATATGACTGAATATTTTATTCTATTTCTAATTTTCATTATTTGTTATTTAATTGGATCCATTCCATTTGGTCTAATTCTTACTAAATTATTTGATAACAATGATTTAAGGAATATTGGAAGTGGAAATATAGGAGCTACTAATGTTTTAAGAACAGGAAATAAAACATTAGCACTTTTAACTTTAATACTAGATTTATCAAAAAGTTTTATTCCGTTATTTATTTTTTTTAAATTATATCCACATCCAATAATCAATGATTTTTTTAATCTTATAATTGTTGATAAAATATTTTTGATTTTAGTATTTGGTTATTTTTTTGTTTTAGGACATTGTTTCCCAATTTGGCTTAAGTTCAAAGGTGGAAAGGGAATTGCAACTTCCTTAGGTGTTATATTATCAATAGATATTTTTATAGGTTTATGTTTATTAACTATTTGGATTTTAGTATTTTTAATTTTTAAAATAAGTTCTTTATCTGCACTAATTTCATCGACAAGTTTCCCAATTTTAATTTTTTTTAAATATGAAAAAGTAAATTTGTTATATTTATCAATTATTTTAACTATATTTGTTTTTTTTACACATAGGGAAAATATAATTAGACTTTTGAAAAAAGAAGAAAAAAAAATTTAAATTAATATTGATATATTTTTAAACCAATGGTAATTGGCAAAGAATTATGGAGTTTAAATGAAGTTAGTTATTGTTGAATCACCTGCAAAAGCTCAAACAATAAATAAATATCTTGGTAATAATTATAAAGTTGTAGCATCTATTGGACATGTTAGAGATCTTCCAAGAAAAGATGGTGCAGTTGAACCAGAAAAAGATTTTCAGATGTCCTGGGATCAACCTTTAGATAAAAAAAAGGTGATTAATGGAATAATAAAAGATTTAAAAGATGCAGAAACTCTAATTTTAGCAACTGACCCCGACAGAGAAGGTGAAGCAATCAGTTGGCATATCAATGAGATTTTAAACGAAAAAAAAGCATTAAAAAGCAAACAAGTTCAAAGAGTTGTTTTTAATGAAATTACAAAGTCATCTGTATTAAACGCTATGGAACATCCTAGAGACATAAACTCTGAATTAGTTGATGCATACCTGGCTAGAAGAGCATTAGATCATTTAATTGGTTTCAGAATATCTCCAATTTTATGGAGGAAACTTCCAGGTTCCAGATCAGCGGGCAGAGTTCAGTCAGTAGCTCTTAGATTAGTTTGTGAAAGAGAATTAGAAATTGAAAAATTTATAATTGAAGAATATTGGACTATTTCAGGAATTTTTGAAAATTCAAGTAGTGAAAAATTTTCTTCTAGATTAATTGAATTTAACCAAAAAAAACTTAAAAAATTTGATATACCAAATGAGGAACATTCAAAAAAAATATTAGATGAAATAAAAAAACATAAATTTTATATATCAAATATTGAAAAGAAAAGAGTTAAGAGAAATCCTATACCTCCTTTCACAACTTCGACACTGCAGCAAGAAGCATCTAGAAAACTTGGTTTTAGTGCTTATAAAACAATGAGAGTAGCTCAAAAACTTTATGAAGGCATAAATTTAAATAAAGAAACTAGTGGTCTAATAACTTACATGAGAACTGATGGTGTTCAAATTAGCCAGGAAGCAATAACAAATATAAGAGAATTTATTTCTAATGAATATGGAAAAAACTTTATTCCCGAAAGTCCAAGATATTATAAATCAAAGGCTGCTAACGCCCAAGAAGCTCACGAAGCCATTAGACCAACAAACTTTACTTATTCACCAAAATTAATCTCGAAATATTTAGATAAAGATCAGCTTAAGTTATATGATTTAATTTGGAAAAGAACTTTATCTAGCCAAATGGCTTCAGCAGAATTGGACAAAACTACGGTAGATATAAAGTCAAAAGATAACTCAATTACTTTCAGAACAAATGGTTCTCAGATTGCTTTTCCTGGATTTTTAAAAGTATATAAAGAAAGCTTTGATGAAAAACAACTTCAAGTGATAATGATGATGATAAACTTCTCCCAATTTTAAATCTTAATGAAAGTTTAGATTTAAAAAAATTAGAAGATGAACAACATTTCACACAACCACCTGCAAGATATACTGACGCTAGTTTAGTTAAGAAAATGGAAGAACTTGGTATTGGAAGACCCTCAACATATGCCTCAACATTAAGAGTTTTAGTTGAAAGAGATTATGTTATAAAAGAGAGTGGAAAACTAATTCCAGAAGAAAGAGGAAGAATATTAACAGCTTTCCTAAGCAATTTCTTTGGTAAATATGTTGATTATGAATTTACAGCAACATTAGAAAAAGATCTTGATAAAATCTCTGATGGCAAATTGCCTTATAAAGATTTATTGTCAGATTTCTGGAGAGATTTTAAAAAACACCTTGACAAAATGACTGACTTAGAGAGATCAGAGATTTTAAATACCCTAGAGTCTGAATTAGAACAAATGTTTTTTTCAACTGAAGATAATCAATTTGATGCTTCAAAAAAATGTCCTAAATGCTCGGATGGTAAAATTGGGTTACAACTTGGAAAATATGGTGCTTTTATAGGCTGTAATAATTATCCTGAATGCAAATACACAAAGCAGATAGCTAATAAAAAAGATGGTAACCCTGAATTTGACAATGAAATTGATTTTGATCAAAGTTTAGGTAAAGATCCCGATACAAATGAAGATGTTTTTATAAAGAAAGGACCTTATGGTTCATATGTTCAACTTGGAGATGGCAAAAAGCCTAAAAGAGTAAGTATTCCTAAATTAGTAAATCCTAAAGACATAAACCTTGAAAAGGCTCTTTTACTCTTATCGTTACCAAGAGTTATTGGCAACCATCCTGAAACTAATAAAGAAATTACTGCTAATATTGGAAGATACGGCCCTTACTTGAAATATGATGTTAATTCAGTTAGTCTACCAAATGATGAAACTGTTTTAACTATAGGTTTAAATCATGCAGTTGTATTAATTTCTGAAAAATCTCCTGGAGGAAGAAGTCTTGGAAAACATCCAAATAATGACGGAGAAGTGCTAGCAAAAAAAGGAAGGTATGGTCCTTATGTTGAGTATAAAAAGACGAGAGCAACTTTACCTAAAACCATGAATTTAGACGAAATCACTCTTGATGAAGCTCTAGAATTGATTGAAAAAAAAGAGACTCGAGCAAAGAAAAAAAAATAATTTTGATATGATTAAAAATTATTTGCTCAAAATCTTAGATATTGATTCAGACGGAAATACTACAGCTAAGATAATTGACAAGAAGTTAAGAAACACTGAAGTCTTTATACCTTACAACAAACAAAACCCCGTCATTAAAATTGGTGATACTGTATCTTCATTAATTAAATATAAAAAAAAAAAATTATTAATACAAAAATTCTAAAAAAAATCTATGCTCCAAAATCTTTTTTTGCACAGGTAAATGAAATTTCATCTAAATTCATAAAAATAAAAAAATTATTTTCTGACAATAATGATTATTATTTCATAAAAAATGATCATTCTCATGAAAATTTAAATGTCGGAGAAATCCTCAAAGCTAGTGAAGAATTTAAATCAAATTTTAAAAATTTAAAAACATGTAAGTTAGAAAGAGTTTATAAAGGATTTAACTCCAATAATTTTTTTCCAATGCTTGAAATAAATGAATTAAACATAATAGATACATTCCCAACAGAAGTGATAAAAGAAGTTGAAAAGATTGATATATCTAATATAGAAAAAAGATCTGATTTAACAAATTTAGCAATCATTACAATTGATGGCGATGATGCTAAAGACTTTGACGATGCTGTCTTTGTTGAAAAATATAAAAGTAATAAATGGAAAGTTATAGTTAGTATTGCTGATGTTTCTCACTATGTTCAAGAAAACTCAAATTTAGATACTCATGCTAAAGAAAGAGGTAATTCTATTTATTTTCCAAACTTTGTAATACCAATGTTACCCGAGAAACTATCAAACGACCTTTGTTCTCTTAAAGAAAACAAACTTCGTTTAACTTTATCTGTTGAAATTATTCTTGATTCAGAAGGTAATAAATTATCTCACAAGTTCTTTAAATCAACTATCAAGTCAGCAAAAAGATTTACCTATAATGATGTTAATAATTTAATCAAAACAAAATTTAAAAAAAATAAATCTATAAATGATAATATATTGTTAAATGTCAAAAATCTATACCAGGTTTATAAAAAACTTAAAAATAAAAGTTCAACTCGTGGAGCACTTGCTTTAAAAATAAGTGATACAAAGATTTTATTTGATAAAAAAGGGAAACCTGTAGAAGTTCAAAAAAGCAAACAACTTGAAAGTCATCAAATAATTGAAGAGCTCATGATACTTGCAAATGAATGTGCTGCAGAAGAACTTCAAAAATATAGCCCCGATAACCCTTATAGAATTCACGAAAGACCTAAACCAGAAAAAATTTTATCTTTGATTAATTGTATTGGTTCACCTTATGATAAATTACTAAAAAACAATAATGTAACAGGCAATTTATTTAACAAAATAATTGAGCAGTCATCTAATAGTAAAGATTTTATAAAAATTAATGAATTAATTTTAAGAGCTCAATCCCAAGCTAGATATCATAACGAAAATAAAGGACATTTTGGTTTATCACTGAAAAATTATGTTCATTTTACTTCACCGATAAGAAGATATTCAGATTTAATAGTTCATAGAAAATTAACTCAAATTTTAGAAAATAATGAAATTGATCAAGCTGATAAAAATAACTTAAACGACACATGTACGCATATTTCGAGCACTGAAAGAAAGGCTGTAATTGCAGAAAGAAATACTATCGATAGATACATAGCTTTAATTTATTCTAGTAAAAATGACCAAACTTTTTCTGGTGAAGTAATTTCAGTAAAAAGTTTTGGTATATTTGTAAAATTTGATAATCATAAAAGTGAGGGTTTTATTCCAAAAAGGTTACTGCCTAAAGATCATTATTTATTTAATGAAAAAAAAGAGTTTTTAAAAGGTAAATCAAATTTTTTTAAAATTGGAATGTCTTTATTAGTTAATATTAAAGAAACAGATATTTTAAAAGGTAAAATATTATTAGAATACTGCAAACATTTATAATCATCTTTGAGGTTGACAAATTAAATAAATAGACCTAATTAAGGATTAGGAGATAATATGGCTAAACCTGCATCCATACAAATTAAACTTGTAAGCACAGCTGACACTGGATTTTATTATGTAACAAAAAAAAATCCTAGAAATCATCCTGAAAAAATGGAATTTAAAAAATACGATCCTAAAGCTAAAAAGCACGTTATATTTAAAGAAGCTAAAATTAAATAATTAACATTTTAATTTACTAACTTTTTCAATACTTATTAACTTACCTTTCATTTTATAGCTACCATAATCAACTGTATATCCATGAGCTATACCACTCTCATCAACATAAGCTATTACCTTTGTTTTAGGGTCTGGGCTCTTCTGATTAAGATCATAAAATGACAATTGTATAGGCCAAACTTGTTTTTTTAATAGATCATTTTCAATAGATATATCAGTATTAATTTTTTTCCCAATAAAAGCAGATACAATTTTCACAAGATTATCTTTATCACTTCCAAAAAAAACTTTTGCTGTATTGAAATTTATATTTTTTTTTGCATTTTCAAGAAGAATTTCTAAATGTTCAGTTGGGAATAAGATATCGTCATTGAATGAAAATTTTTCATTATTTTTGTCAAAAATTATACCATCCAATGTTTTTTTATTTTTTTGCACATAACCAGAGTAAAACATTTCTTTTTCAAAATCATTTTTATCTAAATGTTCAAAACTAAATTTTTTTGCTGTAAAATCCTCAAATGAACTAAAAATTGAAAAATTCTTTGAATTTTTTTTATTATTTAAATTAAAAGTAATCGCAAAGGTTTCTTTTAAAGCCCAACCTTTACATTGTTTTTCAAGTAAAAAAGATGACTTCCCACTCCCACCATCTACTATTGATGGCGTTTCATTTGTTAAAAACTCTAAATCATAATAAGCTTTATGTGAGACAATAGTTGACGATAGACAAGTATTTACATATAAAAATGAAATAAAAATCGATAATAAACAGTATATATTAAATTTAATCATAAATTAAAATAACAAATACACTAAATTTTTAAAATTAAAATGTTCATATGTTTTCTGAAAAAAATTTAATTAATTGTGATAACACTTTTAAAAAATTTATTAATTCTTGTCTAGATGAAAATATTATTTCTATTGACACCGAGTTTGTAAGAAACAAAACATTTTATCCTCAATTATGTTTGTTACAAATTGGAACTTCAAAAGGATCTTATGCAATAGACCCAAATAAAATTTCAAATTTACTACTTTTAAAAAAAATTTTAAGGAATAAAAATATATTAAAAATTTTTCATTCACCCAGACAAGATATAGAAATTTTTTTCAATTTATTTGGTCGTTACCCAACAATATATTCGATACACAAATAGCATATTCATTTATAAGTCAAGAATATCAAATAAGTTATGAAAAAATAGTTTTAAATATATTAAAAATAAAATTAGATAAAACTTTTCAATATTATGATTGGACTTTAAGACCTATTAATCAAAATCAACTTAATTATGCATTGAATGATGTCTATTACTTAAGAAAAATATATTTTAAGTTGGAGAAAAAATTAAAGAGTAAAAATAGATTTGATTGGGCATTAGAAGAATCAAAAATTTATCTTAATAAAAAACTTTATCTTAATTCTCCAGAAAACTATTGGAAAAATATTTATCCGTCTAAAACAAAAAATTTGAACTTATTTAAGTTAAAAAAAATTTTTGAATGGAGAGAGGAAAAATGTATAAATTTAAATATTAGCCGAAAATTAGTATTTAGTGACAAAGATCTAGTTACATTAATAAAAAATCCAAATAATTTAAATTCACTCAATCTCAAATATAAATTAGAAAAAAAAGATTTAATAGTAATTGATAAAATTTTATCTAATAATTCTGATACATTTTTAGAAAAGAAATCTAAACTTTTAAAGAGTGATTTTGAATTACTAATTATTTTAAAAATTATTCTTAAATTAATTTCTAATGAATTAAATATTAGTCCAAATTTAATAGCTACAACATCAGATTTAGAAAAGTTAAAATTTAAAAATAATAAACATTCTAGATTGTTTAAATCTTGGCGAAATGAAGTGTTTGGGGAAAAAATAAAGAAATTTTTTAATAATGAACTTAAAATTGTTTCTAAAGAAAATAATTTCTTTTTAGAAAAAAATTAAATTTAAGCTTCTATAATATCTAATACTTCTTTAATTTGCTTTAATGTAATTTTGGTTTGCTTTTCAAGAGATACTTATATCCAAAGTTTCTGCGAAAAGAGAAATAGAATTATAGTTTCTTTTAATTCTTTTAATAATATATAAGCAGTGCTTATCATTTAAAAAAATCTTTTTGTCACTTAATTCTTTTATAAGAATTGAAAATAAAAAATCATCATCTGGCAACTCTATTTTTGCACTTATACAAGAATTAATCCTTGATTCTAAATCACTTAAACTAAAATTGATTTCATTAGGTGGTTTTGAAGTTGTAATTAATAAAGACCCTGAATTTACAAAAATTTCATTAAAAAAATGAATAAAAAGATTTTCATTTAAACATTCTACTTTATCAAAATCATCAAAAATGAATGATTTGCCTGACTTAGCTTCATTTAAATTTATATTACTAAATTTTTTAATAAATTTAGCATCTGTGATTTCTTTATAGATGTGAGCTAAATGTGTCTTTCCTGAACCTGAAGGTCCATAGAGAATTAATACTGGAAAATTGAATTTTTTTTTAAATTTTTGAATATCGTTAAATTCATCAATTAAAGATAATGCAACTTCATTAACCTTATTTAAAATAAAATTAGAATGATTTTTAACGTTCCTAAAAGATAAAGGTAATGCTAATTGTTTAATTAATTTTTTTTCCATTTTTTGAGTCATCAAAAATGTAATTAAAATAAAAACGTGCAATTACACCTATTATTGCTGCAACAGGAATAGCCATTAAAATACCTATAAATCCAAAAAAACCACCTCCAACAGAAAGTGCAAAAATAATCCATATCGGATTTAATTTAACTGCTTCACCAACAAGTTTAGGTGTTAAAAAATAACTCTCTAATAATTGTCCAATAATAAAAGTTATTAATATTGATTAATAATTCAAAACCATATCCAAATTGAACTAAACCTAGTATTAATGCCAAAAAACATCCTAAAAAAGCGCCAATATAAGGTATAAAAGATATCAAACCTATAAACAATCCAAGAATGAAACCAAATTCAAGTGATAAAAAATTTAAAATTAGTGAATAAAAAATTGATAAACATAGACAAACTGAAATTTGTCCTCTGATATATTTAGATAAAGTTAAATTTATCTCTTCTAAAATGATTGAAAAAAAACTAAAGCTTGAATTTTTTGTTATGTTATTAAAAAAAGATCTAATATTTTTCATTTCCAATAACATATAAAATGTTATTATTAATATTAATAAAATATCAAATAAACTGTTTAATATTAAAAGACCTCCTTTAAAAAAATTATACCCTGCATCACCAACTTTAATAAAAAATAATTTTAACAGTTTAAATAGATCTTCTTCATTAATTTTTTTCTGGCCAAAGATAGATTTAAAATAAGGTGAAATTGTTTCGTTTAAATAATTTATATATTTAGGTGCACTAATTGTTATCTTTTCAAATTGAGCTAAAATAATAGGAATTGCTAAAGATAAAATTAAAAAGACAATTATAACAAAAATTAATAATGCAACAAAACTCGAAATTGCATTAGGCATAAATGAACTTATCTTATGATTTATTGGACCTAAAAGATATGCTAAAATAAAAGCCAAAACAAATGGATAAGTTATTTTGTAAAATACAAAAATAGTTAAAGTTAATATAGTCAAACAAATGATCAAAAAAATATTTTTTTTATTTTCTTCAAATGTTTTCATTTTTTTATCAAAATAAATTCATCATTAACTTGTTTTAACTTATAACCTTTTTCATTAATATATTAAAAAAAGTATTATTCGTTCCTTGAAATCCAAGACTTACTTTACCAACATCTCCTTTTAATCCAATGATATTTATTTTTTTCATGTAAGGAAGATTATTTAAAAGTTGTAACGAGTTTGACCAATCTTGCATTCTTTGAATTGGAATATATACATCGATAAAAGTAATTAATCCTTCTTTAAAAAAATTATTTTTTTTCCAACTCTCTTCAAAAACATAAATTAATTCATTTATATCTTTTAAAAGTAAATCTTTATTTAAAATAGTAATCGACTTAAAATTTTCATAATTTCTAGATTTAGAAAAAATTGTTTGATCAAATTCACCAGTTTCATTGTAGAGCTTTCCTGAAATTTTTAATTGATATTTTCCAAAACGACCTAACTTTGGTTCCAAAATAACAACTAATATTCTTTTTGTTGAATCGTTTTTTATTATTTTTTTTAAAACATTTTTATTTGAACTTATTATTTCTTTACCTTTAATACTTCTTTTTAATGATAAATTCCCTGTGGATAATTTAAATTTAAGTAAACTATCATTTGTATTTAAAAAATTCTTCCATAATTCATACCATGTATCTTTTTCATCCAAAAAACATATCCACTTGGCCCTTCATATATTGGGAATATAGATATAGGTAAACTAAACACTTCTGCAAAATTTAAATTTTCTTTTTTAAAAATTTAACAACTTCATCTCTATTAAAACAAAAATCAAAACTTCCTACAAATCGGTTAGTACTATTAGCTTCATTATTAATTTTTATAAAATTAATCATTTTGTTTAAATCAATTTTATAAGAATCTTTAATTTGCTTTCTTAAAGTAAGTCTATTAAGTAATTGATTAAACGCAATTAATCTGCCTTTTTCTTCAGCTTTAGATTTTGCTTTTGTTAAATCTTGATGTTTAGCGTCTGAAATCACATTATTTACATAAAAAGCTTTTTCTTTACAATCCAATTTTGTAGATGCAATTACTTCAAACTGAATTATAAAAAGAAAAATCAAAATTAATTTTACAAAAAAAAGTTTTAAGTTGAATTCAAATATCATGGTAATAAAGTAAATAATAATTTATATCATCTTTTACATTTAAATTAACTATTAAAATTAATTAATCAGGATTATGAAAAAAAAAAATAATAAAAGCAAATCAATAACATATAAAGAATCAGGCGTTGATATTGATAAATTTGAAATAATTTTAAATGATCTAAAGAAAGAAATTTTAAGTACATTCAATGATGCCGTTATTGATAATTTTGGAAGTTTTTCTAGTGTATTAGATATAAATAAACTTGGATATAATGATCCTTTGTTACTATCTGCTACAGATGGAGTTGGAACTAAACTTAAACTAGCAATTGAAGCTCAAAATTTTGATAATATTGGAATTGATTTAGTTGCTATGTGCGTAAATGATATCCTAGCACAAGGAGGCCTGCCTCATTTTTTCTTAGATTATATAGCAGTTGGAAAATTAGATGAAAAACAGATTAAAGCAATTATAAAAAGCATCATTCGAGGATGTATCATTTCTAATTGTGCACTTGTAGGTGGAGAAACAGCTGAAATGCCTGGGCATTATTTAAAAAATAATTTTGATATAGCTGGTTTTTCTATAGGTGCTGTTGAAAGAAATGAAATTTTAATGCCCTCATTAGTAAAAGAAGATGACTTAGTAATTGCTATTGAAAGTAATGGAATTCATTCAAATGGATATTCGTTAATTAGAAAATTAATTGATTACCATTCAATAGACATAATTAATGATAAATTTGATTTCAATAATGATAAAAATATTGCTGAAACACTTTTAAAACCAACCTATATTTATACTGATTTAATTAAGAAAAAACCAAAAATTTAAAATTGCATGGCATATCACATATTACAGGTGGTGGATTAATTGAGAATCCAAAAAGATCTTATGGAAAAGATTTATCATTAATAATAGATTGTTCTACATTTAAGATTGATCCTTTGTTCATGTGGATTAAAGAAAAAGCAAATCTTGATTGGTATGAATTATTTAAAACATTTAATTGTGGCATTGGATTATTAGTTTACGTAGATAAAAAAATTCTTCAAAACTTCTTAATCATTTAAAAGTGTCTTAATTTTAACTCTTGGATAGTTGGAAAGATGCAAAAAAAAGATAAAAATCAAAATTCAGTTCTAATTTTAAATTATGAATAAAGCTAATTTATCTGTTTTTGCTTCGGGAGTAGGAAGTAACCTTTTAGCTATTCACAATGCTTCAAAAGACAAATGTTTTCCTGGAAAATTACAACTAGTAATATGTAATAAAATTTGTCCTGCCTTTGAATTAGCTAAAAGCTTAAATTATGAAACAAAATTAATTTCAAATTCAAATATTGAAAAATTTGAAGTAATTGTTCATCAAGAACTAATTAAAAAAAAAATTGATTTAATTTGTTTAGCTGGATTTATGAGAGTTTTATCACCAAAGTTTGTATCAAAATGGAAGAACAAAATTCTAAATATACATCCATCAATTTTACCACTATTCCCTGGTCTAAATACACATAAAAAAATTTTATCAAATGGTATAAAAATTCATGGATCTACTGTTCACATCGTAAATGAAAAACTCGACTCTGGTAAAATTTTAGGACAATTTGCATTCGCTGTTAAAAGTAATGATTTAGATTTTTTGATAGATCATATTAAAAAGTATGAAAATCTACTCTATCCTGAAGTTATTAAAAAATATATTTGGACATTTTTATTTAAAGAAGATAAATTCTTAAAAGATAAAAAAATTCAGATAGATAATGTAGTATTTTCATATTGAAAAGGATTTTACATGAGCAATAAATTAGATAAGCATACAAAGGACAACCAACAGTTTTATGAAGGTTTTTTGAAGTTTACTTTATTTTCGTGTATAATAATATGTGTTATAATTGCGCTACTAGCAATTTTTTTAGTTTAATCCTCAAAAATTTCAGTTTCTGAAAAAAAGAATGAAATTTCTTTTTTTGCATTTTCAATAGAATCAGATCCATGTACTGAATTAGCCTCAATGCTTAAAGCAAATTCTTTTCTAATTGTGCCTACTTCTGCTTCTTGCGGATTTGTTGCACCCATAACTTTTCTATACAAAGAAACTGCATTTTCACCTTGTAAAACTTGAACGATTACAGGGCCAGATACCATAAAAGAAACAAGGTCTTGAAAGAAAGGTCTTTCTTTATGCACTTCATAAAATTTGCCAGCTGTCTCTTTTGTAAGTTTAATTCTTTTCTGACCAATTATTTTTAACCCAGACTTTTCTATTATTGAATTCACTTGTCCAGTTATATTCCTAGAAGTTGCATCTGGCTTTATTATTGACAATGTTTGTTCTATAGACATTAATTCTCCTATTTTAAATTTTATAATCAAAGTTTCTTGTTAAATCAAATAACAATTTAACACCCCACCCTGATGCTCCAGCAGATGACGTTTTAGTAGAATTAGATAACCAAGTTACTCCAGCAATATCAAGATGTGCCCAGGGTGTACTTTCAACATGTCTTTGTAAAAAACATGCCGCAGTAATTGAACCAGCACCCATACCTCCAATGTTTTTCATATCTGCAATTTCTGTATTTATCATCTTATCATATTCAGCATCTAATGGCATCGACCATACTTTGTCTCCTGTTTTTTCACCAGAAACTTCAATTTTTTTTGTTAAATTATTATTATTACAAAATAAACCAGCTCTTACTTTACCTAAAGACACAATCATAGCTCCAGTTAAAGTAGCTAAGTCAATCATAAATGCAGGTTTAATATTTTTTTCTGCCCATGATAATAAATCTGCTAGTACCAACCTACCTTCTGCATCTGTATTTAAAACCTCAATAGTTTTACCTGAAAATGACTTTATCACATCACCAGGTCTTTGAGCATTTCCATCTGGCATGTTTTCAACTAAACCAATTATTCCAACAACGTTTTTCTTAATTTTATTCCTAGCAATTGCCTCCATTAACCCTGAAACAGTAGCAGCACCTCCCATATCCCACTTCATATCTTCCATAGATTTAGCAGGCTTAAGAGATAAGCCACCAGAGTCAAAACATACACCTTTACCAACAAAAGTAAGTGGTTTTTCATTTTTATTTCCACCACTCCATTCCATTACAACAACATGACTTTCCTGTCTTGAACCCTGTCCAACAGCTAGCAATGATGTCATGCCTATTTTTTTTAAATTGCTTTCATTTAAAATTTGAACCTTGACACCAAACTTTTTTAATTTCTTACATTCTTCAGCAAAAGATTTAGGATTAAGAATATTTGCAGGCTTCCATACTAGATCTCTTGCAAAATAAACTCCTTTAACAAGATTTAAATCAAACTGAAAACTGGATTTAATTTTTGAATAATTTTGAGATAAAACTAAAATATTTTTTATTTTACTTTTATTTCTACTGGATTTGTAATTTTCAAACTTATAAGATTTTAAACAAAATCCTCTTAATAAATTTGATGAATATAATTCATCATCAATATAAAAATTAATATTTTCATAAAAATCATTACTTATTTTATCAAAAATTAAACCACCTTGATTTTCAATATCTAAACTATAGTCATTAGTTGTTTTTAAAATAGGAATTATTAAAAACAAACCAAATTGAGTTTCAAATAAATATGGATGTTTTATTTTTCTAGATTTTGAGTTTTGAATTAAAAATTTTTCAATTTCATTATTCAACCAAATTGGTTTAAATTTTATTTCTTTAAAATTATCCAAAAATAAAACATTTACTTCGTTTTTCTTTAAATTTTGTTTTGAACTAATTTTTTTAAAATCAATTTTCAAATTACTAACATTTATCATAACTCTTTCCTATTACTTAAATAAAAATAATGCTAAATTACACCATGCGTATTTTTAAATACATTTTCAAAATGTCAATGTTAAATACATTAATATCATTTTTAGTAATTATTGGACTTGTTTGGGTAAGTCAATCATTTAGATCAATAAAGTTTATATTTGAAAAAGGTGGGACTATTTTAGATTTTTTTAAATTATCTATTTTTAGCATGCCTGCATGGCTTTCAATAAGTGTATCTTTTGGATTTTTTTTGGAGTTTTTATTACCTTTACTAAATTAGAAAATGACAGAGAACTTATTGCAATGAAATCTTCTGGACTTAATTCACTTCAACTCTCCTATCCAATTTTTGTTATTGGCATTATATTAAGTTCGTTTTTATTTTTGAACTTTCATTTTTTACTTCCAAAAAGTTATTCATTTTATAAAAATTATGAGGATAACTTAAGATACAAAAAACCTCCAATTTTATTTAATGAAAATTCATTTTTTCATATTGATAAAAAAACATTTTTTGCACAATCTATTAATGGTAATGAATTAAATAAACTTTTTATTAAAGATTATTCATCTAAAAAACAGACTGTAGATATTTTTGCTAAAAAAGCTCTTTTTATTCCTGAAAAAATAATATTAAAATAAAATTAATTGATGGTGTTAAAATTATTTCAGAACAAAAATCAAACCCATTAATAATTAATTTTAAAGAAGATTATATTTCATTTAATAAAAAAATGAAAAAAACAAAACTAGATCAGAACGTGTTGTTGATTTGAAAGAATTCACATACTTTGAGCTTATAAATAAATCTAAAATTACAATCAAGAGCTAACGGAATTTATTTAGCTGAAGCTCATTCTCGAAATGTATTTAGTTTAACACCTATAATTTTTTGTATGGTATTTTTATCTTTTTTTTTAAGATTCCAACATTCTAGATATGATAATATTTTTAAAAAAATCGGTAATCATTAGTTCAATTTTTTTTATCCAGATAATTTTTTTCTCTATGAAAAATATTGTTACTAAATTTGAAGAATTTGTTTATATATTTTATTTTATACCTATTTTAATAATAATAATAAGTTTTTTATTGATAAAATATGAAACTTTTTCTTTTTTAAATTTTAAGAAAGTTAAAAATGGATTATAATAATTTATTTCCAAAAATACTTTTTTCTTATTTAATTAAAATATATTTAAAAAATATTTTATTAGTTTGATTAATGTTTTTATTCCTTATTTTTCTTATTGATTTTATTGAAATATATAGACGAGCAAGTGAAAAATTAATTTTAATAATAATGAATAACTTTATTTCAATTTTAATTTATTTATCTTTATTAAAGTTACCATTAACAATAAAAAATATTTTACCAATTTCAATTTAATATCATCTGTTATAACTTTTTTATAAAATGGAGACAAAATAATTATTTTGTTATTGTAAGAACAATTGGAATTTCTTAAAAAAACTATTTTTCTTCCATGCATTCTAGTTTTATTTATAGGATTATTATCTTTATTTTTTTTTACATCCTTTAGCAAACTATTGTAATAATAAATATAAAGCTCTTGAAAATAAATATTTTGGTCATAAAGTCGAGGAAACTACATCTTTATCAGAAAATGGTATATGGATAAGAAAAAAACTAATGATGGTTTTTAATTATTAAATCTGAAAATATTACAAAAAATAAAAATGTTTTGAATAATGTAGAAATATTTAGATTTGATAATAATAATAATTTTATAAATAAAATAATTTGCTAATACTGCTTCACTTCAAGGAAATATATTGCTACTGAAAAAGGTAAAAATTTTAATCCTAAAATTAAAAATAAAATTTTTGATAATTTTTCAATAAAATTAAGTAATAAATTTAAAACTTTTAATTTAACTTCAGAAATTGCAGAAAATATGAATTTAGTTGATTTATATAATTATATTATATTAATGAAAAAATTAGGAGTTAATTATTCAAATCATTTGATCTATTTATTAAAAGAATTATTTCAACCAATTTTGATTGTTTCTTTGATATTAATATGCGCACCTTTAATTTTAAAAAATAATGAGCGAAAATTTCCTTTGACTATAATGTGCTTAACTATATTAATTGGTTTTGTTATTTATTTTTTAGTAGATTTTATGTATGTTTTGGGATCAATGGAGAAATTAAATCCTTTTATTGCTGGAATAGGCCCTATTGGAATTTGTTTTTTTATTGG
The DNA here is from genome assembly GCA_038131545.1 of Alphaproteobacteria bacterium. GTDB lineage: Bacteria > Pseudomonadota > Alphaproteobacteria > Puniceispirillales > Marisalimonadaceae > TMED54. The sequence continues at coordinate 1,476,005 of JAYPPQ010000004.1, forward strand.
ATGTTACTTAGTGAGTGCTTTTGATGAAATTAAAAAATAAAATTCAATTCATTTTAAATTTAAAAATTTTCTTAATTTTATTCATTTTTGGCATGTCTTACAAAGTCTTTGCAAATGAAAAGAATTTTGTGATAGCGACTGTTGATAGATCTCCAATTACTTATTTTGATTTAAAGCAAAAAGCAAAGTTAATCCATTTTTTAAGAACTAAAAATAATCAATATGAAAACTTAAATAAATATTTTGATTTATCACTTGAAAGTCTAATATCACAAAAACTTTTAATAAAAAAAGCCAAAGAATTTAATAAAAATATTTTAGATTTAACACAAAAAGATGCATTTAAATATCTTTTAGAAAGAAATAATAATTCAATTGAAGTTTTTGAAAATTTTTTAAAAAAAATAATCTTTCAAAGTCTGTGGTTATCTCAAATATACAAATAGAAATTATAAAAAATATTTAATTGGCAAAATGTTTGAAAAAGAATATGATGATTATTTAAAAGAAATTAAATAATATTTCAAAAAATAAAAATGATGAAATAGATCTTGAACAAATAATAATTAGTGTCGATAAAAAAAATATTAAAATAATAAATTCTATTGATGAACAAATTAACTTTTTATCAAATAAAGGTTATTCATTTAAAGAAATAGTAAAAATTTTATCAAAAAATAATTTAATTAAAGTTTCTGCAGGAAGATCTGGTTGGCAAAATAAAAATAATTTTAAATTAGAGACAATTGAAAAACTTTTTCAATTTCCTGAAGGTAAAATAATTAAAGAAAAATTTAATAATAATCTTAATTATCTTAGGATAATAAGTAAAAGAGAAAATGGTAAATTTAGTAATAGAGAACAAATTATTGATCTTATAAAATTAAGTTATTTAAATTCAAAAAAAATAAAATTAATTTAAAAAATTTTTGAAAAAAATTCAAAACTTAGTTGTAAAGATATTTATAAAAACTTAAATGAACTAAAAGTCTTTAATTTAAGTTTTCAAAAGAAAATTTGACTAATTTTAGTGAAAAGTTGTTGTTAATGATTAAAAAAACAAATGTTAAACAATTTACAGATCCTATTATTTTTAATAAAGAAAATATTCAATTTTATATATGTAGTAAAGATAATATTAATAAAAAAATACTTCTCAAAACATATATGATGAAAACTTATTAATGAAAAAGTAGATGTTTTAACAAATAAAATTTTAAAAGTTTTAAAAAAAGATGCCATTATTGATATAAAAATAAAAGTTAATGAACTTAATTAAAAAAAGAATATTAATTACTGCTGGTGAACCAGCAAGCATTTCTTCTGAAATCACGATTAAAGCAATTACAAAACTAAAAAAAGAAAGTAATTCTGAGTTAATATTAATTACTGACCCAAGCTTGATTAAGCATGAAATAAAAAATTTAAATAAATCAGCTGAATTAAATATTTTAGATAAAAGCTTTAATTTTAAAGATTATAAAAATAATTTTATAAATATTATTCCAATAAAACTAAATGAAAAAGCAATTCCAGGAATTTTAAATAAAAAAAATTCAGATTTTGTTATAAAATCTATTAAAATGTCAGTTAATTATTTACTTAAAAAAAAAGCTAATGCTGTAGTAACAAATCCAATAAATAAATTTATAATGAAATCTAATAATTTTAAATTTAATGGACATACTGAATATTTAGGACACTTGTCAAAATTTAACAAAAAACCAATAATGATGTTAGAATCAGAAAAACTCCGAGTTGTTCCATTAACTACACATATACCAATAAGCTCTGTATCCAAAAAATTAAATAAAAAAATGATAATTGAAAAAATTAACATATCTAAATGATGAATTAATTAAATATTTATAAAATTAAAAATCCTAAAATTTATATTTCAGGTTTAAACCCACATTCTGGAGATGGTGGTAAGATTGGCAAAGAAGAATTAACAATAATTTATCCTGCAATTAAAAAATTAGAAGAATTAGGTTTAAATGTTAAAGGTCCATTTCCAGGTGACACTTTATTTCAAAAAAATAAAATTAAAGAATATGATGTAGCTGTATGCATGTATCATGATCAAGCTTTAATTCCTATAAAAACTCTTTACTCAGGTAATATAATTAACACAACTCTTGGCTTGGATTTTATTCGAACTTCTCCTGACCATGGTACAGCATTAGATATTGCAGGTAAGAAAAAAGCTAATCCAAATAGTTTAATTTTAGCAATCAAAAAAGCTGAAGATCTAATTGATAAAAAGTATGTCAAATAATTTAGACCAGCTCAAAAGTTATGATTTTAAATTCAAAAAATCATTAGGACAAAACTTTTTATTTGATTCAAATATAACTGATAAAATTGTGAAATATTCCTTGCCACTTTCAAATACAGTAATAGAAATAGGCCCAGGAGCAGGAACTTTAACAAAATCTATTTTAAAATTAAATGTGAATAAAATTATTTTAATAGAAAAAGACAAAACTTTAATAAAATTACTTGAAAATTTAAAAGAAAAAAATAATTCTATTGAAATTTATAACAAAGATGCTTTAAGTTTGCCAATTTGGAAATTAGGAAGTGGTTCAAGAGAAGTTATTGCAAATCTTCCTTATAATATTAGTACAAAAATTTTGATTAATTTATTAAAAAACTCAAGCCAATTTAGTAAATTGACCATGATGTTTCAAAAAGAAGTTGCAAACAGAATAATTGCTAAACCAGGATCAAAGCCTTATAGTAGACTATCTGTAATAACTCAACTTAAAACCAAAACAAAGATTTTATTTGATATACCTGACACTGCATTTTTTCCAAAACCAAAAGTTCAATCTAGCTTAGTTCAATTTATTCCATATGAGAGTAAAAAACATAATTTCGATTTTGAAAAAATGGAAGAATTAACAAGGTTTGTTTTTGCAAAAAAAAGAAAAATGCTTAGAACGATATTTAAAAAAGAAGGTGGGTCTTCATTTTTAAATTCAATAAATATAGACCCAAATATAAGACCTGAAAATTTGTCCTTAGAAGAATTTTGTAAATTAGAGTTTGCTTTAAGAAAATACTAAGTTAAATTTAACTTTTTTACAAAATCAGATAAATAAAGTTGCTTAGGTAATTTTAACCTTTCAGCCTCTATAATTTTGACAATTTTTTGAAAAGTATTCTCCAAATTATCATTAACCAAAACATAATCGTATTCATCAAAATGTTTTATTTCCTTAAGTGCTTTAGACATTCTAAAATTTATTTCTTTAATACTATCACTATTTCTTTTACTTAGTCTTTTTTTTAATTCGTCAATACTTGGAGGTAATAAAAATATTTTAATTAAATTCCCTTTCATTGCTTGAGTAATTTGTCTTGTGCCTTGCCAATCAATATCAATAAGGACATCAATACCATTTTCTAGCTGTTCTAAAACTTCTGATTTCAAGGTTCCATAATAATTTTCAAAAACAAAGTGCATTTTCTATAAAAGAATTTTGAGACTTTAAATTTAAAAAATCTTTTTTTGATCTAAAATAATAATCTATTCCTTCAACTTCGTTTTTACGTTTTTTTCTAGTTGTTACAGATACAGAAAGATGGATGTTTTTATCATACTCAAGTAATTTTTTACAAATAGTTGTTTTCCCAGTGCCCGAAGGAGAGGATATAACTAATAAAACACCTTCTTTTTTAATTTTTGCCATAGTTTTTAGATCCTTTATCCATAGTTTGATATTTTTTTTATGCTCTGAAAAGTTTTTTGAAAACCTATGACCTCCTTTCCCATTAGAAACAAAATATAAATAATCTGTGTCATTGGGATATAATACAGCTAAAATTGCTTTTTCTCCAGGGTAACAAATAGGTGTTGGTGGTAAACCTCTATAACGATAAGTATTAAAATAATTTTTTGATTTTAAATCTAACTTATTCAAATTATTTCCTTTTTTATTTAAAGCATAAGCAACTGTGACATCAGACTGTAATTTCATGTTTTTATTTAATCTATTCAAAAAAACACTTGAAATATTTTTTAATTCTTCACTTTTTTTTCCTTCTTTTTCGATTATAGAAGCTAATATTAATACATCAAATTTTGATTTAATAAATTTATTCCTTTTTCTTTTTTTCCAATGAGATTCAATGATTTTATTTTGTTCAATCTCCATTTTTTTTAAGAGCGAGGCTTTGCTATCTCCCCACTTATAGAGATAATTATCTGGTTTAAATTTACCTTCACCAAGATATGGAACTTTCCCCTACTAATCCTGGAGTTTGAATTAATTTAATTTTTAATTCTTTAGAATTTGTTCCCTCTATAAGTGTAAATTTTCTATAATTTACAATGTTCTTATTAATCTTTTCAAGAATATCAATTAATGAATCACTTTTTGTAATTAAAAACTCACCATGTTTTAATATAAACTTATCTTTTAAAAAAAGTTTTGAAATATGCCATTTAATTTTTGAAACTTTAATTTCTATTACTGTTTAAATAATTTAAAAAAGTAGCTTCATTAATATTTTTTTTGATAATTATTAACCTGTCATTATTAGAAATTGGCTTAGCAAAAATTGAATTTATAAAACTACCAATTAAATAAATACATGAACAAACTATTATTAATAAAAATAAAAAAAATTTAAAATTTTTAATCAATGCTACCAAAAATTAAACTTGCATTAGTTCCACCAAATCCAAATGAATTTGATAGAATATTTTTAATATTTTTCTTTTTGGATTTATTTGGCACAAGATCAAATTCGGTAGTGCCCTCATCAGGAGTATTTAAATTAATAGTTGGAGGAACTTCTTGATGTTGAATAGCTAAAATTGAAAAAATTGCTTCTACAGCTCCAGCTGCTCCAAGTAGATGTCCTGTCATGGATTTTGTAGAACTTATTGATAAACTATTTAAATTAGATTCAAACAACCTTTTAACAGCTTTTAGTTCAATCATATCACCTAACGGAGTAGATGTACCATGAGCATTAATATAATCAATATCATTTGGCTTTAGTTTAGCTTCATGCAACGCTGAATTCATTGCTCTAAAGCCACCGTCACCATCTGATGAAGGTGCTGTGATATGATAAGCGTCACCAGAAAGGCCATAACCTTTTATTTTAGCATATATTTTGGCACCTCTATTTACGGCATGCTCTTTTTCTTCAAGTACTACAATACCTGATCCTTCACCCATTACAAAACCGTCTCTATCTCGATCCCATGGTCTAGATGCTGCCTGAGGATTCTCATTAAAATTAGTACTTAAAGCCTTAGCAGCGGCGAAACCTGCCATACCTATTCTGCAACAAGCAGCTTCTGATCCTCCAGCAATCATGACATTAGCTTTACCACTTTCTATAATTTTAGCGGCATCACCTATAGCATGTGCCCCTGTAGAGCATGCTGTTACTACTGAATGATTAGGGCCTTTAAAATTATATTTGATGCTAATTTGTCCAGAAATCAAATTTATCAATGCAGAAGGTATAAAAAAGGGACTTATCTTTCTGGCTCCTTTAGTATTTAAAATCTCAGTTGTGTTGGCAATTGTTTCCAAACCACCAATTCCAGAACCAACTAAAACACCTGTTTTTTCATTTTCATCAAGATTAGAAGGCACCCATTTGGAATCTTCTATTGCCATTTGTGCAGCAATTAATCCATAAGCTATAAATCTGTCAATTCTTCTAAGATCTTTAGAATCAATCCAATCATTAATATTTAGACCACCTTCTAAATCGTTCGAAAAATTAGGAACTTGACCAGCAATTTTACAAGGTAAGTCATCAGTATCAAAAGTTTCAATTTTTCTGATACCACTATATCCGTTTATTAACCTTTTCCAATTAACTTCATGACCAAGACCTAGAGGTGTTACAAGACCTATGCCGGTTACAACTACTTCACGCATTAAAAATTATTTTGAGTTCTCTTTTAAAAAATCAATCGCATCTTTAACAGTTTGAATTTTTTCGGCAGCATCATCAGGTATTTCGCAATCAAATTCTTCTTCGAAAGCCATTACAAGCTCAACTGTATCAAGACTATCTGCACCTAGATCATCAATAAAACTTGCTGTCTCAACAACTTTACCCTCATCGATGCCAAGATGTTCTACTACAATTTTTTTAACTCTATTTTCAATGTCACTCATTTGTATCCTCACTATATTAAAGATTTTGCTGTAACATATTTGATAAATTATGCCAAGAAGATAATTTAATTTTTAAAACATACCCATTCCACCATTCACATGAATTGTGGAACCTGTTACAAAACTTGCCTCATCACTAGACAAATATATACATGCAGATGCAACATCACTTGGCAATCCAAATCTAGAAGCAGGAATATTTTTAAGAATCTGATTTTGTTGATCTTCAGATAATTTGTCAGTCATTGGTGTTTTTATAAATCCTGGAGCAATACAGTTAACTGTTATTCCTCTACTAGCCACCTCAGATGCTATAGATTTTGAAAAAGCTAAAAGTCCTGCTTTTGAAGCAGAGTAATTAGATTGTCCAGGATTTCCTGAATGACCAATTATCGAAGTAATAAATAAAATTCTGCCAGACTTTCTTTTAATCATTCCTTTTATAATTTTCTGAGTTAGAAAAACGGTAGAATGTAAATTAATATTCGTTACATATGACCATTCATCTTCTTTCATTCTTAAAAATAAATTATCTCTTGTAACACCCGCATTGTTTATCAAAATATCAATTGAATATCCTCTCTCATTCAATTGATTTGATAAGTTTTCTATGTTTTGACTGTTATCTAAATTTGAAACAATATAATCATTTTCATTTGGTAATTTAGACGATAAATCTTTAAGTTTTTCTTCATTAGTTCCAGTTATTACCAATTTTGCACCTAATGAAGACATTTGAAAGGCGATTTCTTTTCCAATTCCTCCTGTAGAACCAGTTAAAAAAACTGTTTTATTTTTTAATGAAAACATATCACCTCCTAATTTTAAATTTCAAAATTTTTTAAATCTTCTATCGTTTCAATATTATAAACATTGAAATCTTTAGAAAATCTTTTGAATAATCCAGATAAAACTTTGCCTGAGCCACATTCTAAAACTTTATTAATCTTTTTATCAAGGGCATACTCCATAGTTTCTTTCCACCTAACTTTATTGGTAACTTGATTTATAATATTTTCTTTTAATTTAAGAGGATTATTTTCAGCAACAGCAGTATAATTACATATAATTGGAAGATCAGGATCATTAAATGTTATCTCTTTTAATTCATTTTCCAATTTAATTTGAGCTGGCATCATTAAACTACAATGAAATGGTGCACTTACATTCAGTAATACTGCTCTTTTTATTGAGAATTCAGCAGAATTATTAACTAATTCTTGCACAGCTTTGGTATGACCACTTATAACAATTTGTTCAGAAGAATTATGATTTGCTATTTCACAAACTCCAATCTTCTTAACCATATTTAATAGATTATCTAATTTGCTAAAATCAGAACTTATTAAAGCTGCCATTGAACCTTCACCATTAGGAACAGCCTCTTGCATAGATTGTCCTCTTATTTTTAATAAATTAGCTGTATCTTTTAAAGATATTACGTTAGCAGCACATAGAGCAGTGAACTCTCCTAAGGAATGTCCACAAACAAATTTAAATATTTGATTAATATTAATCTTATATTCTTCAAGAAAAACTCTTAATATTGCAATGCTAACTGCCATTAAAGCTGGTTGAGTATTACTTGTAAGAGATAATTCACTTATGTCCCCATCAAAAATTAATTTACTTAATTTAAAATTTAGAGTGTCATCAACTTCTTCAAATACACTTTTTGCGGCACTAAAATTTTCATAAAAAATTTTTCCCATTCCTATTTTTTGAGATCCTTGGCCAGGAAATGCTAAAATATTCATACTCACCTCATTATCTAAATTAAATTAAAATTAAATTATTGCAAAATTTTTATAAATAATTATATTGCAAACAAACTCCTTGCTGTTATTAAACATAATGGCTTTACTAACTGGTATATTCATAGGGAGAAATTATGCCTTTATATGAAAGTGTAATTATCTGTAGACAAGATATTACAAAAAATCAATTAGATATTATTATATCTGAATTTAAAAAAAATATCGAAAATGAAAAAGGGAAAATTTTAAGTGAAGAGTATTGGGGCTTAAAAAATCTAGCCTACGAGATAAATAAAAATAAAAAAGCTCATTACACTATGCTTCATCATTGAATCTCATCCTGATAAAATTGAAGAATATGAAAGAAAATTGCGTCTTCATGAAGACGTTATTCGCTTACATGACAATTAAAATTAAAACATTTGATGGTAAACAATCAAAAATGGTTGAGGTTATCGACAATGAAAATTAAAACTAATATTATAATTTAGGTGATTTATGACACAATTGAGAATTACAAAAGAAGCAGTTAGAAGACCTTTTCAAAAGAAAAGAAAATCTTGCCCATTTTCTGGTTCAAAAGATAAAATTGACTATAAAGATATAAAAACATTAACAAAATTTGTATCAGAAAGAGGTAAAATTATACCTTCTAGAATATCTGCAGTTTCAGCAAAAAAAACAAAGAGAACTACCCACAGCAATCAAAAGAGCAAGATATATTGGTTTGATGCCATACGTTGTTAAATAAAGGATAATATATGAATATAATCTTATTAGAAAAAATAAAGAAACTCGGAAACATCGGTGATGAAGTTAAAGTAAAATCAGGATATGCTAGAAATTTTTTGGTTCCAAATAAAAAGCTCTATATGCTACATCAGAAAATAGAAAATATTTTGAAGAGAAAAAAACTGATATAAAATCTCAGAATGATAAATTAATTAAAGATGCAAAAGAAAAATTAAAAACTCTCTCTGGACAAGAAGTAATATTAATAAGAGCAGCAAGTGATTCTGGTCAATTATTTGGTTCAGTTAGTACAAAAGACATAGTAAATAGTTTGGCTGAAAAAAATATTTCGATTTTTAAAAATGAAATAGATCTAAATAAATCTATTAAGAATCTAACATACGAAAATGTTACTATAAACCTTCACCCTGAAGTTTCCTGTGAAATAATACTTAATGTTGCACGTTCATCTGAAGAAGCATCTACTCAAAAAAAACTTGGAAAAGCCATAACTAGCAATTCTGAAAATGAAGATAATAAAACAGATACATCTGAAGAATTATCTATTCAAGATGAAATAAAAACAGATGAGAAACCAGAAAAAATAAATCAAAAAGTTGATTTGCTAAATGAAGATGATAAATCAAAAGAAACTGAAGCTTCAACAAAAAAAAAACAAAACTTTAGATTCTGATACAGCTGGTAAATAAGTTTTTTTTTAAATAAATAATCTTATACTTAGATATAAAAAAATTAATTACATCATGATGACTTTTAAAATTGTAATTTTAAACGTTTAATCTTTAGATTATTAATAAATATGTTAATATTTAAAAATGAGCGCTGAAGAAAATTCTTACAATTTAATAAATTTAAATAATAACAATAAAATAAATTCTGATGATAAAAATTCTATGCCTTATAACTTGGAAGCTGAGCAAAGTTTTTAGGCGCAATTCTTTTTGATAATACTACTATAGAAAATACAATGGATTTGATAAAAGATTATCATCTTTATGAACCATTACACCAAGAAATATATCAAGCATGTCTGATTCTCTTTGATAATAATAAACTGGCAGATCCAACAACTTTTAAAGGTTATCTTAGAGATAAAAACCCGAATAGAAAAATTGATATATCTGATTATTTAAATAAATTAAAAGGTTAGTGTATTATCAATTTCAAATATAAATTCTTACGCTAATGAAATTAAAAATTGCTATCTCAGAAGATGCTTAATAAGAATATCTGATGATATTAAAGAAAAATCTCTTAATATAAAAATAGATACTTCTCCAGAAGATTTAATTGAAAGAGCAGAAGAAAGTTTATTTAATTTAGCTGAAAAAGATAAAGTTGATAATGGACCACAAAAATTTCAAGTTACTCTAAAATTAGCTACAGAGTTAATTAATGATGCTTACAAAAGAGGATCAGAATTGCCAGGTGTAGATACTGGCTTTAAAAGATTAAATGGATTTTTAGGAGGCTTAAATAAGTCTGATTTAATTGTTTTGGCAGGTAGACCTTCTATGGGTAAAACAGCGCTTGCTACTAATATTGCTTTTAAAGCAGCAAAATCAAGTTTGGAAAATAAAGAACCTGTTTTATTTTTCTCCTTGGAAATGTCATCTGAACAATTAGCACAAAGAATTTTGTCAGAACAATCTGGGATTGATTCTCATAGGATTAGGAAAGGTGACATAAATGAGAATGAATTCTCTAATGTAGTTAAAACTCAAAATCTTATTCAAGAAACACCTTTTTATATTGATGACACACCTGCTTTATCAGTAAGTCAGATGGCTTCAAGAGCTAGAAGATTAAAAAGAACTGAGGGATTAAAATTAATTGTTATAGATTATATACAACTTATTCAATCTAAAAGTCCTCGTGGACCTGAGTTCAGAGTACAAGAAGTTTCTGCAATAACAAGACAACTTAAAGGTCTTGCTAAAGAATTAAATATACCAATAGTTAGCTCTATCACAATTAAGTAGAGCTGTGGAACAAAGAGAGGACAAAAGACCAATTCTAGCGGATTTAAGAGAATCTGGTTCTATAGAACAAGATGCAGATGTAGTCATGTTTGTTTATAGAGAAGAATATTATTTAGATAAAGCTCAACCAGTACAAAAAGAAAATGAAAATAGAGAAACCTTTTCTGAAAGATTTAAACGTTGGGAAGAAAGATGTGAATTAGCTCATGGAAAAGCAGAGATAATTGTATCAAAACAAAGACATGGCCCAACTGGAAATATACAAATTCAATTTGAATCTCAATTCACAAGATTTTTAGATTTAATTCAAGATAATGAAAGACCTTCTAAAGATTATTGAAAATGCAATGTATTTTAGAAATATCTCTAAAAAAAATTAATTCTAATTGGAAAAAAATAAATAAACATTCAAATTTTAAAGCTTCAGCAGTCGTAAAAGCTAATGCATATGGTTTTGGATTAGAAGAAGTTGCAACAGGTTTAAACCAGTCAGGTTGTAACTTTTTTTATGTTGCTCAAATTGAAGAAGGTATCAAATTAAGAAATCATTTAAAATCTGATAAAATTAAAATAGGTGTTCTAGAAGGTATGATTCATCATCCAGAAGAATATAAAAAGAATAATTTAATACCTGTAATTAATAATCTCAATCAATTAAATAATTTTATTAATTATAAAAAATTATATCCACAAATAAGAAGTATTTTGCACATAGATACAGGCATGAATAGATTAGGATTAGATTCAAATGAACTCGACCATATTCTAAAAAATATTTCTAATATTTCTTCTCTCAACTTTGAATTTATTTTGACGCACTTTTCAAATTCAAATAATAAAGATGATAAATTTAATTATATACAATATGAAAAAATTTTAAAAATAAACTCATATTTTAAAAACAAAAAAATTAGTTTATCAAATACTGGTGGAATTTTGTTAGATAAAAAATTTATACTTGATCAAACCAGACCAGGCATTGGTATTTATGGATATGATGCTAATGGTAAAAATATAACACTTAATAAGAAAAATTTAAATTTTCCTGCTAAATTGAAAGTTCCAATTCTTCAAATAAGATTTGGTAAAAAGGGTGATAAAGTTTCTTATGGTAGAACAGAAACACTCAATCGTGATAGTAAACTCGCAACTATTGGCATAGGATATGCTGATGGCATTTTAAGAATTTTAAAAAAGAATATAAGTTTAATGATAAATGGAAAATCTTGTCGAATCATAGGATCTATAACAATGGATTCATTAATTGTAGATATTACAGAAATAGATACAAAAAACCTTAAAGTTGGTTCATATTTAGAATTAATAAATGAAGATTTATTAATTCAATGGAATAAAAGTGATTTAGGAATTAGTATATATGAATTATTCACACTAATTTCAAATCGTGTTATTAGAAAATATGTATAAAAAAAATTGTTCATAATATGATAAAAGTTTTTAACTTAATAGGTAAACTATCACTAAGTACATTTGAAAACTTAGGAAAAATAACTTTATTTTTTTTTATGAGTTTTTTTTGGTTATTTAAAAAACCTTTTTATTTTAAACAATTTTTATCCCAATTTTTAGATATTGCATTTTATTCTTTACCAGTTGTTGGTTTAACAACTTTTTTTTCAGGAATGGTACTCGCTTTACAAACTTTTTCAGGATTTGATAATTTTAATGATGAAAGCACAATATCAAAAATAGTTCTAACATCTATTCTTAGAGAATTAGGTCCTGTTCTTGCAGGTTTAATGGTATGTGGAAGAGTTGGAGCAAAAATGGCTGCAGAAATAGCAACAATGAGAGTTTCTAATCAGATTGATGCTTTAGAAACTTTATCTACTAGGCCAATGCAATTTCTAATATCAACAAGACTTTTAGCATCAATTATAGCAGTACCATTTCTTGTATTAGTAGGAAACATAATTGGAGTTTTTGGAGGATTTATAGTTGCGACTTTTAAATTAGACCTTAATCCTATTTTATATATGATATCAACTATAGATAATTTCAATTCAATTGATCTAATTCAAGGATTAATTAAGGCTCTTGTATTTGGGATCATTATTTCTATCATAAGTTGTTATTTTGGCTTTAATGCTTCTGGTGGAGCAGAGGGCGTAGGGAGGGCCACTACTATATCAGTTGTTACTGCGTCTACACTGATTTTAACTAGTACTTATTTTATTACAGCATTATTTATTTGATTATCATGAAAACAAAAAATTTAATTGATGTTAAAAATTTATCTGTTTCATTTGGAAATAATATTATTTTAAATAAAATAAACTTACATCTGTCAAAAAAGGAATCTCTTGTAATAATTGGTAAATCTGGTTCGGGAAAATCAGTTTTACTAAAATGTCTTATGGGTCTATTAAAACCAAATCTTGGATCAATAAAGATAGATGGTGTTGATATTGTAAATTCAAATAGAATAGATAAAGAAAATGCTCTTAAAAACATTAGGAGTTACATTTCAAAATGGAGCTTTATTTGATTCTTTAACTGTATGGGAAAATATAACTTTCAAAGAAACTAGATTTTTGGGTTTGATAAAAAAGCAGCTAAAGAAAAAGCTCTTTCAATTATTCAAAATCTTGAATTAGATAAAAATATATTAGAATTGTACCCTTCTGAATTATCTGGAGGCATGCAAAAAAGAGTGGCAATTGCAAGAGCAATATGTGATCAACCTCAAGTTTTATTTTTTGATGAACCAACATCTGGACTTGACCCGATAACAGGAAAAATAATTAATGATTTAATTCATAAAACTGTTAAAAAACTTGGAGTGAGTGCAATTACAATTACACATGACATCTCTTCTATTAATAATTTAGCTAGTAGGGTCATTTTATTAGATAACAATAAAATTGCTTGGTCAGGAAAACCAAATGACATGAATAAATCAAAAAATAATATTGTTATGCAATTTCTAATTAATAAATGATGGAATTTTTAAACTTTCATTTTATAGATTGGATTATCTTAATTTTACTTTTGATAACCTCACTAATAGGTTTGAATAATGGATTTATTAAAGAGTTTTTGAATTTTTGTATTTGGACTTTATCTATATTATTTTCTTTTTTGTTAATAAATAAGTTATTAATTTTTAATTTGATAAATCCAAACGTTATTTTTTTAATAATAATATTTATTATTTTATTTTTATTAAGCTTTATAATTTTAAAGTTAATAATTTATTATTTTATCGGAGATTTTAAAAACTTAATAAATAGAAATTATATTAACAATATATTTGGATTAATATTTGGTTTTGTAAAAGGTTTTTTTTTTATTTTATTAAGTACATCAGGAATAATATATTTATTTTATACAACAAAAGACTTTCCTCTTTTTTTAAAAAACTCCTTATTTTTTGAACCAATTAAAACATATTCGATTAAAGTTATAGAAAAAATTGTTAATTTTATTTAAGGTGTTTTTTTGAGGATTTAATGACTAAACTTAAAGAAGAATGTGGAGTTTTTGGTATTTTTGATGCAGAAGAAGCTTCAGTATTAACTACTCTGGGTCTTCATTCTCTTCAACATAGAGGACAAGAAGGTGCTGGGATTGTTTCTTATGATGGAAAAAAATTTTATAATATAAGAAAACAAGGTCTTGTTGGTGATAATTTTAATGATAATGAGGTTCTATCCAATTTACCTGGAAGACATGCAATAGGTCATGTTAGATATTCAACAACTGGAGAGTCTAAAGCTGAAAATTTACAACCTTTATTTGCAAATCTCTCCTTAGGTGGCTTTGCATGTGCTCATAATGGAAACCTAACAAATACAGATTCTTTAAAAAAAGAATTAGTGTCTAAAGGTGCTATTTTTCAAACAACTTCAGATACAGAATTAATTCTACAACTTGTAGCTCGTTCTCGACAAAAAAAACTCATAAATAAACTAATTGATGCTTTGAATAAAATTAAAGGAGCATATTCATTAGTTATATTAACTAATAAAAAAGCTTATAGGTGTAAAGGATCCTTTTGGAATACGCCCTCTTGTTTTAGGATCTTTGAATGGATCATATGTTTTAGCCTCTGAAACGTGTGCACTTGATATAATCGGTGCTAAATTTATTAGAGATATAGAAAATGGAGAAATAATTTCTATTGAACAAAATCATATTCAATCTTTTAAACCATTTAAAAAATATAATGAAAGACCTTGTATATTTGAAAGAATTTATTTTGCTAGTCCAGACAGTATTATAAATGGAAAAACAGTATATACTTATAGAAAAAAATTAGGTGAACAGCTAGCCATAGAAAATAAAATTGATGCTGATGTTATTGTCCCTATCCCAGATTCTGGTGTATCGGCAGCAATTGGTTTTTCTCAAAAATCAAAAATTCCATTTGAGCTTGGTATAATTAGAAGTCATTATGTTGGAAGAACATTCATTGAACCAACGCAAAATATAAGACAGCTTGGTGTTAAACTTAAGCATAGTGTAAATAGATCATGTATAAAAAATAAAAAAGTAATTTTAATTGATGACTCAATTGTTCGAGGAACAACTGCAAGCAAAATTGTAAATATGGTTTATGAAGCTGGAGCAAAAGAAGTTCATTTAGGTATTACATGTCCACCAATAAAATTTCCTGATTTTTACGGTATAGATACCCCAAAACATAAAGAGTTAATGGCTTCAAATTATAATTTAGATGAAATGACTAAAATTGTTGGTGCTAAGTCACTCTTTTTTCTTTCATTAAAAGGTACATATGTAGCTATGGGATACAAAAATAGAGATAATAAAAATCCACAATTTTCTGATCATTGTTTTACTGGTGACTATCCAATTAATGTAGAAGAAATACAAAATTTAAAAAATGAATTGTTTGACTAAAAAAATTGCTTTTATTTCTGGTGCTACTTCAGGATTAGGTAAAGAATTATCAATTCATTTAGCAAAAAATGGCTATCATGTTTTAATACATGGTAGAAATCAAAACAAACTTAATTCTTTGTATGATCAAATAAAATCTTTAAATGGAACATCTACAATTATTAATCTTGATTTAAAAGATTATGAAGGGATCGATAAATTAGGGTATGAAATTTTTAAAAAATATAAAAAATTAGATTTATTAGTCATGAATGCTGCCATCCTTGGAACCCTAACTCCATTATGCCACCAAGAACCAAAGAGTTTGAAGAAGTTTTAAATACCAATTTAATTGCAAATTTTAGACTTTTGCGATCACTAGAATTAAGTTTAAAAGAAAGCAAACATAGTGAATTATGTGTTATATCATCAAAATTAACAAAAAAACCAAAACCATTTTGGGGAGCTTACTCTATATCTAAAGCTGCATTAGAACAAATGATTTACAGTTGGCATTTAGAAAATAAAAAAACAAAAGTTAATGTGTATATAATTCACCCTAAACCTATAAATACAAAACTTAGAAAAACTGCAATGCCTGGTGAAGACGAAAAAAATAATCAAACTCCTGCAAATGCAGCCCTAAAATTGTTTACTATTTTAAGTCAAAAAAATAATCAAAATGAAATAGTTACTATTGATTTGTAAATGGGTTTGAAGTCTTTTTTAGATTTATCACTATGTTTACACCTTTAAAGTTAAATGCTTTTTTTAAGTTGTTTTTAATATATTTAACATACGATGAAGGAATATCTTTTGGATATGAACAAAAAATGATAAATCGAGGTGGCAAAACTTCTACTTGAGAAATGTATTTTAATGAGTTTTTTTTTCCTTTAACCATTGGTGCTGGATGTTTTTCTGAAAGAAACTTAAACCATTTATTTAAATCTGATGTAGATATCCTATTATGGGAATTTTCATAAACATTTATTATATCTTCAAGCAATTTATCAATACCATGAACTTTAAAACATGATGTTGGTAAAATTTTTACATCATTTAATTGTGATAATGAAATTTTAATTTTTTCACTAAAATATTTTTTAAATTAATTTTATCCTCAATTAAATCCCATTTGTTTAGAGAAATAATAATAGATTTGCCATAATCTATTGCTCTCTTAGCTAAAATTAAATCTTGTTTATTTAATTTATCTGTTGAATCTAAAACTAGAATTACAATATCTGACATTCTTATAGCTAACATACTTTTAGATACACTTTGTTTTTCAACAAAATCATTTATTTTAGCTTTTCTTCTCATTCCTGCAGTATCGATTAATAAAAAATTTTTATTCTTATAGGAAAAAGGTATTTGAATGCTATCTCTTGTTAATCCTGATTTTGGACCAGTGACTAACCTCTTATGACCAAGTATTGTGTTAATTAAAGATGATTTTCCTGAATTTGGTTTTCCAATAAATGAAATATTAATTTGACTGCTATTGTTAAAATTTGATGGAGTTATGTTTTCATTATTTCTAAAATTTTCAGTTTTTATTAGTGAATTATATATATCATTAAATCCTTTTTATG
This sequence comes from Alphaproteobacteria bacterium, assembly GCA_038131545.1. Taxonomy (GTDB): domain Bacteria; phylum Pseudomonadota; class Alphaproteobacteria; order Puniceispirillales; family Marisalimonadaceae; genus TMED54. The sequence continues at coordinate 1,493,116 of JAYPPQ010000004.1, forward strand.
TTCTGATGAGATATATATGATTTCTTTAAATCCAATTTTAATTGCATCTTCATTTGAAAAAACTTTATTTTTTGCATCAAATTTGTTTACTAGATGAATAACATTTTTTTTTGTTTTTCTTAAAATAGAACTTAATTCAAAATCATATGGTAAAATACCTGAGGAATAATCGGTTACAAAAAAAACTAAATCTGCTTCTTCTATCGCCTTTAAAGTTTGAACTGTAAACTCATTTTTATGAAGAGCTTTATCTAAAATGCCTGCTGTATCAATTAGATTAAAACTTATATCATTAAGTTTTACAATTCCATAATTCCTATCAACTGTGACACCACTTACATTTGAAACAATAGCTTTTTTCTTCCCTACAAGCGCATTGAATAATGTTGATTTACCTACATTAGGTCTGCCAAAAATAGCTATATTAAACATAACAAAATTAAATTATTTATATACTTTCAAATCACCATCTGATGTAAGAATAATCAATTTATCTTCAACAAATATTGGTTCAGTTCCTAAAAGATCAAAATTTATAGATTTTAAAAATTTACCATTTAATGGATCAATTATTTTTAAATAACCATTGCTAGAAAACAAAGTCAATTTATTATCAATTAAAAAAGGTCCCATAAAATTAATTTTTTTAATGTCCTTAAAATAAAAACCTTCTTCAATATTTAAATCCAATTGTTTCATCCATTTAATTTTTCCATTTTTAGCGTTTATAGCGTATAAAATGTTATTATTATCAATCAGAAATAAACTATTTCCTGATATAACTGGAACATTCCCTCCCCCAATTTGAACTGACCAAATAAGTTTTAAATTATTTAATTCATAGGATGCTAATGTCCCTGAGTGAGAGATTATATAAATTTTGTCATCTGATATGATAGGATTTGCAATAATATCATTATTTCTAAAAATTTTTGCCATTTTGTTGTTTGGCTGAAGATAATCTGAGAATATTAATTTCCCGTCACTGATATTTAATATATGAAATAAACCATTAAAAGCTGGGTTAATAATTTTATTATCATGGATTATTGGTCTAATATTTGTAAATATAACATTTTCACTATCACCTAATTTTTTTTTCCATATTAATTTATTTTCTAAAAATGCTAGTAAATTATTATTATAATCATTTGCTAATAAATAATTATCTTTAGTAGAAATATTTCCTCTAAAAGGAAACTCATTTTTAAATTTCCATTTAACTTCTCCAGTTTTTTTATTTAAAGCAAATATCAAATCTCCTCCATTATGAAGAAATAAATTATTACTATTTAATTGCACAACAATTGAACCAAGATTAGGAAAATCAATTTGGTTAGAAAAAATTTGTTTTTTCCAATTTATTTTAAAACTATTTTTATTTATTGATGTAACGTTACCATCAGTATTTAATATGTATATGTTTTTGTCATCAACAACTGGATTTGCTAACTTAAAATATTCATCTGATATTTCTTGATCAGTATTTTTAGAAAATATTGTTTTAAGAGGAAATTTAAGTTTAATATTCGGAATTGAATGAGTGTCATTTCCTCCCTTTTGAAACCAATAATTATTTTGAGTAACTTCATCAATGTTTAAAGCAAAATCTCTTGAAGCCATAGATTGACTTGATAAATGTATATCTATTTTTTTTCCTACAAAGGGTTTAACTTCTTTATCAGAACATGAAAAAACAAATAGAAGTAAAATTATAAAAAGAAAATTTAATGCTAATTTTATATTATTTAAAATAAATCTCATCTATTGTACTTAACCTATTTCTCTGATTATTTGATATATTATTTTGTTTCAGCAGCTTGTCTAATTTAATTTTTGCAGTTTTAATTTTCTTATTTTCTATCAAATATAGGATTTCTAACTCAGAAGCAATTGGTTGAAATTCACTTGGACTAGTTAAAAATGGTTTTAATGAGTTAATTTTATCATCATTTTTGATATTAGGTGAATTTGTAATTTTAAGTATTAAAGCATAATCTTTATAAGCTTTATTAATATTATTTAAGCTCATAATTTTGTCATAATACATTTCCATAGATTGGAAGTCTTTTTTGTTTAAATTTATATTTGCAAGTTTAAAATAAGATAAAACAGTATATCCCAAATCAGCACTTTTTATTAATTTCATTAAATATTACTTCAGCTTTTTCATAGTTTTTATTTTTAATCTCTTGAAGTCCATCAAAATAAAGAGTTGCTATTTCGATTTTCTTTTTTCTTGATAATATTCTATAAATTTAAATGTCACAACAGATAAAACAAATATTAAAACAAAAGAGATAATAAATTTTTATATTTAAACCAAATTTGCTTATATTGATCTTTTCTTAGATCTTCTGAAACTTCATCAAAAATATCAGCCATTATATTCCCTAGCAAAATTAAAAGTTAAATACTTGATAAAATACATCATAGATTCTTAAAATACTTATATGTGGAACAACTAAATTATGCAACAAATTATATCAAAAGGTTTTAATTATAATAAAAAGCACAAACGTTTTTTTTTCAAAATCAGAATTACAAATAATATTGCAAACTTATAGCAAACAAGTTTCTTCTGGAGTTTGTAGAGATTATTCTATTGATCATAGTAAACAAAAAGCTATTTTTTCTTTTTTTCGAAGTACTTTTGATAAACCTATATTCCAAATAGAAAAAAAAACTAATGTTAAAAGTAAACTTTTATTTGATTTTAGTATAACTTATAAACAAAAAATTATAGAAACTAATGTTTCACTTTCAAAAATTTTAAAAAGATTAGATAAAAAATTTGAATTTTTTCAAAGAAATAAGCAAGGATAATTATGGATAGAATTACACTAAAAAAAATAGAAAACTTTTTTAAACAAAAGTTTAAAAACAAAAAAATTAAAATTGAGGGTAGAGCAAATAAAGATGATTCAGCAGAAGTTTTAATAGATGATGAATTTATTGGTGTAGTTTTTGAAGATAATGAAGATGGAGAAACGTGTTTTCAGTTTAATATGACGATCTTAAATGAAGATCTTGATGATTAAATTACTTTCCAAGAATTGCTAAGAAAATCTCTACTTATATCTTTTAGAATGCTAAGATCTATATCAAATTTATAGAAAAAATATGAAATGCCAGCAACAAATAAAAGAAATAAAAAAAACTTAATACCTTTTTGGCTAGGTTTAACTTCATTTTTCTTAACACTCTCCTGCATAGATTGCAATTTTGTAACTGTTTCAAGTTTTTCTACTCTTTGTGTTAATTCTAAAATAACCTCAACAGACTCATTAAATTTTTTGCAAGTAAATCAAAGGCTTTTTCATTAGTTTTAGCAACTTTATTTAAATTTTCTTTTAACTCAGATATTTCTGAATTTATATCAACTGAATTTTATTTTCTAAATTATTATTATCTACTTCATCTTTATTTTCATTAGATTTCAGTTAAAACTCATCATTTTGATTAATTTCATTATTTTCAGGCTTTTCATTATCATTTTTTTCATTAGATTCATTAACTACTTCACCAAAATTTTTTTGTCTCATTAATAAAATCTTGCTTTTTAAATCTTGATTATCACTCATAATTATTGCCTTAATATATTTTACGACAAATTTATAAAATTATTTTGCCCTTAATAAATTTATGTCCTTCTTTTTCTAACATATTTTTTTCTTTTAATTCCACCATTCGGCACTATAACCACCTAATCCACCATCTTTTCTAACAACTCTATGACATGGTATTTCTGGAATGTAAGGGTTTTTACCACAAGCACTTGCAACTGCTCTAAAACTCTTTGGATAACCAATTTCATTTGCTAATTCTTGATATGTCAAAACTTTCCCTTCAGGTATATTTGCTATTCTATTCCAAACTAAATTTTGAAATTTTGTACCAACATTAAAATTATATTTTTTCATAAGTCTTCAATTAACGTGCCAAATTATTAACTATAACATAGAATATTAAAATAACTTAATATCAAAATTTTTACTTATTTGATGAACTATTATTGTAGAAATCAAAGTTACAAAAATACTAATAAAAATTGTAAACCAAAATCCAAACTTATTTAAGCAATAAGGAAAAATTAGAAACATAGGAACAGTTGCTATTAAATATAAAAGTGTATAATTAATATGAGTTGAAATTTTATTTTCAGAACATTTTCATAATTCATCCAAAATAAAATTAAAAATGTTGTAAGAGGCATAGCTGCTATTAAACCACCTATTCTATCATTTATTTTTGCTATTTCTGAAACCATAACAATTATAATAGCAGTAACAAAGATTTTAAAAAAAATAAATAACATAAATTACAAATTTATCCAATTAATAAAATATGATATTTTTTTAAAAATTTTCAAGATCATTAATATTTAAACAAATAGTCCTATCATTAACAAATGGATGCAAATATATCATTTTTAAATTGCTTTAAATCATAATCACAGAAAAAATTTACATTATTTTTAATCCCATTTAACATACAAAAAGGTGAAACAGCACCAGGAAAAACACCTAAATATTGAAACAATCTTTCAGCAGATCCAAAAGAAAGACGATCAGATTTAATTTTTCTTTAAGTTTTTAAATCAATTTTTTTATCTTGTTCACATGTAATTAAATAATTTTTTTTTTTTATCTCTTAAATAAAGATTTTTAATATGAACACTATTTGAATTTTTAGGAAAAATTAATTCTTGTTCAGTCTTTGATTCATTAACAGAATGTAATGGTTTGTGTTCATATAATTTAAAATTTATTTTATTTTCTTTTAAAATAGTTTAACAAATCATCTGAAGTAATTGGGAAGTTGATATTGAAAACTTGAAGAAGCTTTTGACATAATTTACTTAAAATATTATTTACCATAGGCAAGAAAAATATTTTTAACTTTTTTAAAATTTTTATTTAATTTAAGTTTTTCATTTTCAATAATATCTATATCTTTTTTATTCTTTTCTAAAATATTTTGAAGTAATTTTATACCACTATCAGATGGTTTTAACATTAAAACTTTTTAAAATATTTAATCTTTGTTTTTCTAATGGAATAATTGATTTAAATTTTCCATCACTTATTAATCAGAAATTTTTTCAGAAACATTTTGTAATTCTTTTAATTGTTTTCTTTTCATTTTGAACTTTATCTTTATTCATCTTACTTTTCCATCGTTTCCCAAGCTAACACAATTTGAGAAAGTGCATCATATGACTTTTTTAAACCATCATTTTTATTATGACGAAATGCATCTATTATTTGTAATCTACAAAATTCATATAATTGAAATAAGTTTGTAGCAATTTTACCACCCTTTTTCAAAATCAAGACTAGTTTGCAATGAATAAATTGTTGTTAAACATTTCACAAAATATTTTGATATTGCTTTTTGAGATACTTTAATACTTTCAAACTGTCTTGAAATTTTAAACGCTTTTTTTTTATCAATTTCAAGTATCATTAAGTGAATATTTCTATGTAATTGATTCAAAATTACACTAATAACTTCATAAGGTGACTTAATTCTATCACCTGATTTTTCAACTTTTTATATATTTCAAAAGCATTTGTTGAATTTAAAA